>JBBCJV010000017.1:0-152845 GCA_037190565.1 Burkholderiaceae bacterium
CATCGAGACGAGTTGCGCACGCTCGATCTCAGTGAGCTCGATGTTGCTGGTACGGGTGTGTGCGTTGGGCATAGGGCACCTCCAAGGATGCCTCAACCTATGCAGATTTTGTGCCTACGAATTAACGGGGCAGAACACTAGCTTCGTCCATGCCCAACCGGCACGTCTTGCACCGCCACGGCTCCCACCGCGATCATTTCATCGATCTGGGATTCGCCGAAGCCATACTCTCGCAACACCTCGCGGCTGTGCTCGCCCAGCATCGGCGCCGCATTGCGGTTGCGCATCGGCGAGTGCGACAGCTTCACCGGCAGCCCCACCGAACGCACGCTACCGGCCGACGGATGCGCCTGCTCGACCAGCATGCCGCGCGCGATCGCCTGCGGATGCGACAGCGCCTGGCCCACCGAATGGATCGGCCCGCAAGGCACGCCGGCGGCATCGAAGGCCTGCAACCAATACGCGGCCGGCTGCTTCACCAGCACCTCGGTGATGGCCTCGCGCAAGGCCTGGCTGTTGCGCATCCGCGCATCGTTGCTGGCGAAGCGTGCATCGTCGACCCATTCGGGGTGACCGAGTATCTGCGCGACGCGCACCCAGTTGCGTTCGTTGGCACCGCCGATGATGATCCACTGATCGCCGGTGGCAAACGCTTCGTAAGGAGCGATCAGCACGTGCGCCGCGCCGGTGCCGCCGGCTGATTCGCCGGTGGCGAAATAGATGGCGGCGTGCCAGTACAGCTGCTGCAAGCCCGCTTCGAACAAGGACGTATCCACCACCTGCCCCAGGCCGGTGCGCTCGCGCTGCCGCACGGCGGCGAGAATGCCGAAGGCGGCCAGCAGGCCCGCGTTGACGTCGCAAACCGAATTGCCATTGCGCAAGGGCCGGCCACCCGGCTCGCCGGTGATGCTCATCAGACCCGAAAAGCCCTGCGCGATCAGATCGAAGCCGCCCGCTTCGGCCAGCGGACCACTGCGGCCGTAGCCGGAAATCGCGCAATAGATCAGGCGCGGATTGATGCGCGACAGCTCGTCATAGCCGAGGCCAAGCTTTTCCATCGTGCCCAGCCGGAAGTTCTCGATCACTACGTCGGCCGTTTCAACCATCTTCTTCAGCAGCGCCTTGCCCTGTTCTCGCTGCAGATCGATGACCACCGATCGCTTGTTCCGGTTGAGCATCAGGAACGGCGCCGACACGCCGTTGATGCGCGGCTCGCGATAGCCTCGCGCATCATCGCCGCCGCCGCTCTTCTCGACTTTGATCACGTCAGCGCCCAGATCGGCCAGCATCATGCCGCACACCGGCCCGGCCATGATCTGCCCCAGTTCGAGCACGCGCAGCCCAGCCAGCGCGCCGGTGCCGCTGCCGGCGTGGCTCGGCGAATCGATTGCGTTCATCGTTGCTCCGTTCAGCGGCCGCGGAAGATCGGCGGCTGCTTGGCCAGAAACGACCGGTAACCGGTCTTGAAATCTTCGGTGTCGAAGCATGCGAACGACTCGGCATGATCGCCGTCGCTCAGCGACTCACCGTCGCGCAGCTTGCGCGCGAAGCGTTTGTGCCAGCGTGCCACCAGCGGCGCGCCGGCTGCGATTTCGGCGGCCATGCCGGCGACCGTTTCCGCCACTGCGTCATCGGCCACGACATGATTGACCAGGCCGAGCCGCAGCGCCTCATCGGCATCGAGCATCCGGCCGGTGAACAGGATGTCGAGCGCCGCCGAATAACCGACCAGATCGATCAGCGGTTTCATCTCGGCATAGGCCATCGTCAAGCCGAGCCGCTTGACCGGCACCCCGAAACGGCTGCCGCTGCCGCACACGCGCAGATCGGCGGCCGCCGCCAGCTCGAGCCCGCCGCCGATGCACAGCCCATGGATCTGCGCGATCACCGGACACGGACACGCGGCCAGCGCCTGCGCGGCCCCGTGCATGATGGCGCCATAGCGTGCCGCCTGCTCGCTGTCAGCGCGCACGCTTGCGAACTCGGCGATATCGGCCCCCGGCGAAAACGCACGCGTGCCGGCACCGCGCAACACCAGGCAGCGCAGCGAGCTGTCAGCCGACAGCTCGCGCACCGCTTCACCGAGTGCGCGCCACATCGGCAAGGAAAGCGCGTTGAGCCGATCGGCACGATTGAGCACGACGGTGGCAATACCGTCCGGCGTGGTGCTGACCAGGATCAGCGGTTCGGTGGCCGTCGCCGCCTGCGACCCATCAGCGGACATCGCGCACCACGTTCTCGAGCCGCCCGATGCCCTCGATCTCGACGGCCACCACATCGCCTTCCTGCAAGGCGCACGGTGGCTTCATCGCATAACCGACGCCCGACGGCGTGCCGGTGGCGATCACGTCGCCGGCCTCCAGCGTGAGGCCGGCCGACAGGTCGGCGATGATGTTGGGCACCTTGAAGATCATCTGACTGGTATTGCTGTTCTGGCGCAGCTCGCCGTTGACCCACAGCCGGATCGACAAGGCATGCGGGTCGGCCAGCGCCGACTTGTGCACCACCCACGGCCCCATCGGGCAGGAACCATCCAGGCTCTTGCCTTTGAACCATTGATCGTGCCGGCGCTGCAGGTCGCGCGCGGTGACGTCGTTGACGATGGTGTAGCCGAACACCGCGCTCATCGCATCGGCTTCACTGATGTCGCAACCGCCGCGGCCGATGATGATCGCCAGCTCGGCTTCGTAATCCAGCAGCCGGGTCAGCCCGGCATGCAGCGGAATCGTCGCGCCGGGGCCGATCACCGCGCTAGTCGCCTTGGTGAACAGCTGGATGAACTTCGGCAGTTCGGCCGTTTCCAGGCCCCGTGCGACGTTGCCTTCGATGATGTGCTCGCGATAGTTACGCCCGACGCAGAAGACGTTTCTGCGCGGCCGCGGAACCGGCGCAAGCAGCGACAGGTGTGCGATCTCGAGTTTCGTCTTGCCGGCACGCGCCAGCGTGCGCGCGACCTCGATGCCGGCATCGCCGAGTATCGCAAGCTCGGCGACGTCGGCCGGCGGCGGCAGGCGTGGATCGTCGCGCGGCCAATCGCTGGTGAGATCGACGACGTACTCGTCATGCACATCCGGGGCACAACCCAGATGAGGCCCCGCGGCGGTCTCGAATACACAGAATCGCATCACTTGCTCCGGTGGTTCATGCAGTCTGATTCCAGGCCGATCCGATGGCGATCGGCCGATGATAGGCACATGCCGGCGCCGCGCGACGAGCCGCGGATCGGCTCGGCGTCATCGGGTCAGCAGTGTCTTGCAGGTCCAGATCAACTGCTTCGCATGCGCGTGCAGTTTCGGTTCCATGCGATTGCGCGGCCCCGCAATGGCGATCGACAGCGCATCGCCGGCGACATACACCGGCGCGGCAACGCCCATCACGTCGATGACGTTCTCGCCGCGTCCGACGAACCAGCCGCGCTTCATGCTGCCGGCCACTTCTTCGAGCAGTTGCGCCCGCTGCGCCGGCGGAATTCGTCCGCCCCCCGAACCGCGCAGCCGCGTAACCAGCGCGCTGCGCTCTTCTTCGGGCAGCACGCTGAGCAAGGCCTTGCCGCTCGACGTCGAGTGCAGCGGCTTCAGGTCGCCGACGCTGGCGTTGTAGCGGATCGAATGCGTGCTTTCGGCCAGCCCCAGATAGACGATGCAGTCGGACAGGCGCTTCGACAGCACGACCGTTTCGCCGGTCAGGTCGCGCAGCTTGGCCATGTACGGCCGCAGCTGATCCTGGACCGGATCCTTGCCTTCGATCTGTCGTGCCTTGATCAACCATTTCGACGTTGGATAGTAGGTCTTGCGACCGCCGACTTCGTACAGATAGCCGCTGCCGATCAAGGTGCGGATCAGGCCGAAGCAGGTCGAGGTCGGAATGTCGAGCAAACGGGCCAGTTCCGACAGCGTCATCGGCTTTCCGTACTCGGCAAACGTCTCGAACATCTTGAGCGTGCGATCGACGGTTCTAACGACCATGAGCATACCTATCTAAAGAGTTTTTGAGTTCCGTATATGCGAAATTCATCGCGTACATATGAAACACTATTTTGCGCATATAAGAAACTTGTTTCTCAAAGATGCAAACGCGCAAGTGCTGTGCAATTCTGGTGACCGAGGAGATCAATTCAAGCAGACCAATCATGCTTACGAACGAAGACAATGAAACGCTGACGCGGGTCGGCCCCGGCACTCCGATGGGCGAACTGTTTCGCCGCTTCTGGTTGCCGGCCTTGCTCGCCAGTGAAGTATCGGAACCCGACGGCGCACCCGTGAGGCTGCGCATTCTTTGCGAAGACCTGCTCGCGTTTCGCGCTAGCGACGGTCAAGTCGGCATCGTCGAAGCCTACTGTTCGCATCGCGGTGCACCGCTGTACTTCGGTCGCAACGAACAGGGCGGACTACGCTGCGCCTACCATGGTTGGAAGTTCGCCGCCGATGGCGAATGCATCGACGTACCTAATGCCGATCATCCGCGCGACAACTCGAAGGCGCGCGCCAAGCTCGGCATTCGCGCCTATCCGACCCGCGAGGCGGGCGGCATCGTCTGGGTCTACATGGGGCCGCCAGAGCGCCAGCCTACTCCGCCCGCGCTCGAATGGACGTTGGTGCCGCCCAGCCATCGCCACGTCTCACGCTGGCTGCAGCGCTCGAACTGGCTGCAGGGCGCCGAAGGCGAGATCGACACGTCGCACATCAGCTTCCTGCACAAAGACCACGATCCCGCCACGTCGGCGATCTACGTCACCGGCGCCAACCTGGCGGTCGACGGCGCGCCCGAGATCACGGTGAAGGAAACCGACTACGGATTCGCCAGCGGCGCACGCCGGCAGCTCGGCGACGAATATTTCTGGCGCGTCACGCAGTGGCTGCTGCCGATGTACAGCCTGATCCCGCGCGCGCCAAGCACCGCGTTCACCGGCAGCGGTGGCCGCGCCTGGGTGCCTATAGATGACTACAACACGACCACCTTCGCCTATGCCTACCGCGTCGATCAGCCGCTGAGCGCGGATGAGCTCGACATGATCGAGAAAGGCGCGCACTTTCCGCCGCGCACGGCAAGGCATGCCGTGCAGCTCGGCTCCGGCCAGCCGATCGACGCCTTCGTGCCGCTGGCCAATTTCGACAATGACTACCTGATCGACCGGGATCGGCAACGCACGTCGAACTTCAGCGGCATCGCGGGCGTCAGCGCGCAGGACCGCTCCGTTCAGGAAGGCATGCGCGGCGCTGCCGGGCAGCCGCGCGGCATCGTCGATCGCTCTCGCGAGCATCTGGTGCGTTCCGACGTCTGCATCATGATCGCCCGGCGCCGGCTGTTGAGGATGGCCCGCGAGCTTCAACAAGGCCTTGAACCCGATCTGGTGATGAACGGCGACGCCTACGGCGTGCGCGCGATCAGCAAAGTCTGCGCTACCGCGGGCTTTGACGAGTTCCTGCAGCAATTCGGTCACGAATGCGCAATACAACAGGAGGAGACGAAATGAGAATGAACTGGAGAAGCCTGATCGCCGGCACGCTGGCGGCCATCGGGGTGTGTACCGGCGCGATGGCGCAAGACTATCCAAACCGGCCGGTGAAGCTGATCGTCGGCTACGTGCCCGGCCCGACCGGGCCCGACTACGCCGGCCGGGTCATGGCCGAGGCACTGACGGGCATTCTCGGCCAACCCGTCATCGTCGAGAACAAAGCCGGCGCCGGGGGCACGCTGGCCACGGCGTTCGTGGCCAAATCGCCGCCCGACGGCTACACCTTGCTGGTCGGAGAAACCGGCCAACTGGAAATCGCACCGGCGCTGAACAAGTCGCTGCCGTACAACCCGGTGACCGATCTCACGCCGCTCGGCATGCTCACCGACGGCGCCGGCATCGTCATCGTTTCCAATGCGAAGACGACCAACATCCGTTCGCTCGCCGATCTGATCCGCGAAGCCAAGACCCATCCCGGCAAGCTCACCTACGGATCGGCCGGCATCGGTTCGATCCATCACCTGATCATGGAGACGTTCAAGGACGCCGTCGGCATAGACGTCACGCACATTCCATACAAAGGCGGCGGACAGGCCGTGCCGGGCTTTCTGGGCGGCGAGGTTCATCTGCTCGTCGCGGCCATGCAGACGGTGCGTCCGCACGTGCAGCGCGGCAACGCCTATCTGCTCGGCTCCACCGGCCAGGATCGGATCAGCGTGGCGCCGGATCTTCCCGCGATCGGCGAAACGGTCAAGGGTTTCAATCTCGAATCGCAGATCGGCATTCTCGGCCCGGCCGGCATGCCGCCCGAGGTGGTGGACAAGCTGTCCAAGGCGCTGAAGACCGCACTGGACAATCCCGAGGTCCGGCAAAAGCTGTCGGCCGAGGGCACGCGCAAGATCCGCTGGACCACGCCTGCCGAGTATGGCGAGATCATCCGCGGCAATCTGCCGAAGTATGAGCGCGCGGTGCGCCTGGCCAAGATCACGCCGCAATAGGATCCCCCCGTGTCTGCACAAAGCCGGCGGCTCCGCTTCGGCGTACTCGGTCTGGGCATCGCCGGCGGCATCATGGCACCCTATCTGGCCCAGCATCCACGCACCTGCGTGGCCGGCGCCGCCGATCGGCACGCCGGGCTGCGGCAGCGCTTCGAACAGGATTTCGGCGTGCCGACCGACGACGACGCTGCGGCATTGCTGCGCCGTCCGGAAATCGACGCCGTCTACATCGCCACGCCGCACCAGTTCCATCGCGAGCACGCGCTGATGGCGGCCGAGCTCGGCAAGCACGTGATCGTCGAAAAGCCGATGGCGCTGACGCTGGCCGATTGCGATGCGATGATCGAAGCGGCGCAGCGGCACGGCGTCACGCTGATCGTGGGTCATACGAACAGTTTCGATCCGGCGATCGGCAGACTGCACCAATTGGCCGTCAGCGGCGAATTCGGCCGGCTCGCCATGCTGCTGATGTGGAACTACACCGATTTCCTGTATCGGCCGCGCCGCCCCGAGGAACTCGATACCCGCCAGGGCGGCGGCATCCTGTTCAATCAGGTGCCGCATCAGATCGACATCGCGCGGCTGCTGGCCGGCGCACCGCTGCGCAGCGTGCGCGCCATGACGGCCACGCTCGACCCGCGCCGCCCCACCGAGGGCTGCTGCACCGCGCTGCTCGATTTTTCCAATGGCGTGGCCGCGTCGCTGACCTATAGCGGCTACGATCATTTCGACAGCGACGAGCTGCACGGTTGGATCAGCTCGATCGGCCGCCCCAAGCAGCCGCGTCATGGCGCCACGCGGCGGTCACTGCTGGCGCTGCCCGACGGCGCGCACGAGCAGCGCCAACGCAGCGAACGCTACGGCTACGGCGGCGACGCGTACAAGCTGGGGCCGCGCACGCATCAATCGCATTTCGGCACGCTGATCGCCACGTTCGAGCGCGCCGACGTACGCACCACGCCAGCCGGCCTAGCCATCTATCACGACGACGGCGTCAGCGAGATCAGCTTGACGCCCGAAGTGGACGGCCGCGTGGCAGTGCTCGACGAATTCTGCGCCGCGGTGCTCGACGGCCGGCCGGCTGTGCACGACGGTGAGTTCGGGCGCGGCACCGTCGAAGCCAGCCTGGCGCTGCTCGACTCGGTGCGGCAACGGCGGGAGGTCTTTCTTCGCTAGCGCCGGGCGGTAGGCATTGCCGGCCCCAGCCTTTCTTCGATCACTCAGCCTTTCCCGGAGACCGACAACGATGGTCATCGACATCCACGGCCACTACACCACCGAGCCGCCGGCGATGCATGCATTTCGAGACAAGCAGCTCGCCGGCCTGCTCGACCCCTTGCGCCGCCCCGCTGCGGCGGCGCTGAGCATCAGCGATGAAACGCTGATCGAAAGCGTGCAGCCGCAGCTCGAATTCCAGCGACAGCGCGGCAGCGATCTGACGCTGTTCTCGCCGCGCGCAGCCGGCATGGCGCACCACGTCGGCAGCGAGGCCACGAGCCGCGAATGGACGGCGCTGAGCAACGACATGATCCATCGCGTCTGCACCCTGCTGCCGGACAATTTCGCGCCGGTGGGTCAACTGCCGCAGTTTCCCGGCACCTCGCCGAAAAACTGCATCGCCGAGCTGCGGCGCATCGTCGAGCAGCTCGGTTTCGTCGGCGTCAACCTCAATCCGGATCCGTCGGGAGGCATGTGGACCGACCCGCCGATCATCGACCGGCACTGGTATCCGCTCTATGAGGCGCTGTGCGAACTCGACGTGCCGGCGATGATCCACGTGTCCTCATCGTGCAACCCGAACTTCCACGCGACGGGTGCTCACTACATCAATGCCGACACCACCGCGTTCATGCAGCTCATCCAGGGCGATCTGTTCAAGGATTTTCCCACGCTGCGCTTCATCATTCCGCACGGCGGCGGCGCCGTTCCCTATCACTGGGGCCGCTATCGCGGGCTGGCGCAGAACATGGGCCGGCCGGCGCTCGGCGAGCATCTGCTGAACAACGTGTTCTTCGATACCTGCGTCTACCACCTGCCGGGCATGGAGCTGCTGGCCAAGGTGATTCCGGCACGCAACGTACTGTTCGGCTCGGAGATGGTGGGTGCGGTCAGGGGCATCGACCCATGCACCGGCCACCACTACGACGACACCAAGCGCTACATCGACCAGATCGGTTCGCTCAGCGACAAGGAACGCCATCTGATCTTCGAAGGCAACGCACGCCGCGTCTATCCGCGGCTCGATCGGCTGCTGGCCACGCGCGGCGCCTGAGTCAGGCATCGGCGCAACACACATATCGTTTCCAGGAGAGACCCGGTGGCCAAGATCTGCACGGTAATCGCGCTGTCGCATTCGCCGTTCATGTTCGAGAACGTCGATTGGTGGACCTCGACGCAAGCGATGCGCAGCTACGCTCCGCAGGCGCGCAGCGACGACGATGCCACCAACCGCCGCCATTACCTGCGAATCCAGGCCGGCCTGAAGACCTTGCACGACGTGTTCCAGGCGGCCCGGCCCGACGTGGTGCTGATGTTCGGCGACGACCAGCACGAACAGTTTGATCTGAACAATCACCCGCCTTTCGCGGTCTACGTCGGCGGCCGTTTCTCGGGCTACAAGGCAGTTCGCTATGCCGGCCCGCTCGGTTCGCGCGAACTGAAGCCGAAGACCGATGAGCATTGGGCTTCGGTGCCGGCGTGCCCGGAACTGGCGATCTCGGTGCTGCACGGCCTGATGCAGGCCGGCTTCGACCCGGCATTCATGAAGGGCTTGTCGAACCAGGAGGTCGGCATGGGCCACGCCTTCATGCGGCCAGCCGGCCCATTGACCGGCGGCCGCTTCGACGTGCCGATGGTGCCGATCCTGGTGAACGGCCTGTTTGCGCCGCAGCCGACGGCGGCACGCTGCGTGGCGGTGGCGCGCGCCGTGCGCCGCATCATCGAGGAATATCCGGCGGACCTGCGCGTCGCGGTGGTCGGCTCAGGCGGGCTGTGGCACACGCCGGGCGCACCCGACTCCTACCTGGACGAAGAATTCGACCAGGGAATTCTGCAGCGGCTCGCCGCCGGCGATGCCGATGCGCTGGCCAGCTACTTCGACCAATGGACACCGGCACCGCACAGGCAAGCCTTGCGCTGCTTCAAGCAGTTCGACGGCGGCACCGGCATGGCCGGCGGCATCGGCAGCGGCAGCGGCGAGACGCGCAACTGGATCATGGCCGCGGCCGTCGCCGATCGCGTACCCTCCTGGATCGACTACGTACCGCTGCATACCTCGCCATGCGGCATCGGTTTTGCCCACTGGCAGATGGATCGATAATCGCCGGCCCTGCTCATCGATTTCACCCTCCACGGAAGTCAGCCATGAATCACCGCCCCTGGCGCGAATCTTTCGACATCGACGGCGCCAAACACGGCAAGACGCCGATTCCCACCGGCACGCGCGTGGGCAACATGCTGTTCTCATCGGGCATCATGGGCGCCGATCCGGCAACTGGCGAGCTGCCGGCGCAGGTCGACGCTCAGGTTGCTTTCGCATTCCGCAACATGGACGCGCTACTCGCCGCGGCCGGCGCCTCGCTTGGCGACGTCGGCAAGATGACGGTATTCGTGACCGACCCCTCGACCCGGGCGCTGGTCAACCGCGAGTGGCTGGCGCGCTTTCCCGATCAACATGATCGGCCGGCGCGCCATACGATCGTCAAGGAGCTGGCCGGCGGCATGCTGGTGCAGTTGGAAATCATCGCGGTGATCCAGTCGCAGGGCACCGCGCCGGGTCGATGAAGGCGGCGCCCGGCCCCACGTAAGCCGGCCGGCCGCGAGCCTGCCCGGCGGCGCGGCCATCGGCGGTCGCGCCGCCGCAGCGCGTTATGCTTCGGGCATGTCTGAACGCATGCAAGTCACTTATCGTATGCAGGTTGCCGACAGCCAGGCGCAGGCACGCGCACAGCGGCTGGCGGTCGAACAATCGATCGAGATGCCCGCCGAGGCCGTACGCGACCCACGCGTGCGCGCCGAGATCATCGGTCGGGTCGAATCCATCACGCCGGTGGCGGGCCGCAACGATCAGGTCGACGCGGTGCTGTCGCTGGCTGCCGAGACGGTGGGTGGCGAGGCTGGCCAGTTGATGAACATGCTGTTCGGCAACTGCTCGCTGCAAGACGACGTCGAACTGATCGACCTGCGATTGCCCCCGTCGCTGCTGACGGCATTGCCTGGGCCGCGCTTCGGCATCGAGGGCTGGCGCGCGGCGATCGGCCCGACCGGATCAAACGCCGCCCCCCGGCGCGCCCTGACCTGCAGCGCCCTGAAACCGCAAGGGCTGCCGCCAGATGGGCTCGCCCGCCTGGCCTATCTGTTCGCCCGCGCCGGCATCGACGTGATCAAGGACGATCACGGCCTGGCCGATCAGCAAACCGCGCCGTTCGCCGAGCGCGTGGCCGCGGTGCAGCGCGCGGTAGCGCGCGCCAACCGCGAAAAGGCCGACAGCGACTCGCCGCTGGCCGGCCACCGCTCGCTGTACGCACCCAGCCTGAACGGCGGGCCGGCTCGGCTGACCGCACAGTTGCGGCAAGTGCGCGACGAGGGCGTCGGTGCGGTGCTGGCCTGCCCGATGATTCTGGGCGTACCCAGCTTCGTCGAACTGGTGCGTGGCCAAGCCGGCGTGCCGATCATCGCGCACCCGGCGCTGGCCGGCGCGTCGCGCATCGCGCCGCCGGTATTGCTGGGCCAGCTGTTTCGGCTGTTCGGCGCCGACGCGACGATCTTTCCGAATTGGGGCGGGCGCTTCGCTTATTCGCGCGACTGCTGCTTGGCCATCGCACAGGCCGCGCGCGGCCCGCTGGGCACGCATGCCGCAACGCTGCCGATACCGGCCGGCGGCATGAGCGTGGCGCGCGTCGGTGAGATGCTCGACGCCTTCGGTCCCGACACGATGCTGCTGATCGGCGGCGATCTGCTGGCCGCCGGCGATGCGATGGCCGAGCGGGCGGCGGCGTTCGTTGCACAGGTGGCAGCGCACGCGCGACACGGATTCGATACGGGCGCCGTGCGCGGCACCTGAAGCGAAAGAGAAACGACATGAACGACCCTCATCCACACGAAGCGCCCGGGGACTCGCCCCTGCGCCGCGCCCTGCCCGGCTTTCGCTGGGAACGCGTCGACGAGATGCGCTACAAGACCGAAGGCAGTGCGCCGTTTCGCGACGTGACGCGCCAGGTGCTGTTCCACGAAACCGAGCTGCACTGCGAGTGGCGCTACTTCGAAGTGGCCGCCGGCGGGCACTCGACGCTGGAGCGGCACGAACACGCGCATGCGGTGATGATCCTGCGCGGCCGCGGCCGCTGCCTGGTCGGCGCGCGACTCTACGACGTCACCGAACACGATCTGATTACCGTGCCCCCGCTCACCTGGCACCAGTTTCGCGCTGCCGCCGATGTGCCGCTGGGCTTTCTGTGTCTGGTGAACAAGGAACGCGACCGGCCGCAGTTGCCCGACGCGCAAGCGCTGGCGCAATTGCGCGGCGATCCGGCGATCGCCGATTTCATTCGCGTCGGAGGCTGAAGCCATGAGCCGCCGTTTTGATGGATGCGTCGCCGAACCGATCGCCGCGCACGCAGGCGCCCCGCTGCTGCAGCGCGCCGACGGCCTGCTGCGCATCACGCTGAACCGCCCGGCCGAGCACAACCGCCTAGACCCGGCCGACGTCGATGCGCTGCTGCCGCTGTTCGATACGCTTGCGCAGCAGGGCGATACGCGCGCGCTGGTCATCACCGGCAGCGGCGAAGCCACGTTCAGCTCGGGCTATACCTTGCAGGCCATCGTCGACGAACTCGACGACCGCTTCGAGCGCATGCTCGACACCATCGAACAACTGCCGTTCCCGACCATCGCCGCCTGCAACGGCAGCGTCTATGGCGGCGCCACCGACCTGGCGCTGTGCTGCGACTTTCGCATCGGCATGCCGGGCATGAAGATGTTCATGCCGGCAGCGCGCTTCGGTCTGCACTACTACCCGGGCGGCCTGCGCCGCTATCTGACGCGGCTGGGCCTGCCGGCGGCCAGCAAGCTGATGCTGACCGCCATGACGATCGAGGCCGACGAGATGCTGCGCATCGGCTTTCTCACCGAGCTGGTGGCGCGCGAAGCGTTCGACGGCCTGGTCGACTCCTATCTGGAACACATAGTGCGCACTGACGCCACCGTCGTCGCGGGTATGAAACGGCATCTGCTCGAAATGGCGCATGCTGCGCTTGAATCCGCCGCCGGGCGCGCAACGCTGACGTCGATGAGCGATGCCTATCAAGACAGCCTGCAATCGGACGAACTGCGCACGCGGCTGGCACAACTCGGCAAACACAAGCGCTAAACCTTCGGCGTAAAGGTGTACGCATGCAAGATCGATCCGCACGATCCGACCCGCGACGCTCGCGGCGCGATGCGCTGCGCCGGCTGGGCTGCATGGCTACCGCTGCGTTGCCGCTGGCCGCCGGGTGGCGGGGCAGCCATGCGCAGGCCCCGGCCACAGCGACCGTCGCCGGCACGGCTGCGGCCACCGGGAGCGCTGCGCCGCGCGTCGTCGAGGTGGCTGGTGGCCTCGACCACCCATGGTCATTGGCGTTTCTGCCTGACGGCCGCATGCTGGTCACCGAACGGCCGGGCCGACTACGGCTGCTATCGGCCGACGGCAGCCGGCAGGTAGCGGTCGATGGCGTGCCGCGCGTGTATGCACGCGGCCAGGGCGGCCTGCTCGACGTGGTGCTCAGCCCTGCATTCGCGCAGGATCGCGCAATTTTCTTGTCGTATGCCGAGCCGACCGCCAACGGCGCACGCACAGCCGTGGCGCGCGCCACGCTGTCGAACGAGGCCAGCCCGTCGCTGCAAAATCTGCGCGTGATCTTCGGCCAGAAGCATGATCCATCAGGCGGCAATCACTTCGGTTCGCGCCTGGTCTTCGGCCGCGACGGCAATCTGTTCGTCACGCTGGGCGATCGTTTCACGCATCGCGACCGCGCACAGGAACTCGACAATCACTACGGCAAGATCATCCGCATCCGGCCCGACGGCAGCGTGCCGCCCGACAACCCGTTCGTCGGCCGCGCCGGCGCCTTGCCTGAAATCCATTCATACGGGCACCGCAACGTGCAGGGCGCCGCGCTGCATCCGGCCAGCGGCCGCCTGTGGACGCACGAGCACGGCCCGCAGGGCGGCGACGAAGTCAATCTGGAAAAGGCCGGCGCCAACTACGGCTGGCCGATCATCACCTATGGCCGCGAATACGGCACCGGGCTGAAGATCGGCGAAGGCACCGAGCGCGCCGGCATCGAGCCGCCGCTGCTGCAATGGACGCCGTCGATCGCGCCATCGGGCATGGCCTTCTATACCGGCGATCGCTTCCCGGCCTGGCGCGGCAACCTGTTCGTCGGATCGCTGAAATACCAGATGCTGGTTCGGCTGGAACTCGACGGCGAAAAGATCGTGCGCGAAGAACGGCTGCTCACCGACCTGAAAGAGCGCGTGCGTGACGTGCGGCAGGGCCCCGACGGCTATCTGTATCTGCTGACCGATGAATCGAAGGGGCGGCTGCTGCGGCTGATGCCGGGGGCTTGAGGCCCATCAGGGTTTGATGAGCCGAATAGGGAGCTTATTCGGCTCATATTTTCCTTGTTTTTGAGCCGAATAAATCGTACATTCGGCTCATGGCGTACAACTGGCAACTGCCGGAATGGCCCGGATTCTCATATGACCTCGGGCCCTGCGAAAAAGATCTCTTCGCGTTCGCAGAGCGTGTAGGGCGTGTCGACGGCCTGCTCGAAAGCCTGCCCGAGGGCACCCAGACGGAAACGATCGTCGAGTTGATGGTGTCAGAGGCAATCAAGACGTCCGAGATCGAGGGCGAGATCTTGAGCCGTGAAGACGTCATGTCCTCGATCCGCAACCATCTCGGCCTGGCGATACCGAAGCAGTCCGTGCACGGCCAGCGCGCGGAAGGCGCAGCGACGCTCATGATCGCCGTGCGCGAGCATTTTGCGAAGCCGCTTACGGAAGAAACCCTGTTTGATTGGCACACGCTGCTGAGGCAGGGCGACCGCCGCATCCGCAAGGGAGCATGGCGCCGCCACGAAGCGCCGATGCAGGTCGTTTCAGGCCCCGTCGGGCGCAAGAAGATTCACTTCGAGGCACCGCCATCGAGCCGGGTACCCAAAGAGATGAAGGCCTTCGTCAGATGGTTCAACGATACGGGGCCGAATGGCAAGAAGGAGATCGCGTCACCGCCCGTCCGATCGGCACTGGCCCATCTGTACTTTGAATCCATTCATCCTTTCGAGGACGGCAATGGACGCATCGGCCGCGCGATTTCAGAGAAAGCGCTTTCTCAGGGTGTCGGGCGCCCGATTCTCATGAGCCTGTCTGCCGCGATCGAGAAGAACAAGGCTGCCTACTATGCAGCGCTCAAGGCCGCGCAGCGCACGAATGAGGTGACCGGTTGGATCGCCTACTTTACGCAGACCTGCCTGCAAGCCCAGACGCAGGCGGAAGAGCTGGTTCGCTTTGCCTTTCAGAAAGCCAGGTTCTTTGATCGTTTCAGTGCCGCGCTCAACGCACGCCAGGCCGAGGCCCTACGCCGGATGCTGGAAGAGGGCCCGGACGGATTCAAAGGCAGCATGACCGCGAAGAAATACATGGCCATCACGCGGGCATCCAAGGCGACGGCGACGCGGGATTTGCAGGAGCTTGGCGCGCTCGGTGTGCTCGTGCAAGAAGGGGCCGGGCGAAACACGCATTACGCCATCAATCTCGACGGCCCCAAGGCCGCTGGCTAGCTCCGCCGAAACCGATAGATCGCCTGCGTCGACCGCAGCCCCGCCAGCCAGCTCACCGGCCGGCCGTGCGCCAGGAAGGCGCGCGCCGTGATCGTGAGCCCGAGCCGTGCCAGGAAGTCTTCGAAATCGCGGATCGTGGCCAGGTGCAGGTTCGGCGTGTTGTACCACTCATAAGGCATCTCGCGCGATACCGGCATGCGCCCGCGCAGGATCGACCAGGCGTGATACCAGTGGCCGAAGTTGGGGAAGGACACGATGCCTTCGCGCCCCACCTCGCTCATCTCGCGCAGCACCTGCTCGGTCTGGTGCGTAACCTGGATCGCCATCGACAGCACCACCACGTCGAACGACGCACGCCGGAACATGCCCAGGCCGGCCTCGATGTCGCGCTGGATGACGTCGACGCCGCGCCGCATGCAGGCCAGCAGTTGTGCGTCGTCGATCTCGACGCCATAGCCACGGCACTGCTTGGCGCCATGCAGATGCGCCATCAACGCACCATCGCCGCAGCCCAGGTCGAGCACCCGCGATCCGGGCGTGATCCACTGCGCGATCTGCGCCAGGTCGGCACGCAATCCGTTCATACAGCCTCCGTTTGCGCGACCGCGTCGGCGATGCGCTCGAACCAGCTGCGCACCACGGCCATGTACTGCGGATCTTCGAGCAGGAACGCGTCATGCCCATGCGGAGCATCGACTTCGGCATAGGTGACGCGCCGACCGTTGACCAGCAGCGCCTCGACGATCTCGCGGCTGCGCTCGGGCGAAAAACGCCAGTCGGTGGTGAATGACACCACCAGGAAATCGGCGGTGGCCTGCGCCAGCGCGCGTGCCAGATCGCCGTCGTGCGCCAGCGCCGGATCGAAATAGTCGAGCGCGCGCGTGATCAGCAGATAGGTATTGGCATCGAAGTAGCTGGAGAACTTCTCGCCCTGGTAGCGCAGATACGATTCGATCTCGAACTCGATGTCGTAAGTGAACTGGTATTCGCTGCGCAGCGCCGCATCGCTGCTGTGCCGGCGCAGCGTGCGGCCGAACTTCTCGGCCATCACGTCGTCCGACAAATAGGTGATGTGGCCGATCATGCGCGCCACCTGCAGGCCGCGCTTGGGCACCACGTCGTGGTCGTAGAAGCGCCCGCCATGGAAATCGGGATCGGTGATGATGGCGCGCCGCGCCACCTCGTTGAAGGCGATGTTCTGCGTCGACAGCTTCGGCGCCGAAGCGATGGCCACGCAATGCGCCACGCGCTGCGGATACAGGCAGGCCCAGGCCAGCGCCTGCATGCCGCCCAGGCTGCCGCCCATCACGCCGGCAAAGCGCTCGATGCCCAGGCGGTCGGCCAGCCGCGCCTGCGCATGCACCCAGTCTTCCACCGTCAACACCGGAAAATCGGGGCCGTAGGGCCGGCCGGTGGCCGGGTTCGGGCTCATCGGGCCGGTCGAGCCGAAGCAGCTGCCGAGATTGTTCACGCCGATGACGAAGAAACGCTCGGTGTCGACCGGCTTGCCGGGGCCCACCATGTTGTCCCACCAGCCGGTGTTGCCGGGGTCGTCGGCATAGACGCCGGCCACGTGATGCGAAGCGTTCAGCGCATGGCAGATCAGCACCGCGTTCGTACGCGCGGCGTTGAGCGTGCCGTAAGTCTCGTAGACCAGTTCGTAGCCGCTGATCGATGCGCCACTGCGCAGCGGCAGCGCTTCGTCGAAGCGCATGCGCTGCGCTTGCACGACGCCGACCGAGCGCGCATCGGCCAACGGCTGAAAGTTGGGCGGGATCGGTTGGTTCAAGGTCGTGTCCGCGGACGGCAAGCGCCAAACAAAAAGCCCGACCAGCTTGCGGGGCTGCTCGGGCTTCAGGAGACGATCCTTTGCCGCTTTAGCCGGATTTTTTACGCGCCCGCAAGCTGATCCTCAAATCGGCGCGATGGCCCGGCGGCGATGCGCGATCCGCGAACGGACCGCCGAGGCAGCAGCGGGCATCCATCAAAGTTA
The DNA here is from genome assembly GCA_037190565.1 of Burkholderiaceae bacterium. Classification (GTDB taxonomy): domain Bacteria; phylum Pseudomonadota; class Gammaproteobacteria; order Burkholderiales; family Burkholderiaceae_C; genus Rubrivivax. The sequence continues at coordinate 17,269 of JBBCJV010000017.1, forward strand.
AACGGCTCGGCAGCGACTGTCAAATCGCGGCGCCGGCAAGGCGCGCCGCGGCAGCTCCAAGGTGACTGCGCCGACGCCACGGCATCATTCGTCACTATTGAAAATTTTCGAACATTCATATAGTGTACGAACATCATTGAAGCCCGGACGGCCTGGCGCGTCCGGCACCAGAACCCGGCGATGGAGCAATCGGTGGCACTCAGCGCGCAACACCCCTACGAAAGCATCTGGACGCATCTGTCGTCCGTACCGTTCCGGCTCGACTGGATCGACGCCGGCGGCATCCGCACCCGCTATCTGCAGGCTGGCCGTTCCGACGCCCCTGCGCTGATCATGGTGCACGGCACCGCGGGCAGCCTCGAAGCCTTTTGCGCCACCGTGGGCGAGCACGCCAAACACTTCAACTGTCTGGCGATCGATCTGGTCGGGGCCGGCTACTCGGACAAACCCGATCACGACTACGAAGTCGATTTCTACGTACGGCACGTTCGCAGCTTCATGAAGGCGATGGGCGTCGCGAAGGCCTCGTTCATCGGCGTGTCGCTCGGCACCTGGGTCATCGCCCGGCTGGCGCTCGATCATCCGGAAGAGGTCGAGCGCCTGACGATGAATGCGCCGTTCGGCTTCGCCGACGACGCCGACGAAATCGCCGGCATTCGCACGCGGCGCGGCAAGGCGTTCGACGATCCGTCCTGGGAAAACATCAAGACGATCTTCGACAACCTGATCTACAGCGAGCACAAGCGCATACCCGACCTGATCGCCACGCGCCGGGCGATGTATCTGTCGCCGCAGGCGCGCGCCGCGGCCGATCACATCCTGAACCTGTTCAAACCCGAGGTTCTGCAACGCAACCTGATCACGGCCGATGACTGGCGCAAGATCGAGGCGCCCACACTGGTCGTGCTGTCGCTGCGCGACCGGCCGCTGTTCCTGAATACCGCCCGCGCGCTGGCGGAACTCATTCCGAACGCCCGATTGCTGGAAATGGACAACGTCGGGCACTGGCCGCAGTTCGAAGACCCTGACACCTTCAACCGCGAAAACATCCGTTTTCTGAGGGAGGCAAGATGAACATTCATCCGCAGCTGACGCATCTGGGGCTGTATACGGCCGACGTACCGGCCATGGAACGCTTCTATGCCGACGTGCTCGGCCTGCTCGTCACCGATCGCGGGCGGGTGGCCCGCCTGGGCAACGTCGAGATCGTGTTCATGAGTTCCAATCCCGAAGTGCATCATCAGATGGCGCTGGTGGGCGTGCCGGAAAAGAAGGGGCCGAGTTGCGTCCATCAGGTCTCGTTTCGGGTCGGCAAGCTGGACGAACTGCGCGCGGTCCAACAGAAGCTGCTCGGCGCCGGCACCGGCGAGGTCACGCCGATCAACCATGGCTGCGCATGGTCGATCTACGGCTTCGACCCCGACGGCAATGGCGTCGAGATCTATATCGACACGCCATGGTATGTGGTGCAGCCGCACGGCAAGCCGCTCGACCTGTCGTTGAGTGACGAGGAAATCGAGCGCAATACCGAGGCGGCGGCGCGCGCCGATCCGAGCTTCCGGCCGCTTGCCGAGTGGTCGGCCGAGATTGCCAGACAGCTATGACGACGAGCCACGCCGCGGCGACGGCCGAGAGCGAGATCCGCGCCCTCGAGGCTGCTCGCATCGATGCGCTGCAACGCAATGACGTGCAGGCGGTGGCTGCGTTGATGGATGATGAGCTGATCCACATCCATGCCACCGGCCTGACCGAGAACTTCGAACAGTTCGTGGCGGGGCTGCGCGCTCAGCCCCGCAGTTCGGTACGCCACAGCCTGCGGGTACGCGTCTACGGAGACGATGTCGCCGTGCTGACCGGCGAGGTCGCCAATACGTTGCTCAGGCCCGGCAGAAAAGAGCCGGAGACGGTTCGGGTCATGGTCACGCAGGTGGCCGCGCGCCGGCCCGCAGGGTGGAAGTTCGTTTCCTTCCACGCAAGCAGGATCGCATAGCGGGCGCCGCGATGCGATCGCGCAACGCGAAGCGGCTCGCGACGTGGCCCGCGTGCCGGGCCGGCGGCGTCAGGCCGGCTCCTTGCGGGGCGATTGCTCCGTGGCGCGCTCGCCACTGAAGTCGGGCACCGCCTTCAGGATGCTGTCGGCGGTGGCGCGCAGATGTTCCTCGAGCAATTCGCACGCCTTGTCGGCATTGCGTTCCAACGCCAGCCGCATCAGTTGCTTGTGGCCGGCAAAACCGCGCCCGGCGCGGCTGATGCGCCGATAACGGATGGACAGGCAGTGATAGCGATGCAGCAGCTCCATCAGTTGCCAGCAAAAACGCAGCGTCCATTCCGATGGGCACGCCGACAGGAGCGCGAAGTGAAACGCCCGGTGGCGCTGTGCCCACACCGGATCGAACTCCTGCGCATCGACGCGCTTGGGCTCGAGCAACGACAGCAAATGCCACTTCGCAACCACGTCGCTCTCCCATGCATCGCCGCCGGCATCGATCGATTGCCTGAGTGCCTTCCGCTCGAGATCGATCCTGAGCTCGGTCAGATCGAGCAGCTCGCGCGCGGAAACGGGAGCAACCTGGAATCCCTTGTTCTTCTCGCTCGACACGATGCCTTCCGATTCAAGCGTGGACAGGATCTCGCGCAGGCTGCCGATGCTGGCCCGGTAGTGCAGCCGCAGATCCTCGAACTTGAGCCGTTCTCCAGGCATGAGTTCGCAATTCTGGATACGAGTGCGCAAATCACCGAGCATGGCTTCCACGCCGAGCGGTCCATCGGGATTGGGCTGCGCCAAGGCCACGTCGCCATCGACGGGCAGGCTTTTCTTGCTTCTCATGGTTGCCATGATCAAACGCTACGCACTGTAAGAACGGTTTGGGAGGAGTTTTCTGAACCGCGAAACGCACATGCTAGCGCAAGCGATGCGGGCTTTTCGATTCAATCTTATTCAAAATTAAAAATATTCGAAACTTAGATTTAGATTCGTATATATTAGCTTGAACGAATCATACTCATACCAGGAGATAGCTGACATGCCCCGATCGATCGGTTCACGCGTTGGCCACCTGCTCGGCATTTGCGTCGCCACCCTGCTTTGCGCGGCCACCTCCGCCGGACACGCCCAAACCTATCCGAACAAGCCGCTGCGCTGGATCGTGCCGTACCCGGCCGGCGGCGGCGCGGATTTCATCACGCGCACCGTGGCGCAGAAGATGTCGGCACAGCTCGGCCAGACGATCGTCATCGACAACCGTCCCGGCGCCGCCGGCATGATCGGCATGGAAGCGGCCGCGCGCTCGGCCGGAGACGGCTACACGCTGGTCACCGGCGAGAACGGCAGCCTGACGATGAACCCCAACCTTTACAGGAAGATCGCATACGACCCGGTCAATGATTTCAAACCGGTGAGCGTGTTCGCGCGCGTGCCGTTCATCCTGAGCGTGAATCCGTCGGTGATTCCGGTGGCGAGCTTCAGCGAGTTCGTGGCGCATGCCCGCTCCCATCCGGGACAGATCAGCTACGCATCATTCGGCACCGGCAGCATCGCGCACATGATGATGGAGCTGATGCGGAGCAAGACCAGCCTCAACCTCACGCACGTGCCGTACAAAGGCGCCGCGCCGGCGGTGCAGGATCTGCTCGGCGGCCAGGTGGGGGCGATGTTCGTCGACTACATCACGGTCAAGTCGCACGTCAGCAGCAACCGCATTCGCCCGCTGGCCGTCAGCAGCAAGGCACGGCACCCGGCGCTGCCCGACCTGCCGAGCGTGCAGGAGAGCGGCGTGCGCGATTACGACGTGTATTCGTGGATGGGGTTGATGGTGCCCGCATCGACTCCGCCGGCCATCGTCGAGCGGCTGAAAAAGGAAGTGCAGGAAGCGATGGCCTCGCCGCAGGTACTGGCCGCCTTCGAAGAGCGCGGCATCCTGCCGGCGGCCAGCAGCGAGCAGGAATTCGCCCGCATGATCAAGGAAGAAACCGCGCAGTGGGCCGAGATCGTGCGCACGGCAAAGATCCAGCTGGATTGATCAGGTACCGATGAAGCGACTCGTCGTCAAAACCGCACTCGCCGCGCTGCCCACCGTCATTCGCGGCGCCGCCAGACTCGACCGGGCCTTCGCCGCCCGCTTGCGCGGTCGCAGCGGCATCGTGCAGATCCGTCTGCGCGACCGTTCGCTGGGCCGCTACTACGTGTTCGACGGCGGGCGGGTGCGCGGCTTCGCGGGCCTCCACGACAAGCCCGACCTGGCGCTGGTGTTCCTCGACGTCGCCACCGCGCATGCCTTTCTGGTGCCGCCGATCGACCGCGCTGAAGTGGTCCATAGCGCCAAGAGCTTCAAGGTGGTGGTCGAGGGCTCGGACCCGCTGGCCGTCTGGTTCATGGGGTTGATGAACAGTGTGTTCAACGTCGGATTGCGCATGGGCACGGCGCAGACCGACGGCACCACACGATTCACCACCAATACCAACGGCGGGCCGCTGTTCGTCTACGTCAAGGACGGCAGGATCATCCGCAGCACGCCGATCGATTTCGACGACACCGACGCGCCGAGCTGGGCCATCCATGCGCGCGGCAAGCGCTTCAGTCCGCGCCGCCAGGCCACCGTGAGCCCCTATGCGCTGGCCTTGAAGTCGCAGGTGTATTCGCCCACCCGCTGCCTGTATCCGATGATGCGCGTCGATTTCGACCCGGCCGGCGAGCGCAACACGCACACGCGCGGCACCTCGGGCTATCGGCGCATCAGCTGGGACGAAGCGATCGACATCGTCAACGCCGAGATCACCCGGATGAAGACGCAGCACGGGCCCGGCGCGATCGCGGTGCAGCAGGGCTCGCACCACCAGTGGGGCAACGTCAACTACTACCTGAGCGCGTTCCAGCGCTTCGGCAACCTGATCGGCGTCACCCGCCTGCATCAGAATCCCGATAGCTGGGAAGGCTGGTACTGGGGCGCCCAGCATCACTACGGCAGCAGCCTGCGCGTCGGCATCCCGGGCTTCTACGGCACCGTCGAAGACTGCCTGCGCGACACCGAGCTGATCGTGTTCTGGTCCAGCGATCCGGAAACCACGTCGGGCGTCTACGGTGCCTTCGAAGGCACGCAGCGCCGCTTCTGGGCGAAGGAGCTGGGCATCGAGTTCGTGCACATCGACCCGCACCTGAACGCCACCGCGCAACTCTACGGCGGCAAGTGGATTCCGATCAAGCCTTCGACCGATCCGGCGCTGGCCGCCGCGATCATGTACGTATGGATCAAGGAAGATCTGTACGACAAGCAATACGTCGCGACGCGCACCACCGGCTTCGACGAGTGGGCCGGCTACCTGCTCGGCAACGACGACGGCATCGAGAAGACCCCTGAATGGCAGGAGCCCGAAACCGGCGTGCCGGCCGCCGTGGTGCGCGCGCTGGCGCGCCAATGGGGGCGCAAGAAAACCTATCTGTCGGCGGGCGGCAAGGGCGGCGGCTTCGGCGGCGCCTGCCGCAGCGCCACCGGCTCGCAGTGGGCACGCAGCATGGTGCTGTTGATGGCCATGCAGGGCTGGGGCAGGCCGGGCGTGAACTTCGGCAACCTGCAGTCGGGCACGCCGGTGGACTATCACCTGTATTTCCCCGGCTATGCCGACGGCGGCATCTCGGGCGATCTGCAAGGCACCGCCGCAGCGATCAACAACTACCTGCGCATGCCGCACGTGCTCACGATGAATCCGGTCAAGCAGATGATTCCGCGGCAACGGCTGCCCGAGGCGATCGTCGAGGGTCAGGCCAGCGGCTATCTGTGGGACGGCTCATCGATGGAAGCGCAGTTCGCGCAGTTCCGCTATCCGGTGCCCGGCTATTCGCGCGTTCACATGTTGTGGCGCTACGGCGGTTCTTCGTTCGGCACGATCGCCGAATCGCGACGCTTCATGGAGGCCTTGCGCCATCCGTCGCTCGAGTTCGTCGTGAGCCAGGCGGTCTACTTCGAAGGCGACACCAAGTTCGCTGACGTCATCTTGCCGGCCTGCACGGCGGTGGAGCGATACGACATCGGCGAAACCGCCAATGCCAGCGGCTATTCGCACCACGGCGGCCCGTCGCAACTGAACCACCGCACCTTCGTGATGCAGCACAAGTGCATCGAGCCGCTGGGTGAATCGAAATCCGACTACCAGATCTTCCTCGACATCCTCGAGCGTCGCGGTCTGGGCGCCATGTACTCCGAAGGCAATTCGGAACTCGACTGGTGCAAGCTGATCTTCGAGTCGTCGGATCTGCCGAAGCAGATCTCGTGGCGGCAGTTTCTGAAGAAGGGCTACCACGTGGCGAAGGCGCCGCCCGAAGAACTGCGTGAACCGACCTACATGCGCTGGTACGCCGAAGGGCGCGCCAAGGACGTCCCCGAGCCGCACCCGCTGCCGGCCCAGTACGGCGAGAAGTTCGGGCATGGCCTGCAGACGCAATCGGGCAAGATCGAGTTCGTGCCGAGTTCGCTCAAGCGCGGCTCCAGCGAGAACCCCGAGCGGCCGCCGGTCAATCGCTACATTCCATCATGGGAAGGGCCCCGTACCCATGAGCTGCTCGACAGATACCCGCTGCAGCTGCTGACCACGCATTCGCGCTACAGCTTCCATACGTTCACCGACGGCAAGGGAACGATCGTCAACGACATCGAAGACCATCGCGTGCTGGTCGACGGTTACTACTATTGGGTGATCAGATTGAACCCCGACGATGCCCGGCGGCGAGGCATCGCGCAGCACGACCTGGTGCGCGTCTTCAACGACCGCGGCGCAGTGATCTGCGCGGCCGACGTATCGGCGCTGATGGCGCCGGGTGTCGTCAAGGCCTACGAGTCGGCCGCGGATTTCGATCTGGTCGACGATCCTCGCTGCCTGACCGACCGCGGCGGCTGTCTGAACCTGCTGACGCCGCGCCGCCAGCAGGTCAGCGGCACCGAGGGAATGGGCTCCAATTCGTGCCTGGTGCAACTGGAGAAGTGGCAAGGCCCCGTCGTTCGTTCAAAAGATGAATCCGCCGGCATGCCTGCCGTGGCCGAGGCGCTGCGATGAACGAGAAGTGGAACCTGATCATCGACGTGGCGGCCTGCGAGAACTGCCACAACTGCACGCTGTCGGTGAAGGACGAGCACTGCGGCAACGACTTTGCCGGTTACGCCGCGCCGCAGCCCGAGCATGGCCACGAATGGATCAAGATCCATCGCCGGGTGCGCGGCAGCGCGCCCATCGTCGACGTGGCCTATCTGCCGACCACCTGCAATCACTGCGATGCGGCCCCCTGCATCGAACGGGCAGGTGATAGCGGCGCGGTGTTCAAGCGGCCCGACGGCATCGTCATCATCGACCCCGAAAAAGCCAAGGGGCGACGCGATCTGGTCGACGCGTGCCCGTATGGCGCGATCTGGTGGAACGAATCGCTTGCGCTACCGCAGAAGTGGATCTTCGATGCGCATCTGCTCGACATCGGTTGGAAGCAACCACGCTGCGCGCAGGCCTGCCCGACCGGCGCCATTTCGTCCCTGAAGACGAGCGACGACGACATGCGCGCACGCGCCGCGACCGAGGGGCTTCGCGTATTGCGGCCCGAGCTGGAGACGCAACCGCGCGTGTACTACCGGAACCTGCATCGCTACACCGACTGGTTCATCGCCGGCAGCGTGTTCGGCCACCTCGCCGGCCAGATCGAATGCATCGAGGGCGCGCAGATCGCGCTCAGGCATGCCGACGGAACGCGGCGCACGACGCGGACCGATGCGTTCGGCGAATTCAAGCTCGATTGCCTCCCGGCGCAGCCGGGCGAGTACCACCTGAGCGTGGATCACCCGGGATTCGCAACGGCTCGCTTCGATTTGGCGGTGAACGACAGCATCAACGTCGGCGCGATCGATCTCGATCGACAACCGCCGCCGCGCCCGACCACGCCCATCTCGGGGCTCAGCCCTCCGACGGAACAGCCATGAGAGCGCTCATCAGACTTCAAGCCCCTCGTCATGCAGACGCGGCCGGCGGCCTGCATCGCATCAGCCGCCATGGATTGGCGCTGATCATCGCTGCCTTCCCGCTGGCTGCCGCCGCGCAGGATTGGCGCCCCGAACGGCCGATCCGGCTGATCGTACCCACCGCCGCTGCGGGCGGGGGCGATGCGATCGCGCGGCTGACTGGCCAGGCGCTGGCACAGCGCCTGGGCCAGCCCGTGGTCGTGGAGAACCACCCCGGCGCCAACGGCAACATCGCGGCCAGCGTCGTGACGCGCGCCCCCGCCGATGGCCACACGCTGATGCTGGTGGCGACCGCGCACCTGGCCATCACGCCGGCCATCTACTCGAAGCTCACGTTCGATCCGATCAACGATTTCCAGCCGATCGGCACGATCTGCGACATGAGCCTGGTGATGGTGGCCAGCCAGCGCGTGGCGGCCAACGACGTGCCCGAGCTGGTGGCGCAGGTCAGGGCCAAGCCGAGCTCGATCTTCTTTGCGTCCAGCGGCAACGGCTCGTTCTCGCACCTGCTATCGGAAACCTTGAACAGCCGCATCGGCGGCGGCCTGACCCACGTGCCGTACAAAGGCGAAGCGCTGGCCCTGCAGGATCTGCTCGGCAACCAGACGGCGGCGATCTATTTCGGCACACCGGCTCCGATCATTCCTCTGGTGCAATCCGGCAGGCTCAAGGCGCTCGCCGTCAGCAGCGCGAAGCGCCTGGAGCAGCTGCCCGGCGTGCCGACGCTGGGCGAACAAGGCTTGTCCGGCTTCAATGAGAGCTTCTGGTACGGGATCATTGCGCGCGCCGGCACGCCTGCGCACATCACTGCCACGCTATCGAAGCAGATAGCGGCCATATCGACGTCACAGGAAATCGGGAAGGTCACCGGCAAGATGGGCTGCGCTCCCTTGACTCTGGATTCGGGCCAATTCGCCGCGCGGATCAAGGATGACTTGACCCGGTTTGCCGGCATCGCATCGGCGATCGGCCTAAAACTGGATTGAAGTCGAGACGGCCGCCATCGAATCGCCGTCATCGCTGCGTCAGGCACCGCCCCATCTCGCTCGACAGATTATTGAACTCCACTGTCCCGAGGAGCACCTCGGTTTCATGGATCGCGAATGGTCACCGTATGTTTCGACATAGATCAGGTTCATACGGGTGAAACCGGGGTTCTCGTAGGCCGCAGGCACGCTTCGGCGTAGATGAGGGGGGCGCCGCCGTCGCTGCTGGGTTCGAGCCGCTCGATGCCGATCCGCGCGTCGTTGACCAGGTGAGGCACCGGACTGTATTCGAGGTACAGCAACCAATGCTGGATGATGGTGCCAGGCACCGAGACTTCGATGGTGCCAGGGCGTATGGATCTCGCCGTATTGAAGCCGAGATCGAACCCGTGTGCCACAATCCCCGGCAACCCGACTACCCGCCGCTGCGCCGCCAGGCTGGCGGCCACCGATGATGTTCTGGGTTTCGATCGTCGTCGCCACCTTGTTGGTCACCGCCGCCATCGCCTGGCCGCTGGTGACCCGCCGCGCGCCCGCTCAGATCGATGAAAGCGACGACGTGCGCCGCCGCCTCGCCGTCTTTCGCGACCGCAAGCGCGAGATCGAACGAGAGCGTGCGGCCGGGCGCCTGAACGATGCCGAGGCTGCGCAGGCACACGCCGATCTGCTGCGGCAGGTTGCCGAAGATCTGCCCGATGCGGCACGCGCCGCGCCGGTCGGCGGCGCAGCCACAGCGTCGCGAACCGTGCCGCGCTCGATCGCGGCACTGCTGGTGATGCTGGTTCCGCTGCTGGCCGGCGGCGTCTACCAGCGCGTGGGCGAACCGCGACTGGCCAGCATCGATCTGCGCGGCGAACGGCCCCTGCTGGCGGGCGACGTCGCGGCGCTGATCGCCGGCTTCGAAAAACGCACCCGCGACAATCCCGAAGACGGCGAGGCGTGGGCGCTGCTGGCCGAGACGCGCAAGATCCAGGGCCGGCACGCCGAGGCAGTCGACGCGTTCGCCCAGGCGATGCGCCGGCTCGCCCCCGACGCGCGGCTGCTGGCCGACTACGCCGAATCCGCCGCGCTGCTGGCCGGTGGCGATTTCTCGGGCCGCCCGCTGGCCCTGCTCGAACAGGCGCTCACGGTCGATCCCGGCGAACTCAAGGCGATCGGGCTGATGGGTGCCGCGCAGTATCGGCTCGGCAACCTGGACCGCGCGCGCGATTACTTGAAACGATTGCAGCGCAGCCTGCCTGTCAACAGCGAAGACGCCACGCAGATCACGCAGGTGCTCCAGCGCATTGATGCCCAGATCGCGCACGGCGGCGCGCTGCCGCCGGCCGCTGTGAACGATGCTCCGAAGGCCGATCGATCCGCGGGCCCTGCCCCGACAGCCGGCCAGGGCGGCGGTGACGTGACCGGCACCGTGTCGGTCGATGCTGCGCTGGCCGCCCGTGCCGGCCAGGGCGGCACGCTATTCGTGATCGCGCGCCAGGCCGGCGGCCCGCCGATTCCGGTGGCCGTGCTGCGCGAACCGGGCGCACAGTTGCCCATGCCGTTCTCGATCGGCCAGGCTCAGGCGATGGATCCGTCGCGGCCCCTGGCCATGGCCGGCACGTTCACGCTGGAAGCGCGGCTGAGCCGCAGCGGCAATGCGATGCGTCAGCCGGGCGATCTCTACGGCCAGGTCGACGGCGTCGCAGCGGGCCAACGCAACGTGCTGATCACGATCGATCGCGTGGTGGCGCCTTGAACACCGCACGCCGCACCTGTAAGGGCAGGACCGCGCCGGGCGCACCGTTTAACGACGCACGAACGAGGCGAACATGATTGCCGAGCTCGGACAATTCGCACTGGCCCTGGCGCTGGCGGCATCACTGGCCTTGGGTGTGCTGCCGATGCTCGGCAGCGCGATCGGCGGGCCCACCGGTGCGCGGCTGATGGCCACGGATCGCCCGGCCGCGCTGGCGCTGATGACGCTGGCGATCCTCGCTTTCCTGGCGCTGGGCACGCTGTTCGTCGACAACGATTTCAGCGTTTCTTTGGTCGCCACCCATTCCAACCTGGATCTGCCGCTGCATTACCGCATCGCCGCCACCTGGGGTTCGCACGAAGGCTCGATGCTGCTGTGGGTGCTGATTCTGTCCTGTTGGACCGGCGCAGTGGCGATGTTTTCCACGTCGCTGCCCACGCTGCTGCGCGCGCGCATCCTGTCCACGATGGGCTTGATCGCCGTCGGCTGCCTGCTGGTCCTGCTGGTCACGTCGAATCCCTTCGAACGACTGGTGCCGCCGCCGCCCGACGGCCGCGACCTGAACCCACTGCTGCAGGACGCCGGCATGGTGTTCCACCCGCAGCTGCTGTACATGGGCTACGTCGGCCTGTCGGTGGCCTTCGCATTCTCGATCGCCGGGCTGATCGGCGGACGCTTCGACGCCGCCTGGGCACGCTGGGCGCGTCCCTGGACCACGGTGGCATGGTGCTTCCTCACGCTGGGCATCGCGTTGGGCTCGTTCTGGGCCTACTACGAACTGGGCTGGGGCGGCTGGTGGTTCTGGGATCCGGTGGAGAACGCTTCGTTCATGCCCTGGCTGATCGCCACCGCGCTGATCCACTCGCTGTCGGTGGCCGAAAAGCGCGGCACCTTCCGCAGTTGGACGGTGCTGCTCGCGATCCTCGGCTTCAGCCTCAGCCTGCTGGGCACCTTCCTCGTGCGATCGGGCGTGCTCACCTCGGTGCACGCCTTCGCCACCGATCCGGCGCGCGGCGTGTTCATCCTGATCTTCCTCGCGATCGTGGTCGGCGGCTCGCTGCTGCTGTTCGCGTGGCGCGCCCCCACCATCGGCAACGGGCCGGGCTTCGCGTCGGTGTCGCGCGAGTCGCTGCTGCTGGCCAACAACGTGCTGCTGGTGGTGGCGATGGCCGCAGTGCTGCTGGGCACGCTGTATCCGCTGGTGCTCGATACGCTCGAACTGGGCAAGATCTCGGTCGGCCCGCCCTACTTCGATGCGGTGTTCTTTCCGTTGATGGCGCCAGCACTGTTCCTGATGGGCATAGCACCGCTGGCGCGATGGAAGAAGGCCGAGCTGCCCGCATTGGTCACGCGCCTGCGCTGGGCGCTGGCGGTGGCCGTGCTTGCGGCGCTGCTGCTGCCGTTCACCGTCGATGGCTTCAGGCCGATGACCAGCCTGGGCCTGATGTTCGTGCTGTGGATCATTGCGTGCGTGGCGCTGGCGGTACACGACATGCTGCGCGGGGCCGCCGGCAGGCTGTAGCTGCGCCGCGCGCGGCTGCATCCCTCCAGCGTCTGGGGCATGCATCTAGCGCACCTCGGCGTGGCCGCGTTCGTGGCCGGCGTGACGATGGTCAACAGCTACGAGAATGGCCGCGAGCTGCGCATGGAGCTGGGCCAGCACGTCACGCTGGGCGGCTACGATCTCCGTTTCGTCGGCCTGGAACCCGTACGCGGCCCGAACTACGATGCCACGCGCGGGCGCTTCGAGATCCGCCGCGCCGGCGCCGACGGTGCACCGCTGCGCGTGCTGGCGCCCGAGAAGCGCGTCTATCGCGCCTCTGCGATGGCGATGACCGAGGCGGCGATCGACCGCAGCCTGCTGCGCGACGTTTACGTCTCGATGGGCGAACGGCTCGACGCGCGTACCTGGGTGGTGCGCGCGCACGTCAAGCCCTTCGTCAACTGGATCTGGCTCGGCTGCGTGCTGATGGCGATCGGAGGAATGCTTGCCGCCGCCGACCGGCGCTATTGGCGCCGCCGAGTTGAACGCGAAGCGAGCGCGGCCGCGGTACAAACGGCGTGAGCAGGCAGGCCGCCTGCCTGCCGCGGAGGAGACATGAACGAGAGCGCAATGAACCGGCGCAGCATCGTCACGCTACTGACGGCACTGCTGATGGCGCTGCTGTCGTTACCGCTGGTGGCTGCAAACGCGGCGCGCGCCGCCGTCAATGCGCCCACCATCAGGGCGCCCGGCAGCGAGGCCGTTGACATCGACGGCCTCGCCACGCCCGAACAGCGGGCGCGCTATCAGCACCTGGCCGAAGAGCTGCGCTGCCTGGTGTGCCAGAACCAGACGCTGGCCGATTCGAACGCCGGCCTGGCCGTCGATCTGCGGCGCGAGGTCGAGACGATGATCGTCGCCGGACATAGCAACGACGAGATCAAAGGGTTCCTGGTCGAACGTTACGGCAACTTCGTGCTTTATCGCCCGCCGATGCAAGGCAACACCTGGCTGCTGTGGGCCGGCCCATTCGGGCTGCTGGCCGCCGGTGCGTTCGCGTGGTGGCGCGTCCAGCGCCGCACCCTGCCCGCTGCCGACGCGCAGCCGATCGCCAACGCGCCCGATCTCGAGCGCGCGCGCCGGCTGCTCGACGGCTGAACGCGATCGCCGCACCGTCAGCGCCGACACCGCGGCGCTGACGGCATCGGCTCCAAGAGGAGGACCAAGCCATCATCCAGCTACCGATCCAGATCGACGCACGCGCCGGCATCAGTCTGCAAGATCAGATCTTCGAGCAGATCCATGCGCTGATCCTCGACGGCCGACTTGCCGCGGGCGCGCGGCTGCCGGCATCGCGTTCGCTGGCGCAGGACCTGGGCGTCTCGCGCAACACCGTGCTGGGCGTCTATCTGCGCCTGGCCGAACAAGGCATCGTGAACTCGCGCGAGCAGGTCGGCACTTACGTCGCGCGTCAGGGCTACATCGACGGCCCGCTGCACACGCGAGCGTCGGCCGACGAGCATGATTCGCCGCCTGCGCACGAGCCCGACACGCGCCTGCAACGCCGCCTGCAATTCCATAACCACTCGCATCGGGTGATCAGCCCGCATACGGAAGGGCTGACGCATGACTTCTGGATCGGCCAGGTCGACCCGCGACTGTATCCGACCAATGCATGGCGCAGCCTGCTGGTACGCATGCTGCAAGCCTCCTGTGATCAACTGTGCCATTACGGCGATCCGCAGGGTCTGGTGCAGTTGCGTGAAGCGATCGCCGCCTACGTCGGCGCGGCGCGCGGCATCGCCACCGATGCATCGCGGGTGCTGATCACCAATGGCATCCAGGAAGGCTTGAGCCTGCTCGCCCACCTGCTGGTGCGCCCCGGCGTCGAGGTTGCGGTGGAAGACCCCTGTTATCGGGGTGCAAGCAGCGTGTTCGCCAGCCACGGCGCGCTGCTGCGCCCGGTGCCGGTGGATGCGGACGGGCTCGATCCCGAAGCGCTGCCACGCTCGGCGACGCTGGCCTACGTCACGCCCTCGCATCAGTACCCGATGGGCGCGCGGCTCACGCTTGCGCGGCGCAAGGCGCTGCTGGCCTGGAGCCGCGAGGTTGGCGCCTACGTCGTCGAGGACGACTACGACAGCGACTTCTGCTATGACGATGCGCCGCTGCCTGCGCTCAAGAGCGAGGATCGCTTCGATCACGTGGTGTACCTCGGCACTTTTTCCAAGAGCCTGGGCGCCGGACTGCGCCTGGGCTACATGGTGCTGCCGCAACAGCTCGTAGGGCCCGCGCGCGCAGCCAAGGCGCTGCTGAACAACTGTCAACCGTGGCTCGAGCAGGCCGCGCTGGCCGCTTTCCTCGCCGAGGGCGACCATGCGCATCACCTGCGCCGGCTGCGCCGCACCTGTGCCCTACGGCGTGATCATCTGAAAGCGGCGATCCTGAACCAGTTGCCCGGCACGCGCATCGACGGCGCCCACAGCGGCATGCATCTGGCCGCATATCTGCCCGCGCATCTGCCGGACGTGCGCCGCATCGAGCACGCGGCGCGCAGCGTCGGCATCGGCGTGTACGGTGTCGAGAGCGCGAACGCGCAGCTCTTCGACGCACGGCGCGCAAGCCAGCTCGATCACTGTCTGCTGTTCGGCTACGCGCGGCTGAGCGAAACCGAGATCAGCGAAGCGCTGCTCGGGTTGCGGCGCGCGATCGACTCGCTAGGCTGAGAGCCGCCGGCGGCCAGTCGGTGGCTCCATCGTTCAAGCCTTGTCTGGCTCCATCGAATCGACCACACGGCTCAGTGGCACCATCGCTGCTGCGCGTTCTGGCACTTCTTGCATCCCTACCCCTCGCCCGATACTGACCGCAGGCTCGGGATCGTGCACGCACGACCCATATCCCGAGAAGAACGAGACATCTGGAGGAGGGAAGGGACATGAGAGCCGCATACCTGCCGTTCGCGATGCTGCTGTCGCTGTTCGCGTGGATCACGCCGGTACAGGCGGCGATCCCGGATTCAGTGCCGGACGAGACGCTTCAGGCACTGAAGCTCGATCGCAAGGCGACCCCGGCCCAGCTCCACGATGCGTTGAGCAAGCGCGTTCACTCCGAACAAGACGGCTACGGCAAGGGCAGCCACGCGAAGTTCTGGGAACCGATCCCGATGAGCAAATACCTGGCGCCATCGCTGTTCTACAAGGCGCCGGAAAGTCTCGACATGGTGGTCAAGCGCGAGGACTGCGTCGTCTGTCATGAGCAGATCACCAAGGGCCACGTCACCGCGTGGCGCAAGTCGCTGCATGCCGACCTGAAGGCGCTGCTGGCGCTGCCCGAAAGCGATTCGCGCGCATACAAGAAAACACATCTGACCGAAGTCGAGGACAACCTGCGTTCGCACGGCATCCTCGGCGCCGGCGAGCGGCTCGAACAAGTCTCCTGTATCGACTGTCACATGGGGGTCGGCAAGAAGACCGGGCATCACGTGAAAGACCTGCGCATGCCGGACACCACGGTCTGCGGCACCTGTCATCTGCGGCAGTTTGCCGAGCGCGAGTCCGAGCGCGACACGCTGACCTGGCCGCAGGATCAGTGGCCGGCCGGGCGCCCGTCGCACGCGCTCGACTACAAGGCCAACATCGAGACCGCCACCTGGGCGGCGATGCAGCAGCGCGAAGTGGCCGAAGGCTGCACGATGTGCCATACCAACCAGAACAAGTGCGACAACTGCCACGGCCGGCATGAGTTCTCCGCCGTCGAGGCGCGCAAGCCGCAGGCGTGCTCGACCTGCCACAACGGCGTCGACCACAACGAATTCGAGGCGTACATGCTGTCGCGCCACGGCGTGAACTACCAGACCACCAGCCATAGCTGGGACTGGAACGCACCGCTGGCCAAAGCGATCGAGAAGGGCCAGACCGCACCGACCTGCGCGTTCTGCCACATGGAGTACAAGGGCGAGTTCACGCACAACGTGGTGCGCAAGGTGCGCTGGGGCTTCCTGCCGTTCAAGAACATCGCCGACAATCTTGGGCACAAATGGTTCACCGAACGCCGCGACGCCTGGCAGGGCACGTGCCAGAACTGCCATTCGGCCAGTTTCGCGGACGCCTACCTCAAGATGATGGACAAGGGCATCATCTCGGGCATGGAGCTGGTCGAAGAAGTGCGCCCGGTGGTGCAGGCGCTGTTCAACGAGAAGCTGATGGTCGGGCAGAAATCCAATCGCCCACCGCCGTTCGCGCCCGAGAAAGACGAGGCGGGCGGGTTCTTCGCGCTGTTCATGGCCAACGGCAACAACCCGACCATCGTCGATCGCACCTTCGCCGAGATGTGGGAGCAGCACATCGCCAAGCACTACAAGGGGCTGGCGCACGTGCACCCGGGTGGCTTCACCTACAGCGAAGGATGGTCGCAGCTCATCAAGAGCAAGACCGTCATCCTTGAAGAAAATACGCGGCTGCGCGAGAAGGCCGACATGGACAAGCGCATCGCGGCGCTGGAAAAGCGCGGCGGCAAGACCTCGTCGCTCGGCGGCGGCGGGCACTCGCAGCTGGCGGCAATGATCGATGAAGTGACCGGCACGATCGGCGGCGGCGGCGCCGTCGCGATGGGCAGCCTGCTTGCGATCTCGGGCATGCTGATGCTTCGGCGCCCGCGTCGGCGCGATGCCGACGGAGCGGATCCGGACACTGCCGCCGATGGAGCCGCCAAGGACGGCACGCCATGAACGCCGGCGCGCGGCGCGCGCTGGGCGGGGCCCTGCTGGCCGCCGGCCTCGTCCTCGCCGCGCTGGGCGGATATGCGGCGCTGAATCCGGTCGAGCCGCCCTATCGCTACGAGGTCGCGGGCCCCGCCGCGCCGCCCGACGATCCCGACGTAGCCGATGCGCTGACGCGCGCGAATCTGTCGCTGCGCGAGGCGCGGCTGGTCGATCACGCGACCGGCCGCACGCTTGCCGAGCTTCGCTTTGCCGAGGCCGATGACGGGCCGGTCATGCTCGACTGGCGGCCCAAGGTCGACGAACCCTTCCTGCTGGCCGCCGCACCGCTGCGCGAGGTGGCGCAGTTGGCCGCTGCGCTGCGCCGCCACGTTCCCGCCGATGCGTTGGTGCTGGCATGGTGGGATACCTCGCGGCAACTCGCGCTGCTGGCCGGCACGCAGACGCGATTCGACCGCCATGTGATCGGCGCGCCGCTTGCATTGCCCGCGCAGTGGGTGCCTGCACGCTCGGCCATCGAGCACGTCGAGAGCGCCTTCTGGCTGCGTGGCAATAGTGGCAATGCCGCCGAGGCAAGTCCGCCATTTGGCGCCTGGGTCGACGCGATGCTGGCCTCGCCCGCCGATGGGGCGGCCCGGCTGCGCGCGCTCGCGGGCAAGCGCGAGGCCTATGCGGTGGTGCACGTGCGTGACGCACTGTTGCTGGGTGCGATGGCGCCGCAGCGGCTCGGGGTCGCGTTGCGCGAGCAGCCGGACGGCGGCAACCTGCACGGCGCGATCAGCGGCGCACGCGACTGGATGCGCGCGCAACGATATGCCGCCTACTCGGCCTACGCGCCCGAACCCGGACGCGTGCGGGTGCTTGCGCTGACTGACGAGGCTTCGGCCGGCACGCTGATCGCCGGCCTGTTGCCGTTCCATGATCCCATTCGCAAGCCCGAGCCGGTGCCGGGCATGACGCTGGTGCACCAGGTCGGCGGCTTCTGGGTTTATCGGATCGAAGACGGAGGCAGCCTCTGAAAATGGAGGATATACTTTTACAATCTGTATATCCAAGAAATACCATGCAAGTCGCGAAATGGGGAAACAGCCTCGCTGTACGCCTTCCCGCTGCCGTCGTAGAAGCTCTCGAACTCAAGGAAGGCGACGAGATCGAGATCCAGGTCCACGATGACAGAACGTTCGGCGTCGCTCGCAAGCCCGGCAAAAAGGAGTGGCTCGGCCGGCTTCGCGCTTTTCGTGGCCGTCTGCCCGCCGACTTCAAGTTCGATCGGGATGAAGCCAATGCCCGGTAGCTTCTTCGACACCAATGTCTTGATCTACGCAGCGTCCGCCGATCCGGTCAAAGCCGACCTGGCGGAACGGCTCATCGCCGAGGGTGGCACGATCAGTGTCCAGGTGCTGAACGAGCTCGCCAATGTCGCGCGCCGCAAAATGGCAATGTCATCGGATGACATGCGCGCGTGGTTGACCACGCTCCGCGCCTTGCTGTCGGTTCAGCCCTTGACGGTCGACATCCACGAAGATGGCCTCAGACTGGCGCAGCGCTACGGCTTTTCGTTCCATGACGCCACCATCGTGGCGGCGGCGCTGCACGCCGATTGCGACGTGCTCTGGTCGCAAGACATGCATAACGGGATGATCGTGGAAGACCAGCTTCGCATCACCGATCCGTTTTCCGCTGCGCGTTAGGAGGATTTGCCCCGACAATATGCGGCGCCCGAGCCCACTACCGCTCTTGAGCCCGCAAACCGATGGATCTGAAACTCGTCGAACACCTGCTGCTGGTCGCCGAATCCGGCAGCTTCTCCAAAGCCGCATCGATCCTCGGCATGGCCCAGCCCGCCCTGGGCCGGCAGATCGGCAAACTGGAACGGCTCTGCGGCACTCGTCTGCTGTATCGGCATGGCCGCGGCGTGACGCTGACGCCCGAAGGCGAGCAGTTCATCCAGCGAATGCGGCCGATGCTGCGTCAGATCGAATTGCTGATCGGCGAGATCGCCCAGCAGCGCCTGCAGCCGCACGGACCGGTCACCGTCGGACTGACGCCGACGATGCTGAGCCTGTTCGGCCTGTTGCTGGTCACCTCGGCGCGCAAGAAATATCCGCACGTCAAGCTGAACATCGTCTCCGGCTACAGCGGCTACATCCAGGAATGGCTGATCGGCGGCGACCTCGACATCGCGCTACTGCACGATGCCCGCCGCTCCAAGCACATCGTCGTCGACTATCTGGCCAGCGCAGGCCTGCATCTGGTGTCACCGCCCGATCAGGTCAAGCGCAATCGCAAGAACCGGACCTCGATCGATCTCGAAGAGCTGGCCAGCCTGCCGCTGGTGCTGCCCACGCGCAGGCACGGCCTGCGCCGCACGCTGGAGGCCGCCTGCAAGGAAATCGGCGTGAGCCTGAACGTCGAATACGAGATGGACACACTGTCGCTGATGAAGGAACAGGTGGTGGCCGGCCATGCCCATACCGTGCTGGCGATTCCCGCCATCGTCGGCGAGCTCAAGCGCGGCGCGGTGGTGGCGCGCAAAGTGCGCAATCCCGCGGTCGATACGCGGCTGATGCTGGCGACAGCGGTGAACCGTCCATATACGCAGGCGATCCGCGCCGTCCAGGCCGAGATCGGCGAGGTGATGAGGCAGGCCGTGCACGCCTCGACCCTGCCCCTGGATATCCGCTTCACGCCTTAGCCAGTCCTTATCGGCATAGCTGAAATATGCCGGCATGCAATGCCGGATCGGCTGGTGCTTCGCATAATGGGCCTCTGCGCACATCAGGGCGGTGCCGATGCGATGACGCCGGCAGCAGCCGCCGATAACGAGACTCGAGGAGGCAGTCATGCAACATGGGGCTTACGGCCGTCGTCGCTTCATCAGGGATCATGGACGCGTCGCCTTGGCGGCGATGCTCGCTCAATCGGCCGGCGTCGGTGCGGCGTGGGCACAGTCCGACTACCCGAATCGCACCATCCGGATGATCGTTCCGTTCGGCGCCGGCTCTGCCACCGACATCCTGACCCGCCACATCGAACCATCGATGTCGCACACGCTGGGGCAGAAGATCGTCATCGACAATCGGGCGGGCGCCAATGGCATCACCGGCGCGCAACTGGTCAAACCGGCTGCCGCCGACGGCTACACCTTGTGCATGGGGTCGACTTCCTCGCATTCGATCGTGGCCGCGATGCGGCCGAACTCGATGCCCTACGACATCCAGGCCGATTTCTCGGCGATCGGCCTGGCCGCCAAATCGGCGAACCTGATCGCCGTGCACCCGTCGGTGCCGGCCAGGAATCTGCGCGAGCTGATCGAATACTCGAAGACGCAGCCGCAAGGGCTGAGCTTCGCGTCATCGCCGGTCGGTTCATCGAACAATCTCGCCGGCGAGATGCTGCGCCTGCAAGGCGCGAAGCTGGTCAGCGTGCCGTACAACAACATCAGCCAGGGCGTCACCGACGTGCTGGCCGGCCATGTGCCGATCCTGATCTATACCGTGGCGCTGCTGCCCTACGTGCGCGAAGGCCGACTGCGCGGCATCGCCACGCTGTCGGAGCGCCGCCTGACGCAAGCGCCGGACCTGCCCACGGCGACCGAGCAGGGCATTCCGATGGTGGCCACCGCCTGGTTCGGCATGTTCGGGCCGGCCAAGCTGCCCGCCGGCGTGCGCGACAAGCTGAGCAGCGCGTTGCGCCATGCGATCGACGACCAAGGCGTCAAGCAGAAGCTGATCGAAGCCGGCCTGGAACCCGAATATCTGGCGCCGGCCCAATTCGAAACCTTCATCGCCCGCGACATCGCTCTATGGAAAGACGTGGTCCAGCGTGCCGGCGTCAAGACCGAGAGCTGATCGCAGCAGCATGAGCATTCGCCGCCTGTACAACGTCGCTGACGTGCGCGACCGCGCACGCCGGCGCCTGCCCAAGGGCATATTCGAGTTCATCGATCGCGGCACCGAAGATGACCTCGCCATGCGGCGCAACCGCGCGGCGTTCGAACAGTTGCAGTTGCGTCCGCAGGTGGGCGTCGACGTATCGGCGCGTCATACGCGCACGCAACTCTTCGGTCGCGAGATGTCGCTGCCGCTGGCGATTGCGCCGACCGGCGCAGCCGGTCTGGTCTGGTATCGCGGCGAACTCGAACTGGCGAAGGCCGCGGCCACAGCCGGCATACCGTTCACATTGGCGACGCGCTCGATGACCGCCGTCGAGGACATCGCCGCGCAGGCGAAAGGGCGCCTCTGGTTCCAGCTTTACATGTGGACCGAGCGCGAGCTTTCGTACGGACTGGTCGAGCGCGCGCAGCGCGCCGGCTGCGAGGCGCTGATCGTCACGCTCGACGTGCCAGTGGCGCCCAACCGCGAATACAACCTGCGCAACGGATTCTCACTGCCATTTCGCCTTGGCGCGCGCTCGATGTTCGACATGCTGCGCCGCCCGCGCTGGCTGAGCGGCGTGATGGGCCGCTATCTGGCCACGACCGGCATGCCGCGCTATGAAAACCAACCCGGCCGGCATCGGAACAGGCTCACGCAGGGCGACGCCGCGGCACCGCTGCGCAGCGACGCGATCACCTGGGATGACGTGCGCGAGCTGCGCCGGCGCTGGCAGGGGCCGCTGCTGGTCAAGGGCATCTTGCGGGTCGACGATGCGCTGCGCGCCGTCGCCGCCGGCGCCGACGGGGTCATCGTATCGAACCATGGCGGGCGCTGCCTGGACTGCTCGGTGGCGCCGCTCGAAGCACTGCCGCGGATCGCCGACACGCTGGCAGGCCGCGCCACCGTGCTGCTGGACAGCGGCATCCGGCGCGGCAGCGACATCGCCAAGGCGCTGACCCTCGGGGCCGCCGCGGTGCTGAGCGGGCGTCCCACCTTGTACGGCATGGCCGCGGCCGGACAGGCCGGCGCACGCCACGTGATCGGCCTGCTGCAGGCCGAACTGCTGACCACGCTGGGCATGCTCGGTTGCACCGGCGTGCACGAACTTGGCCCGCATCTGTTGCAGGAGGAGCCTGCTGCGATCGAGCATCTGCTGGCGCAGCTCGACGCATCGACAGGCGCCGGCTCTGCGGCACCGGGCGCAGGCGTCGAAAAGAATTCGCTCAAAGGACTCGTCTCATGAACATCCAACCCACCGGCCAGGCACTGGGCGCCGCGGTAACCGGCATCGATCTGCGCCGACCGCTGTCCGACGCCGATTTCGCAACGATTCTGCGCGCGCTCACCGAGCATGGCGTGCTGTGCTTTCCCAAGCAGTCGATCGATGCGCCCGAACTGCGCGACTTCTCGGCGCGCTTCGGCAGCATGCAGATATTGCGCTCGGGCCAGGACGCCACCGGCGTGCCGGAAGTGTCAGTGCTGTCGAACATCCGCGAGAACGGCCAACCGGTCGGCATACCCGATGCAGGCCAGAACTGGCACACCGACATGACCTATAACCAGACGCCCGGCTACGTGAACGTGCTGGTTGCCTTCGAGGTGCCGACCCGCGATGGCCAGACGCTGGGCGCCACGGAATTCACCAATACGGCCCGGGCCTACGATGAGCTGCCCGACGAAGTGAAAACCCGGCTGGCCAACGCCACCGCCACGCACGATCTGAATTTCTATTGGGAATTCATGCGCCAGGCGAAAGGCAGCACGCGTGCGCCATTGAGCGCCGCCGAGCGGGCTGCGCATCCGCCTTCCAGGCACCCAGTGTTCCTCACGCATCCGGTCAGCGGCCGCAAGGTGATCTACGTCAACCCGGGCCTCACCGAGCGCATCGACGGCATGTCAGACACCGAAAGCCAGGCCACGTTGGCCATGCTTTTCGAGCACGTGTTGCAGCCGCAATACCGGTATACGCATCGCTGGTCGGTCGGCGACGTCCTGATCTGGGATCACCTGTCGACCTGGCACAACGCGGTGGCCGACTATGGGCCGCAGGAGCGACGCCTGATCAAGCGCTGCCAGGTACGGGCCGATCGCATCTTCGATCCGGCCTTCGTGAAAGCCGCACTCGCGCACTAGCCTTTCGCCGAGACGCCCCCTTGAAGCCGACGCACCTCACTACTTCATCGCACGCGCTGCTGGCCAATCTTGCCGCCGGCGGCGTCGACCGCGTGTTTCTCGTCCCCGGCGAGAGTTACCTGGGAATACTTGACGCCCTCAACGATTTTCCGCAGATCGATCTCGTCACGTGCCCCCCTGAAGCCGGCGCCGGCTTCATGGCCCTGGCCGACGCACGGCTGTCGCGGCGTCCCGGCGTGGCCATGGTCAGCCGCGGCCCGGGCGCCAGCAACGCAGCGATCGCGGTGCATACGGCACAGCAGGATGCGACGCCGTTCATTCTCGTCGTCGGCCAGGTGCCGAAGGCCAGCCTGCGGCGGGGCGCATTCCAGGAGATCGACTACCAGCAGATGTTTGCCGGCATCGCCAAGTGGGTGGTCGAGCCCACCGAGCCGCAGCAACTGCCCGAAGCGGCGTTCAAGGCGGTCCGCATCGCCACCTCGGGCACGCCGGGGCCGGTGATCATCGTGCTGCCCGAAGACATCCAGCAGCAGGCCGTTGCCAGCACCTGGTGGACCGCCCCGCCACACGCCGAGACCATACCGACCGACGCCGCGCTGGCCCAGCTTCGCGAATCACTCGCGCA
Source organism: Burkholderiaceae bacterium (assembly GCA_037190565.1). Classification (GTDB taxonomy): domain Bacteria; phylum Pseudomonadota; class Gammaproteobacteria; order Burkholderiales; family Burkholderiaceae_C; genus Rubrivivax. The sequence goes on from JBBCJV010000017.1 coordinate 40,820, forward strand.
GGCGCAGCGGCCGCTGATCGTCGCCGGCGGCGCCTTCGATCGCCCCGGCGGCCGCGAGGCGCTGCGCGCCTTCGCGCAAGCCTGGCACATTCCGGTGGCGGTATCGTTCCGCCGGCATGACTTGTTCGACCATGCAGATCCGCTGTACGTCGGCGATCTGGGTCTGGTCAATCCAAGCTGGCAGCTGGATGCGTTCCACGAAAGCGATCTGCTGCTGGCCTTGGGCACACGCTTCGGCGACATCACCAGCCAGGGCTATACCTTTCCTGCGATGCCGCGGCCAACGCAGAAAGTGGTCCATTGCCACGTCGACGGTCAATGGATCGGCCAGCATTTCACCGCCGACATCGGCCTGGCCTGCGATCCGGTGCGCCTGGCCGAACTCGCGCTGCCGGCGCAACCGCAGCCGATCGATACGCCGCGCCGCGACTGGGCATCACGATTGCGCGAACTGCACCGGCGCATCGCGGCCTGGCCGGAACCGGCGCACCGTGCAGATGGGCTCGACTTCAGCGACGTGGTCCAGGTTCTTTCCCGCCTCGCGCCGCAGCGCCTGTTGCTGACGCTGGACGCCGGCACCTTCGGTGCCCCCATCTATCGCCACTTCGCGCTGGCCCCGCCGCAACGCCTGCTGGCGCCGATCTCGGGAGCGATGGGCTACGGCGTGCCGGCGGCGGTGGCAGCGCAACTGCGCGATCCGCAAGCACGCGTCGTCTGCGCGGTCGGCGATGGCGGCTTCATGATGACCGGCAACGAGATGATCAGCGCGGTGCAGCGGCGGCTGCCGATTCTGATCCTGTTGTCGAACAACGGCGGCTATGGTTCGATCCGCGTCCACCAGGATCGCGAATATCCCGGCCGGCACGCCGGCACCAGCCTGGTCAACCCCGATTTTGTGCGAATCGCGCAGGCCTTCGGCATGCCCGCCGAACGGGTCGATGCCAGCGAACAGATCGAACCCGCCTTGCGGCGCGGACTGGCCGCCGGCGACGGCCCATACTTGATCGAGTTCCGTACCTTGCTCAGCCCTCGGGCGCAGGCTTCGACGACGCCCACCCTATCGGATTGATGCCATGGCTTGCCTGACCCTGCTGGCTTCGCTGGCACTGCGCGGCGCACTCGATGAACTGGTCAGCGACCATTCGCGCGACCAGGGCGTCACGCTGAGTTTCGACTACGGCGCCTCGCAGGGCCTGGTCGAACGCATTCGCAACGGCGACCGCGCCGACATTGCACTGCTCACGGCCGGCGGCATCGAATCGCTGCAACGCGAGGGGATTCTGGCCGCCGGCAGCCGGGTCGATCTGGTGCGCTCCGACATCGGCCTGGCGGTGAAAGATGGCACGCCGCTGCCCGACATCGGCAGCGCCGAGGCATTCAAGCAGGCGCTGTTGCGTGCGCGTTCGCTCGCCTACTCCGACATCGGAGCCAGCGGCATTTACCTGAAATCGCTGTTGCAGCGGCTCGGTATCGCCGAGCAGGTCAACGCCAAGGCGAAGATCCTGCCGCCGGGGCTCACCGGCGAGCTGGTGCTGCATGGCGAAGTCGAGCTCGCCTTGCAACAGGTCAGCGAGCTGATGCAGGTTGCGGGGCTGCGCATCGCGCGCCTGCCGGCCGAGATCCAGCAGGCGACGGTGTTCTCGGCCGCTGTCTTTTCGGCCTCGCCTTCGCGGCAAGCGGCCGGCGAGCTGATCCGCTTCCTGAGTTCAGCGCCCGCGGCGACGGTGATGGCTCGGCACGGCTTCGAACCGATCGACGGATCACGGCAGCCTTCGCCATGAAAGCCACCGAAGACGATGCGCACTGGCTGAGCGTGGCGCAAGCCAGCGCGCTGATCCAGGCGCGCGAGCTGTCGCCGGTCGAATACGTCGAGCATCTGGTGCGGCGCATCGAGACATTCGATCCGCAATTGCACTCGTTCATCACGCCCTGCTTCGATTCGGCGCGCCAGCGGGCCCGCCTGGCCGAGGCCGAGATCATGGCAGGCCGCTCGCGAGGGCCATTGCACGGCATTCCGTTCGGCGTCAAGGATGTCTATGAGACCGCCGACGCGGTCACCACCAGTGGCTCGCGCGTGCCCTACGCCGGCGCCAGGCGACGCGATGCCGCGATCGTGCAGCGGCTGCATGCGGCCGGCGCACTGCTGCTGGGCAAGCTGGCCACGCACGAGTTTGCCCATGGCGGCCCGTCGCCTGAACTGCCCTGGCCGGTAGCGCGCAATCCGTGGTCGACGACGCGCTTCACCGGCGGATCTTCCAGCGGCAGTGCCGCAGCGGTGGCCGCGGGCCTGCTGCCGGCTGCGCTGGGCACCGACACCGGCGGCTCGATACGCGGGCCCGCCTCTTACTGCGGCATCGCCGGTTTCCTGCCCAGTGCCGGCCTGGTCAGCCGCGCCGGCGTCGTGCCCAATTCCTATACCTTGGACCATTGCGGCCCCATGGCCCGGACGGTTGAAGACTGCGCACTGCTGCTGCAAGCCATCGCCGGACACGACCCCAGCGACGGCAACAGCTTCGTGCAGCCGATTCCCGACTATCGTGCCGGCCTGCACGCCGGCATCGAAGGACTTCGTATCGGCGTATTGCGGCACATCTGGGAAGAAGAGCTGGCCTGCAGCGCCGAACACCGGCGCGCGCTCGACGAAACTGTGACCACGCTGCGCGGATTGGGCGCACGGATAGCAGACGCTCGCATCCGTTCCATGCGCGACTATCTGGACGTGAAGATCGTGATCGGAGAGTCCGAGATCTTCAGCGTGCATCACCGGCAGCTCATCGAGCGCGCCGGCGAATTCGGTCGCGACTTCCTGACCCGCATCCTGCCCGCGGTGCTGTTCCAGTCGGCCGACTACGTAGCGGCCTCGCGCGAACAGCGGCGGATGATCGCGCAGATGCAGGCGCTACATGCCCGCTTCGACGTGCTGCTGTTGCCGGGCTTCGGCGCCGCCGGCCCGATCAGCGCGCAGCGATCGCTGAACTTCTGGACCCATGCCAATCCGCATGCCGTGGCCAACCTGGTCGGGGCGCCATCGCTGGCCGTCTGTTGCGGCTTCAGCGAAGCCGGACTGCCGCTCGGCGTTCAGTTCATGGGGCCACCCTTGTCGGATCAGACGGTGCTTCGCGTCGGGCATGCCTATGAACGAGCGACCGACTGGCGATCGCGGCACCCCATGCTGACGGCGGGCGCAACGGCACAGGCACTCACCGAACCCCTGGCCGCCACGGACCCGTCGGCAACCGACGCCGAGACGCGTGAGCTGGCGCTGCGGCTGGCCGAACAGGCCGGGCTGCGGCTCGACGACACGCTGCAGGCGATTCTGTTCGAAGCGGCGCCCCATGCGTTGGCGATGAGGCGGCGCCTGCACCGGCATGACGGCTCGGTGTTCGACGAGCCGGCCCACGTGTTCCGGCTACCCGAGCAGTAGCATCGCGCGCGGTGAACGCTTCAGGCCGCGGGCGCCGGGCGTTGGCTGCCGATCGTGTTCGCCAAGCCGCCGAGGCGGGAAATGCGCATCTCGACCTGATCGCCGGGCACCAGTCGAACGCCCATCTCGTGCGCCGAGCCGCCGCTGTAGCAGCCGCCGCTGATCACGGTGCCGGGCGGCACCGTCTGCCCGATCGACAGGTAGGCGAGCATCTGCGGAAAGCTCCAGATCATGCCGGATGCATCGCAGGACGACAGTTCACGGCCATTGACGTGCAGTGACATGCGCAGGCCGCTGACGTCGCCGACCTCATCGCGCGTGACCAGCCACGGACCCAGCGGATTGCCGTTGTCGAAATCCTTGCCCTTGGACGGACCGCGGCCGGTCTTCATTTCTTCGGCCTGCCGCTGGCGCGCGCTGACGTCGTTCATGATCGAATAGCCGGCGATCGCCTGTTCCGCGGCCGACGGGTCTAGATCGCGGCCGCCCGTGCCGACGATGCAGACCAGTTCGCATTCGACGTCGATCGCGTCGGCAAACGCCGGACACTCGAGTACCGTGCCCGGGCCGACGACCGCGTCGGGATTGCCCTTCCAATAGGGTTTGATCGGCGAGTCGGCCCGATTGGGCGTGAGTTGAATGCCGAGCGACGAAGCCCCCGCCGCATGCGCCGGCCAGACACTGAAATTGACGATGCCGGCCGGGCGCGGCACGGGTGCGAGCAATGTCACGTCGCCGGGGTCATACCAGAGAGCCTGGCCGGCCGAGCTCGCTTCGGCGCCGGACTGCAGCGCCCACTGCACGGCCTCTTGGACCCAATCCAGCGCCAACTGTCCGCTGCCGATCAGCGCGATCATGTCGTCGGGCACCTGCGCGGCGGCAACCCGCTCGGCGGCCGATCGCGTCAGGCTGCGTTCGAGCAGCGCGGCGCGCGTCGCAGCGGCGTCGGCAATGCCGCGCGGCGTCGACACACCGATTCGGCGGATGAACCCTAAGGAAGTACGGACGGCAAAGGTGCAGAGCTTCATGGGCGCGGCGCAGGCAAGGGGGTATGGCGGACCCGTGCATTATGCGAACCCGGTGCGCCGACGGCATCCACTTCCCGGGCATCTCAGCTATGCCGTAGCGGGTTGACGGCCAGGCTTCGGCAGCATTGCCCCATACCGACGCGGCAGCGCAAGACCGGGGCCCTAGGCGTCTTCCATCAATTTCGCCAGCAGCGCCCGCACCCGCAACGGATCATCGCTGTTCAACAAGCGATTCACGCGCGGCACCAGCTTCGACGTATCGGCGCGCAGGATTTCCTGCTTGACGCGCAGCAGGCTGGCCGGGTGCATCGAGAACTGCGTCAGCCCCATGCCCAGCAGCAGCCGCGTCGCGGCCCAGTCGCCGGCCATCTCGCCGCACACGGCGACCGGCTTGCCGGCCTTGCGCGCCGCGCGGATCGTGATGGCGATCAAGTGCAGCACGGCCGGGTGAAAGGGTTCGTACAGCGCGGCCACTTCGTGATCGGCACGATCGATGGCCAGCGTGTACTGGATCAGGTCGTTGGTGCCGATCGACAGAAAATCGAGCCGGCGCACGAACAGGCCGGCGGTAAGCGCCGCCGCCGGTACCTCGATCATGCCGCCGACCGGCATGTGTTCGTCGAACTCGAGCCCGCGGCCGCGCAAGTGCGCCTTGGCCAGATCGATCAGCCGCAGCGTCTGGTCGATCTCGTGGCTGTGCGCCAGCATCGGCACCAGCAGGCGCACTTGCCCGAAGGCCGAGGCGCGCAGGATGGCGCGCAGCTGCTCCATGAACATCTCGGGCTGCGCCAGGCAATAGCGGATGGCGCGCTGGCCGAGCGCCGGGTTCGGCGAAACCGGCAGATGATCGTGGTGCAGCGCCTTGTCGGCGCCGACGTCGAGCGTGCGGATGGTGACCGGGCGGCCATCCATGCCGAGCGCGGCGGCGCGATAGGCCTCGAACTGCTCGTCTTCGTCGGGCATCTCGCGCCGGTTCATGAACAGGAACTCGGAGCGGAACAAGCCCACGCCGTCGGCGCCGGCAGCCATCGCCGGCCCGGCTTCGTCGGGCATCTCGATATTGGCGTGCAACTGCACGGCGACGCCGTCGAGCGTAACGGCGCGCACGTGGATCAGGCGCTTCAGGCGCTCGCGTTCGATCTCGCCGGCGGCCTGGCGATGCCGGTATTCAGTGAGAACCGTCTCGTCGGGCGCAACGATGACCAGGCCGGCTTCGCCGTCGAGAATGAGCCAGTCGTCGTCCTGGATCAGATGGTTGGCCATGCCCAGCCCGACCACCGCCGGCACGTTCATGCTGCGCGCCAGGATGGCCGTGTGCGAGGTGGTGCCGCCCAGGTCGATGCCGAAGCCGATCGCCGAGCGCAGCGACAGCATGTCGGCCGGCGCGATGTCTTCAGCCACGAAGATGGCCGGCTCGGACACGGTGGCGGCAGCCGAGCGCGAGCCCGACAGCACGCGGATGACGCGGTCGGCGACCTGCTGCACGTCACGGCCGCGTTCGCGCAGATACTGGTCTTCGAACTCGGCGAATTGCGCCGCCAGATGGCCGGCCTGCGAAGCCACCGCCCATTCGGCGTTCCACAGATGCTCGCGTACCACGTCGCGCGCGGCCTGCGCCAGCGCCGGATCGTCGAGGATCATCACGTGCACGTCGAGCAGCGCGCGCGCTTCGGCCGGGCCGTCGGCCGGCAGATGCTCGGCCAGTGCGTTCAGCTCGGTTCTGACCACTTCGAGCGCGGTTTCGAGCCGCGCCAGCTCGCGCTCCAGTTCATCAGGCTGCAGCCTGTGGCGCAGCACGTCGCGATGGCGTGATTCGAGCACGCGCGCGCGGCCGATCACGATGCCGCCGCCGATGCCGGTGCCGTGCAGACTGAACATGATGAAGGTATCCCCGTTTATTCCTCGCCGAAGCCTTCGTCGACCAGCTTGACCAGCGCATCGACCGCTTCGTTTTCGTCGCCGCCCTCGGCCTCGATCAACAAGGTGCTGCCCTTGGCCGCCGCCAGCATCATCACTCCCATGATGCTCTTGCCATTGACGCGGCGACCGTTCTTGGTGAGCCAGACCTCGGATTTGAACTTGGAGGCGGTGGCGGTCAGTTTTGCCGATGGCCGGGCATGCAGACCCAGCTTGTTCACGATGACCGCTTCAGCTTGCCGCATCGTCGGGGGATCCTTGCGAAGGTGTCGTCGAACCGGGGTTCGGGGAAGGAGATGCCGCGGGCGCCGGAGCCGGCACCGGCGGCTCGGGCAGCGCCGGCTTGATCGCTTCCCTGCCGGCCTCGATCAGCAGATCGAACAACTCTTCGACCGGCATGCGCCGATGCGAGATCGCTTTCAGCAGCAGCGGCAGATTGACGCCGGCCAGCACGCAGACGCGATGCGGTTCGGCCAGCCGCATCGCGATGCGCGATGGCGTGGCCCCGTACAGGTCGGTGAGCACGACGACGCCGCTGCCGTCGTTGATGCGCGCCAGCAGCTCGCGTGCCGCATGGCAGGCGAATTCGGGATCTTCGTCGGGAATCACGTCGAGCGCCGCCACCTGAGGCGGCAGGCGCCCGAAGATGTGGCGCAGGCAGTGCACGAGCGCTGTGCCCAGCGGCTCGTGCGAAACGACCATGATGCCGATCATCTGCTTTGCACCGCCGCCTCCAGCGCGTCGATGAACAGCCGCGCCACGTCGTAGCCGGTCTGCTGGCGGATTTCCTGGAAGCAGGTGGGACTGGTGACGTTGATCTCGGTGATGTAGTCGCCGATCAGATCGAGCCCGACCAGCAGCAGGCCGCGCGCGGCCAGCACCGGCGCCAGCGCCTCGCCGACCTCGCGATCGCGCGCCGTCAGTTCGCGCGCCACGCCGCGTCCGCCGGCAGCCAGATTGCCGCGGAACTCGCCTGCCTTGGGAATGCGCGCCAGGCAATACGGCACCACCTTGCCGCCGATCAGCAGCACGCGTTTGTCGCCGTCGCGGATCTCGGGCAGGTAGCGCTGCGCCATCACCGAGCGACCGCCGAATTCGTTCAGCGTTTCGATGATCACCGACAGGTTCGGATCGTCGCGCTTGGCGCGAAACACCGAGGTGCCGCCCATCACGTTGAGCAGCTTGAACACGGCTTCGTCGTGTTCTTCAACGAAGGCGCGCAAATCATCGGCCGAACGCGTGACGATGGTGGGCGCCACGAACTGCATGAACTCGGCGATCGACAGCTTCTCGTTGTGATCGCGCACCGCGCGCGGATCGTTGAACACCTTGGCGCCCTGGCGCACCGCGTTTTCGAGCAGATAGGTGGAGTAGACGTACTCCATGTCGAATGGCGGATCTTTGCGCATCAGCACCGCGCCGAAGGCCTCGAGCGGCTCGCGCGCGGGCTGGCCCAGTTCATACCAGTCATCGCTGCTGCCGGTGGTGTCGGTCAGCCGCAGCGCACGCGCGGTGGCCAGCGTGCGGTCGCCGATCAGCGCCAGCTCGTGCTGCTCGCAGACGAACAGCTCGTGGCCGCGCGCGGCGGCCTCGACCATCATCGCGTAGGTGGAATCCTTGTAGGTCTTGATCAGCGGCAGCGGATCGAGAATCACCAGCAGACGCATTGCGCAATGCTCCGTTTCGGTTCAGGGCACCGGCCGCGTTCAGCCGTAGCGCGACTGATCGGGGTCGGTTTGTTCGAGTTCGATCGCCGCGGCCAGCGCCGCCAGCCGCGCCACCACGCCATAGACGTAGAAGCGGTTGGGCGGATGTTCGACCGACACGCTGCGATCCGGCAGGTTGCAGCTCGACGCGAACGGCAGCGGCACGAAATGCATGCCGGGGGCGTTCAGGTTCTCGTCGCGTGCGCGCTCGGCGTGCACGCGATAGAAGCCGCCGACCACGTAGCGGTCGATCATGTAGACCACCGGCTCGGCCGCGCCGCCTTCCACCGTCTCGATCGTATGCACGCCTTCTTGCAGCAGCACGTCGTGCACTTGCAGGCCTTCCTTGACCACGGCCATCTTGTTGCGCTGCTTGCGATTGAGGTTGCGCACCTCGGATGCATCGCGCACCGACATCACGCCCATGCCGTAGGTGCCGGCATCGGCCTTGACGATGACGAACGGCGTGTCGGTGATGCCGTATTCCTTGTACTTGGCGCGGATCTGCTTGAGCAGCGAATCGACGTTGCTGGCCAGACAGTCTTCGCCGGTGCGCTCCTGGAAATCGATCTGGCTGCAACGCGCGAAATACGGGTTGATCAGCCACGGATCGATGTCGAGCTGCTTGGCGAAACGCTTGGCCACGTCGGCATAGGCGGCGAAGTGCAGCGACTTGCGGCGCACCGCCCAGCCGGCGTGCAGCGGCGGCAGCAGCACCTGCTCGTGCAGATCCTTCAGCACCTCGGGAATGCCGGACGACAGGTCATTGTTCAGCAGGATCGAACACGGATCGAAATCGTGCACGCCGACGCGGCGGCCGCGCCGCAGCAGCGGCTCGACGATGATTTCCTGCCCATCGGGCAGCGGGATCGGCGTGGCGCTGCTGATCTCGGGATTGAGCGTTCCGAAGCGCACGTTCAGGCCGGTCTGGCGCAGGATGGTGGCCAGCCGCAGCACGTTCTGCAGGTAATAGGTGTTGCGCGTGTGATTCTCGGGAATCAGCAGCAGGTTGCGCGCGTCGGGGCAATACTTCTCGATCGCCGCCATGGCGGCCTGCACCGCCAGCGGCAGCATTTCGGCCGACAGGTTGTTGAAACCGCCCGGAAACAGGTTGGTATCGACCGGCGCCAGCTTGAAGCCGGCATTGCGCAGATCAACCGACGCATAGAACGGCGGCGTGTGATCCTGCCATTCGAGCCGGAACCAGCGTTCGATCTGGGCCGTAGCGTCGATGATGTGGCGTTCGAAGTCCTGCAAAGGGGCGGACATCGCGGTAACGAGATGTGGAACCATGGGATCGCCAGCGAGGGAATTGGCGGATTGTAGCGCCGTCGCCGAGGGCGATCTTTGCGTAGGGTCGAACCCCGGCCGCGGGCCGCGACGGCGCCCGGGGGCAAGCCGAGACCCGGCCCACCCCTCGGGAAAACACTAACCCGACCGTTCGATCAGCGTCCGTTGAACGGCGCCGGCTGGCCATCAGGCAGGCCCAGCGCCGTGCCGCCGGCCAGCGCCGCCGTCGCCGTGGCCGCGGTCGCACCCGTGGCCGCCCTCGGCAGCGCAGCGGCGACGCGCTCGGGCAGCTTGGCGATCGCCGTGCAGGCCAGCGCCGCCAGGTACGGCAGCGACTGCAATGCCAGGATCGTCATCCACATCGCCGATTCGATATGGCCGGGCTGGCGCGTGACCGCCATGCCGAGCACGCAGACCCACAAGCCGGCCAGCAGCAGGATTTCCTCGCGCACGGCGCCATAGCCGTCGCTGGCCGCGCCGCTGCCGGCGGCCGGCTTGCTGCCCTTCTTGGTGATCTCGAAGACGGCACGCCGGAACGCCAGGCCGCTGAACACGCCACGCGCGATCGCGTGCGACAGGCCCATGCCGGCCAGCGCCGAGCCGGCGATGTCCAGCGGCGTGCAGCCGACGCGGCGCCAGTACAACAGCGGCCCGAACAGCGCCTTTGCCGCGAAGAAGACGAACAGCGGCACCATGAACAAGGTGATCGGCAGACTGAAATACTGCGGCGCCGCGAGTATGCCGACCGTCCACGCCATCGCGGCGATCGCAAACACCAGATGCAGCGCATCACCCAGCCACGACAGCCAGCCGGTGAGGAAGTGGAAGCGCTGGCCGGCGCTGAGCCCCGCGCCGCGCACCAGCGTCTGCCAGTGGCCCTTCAGGATCTGCATCGCGCCCTGCGCCCAGCGGCGGCGCTGCTTGCGGAATGCGGCAAAATCGTCGGGGGGCAGCCCACGGCCCATGACGCGATCGACGTAGACGGTGGAGAACCCGGCGTCCATCAGGCGCAGACCCAGTTCGGCGTCTTCGCAGATCGTCCATTCGGCCCACTGGCCGTGCTCGCGCAGCGCCTGCGCGCGAATCAGCGTCATCGTGCCGTGCTGGATGATCGCATCGCGCTCGTTGCGATGGTGCATGCCGATGCGGAAGAAACCGTCGTACTCGAAGTTCATCATCCGGCGAAACGGCTGCCGCGCCCAGTCGCGATGCGCCTGCGGCGCTTGCACCACGGCCACCTTGGCGTCATCGAAGTGGCCGACCAAGGCCCTCAGCCAATCGCGCCTGACCACGTAGTCGGCATCGACCACGCCGACGATCTCGGCCGCCGGATCGGTCTGCTGCAGGCCAAAGTTCAAAGCACCGGCCTTGAAGCCGGGCCAGCTCGGCAGATGGAAGAACCTGAAGTTCTCGCCCAGCCGCGCCACGTGCTGCTCGACCGGCCGCCACAGCGCTTCGTCCTTGGTATTGTTGTCGATGATCAGTACTTCGTAGTTGTCGTAGTCGAGCGCGCGCAGGCTGTCGATGGTGGCGATGACCATCTCGGGCGGCTCGTTGCAGCAGGCCAGATGGATCGACACGCGCGGCTGGTGGGCGTCCGCCGCCAGCGGCTTGGGCCCGAAGACGCGGCGCAGGTTGCCGGACCAGAACATCTCGACGAACTCGAAGCCGTTGGCCAGCACGATGGCGATCATCGCCAGCAGCGACGGCAGCAACACGATCAGTGCCAGCCAATCGGTTGGGCTCAGGTAGTAATCGAAAGGCAGCGCCACCAGCCACACCAGCAGCGATGCGCTGGCCTGGATCAGCGCCGCGAACATCAGCCGGCTGGCCAGCCGCAAGTGCGAGAAGGCCGCGCAGAACCACAGGATCGGCAGCAGGGCCAGCAGCGAGGCTGCCAAGGCCTTGCCGCTCCAGTGCGGGTCGGACAGCACCGGCCCTTGCATCGCGAATTTCGGCGTACGATCGGCGTGCATCACGCCCCAATAGGCGCCGGCGCGGCCTTCATTGGCCACTTTCCACGGCTGGTCGATCGCTTCCATCAGGAAGTAATCGAGCTTGCGCGCATTGGCCAGCGCGACGAACTCGCGCACGAAACGCGCCTGCTGATCGGGCGTGGCATAGGCGCCGTCCCGGCGGTCGCCCTGGCTGGGCCAGCCGATCTCGCCGATCAGGATCTTCTTGCCCGGAAAGCGCCGCTGCAACTGATCGAGGCGATCCATCGCATAGCTGAGCGCTTCCTGCGCCGGCACGCCCTCCCAGTAGGGCAGCAAGTGCACGGTGATGAAATCGACGTGGCGTACCAGCTCGGGGTTGCGCATCCAGATGTGCCAGGGTTCGGCGGTGGACACCGGTACGTCGAGCGTGCGGCGCAGCTCGTTCAGATAGCCGATCAGCTCGCTCAAATCGAGATCGCCGCGCAGCATCGATTCGTTGCCGGCGATGACGCGGTCGATGCTGTGCTCCTTGTCGACCGCTTCCTTGATGGCTTCGATCTCGCGGCGGTTGTTCAGCGAGCGGCGATCGAACCAGACGCCGGCGGTCAGCCGCAAGCCGTGCTGGCCGGCCAGCGCCGGCAGTTCGGGAAATTCGCTGGCGCTGTACGTACGGATGCGCTGCGTGTGCCGTGCGAGGGTCGCCATGTCGGCGTCGATCTCGCGCGCCGATGGATACTTGCGCTTGATCGGATCATCCCAGCGTTGGAACACGTTGTAGGCCATGCCGACGACTTTGTCGTCGACGTCGGGCGCTTCGATCGGCGGATGCAGCATCTGCCAGACGAACAGGTTGGCCAGCACGACCAGCGCGGCTATCGCAGCGGCCTTGATGCGCGCCGGCATCGGCAGCGCGCCGACGTGATCACGAAGCGTGGAGTGCAGTCGCCAAGCCGACCCGCGGCCCGAACTGCCGCCGCTCATGTATGACATCGATGAAAACCTCTTGAGACGAACGCTGTACCGACCTTAAGGCCAAAAGTGATGCAAGCTTCGAACGAGCTCGCAAACTGAATCAAACGAATCGGCGTCGCGTGGGTTGGCGCCGCAGGGCCGGAACGCCGGCAGCCGCGCAGGCTGGGTTCCGGCGTCGGCCCATCTCTAAGCAATCGATATGCCCGTTGCCCTGCGCACCCTGATCTGGTCATCACTGTTCTTGCTCGCTGCGCTTGGCTGGTGGTGCTTGCAGGGCTGGCCGCGCGAGGTGCCCGAAGCAGGCGTCGAGCGCGTCGCATGCGTGTCGTACGCGCCGTTCCGCCTGCCGGGTGAGTCGCCGTTCGACGCCACGTTTCGCGTCGCGCGCGAGCGTATCGTCGACGATCTGCGTCTGCTGGCGCCGCGCACCCGCTGCGTGCGCACCTATTCGATCGACCAGGGGCTCGATCAGGTGCCCGGCGCGGCACGCGAACTCGGCATGCAGGTGCTGCTGGGCGTGTGGATCGGCCGCGACCGCGACAAGAACCGCGTCGAGCTGGAACGCGCACTGTCGCTGGCCAATGCGCATGCCGACGTGGTGCGCGGGCTGATCATTGGCAACGAAGTGATGCTGCGGCGCGAATTGCCCGAGCGCGAATTGCTGGCCTTGCTGCAACAGGCGCAGGCCGCCACCGCGGTGCCGGTCACTTATGCCGACGTGTGGGAGTTCTGGCTGCGGCATCCGCAGCTGGCCGCTGCGGTCGATTTCCTGACCATCCACATCCTTCCCTACTGGGAAGACGAGCCGGTCGGCGTGGCCGCCGCGGTCGAGCACGTGCGCGACGTCTATCGCACGATGCAGCAGCATTTCGCCGGCCGCACGATCCTGATCGGCGAGACCGGCTGGCCGCGCGCCGGCCGCGCGCGCCAGCAGGCGCAGCCGGGCCGCGTCGAGCAGGCGCGTTTCGTGCGCAGCTTCGTCGCCGCGGCGCAGACCGAAGGCTTGCCCTACAACCTGATCGAGGCCTTCGATCAACCGTGGAAGCGCAGGCTGGAAGGCGCGATGGGCGGCTACTGGGGCTTGCTCGACAGCGCGGGCGAGGCGGCCTTTCCATGGCACGGACCGGTGACTGCAGATGAGCATTGGCGCGGCGGGCTGGCCGCCGGCGGGGCAGGCCTGCTGCTGGCCGGCACGATCGCGTGGGCACGACGGCAGCGCGGCATCGCATGGCTGGCGCAGACGCTGGCCGGCGCGGCGATCGGCGCGGTGCTGTTCGCTCAGTGGCGTTATGCGCTGAGCTGGCATCGCGATGCGCTGGAACTGGCGATCGGCGCCGGCGGCGCGATGCTGGGCGCGGTATTCGGCTGGCTGGCAGTGGCGCGTGGCAGCTCGGCGCGGGGGCTGAGCATCGCCGGACCATTGCCGGGTATATATCGGCTGCTGAGCCTGCGCGCCGACGCTGCCGATGCCGATGCCGCGCATACCTCGACAGCGCCGCACGATGCCGCGTTGTCGCTGCTGCGCGCGCTGTTTCTGCTCGGCGCCGCCGCGACGATGCTGCTGCTGGTCTTCGATGCGCGCTATCGCGGTTTTCCGTGGCCGCTGTTCGCCCTGCCTGCCGGCGCGCTGCTGCTGCTGGCCGCAGCCGGTGAGCGCCTGCCGAACGATGCTCGCGAAGAACGCTTGCTGGCCTGGATCGTGGTGCTTGCCGCGCCGCTGGTCATCGCCTTCGAGCGGCCGACCAACACCGAAGCGCTGGCCTTCGTGGGACTGCTGCTGGTGCTGGTGGTGGCGGGCTTCGGTTTTCCTCATCGATCGATGTATCGCGCTCCCGAACGCACCAGCACCATCGCGCCGAGCAGCGCGCCCAGCACCGACGGTTCGAACGAATAAAGCACCAGCCCGGCGCTGCCGAGCACCAGCGCCGCCTGCGCCCAGCGTGCGTCGCGGCGCCAGGTGGCATAAGCACCGGCGGCCAGCGCCGCCCAGCCGATGCCTTGGGTGGCAAACGACAGGACCAGCGCCGAGCGCGCCGCGCACCAGCCGCTCCATGGTGCGGGATCGCAGGCATGCGCGATCGCCGCAGGCTCGACGGCCAGGTGGCGCAGCAGCTCGGCAACGATGAGCGCGGCCAAGGCCGGCCAGCCGGCGCGGGCGAGGCCGCGCAGCATGGCAGGCAGTGGCAGGGCAGCAGCGGTCATCCGAGGTGAATGGATCGATGAGGCCGCGATTGTAGGCAATGTGAAGGCAAGGGCACGGCCAGAAGCCTGGCAACGCGGCATGGTTTGATTTGCATCGCCAAGAAAAAACGGGGCGGACCCGAAAGTCACGCCCCGCCTCGTTCCCATCGTGCCTGCGCGCAGTCGCGGTGGGCACGGTGCGCGCCGCTTGCTGCGGCGCTTGCCGCCGCGCTCGCCGCCGCGCGCAGCCGCTCACTTCACAGGTGATAGGCGGATTCGCCGTGCGACACGATGTCCAGCCCTTCGCGCTCCTCGTCTTCAGCCACGCGCAGGCCCAGGATCATGTCGACGATCTTGTAGCAGATCGCCGCGACCACGCCCGACCAGATGATGGTGATGATCACACCCTTGAACTGCACCGCGAGCTGGCTGGCGATCGAGAAGTCAGCCGGGCCGGTGCCGCCCAGGCCGGGCGCGTTGAACACGCCGGTGAGCAGCGCGCCGACGATGCCGCCCACGCCGTGCACGCCGAACACGTCGAACGAGTCGTCCGCGCCCAGCATCTTCTTCAGGCCCGAGCAGGCCCACAGGCAGACGAAGCCGGCCACGGCACCCAGCACCAGCGAACCCATGGGGCCCACGAAGCCGGCCGCCGGCGTCACCGCCACCAGGCCGGCAACGGCACCGGAAGCAGCACCCAGCATGGAGGCCTTGCCCTTGCCCAGGCCTTCACCCACGCACCAGGCCAGCGTGGCCGCAGCGGTGGCCAGCACGGTGTTGACGAAGGCCAGGCCCGCGTCGCCGTTGGCTGCGCCGGCCGAGCCGGCGTTGAAGCCGAACCAGCCCACCCACAGCAGCGAGGCACCGACCATGGTCAGCGTCAGCGAGTGCGGCGTCAGCGCCTCCTTGCCGTAGCCTATGCGCTTGCCGATGACGTAGGCGCCCACCAGGCCGGCGACGCCGGCGTTGATGTGCACCACGGTGCCACCGGCGAAGTCCAGCGCGCCGTCTTCGGCCAGCAGGCCGCCGCCCCACACCATGTGGGCCATGGGGATGTAGGAGAAGGTGAACCAGATCGCCGAGAACAGCAGCACGGCGCCGAACTTCACGCGCTCGGCGAACGAGCCCACGATCAGCGCGGTGGTGATGGCCGCGAAGGTGCCCTGGAAGGCCACGAACACGTACTCGGGGATGGTGTCCAGCGAAGCCGAGATCGTCTCCGTGGTGATGCCCTTCAGGAACAGCCGGTCGAAGGAGCCGAAGAACGTGCCCTCGCCGCCGAAGGTCAGCGAGAAGCCGTAGATGGCCCACAACACCGAGATCAGCGAGAAGACGACGAACACCTGCATCAGCACCGACAGCATGTTCTTCGAGCGCGCCAGGCCGCCGTAGAACAGCGCGAGGCCGGGGATGGTCATCAGGATGACCAGCAGCGTGGAGGTCAGCATCCAGGCGGTGTCGCCGCTGTTCAGCGTGGGCACGGCCTCTTCGGCGGCGGCCGCCACGGCTTCAACCGCTGCGGCGACGGCAGCCACCGCGGGCGCGACGGCGTCGGCAGCCGCCGGCGCGGCGGGTTCGCTGGCCGCGGCCGAGGCTTCGCCGGCGCCTTGTGTGGAGGTGCCGGTCTGCGCCAGTGCTGCGCCACCCAGGCCCAGCACCGCCAGGCCCAGGGCCAGGTGGAGGATCAGTTTTTTCATGGTACTCATCTCGTGTGGAAGGTCGTGACGCTTTACAGCGCGTCCTTGCCGGTCTCGCCGGTGCGGATGCGCACCACCTGCTCCAGTGCGCTGACGAAGATCTTGCCGTCGCCTATCTTGCCGGTGCGGGCGGCGGCTTCGACGGCCTCGATGACGCGCTCGACGATGGCGTCGTCAACCGCGGCCTCGATCTTGACCTTGGGCAGGAAGTCGACGACGTACTCGGCGCCGCGGTACAGCTCGGTATGGCCTTTCTGGCGCCCGAAGCCCTTGACTTCGGTCACCGTGACACCCTGGACGCCGATGCCGCTGAGGGCCTCGCGGACTTCGTCCAGTTTGAAAGGCTTGACGATGGCGGTCACCATCTTCATGGGGGTGCTCCTTCGCTGCGGAAAAGCGTGATCAGAGGGACTTCGACAGGGTTGCGATCAGGCGGGCCTTGTTCAGGTCGCCGTACACACCCTTCTTGTTTGCACCCACGTAGGCCACGCCGGCGCTGAAACCCGAGCCGAGATCAAAGTCCACGGCCACCTTGTAGTCGGTGTAGTTCACCGCGCCGTTGGACTTGGCGCTGGAGCTGAACTGCGTGGTGCCCACGGTGCCCGACAGCGTGATGCCTTCGGCCAGGTCGAACGAGGCGGTGACTTCCAGGTAGCCGGTCTTGCGCGCCGCCTCGATGCCGAAGTACTTCTTGGACACGGTGGCCGAGTACTTGGCGGTGACGGGCCCGAAGCCCACCGAGGCGTACAGCTCGGTGGTGTTGAGCTCGCTCTCGCCGGGGTACATGTACTGCAGCAGGCCCACGTCGTAGCTGAAGCCTTCCACCTCGCCGCTGTAGCCGAGGTAGATGTCCGACTCGGTGCCGTTGGCAAAACCGATGCTGGAGTTCCAGTTGCCGATGTAGAAGCCGCCGGCGGCGTAGTCGAACCCGCCCTGTATGGCCGGCAGGATGTTCTTTTCCTCGTTGCTCTGGTCCTGGCCCCGGTACTTGTACTTCGAGGTCAGCGACACGTTGGCGGACAGCGGGCTGTCCTGGGCCTGCGCAACGGCGGGCAGGAGGGCAAGGGCGACGGCAAGCGCGGTCAGCGTGGTTTTCATGGAAGTCCTGGTGATGGCTGGGGAGGGGGTGGGGGTTCCAAGCCCCATGTGCAGCTTCCATGCCACGTCTTGGCACCCTGGCCGGCACCGAAACCGGGCGCATGCCCCGGGCGGAGCTGGGGCTTCGCACCACCGGCGCCGTTTGGTGCGCACCGAAACGGTGCAGAACCGTGCAAGCCCCCGAAGAGGGCCCCCGCCGGTGGGCCCGTTGCGGGCGATGGGCGGCTTGGCCCTTCGCCGCTGCAATGGGCGCAGCCGCCTCGGGAAGGCAGGAGAAACCAAGATGTCGCTTGCCGTGGTGGCCAGCCGGGCGCTGGACGGGTTGCAGGCACCGCCGGTGCAGGTGGAGGTGCAACTGGCCAACGGCCTGCCCAGCTTCACGCTGGTAGGCCTGGCCGAGACCGAGGTCAAGGAATCGCGCGAACGGGTGCGCGCCGCGCTGGCCAGCAGCGGCTTTGCCTTCCCGCACAACCGGCGTGTCACCGTGAACCTGGCGCCGGCCGACCTGCCCAAGGAGTCCGGCCGCTTCGACCTGCCCATCGCGCTGGGCGTGCTGGCCGCCGACGGGCAGATCGATGCCGCGCGGCTGGCCGGGCATGAGTTCGCCGGCGAGTTGTCGCTGGCCGGCGCGCTGCGCCCGGTGCGCGGTGCCCTGGCCCTGGCGCTGGCCTTGCGCGACGACGCCGGCAGCCGCACGCTCGTGCTGCCCGCCGCCAGCGCCCGCATCGCGGCGCAGGTGCCGGGCCTGGACGTGCGCGCCGCCGAAACACTGGCGCAGGTGACCGCGTCGCTGCAGGCCGGGACGGAGGCAGCGCCGCTGCCGCGTGCCGAGCCGCCGCCGCCGGCCGCGCGGCCGCCCCAGCCCGACCTGCGCGAGGTCAAGGGCCAGGCCGCTGCCAAACGGGCGCTGGAGGTCGCCGCTGCCGGCGGCCACCACCTGCTGCTGGTGGGCCCGCCGGGCAGCGGCAAGTCCATGCTGGCGCAGCGCCTGGCCGGGCTGCTGCCGCCGCTGGCCGAGCACGAAGCCTTGTCGGCGGCGGCCTTGCACGGCCTGGCGGCCGGCAGCACGTCGGCGCCGCCCCTGGCGCAGCGGCCGGTGCGCTCACCGCACCACAGCGCCAGCGCCGTGGCGCTGGTGGGCGGCGGCTCGCCGCCGCGGCCCGGCGAGATCTCGCTGGCACACGGCGGCGTGCTGTTCCTCGACGAGCTGCCGGAGTTTGCGCGCGCCGCATTGGAAGCCCTGCGCGAACCGCTGGAAACCGGCCAGGTGAGCATTGCCCGCGCCGCCCGACGTGCGCAGTTCCCGGCACGTTTCCAGCTGGTGGCGGCCATGAACCCCTGCCCTTGCGGCTGGCTGGGCGCCACCGCATCGCTGCGCCGCGCCTGCCGCTGCACGCCCGAGGCGGTGGCACGCTACCAGGGCCGGCTGTCGGGGCCGCTGCTGGACCGCATCGACTTGCAGGTGGAGGTGCCGGCCACGCCGGCCGCCGAACTGCTGGCCCTGCCCGACGGCGAGCCCAGCGCGGTGGTCGCCCGGCGGGTGCTGGCCGCGCAGCAGCTTCAGCAGGCGCGGCAGGGCCGGCTCAACGCCCAGCTGGACCCCGCCGGCGTGGACCGCCACTGTGCGCTGGACGATGCCAGCACCCGCCTGCTGCAAAGCGCCGCCGAACGCCTGGCCTGGTCGGGCCGCCGCCTGCACCGCTGCCTGAAGCTGGCGCGCAGCATCGCCGACCTGGCCGGCGCCGAACACATCACCAGCCTGCACCTGGCCGAGGCGCTGCAGGGGCAGCGGGTGCTGGGGCCTTGACGGGCCCCGGCAAGACCGCCCGTTCAGTCCAGCTTCAGCCCCAGGTCCAGGGCGGCCTTGGGCAGCACCGCCAGCTCACGCTGCAGCACCGCGGCGAAATCCTGGGCCGTGTTGCCGCTGACCGGGGCCACGCCGCCCAGCTCCAGCAGGCGCTGGCGGTAGGCCGGCTCGGCCACGATCTGCGCCACCTTCTCGCTGAGCAGGGCCACCACCGGCGCCGGGGTCTTGGCCGGCGCGATGAGACCGAACCAGACATCGAAGTCCACGCCGCCGGCCAGGCCCTGTTCGGTCAGCGTAGGCACGTCGGGCCACAGCTCCGAACGCGTGGCGCGCAGCTGGCCTATGGCGCGCAGCCGGCCCGACTGTAGGAAGTTGCGCGCGTCGGCCGTGCCCAGCAGGCCCCAGGGCACCTCGTTGGCCATCAACGCCTGCACCAGCGGCGCGCCGCCCTTGTAGGGCACGTGCGTGAAGTTGCCGTCGGCGTGACCGTTGATCAGCTCGGAGGCCAGGTGCGACAAGCCGCCGGCGCCGGCCGAACCGTAGGGCAGGCCGCCTTTGCCGGCCTTCTTGCCGGCGGCTACCAGGTCTTGCACCGTCTTCCAGGGTGAATCGGCCGGCACCACCAGCACCAACGGCGCCAGCGACAGGCGGGCCAGGGGCACAAAGTCCTCGGCGGTGAAACCGGCCCGGTTGTAGGTGACGGGGTTGATGGACAGCATGCCGGTCAGGCTCATGGCCAGCGTGTGGCCGTCGGCGTCCGCCTGGCGCAGCGCGTTCATGCCCAGGTTGCCGCTGGCGCCCGGGCGGTTTTCCACCACCACGGTCTGCTTCAGCTCTTCCTGCAGGCGCGGCGCCAGCAGGCGAGCCGCCACGTCGGTGGCACCGCCCGCCGGGTAGGGCACGATGATGCGCAGGGGCTTGGTCGGGAAGTTGCCGGCCTGGGCCAGCGCCGGTGCGGCCGCCAAGGCGGCCGAGCCAAGCAGCGCGGCCGTGGCCAGCCTACGGGTGATGGACATGCAAGTCTCCTGTTGGGGTTGTCGTTTCGGGAAGGCGCCCGCAGGCCTTGTGCCGGCCTGCAGGGCGTGTTGGTGGGGCGTGTTGGTGGGACGTGTCGATGGGGCGTGCTGCTGCGCTGGCGGCGTTCAGGCCGCCGCGGCCTCGTAGTGGGCCTGGCGCTGCTCCAGCGCCGGCCAGCCGATCACCTCCTTGAAGGCCGGCACCGTGGTGCGTGCAGCGGGCAGTTCGTCGAAGCGGCCGCCGCGGCGTGCCGCCAGCGCCGCCAGGTTGGCCTGCATGGCGGCCACCGCGCTCATCAGCGTGATCAGCGGATAGCTCGCGAAGACGGCCACCGATTCCACCTGTGCGCGGCTGAGCGCAGCCATCCAGGTGCCTTCCATCAGCTGCAGCGACAGCGGCCGGCCGCAGGTTTCGCGCAGCCGCACCAGGTCGTCGTAGCCGCTGAAGGTGCGCGTGATGGGCTGTATCAGGTCGGCACCGGCCTCGGCGTAGCGGGCGGCGCGCTCCAGGGCCTCGTTCGGGTCGGTGGCGTCGGTGCGCGCGACGATGAGCAAGGCGGGGTCCTGGCGCGCGTCCACCGCGGCGCGTATCTTGGCCACCGCCTCGGACACCGGCAGCGTCGCCAGCTCCTTGGCCGCCACCGGGCAGCGCTTGGGGCTGAGCTGGTCTTCCAGCGACAGCGCGGCGGCGCCGGCCTTCTCGAAGGCGCGCACGGTGCGCGCCACGTTCAACACATTGCCGTAGCCGGTGTCGGCATCGGCGAAAACCGGCTTGCGCACGACGTTGGCGATGTGGTCCACGACGCGCACGTTCTCGGTCAGCGTGTACAGCTCCATGTCGGGCTGTCCCAGCAGCGCAGCGGAGATGCCGAAGCCGGTGGTGAACACGCCGTCGAAGTCCGACTGGTCCACCAGCAGCGCCGACAGCGCGTCCTGCGCGCCGGCAAACCAGGTGGTCTGGCCGCTGGCCACGCGGTGGCGCAGGGCTTGGCGGGGGGTGGTCATGCAGGGGTTCCTTTCGTGCGCGCCAGCCGCGTCTTCAGGTAGGGGATCAACCCGCCGGCTTCCAGCGTGGCGCGCTCGGCGGTGGACAAGGGCTGCAGCGGCAGCGCGCTGCCGCTGCCGGCGTGGCGCACCAGGCCGGCGGCCCAGTCGACTTCCAACTCGTCGCCGCGCTGCGCCAGGGCCACGATGCCGGGGCAGGTGACCAGCGGGAAACCCATGCTGATCTCACCGCGGAAGAAGCCCGGCGAGAACGACTCCGCCACCACGCCGGCGATGCCCAGGTGGCGCATGGCCCGCATGGCCGGGTAGTGCGGGTGGCCGTAGCCGAAGTTGCGCCCGCCCACCAGCAGGTCGCCGCGCTGCACGCTGGCGGCGAAGCCAGGCGCGCGGTCGGCCATGGCCAGCGCGGCCAGTTCCTTCACGTCGGTGATCTTGATGTTGCGCACGCCCACGATGAGGTCGATGTCGAAGTCGTCCTCGTCGAAGACCCAGGCCACGCGGCCGCGCAGGTTGTGCAGGCCCGTGCCCATCAGCGTGCCCCCAGGTAGGGCCGCGGGTCGGCGATGCGGCCTTCCAGCGCCGAGGCCGCCACCACCGCGGCATTGCACAGGTAGATCTCGGAATCCACGCTGCCCATGCGGCCCGGCGTGTTCAGCGTGCCGGTGGACACCGCGCGCTGGCCATCGGCCATGGTGGCGATGCGGCCATAGCAGTAGTCGCAGGTGGGCGAGCTGACGAAGGCGCCGGCCTCCACCAGCGTCTCGATCAGGCCCTCGCGCGCGGCCTGGGCCATGATGGCCTGCGAGGTGGGCACCACGTGCAGCTGGAAGCCCGGCCGCACCTGGCGCCCGCGCAGCACCTCGGCCGCCACGCGCAGGTCTTCCAGCCGGCCGCTGGCGCAGGAGCCCAGGTAGCCGGTGTGCACCTCCAGGCCCAGGTGGCGCGACAGGTCCTGGGTGTTGGCCGGGCTGGGCGGCACCACCACGATGGGCTCCAGCGCCGACACGTCGATCACCACCCGGCGCTCGTACACCGCGTCGGCGTCGGGGTACACCGGCTCCAGCGCCAGCCGCGGCCGGCCCTGCAGCCAGTCCAGCGTCTTGGCGTCGGGGGCGATCAGCATGGTGCTGGCGCCCAGGAACATGGCCTGGCCGCACAGGGTCTGGCGGCCCTCGATACTCATCGCGTCTATCACCGGGCCGGCCAGCTCCACCGCCTTGAAGGCGCAGGACGACGGGCCCAGCACGCGCACCAGGTGGTGGAACACGTCGCGCGCCATCACGCCCGGCTGCAGCGTGCCGGTCAGCTGGATGTGCACGGTGGCCGGCACCGTCATCGCCAGCGTCTCGGAGACGAAGGTTTCCAGCACGCCCTTGCGCGCGCCGAAGGCGTAGGCCCCAAAGGCGCCCAGCTGGCTGACGTGGCCGTCGAAGTGCACGATGAAGGCGCCGGGCACCGCGTAGCCCAGCTCGGCCGAGACCTGGTGGCCTATGCCCTTGCGCTCGTACACCGGCACGCCCTGCTCCGCACCCCAGCTGCGGGTCACGCGGTGCAGTTCTTCCTCCTTGGGCGCGGCGGCCGGGACCATGTGGTCTATGAACAGCACGAAGCGCTCGGGGCTGGACACCTTGTCCACGCCGAACTCTTCACGCGCCTCGCGGAAGAACACGTCGGTGTAGCCGGGGAAGTCGTAGCTGATGACGAAGTCCGGCCGCGCCTCAATGTCATCGCCCGGGCTCACCGCCTTCCGGCCGCTGGCGCGGGCCAGGATCTTTTCGGTCATGGTTTGCGGGCGCGGCATGCTCAAAACTTCCACATATTGGAAAACTTAGGGCGACTGGGTTTCCCAGAATTGAAGTTCCTTGCGGAGCGGACACGATTCAGGTTGAACCCGAAATTTTTCCGAATAGTGGAAGTCTCAGATTCCTTCGCGCCTGACAGCCTGCCCGAGACGGCCGCGCGCAGCGGCACCCAAAGCATCGAGCGCGCCGTGGGCGTGCTGCGCGTGGTGGCCTCGCGCGGGCGCAGCGGCATGCGCCTGGGCGAGCTGGCCACGGCCAGCGGCCTGCCCACCTCCACCTGCTTTCGCATGCTGCAGCGGCTGGAAGCCGAAGGCCTGGTCGAGCGCCATGCGGTCACACGCAAGTACTTCCTGGGGCCGCTGCTGTACGAGCTGGGTCTGCTGGCGCGGCCGCGCTACCCCCTGGCCGAACGCTGCGAACCCGCGATGGCCGAACTGGCCGAGCTGACCAAGGACACGGTGTACCTCAGCGAGCGCCGCGGGCTGGAATCCATCTGCGCCGCGCGTGTGCTGGGCGACTACCCCATCAAGGCCTTGACGCTGGACGTGGGCGTGCGCCGGCCGGTGGGCGTCGGCGCAGGCGGCCTGGCCATGCTGTGCGCGCTGCCGCCCGCCCAGGCCGAGGACATCATCGAAGCCAACACGCCACGCTACCGCCAGCACTCCACGCTGGACGCGGCGCAGGTGCGCACGGCGGTGATCGCCGGGCGCGCGCGGGGCTTTGCCTTCCTGGACGGCCCGGTGGTGCCGGGGGTAGCGGCGGTGGGCGTGGCCTTCCCGGCCGACAACCCGGTGGCGGCCCTCAGCGTGGCGGCCATCTCCACGCGCCTGGACGAACAACGCCGCACGGAGATCGCAGCAGCCTTGCAGCGCCAGGCGCTGCGGCTGACGCGCGGCCTGGCGCTGGCGCACCAGGCGCTGTGAACCGTCAGATCGCCAGCGGGTCCACGTCCACGGCCCAGCGCAGCAAACCCTTGTGCTGTGCCCGCAGGCCGTGCAGCGCCGGCAGCCAGCCGGCCAGCAGCGCCTGCAGGCCGCGGCGTGACGGGCTTTCCAGCAGCATCTGCATGCGCTCCACCCCGGCCACGCGCGACACCGGCGGCGGCACCGGCGGGTAGACGGTGATGCCGGCGCTGATGCCTGTGCCCAGACCGCCCGCCTCGCCATCCACCAGCGCCGCCGCCGCCTGAAGAAAGGCGGCGGCCACCTCGGCTTCCCGCGCCTCGGCACGCACCAGCGCCAACGCGGCAAACGGCGGCAAGCCGGCCTGGCGGCGTTCTTCCAGCTGCGCCGCCGCAAACGCCGGGTAGTCGTGGGCGCGCAGCGCGGCAAACAGGGCGTGGCGCGGATGGTGGGTCTGCACCCACATCTCGCTGGCCGCGGCCTGGGCGGCGTCGCGCCCGGCACGGCCGGCGGCCTGCATCAACAAGGCGAACAGGCGTTCGGGGCCGCGGAAGTCGCTGCTGAACAGCGCGGCGTCGGGGTTCACCGCGGCCACCAGCGTGACGCGGCGGAAGTCGTGGCCCTTGGCCAGCATCTGCGTGCCCACCAGCACGTCCACGTCGCCAGCGTGCACGGCACCCAGTTGCTGCTCCAGCATGCCGGCGCCGCGCGTGGTGTCGGCGTCCAGCCGCGCGATGCGGGCGCTGGGCAGCAGCTGGGTCAGCTGCTCCTGCAGCTTTTCGGTGCCGCGCCCCACGGGGGCGATGTCCAGGTTGCCGCAGTCCGGGCAGGCGCGCGGCACCCGCTCGCTCAGGCCGCAGTGGTGGCAGCGCAGCGTGCGGTCGGCCTTGTGGAACACGCGCCAGGCGCTGCAATGCGGGCAGCCGCTTTGCCAGCCGCAGGCACTGCAGTGCAGCACCGGGGCGTAGCCGCGGCGGTTGAGCAGCAGCAGGCTTTGTTCGCCGCGCGCCAGGCGCTGCTGCATGGCGTCCAGCAGCGCCGGGGCCAGCGCGCGCTCGTGGCCGGCCGGCGGGCGCGGCAGGGCCGACATGTCCACGATGCGCACGCGCGGCATGGCGCCGCCGCCTATGCGCTCTTGCATGTCCACCCGCTGGTAGCGGCCCTGCAGCGCACGCTGCCAGCTTTCCAGCGAAGGCGTGGCACTGCCCAGCAGCACCGGCACGCCGCGCTGCGTGGCACGCCAGACGGCCAGGTCGCGCGCCGAGTAGCGGGCGCCTTCCTGCTGCTTGAAGCTGGCGTCGTGTTCTTCATCCACCACGATCAGCGCCAGCCGCGGCAGCGGCGTGAACACGGCCAGACGGGTGCCCAGCACCAGGTCGGCGCGCCCGGCATGGGCCAGCAGCCAGTGGCGCAGCCGCTGCGCCGGCGTGAGCGCGCTGTGCAGGCTGACCAGGCTGTGCTGCGGGAAGCGCGCCGCGAAGCGGGCTTCCAGCTGCGGCGTGAGGTTGATCTCCGGCACCAGCACCAGCACCTGGCCGCCGGCGGCCAGCGCCTGCTGGGCGGCCCGCAGGTAGACCTCGGTCTTGCCGCTGCCGGTGGCACCGAACAGCAGCACCGGCTGGCGGGTGGCGGCCATCGCCTGCAAGGCCGCGGCCTGGCCGGCGCTGGGTTCGGGGGCAAGCTCGGTGGCGGGCGAAGCCGCGCCGGCAGCCGCGGCGGCAGCCGCGGCGGCGGGCAGGGAGGGCCGCGCCAGCTTGGCCCGGCGGCGCGCCAGCTGGGTGTTGTCCAGGCGCCGCAGCTCCGGCGGCAGCACCGCCAGCGCCAGCTCGCCCACGCCGCGCTGGTAGTAGCCGGCGGCAAACTCCACCAGCGCGCGCCAGTCGGCCGGCAGCGGCGGCAAGGCGCCCAGCACCGCGCTCACCGGCCGCAGCTCGGCCGGCGGCTCGGCGGCCTGCATCGGGCGGTCCCACACCAGGCCAGGCACTTCGCGGCGGCCCAGCGGCACCCGCAGCAGCGTGCCGGCCGGCAGGTCGTGCGCAGCGCGGTAGTCCAGCAGGCCGCCGACGGCGCTGTGCCGCGGTGTCTCCACCGCCACCGTCACGCGCACGCCTTCAGCCGGGGTCTGCTCCTGTGACATACCGCACGTTGCGCAGGCGCTACCTCAAGAACAAGGCGTAAACCAATGATTCACAACGAGTTTTCGCCTTGAGCCGATTTTGTGGATAACTTTGTGCGTAAGCTGCGTGCCGCGGCGCCAAGTGCTTGATTCTGCGCGTGCAGCCGCGTCGAACCGCCGCGCGGCGTGCTTCTGAAAATTCAGTCAAATCAACAACTTGGCACGATATGACAGGACATCCAGCGGGGTCGTTCCAGGCCGCCGAAGCCGCTGCGCCGCAGCACGGTTTTTGGGGATAAGTCAAGCCCTGAGCGCTCACTCACCCGCATCGTGTACGGCTGCGCCACTGCCTCAGCTGCTGCGTCGCAACAGCCGCGAGTGGCTGTGCACCGCCTCCACCAGCGCCGCCACATGCTCCGGCGGCGTGAACTGGCTGATGCCGTGGCCCAGGTTGAAGACGTGCCCGTCCCAGCCGCCGTCGGCGCGCTGCGGCGGGCCGAAGCTGTCCAGCACCGCCCGGGCCTCGCGCGCCACGGCCTCGGGCGGCGCAAACAGCACGTTGGGGTCCAGATTGCCTTGCAGCGCCACCCGGTTGCCGAAGGCGGCGCGGGCGCGGGCCAAGTTCACGGTCCAGTCCACGCCCACCACGTCGGCGCCTGTGCCGGCGATCTGCTCCAGCCAGGGTGCGCCGCCCTTGGTGAAGACGATGACCGGCACACGCCGGCCTTCGGCTTCGCGCCGCAGGCCGGCCACCACCTGCGCCGTGAACGCCAGGCTGAAACGCTGGAAGGTGCCGTCGGCCAGCACCCCGCCCCAGGAGTCGAACAGCATCACGGCCTGGGCGCCGGCGTCTATCTGGGCGTTCAGGTAGGCCGTCACCGCCTGGGTGTTGACGGCCAGGATGCGCTCCAGCAGGTCGGGCCGCGCATACAGCATGGACTTCACCAGGCGGTAGTCGTCGGAGCCGGCGCCTTCCACCATGTAGCAGGCCAGCGTCCAGGGGCTGCCGGAAAAGCCAATCAGCGGCACACGCCCGGCCGCGCGGCCCTGGGCGTCGGTGGTGGTCAAGGCCCGGCGTATGGAGGCCACCGCGTCGAACACGTAGCGCAGGCGGTCCAGGTCGGGCACGCGCAGCGCGGCCACGGCCGCTTCGTCGCGCACCGGGCGCTCGAAGCGCGGGCCCTCGCCGGCGGCAAAGCTCAGGCCCAGGCCCATGGCGTCGGGCACGGTGAGGATGTCGGAAAACAGGATGGCCGCGTCCAGCGGGTAACGCTCCAGCGGCTGCAGCGTCACTTCGGTGGCGTAGGCCGGGCTGGTGGCCAGGCCCATGAAGCTGCCGGCCTTTTCGCGCGTGGCGCGGTACTCGGGCAGGTAGCGGCCGGCCTGGCGCATCAGCCACAGGGGCGTGTGCGGCGTGCTCTGGCGCAGGCAGGCGCGCAGGAAACAGTCGTTGACCAGGGCGGGCGGGGCAGCCGCCGGCGCGGCCGATGAAACATTGGAAGACATCAGGGCGGATTATCGCGGCCGGCCTCGGCCTCGCTCACGCCCCACCACCATGCAGCCAGCGCGTGAGCAAGGCCTGGCCGTCCACCCCCGGTTGGGCGAAGGACCACAAGGTGTCCGGCGCCAGCACGCGGGTGCCCGGCGGCGCAGCAGGCAGCGCCTGCGCCAGCGCCACCACCCAGCGCGCCAGCAGCGCCGCGCGCAGCGGCTGCTCACGCTGCGGCACCATCAGGCGCAGCTGGCGCAACCAGGCGTCGGCCACGCGCTGCAGCCACGAGCGGCTGGCCGCCGCCGGCCCGCCGACCTGCGCGGCGCGCACAAACACCACGTGCTCAAAACCCAGCCCGGCCACCGCCGCTTCGTCCAGCGAGGCCAGCCCCAGGCGCAAGGCGCCGGGCAGCAGCCAGGGCGTGTGCGGCAGCACCACCAGCAGCGCGCGCACACCACCGCGGTGCAAGGCCGCGGCCAGCGCCGGCAGGTCACGCGGCTGAGGCTGCACAAAGGCCTCGTCGCGCCGGTTGCTGTGGCGCAGCCGCTCGAACACCAGCACCGCGATGTCGGCCTGCAGGGGCTCGCCGCTGCGCTGCGCCGCATCCAGCGCCGACTGCGCCAGCGGTTCGAAGCTCCGCAGCGCCGAGGCCAGCGGCTGCGCAACCAGCGCCTGCACACGCGCAAAACGGCCGGCCGGCAGGGCGTGCTCCAGCACCGCCGAGCCCAGCATGCCGCCGCCGCCCAGCACCAGCAGGCGGGGCCTGGTGCCGGCAGCCGCGGGCGGCGCCGCCCGCCAGGCGCCGCGCAAAGCCTGTTGCACCCCGTTGCTCATCGCGCCCGCCGCTGCCCTGTCAAGACCTTGAACCACGATTGTCATGCCCCATGTGGGGCTCGCAAGCGGGCGTGCCGCGGGTAGCATGCGCGCCGCCTGCGCCACCACACCGCCGCAGCCCACCCGAGGAGGACCTGGCCATGAACACCAACACCCGCTGGAACGTCACCCGCTGGAGCACCCGCATCGCCGCGCTGGGCCTGGCCCTGCTGCTGGCCGGCTGCGGCTACAACGACTTCCAGCGCCTGGACGAAGAGGTCAAGGCCGGCTGGTCCGAGGTGCTGAACCAGTACCAGCGCCGCGCCGACCTCATCCCCAACATCGTGGCGACGGTGCGCGGCGAGGCCGACTTCGAGCAGGAAACGCTGACGCGGGTGATAGAAGCCCGCTCGCGCGCCACCTCCATACAGGCCACGCCGGAGCTGATCAACAACCCGCAGGCCTTCAACCAGTTCCAGCAGGCCCAGGGCGAACTCTCCAGCGCCTTGTCGCGCCTGATGGTGGTGGTGGAGCAGTACCCGCAGCTGCGCGCCAACCAGGCCTTCCAGGACCTGCGCGTGCAGCTGGAAGGCACCGAAAACCGCATCACCGTGGCGCGCAACCGCTACATACAGACGGTGCAGCAGTACAACGTGCTGGCGCGCCAGTTCCCCAGCAACCTGACGGCCATGGTCTTGGGCTACGAGGTCAAGCCCAGCTTCACCGTGACCAACGAAGGCGCCATCGCAGCGCCGCCTGCCGTCAACTTCGAGCGCCCGGCAGCGCCCGCGTTGCCAGCGTCGCGTTAAGACGCGGCGCGGCCCGGCGTGATGATGCGCACGCTGCTGCTGACGCTGGCGCTGCTGCTGGCAGCGCTGGGCGTGCAGGCGCAGGGCGTGCAGCCGGTGCCGGCGCTCAGTGGCCGCGTCATCGACCAGACGGGCACGCTGTCCGACGTTGAACGCCAGGGCCTGGACGCCAAGCTGGCCGCCTTCGAGGCCGAGGCCGGGCCGCAGATCGTGCTGCTGCTGGTGCCCACCACGGCGCCGGAAGACATCGCCGCCTATGCACAGCGCGTGGCCGACGAGTGGAAGATCGGCCGCCGCGAAGTGGGCGACGGCGTGGTGCTGCTGGTGGCCAAGAACGACCGGCGTGTGCGCATAGAAGTGGCCAAGGCGCTGGAAGGCGCCATCCCCGACCTGGCGGCGCGGCAGATCATCGACCGCCACATCACCCCGGCGTTTCGCGAAGACGCCTACGCGCGCGGGCTGGGCGCCGCAGTGGATGCGCTGATCGCCCGCATACGTGGCGAAGACCTGCCGGCGCCGCAGCGCGGCCGTGCGCAAGGCGGTGGCGAACGCGACCTGGGGTTCTGGCTGGGCTTCTTCTTTTTCGGCGTCATCCTGGTCAGCAGCCTGCTCACCGCCTTGCTGGGCCGCAAGCTGGGCGCCCTGCTCACCGGCGGTGCGGCCGGCGGCGCCGCCTGGTGGATCAGCGCCAGCGTGCTGGTGGGCCTGGGCGCCGGCCTGGCGGCGCTGCTGCTGGTGGGCCTGTTCGGCATAGGCGCTGCGGTGCGCAGCGCCGGCGGCGGGCGGTCGCTGCCGCACATAGGCGGCTGGGGCGGTGGTTACGGCAGCGGCGGCGGCTGGGCCGGCGGCGGCCGCCATGGCGGCTGGGGGGGCGGGGGTGGTGGCGGGTTTGGCGGCGGCGGCGGGGGTTTTCGCTCCGGCGGCGGCGGCAACTTCGGCGGCGGCGGCGCCTCCGGCGGCTGGTGAGCATGGGCATGCAGCTGCTGCGGCTGTTCAAGCACCGCTGGTGGGACGAACGCGACGCCGCGCGTGCGCTGGGCAGCGAAGCCCTGCAGCGTCTGGAGGCCCGCGTCGCCGCCAGCGAGGCACGCCATGGCGGCGAGATTCGCCTGTGCGTGGAGGCCTCGCTGCCGCTGTCCTACCTGTGGCGCGACGCACCGCCGCGTGAACGTGCACTGGCGCTGTTCGGCAAGCTGCGCGTGTGGGACACCGAGGCCAACAACGGCGTGCTGATCTACCTGCTGCTGGCCGAGCGCGACATAGAGATCGTGGCCGACCGCGGCCTGGCACGCCAGGTGCCGCAGGCGCACTGGGACAAGTTGCTGGCGCACATGCGCGAACACTTCCGCGCCGGGCGCTGGGAGCAAGGCCTGGCGCAAGCCGTGGACGAGGTGGACGCGCTGCTGGCGCAGCACTTCCCGCTCGCCCAGGGCAGCACCAAGACCGACGAACTGCCCAACCGCGTCGAACTGCGCTGAGGCGCAACGGCGGCGGCCAGCCGCCTGCCGCGCGCCTTGCGCGGCCCGGTGGAAACCCACCCCGGGAAGCAGGGGTGGGCGTCAGCGAGCTAGGGATGGCTGCCGGTGAACCGGCCCCGCCACACTGCCTGCACCTTTGGAGGGATAGCCATGAAACAACGGCGTGTTGCGGCCACCGTGCTGGCCCTGGGCGCTTGGACTCTGTCGTGTGCCGTGCAGGCCGAACCGATCACGGTGGACTTTGCCGGCTACTTCCTCGACAACATAGGCAGCAACACGCTGGAGGTGGCGGGCGGGGGCGACCCCAACGGCCGGCCCACGGTGCTGTTCATAGGCCACACCACGCCGGGCCCGGCCGCCGGCACCATGGCCGCGGCCTTCCAGAATGGCGCGCTGGTGGGCGGCCTGGCCACCACGCCCAACACCACCGGCACGCTGGACTGGGCCCGGCGTGTGCAGTTCCCCGGCCCGGGCCACGTGACGCCGCTGACGGTGGCTTTTGTCAACGGCACCGACTCTGCCGCCGTGGTCACCCGCGACCTCACCGGCCTGACGCAGATGCCGCTGGTCACCGGCCTGGCGCTGGACGCCAGCGCCGACGCCTTCCGCCCCACGCTCAGCTGGGCGCTGCCTGCCAACGCCGGCGACATCGACTTCGTCAGTCTGGTCTTCTACAGCAACGTCAGCAACGCCGAGATCGGCACACGCGTGACCCTGCCCGCCACCGCCACCTCGTTTGCGTTCGGCAGTGCGCTGCCGGCCGGGCTGGACCTGACCATCAATGTGCGGCTGGTCGATCTGTACAACGACGCACTGCCCTTCACCACCGACAACATCCAGCGCATGTCGCGCAGCTACATCAACTACACGGTGCCGGTGCCCGAACCCGCCACCTGGGCGACGCTGGCGCTGGGCCTGGGCCTGGGGCTGGTGGGCGGCGTGGCCGCGCGGCGCCGCACGGCCTGAGCCCGCACGCCAGCAGCTCGCCGACACCCCCGCAGGCCGCCTGCGCCGCTGAGGCGCAGGCTCTAGCGCAGGCCCTAGACTTGGCAGCTCCACACCCCGCGGGAAGCTGCCGTGATCCTGGAAGTTGCCGACATACGCATCGCCCCCGGCCAGCAGGCCGCCTTTGAAAACGCACTGCACCGCGGCGTGGCCGAGGTCGTCAGCACCGCCCAGGGCTACCAGAGCTTTGAGCTGCGACGCGGCATGGAAAGCCCCGAGCGCTACCTGCTGCTGATTCGCTGGCAAACGCTGGAAGACCACACCGTGCACTTCCGCGGCGGGCCGCTGTTTGCACAGTGGCGCGCCATCGTGGGCCCGTTCTTCGCCTCGCCGCCGCACGTGGAGCACTTCGAGCTGGCGGTGGCGCCGTGAGCGGCCGCGAGGCCGCGCTGGCCGCGGCGCGCGAACACTTCGACGGCGGCGCCTTCGTGCGCGACCTGGCGCGCCGCGTCGCGATACGCACCGAAAGCCAGAACCCCGAAGGCGCGCCGGCGCTGCAAGCCTACCTGGCCGACGAACTGGTGCCCAGCCTGGCCGCACTGGGTTTCAGCGCCACGCTGCACGCCAACCCGCAGGCCGGCTTCGGCCCGTTCCTGATCGC
Organism: Burkholderiaceae bacterium; assembly: GCA_037190565.1. Lineage (GTDB taxonomy): Bacteria > Pseudomonadota > Gammaproteobacteria > Burkholderiales > Burkholderiaceae_C > Rubrivivax. The sequence goes on from JBBCJV010000017.1 coordinate 72,916, forward strand.
GCACCGCCACGAAGGCGACGCGCTGCCCACGGTGCTGATGTACGGCCACGGCGACGTGGTGCGCGGCCAGGACGAGCGCTGGACCCGCGGCCAAGGCCCGTGGACGCTGGCCGCCGACGGCGACCGCCTGTACGGCCGCGGCACCGCCGACAACAAGGGCCAGCACAGCATCAACATCGCCGCGCTGGCGCAGGTGCTGGCGGCGCGCGGCGGCCGCCTGGGCTTCAACGTCACCTGGCTGGTGGAAACCGGCGAGGAGACCGGCTCGCCGGGCCTGGCCGAGTTCTGCGCCGCGCAGCGCGAAGCGCTGGCCGCCGACGTGCTGATCGCCAGCGACGGCCCGCGCATGGCGCGCGAGCGGCCCACAGTGTTCTTGGGCTCGCGCGGTGTCGTCAACTTCGACCTCAGCCTCACGCTGCGCGAAGGCGCGCACCACAGCGGCAACTGGGGCGGCCTGTTGCGCAACCCGGGCACCGTGCTGGCGAACGCCATCGCCTGCCTGGTGGACGGGCGCGGCGTCATCCAGGTGCCGGCTTTGCGCCCACCGGCCATACCGGCCAATGTGCGTGCCGCGCTGCAAGGCCTGGTGTTCGGCGGCGACGCCGGCGACCCGGCGGTGGATGCCGACTGGGGCGAGCCCGGGCTGACGCCTGCCGAACGTGTCATCGCCTGGAACACGCTGGAGGTGCTGGCCATGGTCACCGGCAACCCGCAGCACCCGGTGAACGCCATCCCGCCCACGGCCCGCGCCACCCTGCACATGCGCTTCGTGGTGGGCACCGATGTCTCGCGTGTGCGCGAGCTGGTGCAGGCCCACCTGGCGGCGCACGGTTTCGTCGACGTCCAGGTGGGCGAGCCCATGGTGATGAACGCCACCCGCCTGGACCCGGACAACGCCTGGGTGCACTTCACGCTGGCTTCGCTGCAGCACACCAGCGGCAAGACCCCGGTGCTGCTGCCCAACCTGGGCGGCAGCCTGCCCAACGACGTGTTCGCCGACATCCTGGGCCTGCCCACCGTGTGGGTGCCGCACAGCTACGCCGCCTGCAGTCAGCACGCGCCCGACGAACACCTGCTGGCCCCGGTGGCACGCGAGGCGCTGCAACTGATGACCGGGCTGTTCTGGGACCTGGGCGAGCAGGCCTCAACCCTGCCGCGGCGCGGGCACTGAGCGCGCTGCATCATCGGCACCACCAATCAGCAACACCATGCTGCGCACGCTCAAGGACTTGTTCGATTCGGTGCTGGCGCCGCCGCGCGCCGTCACCGCCTCGCCGGCGGCCAACGAACACCGCCTGCAACTGGCCACCGCCGTGCTGCTGGTGGAGGTGATGGTGGCCACCGGCGACGTGTCCGAAGTGCAGCGCGAAGCGGTGATGCAGGCGCTGCGCCAGAAGTTCTCGCTGAGCGACGACGAAGTGGCGCGCCTGGTGGAACTGGCGGTGCAGACGCAGCGCGGCGCCACCGACTACCACGCCTTCACCTCAGCGCTGAACACCCAGCTGGACGAGGCGCAGAAGCTGCGCGTGATCGAGGCCATGTGGACCGTGGCCTACGCCGACGGCCACCTGGCCGACCACGAGCGCCACGTGCTGTGGCGCATTGCCGACCTGCTGCATGTGCCGCACGGCGCCTACATCAGCGCCAAGATGCGTGCGCAGGCGGCAGCGGGCGCCGGCAAACCGGCCTGAGCGCGTCCCGCACCCGGCGGATGCGGCGCGCCGGCGGCGGCCGGGGCTGCGGCGGGCCGCCGCCTAGAATCGTGGCCTCCCGTCGCAGCCCTTCGCGCCCATGGCCTCCCACGAAAAAAACCCCCGGCTGATGGCCAATGCCATCCGCGCTCTGGCGATGGACGCCGTGCAGGCCGCCAACTCCGGGCACCCGGGCGCCCCCATGGGCATGGCCGAGATCGCTGTCGCGCTGTGGAGCCGGCACCTGAAGCACCACCCGGCCCAGCCGCTGTGGGCCGACCGCGACCGCTTCGTGCTGTCCAACGGCCACGGCTCCATGCTGCTGTATGCCCTGCTGCACCTGAGCGGCTACGCGCTGCCCATGGACGAGCTGCGCAAGTTCCGCCAGCTGCACAGCCAGACGCCGGGCCACCCCGAGGTGGACATCACGCCCGGCGTGGAAACCACCACCGGCCCGCTGGGCCAGGGCATCACCAATGCCGTGGGCATGGCGCTGGCCGAGAAGCTGCTTGCGCACGAGTTCAACCGCCCCGGCCACAGCGTGGTGGACCACCACACCTGGTGTTTCCTGGGTGACGGCTGCCTGATGGAAGGCATCAGCCACGAAGCGGTGGCCCTGGCCGGCGCCTGGAAGCTGAACAAGCTGGTGGCGGTGTACGACGACAACGGCATCAGCATCGACGGCCCGGTCAAGCCCTGGTTCATAGACGACGTGGCCGGGCGCTTCGCCGCCTGCGGCTGGAACGTGCTGGGCCCGGTGGACGGCCACGACGTGGACGCGGTGGACGCGGCCCTGGCGCGCGCCAAGGTGTCGGAGAACAAGCCCACGCTCGTCATCTGCCGCACCACCATAGGCAAGGGCAGCCCCAACCGTGCCGGCAGCGCCAAGGCACACGGCGAGGCCCTGGGCGCCGAGGAAATCAAGCTCACGCGCGAAGCCCTGGGCTGGGCGCACGAGCCCTTTGTCGTCCCGCCCGAGGCCTACGCCGCCTGGAACGCCCACGACACCGGCGCCGCCGCGCAGGCGCGCTGGAGCGAAGCCTTCGCCGCCTACCGCAGCGCCCACCCGGACCTGGCGGCGGAGTTTGAGCGCCGCATGCGCGGCGAGCTGCCCAAGGCCTTCGTCACCACCGCGGTGGAATCCATCCAAGCCGCCGACACCGCGGCGCAAACCGTGGCCACGCGCAAGGCCAGCCAGATCGCGCTGGAAACCTTCACCAAGCTGATGCCCGAGCTGCTGGGCGGCAGCGCCGACCTCACCGGCAGCAACCTCACCAACACCGCCAGCACGCCGGCGCTGCGTTTTGCCGACGACGGCACGCCCAACGGCGGGCGCCACATCAACTACGGCGTGCGCGAGTTCGGCATGGCCGCCATCATGAACGGCGTGGCGCTGCACGGCGGCTACATCCCCTACGGCGGCACCTTCCTGACCTTCAGCGACTACAGCCGCAACGCCATACGCATGGCGGCACTGATGAAGCGCCGCGTGGTGCACGTCTTCACCCACGACAGCATAGGCCTGGGCGAAGACGGCCCCACGCACCAGAGCGTGGAACACGCCGCCAGCCTGCGCCTGATCCCCAACCTGGACGTCTGGCGCCCGGCCGACACGGCCGAGACCGTGGTCGCCTGGACCATGGCCCTGGGCAACGTCAGCCGCCCCAGCGCGCTGCTGCTGTCGCGCCAGAACCTGCCCTACCTGCCCAAGCAGGCGCTGGACGACATGGGCAAGGGCGCCTACGTGCTGGCCGACCCGGCCGAGGTGGGGCTGAAAGGCAAGCCGCGGGCGGTGATCATCGCCACCGGCAGCGAAGTGCACCTGGCGCTGCATGCGCAGGCCGAACTGGCCAAGCGCAAGATTGGCGTGCGCGTGGTCAGCATGCCCAGCACCACCACCTTCGACCGCCAGGCCGTGGCCTACAAGCGCCGCGTGCTGCCCGACGGCGTGCCACGCATCGCGGTGGAAGCTGGTGTCACCGACGGCTGGTGGAAGTACGGCTGCGCCGCGGTGATAGGCCTGGACCGCTTCGGCGAAAGTGCGCCGGGCGGGGTGTTGTTTGAACACTTCCACTTCACGGTGGGCAACGTGGTGGACACGGTGCGCACGGTGCTGGGGCGCTGAGCCATGCGCCGCGGGCCGGCTGCTGTGGCCCTGTGGGCCGTGGTGGTGTGGGCTGCGGCGTTCGCCGGCGCCGCCATGGCCCAGCCGGCGGCGCAGATCGAGCCTTCGGCTGCATCACAGTGCCTGCAGGCCACCGACCCCGCGCTGCCCGAGCCGGAGTATCCCTTCCTGGAGTACAAGTCCGGCGACAAAGGCCGCGTCAAGGTGGCGCTGCGGTTCGCGCGCCCGGACCGCGCGCCCGCCGTCGAGGTGCTTGAAAGCGAAGGAAGCCCCGAGTTCGTGCAGAGCGTGCGGGGATACACCCGCACACTTCGCGTGCCCTGTCTGCCGGCCGGCGAAACCGCCGTGTTAACCCAGGAGTACCTGTTTCGGACGAACTGGGACCGTGGCCACGCCAGGCCAGCCGAGGACGCCGGTCATGAACGTCGCCGCGAGCTGCTGAGCTGCCGCCAGCACGCCAGCGGTGACGTGTCCCCCAACTACCCGACGGACGCCCGACGCAGCGGCACCGCGGGCAAGGTGCTGGCGCGCCTTCGCTTCTCCGCCCCCGATCGGCCTCCTGAGTTGTTGCAACTGGCCCACCACCGCGATGCGCGGCCGCTGGCGGCCACCGTCAGGACCTGGGTCAGGGGTTACCGCCTGCCCTGCATGGTGGCGGGGCAGGACGATCCGCTGGAGATCGTGCTGACCTTCGACTTCCGATTCGAAGGTAGCGCCGCGGGTTTTACGGCACTGACACTTCCACAGCTGATGCGAGTCGTCAAAGACTTGGACCAGCAGACGCTGCAAATCGACACCACCACCATGGGCTGCCCCTTCGAATTGCAGCTGCAGTATCGCCAACCCCACCTGCCCAACAGTGTGCGCCTCATCGGCGAGGCGTCCGCCATGCAAGCGCCCTTGCTGAACTGGCTGCGCGACATCACGCTCGACTTGCCTGACCGCGGCATGGCCATCGTCTATGGGGATACCGCCGACATCGCCGTGCCCTGCCTGAAGATCGACCTCAAGCCCAAGGAGTAGGCGGCGAAACCCGGACGCCCCACCGCTGCCCCCTTCATGCGAGTCGCCACCACAACGCCGGTCACCATGCTCTTGGCACAGCTCACGCTGGCCGCAGGGCTGGTGCTGGGCGCCGTGTCGCAGGCGCAGGCACAGAGCGTCACCGTTGAAGCTTCGCTGGCCCAGCCGTGCCACACACTGCGCGCTGGTGTGCGGGAGACCACGGCGCACGTCAGCTGTTTGCACCGCGTCGAAGGGGATGAGCGCTATGGTTTCAACCGGCAGATGAGCTTGCCGGCACCGTTGGCTCCGGCCCATGCTCAAGCCTCGCAGGACCGGCCGTTCGGCACCGCCGACGGGGTCGCCATCACAGCCCCTGCACCAAGATCACCCTTTGAACCCATCCAACCCAGGAGTAGACAGACATGAGCATCAAGATAGGCATCAACGGTTTCGGGCGCATCGGGCGCATGGTGTTCCGCGCGGCGGTGCAGAACTTCTCCGACATCGAGGTCGTGGGCATCAACGACCTGCTGGAGCCCGACTACCTGGCCTACATGCTGAAGTACGACAGCGTGCACGGCCGCTTCAAGGGTGAGATCGCGGTCGATGGCAACACCCTCATCGTCAACGGCAAGAAGATACGCCTGACCGCGGTGAAAGACCCGGCCGAGCTGAAGTGGGGCGACATCGGCGTGGACGTGGTGGTCGAGTCCACCGGCCTGTTCCTCACCAAGGAAACCTGCCAGAAGCACCTGGACGCCGGCGCGAAGAAGGTCATACAAAGCGCGCCTTCCAAGGACGACACGCCGATGTTCGTCTACGGCGTCAACGACAAGACCTACGCCGGCCAGACCATCGTCAGCAACGCCAGCTGCACCACCAACTGCCTGGCCCCGGTGGCCAAGGTGCTGCACGACAACTTCGGCATCAAGCGCGGCCTGATGACCACCGTGCATGCCGCCACCGCCACGCAGAAGACGGTGGACGGCCCCAGCAACAAGGACTGGCGCGGCGGCCGCGGCATCCTGGAAAACATCATCCCCAGCAGCACCGGCGCGGCCAAGGCGGTGGGTGTGGTGATCCCCGAGCTGAACAAGAAGCTCACCGGCATGAGCTTCCGCGTGCCGACCTCGGACGTGTCGGTCATCGACCTCACGGCCGAGCTGATCAAGGAAGCCAGCTGGGACGACATCTGCAACGCGATGAAGGCCGCCGCTGCCGGCCCGATGAAGGGCGTGCTGGCCTACACCGAGGACAAGGTGGTGGCCACCGACTTCCGCGGCGAGCCCTGCACCAGCGTGTTCGACGCCGACGCCGGCATCGCGCTGGACAAGACCTTCGTCAAGGTCGTGGCCTGGTACGACAACGAGTGGGGCTACTCGAACAAGGTGCTGGAGATGGCGCGCGTGATCGCCGCGCGCTGACACCGCCCCCTCACCACGACCGGCCCACCCCATGTCGCGCCACCTCGGCCTCCCCGCACTGCTGTTGGGCCTGACCCTGTCGCTGGCCGGCGGAGCGGTGCTGGCCCAGCAAGCCGCCCAACGCACGGTGCAGCGGGCCGCACTGGGCCCGGTCGAAGGCGAGGTCATCGTGCGCTGGCGCAGCGAGTCGGTCACGGTGCAGCAGCACCCGCTGCCGCTGCGTGGCGAGGCCGCGCAGCGGCGTGTGCTGGCCGAACGTGCCGGCGCTGCCGGGCGGCGCCTGGGGCGCACGCTGGAAGACGGCGGCGCGCTGTCCGAACGCACCCAGGTGCTGCGCGCCCGCGGCGAGAGCGCCGCCGCGCTGGCGGCCCGCCTGGCCGCCGACCCCGATGTGGAGTTCGCGGTGCCCAACGGGCGCAAGCGCCGCCTGTCGGGCCCGCCGGACGACCCGCTGTACCCGGCCGCCGCGCCCGGCGTGCGGCCCGACGGCCCCGACAGCGGCCAGTGGTACCTGCGTGCGCCTACGGCCGATCTGCGCTCGGCGATGGACATCGAAGCCGCCTGGGCCCACACCACCGGCAGCGCCCAGGCGGTGGTGGCGGTGCTGGACACCGGCGTGCGCTTCGAGCATCCGGACCTGGGCCGCGCGGCACAAGGCGGGCGCTTGCTGCCGGGCTACGACTTCGTCAGCAACCCCACCATCGCCAACGACGGCGACGGCCGCGACGCCGACCCCAGCGACCCGGGTGACTGGGTCACCTCGGCCGAGGCCGGTCGGGGCGACTTTGACGACTGCGACGTCACCGACAGCAGCTGGCACGGCACCGCCACCGCCAGCCTGGTGGCGGCGGCGGCCAACAACGGCGTGGGCATGGCCGGCGCGGCACCGGGCACCCGCGTGCTGCCGGTGCGGGTGCTGGGCAAGTGTTACGGCACCGATGCCGACATCATTGCCGGCCTGCGCTGGGCCGCCGGCATCTCGGTGCCCGGCGTGCCCGACAACCCCACGCCGGCGCGTGTCATCAACCTCAGCCTGGGCAGCAGCGGCAGCTGCAGCGCGGCCTACCAGTCGGCCATGGACGAGATCACCGCGCGCGGCGTGCTGGTGGTGGCCTCGGCCGGCAACAGCGCCGGCGGGCCGGTGGGTTCCCCGGCCAACTGCCGCGGCGTGCTGGCGGTGGCCGCCTTGCGCCACGCCGGCACCAAGGTGGGCTTCTCCGACCTGGGCAGCGCCATAGGCATTGCAGCGCCGGGCGGCAACTGCATCAACATCCTGCCCGGCACGCCCTGCCTGTACCCCATCCTGGCGGCCACCGACAGCGGCACGCGCGGGCCGCTGGCTTCCACCTGGACCGACAGCTACAACATCACGGTGGGCACCAGCTTCGCGTCGCCGCTGGTGGCCGCGGTGGCGGCGCTGATGGTGTCGGCGCGGCCGACGCTGGAGCCGGCGCAGATCACCGCCGCGCTGAAGGCCAGCGCGCGCCCCTTCCCCACCAGCGGCGCCGACAACGGTCCCGACGACCCGACACCGGTGCCCCTGTGCCGCACGCCTTCGGCCAACGTGGAGCAGTTGCAGTGCTACTGCAGCACCGCGCTGTGCGGTGCCGGCATGGTGGACGCCGGCGCCGCGGTGGCGGCGGTGGCCGGCACACTGGCCCACATCACGTTCAGCCCGGCGGCCCCCGCGCCCGGCAACCTGGTCTCGCTCGACGCCGCGGGCAGCCTGGCCGCCGCGGGCGCACACATCGTGGGCTGGCAGTGGGTGCTGGTGAGCGGCGGCGGCATCGTCAACGGCTTCGGCAGCGCCACCAACGCCAGCGTGGCAACCCTGACGCCCAGCGCCGCCGGCCGCTTCACAGTGCGCCTGACCGTGACCGACGACCAGGGCGGGCAGTCCAGCACCGAGTTGGTGGTGACGGTCGCGGCCCCCAGCAACCCCAACCCGCCTGCCGCCTCGGGCGGCGGTGGCGGCGGCGCCATGGGCGTCGGCTGGCTGCTGGGCCTGGCCGCGGCAGCCGCCACCTTGCGCCCGCCGCGGCGCCGACGCCATGATTGAGCACCGCTGGATGCGCCGGCTGCTGGCCGCAGCCACCTTGCCCTGGCTTTTCGCCACAGTCCCCGCCGCCGCCGAGCCGGCCCTGGGCCTGATCGTGCGCCTGAAGGATGCGCAGCCGCACACGCAGGCACCGGCCCACACCCAGACGGCGCGCCGGCTGGCGGCCGCTGCCGAGTCCACCGCCCAGGCCGCCGCCGCACAACAGACACGCCGTGTGCTGCGCGAGGCCAGCCTGCGCGACGACGCCCGCCCGCGTGCCGTGGGCCGCGACCTGCAATGGCTGGACTTCGGCCGCGAGCTGCCGGCCGACGAGGCCCAGGCCCTGGCCAAGCAGCTGGCCGCCCACCCCGCGGTGGACTGGGTGGAGCCCAATGTGCGCGAAAAGCGCCTGTCCATGCCCACCGACCCGCTGGCCGGCCAGCAGTGGTGGCTGCGCGCCGCCGGCGGCAACAACCAGAGCGCGCACGACCGCCAGCGCGGCAACCCGGGCTTTCTCAGCGCCTGGACCAGCGGCCTGCCCGGCGCCACCGGCCGCCCCTCGGCCGTGGTGGCGGTGCTGGACACCGGCATCACGCCCCACCCCGACCTGGACGGCCGCCTGCTGCCCGGCTACGACTTCGTCAGCGAAGTCCTGTTCTCCGGCGACGGCGACGGCCGCGACGACGACCCCAGCGACCCCGGCGACTGGGTCAGCGCCGACGACCGCAACGACCCGCGCTACGCCCACTGCGCCGAACAGCCCAGTTCCTGGCACGGCACCGTCATCGCCGGCATGCTGGCCGCCGGCACCAACAACGGCATCGGTGTGGCCGCGATGAGCCACGACGGCCGGGTGCTGCCGGTGCGTGTGGCCGGCAAGTGCGGCGCCACGGTGGTGGACATCATCGACGGCATGCGCTGGGCCGCCGGCCTGCGCGTGAACGGCGTGCCGCTGAACCCGCACCCGGCGCGCATCGTCAACGTCAGCTTCGGCGGCAACGACGTCTGCGGCAACGCCTACCAGAGCGCCGCCGACGAGCTGCGCGCCGCCGGCGTGGTGATCGTGGCCGCCGCCGGCAACGACCACGGCCATGTGGCGCGGCCGGCCAACTGCCGCGGCGTGGTGGGGGTGATGCCGCTCAACCGCGACGGCTTCAAGGCCCACTACGCCAACTTCGGCCCTGCGCTCAGCGACAGCGGCGTGGCCACTGTGGGCGGCGACGACAGCGGCGGCGGGGCCTGGGGCGCACTGCTGGGCGACACGGGCCTGGTCAGCGTGTGGAACGACGGCCGCCAGGGCCCGGGCCAGGCCGGCTATGCGGCGCTGTACGGCAGCAGCTTTGCCGCGCCGGTGGTCTCGGGCACGCTGGCGCTGATGCTCAGCGTCAACCCCGAACTCAGCGCCGCGCAGTTGGTGGACGGCCTGCGCCGCAGCGCCCGGCCGCACGTCACCTCGCCGCACATCGGTGTGTGCTCCAGCAGCAACCCCGGGCGCTGCCTGTGCACCACCAGCACTTGCGGCGCCGGCATCGTGGATGCGGCACAGGCGCTGGCCTACGCCGCCAACCCGCAGGCCTATGTGGCCCCGGCGCGCCAGGCCGAGGTGCTGGACCACGCCGACCTGCAAGCCGCGGCGGCCCTGGGGCCGGACCGGCCGCCCAACGCGGGCGGTGGCGGTGGGGGCGGGGGCGGCGGTAGCAGCGGCGGGGGTGGGGGCGGCGGCGCCGCCAGCCCGCTGTGGTGGGCCGCGCTGCTGCTGGCTGCGCTGGCGCTGCGGCGGCGGCCCGCAGCGGGTTGGTAGCGGGTTAGCGGGCGCGCCTGAAACCGCTCAGCGGCAGGGCCCGAAGCCGCCGGACAAGGCCTGCGGCGGCAGGGCCCTCAGCCGCGCCTGCAGGACACCGTCGGCACGCTCGGCGCGCAGCCAGTGCGTCCGCGCCGGCCGGCTGGACCCGGCGGCACGCGGGTCCGCCGGCGCCCGCACCCAGCTGCCTGCCGGCAGCTGGGCCTGCAACAGCGTGGCTTCCGCCGCCGCCAGCTCGACCTCGTCAAACGGCCCGGCCTGCAAGCAGCCCACCGCCTCGGCCCCTGCTGCCGCGGTGGCTGCGGTGCCGGGCGCCGCAGCCAAGGGCAGCACCGTGACCAGCTCCGGCCGCAACTGCGCCGCCAGCCGCTCGGGTTCGCGTTCGCCATGCCGCGGCGGCGGCCAGTGCGGCGCCAACCAGCCCTGCCCCCAGGCGAAGAACAAGCCGTTGGCCAGCAGCGCCAGAACCAGCAGGGTACGCAGCATCGTCGGTGCCGGGGGCGCCTTCAGGGACGCAGGCGCACGCTGACTTCGCCGCTGATCAGCCGGTGCACCTCGCCGCAGCGCACGCGCAGCGCGCCGTGCGCGTCCACGCCCTCGGCCACACCGTCGGGCACCTCGGCGGCGGTGGCGGTGATGGGCTGGCCCAGCAGCAGGTCACGGCGCGTGTAGGCCGCCACCAGCGGTGCAAAACCCTCGCGCTCGAAGGCCAGCAGCGCACGCACCAGCGGCTCCCCCACCTGCGCCAGCACCGCCGGGGCCTGCACCGCAGGGTCCAGCTCCTGCAGGCAGGCATAGCCATGGGCCAGGCCTTCGGCCGGCTGCGGCAGCACGTTCAGGCCCACGCCCACCACACACATGCGGCGCTGGCCCACGCTCACGGTCTCTATCAGCACACCGCCCAGCTTGCGGCCCAGGCCCTTGTCCACCCCGTTGCCGTCGCGCAGCCACAGGTCGTTGGGCCACTTCAGCACCAGGCGCGGCGGCTGCTCGCTGGGCGGCTCCAGCGCCTCGGCCAGGGCCAGGCCCACGGCCAGCGACAGGCCCGACCACTCCTGCGGCGCCAGCGTCAGTGCCAGCGAAAACGTCAACGACGCGCCGGGGCGGGCCAGCCAGTCGCGGCCCTGGCGGCCGCGGCCACGGGTCTGGTGCTCGGCCACCAGCAGGCAGGGCTGCAGGTCGGCCACACGGCGGCCGTGCGGCGTGGGCTCCACGCCCGGCTGCGCGTCCAGCTCGCCGGGCCGCGTCACGCGTGCGTCGCGCGCCCCGCCGGCGGCGCGGGCCCGCTCCAGCAGGCGCTGGTTGGTGGAGTCGGCGCGCGCCTGCACCTCCACCGACAGGCCCGGCAGCAGCGGCTCCAGGCGTTCCCACAGCGCCTCCGCACCCCAGTGCATGTGCCGCGCGTCGGGCGCCGGTGTGTCGTGCATGGTTCAGCGCTTGGGCGCCAGCATGGTGCCGCGGCAGCGCGGGCTGCCGCAACGGCAGGCGTACTCGCGCTTGAGCTTGGGCGTGTAGCGCTCGTCTATCACCAGCCCGTAGTCGTAGAACAGCTCTTCGCCGGGCTTCAGGTTGCGCAGCGCGCGTATGAAGACACGGCCTTGCTGCTCGTCGGCCTCGCAGTTGGGCTCGCAGGCGTGGTTGATCCAGCGCGCCGCGTTGCCGCCCACATTGGCATCGATGACATGCTGGTCATCGATGTGGAAGTAGAAGGTGTGGTTCGGGTCCTGGGGGTCGTGCGGGTGGCGGCGCAGCGCCTCCGGCCAGGAGATGATCTCGCCCTTGTACTCGATGAGGGTCTCGCCCTCGGCGATGGGCTGCAGTGCAAACACGCCCTTGCCGTGCACGCCGGAACGCCGCACCTGAATGCGCCTGCGGTCGGTAGGCCCGCGATGTGTAGGCCCGGCTTGCACGGTCTTTGTCATTGGGTACATTGAAATCGTACGAGCGCGCGTGCGTGCGCGCGAGAGGCGACGGATTGTAGGCACGTGCAGACGTACCCGAGACAGACCACCGACGACAGCCCATGAGCAAGACCCTGATCATTGCCGAGAAGCCCAGCGTGGCGCAGGACATCGTGCGTGCACTCACGCCCGTGGCCGGCAAGTTCGACAAACACGCCGAATACTTCGAGAACGACAGCCACGTCGTCACCTCCGCCGTGGGCCACCTGGTGGAGATCAAGGCACCCGAGGCCTTCGACGTGAAGCGCGGCAAGTGGAGCTTCGCCCACCTGCCGGTGGTGCCGCCGCACTTTGACGTGGCGCCCATAGACAAGGCCAAGACACGCCTGAACGCGGTGGTGAAGCTGGCCAAGCGCAAGGACGTGGGCCACATCGTCAACGCCTGCGACGCGGGGCGCGAGGGCGAGCTGATCTTCCGCCTCATCCTGCAGTACGCCTTTGGCGACAAGGCGCACGGCAAGCCCATCCAGCGCCTGTGGCTGCAAAGCATGACGCCGCAGGCCATACGCGAGGGCTTCGAGCACCTGCGCAGCGACGAGCAGATGCTGGGCCTGGCCGACGCGGCGCGCAGCCGCTCCGAGGCCGACTGGCTGGTGGGCATCAACGGCACGCGCGCGATGACGGCCTTCAACTCGCGCGACGGCGGCTTTTTCCTCACCACCGTGGGCCGGGTGCAGACGCCCACGCTGTCCATCGTGGTGGAACGCGAGGAAAAGATTCGCAAGCACGTGGCGCGCGACTACTGGGAGGTCAAGGCCACGTTCGACGCCCAGGCCGGGCAGTACGACGGCAAGTGGTTCGACCCGAAGTGGAAAAAAAGTCCTGACGATGCCGAGGCCCGCGCCGACCGCCTGTGGGACGCCGGCACCGCGCAGGCCATCGCCGACGCGGTGCGCGGCCAGCCGGCCAGCGTCACCGACGAGGCCAAGCCCAGCACCCAGAGCAGCCCGCTGCTGTACGACCTGACCACGCTGCAGCGCGAGGCCAACTCACGCTTCGGCTTTTCGGCGAAGACCACGCTGTCCATCGCGCAGGCGCTGTACGAAAAGCACAAGGTGCTGACCTACCCGCGTACCGACAGCCGCGCGCTGCCCGAGGACTACGTCGCCGTCGTGAAGAAGACCTTCACGATGCTGGCCGGCGAAGACCTGCCCGGCCCGCTGCGCGCCTTGTCGCAGCACGCAGCACGCGGCCTGGAGCAGGGCTATGTGAAGCCCACCAAGCGCGTGTTCGACAACACCAAGGTGTCGGACCACTTCGCCATCATCCCCACGCTGCAGGCGCCCAAGGCGCTGACCGACGTGGAAGCCAAGCTCTATGACCTGGTGGTCAAGCGTTTCCTGGCGGTGTTCTACCCGGCTGCGGAGTACCTGGTCACCACACGCATCAGCAAGGTGGCGGCGGCCGGCGCCGAGCACCACTTTCAGACCAACGGCAAGGTGCTGGTCAACCCCGGCTGGCTGGCGGTGTACGGCAAGGAAGCGCAGGACGAAGACGCCAACCTGGTGGCCGTGGCGGCGGGCGAGCTGGTGCGCACCGAGGACGTGGCCGTCAACGCGCTGAAGACGCGGCCGCCGGCGCGCTACACCGAGGCCACGCTGCTGTCGGCCATGGAAGGCGCGGGCAAGCTGATAGAAGACGAAGAGCTGCGCGACGCGATGAAGGAAAAGGGCCTGGGCACCCCGGCCACCCGCGCGCAGACCATAGAAGGCCTGATCGCCGAGAAGTACATGCTGCGCGACGGGCGCGAGCTGGTGCCCACGGCCAAGGCCTTCCAGCTGATGACGCTGCTGCGCGGCCTGGCCATCGAAGACCTCACCAAACCCGAGCTCACCGGCAACTGGGAGCACCAGCTCGCCGAGATGGAGCACGGCCGCCTGAGCCGCGAACGCTTCATGACCGAGATCGCGAAGATGGCCGAGCGCATCGTGCGCAAGGCCAAGGAGTACGACCGCGACACCATCCCCGGCGACTACGCCACGCTGTCCACGCGCTGCCCCAACTGCGGCGGCGTGGTCAAGGAAAACTACCGCCGCTTCGCCTGTACCGGCACCGACGGCAGCGGAGAAGGCTGCGGCTTCTCCATCGCCAAGATCCCGGGCGGCCGTGCCTTCGAAACCGCGGAGGCCGACGCCCTGCTGCGCGACAAGCGCATAGGCCCGCTGGAGGGTTTCCGCTCCAAGGCCGGCTGGCCCTTCACCGCCGAGCTGAAGCTGGTGCACGACGAGGACATCCACAACTGGAAGCTGGAGTTCGACTTCGGCGACGACAACAAGGGCGAACAAGGCGACGGCGAGCCGGTGGACTTTTCAGGCCAGGCCAGCCTGGGCGCCTGCCCCAAGTGCAAGGGCCATGTGTACGAGCACGGCAGCAACTACGTGTGCGAACACAGCGTGGGCGCGCGCGTGACCTGCGACTTCAAGTCCGGCAAGATCATCCTGCAGCAGCCCATCTCACACGAGGAACTCGCCAAGCTGCTGGCCAGCGGGCGCAGCTCGCTGCTGGACGGCTTCATCTCCAACCGCACACGCCGCAAGTTCAAGGCCTTCCTGGTGTGGGACGCCAAGGAAGGCAAGGTGGGCTTCGAGTTTGAGCCGCGCCCGGCGCGCGGTGCCGCCGCCAAGAGCGCGCCGGCTGCGGCCGAAGCGGCGCCGGCTGCAAAGGCGCCTGCGAAGATCCCCGTAAAGGCGGCCACAAAAACGGCCGCCCGCAAGACCGCGCCACGCAAAGCCGCGGCCGGCAAGGCCTCGTGAACCGGCAGCAGCCGCCGCGGCGACGCCCGGCGGCTCAGCGCGGCGCGTAAACCTGCGGGTTCAGGCAGTTGGCGCCGGGGCGGCCGCTGAAGTGCGCCGCCACGCCCTCCAGCGCCAGCAGGCCCATGGCGGTGCGCGCCTCTTCGGTGGCGCTGCCTATGTGCGGCAGCAGCGTGCAGCGCGGCAGCGTCTTCCAGCGCGGGTCGATGTCCGGCTCGCCCTGGTAGACGTCCATGCCCAGCCCGGCGACGTGCCCGCGTTGCACGGCATCGAACAAGGCCTGTTCGTCGATGAGGTCGCCGCGTGCGATGTTGACCAGCAGTGCACCGCGCGGCAGCAGCGCCAGGCGGCGCGCGTCCAGCACGCCGCGCAGCGCCGGCGTGGAAGGCACGGCCACGCACAGCACGTCGCTCACGGCCAGCAGCCCGTCCAGGCTGTCGTGGTAGGTGGCGCCGGCCGCTTCGCTGGGCGCCAAGGCGCTGCGCTTGTGGTAATGCAAGACCATGCCGAAGGCGGCGGCGCGTCGGGCGATGGCCTGGCCTATGCGGCCCATGCCGAACAAGCCCAGCCGGCGGCCTTGCAGCCCGCGGCCCAGGAAGGCCGTGGGCGCCCACGGCCCCCAGCGGCCTTCGCGCAGGCAACGCTCGGCGTCGCTGGCGCCACGCGCCGCGGCCAGCACCAGCAGTAGCGCCAGGTCGGCCACGGCGTCGGTCAGCACATCGGGGGTGTGGTACACGGGCAGCCCGCGCGCGGTGGCCGCGGCCAGGTCGACGTGGTCGTGGCCCACCGAGTAGGTGGCCAGCACCTGCACCGAAGCCGGCAACGTTTGCAGGGCTGCGGCGTCCAGTCGGTCGCCGGGCATCACGATCAGCGCATCCTGGCCCCGGGCGAGGCCTGCCAGGCGGCCGCCTATGGGCTGCGGTTCGCGCCATACCGAGAGTTCGTAGTCGGCGGCGGCACGCCGCAACACCGCATCCGGCGCCACGCCGGTGATGAAGAGCTTGTGGGTCATGGAAGTGGGCCGCTACGCCGACGGCTGCGGGCAGCAGGAGGTGTCAGAGAGAAGTACTGCCGGTCCACCACAGCAGCAAGGGCGAAAGCAGCACAAACGCAACCGTCGACAGCACCACGGCACCGGCAACGGTGTCGCCCCGATCGCTGAACCGGGCCGCATACAGGTAATTGATGACGGCGACCGGCATCAACATCTGCAACATGATGGCGCCGGCGGTAGCCGGCGGCAGGCCGAAGCCGCGCACCACTGCCCAGCCGGCCAGACCGCCGCATACAAAACGCGCCGCCGCCAACAAGCTGCCCTGGCGCAGGCCGGCGTGCGACACGGTGGCCAGGGCATGGCCCAGGCTGAGCAGCATCAAGGGCACGGCCAGGGAGCCTACGAGACGGGCGCTGGCCAGCAACGCCTCGGGGGCTGGCAGGCCGCTCAGGCGCAGGGCCAACGCGGCGACGCAGGCCAGCACCACACCCAGCGGCCATTTGCGCTGCGGCCCGGTTCCACCGCGGCTGACCAGCCACACGCCCAAGGTGTTCTGCGCCAAGGTACCCACGGTGAAGAAGACGACGGCGGCCGTCAAGCCCTCCTCCCCGAAGGCCAGGTAGGCCACTGGCAGGCCCAGGTTGCCGGCATTGGGAAAGGTGATCGAAGGCAGCAGCACCGCCACCGGCAGGCGCGCCAGCCACAGCAGCAGCGCGGCCAGCGCCGCAGCCAGCAGCAGCCCGGCCAACGCCGCCGCGCCCAGCTGCAGCAGCAGGCGGTCATCCAAAGCCGTGGTCAGCAGCGTGTGGAACACCAGCGCCGGCGTGGCCACGTCGGCCGCCAGCGTGGAGATGAAACTACCGGGGTAGTCGTTGCGGCGGCGGCCCCACCAGGCGCCTATGGCGGCGCAGGCGAACAGCGGCGCCAGCAAGGCGGCCACATGGCCGTACAAGGCCAGCAGCGCCGACCCGCTCATTGCTGCCTCATCACCCTGGTGTCGACTTCAGGGCAGGGCTACGCGCGCCGCACGCACCACACCCTGCGCCAGCAGGGCCTGCACCTCGTCCTCGGCGAAGCCATGTTCGCGCAGCACTTCCAGGCTGTGCTGGCCCAGCACCGGCGGCGGCCGCCGCACCTGCGCCGGCGTGCTGTGCAGGTTCACCGGGTTGGCCAGGTTGGTCATGGCGCCGGCCAGCGGGTGGTCGAAGTCCAGCACCAGCCCGCAGTGCCGAACCTGCGGGTCGGTGGTCAGGGCCGCGTGGTAGTCCTGCACCAGGGCACAGGGCACATCGGCGGCCGACAGGCATTGCACCCACTCGGCAGCCGGCAGTTCGGCGAACACCTGTTCCAGCAGACCGTCCAGCACCTCGCGGTGGCTGATGCGGGCCGCGTTGTTGCAAAAGCGCGGGTCCTTCGGCCAATCGGGGCGGTTCAGGGCGCGGCACAGGTTCAGCCAGAACTTCTCGGTGAAACACGCGGCAAAGAAGTATCGGCCATCGGCACCGGCATAGTTGCGGTAGGGCGCCAGGGTGGGGTGGCCGCTGCCCAGGCGTTCTGGCGCACGGCCGCTGCGCACCGCCTCGCCGTCGCGCGGGATGGTGGCGAACATCGTGGCGGCCAGCAGCGAGGTGTCCAGCTTCTGACCCACGCCGTGGCGTTCGCGGTGCAGCAGCGCCAGGCTGATGCCCAGCGCCAGCATGGAGGCGGCGCCGAAGTCCGGCAGCGGCGCACCCAGGCGCACCGGCAGGCCGTCGGCTTCGCCGGTCATGTCCATGACGCCGGCCGCGGCCTGCACGATGGGGTCGTTGGCCGGCCAGCCGGCATACGGCCCGCTCTGCCCGAAGGCCGAGACGCTGGCGTAGATGATGCGCGGGTTGACGGCGCGCACCGCCTCGTAGCCTATGCCTAGCCGGTCCACGGTGCCGGGGCGGAAGTTCTCGACCACCACGTCGGCACTTTGCACCAGGCGCATGAACACCTCGCGGCCGGCAGACGACTTCAAGTCCAGGCGCAGGCTGCGCTTGTTGCGGTTCTGCGAGAGGAACTGCACCGCCTCGCCGGCCACGAACTGCGTGCCCAGATTGCGGGCCAGGTCGCCGTGTTCGGGCTCTTCGACCTTGATCACGTCGGCGCCCATGTCACCCAGCAGCATGGTGCCCACCGGACCGGCGGTCATGACGCTGAGGTCCAGGATGGTGATGCCGGCCAGGGGCTGCGCGCGCTGGGCGGGTTGGGGGGTTGGCGTGTTCGTCGAAGGCATGCTGTTCGGTGCTCCGGAGCCTCAGCCTGCGGCGTAGGCCAGCGGCCGCGACACCGCTTCGCCTTGCGCGCTGCGTTGCAGAACCACCGCGTGCCCGAAACCGGCATCGTCCCGCAGCGGGTGGTCGGTGCGGTAGTGCCCGCTGCGGGTTTCACGGCGTTGCAGGCAGGCCTGCACGATCAGCGCTGCGGTGGTGCCCATGTTCTGCAAGGCCAGCACGGGGGCCAGCGATGTGGCATCGGCACCGCCGCCCTGGGCCACCGCGGCTTCCAGTCGCTGCGCCGTGCCCAAGGCCTGTTGCAGGCCGGTGGCGTCTTTCTCCACCAGCACCTGCGACTGCATGGCCTGGCGCAGCCCCTGGGCCAGCGCCGGCAGATCGTCCGCGGCCGGCGCCAGTCCGCGCACCAGGCGCTGCAACAGGGCCTCGCCCTGCGGCGTGCCGGCGGCCCCGGCTTCTTGCGCGTACAGCGCCGCGGCGCGCCCGGCACGGTGACCGAACACCTGGCCTTCGGCCAACGAGTTGCCGCCGGGCCGGTCGGGGCCGCGCACACCGCCGGCCAGCTCGCCGATGACATGGACGCCCGGCAGGTTGCAACGGGCGTCAGCATCGGTCATGCGCACGCCGCCGTTGAGGCATTGGAAGGCGATGCCCACTTCGAGCAGGTCGCGCTGCGTGTCCACGCCCTGGTCGTGCAGCCAGCGCGCGGTGTTGGGCATGGTGGCCTGCAGCCGCTCGGGCGGCACATGCGCAAACGAGAAGTGAACGGCGCCACGCGGCGTGCCGCGGCCGGCGGTGATCTCGCGCGCGATCGCGATGTCCACCCAGCGCGAGGCATTGCTGACGGTGAAGGGGAACACCTTCTCGCCGTACACCTCGTCCAGCGAGGTGCCGGCCGGTACATGGTCGGCCAGGAACTCGTGGCCGGCCGCGTTGATCATGCGCGGGTGCAGCACGAAACAGGCCTTGCTGAAGAGCTGCACATAAGGGTGCACCAGCGCCGGGCCGAACTGGTGGAACTCCATGTTCACCATCTCGGCCCCGGCACGCCACAGCACGGCCTGGCCGTCGCCGGTCATCTCCGCCGTGCTGACCTGTTGCGAGTACAGGCCGTGCGCGCCGCCGGTGCCCAGCACCACGGCCGCCGCCTGCACCAGCAGCCAGCGCCGGGCGGCACTGTCGTAGGCCAGCACGCCGGCGACGCGGCCGCTGGCGTCGAACAACAAGTCCACCAGGCCGACGGGCGCGCGCACCTGCACACCCTGGGCCGCCGCCTGCTGCGCCAGCGCGGTCACAAACGCCTTGCCGGTCTTGCCGGAGACCCCCATGGCGCGGGCATAGCTGCCGAAGTCGCTGCGTATCAGCTTGAAGTCGCGCTCCTCGCCGGGCTGCGCGCCGTGCACCGCGCCGTGGCCCGCCGGGTCGAAGGGCACGCCGTAGCTGATGAGGTCGCGCACACGCGCCGGGGCGTCCTCGGCCAGCACGCGCACCAGCGCCGGGTCTATGAAGCCGGTGGCGGCGGCCATGGTGTCGCGGTAGTGCACCTCGGGGCCGTCGTCGCGGTGGCCGTAGCCGGAAGCGCCCATGGCCATGATCTCGCTGGCCCCGTGCACGGTGCTGCCGCCCACGCCCAGCGGCGCCTTGGCCAGCACCAGCACGCGCGCGCCGGCCTGCGCCGCGGACAAGGCCGCGCGCGAGGCCGCGCCGCCGCCGCCCACCACCAGCACATCGGTTTGCAGCGCCTCGGCGTCCAGGCCCAGGCGGCGCAGCTCGTCTATCAATGCCATGGCCGGTTCATCCCTTGAAGCTGCGCGCAACGATGTTGCGCTGTATCTGGTTGGTGCCGCCGAAGATCTGGAACAGCTTGGACTCGCGGAAGTGCCGCTGCATCGCGTACTCCATGGCATAGCCGTTGGCGCCCATGACCTGCAAGCCGTCGGTGGCCACCTTCACGTACACATCGCTGGCAAAAAACTTGGCCTGCGAAGACTCGGCCTCGCAGGGCAGCCCGTCGGCCAGCAGGCGGGCTGCGCGGTAGGCCATCAGCCGCGCCGCGTCCACCTGGGTCTGCATGTCCGCCAGCAGGTGCGAAACGGCCTGGAAGTCGTACACCGAGCGGTCGAACTGGCGACGCTCCAGCGCATAGCCGCGCGCCAAGTCCACCGCCGCCTGCGCGGCACCGGCGCACATCGCGGCCAGGGCCACACGCTCCTTGGCCAGCACGCTCATCAGCTGCTTCCAGCCCAGGTGCAGCTCGCCCACCAGCTGGCGCTGCGGAACGCGCACGCCCTGGTACAAGACCTCGCAGGTGCGTATGGCACTGCCGCCCAGCAGTTCTATGGGCCGTATCTCCAGCCCCGGCGTGTCGGTGGGCACCAGCACCAGGCTGATGCCCTCGTGCTTGGACTCGCGCCGGTCGGTGCGCACGGCGGTCAGGATGTGGCGCGCCTGCAGCGCGCCGGTGATCCACATCTTGGTGCCGTCCAGCACCAGGTCGTCGCCGTCCAGCACGCCGCGCGCCGACAGCGATGCGGCGTCCGAGCCGGCGCCGTTTTCGCTGAGTGCGAAGGCCAGCCAGTTGCGGCCCTGGGCCAGCGCCGGCAGCACTTCGGCGCGTATCTCGTCGCTGGCGAAGCGGGCGATGGCGCCGCCCACCATGTTGACGTTGGCGTTCCAGAACCGGCTCAGCGCGATGCTGTGGTAGGCCGCGACCTCCAGGAAGGCCGTCATGTCCATGTAGTCGCCTATGCCGCCATGGGCCTCGGGCAGGGTCAGGGCAAACCAGCCCTGCTCCACGCCCACGTCTATCAGCTCCTGCGGGAAACGCTTTTCCTCGTCGCAGCGGCGTATGTAGTCCGGCCCCGCGTGGCGTTCCAGCACGCGGTTGATGCTGCGGCGGAACTCGAAGTGCTCGTCGTTCAGGTAGGGCCGCAGGTCGGCGCGCTCGACCAGGGCGTAGGCGGTGTTGGCGGTGCTCATCCAGCCCCCGCTCAACGCGCCGACGCCTGGGCCAGCGGCAGCGCCCGCAGCACGCCCGAGCGGCTCTTGGCCCCGCTCATCAGGAAGGCCAGGTCCGACCCGCTGAGGATCAGCCGCGCGCCCTTGTCTATGTACTGGGCCATCAGCGCCTCGTCGTACACCCCGCCCACGCCGGCAAACTTGCCGTGGCGCCGGCAGGCCGCAAACACCTCGTCCAGCGTGGCCTTCAGCTCCGGGTGGGCCAGCTGGCCGGTGACGCCCAGCTCGGCCGCCATGTCGGTGCAGCCCACCAGCAAGGCATCGATGCCAGGCACCGCAGCGATGGCGTCGGCATTGCGCCGGCCCTCCACCGTCTCGATCATGGCCACCACCAGCGTCTGGGCGTTGACCAGCGCCACGGTGTCGGTCACCGGCATCGCCGCAAAGCCCGTCTGCGGCAGCATGCCGGGGATGGAGCGGTGACCCAGCGGCGGGAAGCGGCAGAAGTCCACCACCGCCCGCGCCTGTTCCACGGTGCTGACGTGGGGCACCACCACGCCCTGGGCACCGGTGTCCAGCAGCCGGGTCGAGTGGAAGGGCTCGTGCGCCGGCACGCGCACCAGCGGCGTGATGCCCACGCCCAGCGCCGCCTGGCAGATCTGAGCCGCCGTGTCCATGCTCATGGAGTTGTGCTCCATGTCTATGAACAGCCAGTCAAAGTCGCAGGCCTTGGCAATCTGCGCGATGTCCACGGTGCGCGCCTGCCGCAAACCCATGCCCAGCGCCAGCTCTCCGGCCTGAAGACGTTGCCGGGCGTGGTTGGTGCCGATGCTCATGCGCGATTCCTGTGCGTTGACCCTGTGGACTGGCCCGCATTGTGCTCACGATACATTAAAGTGTCAACACATTAGTTTGTTATGCTGGCAAAATGGCTGTCCTGTTCCGGGCGAGATTCCTGCTTTCGCCCGGGTGCACACAATCAACCGTCGTCAGTAGACTTTTAGACCTCGGATCATCACAAGTTCCTCACCCGCCACCACCAGCGCCAACCAGCCCGCCTCGGGCGGTCCGCGCGCAGCACACCGCAGAACGGCCGCCCACCATGCCCATGCCACGCCCCCACAGCCGGGACGCCAGCGCCATCAGCTCGCGCCTGGACGAGATACGCGAACGTGTGCTGTCCATGATCGACCTGGGTGAGCTCAAGCCCGGCGAGCGTGTCAACGAGCAGGCGCTGGCCCAGCAGCTGGGCGTGGGCCGCAATGCCGCGCGCGAGGCCTTGCGTTCGCTGGAACGCACCGGCCTGGTCCGCATCGTGCCGAACCGCGGCGCCGAGGTTCGCAAGATCTCGCTGGAAGAAGCGCTGGACCTCTACGACCTGCGCGCCGGCCTGTCGCGGGTGGCCGGGCGGCTGGCGGCGGCCCGGTTGGCCGGCGGCGAAGAGGCACGCCTGCTGGAGCTGCAGGCGCAGATGCAGGACGCCTTGGCGCGCCGCGACGGCGCCGCCTACGGCGAGCTCAACGCCGAGTTCCACCGCCAGCTGATGGCCGCCACGCGCAACCCGCGCCTGGTGGAGGCCAACGAGGCCATAGAAAGCGAGCTGCGCCTGTACATACGCAAGGGCGTCTACACCATCGCGCAGATGCAGGTGTCGCTGGAAGAGCACAGCCGCATCGTCGAGGCGGTGCGCAACGGACGCGTCGTCGAAGCGGCCGAGGCCTTCGAGGCGCACATCCTCACCGGCAAGCAGCGCATGCTGGACACCATTCACCGCGACGGGCACGCCGGCTGACATGCCACGCCCGCACCCGCGCCCACCTTGTGGAGACCGTCGTTGACGACGCTGGAGCTCACCCCCGACGCCCGCCCCGCGGTGCTGGCGCTCAACATCGCCAACCCGCCGCTGAACGTGCTGACCCAGGCCGTGCGGCGCGATCTGGGTGACCTGTGGCTGAGGCTGCGGCGCGACCGCAGCGTGCGCGCGGTGGTCTTCGGCAGCGGGCCGCGGGCCTTCTGCGCCGGCGCCGACCTCACCGAGTTCCCCCTTCGCTTTGCCGCGCCCGTGGCACGCGCCCATGGCGAAAACGCGCACCGCATGATCCTGGCGCTGGTGGAGCTGGACACGCCGGTGATCGCCGCCTTGCGCGGGCCCTGCATGGGCGGCGGTCTGGAGCTGGCGCTGGCGTGCAGCTACCGCATGGCCGCGGCCTCGGCCCGCCTGGCGCTGCCCGAGGTGCGCCGCGGCGTGTGGCCCGGCACCGGCGGTGTGGTGTTGCTGGAACGGCTGGTGGGCCCGTCGCGCGCCAAGCGGCTGCTGTACACCGGCGAAACCTTGAGCGCCGCGCAAGCCCTGGCCCTGGGCCTGGTCGACGAGGTGGTGGAAGACGAGCAGCTGGACGCCCGTGCGCTGGCGCTGGCCGCCAAGATCGCCGAGCAGCCGCGGGCCTCGGTGAACACGCTCAGCGAGCTGGTGGACCGCCGCTTCCGGCTGGCCTTCCGCGAGCACCTGCAGTTCGAGCTGGAGCGCTTCGTGCAGGCCTACCAGCTGCCGGACGCGCGCGAGGGCATAGAAGCCTTCTTCGACAAACGCGCGCCGGTCTGGTCAACGGCCTGACCACTGCGGCGTGCGCCGCTCCAGGAACGCGGTGATGCCGGCCTGTGCGTCCTCGGTGGCGCTGTTGAGCGCCATCACCTGCCCCATGAAGCGGGTGGCGGCGTGGAACTCGGTGTCCACCGCCTGCTGGAAAGCCCGTTTGCCCATCTGCACCACCGCCGGGCTGAGGCCGGCGACGCGCTGCGCCAGCGCGGCCAGCTCGGTCTCGAAATCGGCAGGCGCCGCCACCTGGTTGACCAAGCCCCAGGCCAGGGCCTGCGCCGCGTCCAGCCGCTGCCCCAGCAACGCCATCTCGTAGGCGCGGCGCGGCCCTACCGCCCGCATCAGCGCCGGCAGCAGCGTACAAGGCCACAGGCCCACGGCCACCTCGGGCAGGCCGAACTGCGCCCCCTCCTGAGCCAGCACCAGGTCGCAGGCCGCCGTCAGCCCGGTGCCGCCGCCCAATGCAATGCCTTGCACGGCGGCGATCACCGGCTTGGCCATGCGCGCCGGGGCCGTCAGCAGGTCGGCCACCAGGCCGAAGTGCGCCTCACGCTCGACCGCGCCCAGGCCCAGGAAGTGCGAGACGTCCGAGCCTGCCGTGAACACACCCTCGCTGCCGCGCAGCACCACACAGCGCACCGCGTCATCGCGGTCCAGCGCCAGCAGGCCCTGGGCCAGGCCGCGGTACATGGCGTTGGTGAAGGCGTTGCGGCGCTCGGGCCGGTGTATGCGCACCCAGGCCACGCCGCCCTGGCAGTCGCATTGCAATTGTTCAACGTCGGACAGCGCAAACATCAGCCTCACTCCTTAATGCGGACATACAACCAGATAAGTGTTGACACTTTATCATGTGACATATACATTCAATCATCAACTGCACCCACAATGAGCCGTGCAGCCACAACAGGAGACGTCACCATGATTCGCCGCAGCTCACGCCGCCTTGTTCTGCGCCTGGCCTTGTGCGGCGCTGCCGCCTTGTCCCTGGCCACCAGCGCGGCCGCCAACCCCTACCCGAACAAGCCGGTGCGGGTGGTGGTGCCGTTCTCGGCCGGGGGTGGCACGGACATCATTGCCCGTGTGGTGGCCGAGCGCCTGAGCGACAGGTTCGGCCGCCAGTTCGTGGTGCACAACGTGCCAGGCGCTGGCGGCAGCATAGGCGCGGCCCAGGTGGCGCGTGCCGAGCCGGACGGCTACACGCTGCTGGTCTGGCACATAGGCATGATCTCGGCGGCGCAGGTGTACAAGCCGCTGCCTTACGACACGCAGACGGCCTTCACACCCATCACGCTGCTCAGTTCGGCCACCAACCTGCTGGCCGTGAACATGCAGTTGCCCGTGAAGGACTTCAAGGACTTTGTGGCGCTGGCCAAGAGCAAGCCGGGCGAGCTGAACTACGGCTCGTCGGGCATAGGCGGTGCCGACCACCTGGCCGGTGAGCTGCTGCAACGGGTGGCCGGCATCAGCACCACCCATGTGCCCTACCGCGGCGGCGGCCCGGCCACCACGGCCGCGGTGGGCGGCGAGGTGCAGTTTGTCACCGGCACCGCGTCGCAGGTCATGACCATGCTGCGTGCCGACAGGCTGCGGCCGCTGCTGGTGATGCAGAAGACGCGCGAGCCCTCGCTGCCCAACGTGCCCACCGCCGTGGAGGCCGGCTACCCCGACCTGGACTACTCGACCTGGTTCGCGCTGTGGGGCCCGGCCGGCATGCCCGCCGACGTGGTGAGCTCGCTGAACAGCGCCGTGCGCGAGGTGCTGCAACGCGACGAGGTCAAGGCCTTGCTGGCCAACGCCGGCGTGGAGCCGCGCTGGAACACGCCGCAGGAGTTCGACGCGATGTTCAAGTCGGAGTACACCCGCTGGACCAAGCTGCTGGCCGACGTGCTGCCCAAGAACTGAGCGCCGTGGCCGACGACAGCGTGCCGGCGGCGGTCACGGCCCAGCGCCTGATGGCGCTGCACATACCCACGCTGCACCACCGCTACACCGAGCGCGACACCATGTTGTACGCGCTGGCGGTGGGTGCCGGCGCCGACCCGCTGGACGAGACCGATCTGCGCTGGACACACGAAGAGGCGCTGCAGGCCCTGCCCACGCTGGCCACCGTGGTGGCCTGGGACCGCAGCTGGACACCCGCTTCCGGCATAGACTGGCCACGCGTGGTGCATGGCGACCAGCAACTGCGCCTGCTTCAGCCTCTGGCGCCGGCGGCCCATGTGCGTGCCGAAGCCTGCGTGACGCAGGTGCTGGACAAGGGTGCCGGCCGCGGCGCGCTGGTGCGTGTGCAGACCAGCCTGTTCGACGCCGGCACCGGGCAGGCGCTGGCCGTGGCCAGCACCGGCTTCTTCGCGCGAGGCAATGGCGGCTGCGGCAGCGCCGGCCCGCCCGCCGAACCACCGGTGCAACTGCCCACCCACCCACCCGACCATGAAGCCCGCGTGCGCACGCTGCCGCAGCAGGCCTTGCTGTACCGGCTGTGCGGCGACCGCAACCCCATCCATGCCGTGCCCGGCCTGGCTCGACGCTCAGGCTTCGAGCGGCCGGTGCTGCACGGCCTGTGCAGCTACGGCATGGCCGCCCGTGTGCTGGTACGCGCCTTCGCCGAGGGCGACGCGTCGCGTCTGGCGACCCTGGACGTGCGGTTCTCTTCGCCGCTGTATCCCGGCGAGACCCTGCACTTCGAGTGCTGGCAGGACGGCCCGCTGCAGTTGCTCTTTCGCGCCCGTTGCGCCGAGCGAGGGCACCTGGTGCTGGACCAGGGGCGCGCAACGCTGCGCTGACACGGCCGGCAGCCGCCGTCGCGGATGCACCGTCCAGCAATGAACGCAGCAGTTTGCGGGCAGCCCAGGACCCAATCAAGTTTGAACACATCAACACATGAAGTGTTGACACATTGATGCATGTGATTCACACTAATCAGCAAACAGCGAGCACTGACTGGAGACTAACCATGCTTTCGTTTTGCCGAACCGCCGCCGCCTGCGTGCTGCTGGCTGCCGCGGTCTCCGCGCAGGCGCAGGACGCCTACCCGAGCAAGCCCATTCGCCTGATCGTCGGTTTCGCGCCCGGCGGCGCGACGGACATCCTGGCGCGCGTGTGGGCTGATGCCGCCGCCAAGGAACTGGGCCAACCGGTGGTGGTGGAGAACCGCGCCGGTGCCGGTGGGGCGGTAGGCACGCTGGCCGTGGCCAAGGCGGCACCGGACGGTTACACGCTGGGGCTGGCCACCGTGGGCACGCACGCGGCCAACGTGGCCTGCAACCCCTCCGGCGGCTACCACCCGACGCGGGACTTCACGCCCATCAGCAACATCGCGCGCACGCCCAACGTGCTGGTGATGAACAACAGCGTGCCGGTGCGCGACTTCGCCGAACTCAAGGCCTACATCGCCAGCAAGCCCGCCGGCACCGTGCGCTACGCCTCCGGTGGCACCTGCGGCGTGCACCACCTGACCGGCGCCGCCTTCACGGCCTTGCTGGGCGCGGACATGATTCACATCCCGTACCGGGGCTCGGGGCCCGCCTTGACCGACCTGATCGGCGGCCAGTTCGAGCTGTTCTTCGACAGCCTGCCCGGTTCGCTGCAGGCCATACAGACACAGCGCGTGAAGCCCGTGGCCGTGGCCTGGAACACACGCCTGCCCTCGCTGCCCGATGTGCCCACCTATGCCGAAGTGGGCCTGACCCCCATCAACGAGGCCGTCTGGTACGGCCTGGTGGCGCCGGCGGGGCTGCCCCCGGCACTGCTGCGCAAACTCAACGACGTGACCAAGCAGGTCATGGCGCAGCCCGAAGTGCGTCAGCGTGTGGAGCAAACCGGCTCGCTGCCGATCAGCACCACGCCGGAGGAGTTCGCGGAAGACATACGCAAGGCCGCCGAGCGCCTGCGCGAACTGGTGGAACGCCAGGGCATCCGCCCCTGACGCCCGGTGGGGCTGCTCGCTACCGGCAGCTCCGGTAGCGGGCAGCAGGCCTGCGCATCAGGCCAGATCGAAGCGGTCCAGGTTCATCACCTTGGTCCAGGCGGCGGCGAAGTCGGCCACGAACTTCTCCTTCGCGTCGGTACTGGCGTACACCTCGGCCAGTGCACGCAGCACGGCGTTGGAGCCGAACACCAGGTCGGCGCGTGTGGCCGTCCACTTGTTGGCGCCGGTCTGGCGGTCGCGGCCGGTGAAGGTTTCCTGGTCGTCGGACGCCGGGGCCCACACCGTGCCCATGTCCAGCAGTTCCACGAAGAACCTGTTGTCCAGCACGCCGGGTTGCGCGGTGAACACGCCATGCGTGCTGCCGCCGCTGTTGATGTGGATGGCGCGCAGGCCGCCCAGCAGCACCGTCATCTCCGGCGCCGTCAGCGTGAGCAGCTGGGCGCGGTCTATCAGCAGGTCTTCGGTGCGCGCCCCGGCCTGCGCGCCGCGGTAGTTGCGGAAGCCGTCAGCCGCCGGCTCCATCAGCGCAAACGAATCCACGTCGGTCTGGGCCTGGGTGGCGTCGGTGCGGCCCGGGGCAAACGGCAGCTTCAGAGCGACACCCGCGGCCTGGGCCGCCTGCTCCACCCCGGCGTTGCCGGCCAGCACGATGAGGTCGGCCAGCGAGACCTTCTTGCCGCCGGTCGCCGCCTGGTTGAAGTCGGCCTGCAGGCGCTCCAGCACCTTCAGCACGGCGCCCAGTTGTTCGGGCTGGTTCACTTCCCAGTCTCTCTGCGGCGCCAGGCGGATGCGTGCGCCGTTGGCGCCGCCGCGCTTGTCGCCGCCGCGGAAGGTGCTGGCCGAGGCCCAGGCCGTGGCCACCAGCTGCTGCACCGTCAGGCCCGAGGCCAGCAGCTGCGCCTTCAGCGCGGCCTGGTCCTGGGCGTCCACCAGCGCGTGGCCCACCGCCGGCAGCGGGTCTTGCCAGATCAGGTCTTCCTTGGGCACCTCGGGGCCCAGGTAGCGCGCCTTGGGGCCCATGTCGCGGTGCGTGAGCTTGAACCAGGCGCGTGCAAAGGCTTCGGCAAAGGCCTGCGGGTTGTGCAGGAACTTGCGCGAGATCTTCTCGAAGGCCGGGTCGAAGCGCAGCGTCAAGTCCGTGGTCAGCATGGTGGGCTTGCGCTTCTTGGCCGGGTCGAAGGGGTCGGGGATGATGTCCGGCCCGTCCTTGGCTTCCCACTGGATGGCGCCGGCCGGGCTGCGCGTCTGCACCCACTCGAACTTGAACAGGTTCTCGAAGAAGTGGTTGCTCCACTGCGTGGGCGTCTGCGTCCACACCACCTCGATGCCCGAGGTGATGGCGTCGGCGCCGCTGCCGCTGGCGTGGCTGCTGGTCCAGCCCAGGCCTTGTTGTTCTATGGGCGCGGCCTCGGGGTCCACGCCCACGTGGCTGGTGGCTGCGGCGCCGTGGGTCTTGCCCAGGGTGTGGCCGCCGGCGATCAGCGCGACGATTTCCTCGTCGTCCATGGCCATGTTGCCGAACGTGGCGCGTATGGCCGGCGCGGCCGACAGCGGGTCGCCGCTGGCCTCGGGGCCTTCGGGGTTCACGTAGATCAGGCCCATCTCGGTGGCCGACAGCGGGTTTTGGGCCAGGGCCTCGGGGTCGCGGTGGGCCAGCCAAGCCTTCTCGTGGCCCCAGTTCACGTCCAGGTCGGGTTCCCACACGTCGTCGCGGCCGGCGCCGAAGCCGAAGGTGCGAAAGCCCGAGGACTCCAGCGCCACGTTGCCAGCGAGGATCATCAGGTCGGCCCAGGAAATCTTCTGGCCGTACTTGCGCTTGATGGGCCACAGCAGGCGGCGCGCCTTGTCCAGGCTCACGTTGTCGGGCCAGGCGTTCAGCGGCGCAAAACGCTGCTGCCCACGGCCGCCGCCGCCGCGGCCGTCCACCGCGCGGTAGGTGCCGGCGCTGTGCCAGGCCATGCGTATGAACAAGCCGCCGTAGTGGCCCCAGTCGGCGGGCCACCAGGGCTGCGAGTCGGTCAGCAGCGCCAGCAAGTCCTTCTTCAGCGCCGCGTAGTCCAGCTTCTTGAACTCCTCGCGGTAGTTGAAGCCTTCACCCAGCGGGTTGGAGCGTGCGGAATGCTGGTTCAGCAGCTCCACACGCAGCTGCTTGGGCCACCAGTCCTTGTTCGTGGTGCCGGTGCCGGCCACCGGGCGGCCTGCGTTGCCTGAAAACGGACATTGGCGGGCTTGGTCGGTCATGGTCGTCTGCCTCTCCTTGCGTGGCGTTGGCTGCGATCAACCGCTCAACACGGCGAGTGGGCGGTCTGCCAAGCCACTGTAGGCGCCAGAGACCATCGGGTCAAAACAATTGACCCGACCGTGACGATAGTTAAAACGAAACAAGGCCCGCCGGCATGGCGGGCCTTGCGGGAGTTGGCCGCTCAGAAGCCGATGCTGCCGGTCAGCGTGACGGTGCCGCTGCTGACGGGCGGCCTGCCCTCCAGCGCAAGCCCGTCGAAGCGGATGGTCCGCGCCTGCAGGTCGATGCTCACGCCCAGGTCGGCCGCACAGGCAACACCCATGGTGCCGCAAGTGAAACTGTAGAGATGGGTGCTGCCACCGCGTGAGTCGGTGATTTGTATGCTCACCGTGTCCAGCCTGCTGCCTGGGGCCGGCCCGGGCTCCGAGGTCGTGGCCGAACCGACCATCACCAGCAGTTGCACCAGGTCTGAACCGGCCAGGGGATGCGTCCAACCCGTGGTCCAGCCGCTGCTGCAAACCACGAAGCTGCCCGAGCCCATGCAGGTGGGGCCGTTGGTGTCCGGCCCGCTCACCGCCAGCGGACCGCCGGGGGTGAAGGTGTCGAAGCCGGGCATGCCGGTGACGCTGAGCGAACCGCTGCTGCCGCCACCGCCGTTGTCGCCACCGCCGTCATCGTCGTCGTCACCACCGCCGCCGCCGTTGTCGTTGCCCGCCTCGGTGGGCGAAAAGCGCGTGCTGGCAAAGGCGGCGATGCGGCCTCCCGGGCCGGTGGGGGCCGTCTGCGCGGTCAGCATCACCAGGTAGCGGCCGCCCACGGTCAACGCCTGCGCGGCCGGGAAGGCCTCGGGGTAGGCCAGGCTGGTGCCGGTGCTGGTGGCCTCGCCCAGGTAACACGCGGCGGAAGCCAGGGTCTCCAGACAGGCTTCGTCGAACACCCGCAGCGTGGTGGTGGCCCCGGCCGTGACGCCGGCCCAGCTGATGGTGGGCGTGGTGTTGGTGGCGCTGAAGCTCACTGCCACGCCGGCGGGTTCGCTGGCCGGGGCATCGAACAGGCGAAAACGCCCCTGCGCCGCCATGTAGTAGCTGCAGGGTCCGGCCACGATGGGTTGTTTGCCGGCGTCGTTGCTGAACGTGCCGTCGAACCGTGCCGGTGAGCTGCCGTCGGTGAAGTCGGCGCTGAAGCTGCCGCCCACATCCACGCCGTCCAGCGTGCCGGCCCAGTTGCCGGCCAGGGCGTTGTCGGTGCGTGTGCCGCTGATGCTGCCCACGTCCACGCCGGCACTGCAGCCCACGTAGCTGAAGGGCATCAGGCCGGTGTAGTTGCCGTTGGCCGCCGGCACACGCATGAACAGCGCGCCCACGGTGGGGTCTTCGGGGTTGTTGTCGGGGTCTTCTTCGTACCAGCCCATGTACAGACCGCCCGGTGCAGCCGGGGGGGGCGGCGGAGGCGGAGGAGGAGGCGGAGGAGGAGGCGGCGGCGGAGGAGGCGGCGGTGGGGGCGGAGGAGGTGGCGGTGGCGGGGGCGGCGGGGGCGAAGCCGCCGGCGGCGCCGGCGTGTCGTCCACCGGTGCGTCGCTGCCGCCGCCGCAGGCGGCAAGCGCCAGCAGCGCAAAGGCGCAGGCGGTGGCCCGGGCCACGTGGGGCAGGGCGGAACGGGGTGTGCGGGACATGGGGCCTCCGGTGGTCGGCAAACAGCAACGCTCCAAGGCTGCCGCCAGGCCGTTACCCGGCTGTTACCGCGGCAGCGGCCCGGCCCCTTTGCGACAATCACCGCATGAACGCCACCGACCTGGCTGCCGCCATGGCCCACCTGGGCGCTGCGGCCCGCGGCGCGTCCGCGCTGATGGCCGCCGCGCCCACCGCCGCCAAGGACCAGGCGCTGCGTGCGCTGGCCCGTCGGCTGCGCGCCGGCGTGGCGGCGCTGCAGCAGGCCAACGCACAAGACCTGGCCGCCGCCGGCCACCTGGACGCCGCGCTGCGCGACCGCCTGAAGCTCACGCCGGCCATCGTGGAGACGGTGGCCCAGGGCTGCGAGCAGATCGCCGCCATGCCCGACCCGGTGGGCGAGATCACCGAGCTCAAGCGCCGCCCCAGCGGCATCGCCGTGGGCCGCATGCGGGTGCCGCTGGGCGTGTTCGGCATGATTTACGAGAGCCGGCCCAACGTCACCATAGAAGCCGCGTCGCTGGCCATCAAGAGCGGCAACGCCTGCATTCTGCGCGGCGGCTCGGAAGCCATTCACAGCAACCTGGCGCTGGCCGAGCTGGTGCGCGCCGCGCTGGCCGAGGCCGGCTTGCCGGCCGATGCGGTGCAGTTGGTGGCCACCACCGACCGCGCCGCGGTGGGCCACCTCATCACCATGCCCGAGGCGGTGGATGTGGTCATCCCGCGCGGCGGCAAGGGCTTGATAGAGCGCATCGCGCGCGAGGCACGGGTGCCGGTTATCAAGCACCTGGACGGCAACTGCCACGTCTACGTGGACGCCGAGGTGGACGAGGCGCTGGCGCTGAAGGTCACCGACAACGCCAAGACGCAGAAGTACAGCCCCTGCAACGCCGCCGAGAGCCTGCTGGTGCATGCGGCGCAGGCCGGCAGCTTCCTGCCGCGCATGGGCGCCGTGTTCGCCACCAAGGGTGTGCAGATGCGCGCCTGCCCGCGCGCCCTGCCGCTGCTGGCCGCGGTGGCCGGCGCCGACGTGCTGCCGGCCAGCGAAGAAGACTGGGCCACCGAGTACCTGGCACCCATCATCAGCGTGAAGCTGGTGGATTCGCTGGACGAAGCCATCGCCCACATCAACCAGCACGGCTCGCACCACACCGACGCCATCCTGACCACGAACCACGCCAACGCCATGCGCTTCCTGCGCGAGGTGGACTCGGCCAGCGTGATGGTCAACGCCAGCACCCGTTTTGCCGACGGCTTCGAGTACGGGCTGGGCGCCGAAATCGGCATCAGCACCGACAAGTTCCACGCCCGCGGCCCGGTGGGCCTGGAAGGCCTGACCTCGTTGAAATGGGTGGTGCTGGGCCAGGGCGAGGTGCGTGGCTGAGCGGCTTGAGATGGGCGGCGCGGCATGACGCTGCCCGAGCTGGACGCCCAGCACCTGGCCGCCGCGGCGCTGGTGGCGGTGGCGGGTTTCTGGGTGCTGGGAGCCTACAACCGCCTGGTGAGCCTGCGCAACGACATCGCCCAGGCCTGGGCCCGCGTGGACGAAGCGCTGCGCCAGCGTGGCGACACGGCCGGGCCGCTGGTGAGCGCGCTGCGCGAGCCGCTGGCCGCCGAACAAGGGGCGCTGGACCGGCTGCTGCACACCCATGCCGAGGCCGCCCGCGCCGCCGGCGCCATGAGCGCACGCCCGGCCGACGCGGCGCTGGCAACGGCCTGGGTGGCCGCCGAAACCGCCTTGGCCGCCGGCAGCAGCCGGGTGTTTGCGCTGATCGAACAACAGCCGGCCTTGCGCGAACCCTCGGCCGCGGCCGGGCCCGACGAGCCGCCTTCGGTGGCGGCGCTGCTGGCCGTCTGGCGCGACAGCGAGGCGCGGCTGGGTTTTGCGCGCGCGCTGTTCAACGACGCCAGCCAGCGCTACAACGAGGCCATCGCGCTGTTTCCCACCTCGGTGCTGGTGCGGCTGCTGTTCCGCTTTCAGCCGGCCGGGCAGCTGTAGCGCCGGCGGCGGTTCAGCTGCGGCCGGCGGCCAGCGGCACCAGGCGCTCAGAGGGCGGCAGCTCGGCGCCGGCGTCCAGCTCGGTGGCGATCTGCGTGCACACGGCGCGGCACAGCGTGGCGGCGCGTTCGCTGCCAATGCGGTAGTAGATCTGCGTGGCGTCACGCCGCCGCGCCAGCACGCCGGCGCGGTACAGCGTGGCCAGGTGCTGGCTCATGTTGGGCTGCGTGGTGTCTATCTCGGCCAGCAGCTGCGAGACGTTTTTCTCCTGCCCGCACAGCGCGCTGATGATGCGCAGGCGTATGGGCGTGGCCAGCAGCTTGAACAGCTCGGCGGCGGAGGCAAACACCTGGTCGGACTCTTCCAGCGCCGCATCGTCGGCGGCCGGCAGGGCCGGGTCGGCAAAGTCGCGCAGGTCGCTCATGAAGGCACGCCAGGGTTCGCAGGGTTCAGGCCGCCAGCTCGGCCAGCTCCAGCAGGTCTTCCTCGAACATCTCGCCCGGGATCACCTGCCTGAGCCGGCCGTAGCGGTCCACGGTGACCGTCAAGGGGATCAGGTTGCGCCGGGACAGCAGCGCAGACAGCGCGGCATGCTCCAGCGTGATCGGGAAAGTGTAGCTCTGCTGCTGCGCGTAGCGGCGGACCGCCTGCGGGTCGCGGTCGCGCGAAACGCCCAGCACCGTCAGCGGCCGACCGGCCAGCGCGCGGTGCAGCTTTTCCACATGCTGGTTGTGGCGGCGGCAGAACGGGCAGGTCAGCGACCAGAACACCACCACCGCCGCGCGGCCTGGCCAGTGCGCCGGCGGCAAGGTGCTGCCGTCCAGCAGCATGATCGCCGGCCAGGCCACGGCCTGCCCCGGTGCCGTCGGCGCCGGCTGCGCGGGCAGGGCCGGCTCGGCCCGCGCCAATGCAGGCCAGGCCAGTGCCGGGGCGGCCAGCACCTGGCGGCGCGACAGGCGTTTCATGGCGGGCTTTGCTCCATCAGCAGGTAGGTGTTGTAGGCGTTGATGCGGTTGGCAGCGGCAAACAGCGGCAGGCGCTCGAAGCGCGACCAGTCGGTGCGTGCATAGGCCTCTTCAAAAGGTTCCAGGTTGCGCGCCGCCTCGCCCATGGTCTGGCGCAGGTAGGCCAGGTAGTCGCGCGTGAGGCGCAGGTCTTCCTGGGCGCTGCCCGACACCGGGCCATGGCCCGGCACGATGGTCTGCGCGTCGAAGGCAATCAGCCGGCCCAGCGCTTCTATCCAGCGTCGGCTGTCGGCCTGGCCCACGAACGGGATGCGGCCACGGAACACCAGGTCGCCGGCAAACAGCACCCGCTGCGCCGGCAGCCACACCACCAGGTCTTCGGCGGTGTGTGCCGGGCCGGCGGGCTGCAGCACCAGCTGCACACCGCCCAGTTGCAGCGTGGTGGTCTCGCTGATCCAGCGGTCGGCCCCCACGAGGCGGGTCTGGGCGTCTATCCACGGCGCCAGCTCCTCGCGGCTGGCCTGCAGGCGCAACTGCGCGGTTTCGGAATGCAGGTAGGCGCGGCCCTCGGTGTGGGCGATGACTTCGGCACCGGCGTCCTTGAACACCTGCAGGCCGTAGATGTGGTCGGCGTGGTAGTGGGTGACCACCACGTAGCGCAGCGGCGCCGGCGTGACGCGGCGTATCGCCGCCAGCAGCTCGCGCGCCAGTGCCGGCGAGCCCAGGGCGTCCACCACCAGCACGCCGGCCGGCGTGACCACAAAGCCGGCGTTGGAGATGAAGTTGCGGTTGGCCGGCGAACCCAGTGCCGACTCGCCCTGCACCATCCACACCCCCGGCGCCACCTCTTGCGGCTGCAGCGCGGCAGCGGCCGCCGGCCGCCAGAAGCCGGCCAACAGGCAGGCCGCGCACAGCAGCAGGGCGCTCACCAGCCGCCACCGCCGCAGGGTTTGCACCGAAGGTTTGTCAGCACCCAACTCGTACATTCGCATGTGCTGATATTAGACGGCGCCTTGGGGGTGTGGGCCAGGGTTTCACCTCGCTGCCGTGGCTGACCCGGATGCAGGCCCGGGCCGGCTCAACCACAATGCGCGCTGCACCCGCCGAGACGGCCCGATTCAACAAGAGGAGATCCCCATGACCCGACACGTGCAAGCTGCACTGGCCGCCTGGGCCCTCGCGGCCTTCGCGGCCCCGCAGGCCCTGGCGCAGGACGTGAACCTGGCGCGCAACCTGGCCGCCACCTGCGCCAACTGCCACGGCACCAACGGCCAGGCGCGCGGCGACATGCGCCCGCTGGCCGGCATGAACGCCGAAACCATCGTGGCCATGATGAACGGCTTCAAGAGCGGCGCGGTGCCTACCGCGACCATCATGCACCAGATCGCCAAGGGCTACACCGACGAGCAGATACGCCTGATCGCCGGCTACCTGGCCACCCAGCCCACCAAGCGCTGACCGGAGCACGCCATGCACAACAACAGCTTCAACACGGGCCGTCCGGACGCCTCCCGCCGCCGCGTGCTGCGCACCGGTGCCGCCCTGGGCGGCCTGGCCACCCTGGGCCTGGCCGGCTGTGCCGGCATGGCCGGCGGCCCCAGCCTGGGCCGCGTGGTCGTGGTAGGCGGCGGTTATGGCGGCGCCACCGCGGCGCGCTACCTCAAGATGTGGGGCGGCAACATCGATGTCACCCTGGTGGAGCGCAACGCCAGCTTCGTCTCCTGCCCCATCAGCAACATGGTGCTGGGCGGGCACAAGCAGATCGCCGAGGTCACGCGCGGCTACGACGGCCTGCGCGCCCTGGGCGTGCGCGTGGTGCAAGGCGAGGTCAGCGCCATAGACGCCGCGGGCAAGAAGCTGCGCCTGGCCGGCGGCGGCGAGCTGGCCTACGACCGCCTGGTGCTCTCGCCCGGCATCGGCTTCATGCTGGACCAGGTGGGCGGCCTGCAGGCAGCGCTGGACGCCGGGCGGGTGCTGCACAGCTGGCAGGCCGGGCCGCAGACGCTGGCGCTGCGCCGCCAGCTGGAGGCCCTACCCGACGGCGGCGTGTACGCGCTGACCATCCCGCTGGCACCGTACCGCTGCCCGCCCGGGCCCTACGAACGCGCCTGCATGGTGGCCAGCTACTTCAAGCAGCACAAGCCGCGTGCCAAGGTGCTGGTGCTGGACGCCAACCCGGACGTGACCTCCAAGGCCGGCCTGTTCAAGGCGGCCTGGAACACCCACTACAAGGACATCATCGAGTACCGGCCCAACGCGGTGCTCAAGGAGGTGTCGGGCACCACCGCCAAGCTGGAGTTCGAGGACGTGCGCGCCGACGTGCTCAACGTGGTGCCGCCACAGCGCGCCGCGGAAATCGCCGTGGCCGCCGGCGTGGTGAACATGAACAACCGCTGGGTGGGCGTGAACTGGCTGACCATGGAGTCCACCGCGGTGCCGGGCATACACGTGCTGGGCGACGCCACCATGAGCGCGCCGGCCAT
The DNA here is from genome assembly GCA_037190565.1 of Burkholderiaceae bacterium. Taxonomy (GTDB): domain Bacteria; phylum Pseudomonadota; class Gammaproteobacteria; order Burkholderiales; family Burkholderiaceae_C; genus Rubrivivax. The sequence goes on from JBBCJV010000017.1 coordinate 109,804, forward strand.
GCCCAAGAGCGGCCACATGGCCAACCAGCACGCCAAGGTGGCGGCGGCGGCCATCATCCAGCTGCTCAAGGGCGAGCCGGTGAACAGCACGCCGGTGGTGATGAACACCTGCTACAGCTTCGTCACCGCCAGCGACGTGGTGCACGTGGCCAGCGTGCACCAGTACGACAGTGCCGACCGCACTTTCAAGACGGTGCCGGGCTCCGGCGGCGTATCGGCCGCGGCCAGCCAGCTGGAAGGGCGTTACGCGCTGTCCTGGGCCGACAACATCTGGGCCGACATGCTGGCGGTCTGAGCCTCAGCCGGCGCCCGCCGGCGGGCTATCAACCCCGCCTCACACCCCGGCGGCCGCGTTGACGGCCGCCGGGTCCACGCCCAGCTTCTGCGCCGCGGCCAGGATCTCCTGCCAGGTGGTCTCGTCCACAGGCACCCCCTGGGCGACGCGGCGCGCGCGCGACTCCCGCTCCGGCTCGCCGGCGATGCGCACGGCATCAAAACCTTCGCGCGGCGGCGAGGCGCGCACCCAGTCCACCACCGCCAGCGCCTGGGCCTCGAAGCCGGCGCCGTCGCCCAGGGCGGAGGGGTCCACCAGCACGCTGAACAGGCCGTTGAGCACACGCCGCGGCGTGGCGTCGCCATCGCGCTGCGTGATACCGGCGGCCAGCGCGCCGCCCAGCAGCTCGCACACCAGCGCCAGGCCCGAGCCCTTGTGCGCGCCAAAGCTCAGCAGCGCGCCGAAGGGCGGCACCACGCTGTAGCGCGGGTCGGTGCTGGGCCGGCCCTGGTCGTCCAGCAGGCAGCCTTCGGGCACCGCTTCGCCCTGGTTGTGCGCCACGCGCGTCTTGCCCTGGGCGATCATGCTGGTGGCGAAGTCCAGCACCAGCGGCGGCCTGCCGGCCAGCGGCACGCCTATGCACACCGGGTTGGTGCCGAAGCGGCCGTCGCTGCCGCCATGCGGCGCGACGATGTTGCGCGCCACCACGTTGACGAAGTGCAGCGACACCAGCCCCGCCGCCGCCGCCTGCTCGGCCCAGGCGCCTATGCGCCCCAGGTGGTGGCTGTTGCCCAGCGCCAGGATGCAGCTGCCCATCTCGCGCGCACGGGCGATGCCCAGCGCCAGGGCCTGCGCGCCTATGACCTGGCCGAAACCGGCCTGGCCGTCCAGGCGCAGCAAGGTGCCGCTGTCCAGCAGCACGCGCAGCGAGGCATTGGGCGTGAGCCCGCCTTCGAGGTAGGCGTCGGCATAACGCGGCAGCATGCCCACGCCGTGCGAGTCGTGCCCGCAGAGGTTGGCCTCCACCAGGTTGCCGGCCACGGCATCCACCTCGGCAGGCGCGCTGCCGAAACCGCGGACGACGCAGCGCATGGCGTCAACCAGCCGGGGAGTGGAGATCAAGGGCATGGCGATGGTCCTGCACAGACAAGCGGGACGCCCATGCTAGGCCTGGACGCCGCCGCCGGCATCGGGGCCTGCGCTCAGAGCCGGCGTTTCAAGCCGGCTCAGGGCCGTATGTAGGCCGCGCCCTGCTTTTGCAGCTTGGCCACCCGCACCACGCCCGAGGGCGTGAAGTCGGCCTCCATCATGAACTGGTCCTTCTTCAGGTTGCGGTTGCGCAGCGTGATCTCGCAGATCTCGAAGCTCACGCCGCGCGCCTTCAGGCCCGACACCAGGCCGGCGTAGCCGGCGCCGTTGGCGGCCTTGGCGCCTTCCATCAAGAAGTCCACGCCGTCGCCGTGGGCCACCACGGTGATGCGCGCTCCGGTGTCCACGTCCAGGTGGTTGCCTATGCTGCGCAGGCCGCGCAAGGCCTGCACCGCGGCATCGTTGATGTGGTAGACGACCAGGTCCTGCGCCTGCGCGGCCAGCGCGGCCAGGGCCAGCACCGCCGCCGTCGCGGCGCTGCGGAAGACACGGTGGGCGTTCATGGGGTCAGGGCTCCTTGTTCAGGCCAGGCCGCTGTTGCCCTGCACGCCGATCAGGCGCGGCAGGTTGGGCTGGCGTGGTGTGACGCGGCCGCGGGCCTTCAGCCAGGGTTCCACCACGTCCCAGATCATGGGCAGCTTGGCGCTGCGCGCCGACTCGGCCACCGGTGCCCAGCCGGCCACCTTGTAGGTCTTGTCGGCTTCCAGCGGTTTGCCGGCCAGCCGCATGTCCTGTATGCGCCGGCCCATGGGCGCGGCCGGCTCGCAGGCGTAGCTGAGGCCGCCCACACGCACCATGTCGCCGCCCTGCTGGTAGTAGGGGTCGGGGTTGAAGAGGTTGTCGCACACGTCTTCCAGCACTGTCTTGATCATTTCGCCGGACATTTCGGTGACGGTGGCGTACGAGTAGGTGGTGGCCAGCTGGTCCATCATCAGCTCGCGCGTGATGACGTCGCCCGGCAGCAGGCTGGTGCCCCAGCGGAAGCCCGGCGAAAACGCGATCTGCGCGCCCTGCACGTCCATCATCGCATCGCACAGCAGCTGGTCCCAGGCGCCGTTGAAGTTGCCGCGCCGCCACAAGGCGCCGTCAGTGACGGCCAGGCGCTCCGACAGGCGCGCTTCGTGCGGGGCGCGCAGGCGCTGGATCAGCGCCTGCATGGCCGGGTCGGGCTGCAGCACGTCGGCAAACACCGGCAGCAGGCGGTAGCGCCAGTTGGCGATGCGACCGTCCTTGAGCTCGAAGTCCATCACGCCCAGGAACTTGCCGTTGCTGCCGGCGTTGGTGACCAGCGTGCTGCCGCCGGGGTTGTTCACCGGCACCGCCACCGGCACGCCGTCGTGCGTGTGGCCGCCGAAGATGGCGTCTATGCCGCGCACGCGGCTGGCCATCTTCAGGTCCACGTCCATGCCGTTGTGCGAGACCACCACCACCAGTTGGGCGCCTTCGGCACGCGCTTCATCCACCGCCTTCTGCATCTCGGCTTCCTGGATGCCGAAGGTCCAGTCGGCCACCATGTAGCGCGGGTTGGCGATGGGGGTGTACGGGAAGGCCTGGCCCACGATGGCCACCGGCACGCCGGCGATCTCGCGAATCACATAAGGCTTGAACACCGGGTCGCCGAAGTCGGCGGTCTTGACGTTCTGGGCCACGAAGTCCACCCGCTGGCCCGCACCCCCGGCGCCAGGCCCGCCGGCGAAGTCCTTCTCGATGATGTGCTGCACCCGCTGCATGCCCAGCGTGAACTCCCAGTGCCCGGTCATCACGTCCACGCCCAGCAACTTGCAGGCATCGACCATGTCCTGGCCGTCGGTCCACAGCGACAAGGCGCTGCCCTGCCAGGTGTCGCCGCCGTCCAGCAACAGCGCGCCGGGCCGGTCGGCACGGATGCGCTTGACCAGCGTGGCCAGGTGGGCAAAACCGCCCACGCGGCCATACCGCCTGGCCGCGCTCTCGAAGTCCAGGTAGGTGTAGGCATGCGCCTGCGCGCTGCCAGCGGGGATGCGCGCCGCCCGCAGCAGCCGCTCGCCCACCAGGTGCGGCCACTGGTTGTTCATGCTGCCCACGCCCAGGTTGATGTTGGGCTCGCGGAAGTAGATGGGCTGCAGCTGCGCGTGGCAGTCGGTGATGTGCATCAGGCTCACAAAACCGGGGCCGCGGCCCAGCGGCGGCAGCTCGTACAGCGCCGCTTCGGCCTTGGCAGCGTCGCTGTCCTCGTGGCGCGACAGCGCCATGCCGGCCACCGAGGCAGCCCCCAGCACCTGCAGGAACTCGCGCTTGCTCAGGCTCATAATCAGTCGTTGCTTATGTTTACAGGTTGAAAAAGCCCGGCGGCGCCGGGCTGGCCATCAGGCGCTGCGGGGCTGCGCGCCCCCGCCGCTCACTGGTTCACCGGCGAGGCCGGGTCCAGCAGCAGCGACATCAGGTCGCGCATCTGCTTTTCGTTCAGCAGCCCGGCATGGCCGAAGCGCGGCATGTTGGAGCAGGCGTTGTAGGTCTTGCCGTTGTACAGCTTGGCCCAGGTGTAGTCGATGATGACCTTGGCGTTGGGCGTGCTCAGGTCGGTCACGCCGCGCAGCTTGCCGTAGTTGTACAGGCTGGGGCCTATGGTGCCGAAGGAGATCTCCTGCTTGCTGATCTGGTGGCAGTTGTAGCAGTTGCCGCCGTTGGGCGTGTCGGCGCGGTCGGTCCAGGTGGCGCCGCGGCCGCTTTGGGCCAGCGTTTCGCCGGCCTTCCAGTCGCCGAAGTACTGGCCGTCGGCCGGCAGCTTCACGGTGGCGCGGGCCTGCTCCATGATCTGCTGCGCCACGGCGTCCGAAGGCGGCTTGTCCGACGAGCAGGCGCTTTGGCCCAGGTCCTGGTCCAGCCGGTCGACCTTGGCAATGCCCTGGTCGCGGAACGAGGCTTTCATCACCGCGACGGCCTGGGCGTCCAGTTCCTGCGACGAGGGCATGGAGGCGCAGCCCGCGGCCACCAGGGCCGCCGCAGCCAGGCCGCCGACGATCAAGGTTTGGTGTTTCATGACGTGCCCTCCGCTCAACGCTTGATCGCCGGAGCGATGGACCGCGCGCCCTTGGCGTTGACACCCATGTAGGTGGACAGCGCGACGGTCGCCTCCGACGCAAACAGCGGGTACGGGAAGCGCTGCTGGCGGTAGCAGTCGTTCAGCCGCAGCTGCATGCCCCACATCTGGCCGTTGCTGACGCGGTAGGCCGGCCAGGCGGCGAAGCCGACGCCGTCACCGGGGTTCTTGGTCAGGTCGGGCAGGTCTTGCAAGCGTATGCGCTTGCCCGATTCGCCGTGGCACGAGGCGCAGGAGAAGTCGTGCGTGCCGCCGCGGAAGAAGAAGATGCGCTTGCCCAGCTCGTAGCTGCGGCGCTCCTCGGCATGGCTTTGCGGCAGGTTGAAGCGCAGGCCGCGCGACTCGGCCGCTATCCAGGTGGCCAGCGCGGTGATGTTGCCCATCTCGCCGCGGCCGAAGGGCGTCTTCACCAGCTCGTCGCGGTTGAAGCCCTGCAGCGTGACCATGCAGCTGACCAGCCGGCCTTCCAGGTCTTCCACCTGCTGGGTGTCGGCAAAGTAGCGCGGCAGCTCGACAAAGGCGCCCTTGACCACCCCCGGCCCCTTGCCCAGGTCGCAACGCTCCAGCGTGGCGTTCTTGGGCCCGCGCGCCGTCTTCCACAGGCCTTCGCCCTTGGCTTCGAACAGCTCGGCCGGGTTGCCGTCCTCCAGCATGCGGCGGTACTCGGCAATGCCGTCGGCGGTGGACTGGTCCTGGCCCAGGACAGGCCCGGTCAGGCCCAGCGCCAGCGCGGCGGCCATCAGCAAACGGGGTCGCAATTGGGGCCGCAAGGGGGGTCTGGTGTGCACCTGCTTGTCTCCTCGGTTCTTATGGTGTTTCTAGGGGCCTGCGCCGGCGCGGCGCTGCCGGCCGTGTCTTCAGGACACGGTGGCTTCGTCGGTGCGCTTCTCGCCCTTGTTGTCCACCCAGTTCACCGTGATCTTGTCGCCGGCCTTGGCGCCCTTGACGGTGAACTGCAGGAACGGGTTCTTCGCGATGGACGGCCCCCACTGCGCGTTGAGCACGGTCTTGCCGTTGTGGGTGGCGGTCACTTCCTGGATGAACCAGGCGGGCACCAGGTTGCCGCTGCCGTCGCGGCGCTGGCCGGTTTCCATCTCGTGCATCATCAGCACGCGCACGGTGGCCTTGTCGCCACTGGCCTGGGCGCGTATGCGCATCGGGTCTGCCATGTCTAACTCCTGAAGTTGGGTGGGCGGGTCGGCAGCTGCGTGGTGTCAGCCGCCACAGCCACCCAACGTGACCTTGATTTCCTTGCCGGCATACAACGCGCGGCCGTCGTTCATGATGGCCACCGCGAACACGTCGGACGACTGCGCCATCTTCACGCGCGTGTTGAAGCTGGCTTCGACGGCGTCGTTCACGTCGAACACCGCGGCCAGCACGTTGGGGTTCTTCTCGACCAGCACCAGCAGCTGCTTCACGCCGGGCAGCGCGGTGGCGCAGCCCACGGGCACCACGGCGCCGTTCTCGGCGATGTCCGGGCCACTGATGGTGATGTCGGCGCTTTGCACCGGCGCGCTGGCGCCCAGCGCCTTGACGGTGTCGGCCAGGTTGCGGGCCTCGAAGGCCGCCTTGGCCCAGGCCGCATGGGCCGTGGTGGGCAGCCAGCCGGCCGCGGCCAGCAGGCCTGCGACCTGCGCGCTGCGCAGCAGCACGTCGCGTCGGGTCGTCATATCATTCTCCTTGAATATTTGCGGTGGATGATGCTGAGTGGGCGCCGGCTTGTACACCGGGCAATCCCGCAGCCTTGGAAAGGTAGCGCAAGACCTGCATGCCTGCCGGCACTCAGGGTTTGGCGGCGCCGGTGGCCAGCCAGCGGGCCAGCGCCTGCACCTCGGCCGCCGGCAAGGCCTGCGGCGGCATGGGGATGGCGCCCCACACGCCGGTGCTGCCGTCGGCGATCTTCTTGGCCAGGTAGGCGGCCGCGTCGTCGCGGCCGGCGTACTTGCGGGCGATCTCGGCCATGCCGGGGCCGACCAGCCTGGCGTCCAGCCCATGGCAGGCCAGGCAGTTGTGCTGGCGCGCCAGCGCCACGGCGGCGGCAGCGCCATCGGCCGCGGGGGCGGCGGCAGCCGGTGCCGCAGGCCCCGGCCGCACCGGCGGCGAACCCGCCGGCCGGCGGGTGTCCACACCCAGCTGCGGGCCCACCAGGCGCTGCTGCTCGGCCAGGTTGCCGTGGGCATTGCGCGCATGGTCGGGCAGCAGCGAGGCCACACGCGGCTCGTTGGTGCAGTCCTTCATGCAGGCACTGCCTTGCACGTCAGGCTTTGCAGCCTGCCCGGCCAGCCGGCCGGGCCACATCGCATGCTGCACGGTCATGCCGTCGCGGTTGGGCAGGCGCTGCTGCACCTGCGCGATGTTGGCGTCGGACAGCGTGAAGTCCTCGGGCACCACGTCGGCCAGGTTCAGGATGAAGGCGGTGACGGCGTAGACCTCGTCGGCGCTCAGCGTCTTGGGGTTGGTCCAGGGCATGGCGCGGTTGATGTAGTCCCACAGCGTGGACAGCGACGAGAGCTTCATCATCGTCGTGCGGCCGGGGAAGGACTCGTCGGTCAGCCGTGCCACGCGGCCGCGGCGCATGTCCTCGGCCGTGGTGCCGCCTATCAGCGGCGCAAACACCTCGTTGCTCTCGCCGAAGATGCCGTGGCAGGAGGCGCACTTGGCCTCCCACACGTCCTGGCCCTGCGCCACCGTGCCTGCGCCGCGCGGCAGGCCCTTGAAGTCGGGCCGCACGTCGATGTCCCAGGCCGCCACCTCCTTGGGCGTGGCGGCCCGGCCCACGCCGGGGTAGGCGCTGGCGGCCGGCTGGGCCGCCGGTGCGGTGGTTTGCGCCAGCAAGGGCCCGCTGCTGCACAACAGCAGCGCCAGCGCGCACAGGAAGCCCGGCAGCCGCGCAGCGCCGCGGCCCCGCGCAAGCTCACGAGAGCTGGACATTCTTCACCTCGCCGGACGCCTGCACCCACCAGGTCTGGATGGCGTTGTTGTGGTAGATCGAACGCGAGCCGCGCGCCGCGCGCAACTGGCGGTAGGTGGGCTGCACATGGCCCGTGCTGTCGGTGGCGCGGCTTTGCACCAGCGCAGGCTTCCCGTCCCACACCCAGTCGATGGAAAAGCGGGTCAGGCACTTGTCCAGCACCGGTGTCTGCAGCTTGGCGGTGCGCCAGTTGCGCCCGCCGTCCACGCTGACGTCCACCCGCTGCACCTTGCCGCGGCCGCTCCAGGCCAGGCCAGTGATGGCGTGGAAGCCCTGGTCCAGCAGCACCTGGCCGCCGGAGGGCGTGGTGACCACGCTCTTGCATTCCTGGATGCTGGTGTACTGGCGGTGCAGGCCGCCGGGCATCAGGTCCACGTAGTGCAGCACCTCGTCCTTGGCGCCGTAGGGCTGGTCGCCCACCTCGATGCGGCGCAGGTACTTCACCCAGCTCACGCCCTGCACGCCCGGCACCACCAGGCGCAGCGGGTAGCCGTTTTCCGGGCGCAGCATCTCGCCGTTGGCGCCGTAGGCCACCAGCACCTCGCCGCTTTCCACCATCTCCATGGGGATGGTGCGGGTCATGCTGGAGCCGTCGGCGCCCTCGGCCAGCACGAAGCGGCCGCGCTTGTAGTCGGCGCCGGCCATGTCCAGCAGCAGCTTCAGCGGCACGCCGGTGAATTCGCTGCAGCTGATCATGCCGTGCGTGTACTGGCAGGTGGGCACGGCCACGTTGCCCCATTCCATGCCGGTGTTGGCGCCGCATTCGATGAAGTGGAAGCGGCTGACGCTGGGCAGCCGCATCAGCTCGTCCATGGTGAAGACCATGGGCCGGCGCAGCATCTTGTCGTCGCTGCCGTTGAGCATCAGCCGGTGTTGGCTGGGGTCTATGTCCCACCAGCCCTGGTGGTGGCGCTCGAAGTGCAGCCCGCTGGGGGTGACGATGCCGAACAGGCTTTGCAGCGGCGCGAAGCTGACGCTGGCCTGGTTGGTCTGCGTCAGCCCCGGGCTTTGGCGGCGCTGCACATTGCGTTCGTACTTGGACGGCAGGCCGTAGCCGTCGGACACCACCGGCTGGCCCAGGCCGGTGCTGTGCGCCGGCAGGTTCAGGATGTGCGGGTCACCACCCTCGGCCGGCACCGGGTTGGCCTGGCCGCGCGCCGGTGGCGCTGCGGCCGCGGCACCGCCGGCCACCGCCGCGGCAAAGGCGCCGCGCAGGAAGTCGCGCCGGCCGTCGCGCGCCTCGCGCTGCACGCTGGCGATGCCCTGGCGGTCCAGAAAGCTCTCCGGCGCCTTCTGCACGCGGCCGGGCAAGGAGGATGGCATGTCCACGGTGCTTCGATCTTGATATAAGCAAGAACGAATATATACAGCCTGGCCCGGCCGGCGATCAGGGATTACGCGCGGAAGCCGGTCAAAGCCCTGCCCCCGGCGGGCACTGCGGCCGCTCAGCCCGGGCGCTTGCGCGACAGCAGCGACAGGAACTCGCGCCGCAGCGTGGCGTTCTCCAGGAAGGCGCCGCGCATCACCGAGCTGACCATGGCCGCATCGGTGTCCTTGACGCCGCGCCAGTGCATGCAGAAGTGGTCGGCCTCCATCACGATGGCCAGGCCGTCGGGCTGCACGCGGTGCTGCAGCTCGTTGGCCAGCATGACCACCGCTTCTTCCTGGATCTGCGGCCGGCTCATCACCCAGTCGGTGATGCGCGCGTACTTGCTCAAGCCTATGAGGTTGCTGTGCTCGTTGGGCAGAACGCCTATCCACACCTTGCCGAAGATGGGGCACATGTGGTGGCTGCAGGCGCTGCGCACCGTGATGGGCCCGACGATCATCAGCTCGTTGAGCCGCTCGGCGTTGGGGAACTCGGTGACCGCGGGCATGGGCTGGTAGCGGCCGCGGAAGACCTCGTCCACGTACATCTTGGCCACGCGCTTGGCGGTTTCCTGCGTGTTGTGGTCGCTGTCGGTGTCTATCACCAGCGCGCGCAGCAACTCCTGCACCTTGCCCTGCACCTCGGCCTTGAGCTCTTCCAGCTCGCCTTCGCGCACGTGGGCGGCGATGTTGTCGTTGGCGTGCCAGCGAGCGTCGGCCGCCACCAGCCGCCAGCGTATGCGCTCGGAGGCCGGCAGGCGCGCCAGCTCCTCCTCGCTGTGCAGGAGGCGTTGGCTGCCGGCGGCAGCAGCGGGCAAGGCATTGCGGGCCATGGCGTCGGTGGTCGTTGGCGGGCGGGCATGGTACGCCCGCCGCTAGACTGCCCCGATGTCCGGGGTCTTGTCCAATCTCTCCAGTTCCTCCCTGCCGCCCCGGCCCGCGCCGGGCGGCGGCTCGCCCACCGTGCCGCTGTGGCGGCTGCTGGACGGCGCCGCCGACATGGTGCAGGCCGTGCGCGCCGGGCGCTCGCTGAACGACACGCTGCCGCGCGTGACGGCCGAGCTGCGCCCCGGCGTGCAGGCGCTGTGCTTCCACACGCTGCGCTGGCTGGGCAGCGCCGAGGCCGCCCGCGCCGCCATGGCGCCCAAGACGCCGCCGCCCAAGGTAGACGCGCTGCTGGTCACCGCACTGGCGCTGCTGTGGCCGGCGCAGGCCGCCGGCGAAGCGCCGCCCTACCCCGACCACACCCTGGTGGACCAGGCCGTGGCCGCCATGCGCCACCGCGCGCCGGCCGCCGCCGGCTTTGTCAACGCCGTGCTGCGCCGCTTCGTGCGCGAACGCGAGGCCCTGGTGGCCGCGGCACAGCACCAGCCGCTGGGCGCCTGGAACCACCCGCTGTGGTGGATAGAACGTGTGCGGCAGGACTGGCCCACCGCCTGGCAGCCGCTGCTGCTGGCGGCACAGCAGCACCCGCCCATGACGCTGCGCGTGAACGCCCGCCGCGGCAGCGGCGCGCAGTACCTGCAGCGCCTGGCCGCACAAGGCCGCGCCGCCACGCTGCTGCCCGAGCCGGCGCTGGGTGGCCAGGCCGTGGTGCTGGCCCAGCCCTGCCCGGTGCAGGCCCTGCCGGGGTTTGCCGAAGGCGAGGTCTCGGTACAGGACGCCGCCGCGCAGCGCGCAGCGCCGCTGCTGCTGGGCGCTGGCGACGACGCGCTGCCCGCCGGCGCGCGCGTGCTGGACGCCTGCGCCGCCCCCGGCGGCAAGACGGCCCACCTGCTGGAGCTGGCCGACCTGGCCTTGACGGCGCTGGACAGCGACCCGCTGCGCCTGGCGCGTGTGCAGGAAACGCTGAACCGCCTGGGCCAGCAGGCCACGCTGAAGGCCGCCGACGCGCGCCGGCCGGCCGACTGGTGGGACGGCCGGCCCTTCGACGCCATCCTGCTGGACGCGCCCTGCACCGCCAGCGGCATCGTGCGCCGCCACCCCGACGTGCGCTGGCTGCGCCGGCCTGACGACGTGGCCGCGCTGGCCCGCGTGCAGGCCCAGCTGCTGGACGCGCTGTGGCCGCTGCTGGCCCCCGGCGGGCGGCTGCTGTACGCCACCTGCTCGATCTTCCGGGCCGAGGGCCAGGGGCAGATCGACGCATTTTTGCAACGTTGCCCCGGCGCGACGGCGCGCATAGACCCCGCCTCGCCCGGCCACCTGCTGCCGCTGGCCGACAATGCAGGCACCGCAGGCGAGCCGCTGCCCGCCGCCGACGGCTTCTACTACGCGCTGCTGCGCAAGGGCTGAGTCACTCCCGCCCCCCAACACCGACCACGCCATGTGCCCGCCGCGGGTCTTCCGAACGCTGCTGCAGGGCTGGGTGGTCCTGCTGCTGGCGGCCGCCTGCCTGCTGGGCAGCGCGCCGGCCCGGGCGCAGGGGGTGGAACTGGCACTGCTGCAGACCAGCCGCGACGAAGGCGCGCTGAACCTGGAGTTCGCGGTGCGCGTATCGCTGCCGCGCACCGTGGAAGAAGCCTTGCAGCGCGGCGTGCCCATCTACTTCTTGGCCGAGGCCACGCTGCTGCGCAGCCGCTGGTACTGGCGCGACCAGCGCGTGGCGCGCGTGTCGCGCTCGTGGCGCATCGCCTACCAACCGCTGACCGACAGCTGGCGCGTGGGCCTGGGTGGGCTCAACCAGAGCTACGCCTCGCTGGCCGATGCGCTGAGCGCCGCCTCGCGCAGCGCCGGCTGGCGGCTGGCCGAACTGGCCCAGCTGGACCCCGACCGCAGCTACTACCTGCAGTTCAGCTACCGGCTGGACACCGGCCAGCTGCCGGGGCCCATGCAGTTCGGCCTGGGCGGCACCGGCGAGTGGGCCTTGGGCGTGTCGCGCACGCTGCAGGTGGAGCCCGCGCCATGAGACACCCGGTGTCCACCCCCGGCACGCCGGCCGGCATCCCGTCAGGGGATCGTTCGGCGCATTCACCCGGCAACGGGGCGCACGGGGGGCCGGCATGAGCAAGGCCGCACGCTGGGCCTGGGTGGTGTCGCTGGTGGCCGCTACCGGCGCCGGGCTGGTGCTGGCCTTCGTGCTGAGCGTGGGCGACGCCGAGGGCGGCTTCTACGAACGCCACTTCGTGTGGCTGTTTGTCGTCAACGTAGCGGTCGCGGCGCTGCTGGTGGCGGTCATCGCCTGGGTGGCGGTGCGGCTGGTGCTGCGCGCGCGGCGCGGCAAGTTCGGCAGCCGGCTCCTGATCAAGCTGGCGGGCATCTTTGCGCTGGTGGGCCTGCTGCCGGGGCTGGTGATCTACACCGTCTCGTACCAGTTCGCCACGCGCAGCATCGAAGCCTGGTTCGACGTGCGGCTGGCCGGCGCGCTGGACGCCGGCCTGGCGCTGGGCAAGGGCACGCTGGACACGCTGGCCACCGACCTGGTGAGCAAGTCGCGCAGCGCCGCGCTGCGCCTGGCCGACGCCGGCCCCAGCCTGCACCCGCTGGAACTGGAGCGGATGCGCGAACAACTGGGCGCCAGCGAAACCGCGCTGGTGGGTGCCAGCGGCCAGTTGCTGGCGGCCGCCGGCAGCAGCGCGCTGGCCGGGCCCTTTGAACGCCCGCCGCCGCTGCTGCTGCGCCAGGCCCGCCTGGCCGGCGGCGCCAGCCAGATCGAAGGCCTGGACGACGAAACCGTCTCCGACACCGGCCAGGGCCCGCGCGTGCGCGCGCTGGTGCGCGTGCCGCGCAGCGAGATCGCACTGACCGCCGGCGAAGAGCACTACCTCATGGTGGTGCAGCCCATCAACCGCACGCTGGCCACCAACGCGCTGGCCGTGCAGGCCGCCTACAGCGAGTACCAGCAGCGGGCGCTGGCGCGCGACAGCCTGCGCCGCATGTACATAGGCACGCTGACGCTGGCGCTGATCCTGGCCGTGTTTGCCTCGGTGCTGCTGGCCATCCTGCTGGGCAACCAGCTGGCGCAGCCGCTGCTGCTGCTGGCCGATGGCGTGCGCCAGGTGGCCGCCGGCGACCTGACCGCCAAGCCAGTGTTCGCCAGCAGCGACGAACTGGGCGGCCTCACGCGCAGCTTTGCGCAGATGACGGCGCAGCTGTCCGACGCGCGTGCGCAGGTGCAGCGCGGCATGCTGCAGCTGGAAGGCGCGCGCACGCGGCTGCAGACCATCCTGGACACACTGACCGCCGGCGTCATCGTCTTCGACCGCGAAGGCCGCATAGACACCGTGAACCCCGGCGCCACACGCATACTGCAGCGCCCGCTGCTGGCCTGGCGCGGGCGCCGGCTGTCGGAGATAGAAGGCCTGCACGAGATCTCGCAGCGGGTGGAGCAGCGCTTCGAGCTGCTGGCCAACAGCCCCGAAGCCGGCGAGCGCGACGCCTGGCAGGAGTCTTTCGAACTGGCCCGCGGCGACGGCACCACGCTGACGCTGCTGGTGCGCGGTGCGGTGCTGCCCGAGCTTGTCAGCCCCCAGGCAGCCGCGGCGCCGGGAGCCCGTCTGATGGTCTTCGACGACCTCACCGAGGTGGTCTCGGCGCAGCGCTCGGCGGCCTGGGCCGAGGTGGCGCGGCGCCTGGCCCATGAGATCAAGAACCCGCTCACACCCATACAGCTGTCGGCCGAACGCTTGCGCTACAAGCTGGAGCACAAGCTGGAAGGCGCCGACCAGGCGCTGCTGCTGCGCTCGGTGAACACCATCGTCAGCCAGGTGCAGGCCATGCAGGCGCTGGTCAACGAGTTCCGCGACTACGCGCGGCTGCCGGCGGCACAGATGCAGCCGGTAGACCTGGGCGCGCTGATGGGCGAGGTGCTGGCGCTGTATGGCCAGGCCCTGGACAACGGCCTGCTGACCGCGCAGGTGGAGCCCGGCCTGCCCCAGGTTCTGGGCGACCCCTCGCAGCTGCGCCAGGTGGTGCACAACCTGGTGCAGAACGCGCTGGATGCGGTGGCCGACCGCCCCGACGGCCTGGTGGAGCTGGCCGTCAGCGGCGCGCGCGGCGACCACGGCGAGCTGCGCGCGGTGCGGCTGACGGTGCTGGACGACGGCCCTGGCTTTGCCGACAAGGTGCTCAAGCGCGCCTTCGAACCCTATGTCACCACCAAGGCCAAAGGCACCGGCCTGGGCCTGGCGGTGGTCAAGAAGATCGCCGACGAACACGGCGCCCGGCTGCGCGTGGCCAACCTGCACCAAGGCGACGACCCCGACGCCCCGGTGACCGGCGCGCGCGTTTCGCTATCATTTTCCAACTTCGCCGTGGCTGCGACACCCACCGCCCATGCGGTGCCCGTCCAGACGCAGCGGGTGCACTGACCCCATGGCAACCATACTGGTCGTAGACGACGAACTCGGCATCCGGGCCCTGCTTTCGGAGATCCTCACCGACGAGGGGCACACCGTTGAGCTGGCGGAAAACGCCGCCCAGGCCCGCCAGGTGCGCGAAGCCCTGCGGCCCGACCTGGTGCTGCTGGACATCTGGATGCCCGACGTGGACGGCATCACGCTGCTCAAAGAGTGGTCCGCCAGCGGCCAGCTGGCGATGCCGGTGATCATGATGAGCGGCCACGGCACCATAGACACCGCGGTGGAGGCCACCAAGTTCGGCGCCAGCGCCTTCCTGGAAAAACCCATCACGCTGCAGAAGCTGCTGCGCGCGGTGGAACAGGCGCTGGTGCGGACTTCGGCGCCTCGCGGCGGCAGCGAACCCGCGCCCGGCGAGGCCCTGGCCGATGGCCTGGGCAGCGCACTGACCACCGCCGGCGCCCAAGCCCTGGCCGTGGTGGTGGACGGCGCGCTGCGCGCCGAACAGAGCTTCGACCTGGACCGCCCGCTGCGCGAGGCCCGCGACGCCTTCGAAAAGAGCTACTTCGAGTTCCACCTGGCCAAGGAAGGCGGCTCCATGACCCGCGTGGCCGAAAAGACCGGCCTGGAGCGCACGCACCTGTACCGCAAGCTCAAGCAGTTGGGGGTGGATCTCACGCGCAACCGCCGCGGCGGGCTGTAGCCGGCCCGCAAGCCGCCGGCAGGGGCGGCCGCCCAGGCTATACTGCGCGGCTCGGCCTGGTAGCTCAGTTGGTAGAGCAGCGGATTGAAAATCCGCGTGTCGGTGGTTCGATTCCGCCCCAGGCCACCAGACTCCAAGCCCTTGATTTGTTCACGAATCAAGGGCTTTTTTTTGGGCCGATGCCGAGCTGACGACCCCGGCGCTGTCGCCGTCGCATCAGACCCGGTATCTGCAAGACGCCGCGCCCTGCCTCAAGCCACCGGCGGCTTGTACCGCGGCAAGGCGCGCAGGTTGTCGTGCTTGGGCGTGTCGGGCTCGAACGGGCGCTCGTAGTCGCGGTAGAAAACCGTCGTCTTGCCGTTGCGCTTGAGCTGGCGTATCTCCAGGTGGTTGCGCCCCAGCACCACGATGTCGCGCCGCTGCAGCGCGGCAAACTCGTACGGCGCAAGATCGAAGCGCATGCGTGCGTCGGTCTCGATGAGCAGCCGCCCCGGCAGGGCCGCGTCCACCGCGCGTTTCAACAGTTCCTCCAACCGGGCGTTGACTTCGTCCTCCCCGGGCTCGCGGTTCAGCTCGGCCAGCAGTTCTGCATGGGCCTGCTGACGAAGCGCCGCGCCGGCGCTGCTGCGAAGTTCGGTGCGCAAGCGGCTGCGTGCCAGCGATTCGATCTCCGCCAGCTCCGTCTTCGAGATCGCCAGGATGCGGGCGATGGTGTTGCGCACGAGGTGGATCTTGCGCGGTGCATAGTCCAGGCCCGTCAGATGCCGGTCCTGGGCCGCGATGCGTTCCAGAACCTGTTCCATGGACAGGGCCACGCGGTGCGATTCGATCGTGCCTTGAGGCGGCAGCAGCGCGACGAAGGGCATGCGGTCGGTGGCGGGGTACACGGCGACGAGGTCGGTGTCGATGACGCCCGCAATGTCGTTGGCGCGGTAGACCAGCCCGTCGACAGCGCCTTCGGCATCGCGCGTTGCTGCGCGCACGACCGCGTTCGACAGCGGCACGCAGCGCCTGCCTATGAACACCTCGCGCGCGTCCATTGCAAAGCCCGCGTCGTTGACCGCCAGCGAGGTGTCGGCCACCTCCAGCCTGTGCAGCGTCTTGTACAGCGGGTCCCAGCGCCGAGTTTCGACAATCAGCTTGTGCGGCAGCGTGTCGAGAAACGAGGTGCGGTCCAGTTCGCCCCGCACCGCTGCCTGTGCCGCGCCGGCGCCCACCCTTTCGATGAGCTTGAAGGTCAGCACCGACAGGAACAGCAGCGACAGGCCCAGCTTGGGCATCACGAAGCTCAGCGCCGCGGTCAGGAACAGGGCGATGATCTGCGCGGCGGCGCTGAAACTGAGGTCGAAGTCGATGTCGAAGTCCAGCAGCCCGCGGTCGCCGACCTGGGGCACCAGGCGTATGCGCAGGTGGAAGTCCGGGTCGAAGAAGTTGTCGATGGCGTATTCACCGTGGATGTCGATGACCAGCACGTTGGTGAAGGCCGGTGCCGGCGCGCCGCCGCCCACAGGCAGCCGCCGCTCTGCATACACCGAGACGCCCTTGATCTGGCCTATGCGCTTGTCGCCATCCATCAGCGGATAGTGGAACTGGCCGGGCTGGTCGCCGGGCACGGCCATCTTGAACTTGAAGTCGTCGCCCAGCTTGCGGTAGGTCGCCGCCGGGAAGGCAAAGGCGATGCGGGCGCCGGGCGCCAGCAGGTTGCGCGCCAAGACCACGTGGCCGCGCGGCGGGTGCAGCGAGTTCGGCGCTTCGGTGGCCTGCAGCGCCAGGTTGATGTAGACGCCGATGGCGTTGGGCCCGTCGCCCCCGGTGAACTTGCGCGTCGCGATCGCCTGCAGCGCGCCGCCACCGGCCAGTGCGAAGGGCACGCGGCGGTCGATCTGCTCCTTCATGTCGGCGAGGATGTTTGCCTTCGATTGACCCAGCGCCTCGGCCGCGCCTATCAGCGGTCCGCTCACGTCCATCAGCTCAAGCTGCAGCCCGATGTTGTCGATCAGGCCGTCGGGCCGCGCATCGAAAACCACGTCAAAGGACAGGTGCAGGTCGACCGGGGCCACGTTGCTGATCAGCACCAGGGGCGGCGTCGCCAGCAGATCCACGATGCTGGGGTACAGGCGCAGCAACAGGTCGGCACTGGCAGGGTTGCTCAGTGGGTCTTCGGCCAGGAAGCGCAGCTCAAACTCGTCGTGCCGGGCCGAATAGGCCAGGTCCAGCAGATCGCGGAACGGGTGTTCCTGGCCTTCGAAGCCGGGGTGCACCGGGTACAGCCTGCGCTCGCGCAGGCTGTCCGGCGGGTGCAGCACCGTCGCCGTGCGGTAGGGCGTGCCATCTTTCTTGGTGCCGCTGGATTGCGACCACCAGGGGATGGAGCCGGTTTCCATGGAGCACAGCAGGAACTGGCGCACCAGCTCTTCGCTGAGCAGGAGTTCCACATCGAACCCCGAGGTCACGTCGGCCTGCTGGATCATGGCATCTGTCTCCCTGGAGACGCCACGAACATCCGCGCGGCAGGCGGCACAACGCCCAAGGCTAGCACCGCAGACACCGATGACCACATCGGCCTTTAGGGGGAAGCGGCAAGGCCCGAACCCGGCGCGAGCACGGTCCACGCGCCGCGAAGGCTCAGTTGCCCGAACCGGCGCACACCTCCACACCATCAGGCGCCTGCCGCAGGCGGCTCAGGAAGTGCAGTTGCGCCACGCCCACCAGGCTGCCCTGGTCGGCGGCCCGGCGCAGCCATTGCCCGGCCTCGCAACGGTCGGCCCGCACGGCCGGGCCGTACAGCGTAGGCCCCACCAGCAGCACCAGCCCCAGCATCTCCTGGGCCTCCACGTTACCGCGCGCCGCGGCCTGGCGCAGCTGCGCGAGCATGGCCGCGTAGTCGCGCTGCGACTGCGCCTCCAAACCCACCTGAAACTGCTGCTCAGGGGTGACGGTGCTCTGCGCAGGCAACGGTGGCGCACCGGCCGCAGCGCCGCCTGCCCAAGCAGCGAATACCAGGCACAGCCACAACCGCGTGCGTCGGCCTGGGCTTGTGGCCAGCGCTGGCGACAGGGCACAAGGCCGGGCCCTGTAGAGCGGGAAGAAACGCGTTGACATGGACAGCTCCGGTCGAGACGTCGAGAAACGACGATGCCGGCCAGTCTTGCTTTGCCCGCCGCGCCCCACAAGTCGCTTCTGCCAGAGGCAGGCTTCGCCATTGGCGTAGCCTGGTCGCTGCGGCGGTGCCCGGCCACAGGTCGGCAGATGGCCTGCAGAGCCGCAAGGACACCATCATGCAACTTATAATGTTGCATGACATCCAGCCATCGGCTCTCCGACGTCCTGCACGTGCTCCTGCACATGGCCGAGTCGCCCGGCCCCTGCACCTCCGAGCTGCTGGCCACCGCCATGCAGACCAACCCGGTGGTGCTGCGCCGGCTGATGGCGGGCTTGCGCGAAGCCGGCTTCGTCAGCTCGGCCAAGGGGCATGGCGGCGGCTGGGTGCTGAGCTGCCCGCTGGAGCGCATCACGCTGCGCGACGTGCACGCAGCACTGGGCGCCCCGGCGCTGGTGTCGCTGGGGTTTCGCGAAGACCGGCCCCGCTGCCTGGTCGCCCAGGCCGTCAACGAAACGCTGGGCGGTGCCGCGCAGGAAGCCGAGGCCCTGCTGTTGAAGCGGCTGGGCAGCGTGACGCTGGCCGCCTTGTCGCGGGACTTTCATCGCCGGCTGAACGCCCCTCAAGCCCGCCCGGGCCGCCAGCCGCACCACTTGCAGGCGCATGTGCATGGCCACACTGGACATTGACTTTGCCGTCATAGGCGGCAGCTACGCCGGCCTGTCGGCCGCGCTGCAACTGGCCCGCGCCCGCGGCCGGGTGCTGGTGGTGGACGCCGGGCAGCGCCGCAACCGCTTTGTGGACCAGGCCGTCGGCAGGGCGCACGGCTTCCTGACGCAGGACGACCGCCCGCCGGCGCAGATTGCCGCCGAGGCGCGCCGGCAACTGCTGCGTTACCCCAGCGTGCAATGGCGGGCCGGCCTGGCCGAAGACGCCCAGGTGGCCAGCAGCGGGCGCCTGCAGTTTCGCGTGGGCGAACAAACCGTCAGCGCCGGCCGGCTGGTGCTGGCCACCGGCGTGCGCGACGAACTGCCGCCCGTGCCCGGCCTGGCCGATCGCTGGGGCCGCAGCGTGTTCCACTGCCCCTACTGCCACGGCTACGAGCTGCAGGCCGGAGAGGCGAGGGCCGCCATAGGCATCATCGCCCAGGGCCCACTGGCCTTGCACCATGGCGTGATGCTGCCGGACTGGGGGCACACCACCTTGTTCCTCAACGGCAGCTTCACCCCGTCGGCCGACGAGCTGGCCTTGCTGGCGCGGCGCGGCACACGGGTGGAGTCCGTGCCCGTGGCACGCATCACCGGCACGGCCGACGTAGTGCTGCAAGACGGCCGCACGCTGGCCATGGACGGCCTGTTCACCCCAACCCGCACGCAGTTGGCCAGCCCCGTGGCGCAGCAGCTGGGCTGCGCGCTCAGCGACGGCCCGCCCGGCCCGGCCATACAGGTGGGCGCCACGCAGGACACCAGCGTACCCGGCGTGTTTGCCTGCGGCGACGCCACGCGCCCGGCGGGCAATGTGGCGCTGGCCGTGGGCAGCGGCGCACTGGCCGGGGCGGCGGCGCACCGATCGACGATGTTCTGAACCGGCACCCGTCAGGCCCGGCGCGCGCTCGCGAAGAGCGTATTCAGAACGTGATCTTCACCGACGCCGCGCTGCGTGTGGCCGGGCCGTGGAACACCGCTTCGATGTTGTTGCCGTCCGGGTCCAGCACAAACGCGGCGTAGTAGCCGGCGTGGTACGGCCGCTCGCCGGGCGGGCCGTTGTCACGCCCCCCATGGGCCAGCGCGGCGCGGTGGAACGCGTCCACCATGCTGCGGTCCTGCGCCTGGAAGGCCAGGTGGTGCCGGCCGGTCAGGCGCCCCTGGGCAGCGGCGCTCTGGGCCGTCGAGACAAACAGTTCGTCGGCCCAGAAGTAGTCGTCGGCTTCGCCGCCCATGGGTATCTTCAAGGCTTCGAGCACGGCGCCATAAAAGCGGCGGCTGGCGGGCAAGTCGGCCACCACCAGTTGCAAGTGGTCGATGAGGCGGCCGCGGTGCAGTTCCTGTGTTTCCATCAAGACCTCCGGTTTTGCGGCGAGGCCCAGCCTGCGCCACAGCGTGCATGGTAGTGAGACGGCGTGCACCGTCGCACGCGGTTGGAGCCCTGGCGTGGCGCGCCTCAAGCGCCGGTGGCGCGGGCGGCCCGGAGCTTGTCCTTCTTGCTGGGTCGCCGGCCCTTGATGCCGCCTGCCGTCTGCGCCGGCGCGGCGGCAGGGGCGGCGCCTGCCACCGGCTCGAACCCCGCCACCTGCTCGCGGGGCACGCGGCGGCCCTGGCGTTTTTCTATCAGGCGGAAGTGCGCCTCGTTGCCGGTGCTGACAAAACTCACCGCCAGGCCCGGTGCGCCGGCACGCGCGGTGCGGCCCGTGCGGTGCACATGGTCCACGGCCGAGCGCGGCAGGTCGTAGCTCACCACCACCGGCAACTGCGCAATGTCGATGCCGCGGGCTCCCAGGTCGGTGGCCACCAGCACCTGCAACTGGCCTGCCTTGAAGGCCGCCAGGGCCTGCTGTCGGGCCCCCTGGCTGGCATCGCCATGGAAGGCTGCCGCGGCCACGCCGGCGCGGCGCAGCTTGTCGGCCACGTGCTCGCAGGCATACCGGGTGGCTACAAACACCAGCACACGCGACCAGGCCTGGGTTTGCAGAAGGTGGCGCAGCAGCGGTGTGCGCCGGTTGGCGTCGACCTCGATGGCCCGTTCCTGCAGCAAGGGGCTGGCGGGCTCGGGGGTTTCAGCCTGCGCGGCCGGCACCTGTGCCGTGGCGGCAGTTTCTGCCGTCTCGGCCCACCCCGGCCCCGGCGCTGGCGGTGCCGCCGGTACCCGGGGCACCTGCACGTGCACCGGCTCATGGAGCAGCCGGCCGGCCCAAGCCTGCACCGCCGCCGGGAAGGTGGCGGAAAACAGCAGGCTCTGGCGGCGCGCCGGCAGCAGTGCCAGCACACGCGCGGTTTCGTCGGCAAAACCGGCATCCAGCAAACGGTCGGCCTCGTCCAGCACCAGGCAGCGCAGCGCGGCGAGGTCCAGGCCGTTGTGCGCCACCACGTCCAGCAAACGGCCCGGCGTGGCCACCACCAGGTCGGCCCCGCCGCGCAAGGCCATCAGTTGCGGGTTGATGGACACGCCGCCATGCAGCAGCCCCACTTTCAGCGGCCGCGCCAGGAAGCGCCGCACCAGGCGCAGCGCCTCGTCCACCTGCGCCGCCAGCTCGCGCGTGGGCACCAGGACCAGCACCCGTGCCTGGGCACGCCCCGGTGTGGCGGGCCGGGCTTGGTCCCCCAGCTGCTGCAGCAGCGGCAGCCCATACGCCGCCGTCTTGCCCGAACCGGTGGGCGCCATGGCCAGCACGTCGCGCCCGGCCAGCACTGCCGGTATGGCGGCGGCCTGCACCGGCGTGGGCTGCGCATAACCCAGCTCGTCGGTGGCGCGTACCAGCGCCTGCGACAGGCCCAGCGCGGCAAAGGCGCTCAAAGCCGCCGCACCTTGACCGAACGGCCCTTGACCTTGCCGGCGTTCAGCCCACGCAGCGCCTTGTCCGCCACGCTGCGCTCCACCGCCACGTAGGTGGAGAACTCGTTGACGCTGATCTTGCCGATCTGCGCGCCTTCAAGACCCAGGTCCTTGGTCAGCGCGCCCAGCACGTCGCCGGGGCGTATCTTTTCCTTGCGGCCGCCCAGGATCTGCAGCGTCACCATCGGCGGCTGCAAAGGCGGGGCGCCGGCGCTGGCCGACAGCTCGCTCACCGGGTGCCATTCGCTGGCGCGGCCCTGCATCTCGTCGATGCGCCCCACGGCGCCCATCTCGTCCAGGCTGGCCAGGCTGAAGGCCCAGCCGTCTTCGCTGGCGCGCCCGGTGCGGCCCACGCGGTGGGTGTGCACCTCCGCGTCGGGCGTGATGTCCACGTTGATCACGGCTTCCAGCTGCGCGATGTCCAGCCCGCGCGCTGCCACGTCGGTGGCCACCAGCACGCTGCAGCTGCGGTTGGCAAACTGCACCAGCACCTGGTCACGCTCGCGCTGGTCCAGGTCGCCGTGCAGCTCCAGCGCCGCCACGCCTTGCGCCTGCAGCACCGCCACCAGGTCGCGGCACTGCTGCTTGGTGTTGCAGAAGGCCAGCGTGCTGACGGGGCGGAAGTGGTTGAGCAGCAGGCCCACGGTGTGCAGCCGCTGGTCGTCGGTCACCTCGTAGAAACGCTGGCGTATCTTGCTGGCGGCATGGCGCTCGGTGAGCTTCACCTCCTGCGGGTTGCGCAGGTAGCGCGCGGCCAGCTTGGCCACGCCGTCCGGGTAGGTGGCGGAAAACAGCAGCGTCTGGCGCGCCGGGGGGCAGGCCTTGATGACCTGGGCCATGTCGTCGGCAAACCCCATGTCCAGCATGCGATCGGCCTCGTCGAGCACCAGGGTGTTCAGCGCGTCGAGTGCCAGCGTTTCGCGCGACAGGTGGTCCAGGATGCGGCCCGGCGTGCCCACGACGATGTGCGCGCCATGTTCCAGGCTGGCCAGCTGGTTGCGGATGGGCGAGCCGCCGCACAGCACCAGGGTCTTGATGTTGTCCTCGGCGCGCGCCAGGCGGCGCACCTCCTGCGCCACCTGCTCGGCGAGTTCGCGCGTGGGGCACAGCACCAGCGCCTGCACCGCAAAACGCCGCGGGTTCAGGTTGGCCAGCAGCGGCAGCGTGAAGGCGGCGGTCTTGCCGCTGCCGGTCTTGGCCTGCGCGATGAGGTCGCGGCCGGCCAGCGCCAGCGGCAGGCTGGCGGCCTGTATGGGCGTCATGGCCACATAGCCCAGCTGCTGCAGGTTGGCCTGCATGTGCGGGGGCAGGGGCAGGCTGGTGAAAGCGGCAGCAGCAGGCGCAGCGGCGTCGGCAGCGCCAACGGCGGGATGGGAGCGGGTCATGCGTGATTGTCCGCTGTGGCCGTCGCATCCCCACGCTTGAACGCGTTGGGCTTCAGGGGCTGCCCACTGCGGCCTCAGCCGCCCTGAACCCGCGCCCCCGGCCGCGTCCGGTAGAAGTTGATAGTCTCGGCCCGCGCCTGCCTGTTCAAGGCCTTCAGCACATGCGGCTGCATGGCGCCCACCACGTGCATCTCGCAGGGCTTGCAGTCAAAGCGCAGCGTGTAGCGCAGGTCTTCGTGCACCAGCGTCAGCGGTTCGGCGCGCACCGTGCCCTGCACACCCTTCACCCCCTTGGCCTGCTTGGGGCACAGGCTCAGGCTGTAGCGCACGCAGTGTTTGGTGATCATCAGGCTCACGTCGCCCAGGGCTTCGTGGCTTTCATAAGCCGCTTCCACCACTTTCACGCCGTGGCGCGCGTAGAAGGCCGCAGCCTGGTGGTTGTAGACATTGGCCAGGTAGCTGAGCGCATCGTCCGGGTAAGGCGCCGGCGGCTCCACCGGCTGCGCGCGCGGCAGGCGCGTGAAGGCCGCGGCGCGCGCCGCTTCCAGCGCGGCCACGGCGTCGCGGCGCAGCGCGTTCAGCACACCCGCCGGCACAAACCAGGGCTGGCTCAGCGCCAGACGCACACGCCGCGCCTGGAAGATGCTGCCGCCCAGCTTGGCCAGGCTGTCCTTGAGCTGCGCCTCGGCACGTGCGGCGTCCCTGGCCGGCTGGTGCGGGTGGGCCACACGCACGGCGGCGCGGTGGCCGTCGGCGTCTTTCAACGCCAGCTCAAACCCCGGGGCGCCGTCCACCGTCACCTGCGCCAGCGTCAGGTCCAGCGGTATGCGGCGCTCGGCCGAGGGTCTGGCCAGCAGGCGTTCCCAGGCCATGTCGCGGTTGCGGTTGATGGCCGTGCCGGCGCGCAAGTCCTTCAGCGTGGCCGGGGGCTGGTTGGGCACGATACGCCAGCGTGTGCCGCCACCGGCCCCCTTCGTGGCCGCAGGGGGTGAGGGCAGCGGCGTGGCCGTGTTCACCGGCACGCCCTGCAGCTCGCCTTGCAAGTCCCACCAGGTCAGCGCGTCGCCGTTGTTCAGCAGTACGCCGGGGTCGCCGGTGTCCAGCTCGAAGCCTTCGGCGTCCAGCTTCATCACGTGGCCCACGGGCAGGCCGGCGTGCTTGGGGCTGTCGAAGGCGCCGATGTTTTCGTTGCGGCCGTTGACGAAATAGTCGGTGCCGCCGCGGTTGTAGCCCTGCTCGGGCTGCGGCGTGAAGGTGAAGCTGCAGCGGCCGGAGGCCGCGGGCTGCAGGTCGCTGCGGCGCTCCAGCAAGTCGTCCAGCAGGCGGCGGTAATGCGCGGTGACGTTTTTCACCGTCGCCATGTCCTTGTAGCGGCCCTCGATCTTGAAGCTGCGTATGCCGGCGTCGGCCAGGGCCTGCAGGTTGGCGCTCTGGTCGTTGTCCTTCAGGCTGAGCACGTGCTTGTCGTGCGCGACGATGCGGTTCTGGCTGTCCAGCACGGTGTAGGGCTGGCGGCATTCCTGGCTGCAGCTGCCGCGGTTGGCGCTGCGGCCTGTGACGGCATGGCTGATGAAACACTGGCCGCTGTAGGCCACGCACAGCGCGCCGTGCACAAAAAACTCCAGCACCGCCTCGTGCACCTGGGCGCTGATGGCCTGTATCTGCCGCAGGTCCAGCTCGCGCGCCAGCACCATCTGCGAAAAACCCACGTCCTGCAGGAAGCGCGCCTTCTCGGGCGTGCGTATGTCGGTCTGCGTGCTGGCGTGCAGCTGCAGCGGCGGCAAGTCCAGCTGCAGCAGGCCCATGTCCTGCACGATCAGCGCGTCGGCGCCGGCTTCGAACAGCTGCCACACCATGCGGCGCGCCGGCTCCAGCTCGTCGTCGCGCAGTATGGTGTTGAGCGTGACAAAGATGTGCGCGCCGTAGCGGTGGGCGTGTGCCGCCAGGCGGGCGATGTCGGCCACGCTGTTGCCGGCCTTGTCGCGCGCACCAAAACCCGGGCCCCCGATGTAGACGGCGTCGGCGCCGTGGTTCACGGCCTCTATGCCGATGTCGGCGTCGCGGGCCGGGGCCAGCAGTTCCAGGTGGGGGCGGGGCATGGTGGGCGCGAGTCTAGGGCCTGCGGTGGCCAGGCACCGCGCCGCAGGCTCAGTCCAGCACCCCCAGCACCAGCAGGCCGGCGATGAAGATCATCATCACGCCGGCAATGATGACCAGCAGCGCCGCCAGGCGCCACAGCGCGCCCAGGCGCGTCACCCCGTAGGCGCCACGCAGCTGCCGGTACAGGTGCACCAGCGGGATCACCATCAGCGCCGTGCTCCACAGGCCCTCGGGCACGCCGGCGGCCGCGGTCAGCGACAGCAGCACCAGCAGGAACATCATGAACGCGATCGAGTAGGTGACAAAGATCGCGTGGTCGTACAGCGGCAGGCCGCGGCGCGTGCAGAACAGCAGCCACATGAAGGGCAGGCTCAGCGGGATCAGCGCCCAAGAGAACTTGTAGCCGTTGGTCTTCAGCCGGTAGGCCAGCAGGCGCGGGTTGTCCATGGCGCGCCTCACCGCATCGGCCAGCGTGCCGGTGCCCAGCCAGGTCATGGCGGCGATGCCGTCCAGCCGCGCACCGGTGTCGCGCAGGCGGGCCAGCTCTTCTTCCAGCGCCGCGCGCTGGTCGGCGCCCAGGTCGGGCGCGGCCAGGGCCTGCTGCAGCTCGGCGGTGCGCTGGCGGACTTCTTCGTTGGCACGCCTGAGCGCCGGCGCCAGCCCTTCGGACGAGCCGGCAGACACGCTGACACCACCGCGCGCCACCTGCGCCGAAGCCTCGGGGTTGCCGCCCAGCAGCGCCGCGCCGGTGAAGGGCAGCACCGCAAACGTCAGGAACACGGCAAACAGGAACAGCGCGATCGGCGAGACGAACTTGGCGCGTTCGCCGTCGATGTAGCGCCGCGTGAGCCGGCCGGGGTGCCAGAACAGCTGCGGCAGCGTGCGCCACAAGCGGCCTTCGAAGTGCAGCACGCCGTGCAGCAGGTCGTGCGCCATGGCCGACAAACTGCGGTGCAGGTGCGCCGGCTGCCCGCAGGCGGCACAGTAGGCGCCGGCCAGCGGCGCACCGCAGTTGCGGCAACCGCCGGGCGCGGGCGTGCCGTCAACCGCGCCGGTCAACACATCGCCGGCCACCGGGGCTTGCTGGGACATGGCGCAAGCCTAGCATCGCGCAGGCGCCGCGCTTCGTCGCGCGCAACGCATGGCACCATAGCGGCGCAGCCACCGACACGCGCCATGCCCACCCTCCTCTTCGTTTACGGCACGCTCAAGGCCGGCTTTCCCAACTTCGCCATCAACGCCGGCACGCCGGTGCCCGGCCGCTACCGCACGGTGGAGCCGCTGCCCCTGATGCTGGTGGGCGAACGCAGCGTGCCCTGGCTGCTGAACACGCCCGGCCAGGGCCTGCAGGTGCACGGCGAGCTGTACGAGGTGGACGCCCCCACCCTGGCCGCCATGGACGTGCTGGAAGACGTGGACCAACCGGGCGGCTACGTGCGCGTGCCGCTGCGCGTGCAGCGCGTGGATGCCGGCGGCGCCCAGCCCCCGGTGGACGCGCAGGCCTACCTGAAGCCGGCCGAGCACCTCACGGACACGCTACCGCGCGTCGGCCCCCTGGCTGACTACACCTTGCAGCACGCGGCCCTGTACAGCCGGCAGACGGGCTGAGGAAGGCCGCACACACCGCCGCTGAGACGCCGCCGAAAGGCCGGCAGGTGTGACACACGCCCACGGCAAGCGCAGACCCCGGCGCTACAGTGCCGCCTGGAAAGCTGGCGGCACTGTAGCCGTTGCACCCAGCTGTTGCATCAAGAGGCACCGCTGCCGTGAACGACGCCTGGTACCTGGAGAGCATTGCCGCCGACGGCTCGCGCGTGAAGCAGCCCATACGCCAGTGGCCGCTGCGCATAGGCCGCGAAGCCGACAACGGCCTGGTGGTGCCGCTGGCCGGCCTGTCGCGCCAGCATGCCGAGCTGGCATGCGGCCACGACGGCCGCCTGCGGCTGACCGACCTGGGCAGCACCAACGGCAGCTACGTCAACGGCCGCCGCGCCGAGGGCAGCACGGTGGTGGGCGAGGACGACGTGCTGATCTTCGGCACCGCCGAGTACCGCCTGGGCCTGCAGCGCGGCCCCGAACCCCTGCCGCCGGCGCGTGACGACGACGCCGACGACCGCACGCAGATCGTGCAGCTCGGCGCCGCGGCGCCGCAGCGCTTCGTACCGCACGAACGCCAGTTCATGGAGCTGCTCACCGGCCGCGGGTTGTCGGCCGCGGTGCAGCCCATCGTGGACGCCGCCGGCCGGCAGCTGTTTGCCTACGAGCTGCTGGGCCGCAGCGAACACCCGGAGCTGCCGCTGTCGCCGGCGCACCTGTTTGCGCTGGCGGCGCGCTTGGGCCGTGAGGCCGAGCTGAGCGAGGCCTTCCGCGCGCATGGCGTCACCCAGGCTGCGCCGCGGCTGCGCGGTGCGCGCCTGTTCGTCAACACCCACCCGGCCGAGACCTTCTCCGACGAGTTCTTCGCCGCGCTGCGGCGCCTGCGCGCGCTGCCGCAGCCGCCGGAGCTGGTGGTGGAGATCCACGAGACCGCGGTGATGGAGGTCGCGCGCATGCGCGAGCTGGCGGCGCAGCTGGCCGGCATAGGCGTGGCCTTCGCCTACGACGACTTCGGCGCCGGTCAGGCCCGGCTCAACGAACTGGGCGAGGTGCCGGCGCACTACGTCAAGTTCGACATGGCGCTGGTACGCGACCTAGACAGCGCCCCTGCCAGCAAACAACGCGTGGTGCGCGACCTGGTGCGCCTGGTGCGCGACCTGGGCTCGGTGCCGCTGGCCGAAGGCGTTGAAACCGAGGCCGAGGCCGCGGTGTGCCGGGAGATGGGCTTCAGCCTGTTCCAGGGCTGGCTCACCGGGCGGCCGATACCGATACGGCAGCTCTGAGCGCTGTCTTCAGGCCCGCTTGCCGCACCAGCGCAAGAGCGTGCGGCGCAGCCGCTCGGGGTCGTTGATGGGCTTGGTGAGGAAGTCGTTCATGCCCGCGGCCAGGGCCTCGTCGCGCTCGGTGACCAGCGCCGCCGCGGTCAGCGCGATGATGGGCAGGCGCAGGCCGGCTTCGTGCGCCCGCAGGGCACGTGTGGCCTCGTGACCGCTCATCACCGGCATCTGCACGTCCATCAGCACGGCATCGAAGGGCTGGCCCTGGGCGTGCGCCGCGATCACCGCGTCCACGGCCTGGCGGCCGTCGGCGGCCTCGGCCACCTGCACCGCCCAGCCGCGCAGCGTGGCCACCGCCACCATCATGTTGACCGGGTTGTCCTCCACCAGCAGCACACGCGCACCGGCCAGCGTGCGCGGGCCGTCGGGCTGCGGTGAAGGCGGCGCGGCCTGGGTGACGGGCAGCGGCAGCTCGGCCCAGAAGCGGCTGCCTTCGCCCAAGCGGCTGTCCACGCCCACCTCGCCGCCCATCAGCGTGGCCAGCTCGCGGCAAATGGACAGGCCCAGACCGGTGCCGCCGAAGCGCCGTGTCGTGGATTCGTCGGCCTGCGTGAAGGGGCGGAACAGCCGCTCGCGCGTGGCTTCCGCTATGCCGGGGCCGGTGTCGGCCACGGTGAAACGCACCCGGTCGCCCTCGCGCCGCGCGCTCACGTGCACGCTGCCGCGTTCGGTGAACTTCAGCGCATTGCTCAGGAAGTTGGTCAGGATCTGCCGCACCCGCAGCGGGTCGCCTTCCACCACGCCTTGTGCCGCCGGCTCCACGTCGAAGTGCAGCGCCAGCGCACGGGCGTCGGCCAGCGTGTGCCAGGTCTGCTGCAGCGAATGCAGCAACTCGCCCAGGTCGAAGGCGGTGGCCTCCACCTGCAGCTTGCCGGCCTCTATCTTGGACAGGTCCAGGATGTCGGAGATGATGCCGGCCAGCGACTGCGCGCTCTCGGCGATCTGTTCCAGGTAGTGCGTGCGCTGGGCCTCCTCGGTGGCCGGGTCGCGCGCCAGCCGGGCCAGGCCGATCATGCCGTTGAGCGGCGTGCGCAACTCGTGGCTGGTGTTGGCCAGGAAGGCGCTCTTGGCGCGGTTGGCGGCCTCGGCGTCGTCGCGCGCACGCGCCAGCGCCTGCTCGAACTGCCGGCGCTCGGTGACGTCCTCGATGATCCACACCGTGCCGCCGGTGCTGGGCCGCGAAGGGTCTATGGGCGTGGCCCGCACACGCGCCAGGAAGGTGCTGCCGTCGCGGCGCGCCATCTCGCGCTCGGTCTCCACGGTCTGGCCGCGCGCCAGGCGCGGGCCGACCTCCTCGCCTATGCGGCGGTAGGCCTCGTCGTCGGCCCACACCACGCGCCCGCGCTGGCCCACCAGTGCGCCCGGCGCCCAGTGGAACATCTGCTCGAAGTGGCGGTTGGCCAGCACGAAGCTGCCATCGCGCGTGACGGCGATGCCTATGGAGGCGTTGGTGAGTATGGCCTCGCGCTCCAGGCGCGTGCGTTCGCTCTCGGTGATGTCGCGGGCGTTGACCACCAGGTACTCGCGGCGGTCCATCACGAAGGGCGCCGCCGACACCAGCAGCCGCACACGCTGGCCGGAGCGCACGACGAAGTCCGCCGGCAGGTCGGACACCGCACCGTGCTCGCGCAGCGTGGACTCGAAACGTTCGTACTCGGCCTCGCTGCCCCACACGCCCAGCTCCGGCGCGGTGCGGCCCACCACCTCGTCGGCCCCGTAGCCGGTGATGCGCTCGAAGGTGTGGTTGACCATCGCGTAGCGCCCGGTGGCGGTGTCGGTCAGCGAGATCAGGTCGGGGCTGGTGGCCACCAGGTGCGACAGCATGGCCTCGGAGCGGCGCACCGCCTCCTCGGCCGCCAGGCGCTCGGTGTCGTCCACGAAGATGGACAGCAGCGCCGGGCCGCCCTCGGCGTCCACACGCACACCGGTGGCCCGCACCGAGACGCGGCGCGGGCCCACCAGCATGCGGAAGTCGGTCACCGGCAGCGCGGTGCCCATGGGCTGGCCTTGCAGCAGCTCCAGGCGGCGGCGCGCGCGCTCGCGCGAGTCGCCGCTTTCGAACACCGACAGCATGTCCGCGCCCAGCATCGCGTCCAGGTCGTGGTGGCCGAACAAGGCCACCGCGGCCGGGTTGGCGTCGATGACGCGGCCGGCGCGGTGCAGCACCAGCGGCGTGGGGATGCGCGAGAACAGCTCCAGGTAGCGCGTCTCGGTGGCCACCAGCGCGGCGCGCGCGGCGTTGACGTCGGTCACGTCGCGGCCCACGCCCCAGTAGCCCTTGAACACGCCGCGCTCGTCGAAGCGCGGCTCGCCGCTGATCAGGTAGGCGCGGGGCGGCCCTTCGCTGCCGGTCCAGCGCACCGGCAGGTCGCGGAAGGGCGCACGCTCGTCCAGGTCGGCCAGCAGGCGGTCCAGCGTGTCGTGGTCGCAGCCGAAGTTGGGCAGCTCCCAGGGCACGGCGCCCAGGGCCGCCGAGGCCGAGTCGGTGGGGCGGTCCTGGGCATCGTGCGCCGAGGCGGCCACCAGCCGGTACTGGGCGTCCAGCTCCCAGTACACGTCGGCCGCCAGGCCCAGCAGGCGCGAGAAGCGCAGCTCGCGTTCGCGGGCCTCGCCGCGGGCGCGCACCACGGCGCGCTCCAGCAGGGCACCGCCGGCCAGGCCGGCAGCGATGCAGATGAGCTGGGTGCCCAGCAGCAGCACCAGCGGCGGCGAAGCCGGCGCTGGGCCGAACCAGGCCACGGCCAGCACCACGACCGTGGACAACACCGCCAGCCCACCGCCCAGGCGCACGCCCGCGGCCGGGCACAGCAGGCACACGGCCAGGCCCAGCGCCATCAGGCCCGGCGCGGCCGAGCCCCAGCCCAGCAGCAGCGCATGCCCGGCGATGGCCGCCAGCAGCAGCAGCGACACCACCAGCGCCACCGCCTTGAGCCAGCGGCGCGGCGCCAGCAGCGATGCGGCGGCCACCAGCGCCACGATGGCGAAGGCGCCGGCGGCGGCAAAGGCACCGGCAGCCGCCAGGGCACCGGGCTGCGCTGCGGCAAAAGCCAGCAGCAGCGCGGCGCCGCCGGCGCAGGCCGCGGCCGTCACCACCAGCAGCAGGCGCGCCACCCGCGCGCGCGGCGTGGGGAAACGACGACGGGCCCGGGGCAGCGGCAGGTCTTCGTCCGCGAGCGCACCGGCATCCATGGTGTGCTCGGGGTCGCGCTTCATCGCGGGGAGAAAGGCCTCAGGCCAGCGGCCTGGCCCGGTGCAGTTGTTCGCGCGTGGCGGCGGCCACCTGCCGCGCTGCGTCGGCAAACCCGGGCAGCGTGCTGCCGGCGTACAACACGGCGCGCGAGGCACTGACCATGATGGGGCCGCCCGGGCGCCAGCCGGCACGCACCGTGGCCTCGGCATCGCCGCCCTGCGCGCCTATGCCGGGGATGAGCAGCGGCAGCGTGGGCGCCAGTTCGCGCACGCGGGCCAGCTCGCGCGGGTAGGTGGCGCCCACCACCAGGCCCAGCCGGCCGTCGCGGTTCCAGGGCCCGGCCGCCAGGCGGGCGATGTGCTCGTACAGCTGGCTGCCGTCGGCCAGGGTCTGCGCCTGCAGGTCGCTGCCGCCGGGGTTGGAGGTGCGGCACAGCAGGATCAGGCCCTTGTCGTCGTGGCGCAGGTAGGGCTCTATGGAATCGAAGCCCATGAAGGGCGACAGCGTCACCGCATCGGCCCGGTAACGCTCGAAGACCTCGCGCGCGTACTGCTCGGCGGTGGCGCCTATGTCGCCGCGCTTGGCGTCCAGGATCACCGGCACCTGCGGCGCGCTGCGGTGGATGTGGGCGATGAGCCGTTCCAGCGCATCTTCGGCGCGGTGCGCCGCGAAGTAGGCGATCTGCGGCTTGAAGGCGCAGGCCAGGTCGCGCGTGGCGTCGACGATGGCACAGCAGAAGTCGAAGATGCGCGCGGCATCGCCCTGCCACTCGCCGGGGAAGCGCGCCGGCTCGGGGTCCAGCCCCACGCACAGCATCGAATCGTTGGCCGCCTGCGCGGCGGCGAGCTGGCGAGGGAAGCTGGGCCGCGCCATGGTCACACGCTCCGCGCCAGCGTGGCCGCCAGGCCGGTGTAGCTGGCCGGCGTCATGGCCAGCAGGCGCTGGCGTTCGGCCTCGGGCAGGGCCAGGCCGCGTATGAAGCCGTGTAGGCTGTCGCGCGTGATGGCCTGGCCGCGGGTCAGCGCCTTGAGCTGCTCGTAGGGCTCGGGCAGGCCGTGGCGGCGCATCACCGTCTGCACCGCCTCGGCCAGCACTTCCCAGGAGGCCTCCAGGTCGGCGCCCAGCGCCGCCTCGTCCAGTTGCAGCTTGCCCAGGCCGCGCGCCAGGCTGTCGTGCGCCAGCAGCGTGTAGCCCAGGGCCACGCCCATGTTGCGCAGCACCGTGGAGTCGGTCAGGTCGCGCTGCCAGCGGCTGATGGGCAGCTTCTGGCTCAGGTGCGCCAGCAGCGCATTGGCCAGGCCGTAGTTGCCCTCGGCGTTTTCAAAGTCTATGGGGTTGACCTTGTGCGGCATGGTGCTGGAGCCCACCTCGCCGGCCTTGAGCTTCTGGCGGAAGTAGCCCAGCGAGATGTAGCCCCAGACGTCGCGACACCAGTCGATGAGGATGGTGTTGCAGCGCGTAAGCGCGTCGAACAGCTCGGCGATGCCGTCGTGCGGTTCGATCTGTATGGTCAGCGGGTTGAAGACCAGGCCCAGGCGCTGCTCAACCACGCCGCGCGCAAAACCTTCCCAGTCAAACCCCGGCCAGGCCGCGAGGTGGGCGTTGTAGTTGCCCACCGCGCCGTTCATCTTGGCCGGCAGCGGCACCGCGGCGATGCGTGCACGTGCAGTCGCCAGGCGCGCCACCACGTTGGCGATTTCCTTGCCCACCGTGGTGGGGCTGGCGGTCTGGCCGTGGGTGCGGCTGAGCATGGCCCGCTCGGCGTGGCTGTGCGCCATGCCGCGCAGCGTGGTGATCAGCCCGTCCAGCGCCGGCAGCAGCACCTGTTCGCGCGCGGCCTTGAGCATCAGCGCGTGGGCGGTGTTGTTGATGTCCTCGCTGGTGCAGGCGAAGTGCACGAACTCGGCGGCGCGCTCCAGCTCGGCGTGCCCTTGCAGGCGCGACTTCAGCCAGTACTCCACGGCCTTGACGTCGTGGTTGGTGGTGCGCTCTATGTCCTTGATGGCTTGCGCGTCGCTTTCCGAGAACCGCGCCACCAGGCCGCGCAGAAAGCCGCGCTCGGCCTCGGGCAGCGGGCGGAATTCGCCGAAGCCGGCGTCCGACAGCGCGATGAACCACTCCACCTCCACCTGCACGCGCCGGTGCATGAGCCCGAACTCGGACATCAAGGGGCGCAAGGCTGCCAGGCGACCGGCATAGCGGCCGTCCAGCGGGGACAGGGAACTCAAGGGCGATGTCTGCATGGTGCGCGGCAAGCAAGCGTGGGCGCCACGGCGGCCACGCGGGCCCGCGCACCGGGCTCGCCACGGCAAACGGGCTGGCCGAATTCTAGGCGGCCGGGTGCGCAGGCGAACCGAAAGTGTGGCGCCCGGCCTCAGCCGCAGCGGGGAGTCAGCGTCACCGGGGCCGGCATGCGCTGCAGCGTGACGGGCCCGGCCAGCGCCACGCCCAGCTCGTCCTGCAGCTCCGCCACCAGCGCCGTGCCCTCGGCGCGCACGCTGAGCATCGCCGCCAGCGTGACACCGTCGCCGTTGCGCGCCGTGCCGTAGAAGCGCAGGCCCCGCGGCGGCGCTGCACGCCCCCAGTCGCCTTCGAACGCCCAGTCTTCGCACAGCCAGCGAAGCTCCATGCGCTGGTCGGCGACACGGCCGCTGGCCTGCTGCGCCGGGTCGCCGTCGGCCAGCAGCAGCGGGGCCGTGCCGGCGGCAGGGCTGGCGCAGTCCAGCGCCGCCGCGAAGTCGGCGCCGCACAGGGGCTCGGACGTTGCGCCAAAGTGCGCCGGGCCCACGTTGGGGCTGACGCCCGTGCCCGTGCCGCCCACACCGGGGCCGCAGGCAGCCAGCAGGGCCGACAACGCCAGCACCGCGGTGGCCAGCGCAGAAGCCAGGCGCGGCCGTGGCGGCCGACGGGCCGGCAAGCCGGCCGGGGTGGAGGTGATGGTCATGCTGAGCCCCCTGGGGACTGTTCGGATGCCGGAGCCGGCGTGCCGGCGTCTGCCGCGCTTGGGGTTTTGCGCGGCGGGTCGTCGGGCCCGCTGTAGAAGTACACGCCGAAACGGGCGCGCTGGCTGCGCTGGCCAGGGGCCGACTGCGCGGCGTCGGCGTCGTAACGCTGCTGCGCCGCCGCCAACACGCGCCGCATGGCCTGTTGCCACTGTTCCACCGCCAGGCGCTGCAGCTCGGCGGCCGACTCATCGCTGATACGGTCGACAAACACGGCCTGCTCCAGGAAGTGAGCGCCTCCTTCGAGATTGGCGGCGGCCGCGGCAGCGTGGTCGTGCAGGTTGTCGGCAAACAGCCAGGCCATTTCGTCAAAGCCCTGTTGCGGCGCAAAGCCGCCGGGGTCCAGGCGCACACCGCCGTCGGGCTCTTCGTGCACCACGCCCAGGCGCAGCAGCTCGTCCAGCACGGCCCGCGCCCGCACGTCGCTGCTGACGCCGGCCACCAGCGCATCGAAGCCGTCGGGGTCGCCCAGGCCGCCGCGCGACAACACCCGCGGCCGGCCGTCGATGGCCAGGAACAGCGGGTCGCTGAGCCAGCGCGCCACCACCTCGGCCGCCAGCGACAGCGGCGCCGGCGGCAGTTCCTCGGCCGGCGGGTTGCGGCGCATCTCGCGCACATCGCGCCGGTGCACGCCGGACAGCAGCGTGAGCGCGCTGTCGGTGCCGGCCATGCCCTGGCGCTGCAGCTCCTCGCGCGCCGCGGCCACGAACACCGGCTTGAGCGCCGCCGCCAGCGCCGTGTAGGTCACGCCGCTGCGCACCAGCAGACGCACCAGCGGCCGCAGCACCCGCAGCACGCGGGCGAGAACGATGGCAGGGCGTTGGCTCATGGGGGACGTCGAAGCGGGCAGTGCGGCTGCCCCAAGCTTAGGGCGGCGGAAACAGGACGGTCAGCGATGGGCTGCAGCTGGTAACGGTTTTGGGTTGACAGGGCTTTGGAATGTGTGGGAAATTTTCCCACACTTGCCTTGACCCATCAACATCACCCCGTCAAGTCACCGGCTGTTGCGCCCAGCGCCCTTGCATTTGTTGCAACACGGCACCGCGCACCGGCCCTGCCAGAGGAGCCCGACGATGCCTGCCGAAGCCTGTACCGACTTGCGCCACCCACCCCCTCCCCCCCGGCCCCGCCGCAAGGCCCCGGGCGCTGCACTGGCCGCCGCGCTGACCGCGGCGCTGCTGCTGGGCGCCTGCGGCGGTGGCGGCGGCGACAGCCGTGCCACACCGGACGGCGGCGATGACCGCGCGTCTTCGCTGTCGCTCACCCCGCCGGCGGCCGGCGAGTTGCTGGACGCCGTGCGCCGCACGCTGCGTGACCGCGCCGCCGCCGGCGAAGGCGGGCTGGCGCTGGTAGGCAGCGGCATCGCCCCGGTGGCCGCCACGCCAGTGGGCGGCGCCGAGTCGCCCGCGCATTCGACCAGCGCGGTGCAGGAGGCCGGGGTGGACGAACCCGACCTGCTGAAGACCAACGGCCAGCACCTGTACGCGCTGCACGTGGGCAGCGGCAACGCCCGCAATGCGCGGCTGGCGGTGCACGAGCGCACCGCCGAAGGCGCGCTGCGCAGCAGCGGCACGCTGATGCTGGATGGCGACGCCTACTTCAACCCGGGTCTGGGCGGCCTGCTGCTGCACCCGCAGCGCCCGCTGCTGGCGGTGCTCAGCGAGGTCTGGCAGCGCCACGACGTCTGCACGCAGGACTGCCCCCGGCAGCCCATGCTGACCGGCGACCCGCAGGCCGGCTGGCTGCAGCAGTGGGTGGGCGTGCAGCGCGTGGACGTGGCCGGCCCGGGCGTGCCGCAGGCCGGCAAGCGCGTGCTGGTCGAAGGCCAGATGGTGGGCGCCCGCCAGGTGGGCGACACGCTGGTGGTGGTCACTACGCACCGCCCCTGGCTGCGCGTGGACAACTGGCCGACGCCCATGAACGACACCCAGCGCGAAGCGGCACTGCAAGGCATGACCGCCGGCGAGCTGCTGCCGCGCGTGCGCGTGGGCAACCAGCCCGAACGCCTGCTGGTGGAAGAAGACCAGTGCCTGATGCAGCGCGGCAACGCCTCGCTGAGCGTGGCCTTCACCACGGTGACGGTGTTCGACCTCGGCAACGCCGACATGCCCTTCACCAGCCGCTGCTTCTACGGCGGCACCGAAGCGGTCTACATGACTCCCACGCACCTGTACGTGGCCACCACGCGCATGGCCTACGTGCCGCGCGCCAACCAGATCCTCTACCCCGAGGACATGTCCACCGACATCCACCGCTTCGAACTGCCGCAGGAGCCCGGCGGCCACCTGCGCTACCACGCCTCGGGCGGCGTGCAAGGCCACCTGGGCTGGGACCCGCTGCACAAGTCGCACCGCCTCAGCGAGTGGAACGGCGACCTGCGCGTGCTGACCTTCACCGGCCGCAACGGCTGGGCGGTGCTGGCCGATGCCCAGCAGCGCACCAAGCCGCCGTCCCCGGCGCGTCTGACGGTGCTGCGCCAGACGTCCAACGCCACGCTGCAGACCGTGGCCACGCTGCCCAACACACAACGCCCGCAGCACATAGGCAAGCCCGACGAGCAGGTCCACGGCGTGCGCTTCGACGGCCCGCGCGGGTACGTGGTGACCTTCCAGCAGGTGGACCCGCTGTACGTGCTGGACTTGTCCGACCCCACCGACCCCTTCGTGGCCGGCGAGCTGGAGGTGCCGGGTGTTTCCGACCACCTGTACACGCTGGGCGGGCCGGAGGCCGGCCTGCTGCTGGGCGTGGGCCGCGAGGTGAACGAACAAGGCCTGCTGGGCGGCGTGCTGGTGTCGCTGTTCGACGTGTCCGACCCGGCGGCACCGCGCCAGCTGGCGGCCCTGGCCTTCGGCGACAACACCACGCAAACGGCGCTGGACCACTCGCGCCAGGGCATCAACTGGCTGGACCGCGCCGGCAGCTCGCGCATCGCTCTGCCGGCCACCACCCGCGTAGGCGGCGGCTGGCTGGAATGGCACAGCGCGCTGCAGCGTTTCGAGGTGGACCTGGCCGCGCGCAGCCTGCGTGCCCTGCCGGCCCTGAACGAAGCCACCTTGTCCATGGACGAAGCCGACATCTCACTGCAGCGCAGCGTGCAGGTGGGCGACCATGTCTACTTCCTGCGCGGCGACCTGTTGACCGGCCACCTCTGGTGAACCCGGCGCGTGTTCGCTGATTCGTGAGGGCGCCTCCCCGGCGCCCTCTTTTTTGCCCGGCGCCGCTGCCCACAGAGAGCAGACACTGCCCAGGGGCAAGCGGCGGCCGGCGCGGGGCCCGTGGCAGCATAGGGCGCACGATGGTGACCACCCCACCACCGACACCGCCCTGGCCGAACCCGCCGCCGCCTCCACCACTGGCGGCCTGGCCCCTGCCGCTGCTGGCCGGCCTGTTGCCGGCGCTGGCCTCGCTGCTGGCGCTGCTGCTGTCCATGCGGCTGGAGCTGATCCCGGCCTGCAACCCCTTCCTGGAAGGCTGCGTGTCCATCAGCCGCGCGGCGCGCCACGAGCTGCCCAACCACTTGTTCCGCGCGCTGGTGCTGCCGGCCGCGGCCTTGCAGGCGCTGACCTGGCTGCTGGCCGCACGCTGGCTGGCCGGCCTGGGCGCCAGCCGACGCAGCACCGCGGCGTTGTGCGTGCTGGGCCTGATGGCCGGTGCCGCGCTGGCCTTGTACTGCGCCTTCCTGGGCACCGAGGGCCCTGTCTACCGCGGGCTGCGGCGTTACGGCACGGTGGTGTACTTCGGCTTCACCTGCCTGAACATGGTGTTGGCCGGCGGCGCCATCGCCCGCGCTGTGGCCGCCGGCCGGCTGGCGGTGCCGCGCGGCCTGGACCATGCGCTGGTGGCGCTGGCCGGCGCGCTGGTGCTGCTGGGCCTGGGCAACACGCTGCTGTCGGCGATGTTCGCCGAGCCGCTGAGAGACCAGGTGCACAACGTCACCGAGTGGTGGGCCGGCCTGATCTTCGTGCTGGTGTTTCTGGTGCTGGCCGCGGTGTGGCGGCGCTGCCGCCTGCGCCTGCTGCTGGACAGCAACTGAGCTCGGTTGTTCAATTCACACGCTCTATGCGTGGCCGCGCCGCCGGCGCCAGCCCGGGGTTGCGCTGCAGCCAGTCCTGCAAGGCCTGGATGTCCAGCGTGCCGGCCTGCAGATCGCGCCCTTGCCGCAACACGTCGAAGCGGTCGCCGCCTTCTGCCAGGAAGTTGTTGACGGTGACGCGGTAGTCGGCCTGCAGGTCCAGCGGCCGGCCCAGCAGGCGCACGCTGCCGGGCAGCACACGCCGCCCGGGCGGCGCTGCCGCGTCCCAGCGGTAGGCGAAGCCTTCGGACACCTGCAGCAGCCGCGCCGTCGCCGGGCCATGCCATTGCTGTTCCAGCAACGCGAGGATCTGTGCGCCGCTCAGTGTCATGGTCACCAGGTGGTTGGCAAACGGCTGCACCGCGAACAGGTCTTCGTAGCGCACACGGCCCTCGCCGTCGGGCACCAGCGACTGGCGCAGCCCGCCGGGGTTCATCAAGGCCAGTTGCGCCCCGGCCGCGCGCGTGGCGGCCAGCTGTGCGTCGGCCACCACCTGGCCCAGCGGGCTTTCGCCAGACGGGCCGGGCGTGCGCGTCAGCGGCCCGGCCAGCCGGCCCACCACGCGCCGGGCCAGCGGCTGCACCTGCTGCTCGGCCGCGGCCATCAGCGCCTCCAACCGCGGGTCGGGCCGGCGGCCGTGGTGCACCACGTGGTTTTCGGCGCGCACCGCCACCACGTCGCGCGTGGCACGGTCCAGCGTCAGGTCTATGGCCGTGAGCAGGGTGCCGTGCTGGCCGGCGCTGGTCAGCGTGCGCCCGGCGACCTGGCACACGTAGGCGCGGTGTGTATGGCCGCTGACCACCAGGTCCACCGCCGGGTGAAACTGCTCGACGATGCGCACGATGGGGCCGGCCAGGCCCGGGCATTCGTTGGGCCCGCCTTCGGTGCTGCCGCCTTGGTGGATGAGCACGACGATGGCCTCCACACCTTGCGCGCGCAGCTCGGGCACCAGCGCATTGACGGTCTGCACCTCGTCGCGGAACACCAGCCCGGCCACGCCCGAGGGCACGACCAGCCGCGGCGTGTTCTTCAGCGTCAGGCCTATGAAGGCCACCGGCAGGCCGTCGAAGTGGTGCACCGCATACGGCGGCAGCAGCGGCTGGCCGCTGTGCCGGTGCACCGTACCGGCGGCCAGGTACTGGAACCGCGCGCGGCCCTGCAGCCGCAGCAGCTCGGCCGCGCCGCGGTCGAACTCGTGGTTGCCCACGGCCGACACCGCCAGGCCGATCAGGCCCAGGGCTTCCACGGTGGGTTCGTCGTGCAGCAGCGCCGACAACAGTGGCGAGGCGCCTATCAGGTCGCCGGCACCGACCACGATGTGGTGCTCACGCCCGCGCGTCAGCTCGGTGACTGCGCTGGCCAGGTAGGCGGCACCACCGGCCGGCACCGGCAACGCCTGCCCGGCGCTGCGCAAGCCGCCCGGCGGCGGACGCAGGTGGCCGTGGAAGTCGTTGAAGGCCAGCACACGCAGCTGTACCGGGCCGGCTTGTACCGGGGCTTGTACCGGCGTGGTGTCGGTGCCCGTGCTGCAGCCAGCCGACAGCAAGGCCAGCCACAGCACCAGCCCGCACGCGCCCCGCGCGCGCAGCCCATGCAGGGACCAGATCTTCAAAGCTTCAGGCCACCCACCACCGCCGCCAGCAGGCGGCTGGCGCGGTCGCCCGCTGCGGCGGCGGTGTGCAGGGTGTGGGCGTGGCTCAGGGCTTCGTCACCCAGCCCGGCGGCCAGGTTGGTGATCAGCGAGACCGCCAGCACCCGCATGCCGGCATGGCGCGCGACGATGGTCTCCGGCACCGTGCTCATGCCCACGGCGCGTGCCCCCAGCAGCGCCAGCATGCGTATCTCTGCCGGCGTCTCGAACTGCGGCCCCAGCACCCAGGCATACACACCTTCCTGCACAGGCTGGCCGGCCGCGGTGGCCAGCGCCGCCGCCTGCGCACGCAGCGCCGGATCGTAGGCCGCGTTCATGTCCACGAAACGACGGTCATCGGCAGTCAGCGGGTCGCCCACCAACGGCGAGCGCTGCACCAGGTTCAGGTGGTCGGCCACCAGCATCAGCGCGCCGGGCGGCAGGCCGGCATCCAGGCTGCCGGCGGCGTTGGTCTGCACCAGCACCTGCACGCCCAGTGCCGCCAGCGTGCGCAGGGCGCCGTTCATGCCGTCGGGCGTGCCGGTTTCGTAGGTGTGGCGGCGGCCGGCCAGCACCAGCACGTCATGCGCGCCGACGCGGCCCAGGTGCACCTGGCCGGCATGGCCGCCCACCCGCGGCGCGGGAAACGCCGGCAGCTCGGTGTAGGGCAGCACGGTGGCGCCTTGCAGCTGCGCCGTGAACCCGCCCCAGCCCGAGCCCAGCAACACCGCGATGCGCGGCGTGAACGCAGGCCCGCCGGCGGTGCGCAGCCGCTGGGCGCTGGTGGCGATGGCCTGTTGTGCGGTGGACGTGTCGTCGGGCATGGCGTTCGTTCACAAACGGATGTACCAGCGCCGCCGGTCCATCCAGAAGGCCAGCGCCACCCAGGGCAGCAGCTGCAGCAGCGCGTACAGCAGCGAGTCCAGGCGCGGGTCGGGCGTGAGGCCGGCAAAGCCGTGTTGCCACAGCCAGCGCAGCGGCGTGGTCCAGCGCGGGCTGCCGTCCTCGGCCGGGCCTTCGGACCAACGAACCAGGTTCAGCACGCGCGGCAGCAGGCCGCTGGCCACAAAGATCACCAGCGCATTGCGGCCGAAAGGCTCGAACAGGCGCGCCCAGGCCGGCAGCGGCGCCCCGGGGTGGCGCTCCAGCCAGTGCAGGCACAACGCCAGCGCCGCCACCGCGCAGCCGCCGCTGAACAGCACGTAGGAGCTGGTCCACAGCTTCTTGTTCAGCGGCATCGCCAGCTGCCAGGCCCAGGCCAGCACCAGCAAGACGGCGGCATGCACGAACAGGCGCCGCAGCAGGGCGTCGTCCACACGCCGTGCATCGACCAGGGCCTGGCCCACCCACCAGCCCAGCAGCACCTGCGCCACCGCGGGCACGGTGCTGACCAGGCCTTCGGGGTCGAAGGGCACGCCTTCGCCGCGGTACAGGTGGGCAGCGCCCAGCACGGCGCGGTCCACCTGCGTGCCGAAAAAGCCTTCCAGGCTGTACGGGTCGCCCGGCGCGCCGAAGGCCACGCAGGCGGCCCAGTAGCCCAGCAGCAGCGCGGCCGCGGCCCACAGCACCGCCGCGGGTGAACTTCGCCGCAGCCACCACAGCACCAGTGCCGCGCCGCCGAAGGCCAGCGCAATGCGCTGCAGCACGCCCATGAAACGCAGCGTCTCCCAGGAGCGCCGCACCAGCGCGCCGGCTTCGTCCCAGCGCAGGAAGGGGCTCCAGTTCAGCAGCAGCCCGACGGCAAAGATCAGCAGCGTGCGGCGCAGCACACGCCGCCAGTACACCGCGCCGCCTTCGGCCAGCAGGCGCGGCAGCGTCAGCGCCATGGCGTTGCCCACGGCGAACAGAAAAAACGGGAACACCAGGTCGGTGGGCGTCACGCCGTGCCAGGGCGCGTGGGCCAATGGCCCGTACAGGTGCTGCCAGCTGCCGGGGTTGTTGACCAGGATCATCGCGGCCACCGTGGCGCCGCGGAACACGTCCAGCGCGCGCAGCCGCGGTGGGTTCATACGGCACTGTCGGCGCGGTCGCCGCGGATCGCGTCATGCACACTGCCGGCTGCGGCTTGCAGGCGGCGCTCGGCTTCGTCCACGCCGGTGTTCGCCAGCAGCATCACGACGGCTGTCTTCACGCGCCCGCCGGCGGCCTGCAAGGCCACCTGCGCCGCGGCTTCTTCCGCACCGCTGGCCAGCACCGTCAGGCGCAGCGCGCGCGCCTGCAGCTTGGCGTTGCTGGCGCGCAAGTCCACCATCAGGTTGCCGTAGACCTTGTGCAGCCGCACCATCACTGCGCTGCTGAAGGTGTTCAGCGCAATCTTCTGCGCCGTGCCGGCCTTCAGGCGGGTGCTGCCGGAGATGACCTCGGGCCC
This sequence comes from Burkholderiaceae bacterium, assembly GCA_037190565.1. Taxonomy (GTDB): domain Bacteria; phylum Pseudomonadota; class Gammaproteobacteria; order Burkholderiales; family Burkholderiaceae_C; genus Rubrivivax. The sequence continues at coordinate 151,974 of JBBCJV010000017.1, forward strand.
GGTGTCCAGCAGCACCGCGTGCTCGCAGGCCGCCAGCAGCGGCGCGCCGGGGTTGTTGGCCAGGCCCACGGTCAGCGCGCTGGCTTCGCGCGCGGCGGCGGCGGCCCCCAACGCATAGGGCGTGCGGCCGGAAGCCGCCAGCAGCAGCACCACGTCGTGCGGCGTGGGCTGCAAGGCGCGCAGGTCGGCGGCACCTTGTTCGGTGTTGTCCTCGGCACCTTCCACGGCGCGCCACAAGGCCCGCTCGCCGCCGGCCAGCAGGGCCAGCGCACGCTCCGGCGGCCAGGAGAAGGTGGGGTGCAACTCCACGCTGTCCAGCAGGCCCAGGCGGCCGCTGGTGCCAGCGCCCACGTACAGCAGGCGGCCACCGGCGGCCAGGCGAGGCGCGGCAGCGTCCACGGCGGCGGCCAGCGCTTGGGCCGCCCGGGCCACGGCTTCCGCAGCCCCGCGCTGGTCGTCCACCAGGGCCTGTACCAATGCTGGCGTGGTGTAGCGGTCCAGCTGCGAATGTGCGGGGTGCGGTTGTTCCGTGTTGGGCGGGGTGGTCATGGTGTTGGGCGCGCGGGCCTGCGGAGTGTGGGGCCAATGCTGCCGTTGACGAAGGGGGTCGGCGTGTGGGGTGAGATGGCGTTCATCGGAGATGGGCGCGGCCGGCCGGCGGCGCTGCCGGTGTGCCGGGCTGAACCCGCGGTCCGGCTTGCAGCCGGACTGCTCTGCGCTGCTCGGTCACGCGGCCCCGGCGCGGAACTCGCTGCGCGAGCCTTGCTCGCTTCGCTCGAACAGCCGCGCCGAGTCAGGTGGGGTGGCGCGCTGCGCGCGCGGGCCGCGCGCCCTGCGCTGCTCGACGCGGGTTCTGATGCGCCCGGCACACC
>JBBCJV010000018.1:0-97504 GCA_037190565.1 Burkholderiaceae bacterium
CAATCCGCGGTCGGCCTGGACGAATTCGGCGACGATGGCGCCGATCACCGAGAAGGTGACGTTCAGCTTCAGCCCGACGAAGACGTAAGGAAGCGCGCCCGGCAGCCGCATCTTCCAGAACCTTTGCCAGGGCGTGGCGGCGGCGACGTGGAAGACGTCCATCACCACCCGGTCATAGCTTTGCAGGCCCTTCATCATGTTCAGCGCCAGCGGGAAGAACGACAGGAAGGCCGTCACCGCCACTTTCGAGGCCATGCCATGGCCGAACCCGATGATGATGCTCGGGGCGCTCGCAACGACGGGGATGGTGTTCGCGGCGATGATGAAGGGCAGGAAACCGCGTTCCAGGAACCGCGAATAGGCGAAGCCGGTGCCGAGGATCGCGCCGAGGGCCGAACCGATGACGAAGCCGGTCACCGCCTCGAACATGGTGATGCCGGTGTGGAAGGCCAGCGCGCCGGAATTGGTGGTCACCGCCAGCCAGATCGCCGAGGGCGCGGGCAGGATATAGGGGGCGATGCCCAGCAACCGGCAGGCCAGCTCCCAGACCACCAGAAGGCCGACCAGCAGCGCCGCCGGGGGCCAGATCTGGTCGAAGGCGCGTCTCGACAGGGTATTCGTCGCCATGTCAGCCATTCGCATACCCTTTCTCAAGCTCGCTGTTCCCCTGCCGCACCAGCATCTCGAAGGACGGGTGGTTGCGGCTTTCAAGGCTGCGCGGGCGCGGCAGATCGTTGTCGATGGTGCAGGAGATGCGCCCCGGGCGCGGGGTCATCACCACGATCCGGTCCGACAGCAGCACCGCCTCGCGGATCGAATGGGTCACCAGCACCACGGTCAGCCCCGTCACCTCGTGGATGCGCGCCAGTTCCATGTTCAGCCGGTCGCGGGTGATCTGGTCCAGGGCGCCGAAGGGTTCGTCCAGCAGCAGGATGGAGGGCCCGGCGATCAACGCCCGGGCGATCGCCGCCCGCTGGGCCATACCTCCGGACAGCTGGCTGGGGTAGGCGTTCTCGAAGCCGGTCAGTCCGACCAGCGCCAGGTGCTGCAGGACTCGGGCGGCCTTGTCCTGGGTGGCCAGTGGGCTGGTGTCCAGCCCGAGCAACACGTTGTCGAACACCGTCAGCCAGGGAAACAGCCGGTGCTCCTGGAACACGACGCCACGGTCCAGGCCAGGGGCGACGACCTGCTGGCCATGCAGGCTCACCGAGCCCAGGCTGGGTTGTTCGAGCCCGGCCACCAGGCGCAGCAGCGTGGACTTGCCGCAACCTGAGGGGCCGACCAGCGCGACAAACTCGCCTTCGGCGATGTCCAGGTCGATGTGATGCAGCGCCTCGACCGGCCGCCCGTCCACCGTGAAGGTCTTGCCGACGCCCTGCAGGGACAGGAACGGCGACGTCGTGGGCTGTGATGCCGCCGGCTGCGCGGCTGCGGGTACCGGCTCTGGGACGTTCGACGTTGGGGCTGCCGTGGGATGCTTGCCGAGTACGTTCACGCCGACAGCTCCCGGTAGCGCAGCAATCGCTTGCCGACCATGTGCACGCTGCGGTTCAGCAAGAAGCCGATGGCCGCGATGGAGACGATACCGAGCACGACGATGTCCATGGCAAACTGCTCTTGCCCCTCTCGGATGACGCTGCCGATGCCGGAGGTGAAGGCGATCAGGGTTTCGACGCCGATGGTGGCGAGCCACGCGTAGATGAAGCCCAACTCGGCGCCGGCGACCAGGGCCGGCACGGCCGCCGGAAGCACCACGCGCCGGATGCTGCCCCAGCGACCGAGATTGAGCACCCGCGCGACCTCGAGGTACTCGACGGGCACGGTGGAGAACCCCCGCTCGGCGTTGACGGCCATGGGCTTGAAGGCCGACAGTGCGATGAACAACAGGCAAGTCGCCTCGCCGAGGCCGAGCCAGGCCGTGATCAGCGGCAGCCAGGCGAAGGTGGCGACCTGGCGAAAGGCATGGAAGCTGGGTCCCAGAACACGGCGCGCGATGGGTGACAAGCCCAACAGGCCGCCGAAGGCCAAGCCTGCAGCCAGTCCCAGGAGCGCCCCCTGGACGTTGCGCCACAGGCTGAGCAGCACGCCGTCCAGCAGCAGCTCGCGCACGACCGGGTCGCGTGCAGCTTGCACGACCCCCCAGGGCGAGGTGAACAGTCGGGCGTCCACGCGCCCGCCGGCTGCGACCAGCGACCAGACCAGCAGCAGCCCCAAGGGCAGGGCCAGGCCCAGCTGCCAGCGCCGCAGACCACGGCGGCGCGCCAGCGTCCCTTCCGTCGTGATGGGTGGCCTTGCCGCCAGGGCAGAGGTAGCCGGCCACAGCCTGTTCTTGCCCACCGTCGTTGTCTTGTCCATGGTTTCAGGGTCCTCCGCGACGCCAGGCGCCGACACGCGCGTCCAGCTTGCGCATTACCGTGTCCAGGGTCAGGCCGATGAGGCCGATGACAAGGATGGACACGAAGACGACGTCGATCTGGAACACCAGGCGGCCGCGGTTGAGCAGGTAGCCCAGGCCTGCCAGGGAAGAGACGAGCTCGACGCCGACCAGCGAGATCAGCGCGGCCGTCAGGCCCAGGCGCAGGCCGCCGACCAGCGAGGGAAAAGTGGCAGGAAGCACCAGGCGACGCCAGCGTGTCCAGGGCCGCAGCCGAAGCACCTGCGCCACCTCCATGTGGTGGTTGGAGAGGCTGCGCACACCCTCGAAGGTGGACAGGCACACGGGTACTGCCACGGCCTTGGCGATGACGAGCAGCTTCATGCCTTCTCCGGTACCCATCAGCAGGATCAACAGCGGGATCCAGGCCATCGTCGGCACCTGGAAGAAGGCGCGCAGCGTTGGGCCAAGAAGGTCGTCGGCCAGGCGCGACAAGCCGGTCGCCAGGCCCAGCACGACGCCTGCCAGGCTGCCGAAGGCAAAGCCCTGCACCACACGCCAGCCGCTGACGCGGACGTGCTCGGCGAGTTCACCGGAGCGCCACAGCTGTGCCAGGGTCTCGGCCACGTCGCCGGGTGTCGGCAGAATGGCCCGCAGTACCCAACCGCCATGGCTGGCCGCGCTCCACAGCAACAGCACCGCCACAGGGAAGGCCAGGGCCAGAGCCAGCGAGCTGGCAGCCCGGCGCCAACCGCCGCCGGCACGGGCCTGGCCAACGGGGCTTGCCGGGCTGGTCATGCCTGCTCCTCGCCGTGTGCGTCCCAGCGCGACCAGAAACCGCCCAGACCCAGTTCGTCGACGACGTCGTACACCAGCTGCCGGTCTATCCAGCGGTCGGGATGCACGGGCTCGCGGATCAGGCCTGCGTCCAGGCACACCGCGGCGCTCTCACGAAAGCGGGCCAGGTAGTAGTCGTCGATCAACGGATTGAAGGCGTTCTTGAGGTCCACGTCGCGCAGGTAGCGGTGCACCAGCGGCATGGGCGTGGTCGAGCCGCGGTTGGAAAACTCGGCGTAGGCCTCAAAGTTCTCCGGCAGGGCCATCCAGTGCACGGCTTGAACATAGGCCTTGAGCAGACGCCGTGTGGCCAGCGGGTGGCGACGGTGAAACTCGTCGTGGACCAGCACGCTGGCGAAACCGCTGGTACGCGTGCGCCTGGCGTAGGAGGTGTAGACGATGCGCACCAGGCCGCGCGTCTCCAGCTGGAACAGGTTGGCGCCGCCCAGGGTGGCGTCGACCTCACCGGCGGCCAGGGCGGCCATCGTCTCGGGTCCGTTCATGTTCACCAGGGTGACGTCGCGCACGCTCAGTCCGTGGCTGTCCAGCAGCTGCAAAAGACCCAGGTGGCCGATGGCGCCGATGGTCACGCCGACACGGCGGCCCTTCAGGTCGGCGGGCCCCTGGATCGGCAGGCCGCTGCGCACCGCGAGGTAGTTGGCCTGGTAACTGTTGGCGGCGACCACGGTGGCCGGCACGCCGCGTGCACGGGCGATGATCTGCGCCAGTACCGAGAACAGGCTGAAGTCGATCAGTCGGTTCGCGACCGCCTCCATGATGCCGGTGCCGCCGCTGTCCACCAGCAGCCACTCGATGCGCGTGTCGGTGTCGGCGAAGGCCTGCTCAATCAGCCCCTGGTGCTGGGCCACACCCAGCGCCCCGGTGCCCACACGCGAGCCACGGCCCGCCATGCCGCCGACGCGGATGACGCTGGGCCAGGCCCCGTCGGCCGGTGCGTCGCGGCTGCAACCTGTCAACAGTCCGGGGGCGCCGATCAGGGCCGTGGCGGCGCCGCACAGCAGGCGCCGGCGGGTGATCGGGCGCCGGGGAACCTGGCCGGTCATGGTGTGGGCCTCACAAAGCGGCGTCGGCCGGCCTGCACACGCGCGTAGGCGTCTGCGGGTACAGCCGCCACGCCGCCGAGCTGCTGTGCGACAAAGAACACGTGCGCGGCTTCTTCCAGCGTGATCAGCAGGCGCGTCGCGTCAGCCACATCGGTCCCCCAGACGAACGGCCCGTGGTTGGCCAGCAGCACGGCGGGGGCGTCGGGACGCTCGCGCAGGACACGCTGCACGGGCGCCGGGTCGTATCGTGGGCCCCAGGCGGCGACCGGGATGTCACCGTCGACCCGCGCCAGCAATGGCGGGTAGCTGTTGGGCAGCGGCCGGGCGGCGGCGGCAAAGCCGGTCAGGTAGGGGCTGTGCAGGTGGATCACCGCGTTGGCCTCGGGGCGACCTTGCAGGATGGCCACCTGCAGCGGCACCACCTCTTTCAGGCCAGGCTGCAGGTGCGGGTGCGACTCGAAGTCTTCGAAGTCGACCAGCGATGCCGGGCCTGGCTGCAGCCCGTTGATCACGGCGGTGAACAGGCGCTGCTGGTTGGGCAGGCGCCAGGCGACGTTGCCGGCCGCACGGTAGTGCCCCAGACCTGCCAGTCGCAAGGCTTCCACGGTGTCCTGCAGTGCCCGCTCGAACTGTGTCTGCCAGGCCGCCAGCTGCACTTCGTGGTGTTGCGGTTGCGTGGGGCTGCTCATGCGGGTGCGCCGGCAAGCTCGGTCGGGTCCAGGCGCACAGCGCCGGCCAGGCCGCGGCGGGCCAAGGCCTCGGCAGCGTATTCGACTGCGGGCGCGGTGCCGAGCAGCACCACGGGTGCGGCCTCGGCGTCCACCTGCGCCGGGTCGAGCTGTTCGGGCACTTCGTGCAGGCGCAGCTGTGCCGACCAGGCCGGCGTGGCGTCCACACGCGCGGCCAATGCGGTCCAGGTCGCTGCGTCGGCGTCGATGCGCACCAGGTCCAGCCGGTGCCCGGCTGCCAGCGCCGCTTCCAGCTCGTGCTGGGCGATGAGAGGCACGCCCCAGTACGCCTTGCTGCGTGCGTCCACGTCGTACGTGTCGCTGTCGGTGGCGCGGAAGGAAGGGGCCTTGAGGCCCTGCGGCGAGTCAAGACCGATGCCGTACAGGTGCAGCGTCACGTCTTGCGTGGTGCCGGCGTAGGCCACGGTGTGGTAGTCGCCGCGCACCATGTGCAGCACGGTGCCGGGCGCCACGTCGACCTGCCCGGCGGATGCCAGCCGCCCGCGCAGCGGCGTGGCGTCGTCGTCGGCCCGCCGGTACAGTGCATTGGTCTCGCTGCCCCTCACGCCGGCGATCAGCGCCCACGAGGCGTGGGTGTGCGGACGCGGGTTGAGGAACGGATCGCCGGGTTCGTGCAGCGCCAGGTACAGCGCGTACCCGTGGTCCGGCTGCTCGTCCAGCCGATAGAAGCCGCTGTACTGGCGACGCTTCAACGGGAAGTGAGGGGTCGGGAACAAGCCCTCGGTCGTCGCGAGCTTGGCCAGGTGCTGCTGCGCCTGGCGCACGGCTTCCGTCTCTCGTTCTTCGGGCCCCGGCGCAAGCGCACGGATGGCAGCCACGGCTTGGCGCGCGAGTTGGTGGCGGTGGATGAAGGTGCTCATGTTCGGTGTTTCCTGGTGCGCAGCCACGCTCGGGTCTCAGCGAGACCGCAGCCGCGGCGTGCTGAGGTCGAGGTTCAGCAGGGGGAAGAGCAGCTCGGCGGTGCGCTCCGCTTCATCGATGAGAGGCCACCCGGAGAGGATGAAGGCATCCACCCCCAAGGTCTCCTGCAGCTCCTGAAGGCGGTCGGCCACCTGGCGCGGATTGCCCACGATGTACGTGCCGCGTCCTTGCCGGCCTTCGACGTCCAGCGAGGCGTAGTTGATGACGCCGGACCAGAGGTTGGGCGCGATCTCCAGCAGCTCGCGCTCGGGAAGGCGACCGGCGCGCAGCGCATCGATGCGCCCCTGGATCTGCGGGTCGCCGCTGGACAGGCTGTCCAGGCCCGAGCGGCCCTCGCGCGAGTTCAGGCGCTGGTTGATGCCGTTGACGATGGCCTCTACGCCGGTCTGCTCCAGCAGCCAGCGCGCGTGGGCCCAGGCTTCGTCCTCGGTCTCGCGCACGATGACGCCGGCCAGGACGCCGAATCCGACTTCGCGTCCGTTCGCCGCGGCTGCCTGGCGGACCTGGTCGAATTGCGGCTTGAGCACGCGGGGGTGGTGCAGATAGGTGAGGTAGTAGTCCAGCACCTGCCCGGCATGCAGCACGCCGGGCGGCGAGGCGCCGGTTCCCCAGATCGGCGTGTACGGGTCCTGGATGGGCGGTGCGCCGCCGGCCTGTCGGTTGCCACCCGGAAACGAGAAGTACTTGCCGGCGACCGGCGAGTAGTCCCCCTGGTACAGGCGCTTGAAGAGGGTCCAGTACTCGGCGCTGGCCTCGTAGCGCTGGGCGGTGTCGGCGATTTCGACGCCCAACTGCGGCAGGATGAACTCGGTGCCGTTGATCTGGTTGAACAGCAGCCGGCCGTTGGAGTAGAGGTCGAAGGCCCTGGCCTGCTCGGCCAGTACCAGCGGCGGGAAGACCCCCGGATAGATCGGGATCAGGAAACGCAGGCGCTCGGTGAACGGGATCAGGCTGGACGACGTGATCCAGGGTGCGCCGGTCTGCAGCGCGCCGTAGTAGCCCAGTCGGTCCAGCGTGTTGGCCAGACGGCGCAGCCTGTGGGTGTCCGGGGCATAGCGACCGGCGACTTGCGGGTCCTTCAGCCAGGCCGACTTCCAAGGGTAGCGGCCGTCAGAGGCATTGATGTACCAGAGAATCTTCAAGGGGTTGCTCACGGTGGACTCCTAGGAGAGGGTTGTCTGCAGGCGCTGACCAGCCCGCGCCAGCGGGCCCGGGTCCAGCCAGTCATCAACATCGAAGGGCTCTGCGATGGCACCCTGGCGATGCAGGTAGGCCACCTGGCGCCGAAGCGCCTCGACATGCGCCGGGTTGAAGCCGAGCGCCAGGCTGTCCACGAAGCGCTGGCCAAAGGCCTCGACGACGAGGTGCTCGGGCTGGGCGAGCTCCGCGGCGACCCAGCGCCTTGCGCGGGCCAGGCCCCACCGCGAGCTTGCAGCGTCGGCGTGTGCGCGCAGGCTGGCCAGCAGCACCTGCTCGACCAGCGCGGCTTGGTCCCGCAGCAGTGACTCGCTGATGGCGAACACCAGCGGCTGACTGTTGTTGGCCGCCGGTGTGTCGTCGGCACCGGCATCGAACACGCAGCGCAGGCCTAGCTGCGCCTGCCACTCCAGCGCCGTGGGGCCGGCGCAGGCAACTGCATCCACTTCATCACGCAACAGGGCCTGCAGGGCCAGCGCGCCATCGCCTGGTGTCGGCTGAGGGACCGGATCGTGACCTTCGCGGTGGGTACGTTGTCGTGCGCGTGCATCCACGTAGCTGTCGTCGCGGTCGGCGATGACCCACTGCACGTCGTGCGCAGACAGGCCGGCCTCGGCCAGTGCCGCTTCGTAGATGGCACGCAGGCTCAGGTAGCGGTGGTCGGCAAACTCGGCGGGCCTGCGCGTCAGGTGCAGGCGCCGGCCGCGCAAGTCGGCGGGAGCGTGCAGCGGCGAGGATGGCAGTACCAGGACCTTCTGGGCCTGCCATAGATATGACAAGGCCACGACGCGCGTACGCGCGCCGCGGGCCCTCGCCACGATGGCAGGGATGTTCCCGCCGTGGCGCAGCAGGTCCGGCCAGCGATGGTCGTAGTGCGCCTGATGGACGTCGCGGTCCGCCACCGCCTGCAGGGCCTGCAGGCGCCAGCCTTCCGGCACCCCCGTGCCCGGCTCCAGCGCACCGCCGCGCCAGGCGAGGGCAAACGCACTGGGCACCGGGCAGCGGCTGAACCACAGCGGCCGCACCCCAGGCTTGCCGCGACCGGGCGCAGCGCTGGCCGCCATCAGAAGGTCACCCCACCCTTGACGTAGACGAATCGTCCGCTGAAGCCTTCCGGCGACAGGTTGGAGTAGTTCGTCTGCAGGAGCCGGCTGTTCTGGGGATAGATTTGCTCGTCCGGACGGCTGTCGAAGAGGTTCTTCGCTCCCAGGCCGACGTGGACGCCGTTGCCGAAGCGGTAGACGAAGTCCAGGTCGCTCACCCACTGCGGCGAGAACGTCTGGATCGTCGGCGCAGTGGCGCTGAGCGACTCGCTGTAGCTGCCATAGCGGCGCACGGCCACCGTGCTTGTCAGCGCACCCAGACGGTAGGCGGCCGAAGCAATCAGCTTGTCGCGTGGGGCATAGTCCTCGATAGACCAGATGGCCTGCAGGTTGACCAGCCGGTCCCGGCCGGTCACGGTGTTGGGTCGAACGTTGCGGACCTTGTTGGTGACGCGGGAGTACCCCAGCGTCAGGTCCAGGCTGCCGGCAGCGCCGAGTTGGAGTCGCGACTTCTGGACCAGGTCGATGCCGTAGGAGCGGACGTCGAACCCGTTGGTGAAGAAGCGTGCGATCTGGATGTCGCGGTAAGGGGCCAGCAGCGCGGCAACGATGGGGTCGGCCACGTTGAAGTCGTCTGACAGCGCGATGCGGTCCTTGATGTCGATGGCAAACAGGTCGACGACCAGCGAGTGCTCCGGTGCCTGTCGCCAGACCGCGCCCAGGGAGAGGTTGACCGACCGCTCTGGCTTGAGCGCCTGGGCACCAAGTGCCTTCGCGACTTCGTGGTCGACAGGGAAGCCCTTGTTCTTGACCGTGACCCCGGTCAACGGCTGCACGCCGCCGGACCCCGTGGTGTAGTTGATCTGACCCAGCGACGGTGCGCGGTAGCCCGTTCCCAGCGTGGCCCGCAGTGCGAACGCGGGCACGAATTCGTAGCGCACGGAGCCGCGCACGCTGCTCGCTGAGCCGAAATCGGAGTAGTTCTCGGCTCGCAACGCGACGCCGCCCTCGACCTTGTTGTTCAGGCTGCCTTCGGCCTGGACGTACAGGCTTCGTACGCTGCGGCTGACGGTGGTGGCCTCCTCCGGGCGAATGCCGCTGGGAAGCTGCGGAAAGCGGCCTGCGTTCGGCCCGTCGAGGATCAGCACGCCGCCGTCAGCCCAGGAGTGGTACTCGCCGGCCACGTTCTCGAACCGTTCATGGCGCAGACCGGCGCCGGCGGAGAGGGTCAGCGGGCTGCGCAGCCAGGAGACGGGGATGTCCTTGACCCAGTCCAGCGTCAACGCGGCCAGTCGGTTGTCACCACCACCGGTTTCCAGTGAAGTCGGGCTGTTGACGCCGAAGCTGGCGTTGACGGTAGGTGCCGAGAGCGTGCTCTTGACGAAGCGGCCGGCGTTGAGGCTGAGGTCGAAGCTGCCGACCGACTCCTCGAAGTATTTCGCGCCCACGGCGCCGGTCAGCTGTTCTGAGGTGACGATCGTGAAGGGGTCGATGCCGTCGGGGAACAACTCGCGAACGTTCTGGTTGCTGGCCGCGGTGGTGTGGTTGGTGCCGGCACGCTTGCGGTTGTAGCCGGCCGTGCCGAAGGCATAGACCTCCCAAGCCTCACTGGGGCTCCATGCCGCGTTGGCAAACAACGCGTACGAGCGGATCGAAGGCGGGTAGCCCCAGAGGTGGCTGCTGCGGTCCCAGGCGTCTTCGCGGGGGTCGGGAGTCAGCCCTGCAGGCAACGGCAGTGGTGAGTTCACCAGTACCGGTTGCCCACTGGCGTTGGTCGCGAAGTAGTTGATGTTCTGGTTCGGCAGCCCTTGCGGGGCATGGGCCGAGTGCTCGATGTCGAAACCCAAGGTGAGGTGGCCCTGACCCGGCAGTGCAAAGCCGTGCCAACCCTGCAGGCCTGTCGTGGGTTTGTCGGCACGTCGGCTGAACTCGCCGTAGCTGGCGCTGATCTGCCCGCCTCGAGGGCGCTTCTTGAGGATCACGTTCACGACGCCGGCGATGGCGTCCGAGCCATACTGCGCCGAGGCGCCGTCGCGCAACACCTCGACACGCTCGACCGCGCTGAGCGGGATCATCTGCATGTCCACGGTCTGGGAACCGTAGGCGTACACCGGTGGCGTGCCGGTGGTGACATTGGCAGAAGCGACCTGGCGCTTGCCGTTGACCAGCACCAACGTGAGCTCCGGCGACAGGCCGCGCAGCGAGATCGACCGAGGGTTGCCTGCCCCCATGGGCGAAACGGCGCCCTGCGGGAAGTGCAGTGAAGGACTGAGTCGCTGCAGCGCCTCGCTGAGGTTGACGGCACCCGTGGCTTCCAGCTGCTCGCGGCTGAACTGGTCCACCGGGGCAGTGCTCTGCAAGGCCGTGATGTCGGTGCGCGTCGTGCCGACCACGACCACGGTCTCACCGAGGTCGGCGCTGTTGGGCGTCTGAGCGGTGGCGAGCTGCACCATGGACAACATGGCTGCTGCGGCAACCGCATGGACCGTGAAGGGCTTGTGGGGCGGCACGGCGCCAAGGCCGTTTCTGGAGATGGGCGAGGTCATGGAGGGGACTGCGTTGCGAAAAGGGGGCGGGCGGCCATGGCGGTGGGCCGAAGACGAGGGGCGATGTGAGGGAGCGCGGACGGTCAGTGGTTGCCCTGGCTGGCCCCGAGCCGAGCGCGCGCGAGGGCTTCAGGGGCCAGCCAGCTGTTCACGTCGAAGGCCTTGGCGATGGCGCCGTGACGGGCCAAGAAGTCGATCTGCGCCTGCAGGCCGGAGATGGCCTGCGGATCAAAGCCGACGGCGAGGTTGTCCAGCAGATGCGGACCGTAGGCCTGCCGCACCACACGCTCGGACAGGCCGAGTTCCAGGGCGATCTGGTGGATGGCGCCGTCTGGATCGGCCTGCGCCTCGCGCTCGGCCTGCAGCGTGCGCTGCAGCAGGCGGTCGATGAAGCCAGGATGCTCGTCGAGGAAGCGTGCGTTGACCGTGAAAGGCAGCGGGTGGCTGTTGTTGGCCTGCAGGGCAGGCGCGAGCTGCGCCTGGTCAAAGACCGCATGCAGTCCCAGCTGGGCTTGCAGCTGAACCGAGGTCGGGCCGGCCGATGCAATCGCGTCGACCTCGCCGCGTATCAACGGCAGCACGGTGTGGGTCCAGGTGGACACGCCGCGACCCTCCACCCCGGGCTCTGCACCCTGTGATGACAGTTTCTGGCGCGGGCGATCGTCGATGTAGGCTCCGGCCACCGGCACTTCGACGATCTCCACGTCGCTCAGCCCGAAGCCGACCGAGTTCAGTGCCACTTCGTAGGTCCGAAGCGCGGTGTAGTACGCAAAGTCGATCGCTTCATGGGCGCGGCGCAGTACCAGCAGCCGCCGGCCCAGCAGGTCGCGCACGCTCCGAATCCCCGAGTCCGGGGACACGAGCACGGTCTGCGGCTGGCGGATGGTCGACAGTCCGATGACGCGGGTGTCGGCGCCGCTGGCCTGCGCGTAGATGGCCGGGATGTTGCCGCCATGGCGCAGCGAGTTCGGCTGCGTGTGCGTGTAGTGCGACTGCTGCACCTTGGCATCGCCGGATGACTGCAGGGCCGCAAGGGTGTAGCCTGGCTGGCGCGCCACCTCGTCCTCGACAAGACCTCGGCGCAACGCCAGTGCGAAGCTGGTGGGGACAGGACAGCGGGTGAACCAGGCCTGTGTCGTCGCGGTGCTGGCCGCAGCCGGGGCGTTCAGGCCGTTGCCGGCAGAGATGGTGGAGCTCAAACCCAGTCCTCGGTGTTGATTGCCCATGCGGTCTGCACGCGGCCTTGAGTCCGGTGAACTGCGAGTTCCATGCCAACAGTCGTTGGCTGTGTTTCACCTGGGAAACGAGCGTGTGTGAGCGCTGAAGCGCTGTTGCCTGATCAGCAGAGCTGATGCACAGCTGTTGGCATGCCAACAGCCTTGCTCGGCCCGAGCCCGTGGTTTGCGCAGGTGCCTGTGGCCCGCGAGTCCAGGCGATCAACTGGCGCGAAACCTGCAAGAAGACGGGTTGTAGATCGCATCCGCATGTCGCCGCGCAGACCATGTCCTCCACGCGCTCTTGCCTGCCCGAGTGGGCACTTGGCCAGCTCTTTGATCAGGCCCGCACCTACTCGCTGTTCACGTCGGCGCCTGTCAGCGACGACCAGCTTCGTCGGCTGCATGAACTGATGCGCTGGGGGCCGACCGCATTCAACAGCCAGCCGGCACGCCTGCTGTTCTTGCGCTCGCAAGCCTCGCGCGAGCGGCTGGCGGCTTGCGTGGCGCCCGGCAATCGCGTCAAGGTGATGTCGGCCGCGGTCAGCGTGGTGCTGGCGTCGGACAGCGGCTTCGTGCAGACCCTGCCGCGCTTCAGCGACCATCCAGGAGCACCGGCCCTGTTTGCCAAGTGGCCCGAGCTGATCGAACCCACGGCCACGGGCAGCGCAACCCTGCAGGCCGCCTACCTGCTGTTCGCTGCCCGGGCCATCGGCCTGGATACCGGCATGCTCACCGGCTTCGATGCTGCGGCTGTGGCGCGCGAGTTCTTCGAAGGCAAGCCCTGGCGGCCCGAGGTCGTGATCAACCTCGGCGTGGGCGACGACACGAGGTTGCCGACAAGAGCGGCGCGGTTCGGCTTTGACGAGGTGGCCCGCATCCTCTAGGCCGATGCGGGCCGTCGGTGCTCGCCCAGCCGGAGCGGCGCGTTTACCGGCGCCCTGGGGCGTCGGGTTCGGATTCGGCCTCCAGCGTGCTGTCGGTTGCCGCATCCGCGCCATCGGGCAGCATGCCGTGGCGCTTGAGCAGCGTGCGCAGGACGTTGCGCGAGAGCCCCAGCAGCGCGGCCGAACGCACCTGGTTGAAACCGCATTCGCGATAGGTCTCTTCCACGATGGTGTGCTCAATCTCTGCGAACAGGCCCGCTCCGGGCGTCTCGAACAGCTCGTGCAGTGCGGAACGCAGTGCCTGCAGCCGCCCGCGCTCAGGCAGGGTCCGCCGGGCCGGTGTGGCGATGGCGCCGTTGAGCTTGAGGTGGCCGGGCTGGATCTCCTGGCCGGAGGAGACCAGCAGTGCGAAATGGATGACGTTCTCCAACTCGCGGATGTTGCCCGGCCAGCTGTACGCCTCCAGCGCGCGCAGGGTGTCGCGACCCAGTTCGGGCTGCGGCAGTTTGAGGCGACGGCTGTAGACGGTCAGGAAGTGCTGTGCCAGCGGTGCGATGTCCTGTACCCGCTCGGCCAGAGGTGGCAGCCGCACGCGGGCAATGTTCAGGCGGTAGTAGAGGTCCAGCCGGAAGTGTCCGGCCGACACGGCGCGGCCCAGGTCCACGTTGGTCGCAGTGACCAAGCGGACGTCCACGGGCACCGGGCGGCGTGATCCCAGGCGCACGACCTCCTGCTCCTGGATGACGCGCAGCAGCTTGACCTGCAGAGGCAGCGATAGGTCGCCGATCTCGTCCAGAAACAGGGTGCCGCGGTTCGCGGCTTCGAACCAGCCTTCACGGCGGGCATGGGCGCCGGTGAAGGCGCCTGCTTCGTGGCCGAAGAGCTCACTCTCGGCCAGTTGTTCGGCTATGGCACCGCAGTTGACGGCGACAAACGGGCCAGCGCGGCCACTGAGGCGATGCAGATGCCGAGCCAGCAACTCCTTGCCAGTGCCGCTGTCGCCCTCGATCATCACCGGCGCCATGCTCGGAGCCACACGCTCGATCAGGCTCAGTACCGCCTGGGATGCCGGGTCGACGAAGACCAGCGAGCGGGCTCGGATCGACAGCGGATGGGCGGTGTCGGCGTCCAGCGTGAGCACGGCAGGAGCCGCCGCTCCGTCATCCCGGATCGCCATCAGGCACCGCCGCCATGCGGCGTCTTTGTGTCAGCGCCGTTCAGCCCTGTCCCGGCAGCAGCGCTGCGCGGTAGGCGGGATACGGCGTGTGGGTACAGCAGGACAGCGTAGAGGTTGATCATGGAAAGATCAGTTTGCGCTGACCCCTTCGCATCGGCCGGCGGCCGATGCCTTTCACGCTGCCACCTCGCAGCGAGGCTTGCAGTCTAGAGGGGCGTGAACGCTGCCCTGCTAAGCAATTCTCAACTGCTTATGCGCGCAGGTGCCCGTCGGCACCTGCGCCTGGAGATGCTCGCGCCAAGGTCGGCGAGCGCCGCCATGCTCAAGGTCGGCCATGTCGGATGTGTCTGGCCAGGCTCGGCAACATGGGGCTCGAGGTGATGGCGCGCGTGGCGCGCTTGCATGGCTTGCTGAAGGCGGTCAGGCCAGCTTCGCTGCGTTCGAAAAAACTGGCGAGGTGGGCCAGGCGACGGAGGCCGCTCGGCGCTGCTGTGGGCGGTCCTGTGTTGGATGCCACGCAACTCCACAGACGCTCCTCCCGCGCGCGAGAGGATGGCCCAAGTCGGCCTGCTACCTGTAGGGCAGGGGCCAGGCGGTGACGTTGCCGAGTTGTCTGCGACAAGTCCTACAACTGTCGGCACTCCGCAAAGGACACGACTCGGTCGCCAGCGACGATGAAGTGGTCGAGCAGGCGCACGTCCACCAGGGCCAGCGTGGTCTTGAGCGTCTGGGTCAGGTGCTCGTCTGCCCGGCTGGGTTCTGCGTGTCCGCTCGGGTGGTTGTGAAACACCACGACGGCCGCCGCGTTGCGCTGCAGGGCGCCCTTGACGATTTCCCGCGGGTACACGCAGGTCTGGGTCAGGCTGCCGCTGAAATGCCGCACGGCTTCGATCAGGGCGTGCTGCGCGTTCAGGTACAGCACGCCGAAGACCTCGTGTTCCAGGTCGAGGCAGTACAGGCGCAACCAGTCGCGCACGGCCTGCGGTGTTTCCCACACGGGGCCGGCCTGCATGCGGGCGCGCAAGCCCCGCAGCAGCAGCTCGCGGGCCACGCTGAGCTTGAAGGACAGCGGATCGCCCGTGGGGGCCTGCATCGCGGCTGGCTCGGCCTGGTGGACGCGCAGAGCGATGGCGTTGGTTGACCGGTTCGACAGCAAGGCGCGCTGCAGCTCGCGCAGGGTCATGTGGGATGGATCCATGGCGTTCTCCTTGGGGGTGGCTGCGCGAGAACGCCGATCCCTGCGGGAACGGGTTCCCGCGGGAGGTCTGGGAGGCGCTGCCTGCGGCAGCGCGGTGGGTGTGCGGGCCCGACCCGGGTGTTGGTCACCGGGGTCGGGCTCTTGCTCGGCGCCTGGTGTCAGGCGCGGCCGGCGACCCGGGGGCGGGGCGCCGTGGCTTCGGGGATGGCGTCTTCGGGGGTGCCGTCACCGACGGTGGTGTGCCGGGTCGGTACGCCGGAGCCGGTTGCTGGTCGAAGCATGGCGGGGGCCGCTCGCTCGCGTCGGGTGGTCATCGTTGTGGTGCTGGCGGGCAGGCACTCGATGACGATGCTGCCGGTGAGCGACAAGGCGCGGCGCAGCGCGAGGACGGGGCGGACCAGCAGGGCGTGCAGCAGGTACCGGATGGCCTGCACGATGCGCTTGTCGCGCACCTGGCGGGCCTTGTGGGTTCGCACCGACTCCTTGCAGCACAGGTACAGCGCCAGTCGGGCCCGCTTGAGCTCGGGATCGGCGTCCAGCTGGGTCAGCACGTCGGATGCCACGGTGGCGTCGTGCCGGACCCGGGCGTAGAAGGCAACCCAGGTACGTTCTTCTTCCGACTCGACCCCTGCGCGTTTGACGCGGGGGTGGGCCTTGGGGGTTTGATCCGGGAACATGTTGGACTCTCCAGGGGTGTGGAGAGCGCATGCGTCCCTTCCTGGGGACTGGCGGGCTCCCCGAGGGTTGACGATGAGGTCTCGGTGCGGTGCACCAAGGGCTGGATGGGTGGTGTGTGGTGGCCACCCGGTTCACGCCCGACGAGGCCGAGACACGAGGGTTCGGGTCTCGACATCGCCTGGGCGCAAACACGGGCGGTGTCAGGTGCCAAGGCCGTAGGTTGGGCTGGCACGGCTGACACCGCCTCTCAGGGGAGCCGGCGGGTTGGGCGTCGCTCGTCGGTGACAGGTGTCACTGGCAGCGAGCGCCTTGGGGTCTGGATCCCATGGCTCTGGCTGGTCTGGCGGCCTCGGGGCTCGCCACACCGATCTCAGCAATGCCGCCAAAGGCGGCGGGTTCAGGGGCAGGGTCCGGGCGAGCCCGGAGCCACCCAGCAGCACCCCGACAGGGGGCTGCACACGGGTCTGTGGACTTGTGACCACGGTGTTCTCCTTCAGCAGGTGAAAGGGAACACCTGTCCCGACGGGGCATGGGATTCCCCGTTGGACCTTGGAATGGGCTCAAGCCGCAAGCGGCGGCGTGCCTGGTGGCCGGTGGCCACGCCATGCCGACCCGAAGGCCGGCGAGTCTCTGGGCCGCGGAGGCGGCCGGGCCCTGCGAAGTGCAGGCCGTCTGAAACGCAGCAAGGCAGGTGACGACTGCGACGCCAGCAAGCTGGACTTCAAGGGGCTCGGCCCCGTGAAGGCTGGGCAGGCGCGATGCCTGCGGATAGCCCTTGCAGTCTGGGCGGGCGCTTGGCCCAGGGCAAGGGCGGGCGGGCCTGGCGCTGCCGTCGCCACCGTCAACTGCCTCGTGGATCAGCGAACGTTTGGTGGCGCTGGAGTGGCGGGCGGGAGAGCCGTTGACTCAGGTCCGTCGGTGGCTTGGGCGATGCGGTTTAAAGGTCTAGACTGCGCCCCGGTCGCTGCTTGCGGCGGCTGCCTGCTTTTCCTCCCTGAGCAGGCGCTTTGCCTTGATGACAGAGGCAAGGCTTGTGGCCCCGGCTATGGCCGGGGCCGCTTTCTTGATGTCTGTGGACTTCGACGACTTGAGGGCGAGGCGACGCCACGCGTCTTTGTCCACGTTGCGACGACTACCCGCTGTGTGGCCTGGGATCTGCCAATGCTCGCGGACGGCAAGCGGATGCTCGCCATCCACGGATACCTCGGGCTCGAAAGTGTGTCCTTAGCTGACAACCGAGAGAACCATGCTGTTTTGCGCACATGCAGTTTTCTACTTCAAGTTGCTCAATGGAAGGCAAGAGAAATTTCTTGTTCACGAGAACGTGTACTTGATTGACTCCGAGGATCGTAAGAAGGCGACTGAACCTGCATTGCAGATCGCCAGATCCAACGAAGACCTCAGCGAAGATGGGCACCTTGAGCTTAACGAGGAAAAG
Source organism: Burkholderiaceae bacterium (assembly GCA_037190565.1). Lineage (GTDB taxonomy): Bacteria > Pseudomonadota > Gammaproteobacteria > Burkholderiales > Burkholderiaceae_C > Rubrivivax. The sequence continues at coordinate 17,324 of JBBCJV010000018.1, forward strand.
GCTGCGTACCTGTTCGCCGGTCTTCGCAAGGTCATTGAGGTTGAAACGAGCCCGACGCCAATCAGTGCTTCTGGGCTCGTCGGCTTGGAGCTGACTTACTCGGCATTTGAGGTGGACAACTACGATCAGGTGCTAGCGCTTGCGCGGGGCGATATGGTCGAAGTCCTGTACCGAGACTGAGCAGAGTGCACTTTGCTGCTGATCGGCGCTGAGGGGCGTTGCGGATCGGCTCAAGCATTGGGGTTTTGGGGCATTGAGGCTAGGTCTTTCCATTTGCACTCCGTTGCCCGGTTCTTTTACTCTGCCGAGGACTCGCCACTTCGCCAGGAGTTCGCCGGCGCCGTCCAAAGCGTCCACTCTCCCGGCGATCAGCGTGCAGCGGCTTGGTTCAACGCGGACGTCAGGGTTGATCTCAAGCGATCCACCACGGCCGGCAGAGGCTCGGCGGGAAGCTCATGGTTCTTGAGAAAGGCCAGCCACAACGACTGCCGAGAGGCGTCGTGTGCAAACTCGTCCGTCAGCCCAATCGGCATTGCATCGGGCAAGGACATGCCGCGTCGCTCGAAGGTGGCCTTGATCGCTTGGGCCAGCAAGTCCGTGTCCAGGGTTTCTCGTTTCAGCAGCACCGCCAGATCGAAGTAGTCCTTCAGACGGCTGTTGGTCATGCCCAGCAGAGCAATGGCATGGAGCTTCTCGGCCACTACGGTGTAGGTCGGATAGGTCCGCAGCCGTGGCGCTGGCAGATCGTCCAGCAGCACAGGGAAGACCGAATCCTCGGGCGCAGGCGTGACGGCATCGCCGAACCCGACGTCGATCTGGGTCTTGCACCGCGCCTTGGCCAGTTCGCCCGCGATGACCACGCGCACGCCGCCGTACACGGCCTCCTTGCGTATCTCCTCGACAGTGACAGAGGCTGGGTCGAACGTGATGCCGTCGTCCACGGCGATGGCGGCGATCTCACGGAAGGTCTGAGCCACGGTGTCGAGATCGCTGGGGCCAAAGCCGAGCAGGTCTGCGTCGCGTGTGGCCCGGTGCGGCATGTCGTACCAGAGCGTGAACAAGAGCGCTCCCTTGAGCAGAAAGCGCTCGCCGTGCTGCGATTGGGCCAGGCGGTAGAGGATGCGCTCCAGGGCGAAGCGCACCAACACCTGGTTGAAGTCGACGCCTTGCGCCTTGGCGACGTTCAGAAGGCGGGCTCGGACCGAAGCGGCGACGTTCGCCGGACCTGCCGGCGTCATCCGATGCTCTCCAGGTAGGGGCGCATCACATTGGCCACGCGGCAGACCTTGGCGAAACGCCAGATGTCCTCCGCCGACGCCTTGCTGCGGGCCCGGGCGTCCTTCAGGGCCTCCAGCGCCACGTCCAGACCGATCTTGTTGCGGTGTTTGAAGCAGTCAGCGACGGTCTTGGCCACGCCGTAGACCCTCAGCTTGACGCCGTCGCGTTCGACCTCCTCGACACCGGCCGTGTAGGCATCACCCGTGAACTGCACCATCTTGATCGGCGGATAGTCGATCCGGGGGGCATGACTGCCGCGCGGCATGGCGATCCAGACCTGGCGCGGCAGTTGGGTGGTCAGCTCGTGGAACTGCAGCGCCGTGAGCAGGCAGAACACGGCCTGCGGCGCCTTGGTGGCGACGGCCACAAGACTCTCGTGCTCGGACGCCTGGGCGCCCGGCAGGCGATAGAGGCCGCGACCGACCTTCTCCAGTTGACCAGCGGCGGTCAGGCGCGTCAGTACGAGACGGGGTGCTTCGATGGCGCCCAGATCACTGGCGCGCAGCAGTCCCTTACGGCTGGCCAGGTCGAGGACGCGCTGGGTGTGGGTGTCGGCAAGCACGGGGCAAGTATGTTTCAAATCTTCGTCGAATAAAAGTATTCGACGAGAATAAGGAACATTTTAGTGCCAAAGGCTGTGTCTTCAGCTGCGGAGGTCGAGTCGCCGGCGTGAACGGCTCGAAGCATGCTCCCGGCCTGACGCCGGCAACTTGGCGACCACCTCCAGGAGTGACTTGCTGCCCGCCTTTTGATCCGGGTCGACTGCGGCTCCGTGGTCTTCCATCTCTTTGGAGCAGCGGCAGGTCAGGGCCCTCACCTCATCGAGCTTGAGTCTCACCGGTCTTCCGACCCGGACGTACGACAGGCTCGATGCGTGGGTCCACAAGCTCATCGCAATCCCCACTGAGGATTGGGTGAGCGAGCGGTTCAAACGGGTTGCTTCCTCATTGCGGCAAGAGGGCCATGCCAGTCCCTAGACTGGGGCGGGGTCGAAAGTGCCGCCCGGCCCCGCATCAGCACTTCATCTCCCGCGTCGCTCGCCTTCTCGGGTACACCAATGGGTACGCCAGGCCTCAAGTTGGACAACAGTCTCCAACGGCTTGTGACAGTCGCCGATCCTTAGGGGTCACTGCAGAGCAGCGCTGCATCCATGGCGCTTGAGACGGTCTGCGGACACTCGCGTCGGACGCGCCAATGTCCGATGCTGGTGGAAGCGTGTGCAAGCGCCAGCCCTCCCGCGTGCGGTCTCTCCTTCGTCCGGCGACGGCACGGTGTGCTCGGCATCTACAGGCGTCATGCTTGCCATCGGGCGCTGGGCGATGCTCGAAGACGGCATGGGCCCCTTGCTGATGCGGTGGAAGTCGGCGATCAAAGAAGGACCAGAACCGCAACGCGCTGCGCCGGCGCGCGGCGGAACGGTGTCGTGGAGGACCGGGCGTCAGAGCGGGCCCTGCGTGAACTGCTCGGCAACCAAGCTGCGCCAGTCGTCACACTCCGGCCCGGGATCGCTATCGACCGACAAGCTCGGGGCTCAACGGGAGGCGGTGTCCGCACCATCCATTGCGGGCATTGGCCTAGGGTGGCCTCGCACCATTTGCAAGGGTGGCAGGGCGGCTGGAAGCGGGTGTCGTCCGCCCGCCGTACTGTCGAGGCGAAGCCCCCATCACCCGCTTGAACGCGGTGCTGAATGCGCTTTCCGATTCGTAGCCTAGCGAGAAGGAGATGACGGAAACAGGATCGCTGGAGTTCTCCAGCTTGTCTCCTGCCAGCAGCATGCGCCAGCGCGTCACGTACTCCATGGGCGAAGCGCCCACCATCTCCCTGAATCTCTGGGCGAAGGCCGAGCGCGACATGCAGGCTTGCTCTGCCAGTGCCTGCAGTGTCCACCGATACGCCGGATCGGCGTGAATCGCGCTGATGGCCGGCCCCAGCTGCTTGTCCGCCACCCCGAACAGCCATCCCGCAACATCCGCTTCGCGTTTCGCAACGTGCAGCCGCAGGGCCTGGATCAGCATCATGTGGGCGAGGTGCTGCGCGATCAGGGAACCGCCAGGCTGGGGTGTTTGCAACTCCTGCATCATCCTTTCTACCGACCAGCGAAGCGCGGCCTGCTCCGACTCGTTGTGGATGTGCACGATGGGCGGCAGCATGCCCATCAGGATGTCAGCGTGCCCACCGCTGACGCCGAAGCGGCTGCCGACGAGGAAGAAGTCTCCACCGCCGTTGATCTTCACGACGGCACCAGGGCGCGGCGGCGGGAAGTACTTGCTGGAGGGCTCCGGAGGCAGCGCCATGTCGCTGGCGAGGCGGAACGGGCGTCCACTCGGAAGGACGAAGCAATCGCCTGTTTTCAGGTGCGCGGCCTCGGCGACGCCCTCGACCGCCAGCCAGCACTCGCCGCCCACCACGGCATAGCACTTGATGTGCTTGTTCTGGTCCGGGAACTGGATCGACCATGCTCCACCAGCGTCCACGCCGGAAGACACGTAGCTGCGCGGCTTCAGCAAGGAGAGGACGTCAGAGAGCGGATCCATGGGTTCTCCTGGACGATTGCAAAGTTAAGTCGGACGTTATTGCATAGATGGGACAGCCCTGAGGACCTAAGGTTCCCGTCAAGGCCTGGACAACAGCCAGGCCGGGGCCAACGCGTTGCTGCTGCGCTGGCTGGTGCGGTCGCGCAACCTCGTGGACGCGGCAGGAACAGCGGTGGGTCGGGCCGCTGCCGCCGCGTCGCTGCTGCTCTGGCTGTCCGCCATCTGCGCGGACCGCTGGATAGCGTTCTCATGAAGCAGGCCGGCGCTGCGGCCATGGACGATCGCAAAAGAAGTCAGGCCCATCTCGCATAGATCGCATCGCTCAGCTCGCCTACCGTCGCGGCATCGGTGTACAGCGGACCGGTGGCCAACGTGAGTGCAAGCGTGATCTAGCGAAGTCGGACATCCCGCATGAACGACGGTGCCCGCATGCCCTGCAGGCTTCGGCTGTCGCACGCATCGGTCGCCACTCATCGTCCACTACCGGTGCCGCGTCATCATGCACAACAACAGCCGATCGAGGCTCCGCGCCCGATTGCCGGGGTTTTCTTCTTCTCCGGCCGCTTGCTCGAAGTCCGCCTCGCACCCGACCGTGCATGCCCGCGGTGGCATGGAGAGCCGCCCGCCGGCAAGCACGGCGGCTCGGTGGCTTCTTTCACTGATCCTCGTCTCTTCGCTTGTCGCATGCGATGGCGCATCCCAGGACGATGGAACGAGTCAGCCTGCCACGGTTATGCGCGTCGCGGTGGCCGTGGCCGAGCCGGCTGCCTTCGGTGAACGCATCTCCCTGTCCGGCACCCTGACGGCCGAGCGCCAGGCGCGGCTGTCGGCCCGTGCCGATGGGCTGGTCTCGCGCGTGCACGTCGATGCAGGCGACCAGGTGAAGGCCGGGCAACTGCTGCTTGAACTCGATCCCGCCATCGCCCGCCAGGCGCTCCTGCGCACCCGTGCGCAAGCCGCAGAGGCCGCCGCTGCTGTGCGTGAGGCCGAGCGCCTGGTCGCCGAGGCGCAAGGACTCATCGAACACCGCGCCATCGCCGCCACGCAGCTCGGGGCACGCACCGCCGCCCTGGACCTCGCACGGGCGGCGGCGGAGTCTGCCCACGCCAGTGTGCGCGAGCAGGAGGAGATCGTTGCGCGGCACGCACTGCCTGCGCCATTCGCCGGCGTGGTCGCCGAGAAGCTCGCAGAGACCGGGGAGTGGGTACAGCGTGGCACGCCGGTTCTGTCGCTGGTGGCGACCAACCGCGTGCGCCTGGACCTGCGCGTGCCGCAGGAGCGCTTCGTCCAGATCGACGACGGTGCGCAGGTTCGGGTGTTTGCCGATGCCCTCGGTGATGCGCCGTTGCCGGCGCGCGTGACGGCGCGCGTACCGGTCACCGATCCGGGCGCGAGAACCTTCCTGCTGCGCCTGCTGGTGGACGGTCCGCGGGACCACCTTCTCCCCGGCACCTCCGCCCGTGCCGAGATCTCGCTGCCGCAGACCGGCGCCGGCACGGTGTCGATCAGCCGCGACGCCTTGCTGCGCCAGCCCGACGGCAGCCACAGCGTCTATGTGGTCGAGGACGAAGGCGGCCAGCCCGTGGCGCGCCGGCGCACCGTGCGGATGCTGCATGAGCAGGAGGACCAGGTCGCCATTGCCGGCGGCGACGTGAGCGCAGGCGACCGGATCGTGATCCGCGGCAACGAGGCCTTGGCTGATGGCCAGCGCGTGGACGTGGTGGAGCGCTGACCCATGGGATTCCGACGCGTTCTTGAACACAGCACCCTGATCGCCGTCGCGGTCCTGATCCTTTGCGTCCTGGGCATCAGCGCCGCGCTGCGTGTGCCGGTGCAGATGATTCCGGATCTGGAAGTACGCACCATCAGCGTGGACACGCGCTGGCCCGGCGCATCGCCGCGGGACGTTGAGCAGGAGATCCTGATTGAGCAGGAACAGTACCTGCGCACACTGCCCGGGCTGCGCCGGATGGTCTCGACCGCCAGCACCGGGCGTGCCAGCATCGAGCTGGAGTTTCCCTTTGGCGTCGACATCAACGAGGCCCTGATCCGCACCAACAACGCACTCAGCCAGGTGTCCGGCTACCCCGAGAACGTGGATTCCCCGGCGCTGACCACGACCTCCTCGTCCGACCAGCCGTTCATGTACTTCCGCGTCGGGTCGCGCGACGGCAGCGGCGCCCGCCTCGACCTGGCGATGATGCGCAGCTTCCTGGAAGACGAGGTGAGGCCGCGCCTGGAGCGTGTCGAAGGTGTCTCCCTGGTCGAGATACGCGGTGCGGAAGAACGGCAGGTGCGCGTCGAAGTCGATCCGTATCGCCTGGCCGAACGCGGACTGGACATGGCCGACGTGCGCAACGCCCTGCGTGCACGCAACGTCGATCGCTCTGCGGGCGACCTGGACAGCGGCAAGCGCAGCGTCCTGGTGCGTACCGTGGGCCGCTTCCGCGAGCCCGCCGACATCGGCGCGCTGATCATCGCCGAGCGTGACGGCGCCCTGGTGCGCCTGTCCGACGTGGCCAAGCTGCAGCTCAGCCACCATGAACTGCGCGCCCTGTCGTACTACAACGGCTCGCCGGCATTGATCCTGTCGGTGCAGCGCGAGACGGGTTCCAACGTCGTGCAGACCAAGTACGCCGTGCTGCCGGCGGTCGAGGCCATCAACGCCGAGATCCTGGCGCCCCTGGGCCTGGAGATGACGCTGGTCAACGAGGACGCGCGCTACGTCGAGGAGTCCGTCGCCAACGTCTGGAAGAACCTGCTGCTGGGCACGCTGCTGGCGACGCTGGCGATGTTCGCATTCCTGCGTTCGGCGCGCAGCACCTTCGTCGGCGTGATCGCCATCCCGATCTGCACCATCGCGGCCTTCATCGGCCTGTTGCTGGCCGGGCGCACGCTCAATGTGATCTCGATGGCCGGCGTGGCCTTTGCCATCGGCATGACACTGGACAACACCATCGTGGTCCTGGAAAGCATCGACCAGGCGCGGCGGCGTGGACTCAAGCCCTTCGAGGCCGCCGTGGCTGGTGTGAGCCGGGTCTGGCCCGCCGTGCTGGCCTGCACCCTGACCACCGTGCTGGTGTTCGCGCCCACGCTGTTCATCCAGCAGGAAGCCGGGCAACTCTATTCCGATATCGCCATCGCCATCTCCGCATCCATCCTGGCATCGATGGCGGTGGCGGTGACGATGCTCCCGGCGATGGCGGCGAGGCTGCTGCCGGCGTGGACGCCTGCCGAGCCGGCGAACGGCACTGTGATCGCCCGGCTCGGCCGCTGGATCGGCTCGGCCTATCGCGGGCCGAAGCGCCGCGCGGCGATCCTGCTCGGGACGCTGAGCGCATCGATGTTGGCGATGGTGTGGCTGACACCACCAGCCGAGTACCTGCCGGAGGGCGAAGAGGCACGCATCTTCTCGCGCATGATCGCGCCGCCCGGCTACAACCTGGCGGAGATGCAGAGCATTGCCCAGACGTTGATCCCGGAACTGCGGCAGCGCCTTGACGACGACCCGGCGCGTTTCCACCGCGGCGAGACGGACGTGCCCGCCATGCGCTTCTTCTCGATGTTCGTCGATGCCCGGGGCATCAGCGTCATCACCGACCCCAAGGATCCCGCCGACCTGCAGGCCTTGATGGGCGCACTGGAGGCGCGCTTCACGGCCTGGCCGGGCATGCGCGCGTTCGCCTCGCGCGGCTCCATCATCTCCAGCAATGACGGCGGCACGCGCAGCATCAATCTGAACGTCTCCGGCGCCGATCTCGCACAGATCTACCAGGTGGCCGGCCGCGCCTATGCCCGCGCCGGAGCGCTGTTTGACGGCGCGCAGATCGGCTCGGAGCCCAGCTCGCTCAGCCTGGACCAATCGCTGCTGGAGGTGCGTCCGCGCTGGGAACGCCTCGCCGAAGTCGGCCTGGACGCCGAGCGCCTGGGCTACTCGGTGGCAGCACTGAGCGATGGCGCCTTCGCCGACGAGATGATCCTGGACGGTCGCCGGGTCGACATCTACCTGTTCAGCAGCGCGGGCAGCGGACAGCGGGCCGATCGCCTGCGCGAACTGCCGATCGCCACGCCATCAGGCGCGGTGCTGCCGCTGTCGGCGCTGGCCGAACTCCGCGAGGCCTCCGATACCGACAGCATCCGCCGGCTGGATGGTCGCCGCACGGTAACCCTGAACATCGTGCCGCCACGCTCGGTAGCGCTGGAAACCGGCGTCGAGCGCGTGCGTGCCGAACTGATCGAGGCCATGCGCGCTGCGGGGGAGGTTCCGCATGGCATCGCGATGAACATCACCGGTGCCAGCGACCAGTTGCAGGCCACACGCGAGGCGGTCTCCGGCAATCTCATGATCGCCGTGCTCTTGTGCTACCTGATGCTGGTGGCGATCTTCCGCCATTGGGGCCGGCCGCTGTTCGTCATGGCCACGATCCCGCTGGGCCTGGGCGGCGGGATCGTCGGACTGGCGCTGCTCAACGGTGTCGGCGCCGCGTTCGGCATCCATCAGCCGTTCGACATGATCACGCTGATCGGCTTCCTGGTGCTGCTGGGTGCCGTGGTCAACAACCCGATCCTGATCGTGCAGGAGGCCTACAAGCGACTGGAGGAGGGCGCCGAGTCGATCACCGCGGCGGTGGACGATGCGGTGCGCATCCGCCTGCGCGCCATCCTGCTGTCGAGCCTGACCACTATCCTGGGCGTGGCACCACTGGTGCTGATTCCCGGCGCCGGCACCGAGCTCTATCGCGGCCTGGGGGCCATCGTGATGTTCGGCATCGTGTTCTCCACGGTGGTCACGCTGACGTTCCTGCCCAGCCTGATGGTGGCGGCGTTGGGTTTGCGGGGGCGCGTCGGTGCGTTGTGGCGCGTCCGTCGGGGGCGTTCTCATGCCAGTGGGTGAACTGGGGCCTGTTAACGCTATGAGAGGGCACGCGTGACTCAGCAAACAGCCGCCTGCAAGGCGCACGGCGCAGCCCAGGCTGACCGCCTGGGCCAGCTGTGCAACGCGGCAGGCCGCTGTTTGCTGAGATCACCCGAAGGGCCGCCCCCTGGCAGCCCCCTGGGCGTGGTGGCTCGCACGTGGCGTGCCACTGGCACGCGGCGGGACCCGCGCCTAGCCGTGGGGCCGGCCCGGGGGCGGCGCGAGCCCTCTCATAGCGTCAACAGGCCCTAGACGAACGTTGGCAGGTCTGTTCCTGACTCCTGTGTTCTATGCGGCCTTCCGCTAGATCGCCGTCAAGCCCCAGGGATTGAGTGACTGGCCCGCAGTCGGAACGGAAGAGGTCAATGGCTATTCACTTCACAAGAATCTGCAGTGTTGCCCTATCCAAGGCGATCCGTCCGCTTGCTGTCGGGATCCTCCTGTCGTTGCTCGCCGCTTGCGCAGTGGGTCCGGACTATGTCCGCCCGCCACTGCCGCAACTGGATGAGTTCGCATCTCAGGAAGTGACGCAGGATGCCTTGCCCCAACCTGCCGACGTCGAGTTCTGGCGCTCATTCGAAGATCCACTGCTGGAGCGGTTGGTCGACTCCGCGCTGACTCACAACCGCGATCTGCGCATCGCCTTGGCGAACTACAAGCAGGCGAATGCACTTCTGCGTCAGGGGAAGTTTGATCGCCTGCCGACGCTCACCGCCAGTGCAGAGGCCAGCAGTGTGCACACGGGCGATGCAAACCAGTCCCAGGGGCGGGACGACTACCAGATTGGCTTTGGCGCCATCTGGGAGCTGGACTTCTTCGGCCGACTCCGTCGCAGCGTCGAGGCGCAACGTGCAGAGACGCAGGCCAGTGCTGCCGATCTCTCCGCAATGCAGGTCAGCGTGGTCGGCGAGCTGGCGCGTAGCTACTTCCAGTTGCGGAGCCTGCAGGAACAACGGCGCATCGCGCGAGAGAGTGCCGAGAACCAAAGTCGCACGCAGCAACTGCTGCAGCTTCGTCACGAGGCGGGCGCCATCAGCGGATTCGACGTGGATAGGGGCCGCGCCCAGTTGGAGAGCACCTACGCACACATTCCGGCCCTCGATGCCGAAGTCGCCTTTGCCACGCACCGTATCGCCGTGTTGATCGGCTCCACGCCGGCCTCGATGGCCAAGGAGTTGAGCGATCCCGGCAAACTTCCGGCTCGTTCGGTGCATGTCATCGCTCCGGGCAGTCCGGGCGAACTGCTTCGTCGGCGTCCGGACGTGGCCGCTGCTGAACGTCGGCTGGCGGCAGCGACTGCCCGCATCGGTGTGGTCACCGCTGATCTGTTCCCCCGCTTCACGCTGGGTGGACTGATTGGCGCACAGGCGCTGGAAGCGACTGCACTGTTCCAGCGCGACAACGAGATACGGATGCTGACCTTGGGTATCGATGGCTCCTTCCTCAATGTCGGACGTGTGCGCTCGCGTATTGCGGCAGCTGATGCCGTGGCAGCTGCCAATCTGGCAGCCTATGAACGCGCCGTCCTCGTCGCACTGGAAGAAACGGAGAATGCGCTGGTCCGAGTCTTTCAGAGCGGACGCGAGGTCGGTCATCTGCAACGAGCAGCGGATGCGAACGCGCGTGCGGCGGCTGTCGCACGCGTGCGCTTCGACAACGGTGCCATCGACGTGCTCGCCATGCTGGATGCAGAACGCACCAACCTGCTGGCCGAGAGTGCCTATGCGCAGGGCCAGTTGCGTCATGCGCAGTCTCGTGTGTTGTTGTTCCAGACGCTTGCAGGTGGTTGGCAGGTTCCCGAGGTGAAGAGCGCTGGGAACGCGCCGATCAACGCTGATCACCACCCCCTGGGTAGATGAGCAATGGCGGTGCGCCATCTCCGGTGTGGCCTGGCCGCGGCTGAAAAACCCTGCTTCGCCTGTGCAGACCAAGAGGGGCTGCGCGCCCGCCAGTCGCCACGATCGCGTGGTCGTTGCCCTAGGAAGTGGTGGGAGTGCGTCAGCGCGCGGCAGGTCGCGAAGGACGTGGCCGGCGGTGGGCTGCCGCACAGCGGCGGCTGTCCCGATCAGGGTGGCCATCGTGGTACCGGAGGGGTTCAGGAGCGAAGCCCCATCCTGTTCCCAGGAGACTCCACGATGACCACCGCCTCGATGGGATTGACCGAGTTGACTGACGAAGCAGTCGCCATCGACGCGCTGCGCCTGATGGTGCAGCTCATGGCCCATCGCTGACAAAGCTTGAAGTCGAGGGCCGTTGCGGCGCCGGCTGGGACGGGAAGACGCCTGAGCGGTTGAACAGCCGCATAGGCAGCCGTGATTGCCTCTGTTGCACACGCCGGCATCGTAGAGATCGAGATCCCCAATCAGGCCCTTGCCAGCTGCTTCTCCGTGGCTCGCGAAGGTGATCCCTTGGTGCGTCCGTGACGTAGCCCTGGCTCGCCACGTCGTCACGCTCCTGCTCGCCTTGACCGGCAACGCATCGGAGGGAACCTGGGTGTGCGGGCGGATGGTCCGCCTGCCTCACACAGGAGTTCCCATGAAACTCTCCAAGTCCGAACTCGACGCCGTGGTCGCGGCTTCAACCCGTACCTTCGTCCCATTCAACAAGCTGGTGCTGTCTGCCTCCAGGCAGGCCCGGCCCGACGATGGGCAGGGGGCGATGAGCTTGCCCGAACTGGCCGCCTCGATACACGCGGCAGGCCTGCTGCACAACCTTGTGGTCGTGCGGGGCGCCAAGGGCGCGCACGAGGTCTGCGCCGGCGGGCGGCGCTGGCGTGCGATGGCTCTGCTGGTGGCGGACGGACGCTGGCCCGGGAACCAGCCCGTTCCGGTGCTCGTTGTTCCCGCCGAGCAGGCGTTGATGGCCAGCCTGATCGAGAACGTGCAACGCGAGGCCATGCACCCGGTCGACGAGTTCGCGGCCTTTGCGCGGCTGGTGGCTGACGGTCGGTCGGTCGAGGACGTGGCCGCAGCCTTCGGCGTCACGCCGCTGGTCGTGAAGCGGCGGCTGAAGCTGGCAGGCGTGTCTCCCCGCCTGCTCGATGAGTACCGTGCCGGTCGCATCGACCTCGCCTGCCTGATGCTGCTGGCAGGCATCGACGATCCTGCACGCCAGGAGGCACTGTGGTCGCAGTTGCCCGAGTGGGGGCGCGACGCGGACCAGCTTCGGCGCCTGATTGCACGCGTCGAGGTCGAGTCGGACTGCGACAGCGTCGCCAGGTTCGTCACCGTCGAGCGCTACGAGGCTGCGGGCGGGAAGCTGCGGCGCGACCTCTTCAGCGAAGACGGGGGCAAGGCGTGGCTTCTGGATGCGGCGCTGCTGGACCGCCTCGCGATCGAAGGGCTGCAGGGCATGGCGCGCGAGCTGCAGTCCGAGGGCTGGCTCTGGGTGGACGTGCGTGCGCGCTACGCCCACGACGACTACGCCCGCCACGGGGAGGTGCGACGCACGCGCAGAAGCCCCACGGACGCGGAGGCGGCTCAGCTGGCCTCGCTGCTCGAGTGCCTTGACGCGGTCGAGGCACGCATGGACGCACTTGCCGATCTTGACGGGGATGACGAAGAGGCGTACACGGCACTGGAGGCCGAAGCGGATGCGCTGCAGGCGCGGCAGCGTGCGTTGGAAGACCAGATGACGACGTACGCGCCCGAGTGGAAGACCTGCGCGGGCTGCGTCGTCTTCGTGGGGGCGCAGGGGTCGGCCGAGGTAAAGCGGGGTCTCATCCGGCCGGAGGACCGCAAGGCCATAGAGGCGGTCCGCCGGGGCGCGTCGGAGGCCAAAGGGGATGCTAGCGCACCACTCGTCTCCGAGCCGCGCGCCGCCGTGCGCCCGGTCCACTCCGAGCGGCTGATGAAGCGGCTGACCGCACACCGCGTGGCTGCATTGCAGGCCGAGTTGATGGATCGCCCCGATGTGGCGCTTGCAGCGATCACCGCGCATTTGGCGGCCGAACTGCTGCAGGGTGGACTCTACTCACCCCGGGAAGGGCCTGAGGCCCTCAGGCTCAGGGCCGGAGATGCGCATGCCTGCCTCCGACAGGAAGCCGAAGACGTGGCGGCCGCAGCCTCGTGGACGGCGATGGAAGTCGCGCGCGCCGAGTGGGAACGCCTGCTGCCCGAGGCAGGCGAGCAACTGTTGCCCTGGGTGCTTGGGCAGGACGCCGCGACCGTCCAGCGCCTGCTGGCATTCCTGGTGTCCTGCACCGTGACGGGTGTCGAAGGCGTCGAACGAGAGTGTCGGGCCACCGATCCGCTGGCGCGCGCACTCGAACTCGACATGCGGCGCTGGTGGGCAGCCACCGCAGACGGCTATCTCTCGCAGGTCTCCAGGGCGCATATCCTGGAAGTGGTCACCGAAGTGGCCGGCGCCAACGCGGCAGCGGGCATGGCAAACCTCAAGAAGGCGGAACTGGTGGCGGCAGCCGAGCGGAGATTGAGCGGCCAGGGTTGGTTGCCGAAGTGCCTGCAGACGCACTCCGAGGTGGGTTGTTGACCAAGGCGGACGCGTCAAGGCCCGTCAGTGCGCATCGGAGATGAGCGAGCATTCCGGCAGCGTCAGGTGGAGTTCGGGGGGTGGTGGAAGTTCGGTTTCAACGAGGGGCCGCGTGGCAATCCGACCGACGAAGGTATCTGGCTTGTCGCTATGCCGGGCAACCGCCGCGACCTGATCGTCTACATGGGCAGGGTTGCGCGGTGGCCGGCGCGATTTCGGCCAGGCTTGCTGAGGCAGCAGCCTGATGGCGACGGGGCTCCGCGCCGTCAGATTTCCCCGTCCCCGCCCTCCATCGGACCTGTGGCGTTGGTGGGCGGTCTGGTGCGCGCCGGTGCCGAGGAGCCCAGGTAGGCACCGGCGGACCGGGCCCTCCCGTGACCGGCCAGGCGCGCTACTGCCCGGCGCGCCGCCTTGTCCACGTCCGGGGGAAGGGGCTCGCCGCCGCGGACAGGCGGCGCTTGCCCCGTCAATTGCTGGTAGTGATCGATCAGCACTTCGTGGCGCAGGCCGTGGGCCGTGACGCCCAGCCGGGCCGCCGAGATGCCGAACTTGCGCAGCACGTTGTCGAAGCGGCGCAGATTGGATCTGAGGTCCCTGGACGGGTCGCCCATGTGCGCGTCGAGGCTGGCTGCGATGGCCTGGGCGCCATTCACGGCGGTCTGCCTTGCGGGGCTGTCGATGGGGATGAAGCGAACCCTGCCGCCTTTGCCGTGGATGCGCACGTAACTATCCGCGGCCTGCTGGTCAGGCGAGAGGCCCGTGTCCTCGAACGCCACGACGCTTTGATAGGGGCGGAACAGCACGGACTCCTTGCGGCGCAGCCCAAAGGCACGCACCAGCCTCAGCGACGCGCCGACATAGCGGTCGTGCGCCGCCACCTGGTCCACCACGGCATCGATGTCCACGGCCTGCGCTGACCAGCTCTTGTCGCGCTGCGCGGTCTCGTGGCGCTGGTACTCCGCGACGTCCAACCCGTAGTAGGCCGGTTCGCGCACAAAGCCATGTTTATCGGTCCACATTGCCAGCCCGCGCAAAAAGCTCAGGTAGGTCTGGATGGTGGCGGGCTTGAGGTGGTCGGCCCGCCAGACCTGGACCATGGCGCGCAGGTGCTTCTGTCCGAGGTTGCGCGGGTCCGGCAGTTGCTTGAAACCGGCCTTGTCGTGCAGGTCGCGGAAGAAGCGTCGCAGGAACTGCGCCCGCTCATGCCGCGTCTTGTGCGAGACCGTCTTGTCCAGCGACGTGTGCAGGGTATTGAACAGCGACAGCATCACTTCCAGCACCCGCAGAGGCGGCGTCTTGCCGGCGCGGTGGCGGGCGAGGACTTCCTGTGGCGTGCGCGATCCCCGTTCCTGCCTGCGCGTGGGCTGCTGAGCGGGCCACCGTCCGGGGCTGCCAGGCTCCTGTCGGCGGGGGCGGCAGGTGGAGGAGTCCGCAGTTTGTCCAGCAGGGCGGAAGTGTGCTGGTCGGTCGGCCGGAGCTGGAGAAGGGGTGTCGATCATGGCGTTCTCTTCTGCGGTGGAGGCCCGCCAGGTTGAGCGTGCGGATGCCTCGGGGATGTCTTCGGCCGCGACGACTGCTGCCGGGCCGATGCGTGGTCAGGTGATACGGTGCGGCGTCTGACCACGGAGGGCGCCACACCGACCCAGGGTTTTGCCGGCACGGGGCCGGCTCGGTCGGTCTTAAAAATGAAACGGGTTGATCCGTCCCGCCTGCGCATTTCTGCGGTAGCGGGGGTGGTGACGCCGCCATGCCTCGTGGGCAGGGTCATCGGCGTCGGCGGCAAGGTCATGCCTTGCGCGTCGCTGGTGGATCAGGTCTGGATTCGTAGCGCCATCCGCTCGCATGGGTCCGCCCCTGACCGAGGGTCCAGGGCGGTGTCGAGCTCATGAGCGGGGTCGCACGGGGAGCCAATGGAAGGCCAACACGGCCGTGCGGTGCGTGGAACGCGTGCTCAAGGGGATGGCGGGAGCATCGGCGCGGCATCGGGTGCCGACCGGATGAACGAAGGTCGTGGTGCGTCTCGGGGACGCCCGGCGGGAGCCGGCAAGGACCACGGCGCTTGCGCTACGAAGGGATACCTCACTGCCGCCGCCTCAGCGGACGGCGGCCGATCCGGTTCGAGACCGGAGCGTGAAGGGCAGGTGACGACTGCGACGCCTTTTGCTCCAGATGGAGCTGGCCAGGGTGGCCGTCGGGACTTGCAGTGGGCGCCCTCGGGTGCGCCGGGTCAATGGGCGGTGTCCGCAAACGGGCTGTTCTGTGGGGTCTTGCGGTGGCGCCTTCGGTGACGAAGGCGGGTGCGTGAGGTGGGTTTATCTGCTGGAGCCGGTCCGACAGTGCGCTGCACGAGGGGTTGACAGGCGATTGGGCTGCCTCTGGTGCTTCGGGTTGCGGCTGCGGGCGTGTGGTGGTGCTACTGCAGTTCGGCGATCTCACCGTGGGCCGAGAGTGGAGACTCGTGTTGGGGTGAGACCGCAGTGTGGCGATCGAACCCTGCGAACTTGGACTGTGGCGCTCTACCCTACCTGTTCTTGGTGGCGCTCTTTGAGCTTGCTCGCTACGGCAAGCAATCAACACGAAGGCCAGAAGTCGTGCGTCGGCCGAACGTGTTGCCGCGCAAGTAGACGAGCTGCATCCGGCGGGTCCAGCCATCTGACTGCTTGTTGGTACGAGACCGGGGCGCACCGGGATGCTTTGCGCGGACTCGCTACTGCTCCGCAGTTGTTGACGGCATGGACCGCGCTGCTACATTGGCGGCGATCCTGCTCAGTGTTCGGCCAAGTGACAAACGTATCTGGCCCCACCCATGAAAGTTGGAGGATCTCCGATGGAGGGTCCTTTGACGGGAGATGGAGGGTGCCAGTGGGGCTGGAGCGTTGTGCGACGCGGACTTAGGTGCGATTTCCATGTGTTGATCGACCACATGTGACACCGCCTTGCCGCGTCTGCTGACGCGTCGCAAGCCCCTGGTTTCCGTCAACGAACCAGGGGCTTCGTCTTTTCAGCGCATCTGGCTCAGGATGATGCGGTCGAACAGGCGGTCGCCCAGCCACACGCGCATGCGGATCAGCATCTTGGCCATCTTGCCGGCGGCGTAGCGCGTGTTCGGCTTGGGGCTGGCCACGGCCTTGGACACCACGTCAGCGATCACGCTCGGGTCGCTGCCCTTGCCCTGGCCGTAGGTCTGCTTGAGCGACTGGGCCACCATCTGCACCATCTTGCCGTAGGGGCCGCTGGCCGAGCGCTTGACGATGCTCTCGGTGGCGCCGTCGCCGAAGCCGGTCTCGATCACGCCGGGCTCGACGATCACGACCTGGATGCCGAACGCGGCCACTTCCAGGCGCAGGCAGTCCGACCAGCCTTCCAGCGCGTGCTTGGTGGCGTGGTACCAGGCGCCCAGCGCGCTGTACATCTTGCCGCCCATGGAGGTGATGTTGACGATGTGGCCGGCCTGCTTGGCACGCATGGCCGGCAGCAGCAGTTGCGTGAGCCGCGCCGCGCCGAAGACGTTGACCTCGAACTGGTAGCGCGCTTCGTCGATGCCGATCTCTTCCACCGGGCCGTACAGGCCGAAGCCGGCGTTGTTCACCAACACGTCCACGCCGCCCGTCTGCGCCAGGATGGTGTTCACGCCGGCCACGATCTCGGCGTCCTTGGACACATCCATGCGCAAGGGCTGGGCACCCAGCCGGGCCAGGTCGGCCATCTTGTCGACGCTGCGCGCGGCCACGTAGACCTGGTAGCCGTCCTGGATGAGGCGCTGGGCGATGGCCTTGCCCATGCCGGACGAGGCGCCGGTGACGAGTGCTGTCTTCTTGCCTTGGGTGAACATGTGGACCTCGCTGCTTGGTGTGACCGAGGGCTTCAGCTTAGTGAGCAAGGGTGCGATGCCAACCAGCAAACCGCGCCAGAGTGATGGCGCAACGCGCCACAGCGGCCTGGGTCAGGCCTGCCTGCCGCCCAGCCGCACCAGCGCATCGGAAGGCAGCACCACCACGCCCTGCGCCGTGGGCACGGTGCGCAGCAGCGCCTGGGCCACGGCCTGGGCACGCACCGGCTTGTAGGCGCCGGGCAGCAGCGGTGCCAGCAAGCGGGCGATCGGGATGGAGACGATCTCGCCGTAGCGCGTGGGCTGGCCCAGGCCGCTGCGGTAGTCCAGCAGCAGCGAGGGTTGCGCGACCACCAGCGCGGTGAAGGGCAGGGCCTTGAGCGCGTCTTCCAGTTCACCCTTGACGCGGTTGTAGAACATCGAGGACTTGGCGCTGGCGCCTGCCGCGCTGACCAGGCCGATGCGCCGCGCGCCCGCCGCCAGGGCGGCTTGGGCCACGACCAGGTTGGCCTCGAAGTCCACCGCGCGAAACGCCTCTTGGCTGCCCGCCACCTTGATGGTGGTGCCCAGCGCCAGGTAGGCCTCGTCGGCGGGCGGCAAGGTGGGCAGGCGGGTGAAGTCCACCACATGCACCTGCAGCTTGGGGTGTGTGGTCTTCAAGGGCCTGCGGCTCAGGGCGTGGACCTCCGAGACGCCGCGGTCGGCGAGCAGGGCCTCGAGCATCCGCCCGCCCACCAGGCCTGTGACGCCGGCCAGCAGCACGCTTCGTTGGTTCTGTTGCGGGGTCATGGTTCACCTCTCTCAGTTCAGGCGTTGGGCGTGGCGGACGGTCTCGGGCGTCTGGCCGGTCCAGCCCTGGAAGGCGCGGTAGAAGGAGTTGCGGTCCTCGAAGCCCAGCAGGAAGGCGATTTCGCCGCCGGACAGGTTGGTGTTGCCCAGGTAGTGGCGGGCCAGGTTCTCCCGGCTGGCGTTGACCAGGGCGCGGAAGTTCTCGCCCTCGTCTTCCAGCCGGCGTTGCAGGGTGCGTTTGCTCAGGCCCAGGCGCCCGGCGGTTTTCTCGATGGTGGCGGCGTTGCCGGGCAACAGCTCCAGCAGGACGGCGCGCACACGCTCCGCGGTGGTGGCCGCGGCATCGAGTTCGCTGAGCCGGCGGCGCAGGTCGGGCTCGAACACGCGCCACATGCCTTCGTTCACGGTAAGAAAGGGGCGCAGCGCGTCGGCTGCGGCAAAGCCTATGCTGGGGTGCTCGCCCAGCTGCACCGGCACGCCGAAGAAACGTTCGTAACGCTGCGCGCTGGCCCCGAGCGGCAACTGCGGCAGCGTTGCGCGCAGCGCCTGCACGGGCTCGCGCGTGGCCAGCCGAGCAAGCTTCAGGAAGAACGCGGTCTCGGCCACCTGCAGCGAATGGGGCGGCGCAGTCAGTGCCGACAGCCAGCGCGGCGCCACCTTCAGCGCACCCGCGCGGTCCACCTGCACGTCCAGCGCCATGGGCGCTACCAGCTGCTTGTACTTGGCCAGGCGCTGCACCGCCTGCATCAGGTTGGCGCTGCACAGGGCGGCGAACAGCGGCGGGCTGAACACCTCGGCCGACACCTTGTCGACGAGATGCAGGGCGAAGGTGGCGTCGCCCGCTTCCTGTTCGAGCGCGCGCCAGAAGCGGAAGTACCCGTCGGTGTCCAGCCCATGCCCGGGGCGGGCCAGCAGGTCTTCGGGCAGCCCGGCGCGGCGCAGCACATGTTCGGGCTGCAGGCCGAAGTCCTTCAGCAGGGTGTGCCAGCCGATGTCCAGCGAAAAGGTGAGCTTGCTTGCCATGGGGTTGCCCTGCCGGGTTGGCGACCGGCCAACCGGGGTCCGCCGCGTGCAGGCAGCTTAGCGCCGGTTGCCGATCAACGGCATGCAAGCTGCGCCATACCGATGGCGATGCGCGCCAGCATCGACCTGGACTGCGGCGACTCGCGCAGCAGCCGATTGCTTACCGCGCACAACTGGTCCACCGCGTCAGGCGGCAGTGAGAAACTGGTGGGCAGTTCCATGAAGTAGCTGCGCTTCTGCCGGTCTTCGATCGTGTTGAATCTCGGGTCGATGACGCCGAAGCTGAGTTTGGGAACCGTGGCCTGCGCCTGCTCGACAGTGTGGTCCGCCAGGCGCAGTTGTATGGTCGCGGGCTGGCGCCGCTCTTCCCAGCGCCGGGACGCCGGTGGCACCCCGACGCAGCACCCGCCGCAATTGTGGAGGATGACCGGCGTCAGCAACACCAGCATCGCCGACGCGGCCGCCGCGCCGCGAGCCAGGCGCACCGTGTCCGGTCTGAGCATGTCGGGTCGATCTCGTGGTAGTCGTCGGCCGCCAGTTCGGAGCGGCCGTACAGGTCGCTGGCCAGCGCTGACGAGTGGCGGGGATTGAGCGCGCGACCAGCTCGCCCTGCACATCACATCTGAGGAAGCGCGCCTCGAACTCGTCGAAGACGCGCTCGCCGCGCAGTTACAGGCCAGCGCCTTGAAGCGCCCGACCGAGAGGTCGCTGATCACGTCGACCTCGTCGAGCAACGTGTGGCCGCTGCGCTAGTCGCGGCCACACGTTGTCGCGGTAGCTCTTCGAGCACGCCGAACGACAAGGCCGCCGTCCGCGAGCGTGAGCAGTACCTGGGCATCGGAACGGTCGAGTTGGCGGTTCCGGACCACGCGGCTGGCGCGTAGCCGCTGGCGCTGTCGACAGGCCGGTTGACGGGGCCGCGCACGCGCGGCCCGCTGCGAGCGCGGCCATGCGCAGCCACATCGTGATTCTCGGCCGGTGGCTGAGCCTGCGCTGGAGCCACGCCAGCAGCCAGGTACGCACCCCTGCGCTGTTGTCGCGTTGGCATAGTTTGACCGCAGCACTTGTTCAGAACGTAGGCCGGGCCCCTTTAGCTGCGCCTGCCGGGCTGTATCAGGCAAGCAGGGTTGACCAAGTGTCATCGCATTTCTAGGCTCGACCCGACTGGGTAACGTTGCCGTTCTGAACTCACTGCCTGTGCCGCAGCATGTTCAACTCGGCACACTGCGCAAGACGGTACTCATTCTGCGCTGACGCTGGCGCTGGGGCGCCTTGCGGTGGACTGGTTGGCCACGGGCATGAAGCTGGGCGCGGCGCCGTTGCAAGATGCCGTCAGGCGCGTGATCAGCGTATAGGCGGACGCCGGCATCCGTACGCTGCTGGTTCATGTGCTGGCCGAACGCGCTACGCAGTTCTGCCGAAAGTGACGAGCGCGTGAGTCCTTCTCCCCCTTTGCAGGGCACTGTTGTGTCAAGCCTCGATTTCCTCTGGGCGTCGGATTCCGTCCTTTGAGCCTCCATCAGTTGCAGGAGGACACCCGGGTAACTGCAGGCCGGTGCCTTGGGCTTCACGTAGCATGGTGTTTCCTGACCGCCAACGCCGCGCCAGGCTTTTTAGGGAGCGCTGAGATGAAACTGTTCGATCGGGTTGCTCTTTTGGGCGCAGGGGCGTTCTTGGCTCTGCTGACGGCATGTGGAGGGGGTGGAGGTGGTGGTGACGCTGTGCAGCAGCCTCCACCACCGCCGCCTGCCCCGTTGCGGGTTCTCTCAGCCTCCTCAGTGCAGGGGGTCAATCACAACTTCGACACCGTCCGTTTGACGTTCGATGCCGCCGTGGATGCCTCAGCCATTGGCCCGAACTCCGTGCAAATGCGTGTCGGCGACAAGGTGGTGCCGGTAGAGGTCAGCGTCGCTGATGCCGTGATGACCGTGACCGCGGTCAGGTCCTTGCACTCCCGCACGACATACAGCCTCACCGTCAAGGCGGGTTTGCGCAGCAGGTCGGGTGGCACGCTCGCCAGCGACTACACGCATGCCTTCACAACCCCGCGCATCGTGTTTGACGCCCGCTTCATCGTGCCGGCGGAAGATGTCATGGCTGGGGCTGGTCTGTCGATGATCGCCGCAGGCGATATGGACGGCGACGGCCGTATGGATCTGGTGGTGCTGGGTCGGGCGGAGTTCGACCAGTACAACGCTGGATTCACGCTCAGGATCTACCGTCAGGACGACCAGGGGCAGTTCACTCTGGCGCAACGCATAGACCAGCCCTACGGTTTCAACGAATCCTGGGACCGCTTCGCGCTGCTAGTCATCGACCTGGACCATGATGGCGTGCCGGAGATTGTCGTGCCGGAGCACACCTTGGCAGTCATGGTCGATCTCGACGAGGCAGACACCTGGGGAGGGCTTCGCATCTTTGCCCGCGGTGCCGACGGCAGGTTCGCGCTGAGCACAATGTTGCGTACGCCGTTCGCACAGAGGGTGCATGTGGTGGATGTCGACGGCGACGGTTTTGACGACTTGATCGGCACCGTGGACCAGCATTACGCATACGGTGACGCCCGCGGCCAACAGGCCTTCCTCTCCAGCCCGACGGGCCTGCAGCCGGCACCACCGGTGATGAACGCCTGGCATGCCGGCTTTGTCGTGGCTGCCGATGACTTCAACCGTGACGGCCACATGGACCTGTTGGCGCTGCGCTACAAGCAGGACTCGCAAGCTGAAACCGGTCTGTTGGTGGGCGATGGGCGTGGCGGCTTTTCCTACGACGCCGATGGGTCGGCGGCGCTGCAGTTCGAGACTCCCTATCTGTTCGAGTTCCTGGCGTCGAAGTCCTGGGCGCCGACAGCGGACGTCAACGGCGATGGCTGGCCCGACTTCCCGACCCTGGACTATCTGAGCAATGGAGACGGTAGCTACTCGTCATCGGCTCCGTTGCCGAGGTACGAGAACTTGTTGCCAGGCCTTGTCGATTGGGACCGTGATGGCCAACTCGACCTGGCCAGCATGTTCTTTGTCTTCCAGGGCCCAGGTGCGGTGCCGCACTATCTCGCCATCTCGTTCGGACAGCCTGACTGGAACAACACCCAGGTGCCGCCGGAAGACCTTGTAGCGGACTTCTTGCGGGGATGGCTCTCCATACCGGAACAGACAGGGATGCTGGCAACTGACATGGACGGAGATGGCTACCCGGACGCGGTGTTGGTCTACCCCGAGATAGGCATCATGCTGGTGCGCCAACTGCCAGAGGAGTGACGCGGCGCCTGTGTATCAGTTGTCCACCACGGTGAGAGGTGTCGAGGAGGTACCACTCTGTACTCAGGGCGCCGTAGGTGCACTGGGCACGTTGGAACCTTGCTGCAGCGGTGGTGACTGAAGGCCACTTACTTGGGCCTTCAAGGCGCGCTCGATTCAGGTCAGCCTGCCCGGCCACAGCGCCAGCCCGCCCGCCAGGTGCCAGGCGTTGCCATGGCCTTGCTGGCGCAACATGCGGGCGGCGCGTGCGCTGCGGGGGCCGCTGCGGCACAGGAACACCACCGGCGTGGCCGCCGGCAGCGCCAGCCAGCCGGCCAGGGCCTGGGCCAGGCGAGACAAGGGCAGCGCCTGTGCCCCGGCCGGGGCGGCCAAGCCGGACAGGGCCGCCGCCTGCTGCTCGTAGGGCTCGCGCACGTCCACCAGCAGCGGCGCCGGGTGCGCGGCCAGAAGGGCCTGCAAGGCCGCGGCGTCCAGCTCGGTGGGCGTGGCGTCTTGGTCGTCGAGGCCCGCAGTGAGATCCGTAGCGAGGCCCGTGTCAGGGGCGGCGTTGTTGCTCAAGCCGCTGCTGCGCAGCGCTTCGCCGCAGGCCCGTATCCGGGCACAGGCCGCGTCTATGAAGGCGGCTTCGCAGGCCGGTCCGAACGACAACCGCACGGCCGAGGTCGTCTGCGCCTCGGGCAGGCCCATGGCCTGCAGCACGTGGCTGGGCTCGGCCTTGGCGGCGCTGCAGGCCGAGCCGCCGCTGATGCGCACGCCGGCGGCATCGAACAGGTTCAGCAGCAGGCTGGCCTGCAGCCCGGGCACCGAGAAGTTCAGCGTGGTCGGCAGGCACAGCGTCGGTGGCGCGTTGAAGCGCAGGCCCGGCAAGGCCTGCACCAGCGCCGCGGCCAACTGGTCGCGAAAGCGCTCCAGGGTGGCGCCGTCCTGGAAGACGCCACCGCCTTCCAGTGCCGCGAGCACCGCGCCTAGCGCGGCAATGCCGGCCATGTTCTCGGTGCCGGCGCGCAGCGCGGCCTCCTGGCCGCCGCCGGTCATCAGCGGCGTGAACGGGGCGCCTTCGCGCACGTACAGCAGGCCGGTGCCCTTGGGTGCGTACAGCTTGTGGCCGGAAAACGCGGCGTAGTCTATGGGGCGCTGTGCCAGCGCCAACGGCAGCTTGCCCAGGGCCTGCACGCTGTCCACCAGCCACAGCGCCGGGCTGCCGGCGAGGGCCGCGGCGATGCCGTCCAGGTCGCTGACGACACCGGTTTCGTTGTTGGCCGCCATGGTGCAGACCAGCCCGGCGCGCGGGGCGTGGGCGCGCAGCCAGGCCAGGTCGTGGCGGCCGTCGCTGCCCACGGGGATGGCCCGCACTTCCAGCCCCAGGCCCAGCAGCGCATTCCAGTGCGCCAGCGCTTCGGGCACGGCCTTGTGCTCGGTGGCGCCGTACAACAGGCCATCGACATCGTCGCGGCCGCGCAGCGCCACCAGCGCCGACAGCACCGCCGTGTGCAGCCCTTCGGTGGCGCCGCTGACGAACAGTAGCTGCCCGCTGGGCGCGCCCAGGACGCGGCGTGCACAGGCCCGCACCTCGTCCAGCAGCGCGCGCGCCTTCAGCCCGGTGCCGTGGGCGCTGCTGGGGTTGCCGAACTCCTGGGCCATGGCGCGCAAGGCCGCGGCCTGGGCCTGGGCCAGCACGGGGGTGGTGGCGTTGGCGTCGAGATAGATGTCCATGCGCTGCTCCAACGCGGATTCTGCAGGCGGCCAAGCGCAGGCTACATCTCCAGATCGATCTGTATGGCCTGGATGCCGGCGCGTGCGCAGGTGTCGTCGGCTTCGCCGCTGGGGGCGCCGGAAACGCCTATGCCGCCGAACAGGGTGCCGCCGCCTTCGATCATCAGGCCGCCGCCCACCGCCAGCACGCGCGGCACGCTGCGCAGGCCGGAAGAAGTCTGGCCCGCTTGCGTGGCGCGGGCCAGATCGGTGGTGTGGGTGCGGAAGCTCACCGCCGTCCAGGCCTTGTCCGTGGCCACGCCCGGCGTGTGCGGGCCGGCAAAGCGGTCGCGGATCATGGCTTGTGCGACGCCGAAGCGGTCCACCACGGCCACCGCCACCTGGTAGCCGCTGTCACGGCAGGCCTTGAGCGCCGCCTGGGCCGCTTTCTGTGCCGCCTCCGGGGTGAGCACGCGCACGCCGAAGCTTGCGTCTGGCGCGGCCTGGGCCGGCGCGCTGCGTAGCAGCGCCAGTAGCGCCAGTAGCGCCAGCAGGCACAGCAGGCTCCATCGGGTCTTCAGCCGCGTGGGTGACGGGGTTCGCATCCGTTCGGTCTCCTGGTGTTGAAGGCGCACAGCGCCGCTTGTGTGGAAAGCCAAGTATGCGCGATTGCTTATGTACAGGCGGGCCCGGATGTCGGCACACGGCCAGGCTGCGGGTCGGCAGCGAGCCCGCGGCAAAAGAAAAGGGCCCCGCAGGGCCCTTTGTGATGACGGCGGCGAGGCTCAGGCCAGCGCAGCGTCCTTGAGCTTCTTCATGGCGCGCACCTTGACCTTGGTGGTCGCGGGCTTGGCGGCGAACTTGCGTTCCTGCTTGGTGAACGGGTCTATGCCCATGCGGGCCTTCTTGGCCGGCACGCGCACGGACGTGACCTTGAACAGGCCCGGCAGCGTGAACTCGCCGGCGCCCCGCTTGGACAGCGACGCGAAGATCGTGGCCTCCAGCGCGGCGACGACGGCCTTGGCGGCCTTGGGGTCCACCGAGGCGGTGGCGGCCAGGTGGGCCACCAGCGCGGTCTTGTTGAAGCTGGTCTTGATGGGCTTCAGCGCGCCGGTGACCACCGGCTTGGCCGGCGCGGCGGCGACGGGTTTGGCCACAGGCTTGGCGGCCGCCTTCACGACCGCCTTCACGGCGGTCTTGGCCGGGGCCTGGGTCTTCTTGGCCACAGGGGTGGTCTTCGTTGTCTTGGCGGTGGCCTTCTTGGCCGGCGCCTTCTTTGCAGTTGCCATGTGTCTTGGGTATCCGGGATTGAACCGCTAAGGGTTGCCTGGGCACCCCGCCGCGGCGCGTGCGGGTTCAGGCGGCTGCGATTTTAGGGGGGTGCACCGTGGGCCAGCACCGGCCCGGTCTTCAAGCGCCGGCGGGGCGGTCGTCCAGGCAGAGGTGGGCCGCGCTGACAAAGCGCCGCGGCTGCCCGCTCAGCGGGTCGGTGAAGGCCATCTCGCGCGCCAGCAACTGCAGCGGGTGGCGCAGGTCCGGCAAGGCGCCGGGCGCGGGGGCGGGTTGCAGCACCGGGTACAGCCGGTCGCCCAGCAGGGGCGCGCCGCAGGCGGCCAGTTGGGCGCGCAACTGGTGCTTGCGGCCGGTGAGCGGCTGCAGGCGGTACAAGGCCACGCCGTCCGCTGCGTTCACGCCCGGCGGCAGCGGCCAGCCCGTGGGCCAGGGGCCCAGGTGCCGCAGCATGCGCAGGCGGGTCTGGGCTTCGGGCACGCCCGGGTCCGGGCTGCACTGCATCTGCATGAAGGCCTCGCCGGCGCGCTCTTGCAGCCGGTGGCGCAACAGGTGCTCGCCGCTGGCCCATTCGGCACGCCAGGGCGCCACGGCTTCGTACACCTTGTGCACCTGCCGCTGGCTCAGCAAGGCCTGGTAGGCGCCGCGTTCGTGGGGCTGCACGGTGAACAGCAGCACGCCGGCGGTTTCCAGGTCCAGCCGGTGCATGGGCGCCAGGGTTTCGATGCCCAACCGGCGCTTCAGCCGCACCAGGGCCGTTTCCTGCAGATGGCGGCCGCGCGGCAGCACCGGCAGGAAGTGTGGCTTGTGCACTGCCACCAGCTGCGCGCACTGGTGCAGCAGCGGCATGGGCAGGGGCAGCACGGGCTCGGGCGGCAGGGCGCGCCAATACCACAGGGTTTGGCCGGGGCGCAGCGGGGTGTTCGCGTTCAAGGGCTGGCCTTGGGCGTCCAGAACGTCGCCACGCGCCAGGCGCTCGGGCCAGTCGTCGACCAGCGGCAGGCGGGCGCTCAGGAAGTGTGCAGTGCCGTGCCAGTTGCCCGGGCTGACCGCCACGCGGCTGGCGCTGACGCCGTCGCGCATGGGCGGACTCCAGAGGGGGCGCGGGCGGGCCATGGGCCGCGGGCGAACAGCGGGTGCGGGCCTAGAAACGGTCCAGCCGCTGCGCGCGCGCCAGGCGCCAGGCCTCGCCGGGCTGGGCCGGGTCGAAGACCTGCGCGGCGGTGGTGGCGGTCTCCTGCAGCTGCGTGTTCAGCGCGATGCGCTTGTCGAACACAAAACACTCGCCGGTCCAGTCGCGTTCGGCGTCGGGCAGGCTGGCGAAGTGGTTCAACACGCCGCCTTGCAACTGCAGCACCTGCAGGCCCAGGCTTTGCAGCCAGGGCGCGGTCTTGTCGCAGCGTATGCCGCCGGTGCAGTACATGGCCACGGTGCGGCCTTCGGCACGCCACTGCGGAGCCTGGGCTTCTATCCACGGCACCAGCTCGCGGAAGTGGTCCACGCCGGGGTCGGGTGCGCCGCGGAAGTGGCCCAGCCGCCACTCGAAGCGGTTGCGGTTGTCCAGCAGCACCACGTCGTCGCGCTGCAGCAGTTCGCGCCAGGCGGCGGGCGAGACATGGCTGGCGTCGTGCTCGTCCGGCGGCGGCAGTTGCGGTTGCACCGGCAGGCCCAGCGCCACGATCTCGGGCTTGACCACCACCTTCAGGCGCGCAAACGGCGCGGTGGTGCAGGCGCTGCGCTTCAAGGCGAGACCGGCCAGCGGCCCGCCCAGCAGCGGGTCGTCGGCCAGGGCCTGCACCCACTGGTCCAGCGCCTGCGCAGGGCCGCTGACGGCGCCGTTGATGCCTTCCGCCGCCACGACGATGGCGCCCAGCACGCCGCATTGCGCGCCCAGGCGGCGCAGTGCCGCCGCTGCCGCCTCGGGGTCGGCCAGGGGCGTGAAGCGGTAGAAGGCGCCGTGTTGCAGCGGCGCGGCATCCGCGGTGGCGAGGGGGCTGGCGTGCACGGCGGTATTGTCGCCGCGCCATGCGACGGTCGCCGCGCCATGCGCTGGTCGCCGCGTCACGCCACGGCAACGAGGCCTCAGCGGCTGCGCGGCTGCAGCTCGCGCGCCAGCCGCCCCAGCGTGGCGATGGCCGCTTCGGCGTGCGCCGGGTCGGGGTGGCCGAAGTTGATGCGCAGGTGGTGGTTGAAGCGGTGGTCGGCAGAGAACAAGTGCCCCGGCGCGCTGCTGATGCGCTGCGCCAGCGCCCGCCGGTGCAAGGCCAGTGCGTCGGTGCCCGGCGGCAGCTCCACCCACAGGATGTAGCCGCCCTCGGGCTGCGACACGCGCGTGCCCGGCGGGAAGTGCCGGGCCATGGCCTGCAGCATCTGCGCCCGCCGGTCGGCCAGCGTCTGGCGCAGCCGCCGCAGGTGGCGGTCGTAGCCGCCTTGCTGCAGGTAGCGCGACAAGGCCTGCTGCGAAGGCACCGCGGCGGCCAGCGAGCTCATCAGCTTGCGCCGCGCCAGCTCGCGCGCAAAACGCCCGGCGGCCACCCAGCCTATGCGGTAGCCCGGCGCCAGGCTCTTGGAAAACGAGCTGCAGTGCAGCACCAGGCCCTGGCGGTCCCAGGCCTTGGCGGGGCGGGGCCGGTGCAGGCCGAAGTACAGCTCGCCGTACACGTCGTCCTCCACCAGCGGCACCTGGTGCGCGGCCAGCAGTTCCACCAGCGCCTGCTTGGCGGCGTCAGGCATCAGGCTGCCCAGCGGGTTCTGGAAGTTGGGCATGAACCAGCAGGCCTTGATGGGGTGACGGTCCAGCAGGGCCGCCAGCGCGGCCACATCCAACCCGGTGCGCGGGTGGGTGGGCACCTCCACCGCGCGCAGGTTCAGGCGCTCCAGGGCCTGCAGTACGGCGTAGAAGGTGGGCGACTCCACGGCCACCAGATCGCCCGGCTGCGTGACCAGCTCCAGGCTCAGGTTCAGCGCCTCCATGGCGCCGTTGGTGACCACCAGTTCGTCGGCGTCTATGCCGCTGCCGGTGCCCAGGTAGCGGCGCGCGATCTCGCGGCGCAGCTCGGTGCTGCCGGGCGACAGGTCTTCGATGGTGTGCTGCGGGTCCAGCCGGCGCATGGCCTTGCCCAGGGCCAGCGCCAGCTTGTCCAGCGGAAACAGCGTGGGGCTGGGGAAGGCCGAGCCCAGCGGCACCAGCGCCGGGTCGCGCATGTGGGCCAGCACCTCGAAGACCAGTGCCGAGACCTCCACCGCCTGCTGCGCGTCGCTGGGGTGCGAGGGTTCCGGCTCGGCCTGCCCGGCACCGGTGTCGGCGACGAAGTAGCCGGAGCGTGGCCGCGCCAGGATCAGCCCGCGGGCTTCCAGCAGGTAGTAGGCCTCGAACACCGTGGACAGGCTGACGCCATGGGCGCGGCTGGTCTGCCGCACCGAAGGCAGGCGCCGGCCGGGCAGCAAGGTGCCGGCGGCGATGGAGTCGGCCAGCTCGGCGGCCAGGCGTTCGTACAGCTTCATGGGAGCAGGGCTTTGAAGCTTGGCGGCAAGGTCAACTGATATGGTGTTTTGTCTTGATTCTGATGCTTGGACTGCTTTTGTTGCGTCGGCACACTGCACAGACCATGAAACCGAGAAGACTGGTGTCGGCGCTGCTGACGCGGCTGGCCTGGGTAGGCGCCTGGGCCTGGGCCCTGGTCAGCCTGTCGGTGCCGGCGTCTGCGCAGACGGCAGGCCCCGCCGCCGTGCAGGACACCATGGCCCAGCGCATGCAGGCCTGTGTGGTGTGCCATGGCTCGGAAGGCCGTGCCACCAACACCGGCTACTTTCCGCGCATCGCCGGCAAGCCGGCCGGCTACCTGTACAACCAGCTGATCAACTTCCAGCAGGGGCGGCGCACCAACGCGGCCATGAGCCATCTGCTGGCCAACCTGACCGACGACTACCTGCGCGAGATGGCGCAGTACTTCGCCGAGCTGGACCTGCCTTACCCGCTGCCGCAGCCCAGCCCCCAGACCGCTGAGCAGGCACAAGCCGCCGAACGGCTGGTGCGCCAGGGCGCGGCCGAGCGCGGCTTGCCAGCGTGCGTGCAGTGCCACGGCGCGGGCCTGACCGGCCAGCAGCCGGCCATACCGGGGTTGCTGGGCTTGTCCCGCCACTACCTGGTGGCGCAGTTCGGCGCCTGGCGCAACGACATACGCCACACGCCGGCGCCCGACTGCATGGCCGACATCGCCCAGCGCCTGAACGAGCGCGAGATTTCGGCGCTGGCGGTCTGGCTCTCAGCCCAGCCCACACCGGCCGATACCCGCCCCGAGCCGGCGCCGGCCACGCCCCTGCCGATGCGCTGCGCGGGCACCGCGCCATGAGGCGGCCTCTGCACCTGGGGCGCTGGCTGGCGGCGGGTATCGCCGGCCTGGCGCTGGCCCTGGCCGCGCTGGTGTGGTGGGCCGGCGTGCGGGTGGTGGACGACGCTGAAGCCGTGCCGGAACCCGCCTTGGCGGATGCCGCGCTCGTAGAACGCGGCCGCTACCTGGCCCGTGCCGGCAACTGCATGAGCTGCCACACCGCCGTCGGCGGCGCCGCCTACGCCGGCGGGCGCGCGGTGCACACGCCCTTCGGCGCGGTCTACAGCTCCAACATCACGCCGCACGACGACACCGGCCTGGGGCGCTGGTCGGCGGCCGACTTCCGGCGTGCGCTGCGCCACGGCAAGCGCCCGGACGGGCGGCTGCTGAACCCGGCGTTCCCGTACCCCAACTACGCACAGGTGACGCCGGCCGATGCCGATGCCTTGTTGGCTTACCTGCGCACGGTGGCGCCGGTGGAACAGGCTAACCGGCCGCACGACCTGGGCTTCCCCTACAACGCGCAGGCCGCGTTGGCGGTGTGGCGCGCACTGTTCTTTCGTCCGGAACCGCTGCAGGCCGAGCCGGAGCGCAGCCTGCAATGGCAGCGCGGGCGCTACCTGGTGGAAGGCCTGGGCCATTGCGCCGCCTGCCATTCCGAACGCAACCGCCTGGGGGGCATCGCCTCCGCGGCGCGGCTGGTGGGCGGCCCCATGCCCGACGGCGCCTGGTACGCGCCCTCGCTGGCCGACCCCAAGGAAGCCGGCGTGGCCGGCTGGTCGCAGGCGGACGTGGTGCAGTTGCTGAAGACAGGCCGCTCGGCGCAGGCCACGGCTTCCGGGCCCATGGCCGAGGTGGTGTTCCACAGCACCCAGCACCTGCGCGACGACGACCTGGCGGCCATAGCCGAGTACCTGGCCTCGCTGCCGTCGCCGCCGCCCCGCCAGCGCACGGCCCGGCCGGCGCAGGCCGGGGTGCTGCAGCACGGCGGGCAGGTCTACACCCAGCACTGCGCTGCCTGCCACGGCGAGCAGGGGCAGGGTGTGCCGGGCCTCTACCCGGCCCTGGCCGGCAACCGCGCGGTGAACATGGACTCGCCGGCCAACGTGGTGCAGATGGTGCTGCACGGCGGTTTTGCGCCGGCCACGGCCGGCAACCCGCGACCCTTCGGCATGCCGCCGTTCCTGCAGGTGCTCAGCGATGCCGACGTGGCGGCCGTCACCAGCTACGTGCGCCAGTCCTGGGGCCACGACGCGCCGGCGGTGTCCGAGCTGCAGGTGCGCCGCTCGCGCTGAGTCGGCGCCGGCCGCTTGATGACACGGTTTGCGCGGAAGATTTGCACTTGTTTGTGGGAACCCGAGCTTGCGCCGCTTCTAAACTTGGTGTGAGAGCACCCGTACCGGCAGGGTTGAACCCGGCCGGGGTGACGGGTGAGATGTTTTGCACTGCACCACACAGACGGGTGCGTGCGCGTGAAGCCGCAGCGACAAGGGCTGACGCACCCGGTGCGCGGTAGATCGCGGTAGATCGCGGTAGATCGCGGCAGAGGAAACCGCCATGAAGTGTCCGCCAGAGCTGGCCCTGGAACCCGACAGGCTTCGCGCCTTGGCCGAGTACGGCCTGGGCAGCGAACGCCCGTTGCCCAGTCTGGACCCTGTGGTCCAGATCGCAACCCGCATGTTCGGCGTGCCGGTGGCTGCCGTGAACATGATAGGCAGCGACCACGTCTTTTTCGCCGCGGCGTCCGGCGTGTCCGGCGACAGCACCGACATGCGGCGGGACGTGTCCTTCTGCGCCCATGCCATCACCCAGAACGAGGTGATGGTGGTGCCCGACGCCACGCAGGACGACCGCTTCCACGACAACCCGCTGGTGCTGGGTGCGGCCCAGATACGCTTCTACGCCGGCGTGCCGCTGCGCTCGCCCGAAGGCCACGCGCTGGGGGCCTTGTGCATCATCGACGACCAGCCGCGGCACGACTTCTCGCCCGAGGACGGCCAGCGCCTGCTGGAGCTGGCGCGCATGGCCAGCGACCGCATGGAGCTGCGCCGGGTGGAGATCTCCACCGAGCAGGCCAAGCGGCCTTTCGAAGAGTTTGCGAAGAACTCGCCCACCGCCGTCGCGTGGTTTGACGAACAGGGCAGCATCGTCGCCTGGAACGACGCCGCCGCCTCCCTGTACGGCTACACCGTGGCCGACGGCGCCGGGCGCTCGGTGCTGACGCTGATGGCGCAGCGCGACCGCGCCACGGTCAGCGAGCTCATCGCCTGTGCCCGGGCCGCAGGCTCGGTGGACGGCCTGCCCATGCCCGACGGGCTGTACGGGCTGCGCAGCAACGGCGAGGAGTTCCTGCTGGGCCTGTCGGTGTTCTGCTGGCGCGAACGCGGGCGCCTGACTTTCAACGCCCACCTGCAGGACCTGACCGCCCGGCACCGCGAAGAGGCCGAGCTGCACCGCCTGGCCACCACCGACATCCTCACCGGGCTGGCCAACCGCGCCAACCTGTACCGGCGCATGGAGGAGGTGCTGCTGCGGCCCAGCGCGGCGGCGGTGCTGATGGTGGACCTCGACGGCTTCAAGGACGTGAACGACACGCTGGGCCACGAGGTGGGCGACCGCATCCTGTGCGAGGTCGCCCAGCGCCTGCAGCAGGCCACCGGGCCGGCCGGCACCGTGGCGCGCATAGGCGGCGACGAATTCGCCATCCTGCTGCCCGGCGTGGCCGACCCGGACGAGGCGGCGGCGCTGGCCCGCACCGCGATTGCGCGCGTGGCCCAGCCCATCGTCATGGACGGGCACGAGGTGCGCGTGGCGGCCAGCTGCGGCGTCGCCGTGGCACCGGTGCATGCCCACGAGGCGCTGGAACTGGTGGGCAACGCCGACCTGGCCTTGTTCAAGGCCAAGGTCATAGGGCGGGGCCAGGTGTTTGTCTTCGTCAACGCCCTGCGCATGGAAGCGGTGGCGCGCCGGCTGTACAACATCGAGCTGCACCGCGCCGTGAGCGACGGCGAGTTCGTGCTGTTCTACCAGCCGCAGACGCGGCTGCGCGACGGCGCGCTGATCGGCGCGGAAGCGCTGATCCGCTGGCACCACCCGCAACGCGGGCTGCTGTCGCCGGCGGCCTTCCTGCCGGCGCTGGAAGGCGGGCCGCTGGCCGCCGTCGTCGGCGCCTGGGTGCTGGACGAGGCCTGTGCCCAGGCGGCGCGCTGGCGCCGCAGCGGGGCTGCCGACTTCCGCGTGGGGGTCAACCTGTTCAGCGCGCAGTTCCGCGTCGACGACCTGGTGCAGGAGGTGACCGAGGCCTTGCAGCGCCACGGCCTGCCGCCGCAGGCGCTGGAGCTGGAGATCACCGAGAACATCGTGCTGGACCACGACGACCTGGTGCTGGAGGTGCTGCAGCGCCTGCGCGCGCTGGGCGTGGGCATTGCATTCGACGACTTCGGCACCGGCTATGCCTCGCTGAGCCTGCTGAAGCACTACCCGCTGAGCCGCATCAAGATCGACCGCTCCTTTGTGCAGAACCTGCTGGAGTCCGAACGGGACGCCTCGGTGGTGCGCGCCATCGTGGACATGGCGCGCAGCTTCGGCCTGCAGACGGTGGCCGAAGGCGTGGAAACCGCCGAGCAGCGCGAACGCCTGCGCGAGATAGGCTGCGGCGAAGGGCAGGGCTACCTGTTCGGGCGGCCGGTGCCGGCGCAGGAGTTTGCCGACACCTTCGGCATCGCCTCGCCCGTGCAGACGGTGCGGCGCGCCTGACGCAGGCGACGCCTAGCGCAGGTAGCGCGACTCGAAGCGCGCCACGGCGGCGCCTTGGGCGTCCAGCAGCTCCAGCTGCTCGCCCGCGATGCGCCAGCGGGCAACACGGCCCAGCGCCTGCAGGAACTGCTGCTCCTGCTGCATGCCCTGGGCGCAGGCCATCTCGGTGCTCACCAGCGGGCCGAACGTCAAGGCCTGGCCTTGCAGCCGGTAGCTGCCGCCCAGCCTGTTGCAGCCGCCGAAGCCCGCCACGCGGCCGGCTTCGGAGTGCAGCACGAAATGCGGCTCACGCTGCTGCGCGCTGACCGCGACCGCCTGGCCGCGCAAGGACAACAGCTTCCAGTAGGTGTTCTCCAGCTGGGCCAGGCTGCGGGTGCTGTCCTCAGCGCGCGGCGGCAGGGTCGGCGCGTTGGCCGCCTGACCGGTGCCGGAGGCTGGCACGCAGCCGGTCAGCAGTGCCACGGCCAGCCACAGGCCCGCGCGCAGCGGGCTGGCGGTGGGCGGGTGGTTGCGGCGCATGCGGTGGCGGCGACGTACCGGGCCAGGCCCTCTTCGCGGCCCGGCCCAGCGCTCACGGGGCCGGTGGCATGTTGCTAGCGGCCGCCGCCTTGCGCGGCGCTTCCGGCGTGCTCTGCGCGGTTTCGCCGGCCACGCCCGCGGCCTGCAATGGCCGCGGCAGCGGGTCGCCGGCCAGCCGCCGGCGGAACAGCGCGGCGCGCGCCAGCACCACGGTGGTGACCGGGGCGGTGATGGACAGCACGATGATGATCAGCCACACGTGCAGCGCCAGGCCGCCGCCGCGGGTGCTGAAGTGGATGATGGAGGCAAAGGTGATCAGCCAGGCGCCCAGCGTGGAAGCCAGCGCCGGGGCGTGCATGCGCGAGAAGAAGTCCGGCAGGCGCACCAGGCCCAGCGCGGCCACCAGCGCCACCAGGCCGCTGGCCAGCAGCAGCAGTGCCACGACAACTTCCGGCCAGGGCGGCAGCGTCATCGCGTTCCCCCGGCGGCGGCTTGGGTGTGTTGCGCAGCCTTCACTCGATCACCTCGCCACGCAGCAGGAACTTGGCCATGGCCACCGAGCTGACAAAACCGAACAACACCATCAGCAGGGCACCCTCGAAGTACATCTCGCTGTCGTAGCGTATCGCCAGCGCCAGCATCACCAGCATGCCCAGCACGTAGATGAAGTCCACTGCCAGCACGCGGTCCTGCGCCGTCGGCCCGCGCAGCAGGCGCCACAACGCGATGCCCATCGCCGCGGTGTACAGCAGCAGCGTGAGGGTGATGGCCAGCGACAGCAGCGGGCTCATTGGGCCCCCTTGATGCGGCGCATCGTCCCCCCGAGGGGGAGCGAGCACCTTCGGAACGGCCGTGCGGCGCTCATTCAAAGATCTCCTTCAGCGGGTGTTCGTAGTCGCGCTTGAAGTGCTCTATGAAGCGCGCCTCGTCCTCCAGGTCGAAGACATGCATGAGCAGGGCGCCGCAGTCCGGCGCCAGCTCGGCCCACACGGTGCCGGGGATCACCGCGGTGATCATGGACAGCGCCGCCAGCGCATGCGTGTCGCGCAGCTCCAGCGGTATCACCACAAAGGCGCCGCGCGGCGGCTGGTCGCGTGAGCGCAGCACGCCGGTGGCCACCTCGATGGCCGAGCGCACCACGTCGCGCCCCACGCGCAGGATCAGCAGCGCCAGCACGCCCCAGTGCCGCAGCGGGCCGGGCGTGGGCCGCAGCGACGACAGCAGCGGCGGCATCAGCAGCGCCACCAGCAGGCCCAGCAGGATCTGCCCGCTGCTGAAGCTGCGCGTCAGCAGCACCCAGCCGCAGAAGATGCCGAACGACAGGTAAGGTGAAGGCACCAGGCGCTTCATTGCGGTCCTCCGGCAGGCCCGGGCACGGGCCGGGCGGACATCACGGCCTGGATGTAGCGCTGTTGCTCGTGCAGCATCTCGGCGGTGCCGCGGGTGAAGGCCAGCGCGTCCTCGGCGTAGGTCACCAGCATCACGCAGGCCAGCAGCAGCCCGGCAATGGGCAGCGTTTCCGCTATCCGCAGGCGCGGGGCCGGGCGGTCCTGCGTGGTCCAGAAGTGGCGCATGCCCACACGCATCAGCGCGGTCACCGCCATCAGGCCGGAGATGATGAGCAGCGCAAACAAGGTCCAGGCCGCGGCGCTTTGAACCTGCAGCAGCGCGCTGAGCATGGCCAGCTTGGCCACGAAGCCCGACAGCGGCGGCAGCCCGGCCACCACCATGGCGCAGACCGTGAACGTGATGCCCAGGAACACCAGCGCGGCAGGGATGGCGCGCCCTATCAGCACCTCTTCGTCGTCGTCCAGGTTGGCGCCGTGCGGCGGCTGGGCGTCCAGGAAGGCGGGCAGGGCGTCGTTGCCGTCGTCCATGTCCTCGGGCCCCACCTCCACCTGGCGCGCCCGCTCCAGCAGCTCCACCAGCAGGAAGAGGGCGCAGCCGGCCAGCGTGGAACTGGCCAGGTACACCAGCGCACCGGCGGACAGCGCCGGCAGGTCGAAGCCCATGGCCGCGATCAGCGTGCCCGACGAGGTGATGACGCTGTAGCCTGCCAGCCGGGCCAGCTGCTGAGACGCCAGCATGCCTATGGCGCCGAAGGTCATGGTGGCCAGGCCGCCCCAGACCAGCACCTCGCTGCCGAAGCTGCCCGAGGCGCCGGCTTCGGGCGGGAAGCACAGCGTCCACAGCCGCAGCACCGCGTACACCCCCACCTTGGTGAGGATGGCAAACACCGCGGCCGCCGGTGCGCTGGCCGCGGCATAGGCCGGCGGCAGCCAGAAGTTCAGCGGCCACAGCGCCGCCTTGGCCAGGAAGGCGATGGCCAGGATGGCCGCCCCGGCGTGCAGCAGGCCGCGGTCGCCGGGCTGGATCAGGCTGATCTTGTAGGCGATGTCGGCCATGTTCAGCGTGCCGGTCACGCCGTAGATCACCGCCACACCGATCAGGAACAGCAGCGAAGCCACCAGGTTGATCGCGATGTAGTGCAGGCCGGCGCGCACGCGCTCGGTGCCGCCGCCGTGCAGCAGCAGCGCGTAGCTGGCGGCCAGCAGCACCTCGAAGAAGACGAACAGGTTGAACAGGTCGGCCGTCAGGAAGGCGCCGTACAAGCCCATCAGCTGCAGCTGGAACAGCACGTGGAAGTACACGCCGGCGTGCTGCCAGCGCGCCAGCGCATACAGCAGCGCCGCCAGGCCCACGCAGCCGGTGAGCACCGCCATCAGCGCCGACAGGCGGTCGGCCACCAGCACGATGCCATAGGGCACGTCCCAGTTGCCGGGCAGGTAGACGCCGAAGGCCGCCGGCCCGTCCACCTGCACGCGCAGCAGAAGCGTGATGGCCAGGGCCAGGCCCAGCGCGGTGGAAGCCATGTTGACCGCGGCCTTCATGCCGCGGCGGCCTTCGCCCAGCATCAGCATCAGCGCCGCCGTGCCCAGGGGCAGCAGCACCGGTGCCACGACCAGGTGTTCGGACCAGGCCATCGTCATGCCTGTTCCTCCTGACCGTCCACGTGGTCACCACCGGACAAGCCCCGCAGCGCCAGCAGCACCACCAGGAACAGCGCGGTGGTCGCGAAGCCGATGACGATGGCCGTCAGCACCAGGGCCTGGGGCAGCGGGTCGGTGTAGTTGGTCAGGTCCGGCGGCAGGCCCACCTGCACGATGGGCTCGGCGTCCACGGCCAGGCTGCCCACGCTGAAGATGAAGAGGTTCACGGCGTAGGACAGCAGGGCCAGGCCCACCAGCACCTGGAAGGTGCGCGGGCGCAGCAGCAGCCAGACGCCGGCGCCGGCCATCACACCTATGGCCATGGAGATGACGACTTCCATCAGGCCGCCTCCCCGCTGTCGGCCAGCACCTCGGCCTGCGTCTGCCGGCGGCGTGCGCGCAGCGACTGGTGCGCGATGGCCGTCAGCAGCAGCAGCGTGGCACCGACCACCACCGCGAACACGCCCAGGTCGAACAGCGCGGCGGTGGGCAGGTGCACCTCGCCCACCAGCGGCCAGGTCACGTGGGCCGTGTGCGTGGTCAGGAAGGGGTAGCCCAGGCCCAGTGCGCCCAGGCCGGTGAGCAAGGCCACCAGCAGGCCGAAGGCGATCCAGCGCGGCGGCAGCAGCCGCATGCGGTCTTCCACCCAGCGTGTGCCGCTGACCATGTACTGCGCGATGAAGGCGATGGCCACCACCAGGCCGGCCACAAAGCCGCCGCCGGGTTCGTTGTGCCCGCGCATGAACAGGTGGAAGGCGAACACCACCGCCACCGGCAGCAGCAGGCGCACCAGCACCGCCGGCACCTCCAGGTAGCGCTGCGGCGTGTTGCCGTCGCTGCGGGTGACCAGGTCGGTTCCGTCGTCATCGGCCACCGCCTGCTGCTGCGCCGGGCGGTCTATGACCTCTGCCGGCGGCCGGAAGCGCCGCAGCAGCGCATACACCGTCACGCCCACGATGCCCAGCACCGTGATCTCGCCCAGCGTGTCGAAGGCGCGGAAGTCGACCAGGATGACGTTGACCACGTTGGTGCCGCCCCCCAGCGGCAAGGCGTTTTCCAGAAAGAACGGCGAGATGGACAGCGGCGCCTGGCGTGTGAGCAGCGCGTAGGCCAGTGCCGACAGACCCGTGCCTATCAACACCGCGATCATCAGGTCGCGGCGGCGGCGCCAGCGCGCGCGCAGCGCGACGAGGTCCACCTCGGGCTCGGCCCGCTTGGGCAGCCAGCGCAGGCCCAGCAGGAACAGCACGATGGTCACCACCTCCACCGACAGCTGCGTCAGCGCCAGGTCCGGCGCCGAGAACCAGGCGAAGGTGATGCACACCACCAGGCCTACCACGCCCAGCATGGTCAGCGCCGCCAGGCGGTGGAACTTGGCCTGCCAGGCGGCCCCCAGGGCGCAGGCTCCGCCGATCAGCCACAGCAGCACGAACTCGGGCGTCACCGGCACCAGCGGGCGGTCGCCCCAGCTCATGGGCACGATCAGCGACGAACCCAGCCCGGCCAGCCCGGCGATGACGATCAGCCACAGCATCTGCGGCTGCAGGCGCCGGGTGCCCAGCCAGCGGCGCAGCCGCCAGGCCAGGCCGGTGAAGAAGGCCAGCGTCAGCTCGAACAAGGCCTTGCCGTCGGCCGGCATGCCCGGGGCGCCGCGGCCGCGGCGGTCCTTGAAGCGCTGGGCAAAGACCAGGTAGACCAGCACGCCTCCCACGGTGGCCAGCATGCTCATCACCAGCGGCGTGTTGAAGCCGTGCCACACCGCCAGGCTGTACTCCGGCAGCGGGCCGCCCACCACCGGCTGCGCCGCGGTGGCCAGCAGCCAGCCCACCGACCAGGCCGGCAGCACGCCCACCACCACGCACAGCAGCACCAGCAGCTCCACCGGCACGCGCATCCAGTGCGTGGGCTCGTGCGGCACGCGCGGGCAGTCGGGCGGTGCGCCGAAGAACACGTCGTGCCCGAAACGCAGCGAGTAGACGACGGCAAACACGCCGGCCAGCGTGGCCAGGGCCGGCAGGCCGAACTCCACCAGCGGGCTGGCGCTGACGTACACCGTCTCGGCGAAGAACATCTCCTTGCTGAGGAAGCCGTTGAGCAGCGGCACCCCGGCCATGGCCGCGCAGGCCACGATGGCCAGCGTGCCGGTGATGGGCATGCTGCGGTACAGGCCGTCCAGCCTGCGCATGTCGCGCGTGCCGGTTTCGTGGTCGATGATGCCCACCGACATGAACAGCGAGGCCTTGAAGGTCGCGTGGTTCATCATGTGGAACACCGCCGCCACTGCCGCCAGCGGGCTGTTCATGCCCAGCAGCAGCGTGATCAGCCCCAGGTGGCTGATGGTGGAGTAGGCCAGCAGCCCCTTCAGGTCGTTCTGGAACATGGCCGCATAGGCGCCCAGCAGCAGCGTGGCCAGGCCGGCGCCGCCCACGATCCAGAACCAGGCGTCGCTGCCGGCCAGCACCGGCCACAGCCGCGCCAGCAGAAACACGCCGGCCTTGACCATGGTGGCCGAGTGCAGGTAGGCCGACACCGGCGTGGGCGCCGCCATGGCGTGCGGCAGCCAGAAGTGGAAGGGGACCTGCGCGCTCTTGGTCAGCGCCCCCAGCAGGATGAGCACCAACGCCAGGTGGTACAGCGGGTGCGCGCGCACCACATCGCCGGCCTGCAGCACCACGTCCAGCTCCAGGCTGCCCACGATGTGCCCCAGGATCAGCACCCCGGCCAGCAGCGCCAGCCCGCCGGTGGCGGTGACGGTGAAGGCCATACGCGCGCCGCGGCGGGCTTCCTTGCGGTGCGTCCAGTAGCCGATGAGCAGGAAGGAGAAGACGCTGGTCAGTTCCCAGAACACCACCAGCTGCACCAGCTGGCCGGAGATCACCACGCCCAGCATGGCGCCCATGAAGCCCAGCAGCAGCGAATAGAAGCGCGCCGCCGGGTCCTCGGGCGAGAGGTAGTAGCGGGCGTAGACGATGACCAAGAGGCCCATGCCGCTGACCAGCATCGCGAACATCCACGCGAAGCCGTCCAGCCGCACGATGAGGTCCATGCCCAGGCTGGGCAGCCAGGTCAGGCGCTCTATCACCACGCCTTCGTCGCGCACCTGCGGGTACAGCAAGGCCAGCGGCACCGCCACCGCCAGAGCTACCGCCGCTGCCCACAACGACTCCAGGTTGCGCGCATTGGTCGGCAGCACAGCGGCGACGACGCAACCGATGAAGGGCAGCAGCAGCAGCAGGAAAAGCGACATGGGCCGCGAGTCTACGGGACACCCTGCGCCGCGCCGCGGGCGCGGGTCATTGCGCGGGCCTGGGCGATGCGAGACGCCGGGCTGCGGCTACCAGGTAGCGACGCCTTCGGCCGCAGCTCGGGTCAACGCCAGGCCGTGGTGCACCACCGCTTCGCGCCAGGCGCTGTCCACCGGGTTGAAGGCGTCCAGCACGTCGGCGTGCAACTGGCTGCGGGCGTCTTCGCTCAGGCGCCGGCCATGGCGGCGCAGCCACTGGTCCAGCCGCAGCGCGCGGCGCACGCGCGGGCCGCCGCGGGTGCCGAACTCGATCACGCCGCCGGCCAGGGGCCGGCCGTCCAGAAAACGCTCCACCGCCTGCAGCACCAGCCCCTGGTAGGCCGGGCGCGCCAGGCCGTGCGGCCGCACACCCAGCACCCGCTCGGCCCCCCACCAGCGCGCCGCCTGCGCCAGCTCCGCCGAGCCCGGCTCGCTGAAGCACAGGAAGAACGGCTCGCCCCAGGCGCCTATGCCGGTGTGCCATTCCAGCAGGCCCACCTTCTCGGCCGGGGCCAGGTGCTCGCGCACGATGGCCTCCAGCGTGCGGTGGGACCACTCGGGTGCCACGCCGCCGTAGAAGATGCCTTGCGGGTCGCTGTACTGCCCACGCGCCAGCACGTCGAACACCCAGTCGGCGCCGCGTTCGTCGGCGAAACGCTGCTCGGCGGCCGCAGCGGCGGCCAGCTGCTCGTCGCTCCAGTCCTCGGGCACCAGGCAGTGGCGCATTTCCTCGTAGCCCGGGTTGGCCGGGTGCGGCTGGCCGTGGTCCACGAAGTTGCGGTTCAGGTCCACATTGTTTTCGGTGGTGCGGGTGCCGTGCGCAAAGCCGTAGGGGTTGAGCCCGTGCAGCATCAGCACGCCGGTGTCGGCCGGCAGGCGCGCGGCGTCGCCGCTCTTCAGCCAGGCCACCTGCGCTGCCGAGCCGGGGTGGCCCTCGGTGCCGTGGGTGCCGCTGATCACCAGCAGCTGCCGCCGGCCCTGCGGGTTGCCCAGGTGGGCCAGCTCTATCGACAAGTGCTCGCCATGAGGCCCGGTGTGGCCCGGGTGCTCGTAGGAGCGCAGCACGCGGGCGCCTGCGGCGGCGGCACTGCTGCGAAAACGTTCGCGCGCGGCGCTGTAGCTGGCGGCAAAGTGGTCGGCGAAGTTCATGCCCTGTGCGTGCGTGGGGGTTTGCGGGCATTGTCGCCGGCTTGACACCCATCAAGGGGCGTCGCAGGCCCGCCGCTAGGATGCCCCGGCCTGTCTGCCCGTCACGCCCACCGACCCTCTCAGATGACCGACGCCGCCACCTCTGCCTCTGCGCTGCCCGCCGCCACCGATGCCGACACCGATTGGCATGCACTCAGCGCGAGCCAGGCGCAGCAGCGGCTGGCCAGCGGCGAGCAGGGTTTGAGCGAAGCGGAAGTGGCCAGCCGCCTGCAGCGCTACGGCCCCAACCGGCTGGCGCCGCCCAGGCGCCGCGGGCCGCTGCTGCGGTTTCTGGCGCAGTTCCACAACATCCTGCTGTACGTGATGCTGGGCGCGGCCGTGGTGACAGCCGCCCTGGGCCACTGGGTGGACACCGGCGTGCTGCTGGCCGCGGTGGTCATCAACGCCGTGATCGGCTTCATACAGGAAGGCAAGGCCGAGGCGGCGCTGGACGCCATACGCGCCATGCTGTCGCCGCACGCCACCGTGCTGCGCGACGGCCAGCGGCGCGAGATAGACGCCGCCGAGCTGGTGCCCGGCGACCGCGTGCTGCTGGCCTCCGGCGACCGCGTGCCGGCCGACCTGCGCCTGGTGGCGGTGAAGGAGCTGCGGGTGGAAGAGGCCGCGCTCACCGGCGAGTCGCTGCCGGTGGAAAAGGGCGTGGACGCGGTGGCCGCCGATGCCGCGCTGGGCGACCGCACGGCCATGGCCTATTCGGGCACGCTGGTGGTCTACGGCCAGGCCCAGGGTGTGGTGGTGGGCACCGGGGCGGCCACCGAGCTGGGGCGCATCAACCAGATGCTGGCCGGCGTGCAAAGCCTGTCCACGCCGCTGCTGCGGCAGATAGACCGCTTCGGCCATGTGCTGGCGGTGGTCATCCTGGTGGCTTGCGCCGCCACCTTCCTGATGGGCACGCTGTGGCGCGGCCAGCCGGCGGCCGAGATGTTCATGATGGCCGTGGCCCTGGCCGCCTCGGCCATTCCCGAGGGCCTGCCGGCCATCATGACCGTGACGCTGGCGCTGGGCGTGCAGCGCATGGCACGCCGCCGCGCCATTGTGCGCCGGCTGCCGGCGGTGGAGGCGCTGGGCTCGGTGACGGTGATCTGCTCGGACAAGACCGGCACGCTCACGCGCAACGAGATGACGGTGCAGCGGGTGGTGTGTGCCGGGCTGGATGTGTCGGTCAGCGGTGCCGGCTATGCGCCGCAGGGCGAGTTCGCCGTTGCCGGCCGCGCGCTGGACCCCGACCGCCACAACGCACTGGCCCTGGCCTTGCGCGCCGGCGTGTTGTGCAACGACGCGCGCCTGGCCCAGCAGGGCGGGCAGTGGTCGGTGGTGGGCGACCCCACCGAAGGCGCGCTGCTGGTGCTGGGCCACAAGGCCGGCCTGGTGCAGGCCCATGCCGAAGCCGCCTGGCCGCGGTGCGACTCCATCCCCTTCGAGTCGCAGCACCGCTTCATGGCCACGGCGCACCAGGACGACGAAGGCGCGCCGTGGATCTTCGTCAAGGGCGCGCCCGAGAAGATGCTGGAGATCAGCAGCCTGGAGATGGGGCCCGAGGGCGAAAGGCCGCTGGACGTGGACGCCTGGCGGCGCATGGCCAACGACATCGCCGCGCACGGCCTGCGCCTGCTGGCCCTGGCCTGCCGGCGCGCCGCGCCCGCCGGCGCCGGCCTGGGGTTTGCCGACGTGCAGCAGGGCTACACGCTGCTGGCGCTGGTGGGCATTGCCGACCCGCCGCGCGAAGAGGCGATACAGGCCGTGGCCGACTGCCACAGCGCAGGCATACGCGTGAAGATGATCACCGGCGACCACGCCGAGACGGCGCGCGCCATAGGTGCCCAGCTGGCCATAGGCAGCGGCAAGCCGGCCATCACCGGCGCCGAGGTGGCGCTGATGGACGACGCCGAGCTGCAGCGCGTGGCCCTGGACATCGACGTGTTCGCCCGCGCCAGCCCCGAGCACAAGCTGCGCCTGGTGCAGGCGCTGCAGGCCAAGGGCCAGGTGGTGGCCATGACCGGCGACGGCGTCAACGACGCGCCGGCGCTCAAGCGTGCCGACGTGGGCGTGGCCATGGGCAACAAGGGCACCGAGGCGGCCAAGGAAGCGGCCGACGTGGTGCTGGCCGACGACAACTTCGCCACCATCGCCAAGGCGGTGCGCGAAGGCCGGGCGGTCTACGACAACATCCGCAAGTTCATCCTGTTCATGCTGCCCACCAATGGCGGCGAGGCGCTGATCGTCATCGCCGCCATCCTGTTCCAGCTGGACCTGCCGCTGACGCCGGCGCAGGTGTTGTGGATCAACATGGTCACCTCCAGCACCCTGGGCCTGGCCCTGGCCTTCGAGCCCTCGGAGCTGGGCATCATGCGCCGCGGCCCACGGCCGCCGGGCGAGCCGCTGCTGTCGGGCTTCTTCGTGTGGCGGGTGCTGATGGTCTCGGTGCTGATGATGGCCGGCGCGCTGGGCCTGTTCCTGTGGGAAACGGCGCAGGGCACCGCGCTGGAGACGGCGCGCACCATGGCCGTCAACGCGGTGGTGGTGGCGGAGATGTTCTACCTGCTCAATGCCCGCCACATCCTGGCGCCAGTGACCACGCGCGAAGGTCTGTTCGGCAACCGCTACGTGCTGCTGGCCATTGCCGCGTGCATACCGCTGCAGATCGGTTTCACGCACCTGCCGGCGCTGCAGGCGGTGTTCGGCTCCACCGGG
Source organism: Burkholderiaceae bacterium (assembly GCA_037190565.1). Lineage (GTDB taxonomy): Bacteria > Pseudomonadota > Gammaproteobacteria > Burkholderiales > Burkholderiaceae_C > Rubrivivax. The sequence continues at coordinate 61,201 of JBBCJV010000018.1, forward strand.
CTCTCGGCGGAACAGTGGCTGAAGGTCATCGCCGCCGGTGCGCTGGTGTTTGTGGTGGCCGAGCTGGAGAAGCTGTTCATACGGCGCAGCGGCCTGGGCGCGCGCCTGGTGCCGGCCACGGGTGCGGCGACGTAGTGTCCGCGCCTTGTCGGCGGTGGTCGGCGAAGAAGGGGAAGAAGGCGGCTTGCGTCACACTGCCCCCTGGGCCGCAACACGCCCGGGACAGACACCCCAAGCCAGGAGCCTGCCATGAGTGACTCGCCGACACTGCCGCCCAAGCGCCTGCTGCTGGCCACCGACCTGAGCCCGCGCTGCGACCGCGCCCTGGACCGCGCGGCGCAGCTGGCCGCCGAGTGGGGCGCCGAGCTGGCGGCGCTGAACGTGCTGGACAGCAGCGCCTGGCCCGACCAGGTGCTGGCCTGGGCCGCCGGGGCCGACGACGCCGAACTGCAGCAGATGGCGCACCGCCAGCTCACGCGCGACCTGCTGGGACTGGACGTGCGCAGCTCGGTGCAGGTGGTGCACGCCCGCGACGAGGCCCAGGCCATACACGACGCGGCCCAGGCCGGCGGTGCGGGCCTGGTGGTCACCGGCGTGGCGCGCAACGAGATCTTCGGCCGCTTTCTGCTGGGCTCCACCGTGCTGCGGCTGGCGCGCAGCCTGCCGCAGCCGCTGCTGGTGGTGCGCGATCGCTCGCGCGGCGCCTACCAGCGCATCGTGGTGGCCACCGACTTGTCCGAGCCCTCGCGCGAGGCGCTGCAGACGGCGGCCCGCCTGTTCCCGGGCCGCGAGCTGGTGCTGGTGCACGCGCTGGAGCGGCCCCTGGCCGGCCTGACGGCGGCGGTGGCTGCCGCGCCGGTGCCGCCCGGCGCGCCGGCCAGCAGCGAGCTGGCGGCGTTTCTGGCCGCCACCAAGCTGCCGCCGGGCACCCAGGTGCGGACGCTGGTGGAAGCCGGCGCGCCGGAGACGGCGCTGGCCGCCCACGTGCGCCAGCACGGCGTGGAGCTGGTGGTCATGGGCTCGCAGGGCCGCGGCGGCCTGCTGGGGGCCTTGCTGGGGAGCCAGGCGGCCAAGCTGCTGGACTGGCTGCCCTGCGACGTGATGCTGGTGCGCGCCTCGGCTGCCGCGCCGCCGGCCGGCTGAAGCCGCCGCAGCAGCACCCGGCCGGTGCCGCCTACGGGTGGCCTGGCGAGGTGGTGTGGGTGGCCGCGGCGGCGCCGGCCGCAGCCGGCCGCGGCGCGAAGCGCTCCAGCACGTGCTGCGACATGCCCTTGGCCAGCTCCTCCTCGCCGTAGAACACGGTGCCTATGCCGTCGCGGCGCAGCATGACCGACTCGTCCTCGCTGTGCGTGCGCAGCACCACCTCGATGTCCGGGTTCAGCGTGCGCGCGGTGTCCACCATCTGGCGCACGTGCAGCGGGTCGGCGGTGGCCACCACCAGCATGGCGGCGTCGGCGATGTGGGCCTGGATGAGCACCGAAGGCTCGGCGGCATTGCCTGACACGGCCACCTTGCCCTGCTTGCGCAGGTCTTCCACCAGCTCGCGGTTCTGCTCGGCCACCACGTAGGGGATGCCGCGTTCCTCCAGCGCCGCGGCGATGCGCCGGCCCACGCGCCCGTAGCCCACCAGCACCACCTGGCCCTGCAGGAACTTGCGCTCGGTGCTCATGGGCAGCTCGGCATACGGGTCGTCGCGCTGCTCCAGCCGGCGCGCCATGGCCGACCGCGCCAGTATCCAGCGCCGTATGGGCTCGTTGGCGGCGAAGATGAAGGGGTTCAGCGCGATGGAGATCAGCGCGCCCGCCAGCACCAGGCTCATGCCCTCGGCCGGCATCAGGCCCAGCGCCAGCCCCAGCCCGGCCAGGATGAACGAGAACTCGCCGATCTGCGCCAGGCTGGCCGCCACCGTCAGCGCGGTGTTCAGCGGGTAGCGGAAGGCCAGCACCAGGCCCAGCGCCGCGATGGACTTGCCGACGATGATGATGGCCACCGTGCCCAGCACGTGGAAAGGCTTCTCGATCAGCACCGTGGGCTCGAACAGCATGCCCACGGCCACGAAGAACAGCACCGAGAAGGCGTCGCGCAGCGGCAGCGACTCGCTGGCCGCGCGGTGGCTGAACTCCGACTCACGCATCACCATGCCGGCGAAGAAGGCGCCCAGCGCAAACGACACGCTGAACAGCGCCGCCGCGCCGTAGGCGATGCTGATGGCCGCGGCGATGACCGACAGCGTGAACAGCTCGCGCGAGCCGGTGCGCGCCACCTGCCACAGCACCCAGGGCAGCACGCGGCGGCCCACCACCAGCATCAGCGCGATGAAGGCCGACACCTGCAGCAGCGTCCAGGCGATGGTGGTCCACAAGGGCTTGGCGCCCACCTTCTGCGCCGCCTCGGCGGCGGCGGTGTCGGCGATCAGGCCGGCCAGCGGCGGCATCAGCACCAGCACCAGCACCGTGGCCAGGTCTTCCACGATCAGCCAGCCTACCGCGATGCGGCCGTTCATGGTCTCCAGCACGCCGCGCACTTCCAGCGCCTTGAGCAGCACCACGGTGCTGGCGCAGGACAGCGACAAGCCGAAGATCAGGCCGGCGCCCCAGCTCCAGCCCCACCACACGGCCATCAGCATGCCCAGCACCGTGGCCAGGCTCATCTGCACCACGGCGCCGGGCAGCGCGATGCGCTTGACGGACATCAGGTCGGCCAATGAGAAGTGCAGGCCCACGCCGAACATCAGCAGCATCACGCCGATCTCGGACAGCTGCGCGGCGATCTGCACATCGGCCACGAAGCCGGGCGTGGAGGGGCCGATGATGATGCCGGCCACCAGATAACCCACCAGCGCCGGCACCTTCAACCGCTCGGCGACGAAGCCCAGGATCAGCGCAAAGCCGAAGCCGGTGGCTATCGTGGTGATCAGCGAGATGTTGTGTTCCATGCCGTTGCCTCCAAGAGCGCGCCCGGCCGGGCGGCCTGCGGCAGCGGCGTGGGCAAGCGCGGCCGCCCCGGCACCGCAGCACCCGGGCAGGCCGCAGCAGGCCCCCGTTTCGTCAGATGGGAACTATCCTAAACGCAGGGCTGCGCGCAGGCGCGCGCTCGGGTTCCGGCGTGGGCGCCGGTGGCGTAGCGAAAGGGCGGCTCAGGCCGCCAGCGAGGGGCCGGCGCCGGCTTCCTGCGGGGTGTCGGCGCCTTCGGCGGCGTCCAGCGGGCGTATGTTCTGGGCCAGGTCGCCCTTGGGGCCTTGGACCAGCTCGTAGCTGACGCGGCTGCCTTGTTTGAGGGTACGGAAACCCTCCATCTGTACCGCCGAAAAGTGCGCAAACACGTCGGCGCCACCGCTGTCGGGCTCTATGAAACCAAAGCCCTTGGCGTCGTTGAACCACTTGACGGTGCCAGCGGCCATGTGTACCTCCCCAGGTTACATCGGAAATTTTTATGCCAGCCCTGCGGGGTGTCAAGTTGGTGACAGCCCTCGCTCCCTCGCTCTGGCGCAAAGGCCGAAGTTAGCTGCCAAATCGACGCTGTCCGCGTCGCAGGGGGCCTGGGCGTCCTCTTTGCAGATGACGTGGCTGGCGCTCGGAGACGGCCGTTCAGGGGCTCGCGCCGCCGCAGACAGGCCGCAAACGCCGGAAAACCACCGCCGACCCGGCACTTGTGCGCGCATCGCAGCGGCGGCTTGGCGGCACACTGCGCCTGGGCCCGCTGAGCCCGTACACCCGTCATGCCTGCGCGGCGCCTACCCGGCAGGTCTTGACCGACTCGATAGAATGAAGCATGCCTGACGATCCGCCGTCGCCACCGAAACCGCCGGCGCTGCCGCGCGACGGTGGCGGCCAGAGCACGGTCGTCGCGGAGCGGCGTACTGCGCGCACCAAGCCGCCGTCGCTGTACCAGGTGGTGATGCTCAACGACGACTACACGCCCATGGAGTTCGTCGTGATGGTGCTGCAGCAGTACTTTCAGCGCGACGTCGACTCGGCGACGCTGATCATGCTGAAAATCCACCACGAAGGTCGGGGCGTCTGCGGCGTCTACACGAAAGATGTCGCCGCAACCAAGGTAGAACTGGTGCTCGCCGCCGCGCGTCGCGAGGGGCACCCGCTGCAATGCATTATGGAGGCCGCATGATCGCCCAAGAGCTCGAGGTCAGCCTGCACATGGCGTTCGTGGAAGCGCGCCAGCAGCGGCATGAATTCATCACCGTCGAGCACCTGCTGATGGCGCTGCTGGACAACCCCAGCGCCGCCGAGGTGCTGCGGGCCTGCGCCGCCAACATCGACGACCTGCGCAAGAGCCTGAGCAACTTCATCAAGGAGAACACGCCCACGGTGGGCGGCTCCGAAGAGGTGGACACGCAGCCCACGCTGGGTTTCCAGCGCGTGATACAGCGCGCCATCATGCATGTGCAAAGCACCGGCAGCGGCAAGAAGGAAGTGACCGGCGCCAATGTGCTGGTGGCCATCTTCGGCGAGAAGGACAGCCACGCCGTTTACTACCTGCACCAGCAGGGCGTGACGCGCCTGGACGTGGTGAACTTCATCGCCCACGGCATCAAGAAGAGCGACCCGCCGGAGCCGGCCAAGGGCAACGAAGGCGGCGGCAACGAGAGCGAGAAGGAAGACGGCGCGGCCGGCGACGGCAAGAGCTCGCCGCTGGAGCAGTTCACGCAGAACCTGAACCAGCTGGCCAAGGAAGGCAAGATAGACCCGCTGATCGGCCGCGAGCACGAGGTGGAGCGTGTCATCCAGGTGCTGTGCCGCCGGCGCAAGAACAACCCGCTGCTGGTGGGCGAGGCCGGCGTGGGCAAGACGGCCATTGCCGAGGGCCTGGCCTGGCGCATCACCGAGAACTCGGTGCCCGAGGTGCTGGCCGAGTCCACCGTGTACGCGCTGGACATGGGCGCGCTGCTGGCCGGCACCAAGTACCGCGGCGACTTCGAGCAACGCCTCAAGGGTGTGCTCAAGCAGCTGAAGGACCAGCCCGGCGCCATCCTGTTCATAGACGAGATCCACACGCTGATAGGCGCCGGCGCCGCCAGCGGCGGCACGCTGGACGCCAGCAACCTGCTCAAGCCGGCGCTGAGCAGCGGCCAGATGAAGTGCATAGGCGCCACCACCTTCACCGAGTACCGCGGCATCTTCGAGAAGGACGCCGCGCTGTCGCGCCGCTTCCAGAAGGTGGACGTGGTGGAGCCCTCGGTGGAGCAGACCGTGGAGATCCTCAAGGGCCTGAAGACCCGTTTTGAGGAGCACCACAGCGTCAAGTACGCCACCGCCGCCCTGCAGGCCGCCGCCGAGCTGTCGGCCAAGTACATCAACGACCGCCACCTGCCCGACAAGGCCATAGACGTCATCGACGAGGCCGGTGCCGCGCAGCGCATCCTGCCCGCGGGCAAGCGCAAGAAGACCATCACGCGCACCGAGGTGGAAGAGATCGTCGCCAAGATCGCGCGCATCCCGCCGGCTTCGGTTTCCAGCGACGACCGCAGCAAGCTCAAGACCCTGGACCGCGACCTCAAGAGCGTGGTCTTCGGGCAAGACCCGGCCATAGACGCGCTGGCCGCCGCCATCAAGATGGCGCGCAGCGGCCTGGGCAAGGGCGACAAGCCCATAGGCAGCTTCCTGTTCAGCGGCCCCACCGGCGTGGGCAAGACCGAGGTCGCCAAGCAGCTGGCCTATGTGCTGGGCATAGACCTGATCCGCTTCGACATGTCCGAGTACATGGAACGCCACGCCGTGAGCCGCCTCATCGGCGCGCCGCCGGGCTACGTGGGCTTCGACCAGGGCGGCCTGCTCACCGAGGCAGTGACCAAGAAGCCGCATTCGGTGCTGCTGCTCGACGAGATCGAGAAGGCCCACCCCGACGTGTTCAACGTGCTGCTGCAGGTGATGGACCACGGCAGCCTGACGGACAACAACGGGCGCAAGGCCGACTTCCGCAACGTCATCATCATCATGACGACCAACGCGGGCGCCGAGATCATGAACAAGTCCACCATAGGCTTCACCACCAAGCGTGAGCAGGGTGACGAGATGGCCGACATCAAGCGGCTGTTCACGCCCGAGTTCCGCAACCGGCTGGACGCGGTGGTGTCCTTCCGCTCGCTGGACGAGGAGATCATCCTGCGCGTGGTGGACAAGTTCCTGCTGCAGCTGGAAAGCCAGCTTGCCGAGAAGAAGGTGGAAGTCACCTTCACCGACGCGCTGCGCAAGCAGCTGGCCAAGAAGGGCTTCGACCCCCTGATGGGTGCGCGCCCCATGCAGCGCCTGATCCAGGACACCATTCGCCGCGCGCTGGCCGACGAACTGCTGTTCGGCCGCCTCACCGACGGCGGCCGCCTGACGGTGGACGTGGACGAGGCCGGCGAGGTGCAGCTGGACATACAGCCGCCCAAGAAGAGCGACAAGCCCAAGGCCGAGACGGCGCCGGTTTGACCGTTGCCTGATCCCGGCCGCCTTCTGAAGGCGGCCTGGGCCGGCCTCTTGCCGGGCTAGCCGGGCAAGGCCGCGGCCGGGTCTTGCCGGTAGAAGCGAACGAACAGCCGGTACAGCGCCGGGTGCGCCGCCAGCAGCGTGGGCGCGGCAACAAAGAAGGCCTCGCTGGCGACGGCGAAGAACTCTTCCAGGCCGTTGGCGCCGTAAGGGTCCAGCGCGGTTTCTTCGTCACCTGCTTCCACACGCTGGCAAAAGCCCTGGTACTCGGCCTCCAGCACGGCCAGCCATTCGGCGCGCGGCAGGTCCGGCGGCAGCACCGGCACGCCGTCGGCGGTGCCGTCGGCCATGTCCAGCACATGCGCAAATTCGTGGATGACCACGTTGTAGCCGGCCGGCGCGCCCTGGCTGGCGGCGCGCACGTCGCGCCAGGACAGCATCACCGGCCCGCCTTCCATGGCTTCGCCGGCCAGCACTTCCTCGTACTCGTGCGCCACGCCGTCTTCGTCCACGATGCTGCGCTGCGCGCGCACCTGGTCGGGGTAGACGACGATGCCCACAAAACCGTCGTAGCGCTCCAGCCCCAGGCGCAGCACCGGCAGCACGGCCTGGGCCGCGATGGCCACCACCACGGCGTCGGTGAGCTTCAGGCCGCCGGCGGCGTCGAACTCCTTGCGGTCCAGGAACAGGCTGGTCAGGCGGCGCAGCTCCGCGGCGTCCTGGCTGTTGCGCTGGCGCAGGAAGGGAAAGCGCACCAGCGTGCGCTTCCACAAGTCGTCGGGGATGGCGCGGCGGCGCAGGGCCGCCTGCTCACGCCGCGCCCGCCAGCGCTGCCACAGCGAGGCGATCACGGCCGCGGGTTCACGGCAGGCCAGCCGGCGGGCGGCGCTGCAGCCCACCGGGCGTGAGGCGCAGCACCTCGGCGCGGTGGCCGTGGTCCAGGTCCCAATCGGACAGCACGTGGCGCCAGCGGCCCGGGGCCAGCTCGTGCTGCGCTGGCCGATGGGTGTGGCCGTGTATCAGCGTCTGGCTGCCGGCGGCGTGCAGCCAGCGCAGCGCCTCGGGCGTGTCCACGTCGGCGGCGGCGTCACCATCGAACTCGCGCCGGCTCATGCTGGCTTCGCGCATGCGTGCCGCGATGTCCAGCCGCTCGCTCAGCGGCCGGGCCAGGAAGGCCTGCTGCCACGCGGGGCTGCGCACCTGGGTGCGAAAGGCCTGGTAGGGCGCATCGTCCAGGCACAGCGCGTCGCCGTGGCTGAGCAGCCAGCGCTGGCCCCAGGCCGCCAGCACGGTGGGGTCGGGCAGGGCCAGCAGGCCGGCTTCGCGCAGGGCCTGCTCGCCGAACAGGAAGTCGCGGTTGCCCACCATGAAGCCCAGCGTGCGTCGCGGCGCGAACTCGGCCGCCACCTCCGCCATCACCTGCAGGCAGCGGCGCTGGAACGGCAGGGCGGCCATGTCGTCGCCCACCCACAGCTCGAACAGGTCGCCCAGCATGAACACCGCATCGGCATCGGTATGGCGCAGGTGCGCCGCCCAGGCCTCGAAGGTGCGCGGCATCTGCTCGCACAGGTGCAGGTCGGACAAGAAGTCCACCGCGCGCCAATGGGCTGGCGCGTCCAACTGCCACGGCGCAGGCGCCGCGCCGGGCATCAGGCCTCTTCGACCGCGCGCTCTATGCGCACGTCTTCCAGCGGCACGTCGTCGTGGAAGCCGCGGCGGCCGGTCTTGCTGCCTTCTATGGCGTCCACCACCTCACCGCCCTCGATGACGCGGCCGAACACCGCGTAGCCCCAGCCCTGCGCGTTTTCGGCGCGGAAGTCCAGGAAGCCGTTGTCCACGGTGTTGATGAAGAACTGCGCCGTGGCCGAGTGCGGGTCGGAGGTGCGGGCCATGGCCAGCGTGTGGCGCTGGTTCTTGACGCCGTTGTTGGCCTCGTTGCGAATGGGCTCGCCGGTGGGCTTTTGCTTCATGCCCACTTCGAAGCCGCCGCCTTGCACCATGAAGCCCTTGATGACGCGGTGGAACACCGTGCCGTCGTAGTGGCCCTTGCGCACATAGGCCAGGAAGTTCTCGGCCGACAGCGGCGCGCGCTCCGTGTCCAGTTCTATGCGGATGTTGCCGGCGCTGGTTTCCAGGCGTACGGTCTTGTTGCTCATTTGCTCTCCAGCACGGTGGCTTTGTGGATGGTCACCGGCATCACCGGCACGTTCTGATGCGGGCCTTGGGCCTTGGTGGGCAGGGCGCGTATGCGGTCCACCACGTCCATGCCTTCGATGACACGCCCGAACACCGCGTAGCCCTGGCCGTCGCGTGCGTTGGCGCGGTCCAGGCCGTGGTTGTCGACCACGTTGATGAAAAACTGCGAGGTGGCCGAATCGGGCACCGCGGTGCGGGCCATGGCGATGCTGCCGCGCACGTTGTTCAGGCCGTTGTCGCTTTCCAGTGCGATGGGCGCGCGCGTGGACTTCTGCGTCATGTCGGCGCGAAAGCCGCCGCCCTGGATCATGAAGGTCTCGATAACGCGGTGGAAGATGGTGCCGTCGTAGTGGCCGTCGCGCGCGTAGCGCACGAAGTTGGCCACCGTCTTGGGCGCCTTCTGCGCATCCAGCTCGATCACGATGTCGCCGGCGCTGGTGTTCAGGCGCACGGTCTGCGCCGAAGCCAGCCCCGCGGCCAGCGCCAGCACGGCGGTCAACAGCATCTTGTGCATACAGGTCATGGGCTTTCCTAGGCCAGGCTCGGGCGCGCAGTCTAGCGGGGTGTGGCCGGCCCGCCGGCCAGCAGGGCCCGGGCGCCTTCCAGCATGCGCTGCAGCGGGGCCTCCAGCGGCGCGCCGGCGGCCGCCAGTTCCCATTGGCGCACCGCCAGCATCAGGTACACCCGCCCCAGGTTCTGGCGCGACAGGCGGTGCCCGGGGTCGCTGCGCAGCGCGGTTTCCAGTGCTTCGCGCGCCTGCTCCAGGCGGCCGGCGCGCACGTGCAGCAGCGCGATGTTGTTCAGCGGGTCGGGCAGCTCGGGGTAGGCCTGGCTGAACTGCTGAAAGGCGGCCAGGGCCTCGTCGTCGCGGCCCAGGTCCATCAGCACCACGCCCACCAGAAACTGCGCCTGCGCATCGCGCGGCTTGGCTTCGGCGTTGCGGCGGGCCCATTGCAGGGCGGATTCCAGCGCACCGCGGGACATCAGCTCCTGCACCTGCGCCGCATCGCTGTCGTCGGCGGCCCGGGCTGCACCGGTGGCCAGGCCCAGGGCCGCCATCACGGCAGCCAGCACCCAGGGGGCAAGAACGGTGCTGAAGCGACGGCAGGGCATGCAGATGGCGTGTGAGAGGCGGTGTGGCTTGGCACCGTTTCAGGGGCCGCGCAGGCCTGGGGGCCACCGCTATACTGACCCGCGATTCTATCGGCGCACCGGTCGCCGCCCGGCCGGTGCGGGTGCGATGGCCGGCTTCCTGTGCCGGCTTGCCGCCGGCGACCCACGCATGAGCCTTCGCATCCACAACACGCTGACGCGCCGGCTGGAGGACTTCCAGCCCCTGCAACCCGGCCACGTGCGCATGTACGTGTGCGGCATCACGGTGTACGACCGCTGCCACCTGGGCCATGCACGCTCGCAGCTGGCCTTCGACATCGTCAACCGCTGGCTGCGCGCCAGCGGCTACGCGGTGACCTATGTGCGCAACGTCACCGACATCGAGGACAAGATCATCCGGCGTGCGCTGGAGCGCGGCATCTCCATACGCGCGCTCACCGACGAGATGATCGGCTACATGCAGCGCGACTTTGCGGCCTTGGGCATGCTGCCGCCGGACCACGAGCCGCGCGCCACCGACTACATCCCGCAGATGCTGGGCATCGTGCAGCGCCTGCAGGCCCAGGGCCTGGCCTACCAGGCGGGTGGGGCCGAAAGCGGCGGCGACGTCAACTACGCCGTGCGGCGCTTCGCTGGCTACGGCAAGCTCTCCGGCAAGTCGCTGGACGAGTTGCGCGCCGGCGAGCGTGTGGCCGTGCTGGGCGACAAACAAGACCCGCTGGACTTTGTGCTGTGGAAGGCGGCCAAGCCCGAAGAGCCCGCCGACGCGGTGTGGGACAGCCCCTTCGGCCGCGGCCGCCCGGGCTGGCACATCGAGTGCTCGGCCATGGCCAGCGCGCTGCTGGGCGAGCAGTTCGACATCCACGGCGGCGGGCAGGACCTGATCTTCCCGCACCACGAAAACGAGATCGCGCAAAGCGAAGGCGCCTTCGGCTGCGAGTTTGCGCGCTACTGGCTGCACAACGGCTTCCTGAACATCGACGACACCAAGATGTCCAAGTCGCTGGGCAACTTCTTCACCATAGAAGAAGTGCTGCAGCGGTTTGACGGCGAGAGCCTGCGCCTGTTCATGCTGCGCACGCAGTACCGCAGCCCCTTCAACTTCGGCGACCAGTTGCTGGAAGAGGCACGTGCCGCGCTGCGCCGGCTGTACGGTGCGCTGCAGGCTGCCGGTGCACCGGCAGCGGTGGCCATCGACTGGGCCGAACCGCGTGCCGCCGCCTTCAAGGCGGCCATGGACGACGACTTCAACACCCCCGGCGCGCTGGCCGTGCTGTTCGAGCTGGCCGGGGGCGTGCACCGCGGTGCCCCCCAGGACGCCGCGCTGCTGCGTGCGCTGGGCGGCGTGCTGGGCCTGCTGCAGCAGGAACCCACGGCCTACCTGCAACAAGGCGCCGGCCTGTCGGAAGCAGCCATCGCCGAACGCATCGCCGCGCGTGCCCAGGCCAAGCAGGCGCGCGACTTTGCCGCCGCCGACCGCATACGCGACGAACTGCAGGCCCAGGGCATCGTGCTCAAGGACAGCGCCAGCGGCACGACCTGGGTGCGCCACTGAGCGCCCGCACGGCCATGCCCAGCGCCGCAAGCCCCACGCCCGTGCCCACGCCGGGCTACTGGGACGAAGCCTGCCGCCACCTGACCAAGCGCGACCGCGTGCTGAAGCGGCTGATTCCCCGCTTCGGCGAGGCGCGCCTGGCCAGCCGCGGCGACGCCTTCACCACGCTGGCGCGGTCCATCGTGGGGCAGCAGATCAGCGTGAAGGCGGCGCAGTCGGTGTGGGACCGCTTTGCCGCGCTGGCCGGCGGGCCGCGCGGGCGTGTCGCCCCGGGCTCGTTGCTGACGCTGGAAACCCCACAATTGCGCGAAGTGGGCTTGTCGGCCCGCAAGGCCGAGTACTTGAAGGACCTGGCGCAGCACTTCGCCGACGGCCGCGTGCACGTGGCGCAGTGGCAGGCCATGGACGACGAGGCCATCATCGCCGAGCTGGTGGCCATACGCGGCATAGGGCGCTGGACGGCGGAGATGTTCCTCATCTTCCACCTGATGCGGCCCAATGTGCTGCCGCTGGACGACCTGGGCCTGCTCAAGGGCATCAGCCTGAACTACTTCAGCGGCGAACCGGTGTCGCGCGCCGAGGCGCGCGAGGTGGGCGAGGCCTGGGCGCCGTTCCGCTCGGTGGCCACTTGGTATATTTGGCGCAGCCTGGACCCGCTGCCCGTGGACTATTGAGCCCGGCAGCCGCGAACGCATGAGCAAACGACACTTCCTCGACTTCGAGTCGCCCATCGCCGAACTCGAGTCCAAGATCGACGAGCTGCGCTTTGTGCAGAACGAGTCGGCCGTGGACATCTCCGAAGAGATCGGGCGCCTGTCGCAGAAGAGCCAGCAGCTCACCAAGGACATCTACGCCAACCTGTCGCCTTGGCAGGTGACGCAGATCGCGCGGCACCCGCAGCGGCCTTACACGCTGGACTACGTGAACGAGATCTTCACGGAGTTTCAAGAGCTGCACGGCGACCGCCACTACGCCGACGACCAGAGCATCGTGGGCGGCCTGGCGCGCTTCAACGGCCAGCCCTGCATGGTGGTGGGTCATCAGAAGGGCCGTGACACCAAGGAGCGCACGCTGCGCAACTTCGGCATGAGCCGGCCCGAGGGTTACCGCAAGGCGTTGCGCCTGATGAAGCTGGCCGAGAAGTTCGGCCTGCCGGTGTTCACCTTCGTGGACACACCCGGCGCCTACCCCGGCATAGGCGCCGAGGAGCGCGGGCAGAGCGAAGCCATAGGCCGCAACATCTACGAGATGGCGCAGCTGGAGGTGCCCATCATCAGCACCATCATCGGCGAAGGCGGCAGTGGCGGCGCGCTGGCCATCAGCGTGGCCGACCAGGTGCTGATGCTGCAGTTCAGTGTGTACTCGGTCATCTCGCCCGAAGGCTGCGCCAGCATCCTGTGGAAGACCGCCGAGCGGGCTTCGGAAGCGGCCGAGGCCCTGGGCATCACCGCACACCGGCTCAAGGCCCTGGGCGTGATCGACAAGATCGTCAACGAACCCGTGGGCGGCGCGCAACGCGACGTGCCCTGGATGGCGGCGCAGCTCAAGCGCGCGCTGAACGACGCGCTGCGCCAGGTCAGCGACCTGAAGCCCAAGGACCTGCTGGCGCGCCGCTACGAGCGCCTGCGCGCCTACGGCCGCTTCACCGACACCAAGGAACGCTGAATGGCCCACCCCCTACGCGCTGCGCGCGCCCCCTCAAGGGGGCACCGCCGGCGGACCGGCAAAGCCGGTTCCGCGGCGGTCGCTGGGCTGCGGCGGGTGCGTGGTGCGTCGCCGGTGGCGCGCAACGGCGCCAATAGCTGACATGGCCGCACCGCCCCGCGTGGCGGTGGCGGCCAGCGGCGGGCGCGACTCCACCGCGCTGCTGCACTGCACGGTGCGCGCGGCTGCACCGCTGGGCGTGCAGGTGGTGGCCCTGCACGTGCACCATGGCCTGATGGCCGAGGCCGACCGCTGGTGCGCCCAGGTGCGCACCCAGGCGCGGCGCTGGGGTGCCGGCTTTGACCACCGGCGCCTGGCCGGCGCGCCAACGCCCGGCGAAAGCGTGGAAGCCTGGGCGCGGCGTGGCCGCTACGCGGCACTGACCGAGATGGCCCACGCCGCCGGCTGCCCGCTGGTGCTGCTGGCCCAGCACCGGCGCGACCAGGCCGAGACCGTGCTGCTGCAGGCCTTGCGCGGCGGCGGCGCCGCCGCATTGGCGGCCATGCCGCGCAGCGTGCAGCGCGGCGGCCTGCGCTGGGTGCGGCCCTGGCTGGGGCTGCCGCGCGAGGCCATAGAAGCCTATGTGCACCGCCACCGCCTGCGCTACGTGGACGACCCCAGCAACGAAGCCGGTGAGCTGACCCGCAGCCGCCTGCGTGCCTTGTGGCCGGCGCTGACCCAGGCCTTTCCGAACGCCGAAACCACGCTGCGTCACACCGCCGAGCGCGCCGCCGACGAGCGCCTGCTGCTGGACGAGGTGGCCGAGATGGACCTGGCGGCAACCCAACGCGAAGACACTGCGCTGGACAGCGCCGCGCTGCAACCGCTGAGCCCGGCACGGCGCCGCCACCTGCTGCGGCGCTGGCTGCAGCAGGTGCTGCCGCTGCCGGTGCCCGAGACCCTGGTGCGCCGGCTGGCCGACGAAGTGCTGGCCACCCCGCACGCACGCTGGCCGGCGCCCGCCGGCACGCTGGAGCTGCGCCGCGGCCTGCTGCGCTGGCGGGCGGGCCCGCTGCCCACCCGGCGCGCGCGGGCGACCTAAAATGCGTGGTTTGGCCGGCGGCCGCCCCAAGGCGGCCGGGCCAGCAGCATTTGCCTGACTACGCCGCTGACTTCATCGTCCTGGGCGGTACACCATGTCTCTGATCGTTCACAAGTACGGCGGCACCTCCATGGGGTCCACCGAGCGCATCGCCAGCGTGGCCAAGCGGGTGGCCAAGTGGGTGCGCGCCGGCCACCAGATCGTCGTCGTGCCCTCGGCCATGAGCGGCGAAACCAACCGCCTGCTGGGCCTGGCCAAGGCCTTGATGCCCGAACCCACCACCCCCGAGGCCTTGCGCGAGCTGGACGCGGTGGCCGCCACCGGCGAGCAGGTCTCGGTGGGCCTGCTGGCGCTGGCCTTGCAGGCCGAGGGCGTGCCCGCCGTCAGCTACGCCGGCTGGCAGGTGGCGGTGCAGACCGACAGCGCCTTCACCAAGGCGCGCATCACGCACATCGCCGATGAACGCATTCGCAGCGACCTGGCCGCCGGGCGCGTGGTCATCGTCACCGGCTTCCAGGGGCTGGACGCGCAGGGCAACGTCACCACGCTGGGCCGCGGCGGCAGCGACACCTCGGCCGTGGCGGTGGCCGCGGCGCTGAAGGCGGCTGAGTGCCTGATCTTCACCGACGTGGACGGCGTGTACACCACCGACCCGCGCATCGTGCCCGAGGCGCGGCGCCTGCACAGCATCTCGTTCGAGGAGATGCTGGAAATGGCCAGCCTGGGCAGCAAGGTGCTGCAGATACGCTCGGTGGAGTTCGCCGGCAAGTACCGCGTGCCCACCCGCGTGCTGTCCAGCTTCACGCCCTGGGACATCCCGCTGGCGCAAGAAGCCGCCTCGGGCACGCTGATCACCTTCGAAGAGGACGAGAAGATGGAACAAGCCGTCGTCGCCGGCATCGCGTTCAACCGTGACGAAGCCAAGGTCAGCATCATCGGCGTGCCCGACCGCCCCGGCATCGCCTTCATGATCCTGGGCCCGGTGGCAGAGGCCAACATTGACGTGGACGTGATCATCCAGAACGTCAGCCACGACGGCAAGACCGACTTCAGCTTCACCGTTCACCGCAACGACTACATGCGGGCGCTGGATGTGCTGAAGAGCCAGGTGCTGCCGGCGGTGGGCGCTGCTGAGGTGCTGGGCGACCCGAAGATCTGCAAGGTCTCCATCGTGGGCATAGGCATGAAGAGCCACGTGGGCGTGGCCGCCAAGATGTTCCGCACGCTCTCGGAAGAGAGCATCAACATCCAGATGATCACCACCAGCGAGATCAAGACCAGCGTGGTGATCGACGAGAAGTACATGGAGCTGGCCGTGCGCGCCCTGCACAAAGCCTTCGAGCTGGAGCAGCAGCCGGCCTGAAACCGCATCGGTTGGGGCTAGAATGCAGCCCTTCGCCGGAGTCGTGACCGAGTGGCCGAAGGTGCTCCCCTGCTAAGGGAGTATGTGGGCAAAACCTGCATCGAGGGTTCGAATCCCTCCGACTCCGCCAGAACTGCATCCAGGCAGGTCCCAGGAAGTCCCTGGAAACCGCCGCAAAGCCCCGCCAGACGGGGCTTTTTTGTCTCCATAGGTCCAAGTGGGTTTATTGACGGCCAGCTCAGTCTGGGGGTAGTTTGGGGGGTACGAACGCGGGTTGGCTGGGGGTACGCCCTGGAGCCTGCGACGGAGACCCCGATGCCCCTGACCGATGTCCAGTGCCGCAATGCCCGTTGCCCTGACGGTAGGGCGGCCGCCCGCCTCTGGGATGCTGATGGCCTGTACCTGGAGGCTCGTGCCACAGGTGCCAAGCTGTGGCGCCTGAAGTACCGCTTCGCCGGCAAGGAGAAGCTGCTGGCGCTGGGTGCCTATCCGGATGTCCCCCTGGCGGGCCGGGGAGCGGCCAAGGGCGCTCGCCAGCTACGCGACGAAGCCCGTGCGCTGCTGCGCGACGGCGTGGACCCTGGCGAGGCACGGCGCGAAGCCAGGCGCGCCATCCTGCAAGCCCAGGACACCGCCTTTGAGCCGGTCGCCCGGCAGTGGTGGGAAGGCTGGCGGGTCAACAAGACAGCGCGTTACGCCGACCATGTGCTGCGCCGGCTGGAGGCTGACGTGTTCCCCGAGCTGGGCCACAGGCCGGTGGCCACCTTGGCCGCTTCGCACTTCGTGCGCATGGCCAAGCTCATTGAGGGCCGCGCCCCTGAGCTGGCGCGGCGGGCCTTGCAGACTTGCGGCCTGGTGATGCGCTGGGCCGTGGCCCACGACCTGGTTGAGCGAAACCCGGTGGCCGACGTGAAGCCGGCGGACATACTCCGGCCGCGCATCGTGAAGAACTTCGCCCGGGTGGGTGCTGCCGAGCTGCCCGAGCTGCTGCGCAGGATGGCCGCCTATGACGGCAGCCACTGGACACGGGCGGCGCTGCAACTGATGGCACTGACCTTCGTTCGCACGTCCGAGCTGATCGAGGCCCGGTGGCAAGAGTTCGACCTGGATGCCGCCGAGTGGATCGTCCCGCCCGAGCGCACGGGCCGCAAGGGTGCGCAGGGCAAGCGCCGGCCGCACCTGGTGCCCCTGAGCCGGCAGGCGCTGGAGGTGCTGGGCACATTGCGCTTGGTGCGTGGAGAAGACCGCAGCACAGGGCCGGCCCTGCTGTTCCCTGGCGAGCGCGACCACGACAAGCCCATGAGCAACGGCACCATCCTGATGGCGCTCAAGCGCATGGGCTATGCCGGCCGCATGACCGGCCACGGTTTCCGCGGTGTCGCTTCGACCGCACTGAACGAGATGGGCTACCGGTGGGACGTGATCGAGGCCCAGTTGTCGCATGTCGAGGGCAACCGCACCCGGGCTGCCTACAACCATGCCCAGTACCTGGACGAGCGACGCGAGCTGATGCAGGGCTGGGCCGATTACTTGGAAGCGGTACGGCAGTCCGGCAAGGTGATTCCGTTCAGGCAGGCCAGGGCGGCGTGAGCCGCAAGCACCCAAGGAGCGCGGCTTCCGTCCTGGTGTATGCGTTCGTGTCCGCACGTCTTGCCGAGCACGAGACCGCGGGCAAGTTCTCCACCTAAAGAGCGTCATCCCTTCTGGTGATGGTGCGGTGCGGAAGTTGCGTGGAAGCTTGGGCTGGGCCCTAGGGTGGCAGGTTCGCTTCAGGGCTGTGGAGACACCAGCGTTCTCTTTAGTGCGGGTATGCCAGTAACTGGGCAAGGTCCCGGTGTTGGCGGATCGCCTGTTCAATGCTTCGCCCAAGGCGTAGTCGCCCGTCGCAAAGAGGCCTTCCGCGCTGCGGTCTCAGGCTCGAGATACGCAGCACTCCCTTCAACTCGCCGAGACGATGATCAAGAACTGGCCAGCCGTTCTCGCTCGCGTCCGAGCCGCACTGATTCGTCGCGGTTCGGCGGAACACGAAGCCGAGGACCTGGTCCACGAGGCGTGGGTGCGGCTCGCGACCTATGAACGCGAACAGGCCGTCGAGCAGCCCGAGGCATTCTTGATGCGCGCGGCGATCAACCTGTCGATTGATGCGCACCGTACCCGTGCGCAGCATGGCGAGGAGGTTGAGCTGGACGACGACGCACTGGTTGATCCCTCACCCAGCGCAGAGTCTGCGTTGCTTGCCCGAGAGAGACTGGCTCATCTCTCTGTCTTTCTCGGCCGCTTGAGCCACAAGAACCGAGCGATGTTCTTGGCACGACGAATCGACGGCACAAGCTACCAGGCAATTGCGAAGAAGCACGGGCTCAGTGTCAGCGCCGTGGAGAAGCGGGTTGCAAGCGTTGCGATGTTGCTGACGATGTGGATGAAGGGGTGGTGAGCACGGCTGAGCGAGCCGTAGACCGCGTCGCGAACAGCAGTACCGACCGCCTCGAACTCCGGAGGAGTACATTCACCGGCGAATGCTCTTTGCAGCGTTCCCCTGCTTGTCCTCCCCGAGCAGGGCGCTTTGTCCTGATGACAGGGGCACGGCTTGCAAGCCCCGGCCAAGGCCGGGACTCTCTTTCTTTGGAATGCGCGACCGGCTTGATCGGTGAGCAAGCCAGCTGGATGGGCGTCTGGCGCAGGCAGCTTCCGACTCTACAGTTTGACGCGACAACGACGACATCGCCAAGGCAAAAGTCAAGCGCCGATGGTGCTGGTTCGTCGCGTCTAGCCGTCGCGCTTGTCGGTGAGCCAGTGCTGCCGCTAGGCCGCACTCGGTGGTACACCAATCAGGTGGAGAGCTTGAGGCCAACGATTCCTGCAACTATGAGAGCAACGCTGCCCAGCCGGGCGAGAGATGCAGGCTCGTTGAGCAGGACGACGCCTGGCGCGAATGTGCCGACCGTTCCCACGCCGACCCACACTCCATACGCGCTGCTGACGGGCAACGACTTCATGGCTATGCCAAGCAGCCCTAGAGCCCCAAGGCGGGGCAGGTAGGTGGCGCAGTAGGTGTGGATCTGGAGGAGTTGACTCGTAAGCAGGGGCGACTATCGGTATGGCGTTGGAGCATTCTTTGAGTGCACGCCAGGGGATGCAGGGATAGATGACTCGGCTGAGTTGCCTTCTGATGCCTAACGTTCAAGCTAAGCGGACTGCGAAGGCGGACGCGCTTGGCCGCGGAAGGCATGATGCCACCGGCGCCTGGAGCGGCCAAGCGCGGGAGCCGTAGCGGGTCCGCGCTTGAGCGAGGGGTTAGGCGTCTTGTGGCAGCCACTCATAGGTTGTCTTACCGAGAGTGAAAATAGCCATTCCTGCCTCAGCTTTTGGCAACGTGAGCAGGATTCTTCCTTCCGGGTCGATGACTACGCTGTTGCCGCCCTCGGCGCTCTCTTCTGGACGGTTCAATGCGTTAGGCCAGTTGACCATGATCACGAATGAACCGCAATTCTGGGCGAATACTTGTGCTCTTTGGACATGTTCTGGCGGATCGGAGCGCGGCTTGTCTGGGTCAGGCCTTAACGCGCCGGGCCAGACGACCACATTCGGTGGATCTGTCTCGAAGATCTGTGCTATCTCATCCGAATCATCTATCTCTCGGCAGATCATTGCACTCCATCTTTGGCCAACTAGATCAATGGTTGGCCGTTGATCACCCGGGATGAAGAATGTGGCCTCCGGAGCAGTGAGGCCGCGCTTGTGAACGATGCCAGCAGTCTCTCCACGCTCGTCTAGAAAATGTTGAGAGATTCGGATTCTTCCGTCATGCGTGAACGTTGGAGCGCCAACTGAAGTCGCGATGCCTTCTCTTGCGCAAGTCAGGCGAATCTGATCCAACCAGCCCAGTACAAGCTCAGGTTTTGCCGCGGCAGCGATCATCCGGTGGATGCCTGTTACAGCCAGTTCTGGAAAGAGGCAGATACCTGCACCCTTAGATGCAGCTACTTCGAGTTGCTTGATGATTGATGCAGTGTTCTGGTCACCTTGCCAATTCATGCGGAGTTGGCAGACGGCGACTCGGATCGGATTGCTGCTGAGAGACATAGAGGTTGAAGTTTAAGACGCCTAACGTTCGAGCTAAGATGACCGCGGAGGCGGACGCCGCTTGGCCGCGGAAGGAAAATGTACAGCGATAGCCTGGAGCGGCCAAGCGGTGGCTGCCGTAGTGGGTCGGCGCCTTGAGCGAGGGGTTAGGCTTCACTGGCCACGACATGGGATGCACCCTTCTCAACTGGTGCTAGGACCAGAGTTTGTGCTCATAGGGCACAAGGCGCCAGAGCCGCAAGGGCATTGGCTTGAGGGGCCCTATTGATAAGGGGCCGTAGGGTCCATGCAAACCGCAGTCGTGAGACCAAGCGTGCACGTAGAAGGCGAGCCGATAAGGATGCGTTGAAGGCCTTTCATCCCCAAGTAGCCGCTGGCCGTTCGCGCTCAAATACTTCTCGCCATACGCAACTTTCCATCGACTGGAAGGCACGCCCTTCTTTCTTTGCAGGAACTTGCCAACATCAAAGTCATGAGGGGGGCCTTCTACGAGCACCTCAATGAGGACGGCGTCGGAGAGGGCGTCTTCGATCTCTTCGCGGATCTCATCTAGTTCGTCTGGAGGCAGTGGGAGCAGATCATCGTCTGTTCGCCCAGCACGGCGCATAAACGCTACTGTTTCAGGCGAGAAATTCGCGGGGTCAGACTCGGCTACGAATCGATCCACGAATGCGGCGTACTGAGCGCCACTAGCTTTCGGAGAGTAGACGCCGAGGACTGTGAGGAGAGCTTGAGGCACAGCAGTGTTTAGGTGTGAAGCCTAACGTTCGAGCTAAGCCGCGACCGTAGGCGGACGCCAATTGGCCGCGGAAGGACAATTTGCGACGATGGCCTGGAGCGGCCAAGTGGTGGCTGCCGTAGGGCGTCGGCGCTTGAGCGAGTGGTTAGGCGTCATTCCGCTCAGCCGGCCTGTTCTATTGCATAGACAGTGCGCCTACCTCTCAGGAGCGCATCAGCTTCTTTGCGCAGCACTTCAATTTGCTGATCCAGAATCCTTACGTACGCCTCGAACGTCGCTTGGAATTTCGGATTGATGTCTAGTTCTGGTTCTTCGTTAACGAGCGGAAGCAGTTCCTTTGCCACCCTCCTAGTGTTAAGGAGGGCTTCGAAGGCGGCGTCTCCCTGAACATTTTCAAGCGGCAAACTTTGCAGGGCGGTAGCAAGTTCAAAGAAGCGAGAGGCAGGCTCTGCAGGATGACCGACTGGCCACCGTTCAAGCTTTCTCTTCTCAAGGCGGGCCTCAATCGCCGCCTGTCTTAAGTGAATCAGCAGCCTTGCCAGGCCGAGTAGTCCCGAGGCTTCTTGCTCGCAGGCCTGGAGACGTGCTCGACGAGCCTGCCAAACGACAAAGTAGGCGCCGACCACTATGGCAACGGAGCCGACAATTGCCTGAGCCCATGCAGCGACATCTGCGCTGGTGAGGTTGGTCAGTAGGCAGAGATTGTTCACGGCAGAGGAGGTGGTTGATGACGCCTAACGTTCGAGCTAAGCCGACCGTGGAGGCGGACGCCGGCTAGCCGCGGAGGGACGATAACCAACTTGGCCAGGAGCGGCTAGACGGCGGCTGCCGTAGCGGGTCGGCGCCTTGAGCGAGGGGTTAGGCGGCAGCGCTCGGATCGACGACAGGACCATCTCCCAGAAGAGAAACGCTGCAACCTGTACTGGTGCGAGCGTTTAGGCGGATTCGATGCCGATCAGTAGCGCGGCACAGGCCAGATTGAATCAGGTCCCAACCGAACGCCCCGGGCTGCTCTTCCACTTCAGACTCTTTAAGTGTCGATATCACCGTGAACGGCCAGATCGTCGACATGTAAGAGATGGGGGCTTCTTCTGGGCGGACGTCGTAGCTTGTAGCTACCACTCCGCAGATGCATCCCGCGCCGTCGACTACAGGGCTACCACTCATCCCGCCGAGTACCTTGGCATCGGTTCTAAAGCAAGGGAAGTTCAGCGAGACGCTGTCGCGACGTTCTGCATGTACCTCCTGGACGACGCCCTCAGACAGACGTGGCCAGAGGTCTAGGAGAGCCTTTCTGTCGCCAGTATTCAGTGCCCCGCTACGAGGCATCCCGAGAGCAGAGATTCGTTCGCCCACTCGCGGTGGGGCGAGGCGCAAGATTGGGAACTTGCCGAATGAGTTCCAGTCAAGCGCCGAATCATCCAGTCTCAATAGAGCAAGGTCGCCAGGAAGTCTGAAGTAGCTTCTCTTGACTTTGATCATCCTTGGTCGGCCGGCGGGCCTGATCATCGCCATCTGGATCGGTACTGGGCAATGGCCAGACACTCTGCCACGTAGCTGCTCTCGCTTGAACTCTGGATCAAACGCCACAAACTGTTCGATTAAGACATGCGCCGCTGTTAACGCCCATCCGGGTGCGATCAAGAATGCGGTCCCGTCTAGGCGGTGATAGGTGCCGCGGCCAGCTACGAGCGGGGCAACGAACGGGTACAGGCTGTGTTCGTCAGGAACGGCGCCAAAGCCGGGAGAGAACTCGAGACTCATGCGTGGGTTAGTTCTTCTGCCGCCTAACGTTCGAGCTAAGAACTTATCCGTAAATAGCTATACTGCTGATTCGAGCCGGATCGAGCGCGGCGTCGGAGCAAACCTTGGCCAAGCGAGTCGATTCGTGGGTCGTGACGGATGAGTTCTGGCAGCGCGTGGAGCCGCTGGTTCCGCAGCGCGTGATGAGTGCGGACAAGCAGTACCAACGCAAGCCCGGCGCAGGGCGGCCGCCCAAGCCGGCGCGGCAGGTGTTCGAGGCCATCGTGTACGTGCTGCGCACGGGCTGCCAATGGAAGGCACTGCCGGCCGAACGCTTCGGCAGCGCCAGCGCCGTCCACAAGCGATTTCTCGAATGGGAGAAGGCCGGCTTCTTCGAGTCGCTGTGGAAGGCAGGTCTTGCCGAGTACGACGACCTGCAAGGCATCGCCTGGCGCTGGCAAAGCATCGACGGGGCGCTCATGAAAGCGCCTCTGGCACAAGAAGCTGTCGGCCCGAACCCGACGGATCGGGGGAAAAAAGGGCAGCAAGCGCCACCTGCTGGTGGACGGTCGTGGCGTCCCGTTGTCGATCATCGTGACCGCGGCCAACGTCAATGACGGCAAGCGGCTCGACGCAGTGCTCGATGCCATCGTCGTCAAGCGCCAGCGTCCGCCCAAGCGGCGCAACAAGCACCTGTGCGCCGACGCGGGCTACCGCAGCGCGGAGAACCTTCGCATCATCGAGCGGCACGGCTACATCGCCCACGTCGTGGATCGGCGCCAGGAGGCACGTGTCAAACGGCGCGACCCCACCAAGAAGGCTCGGCGCTGGGTCGTCGAGGTCTGCCACAGTTGGTTCAACCGCTTCCGCAAGCTGCTTGTGCGCTATGAAAAGCTCGAACGCAGCTTCATGGCGCTCAACCACTTGGCCGCTGCCATCATCGCCTTCCGCAAGGTGCCACTCAGCATCAACGCAATTTACGGATAGATTCTAAGCGGGCCGTGAAGGCGGACGCGCTTGGCCGCGGAAGGCATGATGCCACTGTCGCCTGGAGCGGCCAAGCGTGGCTGCCGTAGCGGGTCCGCGCTTGAGCGAGGGGTTAGGCCTCACTCGCCGCACCGAAACGGAACGAGATACTTGACCGTCTTGTTGCTAACGGTTGTGCTGGCCTCTAGATGAAGTTCTTCGCAGCCTGTGTTTGGCAACCAGAAGCCCACGAACTGCTTTCCGTCGGGCCCAAAGACGCCAAGCGGCTTTGCGAGCGCTGTAGCAGGCCTACCTGTCTTGGTTTTGATCGACAAACGAACCTTTGCTTTCTTGTCAAAGCTGCTCGGTTGTGCGGAAACCTGAACTTTCACGAATGCAGAAGTAGATGGTTCACGAGCGTCGCCGCCGCCAATGATGGTGTTCCAGAGTATGGAACTCTCAGACACAGGGTCTGAGAAGCTGCCAGAGTGCGCGAGGAAGAGCCGGACCTCGATTTGCTCAGCCGTGGCGGCCGCTGCGCCAGGAGCGGTGGCTAGGACTGCGATTGCGGCTGTGATTGCTGCGCCGATGCGTTTCATGTGAGGCCTAACGTTCGAGCTAAGCCGACCGCGAAGGCAGACGCCGGCTGGCCGCGGAAGGACGATTGACTATATGGCCTGGAGCGGCCAGACGGTGGCTGCCGTAGCGGGTCGGCGCCTTGAGCGAGGGGTTAGGCGTCAACGCGGCGCACGCCCGGCCGGCTGCTCATCTTTGATCTTGTATCGTCGTGACCTGACCATTGCGGATGTATAGATACCGTCCCTCACCGTAGATCAGTTGATAGTGAACGCCCTCTGCGGTTTCGGTCTTCCTCATGCTGTCGGGCTTACCCCAGGTCGTGGATCGAATCACGTCCTGGTACCACATTCCGATCTTGGGTTCTGTTAGTACACGCCCGCACTTCTTCGCGTTCTCCGCAAGCTGTTTCTTAACGACGTCCACCAAGAAGTCAAAAGCTTCGTCGCGTTCATACATACGAAGTTGAGCTCGGTCTTCCGCCGCCAGCTCGCAGTAGTCCTTTTCCTTTTCCTTAGGTGCAGCGTGAACAGGAGTCAGTCCAGCGACGGCAAGGGCAAGGGCGAGAGCAAGAGCAAGAGCAGTTCGGCGCATTTTTCTTCCTCCTCCCCGGGCTAGAGGGACTGTCGAGTCTAGGCTATGAGGCGAAAGGTAGCGGCGGCACTCTTGACGCCTAACGTTCGAGCTAAGCCGACCGCGAAGGCGGACGCGCTTGGCCGCGGAAGGCATGATGCCACTGGCGCCTGTAGCGGCCAAGCGTGGCTGCCGTAGTGGGTCGGCGCTTGAGCGAGGGGTTAGGCGTCACTGCGAACCCGTTGGCAAAGCAACCAGCCTCAACTGACCATAGATGGCGCCGCGCCAGTCAGAAATGCGAATAACTCCTCCTGGGTACGCGATGCACTCGTCATAGCGGATCTGCCCAGTTGACCTTCCGGGCCGTAGGCAGTCATTGTGGCTCCTGTCCACCGCAGACAATCGACTGGAGACTACGACGTAGTGGGTGTTTCTAGGAACGGCAACGTCCGTGCGAAGCAGCATCCAAACACCGCCATCTACGAGAGCCCTTTCGGAAGGAATGGAGTCGGCTAGACGCTCGCCCTGAGGGCCAATGAAGATGAACTTCGGAACGATTGCTCTAAAGTGCTTCACGTCACCTGGCTCAGGGTTGACGGTATGCAAACTTGCTAGCGCAGCAATAGTCTTGACGCGTTCCGGATCGATAGAGACAGCAAAGAATGGAGCTAGGCCCTCACCAAAATCGAAGTGATTTCCGGTAGCAGTTAAGGAAAAGTCCTTGCTGTCTGACAGCTTTCCTGAGATCGGCAGCGTGGCAATGCTCTGACAGCAAGACTTGGCGCTAGAGAGACTGGTTCGATCCCTCGCGACATCTATGGTGCTGGCGCATCCAAGAGTCAGAAGGCTAGGGAAGGTCTGCGCAACGCAACGCGAGGCGCCGTATGAGGTGAGCTGATGCTGCAGGCCTGCGAGCAAGCCCATCATGGTCGCGTTCGGCGGTGCTTTTGGAGTCTTGCCAGGCGCTGTGCGCGCGCCGCACGGCCCATGCAGCCGCTGCGGACGCACTCATCCCGCAGCGCCCATCAACCGCCGCCGCGCCATCCACAGGTTGGACAGCGCGAACAGCGTGACGATCTGCGCCGTGTTCTTCGCGAGCCCGCGGTAGCGCACCTTGGCGTAGCCGAACTGCCGCTTGAGCACGCGGAACGGGTGCTCGACCTTGGCGCGCACGCTGGCCTTTGCGCGCTCGATCTGCTCGGTGATGAAGTCCTGCTCGATGAACGGGTTGAGCTTGCGCCGCAGTCCCGGGCGCATGGCCACGTGCCAGGCCGGGCCGGCAGCCTCCGGCCGCTTGTGCACGCCCTGGTAGCCGGCGTCACCAAAGGCAGCTTCCTCCTGCCCGTGCAGCAGCGCCCCGGCCTGCGTCACATCGTTGACGCTGGCCGCCGTGCCCACCACACTGTGCACGAGGCCCGAGTGCGCGTCCACGCCGATGTGGGCCTTCATGCCGAAGTACCACTGGTTGCCCTTCTTGGCCTGCTTCATCTCCGGGTCGCGCTCACCCTCGACGTTCTTGGTCGAACTGGGTGCGGCGATCAGCGTGGCGTCCACCACCGTGCCCTTCTTCATCATCAGGCCCTTGGCCTGCAGGATGTCGTTGACCACCCGCAGCATGTCGGTGGCCAAGTCATGCTTGTCCAGCAGGTGACGGAACCTCAAGATGGTGGTCTCGTCGGGAAGCCTGCTCACACCGTCTGCGAGCTTGGCGAACTCGCGGAACACCGGCATGTCGTGCAGCGCCTCTTCCATCGCCGGGTCCGACAGCGCGAACCACTGCTGCAGGTAGTGGATGCGCAGCATCGTCTCGATACCGAACGGCGGCCGGCCGGTCTTGGCCTGGGGATAGTACGGCTGCACCACCTGCACCAGTGCCGCCCACGGCACCACGCGCTCCATCTCGTCGAGGAACTCGCGCTTGCGCGTCCTCTTGGTCGACAGGTTCAGGCCAAGTCCGAGTTGCTTCATGGGCTTCATCGTCGCCCACACCGCGCGATCACGCTACGCGGAGCAGCCCGAGGTTTTGCAGACCTTCCCTAGGAGATAGCGGTAGCCGGACGCGAACTTCGCGACCGTACCCTGCTCGAGCAGCTGAAATCGGCCATCCGCAAGCTCAAAGAGCGCCGCGCTATCTTCGTTGGAGGTGACGAGGTGAGGAAGCATGGTTTGTGCGGCCTAACGTTCGAGCTAAGCGGACCGTGGAGGCGGACGCGCTTGGCCGCAGAAGGCATGATGCCACCGGCGCCTGGAGCGGCCAAGTGCGGGAGCCGTAGCGGGTCCGCGCTTGAGCGAGGGGTTAGGCCGCGTTGACGACCACGAGCTGTGCGCAGACTGGAGCCGCAACGTCAAGCATTGCCCTAGCAGTCGAGCATGGGCTCTGTTGGCGCTTCTGACAATGGGCTGGCTCCCGCGGAAAATCGCAAGCATGAACAAGGCTCACCTCTTCCTCGCCATAGCCATCGTTACGGAGGTAATCGCGACGAGCTTCCTCAAGGCTTCAAACGGCTTCACGCGACCCTTGCCCAGCGCCGTGACGGTCGTGGGGTACTGCACTTCCTTCTACTTTCTGTCGCTGACCTTGGCATCCATTCCTACCGGAGTTGCCTACGCGATCTGGTCTGGCGTGGGCATCGTTCTGATATCTCTCGTGGGCTGGCTGGTCTTCAAGCAGGCGCTTGATGCCCCGGCGGTCCTCGGGATGGGTCTCATCGCGGCGGGCGTGATCGTCATCAACGTGTTCTCGAAGTCTGCGGCTCACTGACGTTGCCCATTGCGCGGCCTAACGTTCGAGCTAAGCCGACCGCGAAGGCGGGCGCGCTTGGCCGCGGAGGGCATGATGCCACTGGCACCTGGAGCGGCCAAGCGCGGCTGCCGTAGCGGGTCGGCGCTTGAGCGAGGGGTTAGGCCTCATTTGTCATCGCTGTGTAGGCGCCTAAAATCTGGGATAGCCGTGTCGTGTCATGGCAGCGGCGAGATCATCCTTTGCGAGTGCAAGCAAGTCGCTTCGAACTCTTGCTAGAACCTCTGGCCTGGTGATTTCGTTCAATTCGGTTGTCAATCCGTATCTCTCCATAGGAGCCTTGGCGACATTGTCTTGACTAAATCTTTCAACAAGGCGCTCTCCGTCGCGCGTGAAAATTGCCAACGACATTCCCGAATAGAGCAGCACGTCAGATCGCACATTCGGCATGCTGTTATCGAAGCGTATTCCGAAACCACTAGGTATGCCTCGTTCCTGCATAAAAAACATGCGAAATACGAACAGTAGCTCAACATCCAGCGCCTTTGCAATGGCCGCTGACTCTTCGGCGCTGAGATCTAGGCTAACACCAGCAGACTTTGCGGCCAGTTTTGTTCGGCGTGTCTCTTGCGCGATCAAGTTCGCGTCAGGGACGATCCAATGAGGTCGTGAGGATTTTAGCGTTTGTTCGCCATCGCGTTGTAGTGCGGCAAGGAATTCGTCTCCGAGTGGATAAGTCACGCGCTTGTATCTCGAGAATCCCGGGCGACTCAGATATCCCTCCTCGTCAGACAGCAGGATGAAGGCGGCGGATCGAATAGCCTTGTCGTCTAGTGGCTGTCGAGGAGGCGGGGCGGCGCACCCCGCAATGAGGCTGCTTAACCCAGCGAACAGGGTGGTTTGGAGCAAGAGTCGGCGCTGCATATGGATTAAGGCGTCATGTACGAAAGAATGCGTGAAACTCAGGGGTAAAGATGATGAGGCCTAACGTTCGAGCTAAGCCGACTGCGGAGGCGGGCGTGCTTGGCCGCGGAAGGCATGATGCCACTGGCGCCTGGAGCGGCCAAGCGCGGCTGCCGTAGCGGGTCGGCGCTTGAGCGAGGGGTTAGGCTGCGCCGCAAATCTGTGCAACTGAGGGAGTAGAAGACTCAGAGGCAGCAGAACGGAAGGCAAGGATTGCTCGTGAGGTTTAGCTGCGCTCGGGGGAGACACTTACGAACAAGAGACGGAGGCGGATGACTGTAGTAGCGACGTCTTGACGCTCAGGACTCGGCCTTCTTGGACTCTTTCTCAGCTGGCTCCGATTGTTCTTGAGCTGGTTTGGTTGGTCTGAGAGGAGGAAATGGCGGTGGAAACCCTACAAAGGCCATGAAGATCAGAATGGGAAGCAACAGGTAGAAGAGCGGCTTCTTCCAGTTGAGGTTGATCTTCATTGCCCGCACCTTGGGGCAGGGCGAAGTACTTCAAGTGCGGTGTTAAGACAAAGATCGCGCTACCCCAGAGACACGGGAGTGCTGCGCAGATGAGGTTGGTTGCGCGGCCTAACGTTCGAGCTAACCGGACCGCGGAGGCAGCCGATGGCTGGCCGCGAAAGGACCATTTCTACCATGGCCTGGAGCGGCCAGACATTGGCTGCCGTAGCGGGTCCGGTGGTTGAGCGAGTGGTTAGGCCGCATCGCTCGACTTGCGGCGGGCGACACGCAACTTGACCGCCTGGCTGGTTGTCAGATCTTGCTCGTATGGAGCCAAGAGAGCCGCGGCTTGCTTGAAGTCACCTGCGCGAAAGGCTTCATCTGCTTGAGAAACTGCGCGTCTCATTGCGTGCTGTTGATGATGTGCATACCAGTCGCGTGTTGATTGCTCTCGCTCGGCAACGGAGCGAGCGACCAAGTTGCTCCACTCCGACATGTCTCCAGTCAAGAGGTCGCGAGCAACTTGATCAAGGGCCGACGCTTGGAACCGCATCTCTTCGACCTGTCCTCGTTCACCTCCAAACCGTGGGGCTAGTAGTTCCGGCGCCCGTAATCTCAAGAGAAGGTGAAGATCTATCTCGGCCAGAGATCCATCCGGCTGTGCGGCTGCGATCCCCGTGCCAAGTGCAAAGCCGTAGCTGAACCCTTGAACCAGTACCGAAAGAGGTGGCCGAACAAAGGTGACCTTGAAGTCGGTCGAGTCCGAGCAGGGCGCCAGCGTGAAGCCGTACCTGTCGCATAGGTACGCATAGTGCATCGCAGCTTCATCGTGAAACTCGCGGAGGCTTGGGACTGAGTAAGTGGAGACCATGTGCGAGCAGTCTAGTCGCGGCGCGTTGACCGAGTCGGCAAACGGTGGGAACGCGCTAGGTATGCGGCCTAACGTTCGAGCTAAGCCGCGACCGGAGGCAGGCGCCGCTTGGCCGCGGAAGGACAATTTACAACGATGGCCTGTAGCGGCCAAGTGGTGGCTGCCGTAGGGCGTCGGCGCTTGAGCGAGTGGTTAGGCGTTGCTCGCACCTTTTTGAGCAAGTTCCATCGCTACACTCAATGCCTCGTCTTCGGGACACGGCACATTCGGAGCTACACCGCGAGCCTCCCAGTTGCTTCCAGTGATTGGATTTACCGCGCTGGCTTCTGGAAGCAGGAGGCTGAAGTGAGGTGATGGCCAATGAAAGGCGCATGGGTTCGCGCCACCTCCGGTGACTGCACCGACGACTACAGCTCGTCCTATTGCCTGTAGGTCATAAGCGAGCATCTCAGCTCCAGAAAAAGTGAAATCCGAAACGGTGATGAAAAGCGGCTTCTTGCCGCCGAATCTTCTCGGGTACGGAGTTGGGTCGGCCCAAAAGTGTTCCGTCTGCGCCGAGCGCGGCACGATGCTGCTGAGTTGAGTTCGGCTATCGACGAGGTTCGAACAAACCAGAGCAACGGTGTTCGGATCTCCTCCAACGCATTGGCGCAAATCAATGATGAGCGCAGAGGCATCGGCGACGCAGGAAAAAGCTGTGTCGTACGCTGAGCGCGACAGCTCGGGTTCTACAAGCTCTCTGATATCCAAGATCGCGACAGCGCTCTCCAGCCGATGGGCAGATGCAATGCCGTACCCCATCTCGCGGCAATGCTTCGCACGGTCGTTCTGTTCACGAACGGTGTCTCCAGACTCCTCAGGGATATGTGGCTCGGCGGAGTGGCGAACTCGCAAGTGAAGATCGCCCGAGGCGTGGCGAAGGTCGTCTGTAAGACGTGATGCAAACTCTTCCTCGTCTGAGATGTCATACGCTCCTGATCCCAGGCGTTGGGAAAGGTGCGATACGACGCGTTCAGCTATGACGGGAAAGACGTAGCGCTCGTTTACGAGTGCAGAAACGGCGTGGACGATGGAGCTGTTTTTCATGCAAAGCCTAACGTTCGAGCTAAGCCGACCGCGAAGGCGGGCGCGCTTGGCCGAGCGGCCGATGATGACCCAAGGCGGCTGCGCGGCCAAGCGTGGCTGCCGTAGTGGGTCGGCGACTTGAGCGAGGGGTTGGGCCGCAACCAGAGGAAGGGCGATGCGAGCGCTTGGGAACGAAGTCCGCGGGGCACCGATGTAGAGAGAGGCCCAAGCCCGCGGCGAGGAGACGGACCAAGCCAGACGGCACTGACGGGACGAACTGACTGAGTAGTGCGGCGAGCTGGATACAAGCACTGGAACTGGGAGGAGAGCAAGCCCCAGCGGCAGGTACATGGGGTGTCTTCTCGGAGCGCTGCACGGCATGTGCGCTGCGCTTCGGCGGCGCAGGCGCGACGCTCAATCAACAAGCTGAAAGAGCGTGGAGGCATTGGTTGCCGGAACGACGACTCCAGCGCGCGAAAGTGCAGAGAGCGTTTGGGAAGTCTGCAGATGGCGGGAGGCGACTTCGAGGCTGTTCAAGCGCTCGGCGCGTATGCGCCGCTGACCTTGCCGAGAGAGAGACACGGAGCCAGCAGACTTGCGGCCCAACGTTCGAGCTAAGCCGACCGCGAAGGCGGACGCGCTTGGCCGCGGAAGGCATGATGCCACCGGCGCCTGGAGCGGCCAAGCGCGGCTGCCGTAGCGGGTCGGCGCTTGAGCGAGGGGTTAGGCTTCAGCGATCTGCGCATATGTGAGGAGCGGCTTGAGTTCGATGCCCTCCTTGGCCAGTGCTTCCACTGCGCCAGACTGACGATCAATTACGCAAAGCGCAAGATTCGTTTCCAAGCCGTCTTCGCGAAGCAGCTTCAGGGCATCAATGATGGCGCCTCCACTTGACACAACGTCTTCGACGAGGATGAAGCGCTTACCTTCGAGCGGCGCGCCTTCGGCGTAGCGGCAGGTGCCATACGTCTTGGCCGTCTTGCGAATGAATGCAGCGGGTATGCCACTGGCCTGACTGAGCATGGTCACCACTGGAATGCCGCCCATTTCGAGACCGGCGAGAACTTCAGTACCCTCAGGGATTAGCTTGGCCATTCCCGTGACGATGTCTCTCAGGAGAACCGGATCCGCTTCAAAGCGGTACTTGTCGAAGTAGGTATTGCTGACCTTGCCAGATCGAAGGGTAAAGGTGCCCTCAAGCTGTGCGCAGGCCTTGATTCGTGCCGGAAGTG
This sequence comes from Burkholderiaceae bacterium, assembly GCA_037190565.1. Lineage (GTDB taxonomy): Bacteria > Pseudomonadota > Gammaproteobacteria > Burkholderiales > Burkholderiaceae_C > Rubrivivax. Next base: position 92,602 of record JBBCJV010000018.1, read on the forward strand.
TGTTCATGGGCCGAGGATAGCCGCGGGCGTGCCTTCTGAAGCCTAACGTTCGAGCTAAGCGGAGCGCGGAGGTGGACGCCGGCTGGCCGCGGAAGGACGATAGCAAACTTGGCCTGGAGCGGCCAGACGGTGGCCGCCGTAGCGGGTCCGCGCTTGAGCGAGGGGTTAGGCCGCACCTCGCGCACGCGCCATGACTGCTGCGATACCGGGGAGGCCTCCTTCAAGTTGCTCAAGGTCATCGGCTTGGCAGCGCAGCTCATGCTGGACGCATTCCTGCTGAAGGATCTGTGCCTCCACTTGTGCTGTGTACTCGAGGAAGTTCATTGACGCCTGCGCCTCGGCGTCGCGCGCGTCGTAGGCGCGCTGTGCAGCCGAGAATGCCGATTGGGCATCACTTCTTGCTAGGGACAGCAGCGTGTAGTAAGAAGCCGCCAAATCGTCTCGATCTAGCTCGGGCAGGTGTTCAAGTTTGGACAAAGTCTGCTCGACTGCGGCAAGATCGACAGGACGACCGCTTACGTAGTCATCTGAGATTCGCAGGGCTTCCTCTGCCAGCGGTGGCGTGGATAGTCCATGCGCGGTGCGTAGACTGCATGCGAGCGCAAATGCCACGCGACATCTCGGCTGCAGGGCATGCAACCTAGCCAGAAGCTGAGATGAGGTGAAGCGGAGTTCAACCACGGTGGTTCATGTGCGGCCTAACGTTCGAGCTAAGCCGCGACCGAAGGCGGACGCCGGCTGGCCGCGGAAGGACAATTTACACGATGGCCTGGAGCGGCCAGACGGTGGCTGCCGTAGGGCGTCGGCGCCTTGAGCGAGGGGTTAGGCCGCAACCCGAAGCGGCAAAGTGCGAAGATAAGCCTTCAGCTTCGGGAAGACTTGGTCAACAAGTTCGGTCAACTTGGGTTCTGTCTTGATGAACTTGCTCATATTGGCTCCGCCCGAGAGCGAGTCGTACACGGCGCGGCCGGCTTCACGGCCGTCAGCCCAGAACCGGAGATCAACGCGGGCCAGGTAGATGGCGAGATCCCACCGATAGATGGCCTCGTAGGTTGTCACGAGCGGACATGAAGTGCTGGGCGACTTGTCTGGAAGTGTGCGAACCTTGAAGCCCTTCTTCTCAAGGACGCTGACGTACACGTCGTGAAACCCGTCCTGAACTACTTCGCTGTTCTTCACGACGCAAAGCTCTTGATCTCGTTGATCCAGCGCGGAAGGCGTCACATCTTGAGTGATCGCGCACCCAGAGATAGCGACAGTGACGACTGCGACGGCGATGAATGGCTTCATGAAGCGTCCGATAGTTGAGGACAGGGATGATGGTACTTTGCGGCCTAACGTTCGAGCTAAGCCGGCCGCGGAGGCAGGCGGCGTAAGCCCGGGCTGAGATGATGCACCGAGTGCCTCAGCCCGGGCTTACGCTGCCTGCCGTAGCGGGTCGGCTTGAGCGAGGGGTTAGGCGTCAAGTGCGAGCAGCCGGCGCACTGTGGTGAGGCTTCGGCTGGTAAAGGGTACATTGGCAAGCTGTTCCAGAAGACGATTGGGACTCCCTGGTCCCGACATGATCTTGCGAGTTAGGCTGAGTGCATTGCCTCGGCTGAACCAGAGAATTTCTGCATCGCCCCGTGGGTTAGAGCAAGGAACAATAACTGGATTTCTCGGACGACCGCAAGCAAAGGAAACAGTGAACTCGAAGATCTGAGAAGCGTCGAAGCCTGCAAAAACCTCATCAAAAGGAATCTGACGGAGCGCAGCGATTGATCGTATACAGCCCGGCTCCCGCAGACCACAGGTTTGGCGCAACGAGGTTGTTGCACGTCGCAGGATTGTGTTTGCCTCTGCTGCAGACCCGGCGCCAAACATCAAGGTGCCATTGGTCTGGAAGCTTCGGGCTTCCAGTGCTCCGGCATCAGCAAACGAAGTCTCCAGCTGAGTCTTGGATGGAGAGCCAGGCCGCCCGAGGTTGGTATTCCTGAAGAACGCTGTGAACCGCATCGGTGTGGATCTTGACGCCTAACGTTCGAGCTAAGCCGCGCGATGCGGCAGGGCGGCTTGGCCGTGCGGCGCATGATAGACAAAGGGCGCAGCACGGCCAAGCTGACCTGCCGTAGCGCGTCGGCGCTTGAGCGAGTGGTTAGGCCTCAGCCGGTGGCTGGACGATTTGAAGCTCGTTACCCGCTGGATCTTGGAGCGTAGCCAAGATGCCACCCCAGAACTGCTTCTCCGGTGGTCCGGTGAAGGGGACGCCGAGTGCTTGTAACTCCTTGTGCTTCAACTCGACGTCAGGAACCGTGAACGAGAGCCCAGTGAACCGACCTACAAGAGCTTGCTCATCAGCAGGCGCGTCGTTGGGAACGGACTCGACGACAAGCTCCGTGTTTCCGGACCTGAAGACGCAATACCCGTATTCGCTACCGTCCGCCTTTAGCGGCAATGCAAGTTTCTCGGAGTAGAACTGGCGCGCCACAGCGATGTCTCGGACAAAAACTCGTGCGGTACTCAGGTTCATATGTGTTCCTCGAAAGCTGTACGGCGACGTGCAGGGCTGCTTCTTTGATCGGCGGAAGTATCTCAGCGACCGTTGAATCTGAGGCCTAACGTGTTTTATGCGTCAGCGATACAAAGCTGACATGCATGGCGTGATGGTAGTCGGTCGCGGGACGGAGCGGATTCGTAGCCATCGGTGTGAGGAATCCGAGGCGGACGCCTGGAGGACTACCTAAGGGAAAGTCTGCTCCCCCTCACCGGTTAGGGGTTGCGGGCTTGGCTGTTCTCGGCGGGTGCGCGCCGAGGCATTTCCTGTGAGGCCTAACGTTCGAGCTAAGCCGACCGCGGAGGCGGACGCCGGCTGGCCGCGGAAGGACGATAACCGCTTTGGCCTGGAGCGGCCAGACGGTGGCGGCCGTAGTGGGTCGGCGCCTTGAGCGAGGGGTTAGGCCTCACTGTGCACCGCGGGCGAGAACCCAGAGAAACAGCAAGATTGACGCCGTGAGCGAGTAGACGCCGACTCTGCGAACGATGTACAGAACTCGGGCCCTCTTCAAGAGCGGCAGGGTTCGCGGATTCGCGGCTAGTTGCTGTGAAGGAGAGCCCCAGATGAACTCCCTCTTGATTGCGTCGTAGTTTCCCGGAATGCGCCCGCCTGAGATAGTCCAGTCAGACAGCTCCATGCTCAGCGGTGACTTCTCCGCGAGCAGTATCTGGACGAGCCGAGACCGCACTTCCTGCATAAGCAACGACGCACCGACGTAGAGCCCAGCGCTGACGATTCCGGCTAACCATGTGAGGTGAACGGGGTCGTTCATGCGGAGACGGAGGGTTCTTGTGTGAGGCCTAACGTGTTTTCGACAGCGGGCTTGATGTCGATAAGTAGGAATCTGTTGCTGCCGAAGCCAACTTGTGCCTAGCCTTCTATCTTGGCCGCGGCTGCCCAACTTCTCAAGTCCGGTGGCGAGGCGTTGCGCTGACACCAGACTCGCATCGTTGCGTTGAGCCAGGACTCTCTTGGCCGCTGCTTGGAAGGCAACCCTGAGCTTCGAGCCACCGATTGAGAAAGTACGCAGCGCCCTGGCAACAACAGCAGGCTCCGATCCGCCCGGACGCCGAACCGGCCTCTACTTCGGAGGAGCCAGGAGATAGCGAGTCTCGACTCGATCGCAGAACTCGCCAAACGTCAACTCGAGGGCGCCGGCGATTTTGTACAGGACGCTGATAGTGGGTTGCTTTCGGCCGACTTCGATCAACGACAAGAAAGGGCGATCGACTTCGCAACGGCCGGCGAGCTCCTCCTGGGACAACTTGAGCTCCTTGCGGCGCGCCTTTATCTCGATTGCCAGCGCTTCGATCAGGGCTTGGTTTCTGCTCGGCCGCATGGGCACAGAGTGTTCGAGTCATGTACACTGAAGACACGTGTCTATAGACAGCAATCGTTGCATTGACGAAAGTCGGTGTTCAGTGACTGCCCATGGCTCAAGAAACCGAATGGTCGTCGCGGCCCGCATGCCGACACTACTTGTTGGTGTACTTCGGCCGTGTTCCGCTGGCGGTCCGAGGCGACGACGCGGCGCGAGGGAAAGTCGCGCTGTGGGGACTTGGCGTCCTAGCCTCGGGGCATGGCGAGAGCCTGGGCACTTGGCACACGCCGGGGCCAGGCGATCCTGAATGGATCGACGTACTTCGGGACTTGCAGATGCGGGGTGTGGAAAGGGTCGGCCAGTTCATCTCCTCTGAGCCGTCCAAGGTTCACCCAGCTATAGAAGCGATGTTTCCTATGACGCGCGCGCTGCCTTCAACCCACGGTGTCTTGGCGCAATGCCTGCACCAGATGGCGCCTCGCTATCGGGCGCCTGCGGCTACAGGTCTTGGAAGCCTGGTTGCGCTCACATCGACAAGGGATGCGAGGGCGGCTCTGCGGCGCCTGTCCGACAGCCCTTGGGGCATGCGCTATCCGGCCGTGGTGGAGCGGTGGCGGGTGTTGTTGGGGGAACTGGAACCACTGTTCGCTCTGCCGGCCCGCCTTCGGGGTGTCGTGCTTTCGGGGGATGCCGCTGCCCACCGCGTGCAGCAGGGGCTTGGGCGGGCTTTGGCGCGCCACGGGCCGTTTGCTGATGAACCTGCGGCCGTGGCGTATGCGGGGCAGGTGCTGCTGCAGGTAGAGCGCAACCTGCAGGCCCGGGGCCTGGAGGCGGGTTCCCGCGTGGCGATTCGGGTTCGGCCGGCCGGGGCGCGCAGGGCCTCTTCGGCGCCGGTGGTCTGAGGGGCAAACACCTCTTTCAGAGGGACACCCCTATGGCGCAGGACTGGCAGGTTGTATTCTCCCGCGTCAAGGGGGCGCTGATGCGCCGTGGCCGCTCGGAGCACGAGGCCGACGACCTGGTGCAAGAGGCCTGGATGCGCCTCGCGC
>JBBCJV010000019.1:0-124577 GCA_037190565.1 Burkholderiaceae bacterium
CAGCTTCATCCCCATGCTGACGCTGGGCATCCCGCCCAACGCGGTGATGGCGCTGATGGTGGGCGCGATGACCATCAAGGGCATACAGCCCGGCCCGCAGGTGATGACCAGCAACCCCGAGCTGTTCTGGGGCCTGATCGCCAGCATGTGGATCGGCAACCTGATGCTGATCATCCTGAACCTGCCGCTGATCGGCATCTGGATCAAGCTGCTGACGGTGCCCTACCGCTTCCTGTTCCCGGCCATCGTGGTGTTCTGCGCCATCGGCCTGTACACGCTGAACAACAACAACTTCGACGTGTTCATCGCGGCGGGCTTCGGCATCATCGGCTACTTCTTCTACAAGCTGGGTTGTGAGCCAGCACCGCTGCTGCTGGGCTTCATCCTGGGGCCCATGATGGAAGAGAACCTGCGACGCGCACTGCTGCTGTCGCGCGGTGACTGGACGGCCTTCGTGACGCGGCCGCTGTCGGCTTCGCTGCTGATCGCCGCCTTGCTGCTGGTGGTCATCGTCACCTTGCCGGCCATCAAGAAGAGCCGCGAAGAGGCCTTCAAAGAGGCCGACTGAGTTGCGGCGCGCGGCGGTGCTCGCCGCGCCCTGACGAGTTGCACCGGGGCGCCTTCTGCAAGGCGCCCCGGTGTGTTTTGGGCGCCCCGCAGGCACCGGCCCTGCGGCGGGGCGTTAAGCTGCCGGCCGTGCGCTTGTTCTCCTCGACCCCCGCGGCCCTGCAGCCGCTGACCCAGCCCGTGTTCCGCGGGCTGTGGCTGGCCTCCCTGGCCGCCAACGTGACGATGTGGATGAACGATGTCGCGGCCGCCTGGCTGATGACCTCGCTCACCACCAGCCCGGTGATGGTGGCACTGGTGCAGACCGCCACCACGCTGCCGGTGTTCCTGCTGGGCCTGCCCAGCGGCGCCATGGCCGACATCGTGGACCGCCGGCGCTTCCTGGCCGCCACGCAGCTGTGGGTGTCGTGCATCGCGCTGCTGCTGACCTTCCTGGCCGCCACCGGCGCGCTCACCGCCGGGCTGCTGCTGGTGCTGACCTTCGCCAACGGCATAGGCCTGGCGATGCGCTGGCCCGTGTTCTCGGCCATCGTGCCGCAGGTGGTGCCGCGCGCGGACCTGCCGGCGGCGCTGGCGCTGAACGGCATCTCCATGAACCTCTCGCGCGTGGTCGGCCCGGTGCTGGCCGGCGCGCTGATCGCCAGCGTAGGCCCGGCGCTGGTGTTTTTCGTGAACATGGTGCTGGCGGTGGTGGCGCTGGTGCTGATCCTGCGCTGGAGGAGCGACGCCCGGCCCAGCGCGCTGCCCGGCGAACGTTTCGTGGGCGCCATGCGCGTGGGCCTGGCCTATGCCTCGCAGTCACCGCGGCTGCAGCTCATCCTGGTGCGCATCTTCGTGTTCTTCCTGCAGGCCAGCGCGCTGGTGGCGCTGCTGCCGCTGGTAGCGCAGGGCGTGCACGGCGGCGGCGCAGGCACCTTCACGCTGATGCTGGCCTGCATAGGCGTGGGCGCCATCGTGGCGGCGCTGTACTTCCCGCGCTGGCGGGCCCGGTTCGACCGCGACGCCTTCGTGCGCATAGGCACGCTGATGCATGCCTTGCTGACCTGCCTGGTGGTGCTGTGGCCTTCGCTGTGGATCGCGCTGCCGCTGATGGTGCTGATCGGCATGGCCTGGATCTCGGTGGCCAACTCGCTGACCATCGCGGCGCAGACCGTGCTGCCCGACTGGGTGCGTGCCCGCGGCATGGCGCTGTACCAGGTGGCCTTGATGGGCGGCGCCGCGGTGGGTTCGCTGCTGTGGGGCCAGGTGGCCAGCTGGCTGGACGTGCGCGGCGCGGTGCTGTGCGCCGGGCTATTCGGCCTGCTGGTGCTGGTGGCCATGCGCCGCTACTCGGTGGAAGGCCACGGCGAGCCGGACTTCACGCCGGCGCCGGTGCGCAGCGTGCCGCAGCCGGCGGTGCCGGTGGGTCCGGAGGACGGGCCGGTGATGGTGACCATCGAGTACCAGATCGACCCCGCCCGCGCCGCCGACTTCGCCGAGGTGATGCAACGCACGCGGCGGGCTCGCATGCGCCTGGGTGCCCTGAGCTGGGGCCTGTTCCGCGACGTGGCGGTGCCGGGCCGCTACATCGAGTACTACGTGGATGAAAACTGGGTGGAGCACCTGCGCCGGCTGGAGCGTTTCACGGTGTTCGACGCCGGGCTGCGCGACCGGCGGCTGGTCTTCCACGTGGGCAGCGAGCCGCCGCTGGTGCGCCGCTACGTGGCCGACGAACAGTTGCCGCACGCCAGCGGCCCCTTGTAGCCGCGTGTGACCACGGCCTGCGGCCCGGGGCCGCTGCCGTCACAATCCACGCACCCCCGGCGTTTTGGTTCTTCGCTTCAGCCATGCACAACTTCGACTGGAACAGCGGCTACGCCAGCCAGCGTTCGCCCGTGTTCGCCCGCAACGTGGTGTCCACCTCGCACCCGCTGGCCGCGCAGGCCGGCCTGCGCATGCTGGCTGCCGGCGGCAACGCGGTGGACGCGGCCATTGCCACCGCGGCCATGATGACCATCGTCGAGCCCTGCAGCAACGGTCTGGGCAGCGACGCCTTCTGCATCCTGTGGGACGGACAGCAGCTGCACGGCCTCAACGCCTCGGGCTGCGCGCCGGCGGCGTGGACGCCGGCCTACATGCGCAGCCGCCATGGCGAAGGCATCACCGCCATGCCCAAGCGCGGCTGGGACACGGTGACGGTGCCGGGCGCGGTGGCCGCCTGGGCCGCCTTGTCCGAGCGTTTCGGCCAGCTGCCGTTTGCCGACCTGATGGCGCCGGCCATAGAAACCGCGGAGCGCGGCTACGCGGTGCCGGTCATCGTGCAGCAGAAGTGGCAGGCCGCCGCCGCGCTGCCCGAGCTGACGCAGCAGCCGGGCTTTGCCCAGGCCTTCCTGCCCCACGGCCGCGCGCCGCTGGTGGGCGAGCGCTTCGTGTTTGCCGATGCGGCGCGCGCACTGCGGCGCATTGCCGAAACCCGCGGCGAAGACTTCTACAGCGGCGAGATCGCCCAGGCCCTGGCGGCCCACGCACGTGAACACGGCGGCGCCCTGACCGCGGACGACCTGGCCGCCTGGCGCCCCGAGTGGGTGACGCCCATTGCGCAGGACTACCGCGGCCACGGCCTGCACGAGATACCGCCCAACGGGCAGGGCATTGCGGCGCTGATCGCGCTGGGCATCCTGCAGCACTTCGACATCGCCGCGCTGAAGGTGGACTCCGCCGAAAGCCAGCACCTGCAGATCGAGGCCATGAAGCTGGCCTTTGCCGACGTGTACCGCCACGTGGCCGAACCGCGCAGCATGCGCCTGACGCCGGCGCAGATGCTGGACGCCGACTACCTGGCTTCGCGTGCCAAGCTGATCGATCCGCGCCGCGCCCAGGACTTCGGCCCCGGCCACCAGCCGCAGGGCGGCACCATCTACCTGACCGCGGCCGACGCCCAGGGGCGCATGGTCAGCTTCATACAAAGCAACTACATGGGCTTCGGCTCCGGCATCGTGGTGCCGGGCTGGGGCATCAGCCTGCAGAACCGCGGCCATGGTTTTGCGCTGGACGAACGCCTGGACAACGTGGTGGGGCCGGGCAAGCGCCCCTTCCACACCATCATCCCGGCCTTCCTGACGCGCAACGGCCAGCCGCAGATGAGTTTCGGCGTGATGGGCGGCGACATGCAGCCGCAAGGCCACCTGCAGACGCTGGTGCGCATGCTGGACTACCGCCAGCAGCCGCAGGCCGCCTGCGACGCGCCGCGCTGGCGCGTGAACGCCGGCATCGTCAACGCCGAGCGCGGCTTCGACCTGGACGCGCTGGACGGTCTGCGCGAGCGCGGCCACCGCGTGGAGGCCTTCAGCGACAGCTACCAGGATTACGGTGCCGGCCAGTTCATCTGGCGCCTGGGCGACCCGTCGGTGGAAGGCTATGCCGCCGCCAGCGACCCGCGCCGCGACGGCCAGGCCGTGGGCTGGTGAGCCGCGGCCGTGGCGCTTGAAGCGGGCAGGGCGCCGGCGCCCGCACCGTGGTGGCCGGGGCTGACGCTGGCCGCGGCCGGCTCGGTGGCGTTCTCGGGCAAGACCATCATCGTCAAGCTGGCCTACCGCCACGGCGTGGACGCGGTGACGCTGATCATGTACCGCATGCTGTTTGCGCTGCCGCTGTTTGCGGCGCTGGCCTGGTGGGCCGGCCGCGGCCGCCCGCCGCTGACGCGGCGCGACGGGCTGGTCATCCTGGGCCTGGGCTTCACCGGCTACTACCTGGCCAGTTTTCTGGACTTTGTGGGCCTGCAGTACATCAGCGCCAGCCTGGGCCGGCTGATTTCCTACCTCAACCCCACGCTGGTGCTGCTGATCGGCGTGCTGTTCCTGGGCCAGCGGGCCACGGCCCGCCAACTGGTGGCCCTGGCCGTCAGCTACGCCGGGGTGCTGCTGGTGTTCGGCCACGAGGCGCAGTTCACCGGCAGCGACACGCTGCTGGGCGCGGCGCTGGTGTTCGGCAGCGCGCTCAGCTATGCCGTGTACCTGCAGCTCAGCGGCAACGAAGTGCGGCGCCTGGGCGCCTTGCGGCTGACCGGCTGGGCCACCAGCGTGGCCTGCGTGCTGTGCATCCTGCAGTTTGTGCTGCTGCGGCCGCTGGAGGCGGCGCTGGTGGCGCCGCCGGTGGTGTGGCTGTCGCTGCTCAACGCCGTGGTGTGCACCTTCGCGCCGGTGCTGATGGTGATGATGGCCATAGAACGCATAGGCCCCACCTCGACGGCGCAGATGGGCATGATCGGCCCGCTGTCCACCATCCTGCTGGGCGTGTGGCTGCTGGGCGAGCCGCTGAACGCCTGGATCATCGCCGGCACGGCGCTGGTGCTGGCCGGCGTGGCGCTGCTGGCGCGCACGCCGCGCCCGCGCACGCCTTAGCCGGCCCCTGACGAACAACGCCAAGAGCGGAAAGGAACAAGACCATGGACTTGGGTATTGCAGGGCGCTGGGCGCTGGTGTGTGCGGCGAGCAAGGGCCTGGGGCGCGGCTGCGCCGAGGCCCTGGTGCGCGAAGGGGTGCACGTGGTCATCACCGCGCGCGGGGAAGAGGCCTTGCAGGCCACGGCCAGCGCGCTGCGGGCCTTGAACCCGGCGGTGCAGGTGAAGGCGGTGGCCGGCGACATCACCACCGCCCCCGGCCAGGCGGCGGCCTTGGCGGCGGCGCCGCAGGTGGACATCCTGGTCAACAACGCCGGCGGCCCGCCGCCCGGTGACTTCCGTGCCTGGGAGCGCGAACAATGGCTGGCGGCGCTGGAGGCCAACATGCTGGCGCCCATCGCGCTGATGCGCGCCACGGTGGACGGCATGGCCCAGCGCGGCTTTGGGCGCATCGTGAACATCACCTCCGGCGCGGTGAAGGCGCCCATTGCGGAGTTGGGGCTGAGCAACGGGGCGCGCAGCGGCCTCACCGGCTTTGTGGCCGGCCTGGCGCGGCAGGCCCAGCTGGCGTCGAGCAACGTGACCATCAACAACCTGCTGCCCGGGCCTTTCGACACCGACCGCCTGCGCGGCAACACCGCCGCCGCGGCGCAGCGCAGCGGGCAGGACTTTGATGCGGTGTGGGCGCAGCGCCAGAAGGCCAACCCTTCTCGCCGCTTCGGCAGCGCGGCCGAGTTCGGCGCCACCTGCGCCTTCCTGTGCAGCGTGCATGCCGGCTACATCACCGGCCAGAACCTGCTGATGGACGGCGGGGCCTACCCGGGCACGTTCTGATCGGGGCCGCGGTCGCTGTCGCCTTCGCTGCCGTCGCGTTCACTGCCGTCGCGGTCGCCCGGTGCGTCGTCGTCGGGCGTCGGCGCGGGGGCCGGGCCGCCGAAGCTGTCGTTGAAGGTGAAGATCAGCGACACGTAGAACACGGTGGAAAACGCCAGGCCGGCAGGTACGCCCATCACCCCGGCCAGCTGCGGCAGGCCCAGCAGCCCGAACACCAGCGCGGTGGTGACGCCGAACACCACGATGACCACGCCCCAGGTCAGCATGTACAGCACAAAGGCGCCGCGGCAGCGCCAAACCGCCAGCGTGCTGGAAAACAGGGCCTGCGCCACGCTTTGGCCGGCCCAGTGCACCAGTGCCGGCGCGTGCCAGAACGGGATGGTGAGCGCCGTGCCCAGCACACCAAAGGCCACCAGCGCGTGCGTCACGCCGGGTTCGGCCCAGATGGCCACGATCTCGGCCTGCTGGTCGCCGCCCTCGGCCTGCAAGCGCATGATGCGGCCCCAGGCTGAATCGGACAGCGCGTCGGCAACGACCAGAATCAGCATGGCCGAGATGCCGTAGAGCACGCACAGGATGATCATGGCGCGGCGGCGCGCCGGGTCGGCCTTCAGCGGCTCCAGGAACTGACCCGGGGCGATAGGCCCGTCCAGCAGCGCCGAGCGGCTGGCGATCATGAACCCCAGCGACAGCAGCGGCAGCATGGCCATCTGCAGCACGCCGCCCACCAGCGGCAGCAGGCTGACCACCAGCGCAGCGAACAGGAACACGCCGAACAGCAGCGTGAACAGCAGCGGCTTGCGCCCCCACAGGCGAAAGCCATCGCCCACCCAGCGTATGCCGCGAGGCGCTTCGACACTGCGCAGGATCAGGGCCATGGCGGTCTCAACCAGCCTGCACCGCAGGGTGCCAGGGTTGTGCGATGCGCTGGCGCAGCACACGCTCGAAGTGGGTGGGGTCCTTGGGCTGCAGCAGGGAAGCGTCGCGCGGCAGGTGCCAGTCCCACAGCCGGCTGACCCAGAAACGCAGCGCCGCGGCGCGCAGCAGCGCGGGCACCAGCCGTATCTCGTTGTGGTCCAGCGGGCGCACCGCCTGGTAGGCGGCCATGAAGCTGCCGGCACGGGCTTCGTCCAGCGCGCCGGTGGCCACGTCGCAGCACCAGTCGTTCAGGCACACCGCCACGTCGAACAGCCAGGTGTCGGTGCCGGCGAAGTAGAAGTCGAAGAAGCCGCACAGGCGGTCGCCGCCGGCGGTGTCGTCGAACATCACGTTGTCGCGAAACAGGTCGGCGTGCACCGGGCCGCGCGGCAGTGCCTGCCCGGCGGCGGAAGCCGCCAACTGCTGCTGGTAGGCCAGCTCGTCCTGCAGCAGCGTGGCCTGCGCCGGTGCCAGATGCGGCAGCACCACGGGCGCGGTCTCGGCCCACCAGGCCAGGCCGCGCAGGTGCGGCTGTTGCAGCGGGAAGTCGGCGCCGGCCAGGTGCATGCGCGCCAGCATGTCGCCCACCTGGCGGCAGTGTTCGGCGTCCGGCAGCAGGCGGTGGCTGCCGGGCAGGCGGGTCACGACCGCCGCCGGCTTGCCGGCCGCCGTGTGGACCAGCGTTCCTTGCGCGTCGGCCTGTGGCGCCGGCACCGGGACGCCGCGCTGCGCCAGGTGCTGCATTAGCTGCAGGTAGTAGGGCAGCTGGGTGTCGTCCAGGCGCTCGAACAGCGTCAGCACCCACTGGCCACGCGCGGTGTTGGCGTAGTAGTTGGTGTTCTCTATGCCCGAGCGTATGCCCTGCAGGTCCGTCAGCGCGCCCAGCCCCAGGCGTTGCAGCAGGGCGTCGGCTTCGGCGAACGAGACCTCGGTGTAGACCGCCATCGTGCGGCGGCTAGAAACTGAACAGCGACCAGGCGCGTCGCCCCGTCGCACCGCGGTCTTGCGAGAGGTCGCGGCCTTCGGGCGCGACGATGATCTCGTAGGCAGGCACCTGGCCCACCTTGCTTTGCACGGTGATGCGCTGCGCGGCGCCGCGCAAACGGGTTTCTTCTATGCGCGCGCCTTCGTCCTCTATGACCGTGACGGTGGTCACCGCCTCGCCCAGCGTGGCTGCCGTGGCCTGGGCCTGCGCCGCAGTGCCCACCACGGGGGTGCGCTGGCGAGCCTGGGTGGGCTGGGCGGCCGACGCGGGCAAAGCCGGCGCCACCGCGGGCGAAGCCGCCTGCGGCGCCTGCGCATGCAGCAGCCCCGCAGCCCCGGCCAGCAGGGCCGCCGGCACAGCCCGGCGCAACAGCGAGATCATGGCGGCCATTCTACGCACCGCGCCACAATGGCGGCATGACTGACAACCAGACCCTGCTGCTGGTCGACGGGTCCAGCTACCTGTACCGCGCCTACCACGCGCTGCCCGACCTGCGCACCGCCGAAGGCTTTCCGACCGGGGCGGTGCGCGGCTTCATAGGCATGCTGGGCGTGTTGCGCCAGATGTATCCGCAGGTCAGCCACCTGGCCTGTGTGTTCGACGCCAAGGGGCCGACCTTCCGCGACGACTGGTATCCCCAGTACAAGGCCACGCGGGCGCCCATGCCGGAAGACCTGGCCCGCCAGATCGCCCCCATTCACGAGGTGGTGAAGCTGCTGGGCTGGCCGGTGCTGGAAGTGCCCGGCATAGAGGCCGACGACGCCATCGGCACGCTGGCCGCTGTGGCCGCCGCCGCCGGCATGCAGGTGGTGGTGTCCACCGGCGACAAGGACCTGGCGCAACTGGTCACGCCCGCGGTCACGCTGGTCAACACCATGAACAAGCCGCCCGAGGTGCTGGATGTCGCCGGCGTGGCGGCCAAGTTCGGTGTGCCGCCCGAGCGCATCGTGGACTACCTCACCTTGATCGGCGACACCGTCGACAACGTGCCGGGTGTGGACAAGGTCGGCCCCAAGACGGCGGTCAAGCTGCTGGCCGAACACGGTTCGCTGGACGGCGTGGCGGCCGCGGCGCCCACCATGAAAGGCGCCGTGGGCGAGAACCTGCGCCGCGCGCTGGACTGGCTGCCGCAGGGCCGCCGGCTGGTGACGGTGGTGACCGACTGCGATCTGTCGGCGCAGCTGCCCGCTTGGCCAGCCCTGGACGCGCTGGCGCTGCGCCCGGCCGACGACGCGGCCCTGGCAGCCTTCTACGAGCGCTACGAGTTCAAGACGCTGCAGCGGGAGGCGAAGGCGGCGACGGGTGCCGCGCCGGCTTCGGCGGCGGCCGCCCCGGTCAACGCCGACACCCCGGCCGCCGACGCCCCGGCCCGCGAGTACGAAACGGTCACCACCTGGGAGCGCCTGGACGCCTGGCTGGCGCGGCTGCAGGCCGCCGAGCTGGTGGCGCTGGACACCGAAACCGACTCGCTGGAACCCTTGAAGGCGCGCATCGTGGGCATCAGCTTTGCCGTGGAGCCGGGGCGTGCGGCCTACGTCCCGCTGGCGCACGACTATGCCGGCGCGCCGGCCCAGTTGCCGCTGGACGAGGTGCTGGCGCGCCTGCAACCCTGGCTGGAGGACGGGGCCCGCGCCAAGGTGGGCCAGAACTGCAAGTACGACACCCATGTGTTGATGAACCACGGCATCCAGGTACGCGGCTGGCGCCACGACACGCTGTTGCAGAGCTACGTGCTGGAAGCCCACAAGCCGCACAGCCTGGAAAGCCTGGCCGACCGCCACCTGGGCCGCAAGGGGCTGAGCTACGAAGACCTGTGCGGCAAGGGTGCCAGCCAGATCCCGTTTTCGCAGGTGGACGTGGAGCGCGCCACCACCTACTCCGGCGAAGACAGCGAGATGACCCTGCAGGTGCACCAGACGCTGTGGCCGCAGCTGCAGGCCGACGACCCGCTGCGCCGGGTATACGAAGGCATAGAGCTGCCCACCAGCGCGGTGCTGCAAAGGGTGGAGCGCCACGGCGTGCTCATAGACGGCGCCGAGTTGGCGCGCCAAAGCCACGAGCTGGCCGAGCGCATGCTGGCGCTGGAGCAGGCGGCCTACGAGATCGCGGGCCAGCCCTTCAACCTGGGCAGCCCCAAGCAGATAGGCGAGATCCTGTTCAACAAGCTGGGGCTGCCGGTCAAGAAGAAGACGGCCAGCGGTGCCCCCAGCACCGACGAAGAAGTGCTGCAGGAGCTGGCGGCCGACTACCCGCTGCCGGCGCGCATCCTGGAACACCGCAGCCTGGCCAAGCTCAAGGGCACCTACACCGACAAGCTGCCGCTGATGGTGAACCCGGCCACCGGGCGTGTGCACACCAACTACGCGCAGGCCGTGGCCGTGACCGGCCGCCTGGCCAGCAACGACCCCAACCTGCAGAACATCCCCATACGCACGCCCGAGGGCCGGCGTGTGCGCGAGGCCTTTGTGGCGCCGCCGGGCCATGTGCTGATGAGTGCCGATTATTCGCAGATCGAGCTGCGCATCATGGCCCACATCAGCGAAGACCCGGGCCTGCTGCGTGCCTTTGAACAAGGCCTGGACGTGCACCGCGCCACCGCCAGCGAGGTGTTCAACGTGGCGCTGGACCAGGTCAGCAGCGAGCAGCGGCGTTACGCCAAGGTCATCAACTTCGGCCTCATCTACGGCATGGGCGCCTTCGGCCTGGCCAGCAACCTGGGCATAGAGCAGAAGGCCGCGCGCGACTACATAGAACGTTACTTCGAACGTTTTGCCGGCGTGCGGCGCTACATGGACGAAACACGCGCCAGCGCGGCCGAGAAGGGGTATGTGGAGACCTTGTTCGGCCGGCGCATCTACCTGCCGGAGATCAAGGGCGGCAACGGCCCGCGCAAGGCCGCCGCCGAACGCCAGGCCATCAACGCGCCCATGCAGGGCACGGCGGCCGACCTGATCAAGCTGGCCATGCTGGCGGTGCAGAAGGCGCTGGACGACGAGGGCCGCGCCACGCGCATGGTCATGCAGGTGCACGACGAACTGGTGCTGGAAGTGCCCGATGCCGAGGTGGCCTGGGCGCGCGAGGCCATTCCGCGCCTGATGGCGGGCGTGGCGCAACTGAAGGTGCCGCTGCTGGCCGAGGCGGGCATGGGGCCGAATTGGGAACGGGCCCATTGAAGACGGCCCACCCCCTACGCGCTTCGCGCGCCCCCTCGAGGGGGCACCGCCGGCGGCCCGGCAAAGCCGGTTCCGCGGCGGTCGCTGGGTTGCGCCGCTGCTTGTTTAGCAAGGGGGATCGGTCATGGCCTTGAAGTCCATGGGCTCGCGTGCCGCGGGCCTGCGCCTGGAGCGCATGCGCGCATCGCCCCTGTGGGCCGGCAACGGCTTTCGCAACGTCGCGCCGGTGGCGCCGGGGCTGCGGGATCCGGCGGCCAAGTTTCCTTCGCTGGGCGACTTCCTGTGCGGCGGCGAACGGCGCGTGCCCACCGGGCCGCTGCCCATGCAGGACCCGCGCGATGTGTGGCGGCAGGCGCCGGGCAGCGGCCTGCGGGTCACCTGGCTGGGCCACAGCACGCTGCTGCTGGAGGTGGACGGCGTGCGGCTGCTCACCGACCCGGTATGGGGCGCCCGCGCATCCCCGTCGCAGCTGGCCGGGCCGCGGCGGTTTCAGCCCGCGCCGGTGGCGCTGAAGGCGCTGCCGCCCGTGGACGCGGTGCTGATCTCGCACGACCACTACGACCACCTGTGCTACCCCACGGTACGCGCGCTGGCCAAGACTTCCGTGCCCTTCATCACCAGCCTGGGCGTGGGCGCGCACCTGCAGGGCTGGGGCGTGGCGCCCGAGCGCATCACCGAGCTGGACTGGTGGGAAAGCCACCGCGTGCCCGGCACCGAGGTGGAGGTCACCGCGGCGCCTTCGCAGCACTTTTCCGGCCGCGGGCTCAAGGACCGCAATGCCACGCTGTGGTCGTCGCTGGTCATACGCTCACCGCGCCACCGTGTGTTTTTCAGCGGCGACACCGGCCTGACCGACCAGTACGCCGAGATACGCCGCCGCCTGGGGCCGTTTGACCTGGTGATGCTGGAGGTGGGCGCCTTCCACCCGGCCTGGGGCGACATCCACCTGGGCCCGGCCAACGCGCTGCAGGCGCTGCAGTGGCTGGGCGGCGGCGCCTTCCTGCCGGTGCACTGGGGCACGTTTGCGCTGGCCATGCACGCCTGGGACGAACCGGCCGAAGCGCTGCTGCGTCTGGCGCCGGCGCAGGGGGTGCAGTTGCTGATGCCGCAGCAGGGCGAGCCGGTGGAGCCGGTGCAGGTGGACCAGGTCACCCCCTGGTGGCGCGCCGTGGAGTGCAGCGGCGACGGCCCGCCGGTGCCCATGAACTGGCCCAAGGCGGCCGCCTGGCCGCTGGACTGAACAGGCCCGGGCCCGCAAGGGCCGCAGGTGGTGCAGGCCCTCGCGGGCCTGCCGTGTTCACTGCCGCGAAATGGGCGGCGCCGAGCGAAGCGCTTCCTGGGCTTGATCAACCCCTTGGCGTTCACGTTCCAGCGTTTCGCGGTCACGGCAGCGCGTGACGGAGATGCTGGTGCCGGTGGGCGTCTCGCGCGTGCAGCGCAGGTTCGGGTCGGCGTCGGCGCGGACCTCCGGCTGCGCAGCGCAGGCCGACAGCAGGGCCGCAGTCAGGGCCAGGGCGGGAACAAGTAGGGCGCGCATGGAACAGAGGGTGTGAACTGCAAGCGACTTGCGGGCGCGGCTTTCGGTGGGGGGAGCGGCCGCGGGAAGATGGCTGCAGTATGCCGCAGGGCCGGTCGGCCTTGGGGGCCCGCCTCAGTTGGGCGTGTACGCCAGCCGCACGTAGATGGGGGCGAAGGCCTCGGCCTGCGTCACCTCCACCAGGTGTTCGCGCGAGAGCTCCAGCATCGCGATGAACGTGACCACCAGCACCGGCATGCCACGCGAGGGGTCGAACAGTTCGTCGAACTCCACGAAGCGCCGGCCTTGCAGGCGCTTGAGCACGATGCTCATGTGCTCGCGCACCGACAGCTGTTCGCGCGTGATGGTGTGGTGCTGCGTGAGCTTGGCGCGGCGCAGGATGTCGTGCCAGGCCAGGCGTAGGTCGTCGGCGTTCACCTCGGGCCAGCGCGGCTGCAGGCTTTGTTCTATGTGCACCTGGGCGCGCAGGAAGTCGCGGCCCAGCAATGGCAGCTGGTCCAGGCGCGCCGCCGCCAGCTTGATCTGTTCGTACTCCACCAGCCGGCGCACCAGCTCGGCGCGCGGGTCCTCGGGTTCGCCGCCGTCCTCGCTCTTCTTGGGCGGCAGCAGCATGCGGCTCTTGATCTCTATGAGCATGGCCGCCATCAGCAGGTACTCGCTGGCCAGCTCCAGGTTGCGGCTGCGTATCTGCTCCACGTAGTCCAGGTACTGGCGCGTCACGCTGGCCAGCGGAATGTCCAGGATGTTGAAGTTCTGCTTGCGTATCAGGTACAGCAGCAGGTCCAGCGGGCCTTCGAAGGCCTCTAGAAAGACCTCCAGCGCTTCCGGCGGGATGTACAAGTCCTGCGGCAGCGCAAACAGCGGCTCACCGTAGAGGCGGGCGACGGCGACCTGGTCCACCACGTCGGGTACGGTGTCGCTGGGGGCGTGGGCTACCGCGTCGGCCGGCTCGGCCACGCTGGCATCGGGGTTCAAGCCGCGGCGCTCAGGCTTCGGGCCGCGTCTGGTAGACGTAGGCCTGCTGCGGCACCTTGGCCTCGTCCCAGGCGGCCTGGGCGTCGCGGTCCACCGGGCGGTCCCACAGCAGCGCGCGGCCGGCGCGCTGTTCGGCCTCCAGCGTGGGCTTTTGGGCCTTCAGTTCGTCTATGAACTGCGTGACTTCGGACTTGTAGGGTTTCCAGAACAGCGGCATGGCAGGCGGCCGGGGCGAGAATCGGGACAGAGCCTCATTTTATCGGCCCGGCGCACCGGGCCCGCCCGAACCGTGGACGCCGTGGAGGTTGAGCTCAAGTTCCAGGTGCCGCCGGCACAACGCGCCCGCGTGGCGCGGGCGCTGGCGACGCCGCGCGCCGTCACGCTGCGGCTGCGCGCGGTGTATGCCGACACGCCCGACCGCCGGCTGGCGCAGGCCGGCCTGGCGCTGCGGCTGCGCCAGGAAGGACGGCGCTGGGTGCAGACGCTCAAGGCCCCAGGCGACGGCCTGCTGCAACGCCTGGAGCACGAGGTGGTGGTGGCCGCGCCGCGCGGCGGCTCGCCGGTGCTGGACATCAACCGCCACGCCGGCACGCCGGCCGGCGACGCCCTGGCCGCGGCGCTGGGGCCGGACGGCGCCCAGACCCTGCGCCCGCTGTACCGCACCGATGTGCGGCGCACGCTGCGCCAGGTACGCCATGGCGGCGCACTGGTGGAGGTGGCCCACGACCGCGGCTGGCTGCTGGCGGCCGAGGGCAGCCCGGCGGCCGGTGCGCGGGCGCTGGTGGACGAACTGGAGTTCGAGCTGCTGCGCGGCGACCCGGCGGCGCTGGTGTCGCTGGCGGCGCGGTGGGCGGCGCGCCACGGCCTGTGGTGGGACCCGCGCACCAAGTCCGAACGGGGCTACCGCCTGGCCCTGGGCGTGGAGGCGGTGCCGGCGCTGCGGGCGCGGCGTTCGTCGCTGGACCCGCAGGCCCGCCCGGCGCAGGCCCTGGCCGGCATGCTGCGCCAGACCCTGGCCCAGGCCCTGCCCAATGCGGCGGAGATCGCCGATGGCCGCGGCACGCCGGACCACCTGCACCAGTTGCGCGTGGCCTTGCGCCGCCTGCGCAGCGTGTTGCGCCTGTTCGGTGACTGGAGCAGCCAGCCGGAAGAGGCCGCGCAACTGCAGGCCGACTGGCGCGAACCCTTTGCGCAGCTGGGGCAGGCGCGCGACCGCGACGTGCTGGCACAGACGCTGCGGCCGGCGCTGGCTGCCGCCGGCGCCCCGCCCTTTGCCTGGCCAGCCACCGCCCAGCCGGCCGCCGCACCGGCCGACCTGTTGCGCGGCCCGGTGTTCGGCCGCCTGGTCTTGCGCAGCCTGGCCTTGTCGTTGGCGCCGGAGCCGCCGGATCAGCCGGCGCTGGGCCCGGCGGCGGCGGCCGTGATGCAGGCCGCCTGGAAGCCGCTGCTGCGGGAGGCGCCGGCCTTCAGCCAGGCGCCGGTGGCCGCCCAGCACCGGGCGCGCCGGCGTCTGAAGCGCCTGCGCTACGCGCTGGAGCTGTTGCTGCCGCTGTACAAGGGGCGGTCGGCGAAACCGCTGCAGCGTGCCCTGGCGGCAGCGGCCGATGCCCTGGGCGCGCTCAACGACTTGTACGTGGCCGAGGACTTGTTGCGCCCGCTGGCCGCTGACCAGCCTTCGGCCTGGTTTGCCGTCGGCTGGGTGGTGGCGCGGCGAGAAGCCGCGCTGGCCCAGGCGCAGGCAGCCCTGCAAGCCCTGAGCCGCCTGCGCAGGCCCTGGAAGCGCTGAGCCGGCCCATGGCCACCTGGCGTTCAGCTGCCTGGTGCTCAGCTCCCCTGCGGCCGGTCGTCAAAGGCGGCCGACACCGTGGGCACGATGTGCTCGCGGCCCAGCACGTCTTCGAAGCCGCTGCGCCGTATCAGCGACAGCGGCTGTTCGTTGATGCTGGCCAGGGTCAGCGACACCCCCTGGCGCCGCAGCGTGCGGTGCAGCTGCTCCATCGCATCCAGGCCCGAGGTGTCCATGACCACCAGGCGCTGCATGTCCAGCACCAGCGCGCGGGTGCCGGGCGGCAGCTGGTTGGGCAGCGACTCGATCTTGCCCACGGCGCCGAAGAACAGCGCACCGTACAGCTCGAAGACATGCACGCCGTCGGGCACCGCGTGGGCACGGTGCGGCCGCACGCTGAACAGCGTGCTCATGCGCCAGATGAAAAACACGCAGGCGGCGATCAGGCCCATCTCTACCGCCACCGTCAGGTCGAACACGATGGTCAGCACGAAGGTGCCCACCAGCAGCACGCGGTAGGGCAGGTGAAAGCGTTTCAGGCGCGTGAACTCGCGCCACTCGCCCATGTTCCAGGCCACGAACAGCAGGATGCCGGCCAGCGCCGCCAGCGGCACGTTGGCCGCCAGCGGCGCCGCGGCCAGCACCACCAGCAGAAGTGACAGCGCGTGCACGATGCCGGCCACCGGCGTGCGGCCACCGGCGCGCACATTGGTCACCGTGCGGGCGATGGTGCCGGTGGCCGGGATGCCGCCGAACAAGGGCGCGGTGAAGTTGGCCACGCCCTGGGCCATCAGTTCCTGGTTGGGGTCGTGCTTGGGTACCTCGGCCATGTTGTCGGCCACACGCGCGCACAGCAGCGATTCCACCGCGCCCAGCAGCGCAATGGTCACCGTGGGCACCAGCAGCAGCCGCGCGGTGGACCAGGTGAACTCCGGCAGCGCAAACGAAGGCAGCTCCTGCGGGATGCCGCCGAAGCGCGAGCCTATGGTTTCCACCGGCAGGCCGAACAGCGTCACCGCCAGCGTGGCCGCCACCAGCGCCACCACGGTGCCGGGCACATGCGCCGACAGGCGCCGCAGCTTGGGCAGGCCTTGTGTGGCGCCCACCGGCATCTGGTAGGACTTGGGCCACAGCACCACCACCGCCAGGCTGGCCAGGCCCAGCGCCACCGCCACCGGGTTGAGGGTGTGGATGTGCTCGACGATGGCGCCGATCTGCGAGAAAAAGTCCGCCGGCAGCTTGGGCGTGGTCAGGCCCAGGAAGTCCTTGAGCTGCGACAGCGCGATCAGCACCGCAATACCGTTGGTGAAGCCGATGATGATGGGCACCGGTACGTAGCGCACCAGCACGCCCAGCTTGAACAGGCCCATCAGAAACAGCAGCACGCCGGCCAGCATGGTGGCGATCAGCAGGTTGGCCAGCCCGTAGCGCTCCACGATGCCGTAGACGATGACGATGAAGGCGCCGGCCGGCCCGCCTATCTGCACGTTGGAGCCGCCCAGCGCACTGATCAACAGCCCGGCGATGATGGCGGTGAACAGCCCCGCCTCAGGCTTGACGCCGCTGGCAATGGCAAAGGCCATGGCCAGCGGCAGGGCCACCACGCCCACGGTGACGCCGGCGCCGGCGTCGGCGGCAAAGCGGGCGCGGTCGTAGCCCTTCAGGCTGTCCAGCAGGCGCGGGCGAAAGCGGTGCAGCTGGATGCTGGCCAGCAGGCTGGCCGACGGCGAAGCGGCGTCGGGTGCCGGGCCGGATGGGGGCTCCAGGCCGGGCGGGTCAGCAGGCCGGTCGTGGGGCTGGTCGTTCGGCGGGGGGGCGGGTGGGGGTGAGGACGGCGGGGACAAGCGGGGCTCCAGCGGCTGCGTTCATCGGGCGGGCGACAAGCCGCCGCGGTGGGCCGCAGTGGTAGCGCCGCGCGATGAAGCGGTGGCGCCTGGAGGGGCCGCCCCGGTTCACCGCACGCGCAGCCCCGGTGGGGCGCCCGCGCCCGGTTCCAGCAGGAACAGGCCGGGGTGGGACTTTTCGTCGGCGTGGCTGGCGGCCAGCACCATGCCTTCGCTGACGCCGAACTTCATCTTGCGCGGGGCCAGGTTGGCCACCAGCACCGTCATCTTGCCGGTGATGTGCTCCGGCGCGAAGCTGCCGGCGATGCCGCTGAACACCGTGCGCTGCCGGCCTTCGCCGGCGTCCAGCGTCAGCTTCAGCAGCTTGGTGCTGCCTTCCACGCGCTCGGCGGCCACGATGAGCGCCAGGCGCAGGTCCACCTTGGCGAAGTCGGTGATGGCGATTTCGGCGGCGAGTTCTTCGCCGCCGGGCGCGGGCGCGGCCTGGGCCGCCGGCGCTTGCAGCAGCGCTTCCACCAGCTTGGGCTCCACGCGCTGCATCAGGTGCTGGTACTCGCCTATGGTGTGGGCGCCCAGCGAGCGCTGCGCGTCGGCCCATTGCAGCGGCGCCACTTGCAGAAAGGCTTCCACACGCGCCGCCAGCGCCGGCAGCACCGGCTTGAGGTACACGGTCAGCACGCGAAAAGCCTCTATGCAGGTGCTGCACACGTCGTGCAGCGCGGCGTCGCTGCCGGCGCCGGCCCCGGCGAGTTTGGCCAGTTCCCAGGGCTTGTGCTGGTCCACGTAGGCGTTGACGCGGTCGGCCAGCGCCATCACCTCGCGCAGCGCCTTGCCGAACTCGCGCTCCTCGTACAGCTGCGCCAGCGTGCCGGCCTGGGCCCGCAGCGCGTCCAGCAGCATGCGGCCCTCGACGCCCAGGTCGGCCGAAAGGCGGCGGTCAAAGCGCTTGCTGAGGAAACCGGCGGCGCGGCTGGCGATGTTGATGTACTTGCCCACCAGGTCGGCGTTGACGCGGGTGACAAAGTCTTCGGGGTTGAAGTCCAGGTCTTCCACACGCCCATTGAGCTTGGCGCACAGGTAGTAGCGCAGCCACTCGGCGTTCAGCCCCAGTTCCAGGTAGCGCACCGGGCTGATGCCGGTGCCCCGGCTCTTGCTCATCTTCTCGCCGCTGACCGTGAGGTGGCCGTGCACGTGGATGGCGTCGGGCACCTTGCGGCCGCTGAACTTCAGCATGGCCGGCCAGAACAGGGTGTGGAAGGTGACGATGTCCTTGCCTATGAAGTGCACCTGCTCCAGCGCCGGGTCGGCCAGGTAGCTGTCCAGGTCCTGCCCCTGCCGGGCCAGCCAGGCCTGCAGCGAGGCCAGGTAACCCACCGGCGCATCCAGCCAGACGTAGAAGTACTTGCCCGGCGCGTCGGGGATTTCTATGCCGAAGTAGGGCGCGTCGCGGCTGATGTCCCAGTCGCCCAGGGCCACCTGGCCGTTGTCATCGCGCACGAACCACTCGCGCACCTTGTTGGCCACCTCGGGCTGCAGGCGGCCGTCCTGCGTCCAGCGCTCCAGGAATTCCACGCAGCGCGGGTCGGAGAGCTTGAAGAAGAAGTGCTCGCTGCTCCTGAGCACCGGCGTGGCGCCGGACAGCGCCGAGCGAGGGTTCTTCAGCTCGGTGGGCTGGTAGACGGCGCCGCAGACCTCGCAGTTGTCGCCGTACTGGTCTTGCGCGCCGCAGCGTGGGCACTCGCCCTTGATGAAACGGTCGGGCAGGAACATGCCCTTGTTGGGGTCGAAGAACTGCTCGACCACACGCACGTCTATCAGCCCGGCCTCGCGCAGCGCGAGGTAGATGTGCTGGGCCAGCGCATGGTTCTCCGGCGCATCGGTGCTGTGCCAGTGGTCGAAGGCTATGTGGAAGCCGTCCAGCACCGGCTTGCGCGTGGCGGCCACCTCGGCCACGAACTGCTGCGGTGTCTTGCCGGCCTTTTCGGCCGCGATCATGATGGGCGCGCCGTGCGCGTCGTCGGCGCAGACGAAGTTCAGCGCCGCGCCCTGCATGCGCTGGAAGCGCACCCAGGTGTCGGCCTGGATGTACTCCATGATGTGCCCGATGTGAAACGGGCCATTGGCATAGGGCAGGGCGGTGGTGACGAACAGCTTGCGCGGCATACTGCGATTCTAGGTGCCGTGCCTGTGGCGGCGCCGCACGACACATGGTTGAAAGATGAACACAAACCTTGGCTTGATCAGAATCAGCGCACTGGCACTGCTGGGTGCCGGCTGCATGGCGGCAGCGGCGCAGGCGCCGGTGTCCACCGAGGGGCTGCGCAGTTGCCGCGCCCTGGCTTCGGCGGCCGAGCGCCTGGCGTGTTACGACGCGCTGGCCGACCGCGCGCTGTCCGGCAGCGCTGCCGCAGCGCCGGCGGGCACTGCGCCGGCGGCCCGTCCACCGGGCACGACGTCGGCCACCGCGCCGGCTGCGTCGCCGGCTGCGGCCCCCGGTGCCACGGCCGAGGCGGCGTTCGGGCTGCCCGCCGCCACCCCGCAGGTGCAGGAGGTGCGCACCCATTTCCCCGGCCAGTTGCAGGGCTGGGAACGCAACACCCGCCTTCACCTGGCCAACGGGCAGGTCTGGCAGGTGATAGACGGCGGCTCGGTGGTGCTGTACCTGCGCGACCCGGTGGTGGTGGTGCGCCGCGCTGCCACGGGCGGCTTCTGGTTGGAGGTGCAGGGCACCAACCACTCGCCGCGGGTGCGGCGCATCCAGTAGCCGCAGCGCAGGGGGCCTGGCCCCCTTGCCCTTGTCGCCTCGTTCCCCCGCCGTGAAGCCACGACCATGAAGCCCGCCCCCATAGACCTGCGCTCCGACACCGTCACCCGCCCCACCGCCGCGATGCGCGCCGCGATGGCCGCCGCCGAGGTGGGCGACGACCAGTACGGCGAGGACACCACCACCACGCTGCTGCAGGAGCGCTGCGCGGCGCTGCTGGGCAAGGAGGCGGCGCTGTGGCTGCCCAGCGGCACCATGGCCAACCAGGTGGCGCTGCGGGTGCTGACGCGCCCCGGCGACGAGGTCATCACCAGCCGCGAGGCCCACGCCGGCTGGCACGAAACCGGCGGCGCGGCGGCCAACGCCGGCGTGCAGTTGCACGAGGTGGGCCAGGGCGGCGTGTTCACGCTGGCCGAGTTCGAGGCGGCCATCAAGCCGCGCGGCCTGCCGGTGTTTCCGCCGAGCACGCTGGTACAGATAGAAAACACCCACAACCGCGCCGGCGGCGTGGTGGTGCCGCAAGACGAGGTGGAACGCATCTGCGCCGCGGCGCGGGCGCGCGGCATGGGGCGTTTTCTGGACGGCGCCCGGCTGTGGAACGCCAGCATCGCCAGCGGGCGCGGGCTGGCCGAGCTGGCCGCGCCGTTCGACCTGGTGGCGGTGGCCTTTTCCAAGGGCCTGGGCGCGCCCGGCGGTTCGCTGCTGGCCGGCCAGCGTGAGCTGATCGGCCTGGCCAACCGCCACCGCCGCATGCTGGGCGGCGCCATGCGCCAGACCGGGCACTACGCCGCCGCGGCGCTGCACGGCCTGGACCACCACCTGGCGCGCCTGGCCGACGACCACCGGCACGCCCGCCTGCTGGCCGAGGCCCTGGCCGGCAGCCCGGCGGTGCAGCTGGACCTGGCCACGGTGCAGACCAACATCGTGGTGTTCCAGCTGGCCGACACCGCGCCCGACGCCGCCACCGTGGTGGCGCGGTCGCGTGAGCAGGGCGTGTTGCTCAACGCCTTCGGGCCGCGCATGGTGCGCGCCGTGACCCATCTGGACGTGGACGAGGCCCAGGTGCGGGCCGCGGCCGAGCGCTTGCGCGCGCTGCTGGGGTGATTCCGGGTTTTTACTGAGTTTGTTGGCTTGCTGCCCAGCGGCAGCCGAGTAAGAATCCCGTATGTATACATTGACGGGATCCCAGTGATGAAGCCCTTGCCGCCGCCCACGTTCCCGCTGAACGCCTGGTACGCCGCGGCCTGGGATGTGGAGGTGGGGCGCAGCCTGCTGGCGCGCATCATCTGCGGGCAGTCGTTGGTGCTGTACCGGGAGACCGGCGGGCGCGTGGCGGCGCTGGAAGATGCCTGCTGGCACCGGTTGCTGCCCTTGTCCCAGGGGCGGCTGGAGGGCGACCAGCTGGTCTGCGGTTACCACGGTCTTGTATACAACGCAGACGGGCAATGCACACACATGCCGTCGCAGGAGACCTTGAACCCGTCGGTCTGCGTGCGCAGCTACCCGGTGGTGGAGCGCCATCGTTTTGTCTGGGTGTGGCCCGGCGACCCGGCGCTGGCCGACCCGGC
The DNA here is from genome assembly GCA_037190565.1 of Burkholderiaceae bacterium. GTDB lineage: Bacteria > Pseudomonadota > Gammaproteobacteria > Burkholderiales > Burkholderiaceae_C > Rubrivivax. The sequence continues at coordinate 21,330 of JBBCJV010000019.1, forward strand.
CCTGGTGCCCGACCTGCACTGGAACGACGACCCCGCCTGGGCCGGCGACGGCCGCCTGATACGGGTGGCTTGCGACTACCGGCTGGTGGTGGACAACCTCATGGACTTGACGCACGAGACCTTCGTGCACGGCAGCTCCATAGGCCAGCGCGCTGTGGCCGAGGCGCCCTTCGTGGCCACGCACGGCCCGCGCACGGCCACCGTCACACGCTGGATGGAGGGCATCACGCCGCCGCCGTTCTGGGCCGGGCAGATCCGCGGTGCGCGCGGCTGGGAAGGGCCGGTGGACCGCTGGCAGATCATCCGCTTCGAGGCGCCGTGCACGGTGGCCATAGACGTGGGCGTGGCCGAAGCCGGCACCGGCGCACCGGGCGGCGACCGCAGCCGCGGCGTCAACGGCATCGTGATCAACACCATCACGCCCGAGACCGCCGGCACCTGCCACTACTTCTGGGCCTTTGCGCGCAACTACCAGCTGGACGAGCAGCGCCTGACGCACGAGCTGCGCGAAGGCGTGGCGCGCATCTTCGCCGAGGACGAGCGTGTGCTGGAGGCCCAGCAGCGCGCCATAGACGCCGCGCCGGGGCGGGCCTTCAACAACCTGAACATAGACGCCGGGGCGATGTGGGCGCGGCGGCTGATCGACGGCCTGGTGGAGCTGGAGCAGCCGCGGCCGGTGATTCCGCTGAAGCCGGCGGCATGACCATGGCCGCGACCCCGGCTCAGAGCACCGCGCCGGCCGACGCCGAAGACGCCGGCAACGCCGGTGCCCGCGCGCAGGCCCGGCTGCGCGAGCTCATCGTCGGCGGTGAGCTGCGCCCCGGCGAGCGCGTCACCGAGCTGGCCCTGGTGGAGCGGCTGGGCTTGTCGCGCACGCCCATACGCAGCGCCCTGGTGCGGCTGCAGGACGAAGGCCTGCTGCAGGCGCTGCCGGGCGGCGGCTTTGTGGTGCGTGAGTTTTCCGAGGGCGACATCCACGACGCGATCGAGCTGCGCGGCACGCTGGAGGGCCTGGCCGCCCGCCTGGCGGCAGAGCGCGGCATGCCCGGCTCGCTGCTGGCGGCGATGCAGGACTGCGTGCAGCGCATCGATGCACTGCTGGCGCCGCCGCAGCTCAGCGAGCAGGCCTTTGCCGAGTACGGCGAGCTGAACGCGCGCTTCCACACGCTGCTGGCCGAGGCCTGCGGCAGCCCCATCGTGCGCCAGCAGCTGGAGCGTGCCAGCACGCTGCCCTTTGCCTCGCCCAACGCCTTTGTGCTGGTGCACACCACGGGCCCGGCGGCGCGCGACCGGCTGCTGGTGGCGCACGAACAGCACCGTGCCACGCTGCAGGCGCTGGCCGCCGGCGAAGGCGGGCGCGCCGAGGCGCTGATGCGCGAACACGCCCGCAACGCCCACGCCAACCTGGCGGCGGCACTGGCCAACCAGCAGGCGCTGGCGCGCCTGCCGGGCGCACGGCTGATCCGCCTGGGCACGCGCCGTTGAGGACAAGAGACACCGCATGATGCTGGCAACTGGATGGGATCGCCCGGTCACGGTGGTGGGTGTGCGCGACCTGGGGCCGCGGGTGCGCGAGATCCTGCTGCGCCCGGACGACGGCGACACCGCCTTCGCCGTCGGCGCCCATCTGCGCCTGCCGGTCACGCTGCCGGACGGCAGCGCCGCCGACCGGCGCTACTCGCTGGTGGGCACTACAGCACCGGGCCGGCCCTGGCGGCTGGCGGTGCAGCGCGCCGAACCCGGGCGCGGCGGCTCGGCCTGCATGTGGCGCCTGGCAGTGGGCGACCGGCTGGCGGTGCAGGGGCCGGTGAACGGCTTCACGCTGCCGCCGGCGCTGCGGCCCACGCTGCTGGTGGCCGGCGGCATAGGCATCACCCCGTTGGCCGGCATGGCTCAGGTGCTGGCCCGGCGCGGCGCGCCGCTGCGTCTGGCCTACGCCGCGCGCAGCGCGGAAGACATGGTCTTGCTCGACGAGCTGCGTGCGCTCTTGGGCGAGCGGCTGGCGCTGTTCGACGCCAGCCGCGGCGAACGGGTGGACCTGGCGGCCGAGTTCGGCGCCCTGGCTGCCGACGGCCAGGCCTTCGTCTGCGGGCCGGTGCCCATGCTGCACGCGGCACAGGCGGCCTGGGCGCGTGCCGGCCGGCCGGTGCAGCGGCTGCGCTTCGAAACCTTCGGCAACACCGGTGCACGCGAGGCCCAGGGCTTCGAGCTGCGGGTGCCGCGCCACGGCCTGGTGCTGCAGGTGCCACCGGAGCGATCGCTGCTGGAGGTGCTGGAAGCCCAGGGCGTGCAGGTGCTGGCCGACTGCCGGCGCGGCGAATGCGGCCTGTGCGCCGTGGACGTGCTGGCGGTGGACGGCGAGATAGACCACCGCGACATCTTCTTCAGCGAAGCCGAGCGCGGCGAGAACCGGCGTCTGTGCGCCTGCGTCTCGCGCGCCTGCGGCGCCTCGATCACCATAGACACCGCCTGGCGCGACGACGCGCCGCTGCCGGCCGACCTGGCGCGCAGTTCCACTGCCACACCCACCACCGAGGAGACCCTGTCATGACCGCCCGCACCACGCCCCCGTTCCGTGCCGACCATGTCGGCAGCTTCCTGCGCCCCAAGTACCTGCTGGATGCGCGCGAGGCGTTCTTTACCCAGAAGTCCATCAACGCCCAGCAGCTGCGCGAGGTGGAAGACAAGGCCATTGCCGAGATCGTGAAGTTCCAGCAGGACGTGGGCCTGCAAAGCATCACCGACGGCGAGTTCCGCCGCACCTACTTCCACATCGACTTCCTGGAGCAACTGGGCGGCGTGAAGACCGACATCCCGGTCACCGTCAAGCGCCCCGACGGCAGCGAGGAGCTGGCGCCGCCGGTGATACGCGTGATCGACAAGGTGCGCCACGCCAAGGACATACAGCGCGCCGACTTTGAGTACCTGAAGAGCCAGGTGGCGGCCGGCCTGACGCCCAAGGTCACCATCCCCAGCCCCACCATGCTGCACTTCCGCGGCGGGCGCGCCGGCATCAGCCGCGAGGCCTACCCGGAGCTGGACCCGACCTTCTACGACGACGTGGCCAAGGCCTACGGCGACGAACTGCAGAGCCTGTTCGACGCCGGCTGCCGCTACGTGCAGATGGACGACACCAACCTGGCCTACCTGTGCGACGACAAGATGCGCGAGGCGGCGCGCCAGCGCGGCGACGACCCGAACGAGCTGCCGCACCGCTACGCCCAGTTCATCAACAAGGTGGTGGCGCACAAGCCTGCCGGCATGACGCTGGCCATGCACCTGTGCCGCGGCAACTTCAAGAGCACCCACGCGGCGGCCGGCAACTACGAGCCGGTGGCCGAGGCGCTGCTGTCGGAAATGAAGCTGGACGCCTTCTTCCTGGAGTACGACGACGACCGCTCGGGCGACTTCCGGCCGCTGCGCTACCTGTCCAAGGGCAAGACCGTGGTGCTGGGGCTGGTGACCACCAAGTTCGGCGCCATGGAAAGCAAGGACGCGCTGAAGCGCCGCATCGATGAAGCGGCGCAGTACGCGCCCCTGGACCAGCTGTGCCTGAGCCCGCAGTGCGGTTTCTCCAGCACCGTGCACGGCAACAACATCGCGGTGGAAGACCAGCGCAACAAGCTGCGCCTGGTGGTGGAAACGGCGCAGGAAGTCTGGGGCTGATCTTGCGCTGAAGCGTAGGCGCCGGCTCAGCCGGTGCCGACCACGATAGTCACCAGCAGCGAGGTGTCGGTGAGCGCGCGCACGGCGTGGCGGCAGCCGCCCGGCAGGTAGAGCAGCTGGCCGGCCTGCAGCACGGTGGCGGCGCCGTCGTCCAGCAGCAGCTCGGCGCTGCCTTCCACACACTGCACGGTGATCTCGCCGGGCACCGCATGCGGCGGCAGGCTGCTGCCGGCGCTCAGCACCAGGCGCATCAGCTCCAGCTGGGCCGACTTGAACAGCGCATGCGAGCGCGCTTCGTGCAGCGCCGGGCCCAGCGGGCCTACGTCCACCGCCTGGCCGGGCTGGGTATGGGGCAGCGCCATGGCGGCAGGGGCCGGCGCCGGCTCAGCGCGGCGCCGGGTGCGCCAGGTCGCGTATCAGCGTGGGGCCGGCGTGCCGCTCCACCGCCGCCACCAGGCCCTTGAACAGGCCCAGCGGCGCCAGCATCTCCAGCACCACGAACATGGGGCCGACCAGCAGGCCCACCAGGTCGTCGGCAAAGGCCGGCTTGCGGCCCTCGTAGTAGTGGCCTATGAACTGGATGATCCAGCCCACTACGAAGAAGCCCAGCCCCCAGGTCAGCCACGCCGCCGTGCTGCCGTCGCCCACGCGGTGCGCGGCCCACACCAGCGCACCCACGCCCAGCGTGGTGGCCAGGCCTATGCCCAGGTGGCCGCGCGTCAGGTACCAGGCGGCGGCCAGTGCCAGCACCAGCCAGGCCGGCGTCAGCGCCAGCCCGCCCAGCACGAAGGCCGGCTTGGACAGCAGCACGCCTATGCCGAAGACGATCATGGGCACGCCCACGAAGTGCGTGAGGATGTTGCGCCGGTCGCGGTGGTACTCAGCGTACTGCTGCAGCAGCGTGGTGGCGTCGCGGAAGGGGCTGGCCATGGTGTCTTCTCCCGGGCAGCAGGCACATCGGCGCCTGTGTGCGATGGCATCCTAGCGCAGGCTCCTAGAATCCGCACCCAAGTTGTGTCAAGAGTTGAACCGAGGGGCGCATGAGCATCAAGAGCGACCGCTGGATACGCCGCATGGCCGAGCAGCACGGCATGATTGAGCCGTTCGAGCCCGGCCAGGTGCGGCAGGCGGCCGATGGCCGGCGCCTCATCAGCTACGGCACCAGCAGCTACGGTTACGACATACGCTGCGCGCGGGAGTTCAAGGTCTTCACCAACATCCACAGCACGGTGGTGGACCCCAAGCACTTCGACGAGAAGAGCTTCGTGGACATCGAGGCCGATGTCTGCATCATCCCGCCCAACAGCTTTGCGCTGGCGCGCACGCTGGAGTACTTCCGCATACCGCGCAGCGTGCTGACCATCTGCCTGGGCAAGAGCACCTACGCACGCTGCGGCATCATCGTCAACGTGACGCCCTTCGAGCCCGAGTGGGAAGGCTACGTGACGCTGGAGTTCAGCAACACCACGCCGCTGCCGGCCAAGATCTACGCTGGCGAGGGCTGCGCCCAGGTGCTGTTCTTCGAGGCCGACGAGGTCTGCGAAACCAGCTACAAGGACCGCGGCGGCAAGTACCAGGGGCAAAGCGGCGTGACGTTGCCGCGGGCCTGAAGCCCGCGGTGGCCGGCGCCGCCGGTGCTTGACTGAGGGGGGCCGCGCCCGGGCACAATGGCTGCGCCGGTGGCGCCGCGTCGCTGCCCGGGAGACGGCCATGAAGTGGGAAGGTCACGAGCGCAGCAGCAACGTCGAAGACCGGCGGGGTGCCGGCGGCGGCGGGCGCTTGCCGCGGGTGGGTGGGCGCGGCCTGGGCGTGGGCACCATCGTGGTGGCGCTGCTGGCGGGCTGGGTGTTCGGCATCAACCCGCTGACGGTGTTGGGCTTGCTCGCGGGCGATGGCTCCACGGTCAGCCAGCCGGCGCCGCAGGCCGGGCCGCCGCCGGAAGGCGACCGTGCCGCCGCCTTTGTCTCCACCGTGCTGCGTGATACCGAGGTGGTGTGGGGCCAGTTGTTCCGCGCCCAGGGCGGCGCCTACCGTGAACCGACGCTGGTGCTGTTTCGCGGCGCCACGCCCACGGCCTGCGGCACCGGCCAAAGCGCGATGGGGCCCTTCTACTGCCCCGGCGATGGCAAGGTCTACATAGACCTGGGCTTCTTCGAGACGCTGGCCAAGCGCATGGGCGCGCCGGGCGACTTTGCCCAGGCCTACGTGGTGGCGCACGAGGTGGGCCACCATGTGCAGAACCTGCTGGGCGTGACCGACCAGGTGGATCGCCTGCGCGGCCGTGTTTCGCAGGTGCAGATGAACGCCATGTCGGTGCGTGTGGAGTTGCAGGCCGACTGCCTGGCCGGTGTGTGGACCCACCATTCGCAGCGCGGCAAGGGCTGGCTGGAGCTGGGCGACATCGAAGCCGCCATGAACGCCGCTGCGCGCATAGGCGACGACGCGCTGCAGGCCGGCGCCGGCGGCGCGGTGCGGCCGGAGACCTTCACCCACGGCAGCAGCCAGCAGCGCATGAACTGGTTCAACCGCGGCCTGCAAGGCGGCAGCGTGGCCGGCTGCGACACCTTCAACGCGGCCAGCCTGTAGCCCCGGCGTCGCAGCCGGGGCCACCCGGCCCTACATCACCGCACCCAGCTGCCAGGGCACGAACTCGTTCTGCCCGTAGCCATGGGCTTCGCTCTTGGTGCGGCGGCCCGAGGCGGTGGCCAGCATCAGCGCAAAGATGCGCTCGCCGGCTTCGTCCACGGTTTCCAAGCCGTCCACGATGCCGCCGCAGTTGATGTCCATGTCGTCTTCCTGCCGCTGCCACAGCGCGGTGTTGGTGGACAGCTTCAGCGAAGGCGCCGGTGCGCAGCCGTAGGCCGAGCCGCGGCCGGTGGTGAAGCAGATCAGGTTGGCGCCGCCGGCCACCTGGCCGGTGGCCGACACCGGGTCGTAGCCCGGCGTGTCCATGAACACCAGGCCGCGTTCGCGCAGCGGCTGGCCAAACTCCAGCACGTCCACCAGCGCGGTGGTGCCGCCCTTGGCGATGGCGCCCAGGCTTTTTTCCAGGATGGTGGTGAGCCCGCCGGCCTTGTTGCCGGCGCTGGGGTTGTTGTCCATGCGCATGCCGTTGCGTGCGGTGTAGCGCTCCCACCAGGCGATGCGCGCCAGCAGGCGCTCGGCCACCTCGGGCCGCGCGGCACGGCGCACCAGCAGGTGCTCGCCGCCGTAGATCTCGGGCGTCTCCGACAGGATGGCGGTGCCGCCGTGGCGCACCAGGCGGTCCACCGCCGCCCCCAGCGCCGGGTTGGCGCTGATGCCGGAGTAACCGTCGCTGCCGCCGCACTGCAGGCCCACGGCCAGGTGACGCGCCGGCACCGGCTGGCGCTGCACACGGTTGGCCGCCGGCAGCATGCGCTGCACCTGGGCTATGCCGCGGGCCACGGTCTTGGCGGTACCGCCGCTGCCCTGGATGTCGAAGGTGGCCAGCAGCGCGCCTTCCTGCAAACCCTCCTGCGCCACCAAGCCCTGGATCTGGTTGGTTTCGCAGCCCAGCCCCACCACCAGCACCGCGGCAAAGTTGGGGTGGCGGGCGTAGCCGCCCAGCGTGCGGCGCAGCACCAGCAGCTCTTCACCGTCGCCCGCGGTGGCGCAGCCCATGCCGTGGGTGAGCGCCACCACGCCGTCCACCTGGGGGAATGCAGCCAGCGCCTCGGGGTGGATGTCGCGCCGGAAGTGGTCGGCAATGGCGCGCGCCACGGTGGCCGAGCAGTTCACGCTGGTCAGCACGCCTATGTAGTTGCGCGTGGCCACACGCCCGTCGGCGCGCACGATGCCGTCGAAGTGGGCGGGCTGCTCCACGAAGGCCGTGGGCCGTGCATCCACGCCGGGCGCTTCGCTGCGTTCGAAGTCGGCATACGCCAGGTTGTGCACGTGCACGTGCTGGCCGGCGGCGATATCGCGGCTGGCGTGGCCTATGACCTGGCCGTAGCGCCGCACCGCCTCACCCACCGCACGTGCACGCGCCGCCAGCTTGTGGCCCGGCGGCACCAGGGCGCTGACGGTGACGCCTTCGGCCGCCAGCACCTCACCCGGCAGCAGCTGCCGCCGGGCGATGACGACGTCGTCGTCCGCGTGTATGCGTATCGTGGGGCCGGGTGTGTTCATGCTCGTGTCCTGACAGCGCCCGGCCTGGTTGGGTCTTCAGTTGTCTATCAGCTCGGCATTCCAGGCATGCACTTCCTGGCGCTGTTCGCCCAGGCCGGCGATGCCCAGGCGCACCACGTCGCCAGGCTTCAGGTACACCGGCGACGGCTTGGCGCCCATGCCCACGCCCGGCGGCGTGCCGGTGGTGATGAGGTCGCCCGGCTCCAGCGTCATGAAGCGGCTGAGGTAGCTCACCAGGGTGGCCACGCCGAAGATCATGGTCTGGGTGCTGCCGTCCTGCCAGCGGTGGCCGTTGACCTCCAGCCACAGCGCCAGGTTCTGCGGGTCGGGCACCTCGTCGGCCGTCACCAGCCAGGGGCCTATGGGGCCGAAGGTGTCGCAGCCCTTGCCCTTGTCCCACTGGCCGCCGCGCTCCAGCTGGTACTCGCGTTCCGACACGTCGTTGACCACGCAGTAGCCGGCCACGTGCTTGAGCGCATCGGCTTCCGACACATAGCGCGCGCGGGTGCCTATGACCACGCCCAGTTCCACCTCCCAGTCGCTCTTGGTGCTGCCCTGCGGCAGCACGATGGGGTGCAGGGCGCCCACGGCGCAGTTGGTCGTCTTCATGAAGACGATGGGCTCCTTGGGAATGGGCATGCCGGCTTCGGCCGCGTGGTCGGCGTAGTTGAGGCCAATGGCCACGAACTTGCCCAGGCCGGCAAAGGGCACGGCCGGTGTGCCGGGCTGCACCGCCGGCAGCGTGCGCGGGTCCACGCTGGCCAGCGCCGCCAGGCCGGTGGGCGACAGCAGGGCCGGCGTGATGTCGCCCACCAGCGCCGAGAGGTCGCGAACGCTGCCGTCGGTGTGCAGCAGGGCGGGCTTTTCGCGGCCCTTGGGGCCATGGCGCAACAGCTTCATGCGCAAATCCTTGTGGTGATGTGGAGAGGCCGAACAGCAGTGATTGTCTACAGCGTCCAGCCGCCGTCTATCAGCTGCGCCGTGCCGGTGGTGAAGCTGCTTTCGTCGCTGGCCAGGTAGACGGCCAGCGCGGCGATCTCGTCGGCCCGCCCCAGCCGGCCCATGGGCTGGCGGGCGATGAAGGCCGCTTCCACCGCCTGCGCTGGCTGGCCGCTGGCCGCTGCCTGCGACGCGATGCGCTGGCGCAGCGAGGGGGACTCCACGGTGCCCGGGCAGATGGCGTTGCAGCGCACGCCGCGGGTGATGAAGTCGGCCGCGACGCTCTTGGTCAGGCCTATCACCGCGGCTTTGGTGGCGCCGTAGACAAAGCGGTTGGGTGCGCCCTTGATGCTGCCGGCGGCCGAGGCCACGTTGATGATGCTGCCGCCGCCGCGTGCCAGCATGGCCGGCAGAAAGGCCTGGATGCTGCGGTACATGGAGCGCACGTTGAGGTCGAAGGCCAGGGCCCACTGCTCCTCGGTGCAGTCCAGCACCGTGCCGTGGTGCACGTAGCCGGCGGCGTTGAACAGCACGTTCACGTCGCCGTGTCGGGCCGCGGCGGCGTGCACGGCGCCGGCATCCAGCATGTCCAGGGTTTCGGTGTTGAGCGCCAGGCCGCCAGCCTCGGCGGCCAGCGGCGCCAGCAGCGCCGGGTTCAGGTCGGTGGCGATCACGCGCGCGCCTTCGCGCGCCAAGGCCAAGGCCGTGGCGCGGCCTATGCCGGCGCCGGCGGCGGTGACGAACGCGGTTTTGCCTTGCAGTCGTTGGCTCATGGGGTGTCGGCTTGTTGAAGGGGTGTCAGTCGGGGGCCGTCAGCTGCACCTTGGTGCTGCGGGTCTTGTCCAGCGCCAGTTCAAAGGCTTCCTGCGAGCGGCCCAGCGGCAACTGGGCGGTGATGAGCGGGCGCACGTCGGCGCGTCGGCTGCGTATAGCCTGCACCGCCCAGTCAAACTCTTGATGGGCCCGGAAGGCGCCGCGGTAGTCGAGTTCGCGCGCCATCAGGCGGTTGGCGGGGAAGGGCAGTTCGTCGGACAGCGTGCCCACCTGCACCACGCGCCCGCCGCGCCGCACGGCGGCCAGGCACAGCGACAGCGCGGCCGGCGCACCGGCGGCTTCTATGGCCACGTCGGCCATGTCCGCCAGATCCTGTGCTGCCACCTGGTCGCTGCGCCAGGTTTCGTCAGCGCCCACCGTGCGCGCCATGGCCAGCGCGCGCTCCTGCACGTCGCAGCAGATGACGCGCGCCGCGCCGGCCAGGCGGGCGGCGATGACGCTCATGCAGCCTATGGTGCCGGCACCGGCCACCAGCACCGTTTCGCCCAGCACCGGGCCGGCACGGTGCAGGGCGTGCAGACCTATGGACAGCGGTTCGGCGCAGGCGATCTCGCCCAGGGAGATGTGGGCCTCGCGCACCGGGGTGAGCTGGCGCTCGCCCATCACGAACTGTTCGCGGAACAGGCCTTGTGCGTGCGGAAACACGCTGGCGCTGCCCAGGAAGAACATGTGCCGGCACAGGTTGCCGCGGCCGGCGAAGCAGTAATCGCAGCGGCCGCAGGGGTGCGACGGGTTGATGGCCACGCGGTCGCCCGCCGCCACGCGCGTGACGGCGCTGCCCACCGCCAGCACCACGCCCGAGGCCTCGTGCCCCGGCACCAGCGGCTCGCGCACCACGAACGCGCCCACGCGCCCGTGGCGGTAGTAGTGCAGGTCGGAGCCGCAGATGCCGCCGGCACCCAGGCGCAGCAGCACCTCGTGCGGGCCGGGCATGGGCGCGGACTCTTCGTGCAGGCGCAGGTCGCCGGCGGCGTGGATGGTGCAGCTCAGCGGCATGCTGCCCTCAGCCGCGGCCCACGAAGGGCATGCGGGTGGCCATCACCGTCATGAACAGCACGTTGGCCGAGGGCGGCAGCCGCGCCATGGCCATGAAGGTGTCGACCACGCTTTGCAAGTCCATGCGCGGCTCTGGGCGCAACTGGCCGTCGGCCTGGGGCACGCCGGCCAGCATCTTGTCGGTCATGCTGCTGGCGACGTTGCCTATGTCGATCTGGCCCACCGCGATGTCGAAGGGCCGGCCGTCCAGCGCCGCGGCGCGCGTGAGCCCGGTCACCGCGTGTTTGGTGGCGGTGTAGGCGATGCTGCCGGGGCGCGGCGTGTGGGCCGAGATGGAACCGTTGTTGATGATGCGCCCGCCCATGGGGCGTTGACGCCGCATCAGGCCGAAGGCGGCGGCCAGGCAGTGGAAGGCGCCGCCCAGATTGACGCTCAAGGCCTGCTGCCACTGCGCCGGCGTCACCTCGTCGGGCAGGGCCGGCGGCAGCGAGACGCCGGCGTTGTTGAACAGCAGGTCCAGGCGGCCGAAGCGTTCTTCCACCTGGGCGAACAAGCGGTTCACTGCTGCAGCGTCGGCCACGTCGCAGGCCAGGGCGTGGCCGCGGGCGGCGTGCTCACCGGCATCGGCCACCGCCTGCGCCAGCAGTTCTTGCCGGCGGCCCACCAGCACCACCTGCCAGCCCTCGGCCAGCAAGGCATGGGCGCAGCCGCGCCCTATGCCGCTGCCGGCACCGGTGACCAGCGCAACACGGCTGGCGGCAGCAGGGCCCATCAGTGGTTGTCCTTGGGCACGAACGCACCGCGCCGGCCGCGCAGGAAATCCAGGTCGGCGCCTTCGTCGGCCTGCAGCACATGGTCGATGTGCAGCTTCCAGTAGCCGCTGGTCAGCGGCGGGGTGGGCGGCGTCCACAGCGCCTGGCGGCGCGCCAGCTCGTCGTCGTCCACATGCAGGTGCAGAAGGCGTGCCGCCACGTCCAGCGTGATCAGGTCGCCGTTGTGCACCAGCGCCAGCGGGCCGCCGGCGGCGGCTTCGGGCGTGGTGTGCAGCACCACGGTGCCGTAGGCGGTGCCGCTCATGCGGGCATCGCTGATGCGCACCATGTCGGTCACGCCCTTGCGCAACACCTTGGGCGGCAGCGGCATGTTGCCCACCTCGGCCATGCCGGGGTAGCCCTTGGGGCCGCAGTTCTTGAGCACCAGCACGCAGGTCTCGTCCACGTCCAGGGTTTCGTCGTCAATGCGGCGGTGGAAGTCGTCGCTGTCTTCGAACACCACGGCGCGGCCGGTGTGTTTCATCAGCGCCGGCGTGGCGGCGCTGGGCTTGATGACGGCACCGCGCGGTGCCAGGTTGCCCCGCAGCACGGCAATGCCGGCGCGCTCCTTGAACGGGGCGTCCAGGCTGCGTATGACCTGCGGGTTGAAGACCTCGGCGTCGGCGATGTTCTCGGCCACGCTGCGGCCGGTGACGGTGATCAGCTCGCGGTGCAGCAGGCTTTCGATCTGCTTCATCACCGCCGGCAGGCCGCCGGCGTAGCAGAAGTCTTCCATCAGGAAACGGCCGCTGGGCTGCAAGTCCACCAGGCAGGGCAGTTCGCTGCCCAGGCGGTCGAAGTCGTCCACGGTCAGCGGCACGCCCGCCCGCCCGGCCACGGCGATCAGGTGGATCACGGCATTGGTGCTGCCGCCTATGGCCGCCAGCACCCGTATGGCGTTCTCGAAGGCCTGGCGTGTGAGCACCTTGGACAAGACCAGGTCTTCCTGCACCATCTGCACGATGCGCCTGCCGGCCTGGCGCGCCAGCACCGCGCGCCGTCCGTCCACCGCCGGCCAGGCGGCGTTGCCGGGCAGGCCCACGCCCAACGCCTCGACCATGCTGGCCATGGTGCTGGCGGTGCCCATGGTCATGCAGTGGCCGTGGCTGCGGTGCATGCAGCTCTCGGCTTCCAGGAAGTCCTGCAACTTCAGCGTGCCGGCGCGCACCTGCTCGCTCATGCTCCACACGCCGGTGCCCGAGCCCAGTTCCTGCCCGCGCCACTTGCCGTTCAGCATGGGGCCGCCGCTGACGCCTATGGTGGGCAGATCGGCGCTGGCCGCACCCATCAGCAGCGCCGGCGTGGTCTTGTCGCAGCCGAACAGCAGCACCACGCCGTCCAGCGGGTTGCCGCGAATGCTTTCCTCCACATCCATGCTGGCCAGGTTGCGGTACAGCATGGCGGTGGGGCGCAGCAGCACCTCGCCCAGCGACATCACCGGAAACTCCAGCGGGAAGCCGCCGGCTTCGTACACGCCTATCTTGACCTGCTCGGCCAGCGTGCGGAAGTGGCTGTTGCAGGGCGTTAGTTCGCTGAAGGTGTTGCAGATGCCGATGACCGGCCGCCCGTCGAACTGGTCGTGCGGGATGCCCTTGCCCTTGAGCCAGCTGCGGTAGGCAAAACCGTCGCGGTCTTGCCGGCCGAACCACTGCTGGCTGCGCAGCGTGCGGGGGGCAGGGTTCGGGGCGGCGGGGTCGTCGCGCGAGTCGTCGCTCATCGGGGTGCTGGCTTTCCCGGGTGGATGGCCCGGCTGCTGCAGATACTATGGTATGACGATTGGCCGCCCTGCCCGGGGGAACCCGGACGCGCATGGGCGGCACCTCCACAACGCCCACCTGCCCCACAGACATGCGCGACCCCAGCTTCTCCGTCCTCACCGCTTCGCGCCTGCCACCGTTGTACCTGGAGCCGCTGCGCGCAGGTTACCTGGTACACGACCGGCTGCACGACACCGACCCGGCAGCCTTTGCCACCATCGCGCACACCGTGCAGGCCATCGCCGCCAGCGGTGAGTCGCGCGTGCCCGGCGCGCTGATGGCGGCCTGCCCGAACCTGAAGCTGGTTTCGGTGATGGGCGTGGGCTACGACGGCGTGGACGTGGCCGCCGCACGGGCGCAGGGGGTGATGGTGACCCACACCCCCGGCGTGCTGGACGACGAGGTGGCCGACACCACGTTGGGCCTGATGCTGTGCGCCGCCCGCCAGCTGCCGGCGGCCGACCGCTTTGTGCGTGCCGGCCGCTGGCCGGAAGGCCCGTTCCCGCTGCAGCGCAAGATGTCCGGTCGCCGCCTGGGCCTTCTGGGCATAGGCCGCATCGGCCAGGCCATCGCGCGGCGGGCGCTGGCCTTTGACATGGCGGTGGCCTACAGCGCGCGCCATCCCCGTCCCGAGTTGCCGTACCGCTACCTGCCCGATGCCGCCTCGCTGGCTGCCCAGAGCGACTTCCTGGTGGTCATCACCCCCGGGGGTGCTGCCACCCGCCACCTGGTCAACGCCGACGTGCTGCGCGCCCTGGGCAAGGGGCGTGGCGAAGGCGTGCTGGTGAACGTGGCGCGGGGTTCGGTGGTGGACGAGGCGGCGCTGGTCGAAGCCCTGAGCGCCGGCACCATCGCCGGTGCGGCGCTGGATGTGTTCGAGCACGAGCCGCAGGTGCCCCAGGCCTTGATGGCGCTGCCGCAGGTGGTGCTGGCCCCGCACATAGGCAGCGCCACGCACGAGACCCGCCAGGCCATGGCCGACCTGGCGCTGGCCAACCTGGCAGCCGGCCTGGCCGGCCGGCGCCCGGCGACGCCGGTGCCTGAATGCGCGTGACGCGGGCATTGAAGGCTGCGGGTAATCCCGTGGCCTGGTGCATGTCAATCATCATACGATAAGACCACAGGCGCCACACAGCCAGAGCGCCGTTCTTCGCCAACCGCACCACCGCACTACAGGAGACAAGTCCATGCAACGCAGGAAGATCGGGTTCGTCGCGGCGCTGGCAGGCGCCGGCATGCTGCTGAACCTGCTGGCCGCCGCCCCGGCCGTGGCGCAGCAAAAGCTCACCGTCTGGTGGGGCAAGGGCTTCTACAAGGCCGAGGACGACGCACTGTACGAGGCCATCCGCAAGTTCGAAGCCAAGTACCCCGGTGTCAAGGTCGACCTGTCGTTGTATGCGCCGCAGGAGATGATCCCCAAGACCGTGGCGGCGCTGGGCGCCAACAACCCGCCGGACGTGGCCTACGGTGACGTGTTCGACTTCCAGGTCACGGCCAAGTGGGCCTACGACGGTGTGCTGGAAGATGTGTCCGGCATCCTAGGCCCCATGCGCGACAAGTTCGAGCCGCGGGCCTTGTCCACCACCTTCCTTTACAACAACGCCACCCAGTCGCGCGCCTACTACGCCTTCCCGGTCAAGCAGCAGACCATGCACATCCAGTACTGGAAGGACATGCTGGCCGACGCGGGCTTCAAGGAAAGCGACATCCCCAGCGACTGGAAAGGCTACTGGGAATTCTGGTGCGACAAGGTGCAGCCCGCCTACCGCCAGAAGACGGGCAACCGCGCCTTCGCCATAGGCCAGCCGCTGGGCGTGGACTCCAGCGACGCCTTCTACTCCTTCCTGACCTTCATGGACGCCTACAACGTCAAGCTGGTCAGCGATTCCGGCAAGCTGCTGGTGGACGACCCGGCGGTGCGCCAGGGCCTGATAGGCGCGCTGACCGACTACACCCAGGTCTACAGCAAGGGCTGCACGCCGCCTTCGTCCACCAACTGGAAGGACCCGGACAACAACGTCGCCTTCCACAACAAGACCACGATCCTGACCCACAACGCGACCATCTCCATCGCCGCGAAGTGGTTGGACGACATGAACAACACGCAGCTCACCGAAGCCCAGCGTGCCACGGCCCGGGCCAACTACACCGAGAAGATCGCCACCGCCGGCTTCCCGAACAAGCCCGACGGCAGCAAGATGATCTACCGCGCCGCGGTGAAGACCGGCGTCATCTTCAAGGACGCCAAGAACAAGCAGATGGCGCGCAACTTCGTGGCCTTCATCCTGGAGGACGCCAACCTCACGCCCTACGTGGAAGGCTCGCTGGGCCGCTGGTTCCCGGTGACCAAGGCCGCGCAGCAAAGCGCCTTCTGGAAGGGCGATGCCCACCGCCTGGCCGTGTACAACCAGTTCATGGCCGGCACCACACCGTTCGAATTCACCAAGAACTACAAGTTCACGGTCCTGAACAACGAAAACGTGTGGGCCAAGGCGGCCAACCGCGTGCTCAACGAGCGCGTGCCGGTGGACCGTGCGGTGGACGAGATGATCGCGCGCATCAAGGCGGTGGCGAACTGACCACCCCACTGCGGCGCGCTTCGCAAGCCCCGAGAAGGGGCGTCGCCCGCAGGCCGGCCCGGCCGGTTTGCGCGGCGGCAGCGGGGTGCCGTTCTCTGATGTCGCGCTGGTTGTCCCCATGAGCACCGCCACCCTCACACCCGCAGACAGCACCGGCCCGCGCCGCCGCCCCCTG
The DNA here is from genome assembly GCA_037190565.1 of Burkholderiaceae bacterium. Classification (GTDB taxonomy): domain Bacteria; phylum Pseudomonadota; class Gammaproteobacteria; order Burkholderiales; family Burkholderiaceae_C; genus Rubrivivax. Next base: position 37,237 of record JBBCJV010000019.1, read on the forward strand.
GGGCGCTGGCAGTGGTGGGGCCGGGCGCTGGTGGTGCCCTACATCGTGGTGTTCGTGGTGTTCGTGGTGTACCCGGTGGGCTACGGGCTGTGGCTGGCCAGCGACCCGGCGCTGTACGGCCGCCTGTTCGACGACCCCATCTTCTTTCGCACCGCGGTCAACACGGTGCTGTTCCTGCTGATCGCGGTGAACCTGAAGATGGCCATCGCGCTGGCGCTGTCGGGCTTCTTCGCGCAGCCGCGCTGGTGGATACGCATCCTGGCGGTGCTGTTCATCCTGCCCTGGGCGGTGCCTTCCATCCCCACCATCCTGTCGGTGCGCTTCATGCTCAACCCGGAGTGGGGCGTCATCAACATGACCTACTTCCGCATGACGGGCCTGGACGGCCCGAACTGGCTCAACGACCCGCGGCTGGCCTTGGCCTTTTCCATGCTGATGCACATCTGGAAGTCGCTGCCGTTCTGGACGCTGATCCTGCTGGCTGGCCGGCTGGCCATTCCGGCCGAGCAGTACGAAGCCGCCAGCGTGGACGGTGCTTCGCGCTGGCAGCGCTTTCGTTTCATCACCTGGCCGTCTATGCGCGGGCTGTACCTCACGTCCACGCTGCTGTCCATGATCTGGACGCTGGGCGACTTCAACAGCGTGTACCTGCTCACCGGTGGCGGGCCGGCGGACATGACCCACGTGCTGGCCACGCTGGGCATACGCTATCTGCGGCTGGACCAGGTGGAACTGGCCATGGCCTCCATCGTGGTGGCGCTGCCGCTGGTGTTGCCGCTGGTGTACTTCATGATGCGCAGGCTCAGCAAATGACCGCGAAGCCTGCGAAGGTGCGGCCATGAAGTGGCGCACTGTCTCCAACGAAGCCCGGCTGCTGCTGGTTGGCATCCCCGTGCTGCTGTGGACGTTGATCCCCATCTACCACCTGTTCCTGTTCGCGATCTCGCCGCGCGACACCGCCACCTCCGGCCGGCTGTGGCCCAAGGAACCCACGCTGCAGAACTTCGACACCGTCTTCAACCAGAAGCACTTCTACCTGAACCACTTCTGGCTGCAGTTGGGCAACTCGCTGCTGATCGCGCTGGCGGTGGGCGCCATCACGCTGTTCATCGCCACCACCGCCGCCTTCGCCATCAGCCGGCTCAAGGTGCGCGGCGGTCGCACGGTGATGAACATGGCCTTGTTCACCTACTTCATCCCGGCGGCCTTCCTGGCCGTGCCCATGTACAAGACCATGGCGGTGTACGGCCTGCTCAACAGCAAGTGGTCGCTGATCCTGGCCATGGTCACCATCGCCTCGCCGTACTGCATCTGGGTGCTCAAGCAGGCCAGCGACAAGCTGCCCTGGGAGCTGGACGAAGCGGCGCGCATGGACGGCGCCACGCCGCTGCAGCTCTTTCGCCTGGTGTACCTGCCGCTGATGGTGCCTTCGCTGGTGGCCGTGGGCACCTACGCCTTGCTGCTGGCCTGGAACGAGTACCTCTACGCCTTCCTGCTGCTCAGCAACGAGCGGCAGCTCACGCTGGCGGTGGCGCTGGGCAACTTCCTGGCTGCCGATGACTCGCCCTGGGAGGTGCTGATGGCCACCGGCCTGGTCTACGCGCTGCCGCCGGCGGCCATCTACTACGCGTTCAAGCGCTACATGGTCTCCGGTTTGACCGCCGGCGCCGTGAAGTCCTAGGAGAAACCGCGCGCATGGCTGCCGTCTCGTTCCACGACATACGCAAGTCCTTCGGGCGCGTGAAGGTCATACACGGCATCGACTTCGAGATCGCCGACGGCGAGTTCGTGGTGCTGGTGGGTCCCAGCGGCTGCGGCAAGAGCACCTTGCTGCGCATGCTGGCCGGGTTGGAGGAGATCAGCGGCGGCGAGATACGCATAGGCGGGCGGGTGGTCAACGACCTGGAAAGCAAGGACCGCGACATCGCGATGGTCTTCCAGAGCTACGCGCTGTACCCGCACATGACCGTGCGCGAGAACATGGGCTTCTCGCTGCGCCTGCGCCATGCCGACAAGGCCGCCACCGCCGAGCGCGTGGCCCACGCGGCACGCATACTCAACCTGGAAGGCCTGCTGGAGCGCTACCCGCGCGAGCTCTCCGGCGGCCAGCGCCAGCGTGTGGCCATGGGCCGCGCCATCGTGCGCGACCCCAAGGTGTTTCTCTTTGACGAACCGCTGTCCAACCTGGACGCCAAGCTGCGCGTGGCCATGCGCGCCGAGATCAAGGCGTTGCACCAGCGGCTGAAGACCACCACGGTCTACGTCACGCACGACCAGATCGAGGCCATGACCATGGCCGACCGCATCGTGGTCATGCACGACGGCGTGGTCGAGCAGATAGGCACGCCGCTGGAGCTGTTCGACCGCCCGGGCAACCTGTTTGTTGCGCAGTTCATAGGCAGCCCGGCCATGAACGTCTTCGACGGCGTGGTGCAGGCCGGTGCCGTACAGGCCCTGGGCGCGGGCTGGCCCGCAGCCAATGCCGGCCTGGTGGAGGGGCAGGCGGTGCGCTACGGCATACGCCCCACCGACTTGTCGCTGGCCGACACCGGCATGCCGGCCACCGTGGTGGTGGTGGAACCCACCGGCGCCGAAACCGAGCTGGTGGTGGACGTGGGCGGCACCCAGCTCACGCTGGTGATGCACGGCCGCACCGCAGCCCGGCCCGGCGACACCGTGCACCTGGCCGCCGACGCGGCCAAGGCCCATGTGTTCGACGCGGCCTCGGGCCAGCGCCTCGGATGAGGCCGATGTGGCGCCCCCTTGCGTCGTGGTGATGGGTGTCAGCGGCTGCGGCAAGAGCACCGTGGGCCGCGCACTGGCCGAGGCCATGGGCCTGCACTTCGTCGAGGGTGACGACCTGCATTCCGCCCGCAGCGTGGACTTGATGCGTGCCGGCACCCCGTTGACCGACGCCGACCGCCACGACTGGCTGCAGGCCGTGGCCACGCAGCTGGCCAACCCCACCGCGCTGCACAACGGCGTGGTCGTCTCCTGCTCGGCCTTGAAGCGCAGCTACCGCGACTTGTTGCGTGCGGCTGCACCTTCGCTGCGCCTGCTGTTCCTGCATGGCGATCCGGCGCTGTTGGCCCAGCGCCTGGCCCAGCGTCAGGGCCACTACATGCCCGCATCGCTGCTGCACAGCCAGCTGGCCACGCTGGAGCCGCCGCAGCCCGACGAAGGGGCTATCGTGCTGGACATCGCGCCAACGCCGCAGCACATCGTGGCCGCGGCCCGGCGCGGCCTGGAGGCTGCTGCATGATCGATCAACACACCTTCCGGCTGGACGGGCGCGTGGCGCTGGTCACCGGCTCGTCCACCGGCATAGGCCTGGCCCTGGCGCGCGGCCTGGCCCAGGCCGGTGCGCTGGTAGTGCTCAATGGCCGTGATGTGCAGCGGCTGGCCCAGGCCCGTCAGGCGCTGGCCGCAGAAGGCCTGGCGGTGCGCAGCGAGGCCTTTGATGTGGGCGATGCGGCAGCGACGCAGGCCGCGGTGCAGCGCATAGAAGACGCAGCCGGGCCCATAGACATCCTGGTCAACAACGCCGGCATCACACGCCGAGGCGCCTTCCACGAGATGGCGGCGGCCGACTGGCAGGCCGTGCTGCACACCAACGTGGACAGCGTCTTCGTGGTGGGCCAGGCGGTGGCACAGCGCATGGTGGCGCGTCGGCGCGGCGCCATCATCAACATCTGTTCGGTGATGAGCGAGCTGGGCCGCCCGGGCACCGCCGCCTACACCGCCAGCAAGGGCGCGGTGAAGATGCTGACCAAGGGCATGGCGGTGGACCTGGCGCCGCACGGCGTGCGTGTCAATGGCATAGGGCCAGGCTACTTCCGCACCGAGCTGACGGCGCCGCTGGCGGCCGACCCGCGCTTCAACGATTGGCTGGTGGGCCGCACACCGGCGCGGCGCTGGGGCGAGGTGGACGAACTGGCGCCGGTGGCGGTGTTTCTGGCCAGCGACGCATCGCGTTTCGTGAACGGGCATATCCTCTACGTGGACGGCGGCATCACCGCCACCTTGTGAGAAGGCATGCAGTTCACCCAGGTCATTCTGTTCACCGACACCGACGGCCGCGCACGCTGGCGCGAGCAGGCCATCCCGCTGGACCAGGGCACGCCCGCCGCACGCCTGTCGGCGCTGCAGGCCAGCGGTGGTCTGCAGCTGCGCCAGAGCCCGGTGGGTTTTGCCAGCGAGTTCCACTGCACCACCACGCCGCAGTGGGTGTTCATACTGGCCGGCGTGATGGAGATCGGCCTGCAGGACGGCAGCCTGCGGCAGTTCGGCCCCGGCCAGCACTTCTTCTCTGACGACACGCTGCCGGCCGGTGTGCAGTTCGACCCCCGTCTGCACGGGCACCGCAGCCGCCAGGTGGGTGACGAGCCGCTGGTCACTGCCTTCGTGCGAGCCTAGGCGTAGCCGGCGTGACCAGCATCATCAAGAACGTTCACGGCAACACCCTGGACCGCCTGGGCGAGGCCGTGGTGGCCGGCCGCTGGCCTCCGGGCAGTGCCATACCGCCCGAGCCCACGCTGTGCGAGGAACTGGGCGTGAGCCGCACCGTGGTGCGCGAGGCCATCAAGTCGCTGGTGGCCAAGGGCATGGTCAGCACCGGCCCCAAGGTCGGCACGCGGGTGCTGCCCTCGGAGCAGTGGAACTGGTTCGACCCCGACGTGGTGACCTGGCAGTCCAAGGCCGGGCTGTCGCGCGAGTTCCTGCGCGACCTGCAGGAGCTGCGGCGCGTGGTGGAACCGGCGGCCGTGCGCCTGGCCGCCGAGCGAGCCACCGCGGCCGACATCGCGCACATAGAGACGGCCTACGCCGGCATGAAGTCGGCCATAGAGCAGGGCGGCGACTACGTGCGCCACGACCTGATGTTCCACCAGGGGCTGCTGAGGGCCTGCCACAACCGCATGGTCGTGCAGATGAGCAAGGCGCTGGGCGCGCTGCTGCGCACCAGCTTCGAGCTGTCCACCACCAAGCCCGACGGGCCGGCGCTGTCGCTGCCGCTGCACCGCGCGGTGCTGGACGCGGTGATCGCGCGTTCGCCGGGCAAGGCCGAGCGTGCCATCCTGGTGTTGATCGACTCGGCGCGCGAGGACATCGAGCTGGTGCTGGCCTCGCGGCGCAAGCTGCCTTCGCTGGCGGTGCCGCCACCGCAGCTCAAGGGCCGCGGGCCGCTGGAAGCGCCCGCTGCCGGTACCAAGAAGTTGAAGGAGACGACGCGATGAGGTTGTTGATCACCGGCGGCGCCGGGTTCGTGGGCGCGCGCCTGGCGCGCACGCTGCTGGCGCGCGAGCGCCTGAACGGGCGGCGCATAGAGCAGCTCGTGCTGGCCGACCAGTTTGCCGCCCCGGCCGACCTGCAGGCCGACACCCGCGTGGCCCAGCGTGTGGAGCCCTTGGCCGCCACCTGCGAGGCGCTGCACGCGCCGGACATGGGCTTTGACGGCATCTTCCACCTGGCCTCGGCTGTTTCCGGCGAGTGTGAACAGGACTTCGACCTGGGCATGCGCAGCAACCTGGACGGCACACGCGCCATGCTGGAAGCCTTGCGCGGCCGCGTGGCGCGCGGCGAGGCGCCTACGCGGCTGCTGTTCTCCAGCTCCATCGCCGTGTACGGGCCCGACCCGGGGCTGCCGCTGCCGGCCGTGGTGGGCGACGACACCATCCCCGCCCCGCAGACCAGCTACGGCACGCAAAAGCTGATGTGCGAGTACCTGATCGCCGACTGCACACGCAAGGGCTACATAGACGGCCGTGCCGCGCGGCTGATGACGGTGACGGTGCGCCCGGGCCGGCCCAACGGCGCGGCCAGCTCCTTCTTCAGCGGCATCATCCGCGAGCCCCTGGCCGGCGAAGAGGCCGTCTGCCCCGTGTCGGCCGACGTGGCCCACCCGGTGTCTTCGCCGCAGTGCACGGTGGACGGGCTGATTGCCGTCTTCGAAGCCAGCCGCGAGGCGTTGGTGGGGCGCAGCGCGCTGAACCTGCCGGCGCTGAACGTGACGGTGCAGCAGATGCTGGACGCGCTGGAGGCGGTGGCCGGGCCCCAGGTGCGCGCGCGCGTGCGTTTCGAGCGCGACGAGCGCATCGCCGCCATCGTGGCCAACTGGCCGCGTGCCGCCAGCGCACGCCGTGCCCAGGGCCTGGGCCTGCGGCCGGAGGCCCGCTTCGAGGACATCATCCGCCAGTACCTGGCGGACCACGCCGGCACGCCGGCCTTGCGGGGCTTGCCGGTTTCAGGGGGCACGCAGACATGAACCAGATCGACCTGGGCAGCCGTGTCGCGGTGGTCACCGGCGGCGCGCAAGGCATAGGCCTGGCCATTGCCGAGCGGCTGCTGCGCTCCGGCGCGCAACTGGTGCTGTGGGACGTGGACGCCGAGCGTCTGGTCGCCGCCCAGCAGCAACTGGGTGCGCTGGGCCGCGTGCGCGGCGACGTGGTGGAACTCACCGACGACGCGGCCGTGGCCGCCGCGGTGCAGCGTGTCGAAGACGGCGAGGGCCGCCTGGACATCCTGGTCAACAACGCCGGCATCACCGGCGGCAACGCCAGCACCTGGGAGCTGGCGCCCGAGGTGTGGCGGCGTGTCGTCGAGGTGAACCTGGTGGCGCCCTACCTGACCTGCCGCCATGCGGTGCCGCGCATGCTGGCGCGCGGCTACGGTCGCATCGTCAACATCGCCTCGGTGGCCGGCAAGGAAGGCAACCCCAACGCCTCGCACTACAGCGCCAGCAAGGCCGGCCTGATCGCGCTGACCAAGTCGCTGGCCAAGGAAACGGCCACCCGCGGTGTGCTGGTCAATGCGGTCGCGCCGGCGGTGGCCAAGACGGCCATGTTCGAGCAGATGACCGAAGCCCACATCAACTACATGCTGGGCAAGATTCCCATGGGCCGCTTCCTGGAGGTGCAGGAGATCGCGGCGCTGGTGGCCTGGCTGGCCAGCGAGGAGTGCTCGTTCTCCACCGGCGCGGTGTTCGACATCACCGGCGGGCGCTCGACGTACTGAAGTCGGCCGAACGAGGCCTCAGTAAAGCGTCGCGGCCTGGCGCGCCTGCAGCGCGCCGTCGTAGGCATCGCCGTCGATGCCGTTGCCGCTCAGGGCCTGCAAGATGGCGCCGGGCGAGGGCAGGGTGCTGCGGTCGATCTGCGCCGTGGCATCCCACAGCCGCGAGCGCTTGATCGCCCGCGCGCACTGGAAGAACACGGTCTGCACCCGGATGACCAGCACCGAAGCCGGTGCCTTGCCATCCACCACAAAACGTTCGCACAGCGCCGGCAGGGCGCTGATGCGCGCCGTGCCGTTGACGCGCAGCGCCTCGCCGATGCCCGGCACCAGGAACAGCAGGGCCACGCGCGGGTCGCGCGTGATGTTGCGCAGGCTGTCCAGGCGCTGGTTGCCGCGCCGGTCGGGCAGCAGCAGGGTGTGCGCGTCGGCGACCGTGACGAAGCCCGGGCCGTCGCCGCGGGGCGAGGTGTCCAGCCCGTTTTCGCCCACCGTGGCCAGCACCGCAAACGGCGAGGCCTCGATGTAGGGGCGGTACAGCGGATGCACATGGTCGGCCACCTTGTCCAGCGAGGTGGCGCCGGGCGGTGTGCTGTAGATGCCACGCAGCGCGGCTTCGTCGCCCAGGTCGTGCGAGGTGTCCGCTGCCAGGGACAGCAACTCCCCGTGCGCCTGCACGCTCATCCTATGCGCCCCAGCAGCAGGTACTCCATCAGTGCCTTCTGCACGTGCATGCGATTCTCTGCCTCGTCCCAGACCACGCTTTGCGGGCCGTCTATGACCTCGGCCGAGACTTCCTCGCCGCGGTGCGCCGGCAGGCAGTGCATGAACACGGCGTCGGTCTGGGCCAATTGCATCATCTGGGTGTCCACGCACCAGTCGGCAAAGGCAGCGCGGCGGGCCTCGTTCTCGGCCTCGAAACCCATGCTGGTCCACACGTCGGTGGTCACCAGGTGCGCGCCTTCGCAGGCGGCGGCCGGGCTCTTGAAGGTCTTCAGGCAGCCGGGGTTGCGGACACCGGCCACCGCCGGGTCGATCTCGTAGCCGCCGGGTGTGCTGACATGCAGCGTGAAGCCCAGGATGTCGGCCGCCTGCAGCCAGGTGTTGGCCATGTTGTTGCCGTCGCCCACCCAGGCCACCACCTTGCCGCGGATGCTGCCGCGGTGCTCGATGAAGGTGAAGATGTCGGCCAGGATCTGGCAGGGGTGGTACTCGTTGGTCAGCCCGTTGATGACCGGCACGCGCGAGTGCGCCGCAAAGGCCTCCAGCTTGCTCTGCTCGAAGGTGCGGATCATCACGATGTCGACCATGCGGCTGATGACGCGCGCGCTGTCCTCTATGGGCTCGGCGCGGCCCAGCTGGCTGTCGCCGGTGGTCAGGTGCACCACCGAGCCGCCCATCTGGTACATGCCGGCCTCGAAGCTGACGCGGGTGCGGGTGCTGGCCTTCTCGAAGATCATCGCCAGCGTGCGGTCCACCAGCGGCTGGTACTTCTCGTAGTTCTTGAAGCGTGTCTTGATGGTGCGCGTGCGCTCGAAGAGGTAGGCGTACTCCTCTTCGCGGAAGTCCTTGACCTGCAGGAAGTGGCGCATCAGCGAACTGCCAGGCTTCATGCCTGCTCTGCGAGGAAGGCCTTCACCAGCGGGGCCAGGATGGCCACGATCTGGCGCGCCTCGTCGGCCGACAGCACCAGCGGCGGCACGATGCGTATCACGCTGTCGGCGGTGACGCTGATCATCAGCCCGGCTTCGGCCGCGCGCGCCAGCAGCACGCCGCAGGGGCGCGCCAGTTCCAGGCCAATCATCAGCCCGGCGCCGCGTATGTCGCGCACGCCGCCGCTCGCCAGCTCGTCGGCCAAGGCGTCGGCCAGGCCCTTGCGCAGCACCGCGCCCACTTCGGCGGCGTGGGCCAGCAGGCCGTCTTCTTCCATGATGCGAAGCGTCTCCACGCCGGCGCGCATGGCCAGCGGGTTGCCGCCGAAGGTGGTGCCGTGGTTGCCGGGCCCCAGCACGTTCACCGCCTTGGGGCCGCAGACGATGGCACCCACCGGCACCCCCGAGCCCAGGCCCTTGGCCAGCGGCATCACGTCGGGCTGTATGCCGGCCCACTGGTGCGCAAACCACTTGCCGGTGCGGCCTATGCCGCACTGCACCTCGTCCAGCATCAGCAGCCAGCCGTGTTGGTCGCACAGGCGGCGCAGGCCTTGCAGGTACTCGTTGCGCGCCGGGTTGATGCCGCCTTCACCCTGTATGGTTTCCAGGAACACCGCGACCACGTTCTTGTTCTCGCGCGCCACGCGCTCCACCGCTTCCAGGTCGTTCAGCGGCACACGCACGAAGCCTTCGACCAGCGGCTCGAAACCCTTGTGCACCTTCGGGTTGCCGGTGGCCGACAGCGTGGCGATGGAGCGGCCGTGGAAGGCCCGCTCGTAGACGATGACCTCGGGCCGCGCGATGCCGCGGTCGTGGCCGTACTTGCGGGCGATCTTCAGCGCGCCTTCGTTGGCTTCCAGGCCCGAGTTGCAGAAGAACACGCCGCTCAGGCCCGAGATCTCGCACAACTTGGCCGCCAGCTGCTCCTGCAACGGCACTTCGTAGTAGTTGCTGGTGTGTATGAGCTTGGCCACCTGGTCCTGCAGGGCCGGCACCAGCTTGGGGTGGCCGTGGCCCAGCGTGTTCACGGCGATGCCGCCCAGGCCGTCCAGGTACTTGCGGCCCTGGGTGTCCCACAGCCAGCAGCCCTGGCCATGCGACAGCGCCAGGGGCAGGCGGCCGTAGGTCTCCAGCACGTGCGGCATGGGCCGCTGCGTGGGCGCAGTCGTGGCGGTGGCGGCGGTGGTCACGGCGGGCTCGGGGGCGTTCATCGCAGGCCGTCCTGGCGGGAGATTCGGAAGCGCAGGATTCTACGTTTGCCCCCTGGCGGCGCACCGCTGTGGTGATGCACGTTGCTGCGACGCAGCAGCGGCAGGGCACAATTGCGGCTGCGCGGCCGACAAGTTCGGCTGCGCCCCCACCGCCACGATGACGCCCCCCAAGCCGCGACAGTTCTGCATACAAGGCACCACGCCGGACGGGCGGGCCTTTCGCCCCAGCGACTGGGCCGAGCGGCTGGCCGGCGCGATGTCCTGCTTTCGCCCCGGGGGCGTGGTGGGCCGCATAGGCGCGGCGCACATCGCCTACTCGCCCTACTGCGTGCCGCAGGTGGTGGGTGGCGTGAAGTGCGTGCTGGTCAGCGAGGCGCTGAAGGACATAGAGCCCATGGCCTGGGAGTTCGTGATGAACTTCGCACGCGACAACGGGCTGCCGGTGGCCGAACTGTGCGTGCTGCCGGAAGAGGGCGCCGCGCCGTCGCATTGAACGGCGCCGGGAGCCGCATCGAAGCCTGCGGCAGCGGGCTTCAGAAACACAAAGGGCCTGCTGTCGCAGGCCCTGAGTTTGCTAAGGCTTGAAGCGGCCGACGCTCAGGCGGCCAGCGCCAGCGCCTTGACGCGGGCGGCCAGGCGGCTCTTCAGGCGGGCGGCCTTGTTCTTGTGGAACATGCCCTTGTCGGCCACCGAGTCGATGACCTTCTGCGCCGACTTGAAGGTGTCGGCAGCCTGGGCCTTGTCGCCGCCGGTCACCGCCTTGACGACGTTCTTCACCACGGTGCGGAAGCGCGAGCGCAGCGAGGTGTTGTGTGCGTTGAGCTTGACGTCCTGGCGCGCACGCTTGCGGCCGGAGGCCAGGCGGACGGTCTTCTTCTTGGCTTTGGATGAAGTGGCCATGCTGCTGTTGAACGCTCGTTCAGGAGCTAGATATAAAAGGGGTTGCCGTCTCGGCTCGCGGGCAGCAACTCGGGCGGCGCTGACCTCAGAAGCTGCCTAAGCAACTTGGCGCGCAGCCTCTGCACGCCAGGGGCCGAAATGCAAAGACCATCGAGTATAGCACGGCCTGTGCATGCGTCCAGCCCTGTGGGGGTGGGAGCCTATAATCCGCAGCTTCCCGTGTGCCGGGCGGCCGCGCCGTCTCCTGTTGGTGAACCTGTTCAAGGCCGCGTCCACCGTTTCCCTGCTGACGCTGCTGTCGCGCGTGACGGGCCTGGTGCGCGAGCAGCTCATCGCCGCCAGCTTCGGCGCCAGCGCCGCCACCGACGCCTTCAACGTCGCATTCCGCATCCCCAACCTGTTTCGGCGGCTGTTTGCCGAAGGGGCATTTTCGCAGGCCTTTGTGCCTATTCTGGCCGCCACGCGGGCCCAGCAGGGCGACGTGGCCACCCGCGCCTTGATAGACGCGGTGGCCACCGTGCTGGTCTGGGTGTTGCTGGCGGCCTGCGTGGCCGGTGTCGTGGGCGCGCCGCTGCTGGTGTGGGCCATAGGCTCGGGCCTGGAGCGTTTCGACACCGCGGTGGTGCTGACGCGCTGGATGTTCCCGTACATAGGCTTCATGTCGCTGGTGGCACTGGCGGCAGGCATCCTGAACACCTGGCGCCGCTTTGCGGTGCCGGCGGCCACGCCGCTGCTGTTGAACCTGTGCGTGATCGCCGCCGCCTGGTGGGGCGGCCCCTGGCTGGCGACCCACGGTATCGACCCCATCCTGGCGCTGGCCGGCGGTGTGATGCTGGGCGGGCTGCTGCAGGCCGCGGTGCAGGTGCCGGCGCTGGCGCGCATAGGCATGCTGCCGCGCCTGGGCCTGGCGCCGGCGGCGCTGGGGCGCGCCTGGCGCCACCCGGGTGTCGGGCGGGTGCTGCGCCAGATGGCGCCGGCGCTGCTGGGGGTGTCGGTGGCGCAGATCTCGCTGCTGATCAACACGCAGATCGCCTCTCACGTGGCGGTGGGCGCGGTGTCCTGGCTGAGTTACGCCGACCGGCTGATGGAGTTCCCCACCGCGCTGCTGGGCGTGGCCATGGGCGTGGTGCTGTTGCCGCAACTGTCGGCGGCGCAGGCGCGCGGCGACGGTGCCGAGTACTCCGGCATGCTGGACTGGGGCCTGCGCCTGGTGCTGCTGCTGGGCCTGCCCTGCGCGCTGGCGCTGCTGATCTTTCCGCAGGCGCTGGTGGCGGTGCTGTACCACTACGGCGCCTTCACCGGCGCCGACGTGCAGCAGACGGTGCTGGCGCTGCGCGGCTACGGCGTGGGCCTGCTGGGCCTGGTGGCGGTGAAGGTGCTGGCGCCGGCGTTCTACGCGCGGCAGGACATTCGCACGCCGGTGCGCATCGCCATTGGCGTGCTGCTGGCCACCCAGGCCATGAACCTGGTGCTGGTGCCCTGGCTGGGCCATGCCGGGCTGGCGCTGTCCATAGGCCTGGGGGCGCTGGTCAACGCCGGGCTGCTGTTGCGCGGGCTGCTGGCGCGCGGCGTTTACCACCCGGTGCCCGGCTGGGGCGGGTTTGCGCTGCGGGTGTTGCTGGCCAATGTGGCGTTGGGTGCGGCGCTGGCCTGGGCGGCGATGTACATAGACTGGATCGCCTTGCAGGCGCACTGGGGCCAGCGGGCCGGCGCGGTGGCGGCTGTGCTGAGCGGCGTGGCCTTGTTGTACTTTGCCGTGCTGGCCGCCTGCGGCCTGCGCCCGCGCCACGTGCTGCGCCGCGGCTGACCTACACTGACTGCTCCATGGCCGCCCCGCTGTACTTCGAAACGCCGACTGCCCAGGCGTACTTTGCTGCGCTGGTGGCCGACGACGCCCACTTCCCGCTGCTGGAAGCCGCTGCGGCCGTGGCGCAAGACGACGAGCCGGGCCTGGACGTGCAGGGCGTGCTGGCCCAGGTGGACGCGCTGGCCGCGCGGCTGCTGCAGCGGGCGCCGGCCGACCTGGCGCCGCTGCAGCGGCTGCGGCTGTTGAACCGCTACTTCTTCGGCGAGCTGGGCTTTGCCGGCAACGTCAACAACTACTACGACCGCCGCAACAGCTACCTGCACGAGGTGCTGCGCACGCGCCGCGGCATCCCCATCACGCTGGCGCTGCTGTACATGGAGATCGCGCAGCAGGCCGGCCTGCGGGCCGAGGGCCTGTCGTTCCCGGGCCACTACCTGCTGAAGCTGCGGCTGCCGGGCGGCGACCTGGTGCTGGACCCGTTCAGCGGCCGTTCCCTGTCGCGCGAAGACCTCATGGAGCGCCTTGCGGCCTGGCGGCGCCCTTCGGCCGACGAAGACGCCGAGCCGCTGCTGGCGCCGCTGCTGCGCGCCGCCACGCCGCGCGAGACGCTGGCCCGGCTGCTGCGCAACCTCAAGGAAATCCACCGCAGTGCCGGCGACCACCTGCGGCTGGCGGCCGTGCAGCGCCGTCTGGTGCTGCTGCTGCCGCAAGCCTGGAGCGAGCGGCGCGACCTGGCCTGGGTGCTGGCCGATCTGGGCCGCCACGAAGAAGCCCAGGCCGAAGGCGCGCTGTACCTGGCGCACCAGCCGGCCGCCGCCGATGCCGACGCGCTGCGCCTGCACCTGCAGGCCTGCCGGCGTGTGCAGTGAGGGCGCGTTGACGATGAAACAGCTGCCGCTGGACATCGCGCCGCCGCGCGAACCTTCGTTCGAGAACTTTGTGCCCGGCAGCAACGCGGAGGTGCTGGCCCAGCTGCGTGCCCAGCCCACCGAGCTGCGCCACGGCGCCGCCGCGCCGCTGTACCTGTGGGGGCCGGCGGGCAGCGGCAAGACCCATCTGCTGCGGGCACTGGAGGCGCGCGCGCGCGCCGGTGGCCTGGCGGTGGGCTGGTTCGACGCCGACCAGCCGCTGCCCTGGGAGCTGGCGCCGGGCTGGAGCCTGGTGCTCATCGACCGTTGCGAAAGCCTGTCGCCGGCAGCCCAGCATGCCGCCTTTGCACTGTTTGTCGAGGCGGCCACATTGGGCGTGCGGGTGGTTGCGGCCGGCCGGCTGCCGCCGGTGGACCTGCCGGTGCGCGACGACCTGCGCACCCGGCTGGGCTGGGGGCCGGTGTACGGCCTGAAGGCACTGGACGAGGCCGAGGTGCGCGCCGCGCTGCAGCGCGACACCGGCCGCCGTGGCCTGCAACTGCCCGACGAACTGACGGACCACTTGTTGACCCGTTTCCCGCGCGACCTGGGTTCGCTGATGGCGCTGCTGCAGCGCCTGGACACCTACGCCATGGTGCACAAGCGCCGGCTGACGGTGCCGCTGCTGCGCGAGATGCTGGCCGAAGAGCGCCCCCAGGCGGCGTTGCCGCCGGCGGCTCAGGGGGTGCCTGCCGCATGACGGCCGTGGCCTTGTTCGACCTGGACGGCACGCTGATCCCCGGCGACTCCGACCACGCCTTCGGCGAGTTTGTGATCCAGCTGGGTTGGGCCGATGGCGAAGCCTTCCGGCGCCGCAACGACGCCTTCTTCCAGGACTACCTGCAGGGCCGGCTGGACATTGCCGCCTATGTGGATTTCGCCACCTCGGCCTGGCGCGGCCGCAGCGCCGCCGAACTCGACGCCGTGCTGCAGCGCTTTGTCGCCGAGGTGGTGCGCCCCATGGTGCAGCCGCAGGCGCTGGAACTGGTGCAGCGGCACCGCGAAGCCGGCGAAAAGCTGGCGCTGGTGACGGCCACCAACGAGGTGGTCACGCGGCCCATCGCGCAGTTGTTCGGCATAGACACGCTGATCGCCACCGATCTTGCGCGCGACGATGCCGGCGCCTTCACCGGCGCCATCGCCGGCGTGCCCTCGTTTCGCGAAGGCAAGGTGGTGCGTGTGCAGCGCTGGCTGCAGACGCAAGGCCTGTCGCTGGAAGGCCTGCAGCGCAGCACCTTCTACAGCGATTCCAGCAACGACCTGCCGCTGCTCGAGCGTGTCAGCCACCCGGTGGTGACCAACGCGGGCGCGGCCCTGGAGGCCCAGGCGCGTGCGCGCGGCTGGCGCGTCATTCGACTCTTCGACACATGATCCGAAAGCTGATTCATCGCCTGCTGGGCAAGACGCCCCAGGCTGAAGCCGCGGCCGCGCCGGCCGTGCCCGCCATCCCCGCCGGCCGCCGTGTCGAGGTGCCGGTGCAGCAGCACCGCATCAACCCCGAGCTGCTGGACGCCAACGCGGTGCGGGTGGTGCGCACGCTCAAGGAAGCCGGCTACGAGGCCTACATCGTGGGCGGCGCCGTGCGCGACCTGCTGGTGGGCCTGCGCCCCAAGGACTTCGACGTGGCCACCGACGCCACGCCGGAGCAGGTGAAGTCGCTGTTTCGCCGCGCCTTCATCATCGGCCGGCGCTTTCGCCTGGTGCACGTGGTGTTCGGCCGCGGGCGCGAGCACGAGACCATAGAAGTCTCCACCTTCCGCGCCTACCTGGACAACGCTGCCGCCGAACAGGTGTCGGGCAACGAAAAGACCAGCCGCCAGGCCATAGAGGGCAAGCAGCACGTGGTGGACGCCACCGGCCGTGTTCTGCGCGACAACGTCTGGGGCCCGCAGAACGAGGACGCCGCGCGCCGCGACTTCACCGTCAACGCGATGTACCACGACCCGCTCACCGAAACCGTGGTGGACTACCACGGGGGCCTGGGCGATGCCCAGGCCCGTGTGCTGCGCATGATCGGCGACCCCGCCACGCGCTACCGCGAAGACCCGGTGCGCATACTGCGTGTGGTGCGGTTCGCCGCCAAGCTGGGTTTTGCCATCGAGCCGGCCACCGAGAAGCCCATCGCCGGCATGGTGCCGCTGCTGGCCGGCGTGCCGGTGTCGCGCCTGTTCGACGAGATGATCAAGCTGCTGCAGACCGGCCACGCCGTGGCCAGCGTGGAGCAGTTGCGCCGCCACGGCCTGCTGGGCGGGGCGCACGCCATCTTCCCGGTGCTGGACGCGGCGCTGGCGCCGGCCACCCCCAACCCGGCGCGCGAAACCTTCGTGCGCCTGGCGCTGGAAGACACCGACCGCCGCGTGGCCGAAAGCCGCGCCGTGGCGCCCAGCTTCCTGCTGGCCTGCCTGCTGTGGCACGACGTGCAGGAGCGCTGGGCCGCGCTGCGCGCCAAGGGCGAATCGCCTTTCCCGGCACTGCAGCAGGCGGTGGACGCGGTGTTCGAAGCGCGCGTGGGCGACATCTCCGGCCGCGGCAAGCTGGGCGCCGACATGCGCGAGATCTGGGCCATGCAGCCGCGCTTCGAGCGGCGCACGGGCAGTTCGGTGCTGTCGCTGGTGAACCAGCCGCGCTTCCGCGCCGGCTGGGACTTTCTGCGCCTGCGCGCCGATGCCGGCGAGCTCAGCGGCGAGCTGGCCGACTGGTGGGAAGACTTCCACCTGGGCAGCGACGACGAGCGCGAGGCGCTGCTGGAGCAGGTGCGCGCCAGCGGCGGGCCGCGCGTGCGCCGGGTGCCCGGCCCGCGGGCGGCGCCGGCTGCGCCGGGCGCTTCCAGCGCGCCCGGTGAGCCGGCGGCAGACACGCCTGCGGATGCGGCGGCCGATGCACCCCGCAAGCGCCGCAGGCGGCGTCGCAAGCCGGCCGGTGCCGGGGCTGCGGCTGCTGCGGCGCCGGCGGGGGTGGCGGACGGCGACTGAGTCGCGGTTTCGGCAACCCTACCTGCCGGCCTGCACTCGGCCTGCAACCGGCCAGCACTTACCACCCCCCGAAAGAGCCTCCCCCGGAAGGGCGAACGGGTTGGCCCGCGTTGGTGCCGGCGCTGTTTCGGCCCCAGAATCGCGCCCGCGTCGCGGGGCGCGGCATGTGCGGCAGCGGCTCGCGCGGCCATCGCGGTATCTGGGGGGTGGGGTGGAAAAAAGACAAGGGTCCGAACGGGGCGAGTCAGCCCCGGCCGCCGTGGCAGACGGCAGCGAGCGCATCTTCATAGGCCTGGGGGCCAATGTAGGCCACCCGCGTGCCGCGCTGGCGCGTGCCATCCAGCAACTGGCGGAACTGCCCGGCACCCGTGTGGTGGCGCGTTCTTCGCTGTGGCGCAGCGAACCCATAGACGCCACCGGGCCGGACTTCTTCAACGCCGTGGTCGAGCTGCGCAGCACGCTGTCTCCGCGTGACCTGCTGAGCGCGCTGCAGGACATAGAGCACCGCCACGGCCGCCGGCGCGCCTACCGCAACGCACCCCGCACGCTGGACCTGGACCTGTTGTTCTACGGCCAGCGGCAGGTGGACGAGCCGGACTTCGCCGTGCCCCACGCGCGGCTGCACCAGCGCGCCTTCGTGCTGTGGCCGCTGGCCGAGTTGGCGGCCGACTGGCCGCACCCCGCGCTGGGGGATCTGACGCCCTGGCGCGAGCGCGCCGCGGACCAGCGCCTCACGCGCGTGGACTGAAGGCCGTCGGCGCCGCAGGCGCTGCGCTGTGCTCGAACTGCCATTCGAAGAACTTCTGGCCGCCGTAGGCGATGGTGCCCATCAGCACCGCGCCGCCCACCATCAGCGCCAGGATGGCGGCCAGCACCGGCCCCCAGCCGGTGGCCACGGCCTGTAGGCCCGGGTTGCGCTGCGCGTTCCAGCGCTCGTCGGGCGTGAGCGCGTAGACGATGGCCGTGAGCATGGCCTGCGAGATCATCAGCCCCAGCAGCGGAATCAGCAGCCAGGCCAGCCGGTCGTCCTGGCCCAGGGCCAGCAGGCGGTCCACGCCCACCAGACCGGCCAGCGTGGGCGGCAGGTGCAGCCAGGCCAGCTTGTCGCGCCAGCCGTGGAGGTAGAAGCGGTGGGCGCCCAGCGGGCCCAGCAACGCCGCCAGCCAGGCGGCCAGCGTTTTGGAGCGGTAGCGCGTCATGCCGGCGGGGAGATGTCGGCGGCGGCCGTGCCGGGCGCAGATGCCGCCCCGGGGCCCAGGGGGCGTTGCATCATCACCACATCCAGCCAGCGGTCGAACTTGCGACCCACGTCGCGCAACACCCCGGCCGGCGCAAACCCCAGGCTGCGGTGCAGGCCTATGGATGCCAGGTTGGCCGAGTCGCCTATGACGGCCAGCATCTGGCGCGCGCCGGCGGTTTCGCAGCGCGCGATCAGTTCGGCCAGCAGCAGCCGGCCCAGGCCGCGGCCGCGGGCGTGGTCATGCAGGTACACCGAGTCCTCCACGGCGAAGCGGTAAGCCGGCCGCGGGCGGAACGGGCCGGCATAGGCATAACCCAGCACCTGCCCGGCCTGGTCGGCCACCAGCCAGGGGCCGCCGCGCGCACGCAGTTCGGCATGACGGCGTGTCATCTCGGGCAGGTCGGGCGCCTCGAGCTCAAAACTGGCGCTGCCGGTGAGCACCGCTTCGCGGTAGATGGCCGTGATGGCGGGCAGGTCGGCAGCTTGAGCGTCGCGTATCAGCAGCGCGGCGGGGGAGGGCATGAGCAGGTGGGCGGGGCCGGTTGGCAGAAGGATCGTGAGTGGCGGGCTGCGCAGCACCCCACAGTGCCGCGGCAGTTTATATAATGCGCGGTTTTCGGCGCTGGCCCGGGGTGACATCTGCACCGGGCGTATCTACGGCGCCGGCACCACCCTCGATGGCCCACCCGGTGTGTCTCCCGTGGCGCGGCGATCGGCCTGTATCTCGAGGACTTTTCCCATGGTCGTGATCCGACTGGCCCGTGGCGGCGCCAAGAAGCGCCCGTTCTACAACATCGTCGTTGCCGATGCGCGCGAGCGCCGTGACGGCCGCTTCATCGAGCGCGTGGGTTTCTACAACCCCGTGGCCGCCGGCGGCGAGCAGCCGCTGCGCCTGGCGCTGGACCGCGTGGCCCACTGGGCCGGCACCGGCGCGCAACTGTCGCCCACGGTCGCCCGCCTGGTCGAACAGGCCAAGAAGGCCGCCTGAGGGCGGTTGCACTAAGCGGCAGCGGGGCGCGGGCGTGCACCCGGACGAAGCCCCGGCCGTGCTGCCGGACGACGCGGTCGAGATCGGCCGCATCGTCGGGGCCTGGGGGGTGAAGGGCGGCTTGAAGGTCAAGCCGTTCTCTGCCGACCCGCAGGCCTTGTTTTCCTCCCGGCGCTGGTACCTGCTGGCGCCTGAACTGCCGCGCCCCGGGCCCGAGCCCAAGGCCGGCGGGCTGCCCTGGCCGCGCCTGCTGCGCGTTCGCCAGGCGCGTGCCCAGGGCGACCATGTGGTCGCCACCGCCGACGGCCTGGACGACCGCGACCAGGCCCAGGCGCTGGCCGGCGCGCGGGTGCTGATCTCGCGCACCAGCTTCCCCACCCCGCAGGACGACGAGTTCTACTGGGTGGACTTGATCGGCCTGGCGGTGGTCAACCGCGAAGGCGCGGCGCTGGGCGAGGTGGTGGGCTTGCTGGAAACCGGCCCGCACTGCGTGCTGCGCATACAGGCCGCTGCCGGCGACGCGCAGGGCGAGCGCCTGATCCCGTTTGTCGACGCCTACGTGGACCGGGTTGACCTGCCGGGCCGCCGCATCGAGGTCGACTGGGGCCTGGACGACTGAAGCGTGCGATGCGCTTTGACGTCATCACGCTGTTTCCCGAGCTGTTCGCGCCGCACCTGACGGCCGGCATCACCCGCCGCGCCTTCGAGCAGCGGCAGGTGGACGTGCGGCTGTGGCCGCTGCGCGACTTCGCCGAAGGCGCCTACCGCCGCGTGGACGACCGCCCCTTCGGCGGCGGCCCCGGCATGGTGATGCTGGCGGCGCCGCTGCTGCGGGCGCTGGAAGCCGTGGCCACCGACCGTGCGCAGCCGACCGCTGCGCCCGTGGTGATGTTCACACCCACCGGCCGCCGCCTGGACCAGGCCCTGGTGCAGGCGCTGGCTACAGGCCCCGGCGCGGTGCTGCTGTGCGGCCGCTACGAAGGGGTGGACCAGCGGGTGCTGGACGCGCGCGTGACGCTGGAGCTGAGCCTGGGCGACTTTGTGCTTTCCGGCGGCGAACTGCCGGCGCTGGCGCTGCTGGACGCGGTGGCGCGCCTGCAGCCGGGCGTGCTCACCGAACCGTCGCACCAGCAGGACAGCTTTTCCGACGGCTTGCTGGAGGGCCCTCAGTACAGCCGGCCGGAACTGCTGCACATAGACGGGCATCCGCAGGCCGTGCCGCCGGTGTTGCTGTCGGGCCACCACGCCGACGTGGCACGTTGGCGGCGCGAACAAAGCCTGGCGCTGACGGCGCGCCGGCGGCCGGACCTGATCGCCGCGGCGCGCGCCGCCGGGCGGCTCAAGCCGGCGGACGAGCGCTTCCTGTCGTCGCTGGTGCTATGATGGAAGGCTTTTCGATCCTCTGTCGGGCCACCAAGACTTTTTACCCACGGCCCTGGGCAAGATCGCTACGGAGAACCCCTTGAACCTGATCGCCACGCTGGAACAGGAAGAGATCACTCGCCTGGGCCGCAAGATTCCCGAGTTCGCCCCCGGCGACACCGTGATCGTCAGCGTCAACGTCGTGGAAGGCAGCCGCAAGCGCGTGCAGGCCTACGAAGGCGTTGTCATCGCCAAGCGCAACCGCGGCCTGAACAGCAGCTTCATCGTGCGCAAGATCTCCAGCGGCGAAGGCGTGGAGCGCACCTTCCAGCTGTACAGCCCGCTGCTGGCCGGCATCGAGGTCAAGCGCCGCGGCGACGTGCGCCGCGCCAAGCTGTACTACCTGCGCCAGCGCAGCGGCAAGTCGGCCCGCATCAAGGAAAAGCTGAGCACGACGAAGGCGCAACCCGCGGCCTGATCGCGGGCTGCGCGCCGGCAGGCCAGCCGCTGGCCGTGCCGGCCCGGTGTTGGCTGCATTTGGCTGCGTCAGGTAAGCATGACCTCGCCGCCCCGCATCCTGGACCCCCGCACCGTGCCGGTGTCCGGCACGGATGCGCACCTGCCGCCCTTGCCGCGCGAGCAGCTGACGGCAGCGTCGCTGCGCCAGCGCCTGCACGCTGGCACCCACACCTGGCTGCCGGAAATGCCCGGCGACGGCGGCAGCTTTCCGGGCCGCGAGCCGGCGTCGGCTGCGGTGCTGGTGCCGCTGGTGGAGCGCGGCGACAGCCTGTCGGTGCTGCTGACACGGCGCACCGACCACCTGCGCGACCACGCCGGGCAGATCAGCTTCCCGGGCGGGCGCACCGAGCCCGGCGACCCCGGGCCTGCCGGCACCGCGCTGCGCGAGGCGCAGGAGGAAGTGGGCCTGGCACCCTCCCGCGTGGAAGTGCTGGGCGAGCTGCCGGTGTACACCACCGTGACCCGCTTCGTGGTCACGCCGGTGGTGGCGCTGATACAGCCGCCTTTCGAACTGGCGCAACTGGTGCTGGACCCCCACGAGGTGGCGCAGGCCTATGAAGTGCCGCTGCCCTTTCTGATGGACCCGGCGCACCACCAGCGGCACGACGTGGTCTGGGGCGGCGGTCGCCGGCAGTTTCTGTCCATGCCCTGGCGCAGCGCAGCCGGCGATGAGGTCTTCATCTGGGGGGCCACGGCGTCCATGCTGCGCAACCTGTACGCCTTCCTGGCGCAGAGCCCGCGGTAGCCGCCGCTATCATCGACGGCGATGAGCTTCTTCGCTGTCCTGCTGGCACTGCTGATCGAACAGCTCAAACCCCTGCCGCGCGACAACTGGGTGCACGAAACCCTGAAGTCGTGGGTGGCGTGGACGGGCCGCAACTTCGACGCCGGTGAGCGCCACCACACCGCGGTGGTGTGGTGCGTGTCGGTGCTGGCACCCACGCTGGCGGTGGCGGCGCTGCACCTGGTGATCGCGAGGCACCACCTGCTGCTGGCGCTGGCCTTCGACGTGGCCATGCTGTACCTGACCCTGGGTTTTCGCCAGTTCAGCCACTACTTCACCGACATACGCGAGGCGCTGGACCGCGGTGACGAGAACGAGGCGCGCCGCCTGCTGGCCGAGTGGCGCCACCTGGACGCCAGCGAGTTGCCGCGCACCGAGGTGCTGCGCCATGTCATAGAACACGCGCTGCTGGCGGCGCACCGCCACGTGTTCGGCGTGTTCTTCTGGTTCGTGGTGCTGGCCGCGGTGGGGCTGGGCCCCACAGGCGCCGTGCTGTACCGCATGGCCGAGTTCAGCAGCCGCTACTGGGCCTACCGCAACCGCACGCTGGACGCGCCGGCCAACGACGACCTGCGCCAGCTGTCCCGCCGCGTCTTCGAGTGGCTGGACCACGTGCCGGCGCGGCTGACGGCCTTCGGCTTTGCCGTGGTGGGCAACTTCGAAGAGGCCGTGGGCAGTTGGCGCCGTGACGCCGGCCTGTGGCAGCACCCCAACGAAGGCGTGATCCTGGCCGCCGCGGCCGGTGCCGTGGGCGTGCAGCTGGGCGGTGCCGCCGCGCCGGGTGTCACGCCCGACCGCAGCAAGACCTTCAGCGCCGGTACCGAGCCGGGCTTTGCCGAGGCCCAGGGTTCCACGGCCGGGCTGCCGCCACAAGGCGCGCATCTGCCCAGCGTGGTGGGGCTGGTGTGGCGCTCGGTGGTGTTGTGGATGCTGCTGCTGGCGCTGCTGACGCTGGCCAACGTGGTGGGCTGAGCACCGCCCCGCTCTCGGCTACCAGCGCTGGGGCGCTGCCAGTTCTTCGTACAGCTGCTCGTACAGGCGCAGGCGCCCGGCGCTGATCTCGCCGCGCGCCGCCGCCTCGCGCACGCCGCAGCCCGGTTCGTGGCGGTGGCTGCAGTTGTGGAAACGGCACTGGCCCAGCGTCGCGGCCAGGTCGGGCATCAGCCCGGCCAGCTGTTCCGGCGCGACCTGGCGCAGGCCGAACTCCTGGAAGCCGGGCGAGTCGATGAGCGCGCCGCTGCGCGCGGCGTCCAGCCAGTACCAGGTGGTGGCGGTGGTGGTGTGGCGGCCGGCGTTCAGTGCGCGCGAGATCTCGCCCACCTGCGCTGCAGCTTGCGGCACCAGCAGGTTGATCAAGGTGCTCTTGCCCATGCCGCTGGGGCCCAGCACCAGCGTCGTGCGGCCCGTGAGCGCCGGCAGCAGCGTGGCGCGTGCGGCGTCAGGCGTGGCCTTCAGCGCCAGCTCAAGCATGGGCACGCCCATGCGCCGGTAGGGCGCCAGGCGCTCACGCGCCAGCTCGGCGACAGGCAGGTCGGTCTTGTTCAGGCCCACCAGCGCCTGTATGCCGGCCAGCTCGGCCGCGATCAGTGAACGTGCCAGCTGGCCTTCGCTGAACATGGGCTCGCCGGCCACCAACACCAGCACCTGGTCCAGGTTGGCGGCAAAACTCTTGCTGCGCCATTCGTCCTGGCGAAACAGCAGGTTGCGCCGCGGCTCCAGGCCTTCGATCACACCGCCGTCGCCGGCACGCTGCCAGCGCACACGGTCGCCCACCACCAGCTCGCTCTTCTTGCCGCGCGTGTGGCACAGCACACGCTCGCCGTCGGGCGTTTCCACCAGGGCCTGGCGGCCGTAGGCGGCCACCACCAGGCCGCCGTCCAGCGTGCCCTCGGGCGCGCTGTGGTTGTGCATCAGCGCAGCAAGGCGTCGACGCGGGCGGCGCAGATGAAGTCGTTGAGCGAGATGCCGCCCACCGAGTGGGTGTTGAAGCGCACGATGCAGTGGCCGTAGCTCAACTGCAGGTCGGGGTGGTGGTCTTCAGCGTGCGCCACCCAGGCCAGCGCGTTGACGAAGGCCATGGTGCGGTGGAAGTCGGGAAACGCGTAGTGCTTCTGGATGGCGCCGTCCACCAGCGCCCAGCCCGGCGCGGCGGCCAGATGGCTTTGGATCTCGGCTGCGCTCATGGGCGGCTGGCCTTCCAGGGGTCGGCAGTGCTGCTGCGTCAAGTCGGTCATGGCGGTCTTCACACTCTCAGGTCGCAGGGCGGGGCAGGGCGGCCAGGCGTTCGGCCGCCGGCGGGTGCGAGTAGTAGAAGCGGGCGTACACCGGGTCGGGCGTCAGCGTGGTGGCGTTGTCCTCGTGCAGCTTGAGCAGCGCGCTGGCCAGGGCGCCGCCGTCGGCCTGGGCGCAGGCAAAGGCATCGGCCTGGAACTCGTCGCGGCGCGACAGCTGCGCCGCCAGCGGCGACAGGAAGTAGGTGAACGGCGGCAGCGCCAGCATGAACAGGATCAGCGCCAGCGCGTCGTTGGACGCCGTCAGGTTGGGCGTGACGCCCAGCCCGCTGTAGAAGGCCGCGCTGCCGGCCAGCCAACCCAACAGCGCCAGCCCGGCCAGGCTGGCGGCAAACAACAGCACGATGCGCTTGGCCACATGCCGGTGCTTGAAATGGCCCAGCTCGTGCGCCAGCACGGCCTCCACCTCGGCCGGCGTCAGGCGCGACAGCAGGGTGTCGTAGAACACCACGCGCTTGGCCGCGCCCAGGCCGGTGAAGTAGGCATTGGCATGGGCCGAGCGCCGGCTGCCGTCCATCACGAACAGGCCGCGCGCGGCAAAGCCGCAACGCTGCATCAGCGCCGTCACGCGCGACTTCAGCGCCTCGTCGGCCAGCGGCTCGAACTTGTTGAACAGCGGCGCGATCAGCGTGGGGTAGATCACCAGCAGCAGCAGGTTGAAGCCGGTCCAGGCCAGCCAGGCCCACAGCCACCACCAGCCGCCGGAGACGGCCATGATCCACAGCACCAGCGCCGCCAGCGGCAGGCCTATGACGGCCGCCAGCAGCGTGCCCTTGGCCAGGTCGGCCAGCCACAGCTTCAGCGTCATGCGGTTGAAACCGAAACGCTGCTCCAGCCGGAAGCTGTGGTACCAGGACAGCGGCAGCTCCAGCAGGCTGCCGATGACCGCAAAAGCGGCCAGCAGCGCCAACTGGTAGGTCATGTCGCCCCAGCGTGGCTGCACGGCGTCGCGCAGCAGGCTGTTGAGTGCATCCAGCCCGCCCAGCAGCGTCCAGCCCAGCAGCACCACGGCGCCGAAGGCGGTGCTGACCAGGCCGAAGCGGCCGTTGGCCAGCGTGTAGTCGGCGGCACGGCGATGGGCCTGCGGCGTGACCGTGGCGGCAAACGCCGGCGGCACCTGGTCGCGGTGCGCCGCCACGTGGCGCATCTGCCGCGTGGACAGCAGGTAGCGCACTGCCAACGACAGCAGCAGCGCGCCGGCGAAGGCATAGGTGACGGTGTAGTCGCTGAACATCGGGCTGAAGTGTAGAGGGGCGCGGTGCGGGCGGGAGGTGGGCGAGAATGCCGGCTTCGCCCTGGCCTCTTGTTGCACCCATGAGCACCCCGCCTACCGAGCCCACGCTGGCCCCCAGCGACCAGAACCTGATCTGGATCGACCTGGAAATGACGGGCCTGGACCCGGACCGCGACCGCATCATCGAGGTGGCCGTGGTGGTCACCGACCCGCAGGTCACGGTGCGCGTGGAAGGGCCGGTGCTGGCCATCCACCAGAGCGACGCGGTGCTGGACGGCATGGACGCCTGGAACAAGGGCACCCACGGCCGCAGCGGGCTGACCGAGCGCGTGCGCGCCTCCACCACCGACGAAGCCGCGGCCGAGGCGGCGGTGATCGCCTTTCTGCAGCGCCACGTGCCGCGCGGCAAAAGCCCCATGTGCGGCAACAGCATCTGCCAGGACCGGCGCTTTCTGGCGCGCACCATGCCCGGTCTGGAGGCCTACTTCCACTACCGCAACCTGGACGTCAGCACGCTCAAGGAGCTGGCGCGGCGCTGGAAGCCGGCGGCCATGGAAGGTTTCAAGAAGGCGCAGGCGCACACCGCGCTGGCCGACATCCACGAGTCCATCGACGAGTTGTTGCACTACCGCACGCACCTGTTGGCGGTGTGATGCCTACCCCCCATGCTTGTGGGGAGGGGCCGGTGCGGCGCTGCGGGCCTGGCCGACACGCCGCGTGCTAACGTCACCGCTATAAAAGCGGGGAGGTGTTTCATGCGGTGGGTGGTCGGTTACTCGGGCTCCTGGTCGCGTGTTGCGCGGGGGCTGGCAGGCTTGCTGGCGGGGCTTTGCCTCGCAGCTTGCGGCGGTGGCGGTGAACCGCCGTCTGGCGGCGCTCGGGCCGGCGCCGCCGGTGCCGAGGTGAGCGCCGGGCTTGTCACACTGGACGGTCACGCGCCATCCACACGGGCCGCGGCGGTCGATGCCGCGACACAGGCCCGCGTCGCCGACGACAGCCTTGCGCTGGGTGCGGCGGCCGCTCTGGAGTCGGGCTTTGCCGTACCGCCGCTGCAGGTGGCGCAACTCGCGCTGCTGCACGCCGCAGCCGGTGACAGCTTGCGGCCCCGGCTTGAAGCGTTGCTGCCGTCGCTGACCGACGCCGCCTGGGTAGGCGCGCAGACCGCAGTGCTGCAGCGCACGGTGTCCGCCACCGCCGGTGCGGCGTTCAGGCGTGAGTTCCTGGATGCCAGCACCGCTGTGGCGTCGTGGAAGGTCGGGCAAACATTGCAAGACGACCGCAAGCTGACGATGCTGCGGGACGAGTTGAAAGCCTCGTGGCGCTGGCCAGCGGCGTCCGAAGCCTTCGACGGCGTCTTCGTCCTGGACAACGGCCAACGGCTCGCCGTCGGCCTGGTGCGCGTCGACGAGGGCGTGCAGCGTGTCTCGGGAAGTGACTTCCGGGCCGATGCCTGGGTGGGGCCGCAGGGCACGCTGGTGCAGTTGCAACCGCTGGCCGGCCCGCTGGCCGGCTGGAGCCAAGGGCGTCTGCATGCAGCGCTGGTCCAGACCCGGCAGGCGTTGTCGGCTGGGCGCTTGGCGCCTGGCGAGATCTTGTTGCCCCGGGGCCATTACGGCGCTTCGAGCAATCAGCAATCCTGGCCCCAGTCCCTGGCTGCTGCCTTGGACCCTCGACAGGCCGACCTGCGCGGCTTGGACGGGGGCGGCAGCTATGTCAAGGCCGCTACGCTCTGGGCGGGTGTGGACATCGGAGCCGAACAGCTGCTGTTCAATGGCTGGCAATGGCTGACGCTGGAGTTTGACGCATCCAATCGCTGGTCCGGCACAAGCTCCGCGGGAGCCGTGTTGACTTTAATCAGCGCCTCCGACTCCTGCCCGCATGCGCATGCCGATCTGCGCAGCTTCTACCTGGCCCAACTGGATGCCCACGGCGCGCTGGTCTGGCTGTTGGCCTTCACATCAGGCTCCTCAGGGGCCGAGGTTTGCGTGGTTCGGGAATGACCGTGATCATCGCGGCCGTGCCGACGGTCGTGCGGTCATTGCACTGTCACAAGGAGTCCTTACACTGCGTGGATGACCGACGACTCCCGCGCCGCCTCTGAAGCGGTTGCCACGGTGCCGCCGGCGACCGCCGCGGCGCTGGTGCTGCTCAACCGCGAACGCGCCATCCTGCAGTTCAACCGTCGCGTGCTGGCGCAGGCCGAGCGCGAGGACGTGCCGCTGCTGGAGCGGTTGCGCTACATCACCATCGTCAGCTCCAACCTCGACGAGTTCTTCGAGGTGCGGGTGGCCGACATCATCGAAGCCACACGCCAGCCCACCAGCGGCGTCACGCGGGCCGACCTGGCCGCGGTGGCCAAGGCGGCGCACGAGCTGATCGACGAGCAGTACCTGCTGTTCAACGACGTGGTGATGCCGGCGCTGCGGCGTGCCGGCATCCTCATCCTGAACCACGCCGAGCGCGACGACCCACAGCGCGAATGGGTGCAGCAGTTCTTCGAGGCCCAGGTGCGGCCACTGCTGGTGCCGGTGAGCCTGGACCCCAGCCACCCGTTTCCCATGGTGGCCAACAAGTCGCTGAACTTCATCGCCCGGCTGGGCGGGCGCGACGCCTTCGGCCGCGAGAACCAGATCGCCATCGTCAAGGT
Organism: Burkholderiaceae bacterium; assembly: GCA_037190565.1. Lineage (GTDB taxonomy): Bacteria > Pseudomonadota > Gammaproteobacteria > Burkholderiales > Burkholderiaceae_C > Rubrivivax. The sequence continues at coordinate 64,760 of JBBCJV010000019.1, forward strand.
ACCCCGGGTGCTGCCGCGGGTGATACGCCTGCCGGCCGCGCTGACCCCCGGCGCCCAAGGCTTCGTGCTGCTGACCAGCGTGATACGCGCCCACCTGGGCGAGCTGTTTCCCGGGCGCACGGTGGAGTCGTTTTCACAGTTCCGCGTCACGCGCGACTCCGACCTGGATGTCGAGAACGACGATGTCACCAACCTGCGCCAGGCGCTGCGCAGCGGGCTGACCACGCGCCACTTCGGCCAGGCCATACGGCTGGAAGTGGTCAACACCTGCCCGCCGGAGCTCTCTGCCCTGCTGCTGCGCCAGTTCGGCCTGCCGGAAGTGGCCATGTACAAGGTCAACGGCCCGGTCAACCTGGTGCGCCTGAACCAGCTCATAGACCAGGCCGATGCCGACGGCCTGCGCTTCGCGCCCTGGGAAGCCCCGTGGCCGGCCGGCCGGCTGCCGCGCGGCGTGGGCGTGTTCCAGCGGCTGCGCGAGTCCGACGTGCTGCTGCACCACCCCTTTGAAAGCTTCGATCCGGTGGTGGAGTTCCTGCGCGAGGCGGTGAGCGACCCCGAGGTGCTGGCCATCAAGCAGACCATCTACCGCACCGGCCGGGAAAGTGTGCTGATGGACCTGCTGCTGGAGGCGGCGCGCCGCGGCAAGGAGGTGCTGGTCGTCGTCGAGCTCAAGGCGCGCTTCGACGAAGAGGCCAACATCAACTGGGCCGAGCGGCTGGAGGCCGTGGGCGTGCAGGTGGTGTACGGCATCGTGGGGCTCAAGACCCACGCCAAGCTGCTGCTGGTGACGCGGCGTGAGGCCGGCCGCAGCGGGCCGCGGCTGCGGCGCTATGCCCACCTGTCCACCGGCAACTACAACCCGCGCACCGCCAAGCTGTACACCGACATCGGCTACCTCACCGCCGACCCCGGGCTCACCGCCGATGCCGACGCGGTGTTCCAGCAACTGGCCAGCCAGGCCCGCGTGCACGCGCCGCGCCACCTGGTGACGGCGCCCTTCGTGCTGCACCGGCGCATGCTGCGCCACCTGGAGCAGGTGGCCGAGGCGGCGCGCGCCGGCCGGCCGGCGCGCGTGGTGGCCAAGCTCAACGCGCTGACCGACCCCGCGCTCATCCACGCCCTGGTGGCGGCAGCGCGCGCAGGGGCCCGCATAGACCTGGTGGTGCGCGGCGCCTGCATGCTGCCGCCGGACGTGCCGGGCCACACCGACAACATACGCGTGCGCTCGGTGGTGGGGCGTTTCCTGGAGCACTCGCGCATCCTCTACTTCCGCTGGGGCGAAGGCGACGACGACGAGGTGCTTTACCTCAGCAGCGCCGACTGGATGAGCCGCAACATGTTCAGGCGCATAGAGATCGCCTGGCCGGTGCGCGACCGTGCGCTGCGCCAGCGCGTCATCGACGAGGCCTTGGTGCCCTACCTGCACGACCGCCGCGAAGCCTGGGAGCTGCGCGCCGACGGCAGCTACCAGCGTGCCGGCGGTGATGCGGGCGAAGGGGTGAGCGCACAGCAGGCCTTGATGGCCCGCTTCGCGCCCACCTGAAGACAGCGCCTTCAAGGATGCGCCGGTGGACCTGCTGTTGTGGCGCCATGCCGAGGCCTTCGAACCGCGCGAGGGTGAAGACGACCTGGACCGGGCGCTGACGCCCAAGGGCGAGCGCCAGGCACAGCGCATGGCCGCCTGGCTGAACCGCCAGCTGCCGGCCAGCACGCGGGTGCTGGCCAGCCCGGCCCGGCGCACCCAGCAGACCGCGGCCGCGCTGGAGCGGCGTTTCAAGACAGTGGCGGCGCTGGCGCCAGACCACGGTGTGGAGGCGCTGTTGGTGGCCTCGCGTTGGCCCGACGCGCGCGAGCCGGTGCTGGTCATCGGCCACCAACCCACCCTGGGCCTGGCTGCGGCGTACCTGCTGTCGGACCAGCCGCTGGCCTGGAGCGTGCGCAAGGCCGCGGTGTGGTGGCTGCGCTCGCGCGACCGCGAAGGCGGCGCGCGCGTGGTGCTGCAGGCGGTGATGTCGCCCGAGCTGCTGTAGCGGTGCCACGGGCGGTGCAGGCAGAATCGCCGGCCTCGGCGTGCCATGAAGAAGCTTCCTCCCCTGAACGCGGTGCGTGCCTTTGCCGCGGCCGCGCGCCATGCCAGCTTCAAGCAGGCGGCTGCCGAGCTGCACGTCACCGATGGCGCCATCGGGCGGCAGGTGGCGCTGCTGGAGTCCTGGCTGGGCACGCCCTTGTTCCAGCGCACTTCCTCCGGCCTGGTGCTGACCGAAGTGGGGAGCGCGTACGAAGCCGAGGTGCGCGCCTCGCTGGGGCGCCTGGGCGCGGCGTCGATGGCGGTGCGCGATGGCGCGCAGCCCGACGCGCTGCGGGTGAGTGCACCACCCACGTTCTCGATGCGGTGGCTGATCCCGCGCCTTGCCGGTTTCAAGCGCCCACGCCGTGAGCTGCTGCTGACCACCTCGCTCGCGCCGGTGGCGTTTGCACCGGACGAGTACGACGTGGCGGTTCGCGGCGGCCGCCAGCCCTTGCCGGGTTGCCGTTCCGAGCCCTTCATGCACGAGACGGTGGTGCCGGTGTGCAGCGTGGCGCTGGCCCGCGACGGCGGCTTGCGCGGCCCAGGCGACCTGGCGCGGCACACGCTGTTGACCTACCACACCGAACTCTATCGGTGGGCGGACTGGTTCCAGGCCTCCGGCCATGACGGCTTGCCGGCGGCGGCCACGCTGGATTTCGAAGAGATGTTCTTCGCCCTGCAGGCGGCGGCCGACGGCCTGGGCGTGGTCCTGGTGCCCTTGGCGCTGGTGCTGGACGACCTGGCCGACCGCCGCCTGTGCGCGCCGTTTGGCCGACGCGGGGCGCTGCAGCGGCAGTACTACGCACACTCGCGCGCCACCGGGCCGCTGCACCACGCTGCCGACGACTTCCATGCCTGGTTGTGCCGCGAAGGCGGCGACACCGACCGGGCCGTGGCGCAATGGTTCGACAAGCTGCCTGCTTGAGGGCCCAAGCCCCCGACACGCCTGGCGGGCGCGTGAGCTTTCCTCGCGGGGGGCGGACTATTCGTCGGTTGCGGCCCTGCAGGCCCACTTCCTAGACTGCCCGCCAGGGCGGCGAGAGGCTGCCAGAGGCCAGGGGCGGTGTCCTTTCAGGCAACGGCTGGCCGCCACCGCGCGGCCCCCGTTCGTCGCGGCCCCAGAAAGTCAAAAGGAGACGCCTTGATAGAGGCCATTGCGCCCGCGCTGCGGGCGGATCGCCTGCGGGCGGGTGGGCTGCCGGCCGATGCAGTGGCCGCCTTCCTGCAGAGCCTGCTGGACGCCGAGGCACAACCGCCTGCGGCAACGCTGGAGGACGCTGCAGCGCTGGTGCGCACAGCGGTTCGTCAGGGCCAGGCCCTGCTGGCCTGCTTGCCGCTGCGCTCGGCGCGCGACGAAGCACAACGCTCGGCCGGGCATGCCGTGGTGCATCTCATGGCCGATCTGCGCTGGCGTTTCTTTCGCCGCCATGCGGTGACGCTGTATGGGCGGCTCACGGACGGTGGCCGCCGCTCGCTGCGCATAGACACCTTGTTCGAAGAGGCTGCACAGCGCCTGCCGGACATCCTGCCCGGCCAGGCCGAGCTGGCCGAAGAGGCACGCCTGCCGCAGGCCGACAAGGACGGCCTGGAGATCGCCCAGGGCCTGTTCGCCAGCCAGGTGTTTGCCGACCCGGTGGCCGGCGGCCATCTGGTGCGCGCCATGCTGCGCCCCACCGAAGAGGCGCTGGCCAGGCTGGACGACTTCTGCCGCAGCGGGCACGCCGACCTGGGCACGGTGCGGGTGGAGGTGCGCGAGAACACCGGCTACATCACGCTGCACAACGAGCGGTACCTGAACTCCGAGGACGACACCACCGTCGGGCCGCTGGAGGTGACCATCGACCTGCTGCTGCTGCACCCCGAGGTGCGCATGGGCGTGCTGCGCGGCAGCGTGGTTTCCCACCCCAAGTACGCGGGGCGCCGTGTCTTCTGCTCGGGCATCAACCTGACGCGCATCTACCAGGGGCGGCAGAGCTATGTCTCCTTCCTGTTCCGCGCCCTGTCCATGCACAGCAAGCTGTACCGCGGGCTGCTGCCGCTGGAGGTGCCCAACAGCTGGACGCCGCCCAGCGACGAGCCCGAGCAGACGCTGGAGAAGCCCTGGGTCGCGGTGGTCGAGGCCTTCGCCATCGGCGGCGGTTGCCAGCTGCTGCTGGTGGTGGATTACGTGATCGCGGAGAAGAGCGCCTACTTCAGCCTGCCGGCGCGCAAGGAAGGGTTCCTGCCGGGTTCGTCGAACATGCGGCTGCCTCGCTTCGTGGGCGAGCGCCTGGCGCGCCAGGCCATCATGTTCGACAAGGTCTTTCACGCCGACACGGCGGAAGGCCGCCTCCTCGCCAACGAGGTGGTGGAACGCGACCAGATCGAGGGGGCGCTGGCCGAGTGTGTGGCCAATGCCGTGGGGTCCGGCATGGTCAGCGCCGGCGGCAACCGGAAGGCCATCCGCGTGCAGGCCGAGCCGCCGGAGACCTTCCGTCGCTACATGGCCACCTACGCCTACGAGCAGGCGTTCTGCCATCTCAGCGACCAGTTGATCGCCAACCTGGAAAGGCACTGGAACGCCAAGGAGCGCAAGCTGTGAGCGGGGGGCTGCCAAGCCGTGGCGCCGCGTGGGGGCGCCGCGCATGCTGACGCTGCCGGGCCTGCTGCGCAGTACCGCCGCGGTGCACGGGCACCGGCCGGCCATTCGGGGCGATGGCGGCCAGTGGACCTGGCGCGAGTATGTGCACCGGATTGCCTGCACGGCCACGGTGCTGCTCGGCCTGGGCCTGCGGCCCGGTCAGCGCTTCGGCCTGCTCGGGCGCAATGCCGTGCTGCAGGCGCAGTTGCTGCAGGCCGGGTACTGGGCCGGCATCGTGCCGGTGCCGCTGAACTTTCGGCTGGCTCCCGGCGAGCTGGCCGAGCTGCTGGACGATGCCGGGTGCCAGGCGCTGTTTGTCGACGAGGCGCTGTGGCCGCTGCTGGCGTCGCCGGCCCTGGCGCGCTGGCGTGCCATCGCCCGACCCATGCCCCTGGGCGGACCGGGCGCCAGCGCCGGTGCGGGCTTGTTGCAGCAGATTGCCGCCGCGGCGCCTGCCCCGGTGCACGAGGCCGAGGAGGGCGACGACGCCATCGTCTTGTACACCGGCGGCACCACCGGGCGTGCCAAGGGCGTGCGGCTCACGCATCGCAACGTGGTGGCCAATGCCTTGCAGCTGGCGCAGTGCATGGCCGTGCGGCCGCAGGACGTGTACCTGCACGTGGCGCCCATGTTCCATTCCACCGACCTGAAGGCCACCGCGCTCAGCCTGTGCGGCGGCTCGCATGTCTACCTGCCGGAGTTTTCCGCAGAGGCGGTGCTGGCGGCGACTGCGCGCCACCAGGTGTCCATCCTGAGCCTGGTGCCGACCATGATCCTGCGCGTGCTCGAAGAAGGGCGGCTGCAGGCGCACGACCTGCGCAGCCTGCGCCTGATCAGCTACGGCACCTCGCCCATAGAGGAAGGGTTGCTGCGGCGCGCGCTGGCGGCCTTCGAAGGGGTGGGCTTCCACCAGTGTTACGGCCTGACGGAAACATCCCCGCTACTGGCCTTGCTGGACGAACACGCGCATCGGCAGGCCTTGCAGGGGCGCCCGGCACTGCTGCGCGCCGCGGGTCGCCCGCTGCCGCTGGTGCAACTGCGGTTTCTGGACGAACAAGGCGACGAGGCCGGGCCCGGCGAGGCCGGCGAGATCGTGGCGCGCGGCCCGCAGGTGTCCCCCGGCTACCTGAACCGCGACGAGGACAACCGCACAGCGTTTCGCGGCGGCTGGTTCCACACCGGCGACATCGGCCGCCTGGACGAGGAGGGCTACCTGCACGTGCTGGGGCGGCGCAAGGAGATGGTCATCACCGGGGGCGAAAACGTGTACCCGCGCGAAGTGGAGCGCGTGCTGGAGCAGCACCCCGCGGTGAGCGAGGTCGCCGTGGTCGGCGTGCCGGACGCCCGCTACGGCGAGGCGCTGCTGGCGGTCATCGTGCCCGCCCGGGGCCTGGATCAGCCGCTGAGCGCCGAGGCCTTGATCGCCTTTTGCCGCGCGCACCTGGGGGGCTTCAAGATTCCCCGGCGCTACCGTTTTGTTCAAGCCTTGCCGCGCACGGCGCTGGGCAAGGTCCGCAAGCACGCGTTGCGCACCCAGGCGCATGACACGGAGATCTGCACATGAGCCTGGACGCCAGCAACCCGCCGGCCTTGCCCTTGCGCAGCGGGGGGCGCATCGTCGTCGATGCCTTGCGCGCGCACGGCGTGGACACCCTGTTCAGCGTGCCCGGCGAGAGTTTCCTGCCCGTGCTGGATGCGCTGTACGACATGCAGGACAGCATCCGCCTGGTCACCTGCCGCCATGAGGCCAACGCCGGCCACATGGCCGAGGCCTACGGCAAGCTGCGCGGCCAGCCGGGCGTGTGCCTGGTGACGCGCGGGCCCGGCTCCACGCATGCCAGCGTGGCCATCCACACCGCGCGGCAGGACTCCACGCCGCTGGTGGTGTTGGTGGGGCAGGTGGGCCGCCACGCGCTGGGCCGCGAGACCTGGCAGGAGCTGGACTACCCGGCGGTCTTCGGCAGCCTGTGCAAGTGGGTGGCCCAGGTCGACCGCATCGAACGGCTGCCGGAGCTGCTCAGCCGCGCCTTCCATGTCGCCACCAGCGGCCGGCCAGGCCCGGTGATGCTGGCCCTGCCCGAGGACCTGCTGTACGAGCAGGCCCGCGTGCAGGACGTGGCGGGCTACACGCCGGTGCGCACCTGCCCCGGTGCCGCGGCGCTGCACGGGCTGCGCTCGTTGCTGGAAGCTTCGTCGCGCCCCCTGGTGCTGCTGGGCGGCGGCGGGTGGACGCGCGAGGCCTCGCTGGCGATGCAGGGCTTCGCACAACGCTGGAACCTGCCGGTGTGCACCGGCTTTCGGCGCCAGGACCTGTTCGACAACCGGGACCCGCACTACGTGGGCGACCTGGGCCTGGGGGCCGACCCCGCGCTGGCCGCGCGCGTGCGCGAGGCCGACCTCATCGTGTGCGTCGGCTCGCGCCTGGGCGAAACCACCACCGCCGACTACAGCCTGCTGCAGGTGCCGCGGCCCCGGCAACGCCTGGTGCACGTGCATGCCGATGCCTCGGAGCTGGGCCGGGTCTACCAGGCGGACCTGCTCATCCACGCCGACCCGGCGGCCTTCTGCGAGGCGCTGGCGGACTGGCCGCCGCTGCGGCCACCGCCCTGGGCGGACTGGACCGCCGCAGCCCGCGCCGGCTACCGCCGCTACCAGCAACCGCAGCCCATGGCGGGTGAACTCAACCTGTCCGAGGTGGTGCTGCACCTGCGCGAGGTGCTGCCCGACGACAGCATCGTCAGCAACGGGGCCGGCAACTACGCCGGCTGGGTGCACCGCTTCTTCACCTACACGGGCTTGCGCACGCAACTGGCCCCCACCAGCGGCGCCATGGGCTACGGCCTGCCGGCGGCTTGTGCCGCGGCCATCGCCGAGCCCGGGCGCACGGTGGTCTGTTTTGCCGGCGACGGCTGCCTGCAGATGAGCCTGCAAGAGCTGGCGACGGTGCAGGAGCTGGGCTTGAAGCTCATCGTCATCGTGGTCAACAACGGCATCTTCGGCAGCATACGCATGCACCAGGAGATGCAGTACCCGGGGCGGGTGCTGGGCACCGACCTCGCCAGCCCCGACTTCGTCGCACTCGCCCGGGCCTACGGCCTGGCCGGCGAGCGTGTGCAACGCACGGCGGACTTTCCTGCCGCGCTGGCGCGTGCACTGGCGGCGGACCGCGCCAGCCTCATCGAACTGGTCACGGATCCCGAAGCCATCACGCCGCGCAGCACGCTCAGCGGGCTGCGTGCGCGCGCGCTGGAGCGCATCGCCGCCGCCGCGTCCTGAATGCCCTCACCCGGGAGCGGCGGCCTGCCGTGCCCAACCCTGTCCACCACAACAAGGAGACACCATGCACCACCTGAAACTCCATCGACGCCATGTTCTGGGCCTGACAGCGGCGGCGGCCCTTGGCCTGCCGCTGTCCGGCGCCGCCCAGTCCGCCTGGCCCAGCCGCCCGATACGGCTGCTGGTGCCCTACGCTGCCGGAGGGTCCACCGACATCCTGACCCGGCTGGTGGCACAGAAGCTGGGTGAACAACTGGGGCAGACCGTGGTCGTCGAAAACCGCGGCGGCGGCGGTGGCTCCATAGGCACGTCGGTGTTTGCGAAGGCCCAGCTGGACGACCACTACTTCCTGATGGTCACGCAGTCCCAGATGTCCATCAACCAGTTCCTGCACAAGGACAACCTAGGCTACGACCCGGTGGCCGACCTGGTGCCGGTGTCGCTGGTGGCCGAGACGACCAACGCCATCGTCGTGCCGCCCAGCCTGCCGGTCACCAGCTTCCAGGGCCTGATCGACCATGCCAAGGCCAACCCGGGCAAGCTCTCGTACTCCAGCGCCGGCATAGGCAGCACCGGCCACCTGCTCAACGAGCTGATCAAGACCCGTCTGGGGATCGACGTCACGCACGTGCCTTACCGGGGCAACGGCCCGGCCATGCAGGCCGTGGTCGGCGGTGAGGTGCAGTTCAACACCGACAACATGCCGCAACTGCTGTCGCAGATTCAGGCCGGGCGTGTGCGTGCGCTGGCGGTGACTTCGCGCGAACGCTGGTTCCAGCTGCCCGACGTGCCCACGGTCACCGAGCTGGGTTACCCGGAGCTCACCACCACCGTGTGGTTTGCGCTGGTCGGCCAGGCCCGGCTGCCCGCGGAGATCGTGCAGAGGATGAACAGCGCCCTGCAGGCCACCTTGAGCGCACCGGACTTTGCCGGCCGCCTGCGCGAGCGCAGCCTGCAGGCCACGCCCAGCACGCCGCAGCAGATGGCCGACCTGGCGCTGAGCGAGCGCACGCGCTGGAAGGCGGTTGTCGAAGCCTCGGGCGCCTCGACGAACTGAGCCCGCTGCCGGCGCGACGGCCAGGCTGCGGGGCCGGCGTCAACCCGGCAGCAGCAGCTGCAGCGGGCCGCTGCGCGCCCAGGTGGCGGCTTCTTCCTGCAGCAGGAACAGCGCCCGCGGATGGCCTTCGGCCCAGCGCGGCGAGTAGTGCAGCCGCGCGTCGCGGCCGGCGGGCTGCAGCGTCAGCGCGCGTGCATCCACGTCGCCGCGGGCATGGCACTTGATCGCTGCCAGCCGCAGGCACAGCACCTGCCAGGCGAAGCTGTCGCTGGCCAGTTGCGGCTCCACCTTGCGCAGGCCGCCGCGCTGGGCCAGCACCAGGTCGCCTATGCGACGCTGCTGGCTTTGCGAAAAGCCCGGCGCGTCCACGTGGGCGATCAGGTAGGCGCTGTGGCGGTGGTGGTCGTGGTGCGAGACCATCAGGCCGATCTCGTGCAGCGCACAGGCCCAGGCCAGTTCGCGGCGGGTCTCGATGTCGGGGTTGGGCACCGCACCGTCGTACAGCGCCAGCGCCACCGCGGTCACGCGGCGCGCCTGTTCGGCATCCACCGCGAAACGCTGCTGCAGCTCGGTGGCGGTGTCGTCGCGCACATCGCGCGGGCGGCGGCGCTGCAATGCCAGCAGGCGTTCGTGCAGGTCCACGATCACGCCCTGGCGCAGCGCGCCCTTGGCCGGCCACAGCTCGGGGATGTCGAAGTGCGCCGCCAGCGTGTACAGGATGGCCAGGCCGCCCGGCAGCACCGCACGCCGCTCGGGCTTCAGGCCCGGCAGGTCGATGCGGTCCACATGCCCGGCGGCCATGCAGCGCTCCATGCACCAGCGCAGCGCGGCGGGCGTGATGCGGCCGTCGGTGACGCCGCTGGCCGCCAGCAGCTGCGACACCGCGCCGGCCGTGCCCGACGAGCCCATGGCCGTGCGCCAGTTCGCCGGTGCGAAGGCCTGCAGCGCTTCTTCCAGCTCGGCGCCGGCCGCCACCTGGGCGGCACGGAAACCGGCCTCGGAAATCTGCCCGCCTTCGAAGAAGCGCAGCGACAGGCCCACGCAGCCCACGCCGAACGACTCCGCCACCAGCGGCATGCGGCCCTGGCCCAGGATCAGCTCGGTGGAGCGCCCGCCTATGTCTATGACCAGCCGGCGTTCGTCGCCGGGCTGCATGTGGGCCACGCCGGCGTAGATGAGCCGCGCTTCCTCGCGCCCGGAGATCACCTCGATGGGGTGGCCCAGTGCCTCCTGCGCGCGCAGCAGGAAGGCGTTGCGGTTGCGCGCCTCGCGCAGCGTCTGCGTGGCCACGGCGCGCACCTGGCCGGGCGCAAAGCCGGCCAGCCGCCCGGCAAAGTGGCGCAGGCAGGCCAGGCCCCGTTGCGCCGCTTCCTCGGTGAGCATGCCGTTGCCGTCCAGCCCGCCGCCCAGGCGCACGGTTTCCTTCAGGTAGTCGACACGCCGGTAGCGGCCCTCGGGCATCTGGCCGATCTCGAGCCGGAAGCTGTTCGACCCCATGTCCACCGCCGCCAGCAGCCCACCCGGATTGACCCTCGGTTCCATGGGGCTGGATCGTACCCGGGCCGCTCCCTAGAATCGCGCGCTTTCAAAGGCGTCAGCCGCACACCACAGGAGACCCGACATGCTGAAGCAAGAGTTCGACACCCTGGTGCCTGAGCAGCCGACCCTGGGCCGGCGCGGTTTTGTCGCCGGCAGCCTGGGGGTGGGCTTTGCCGCTGCAGCGGGGCCGGTGGCGGCGCAGACGGCGGTCAAGACCTCTGCCGATGGCCTGGTGGCGGGCGAGGTGATGGTGCCGGTGGGCAACTTCAGCATGCCGGTCTACCGCGCCGCGCCGGCCGGGCGCACCGGGGCGCCGGTGGTGCTGGTGATCAGCGAGATCTTCGGCGTGCACGAGTACATCGCCGACGTGGCGCGGCGTTTTGCGCATGCCGGCTACTTCGCCATCGCGCCGGAGCTGTTCGTGCGCCAGGGCGATGCTGCGGCCTACGGCGAAGTCGCCAAGCTCATCGCCGAGGTCATCTCCAAGGTGCCCGACGAGCAGGTGATGGGCGACCTGGACGCCACGCTGGCCTGGGCCCGCACCCAGGGTGCCGACACCTCCAAGAGCGCCATCACCGGCTTTTGCTGGGGCGGGCGCATCACCTGGCTGTACGCGGCGCACAGCCCGCAGATCAAGGCCGGCGTGGCCTGGTACGGCCGCCTGGTGGGCGCCAGTTCGCCGCTGACGCCGCGCCACCCGGTGGACGTGGCCGCCTCGCTCAAGGGCCCGGTGCTGGGCCTGTACGGCACGGCCGACACCGGCATCCCGCTGGACACGGTGGAACAGATGAAGCGCGCGCTGGCCGCCGGCAACGACGCGGCGAAGAAGAGCGAGTTCGTGGTCTACCCCGAAGCGCCGCATGCCTTCCACGCCGACTACCGGCCCACCTTCCGCCAGCAGCCGGCCGAGGACGGTTGGCGCCGCTGCCTGGCCTGGTTCCGCACGCACGGCGTGGCCTGACAAGGCGGGCGACGGCCGGCGCACGCACGCCGGTTGGCGGGGGGGCTTGACAGCTTCCGTAGCATGAAGGGCGGCCTGGGGGCCTGTTGCCCCCCGGCCGTTCCTGCATGACCCTCCTCTACATCCTGATCGCCACCGCTGCCGGTGGCCTGCTGTCGGTGGCCGTGGCCGCCTCGCTCACGGTGACGGCGCTCAGCCGCGTCGTCAAGAGCCTGGTCAGCCTGTCGGCCGGGGTCTTGCTGGGCACGGCGCTGCTGCACATGCTGCCCGAGGCCTTCGGCGGCGTGCACAGCCACGGGCCGGCGTTTGCCGAGGCCGCGGAGCACGCCCACCACCACGCCACCCCCACCACGCTGTTTGCCACGCTGCTGGGCGGGCTGTTGTTCTTCTGGCTGCTGGAGAAGGCCGAGCTGTACCGCCATGTGCACCACCACCAGGGCGACGGGCACGACCACCACCACCACTTCGACCGCCACCAGGCCGGCCGCGGCGGGCTGGCGGTGCTGGTGGGCGACGGGGTGCACAACTTCTGCGACGGCGTGATCATCGCCGCGGCCTTCCTGACCGACACCACGCTGGGCTGGGTGACGGCGCTGGCCGTGGCGGCGCACGAGATCCCGCAGGAGGCGGGCGACTACATCGTGCTGCTCAACGCCGGCTTCTCGCGCGCCAAGGCGCTGCTGTTCAACGGCTTGTCAGGCCTGGCCGCGGTGCTGGGCGGCGTGGCCGGCTGGTGGCTGCTGGGCGAGTTCGACAGCGTGCTGCCCTACCTGCTGGTGGTGGCGTCCAGCAGCTTCATCTACGTGGCCGTGGCCGACCTGCTGCCGCAGTTGCAGGAGCGCCTGACGTTGCGCGAGACAGCCACCCAGGTGATCTGGCTGGCCGTGGGGCTGGGGCTGGTGCTGCTGGCGCGCGAGCTGTTGCACGCCCACTGAAGCTGCTGCACGCCCACTGAGCCGCCCCGCCTGGGCAGGGCGGCGTGCGCAGGTTCAGCGCACCACCAGCACCGGCAGCGTGCTGTGTGTCAGCACCTTCTGGGTCTCGCTGCCCAACAGCAGCGCACTCACACCGCGGCGGCCGTGCGAGGCCATGACCACCAGGTCGATGTTCTGCGTCTTGGCGTGGTCCAGGATGGCCTCCCAGGGGTGCAAGGCTTCGACGGTATGGCCGTGCGCGGTGACACCCGCGGCCTGCGCCGATGCCACTGCCGCCTTCACGCGCGCCGCGGCGATGCGCTCCTGCGCGTCGAAGAACTCCTGCGGCGGCACCGGCTGCATCTCCGAGATGGCGCTGTAGGGGAAGGGCTCCTTGACCGCGAGCACATAGATCTCGGCGCCGCTGAGCCGTGCCAGCTCCAGCGCCTGGGCCAGGGCCTTGGCGGTGATGTCCGAACCGTCGGTCGGGAACAGGATGCGCTTGTACATGCGGACTCCTCGCTGCTGGGCCTGGGGCAGTGCCCTTCGCCGGCCCGGTAGCCCGAGTGTGACGCCATCCGCCGCCGGCGGGTTGATGGGCGTCAAGCGGGCAGGGATGATGGCCTGCAACGGCGGCGGGCAGGCGCTGGCGAGGGGCTCTGGGCCTGTCGGCCTTTCAGCCGCGCGCGACCGGCCGCACCGGGTCGCTGCACCACTCGCTCCACGACCCCGGGTACAGCGCCGGTACCGGGTAGCCGGCGTGCACCATGGCCAGCAGGTTGTGGCAGGCGGTGACGCCGGAGCCGCACTGGTGCACCACGGCCGGATCGCCGCCGCCCAGCGCGGCGAACTCGTCGCGCAGCACGGCCGCCGGCTTGAAGCGGCCCTGGCCGTCCAGGTTGTCCTTGAAGAAGCGCAGCGTGGCGCCGGGGATGTGGCCGGCCACCGGGTCCAGCGGCTCAACCTCGCCGCGGAAGCGTTCACCGGCGCGGGCGTCGAACAGCCGCACGCGCCCCAGTTCGGCCAGCAGCCGCTGGGCATCCACCGTGGGCATGGCCGGGGCCAGCGCCGGGTAGGGGGGCGCCGCAGCCGGTGCCGGCGTGTCAGTGACCAGGCGGCCGCCGGCCGCCAGCCAGGCCTTGGGCCCGCCGTCCAGCACCGCCACCTCGGTGTGGCCCAGCCAGCGCAGCAGCCACCAGGCCCGCGCCGCGTAGGGGCTGCCCTGGCCGTCGTAGCACACCACCTGGCGGCCCGGCGTGACGCCCCAGCGGCCGGCGGCGGCGGCCAGGGCCTGGCGGTCGGGCAGCGGGTGGCGGCCGTTGCGGCCGGTTTTTTCGCCGCTGAGGTCGCGGTCCAGGTGCACATAGACGGCGCCCGGCAGGTGGCCGGCGGCATAGGCCTTCTCGCCCGCCGCGGGGTCGGCCAGGTCGAAGCCGCAGTCCAGCAGCACCGGCGCGGGTGTACCGGCCTGGGGCGCGTCCAGCCAGGCGCGCAGGGCTTCGGCGGAGATCAGGGTCTGGTGGCTCATGGGCGCTCCATGCGGTGATGTCAGCTCTCGGTGGGGCCGGCGTCGGCCGGCGTGCTGCGCTGGCGCAGGAAGGTGGCAGCCACGCCGGCGCCCACGATGAGCAGCATGCCCACCAGCGCCAGCGGGGTGACGGGGTCGTTGAACAGCCAGACGCCGAACACAAACGCGAACCCTATGCCCAGGTACTGCAGCGTGGCCACGCCCAGCGTGGCGCCGGTGGCGTAGGCCCGGGTGATCATCCACTGCGCTGCCGTGGCCAGCGTGCCTATGGCCAGCAGCAGCGCCACGCCGCGCCAGCTGGTGTGTGGTGTGAGGCTGCCGCTGGCCAGCGTGATCGCCAGCCCCACCACCACACCGGCCAGCGAAAAGTAGAACACCACCCGTTCGCCCGGCTCGCCCACCCGGCCCAGCGCCGTGATCTGCAGGTAGGCCACGGCCGAGAGGATGCCCGACAGCAGGCCGATGAGGCCGTGCCAGAGCTGGTCGTCGGCGATGGTGGGCCGCAGCACCAGCGTGACGCCGGCAAAGCCGGCCAGCACGGTGGCGATCAGGCGGCCGTCCAGGCCGCGGCCGGCGCGCGGGCCCAGCAGCAGCGCGCCGCCCATCAGGAACAGCGCGATCCACACCGAGCTCATGTAGTTCAGCGTGGTGGCGGTGGCCAGCGGCAGCCCGCCTATGGCGTAGAACCACATCGCCAGCGACACCGTGCCCGAGACGCTGCGCCCCATGTGCATGCCCGGCACCGGCGTGCGCATCGGGATGCGGCGCAGCCGCATCACCACGCCTATCAGCACCAGGCCCACCAGCGAGCGGTACATCACCAGTTCGCCGGCGCCGTAGCGGGTGGAAGCCAGCTTGACGGCCACGCCCATCAGTGCAAACAACAGCGAGGCCGTGGCCATCAACAAGGCGGGTGTCATCGGGACGATGCTATCCCGACGACACCCGCCCCGGCGGGGCTGCTCAGCGCGTGTCGGGCTTCGCCTGCCAGCCCATCTCGCGCCGGTACCACTCGTGGAAGTGCTGCATGCCGTCTTCCATGGGGCTCTGGTAGGGGCCGGCCTCGTCGTCGCCGCGCAGCATCAGTGCGCGGCGGCCGGCGTCCATGCGCTCGGCGATCTCGTCGTCTTCCACGCAGGTTTCCATGTAGGCGGCCTGCTGGGCGTCTATGAACTCGCGCTCGAAGGCGACGATCTCCTCCGGGTAGAAGAACTCCACCAAGTTGAGCGTCTTCTGCGGCGCGGTGGCGAACAGCGACGAGACCACCAGCACATGCGGGTACCACTCGACCATCACGGTGGGGTACCAGGTCAGCCAGATAGCCCCTTGCGCCGGCGGCTCCCCCTGGCGGAAGTTGCGCACCGCGTCGTGCCAGCGTTCGTAGGTCTTGGAGCCTGGCTTGTCCAGCCCGGCGTGCACGCCCACGGTCTGCACCGAGTGGTGGCGGCCGAACTCCCAGCGCAGGTCGTCGCAGGTCACGAAGCGGCCCAGGCCGGGGTGGAAGGGCCCGACGTGGTAGTCCTCCAGGTAGACCTCTATGAAGGTCTTCCAGTTGTAGTTGCACTCGTGGAGGATGGCGCGGTCGAACTGGTAGCCGGAAAAGTCCAGATCGCCAGCCACGCCCAGGCCGGCCAGGTCGTCGGTCACGCTGCGCCCGCCGCGGTGCTCGAACAGCAGGCCCTGCCAGTTCTGCAGCGGGTAGTTGCGCAGGTTCAGCCCCGGGTCGCAGTCGAAGTGCGGCGCGCCTATCAGGCGGCCGCTGGGCTCGTAGGTCCAGCGGTGCACCGGGCAGACGATGTTGCCGCCGTCCAGCCGGCCGCGGCCCTTGAGCATCACGGCCTGCCGGTGGCGGCAGACGTTGGACACCAGCTCGATGCCGCCCGGTGTGTGCACCAGCGCCCGGCCTTCGCCCTCCTGAAGCAGTGCCTGGAAGTCACCGACCTCGGGCACCGACAGCGCATGCCCCAGGTAGCGGGGCGCATGCTCGAAGATAAGTTGCTGTTCGCTGCGGAACAGGCCCTCGTCGAAGTAACTGTTGACCGGAAGTTGCGTGCTGCTGCGCGCAAGCGAATCGAGGCTGATGCTCAGGTCCGACATGATCCGACCGGATCCCCCTTTGCCCGCAGTTCAGGAACGGGCGTTCAAACCAAGCGAAGAGACCGGGTCCACCGCAGGTGCTTTTGCCCGGGGCGAAAGGCGGATTCTAACGGCTTGCATACCCCCGTCCCATACCCGCTGGCCCCAGGGGCGAACACCCCGTTGCAGACGCGCCGCTTGCCCGGGCCGGATACCGGATGGCGTTGTCTAGAATGACGGCTGATCACCGCTTGACTGATGGCCCGCAGCGCAGCCCCAAAGGAACCCGCCAGCTACGAACAGGCTCTGGCCGAACTCGACCGTCTGGTAGAGCAGATGGAGGCCGGCCAGTTGCCGCTCGACCAGTTGCTGGACAGCTACCGCCGCGGCGCCGAGTTGCTGGCCTGGTGCCGCGCCCGGCTGCAGGCCGTGGAGCAGCAGGTCAAGGTCCTGGAAGAAGGGCGGCTTGAGCCATGGCCTTCGGCATGAGCGCCTTGCGCGACGACATGGCCGCCTTGCGCGGCGAAGCAGCCACCACAGAGGCGGTGGCCGGCACCTGCGGCGGCAAGGGCTTCGAGGCCTGGGCGCGCGGCGAGCTGCTCGCGGTCGAGCAGGCGCTGGAGCGCTGGGTGCCGGCCGAGGCACCCGCCGGCTTGGGCGAGGCCATGCGCTACGGGGTGCTCGACGGCGGCAAACGCCTGCGTCCGCTGCTGGTGCTGGCCGCCTGTGACGCCGTCTCGGGCCAGCGCAACGCCGCGCTGCGTGCAGCGGTGGCCGTGGAGTTGATACACGCCTACTCGCTGGTGCACGACGACATGCCCTGCATGGACGACGACGTGCTGCGCCGGGGCAAGCCCACGGTGCACGTGCAGTTCGGCCAGGCCCAGGCCATGCTGGCCGGCGACGCCATGCAGGCCCTGGCCTTTGAGGTGCTGACGCCTGAAAGCGGCGTGGCGCCGGCCCTGCAAGCCCGCCTGGTGGCATTGCTGGCGCGTTCCGCCGGCCATGCCGGCATGGCCGGTGGCCAGGCCATAGACCTGGCCAGCATAGGCCAGCGGCTGAGCGAGGCTCAGCTGCGCGACATGCACCGCCGCAAGACCGGTGCGCTGCTGCAGGCCAGCGTGCTGATGGGCGCGGCCTGTGGCGAAGCCCCGGCTGCCGCCCAGGCGGCGCTGGGCGAGTACGGCGCCGCCATAGGCCTGGCCTTCCAGGTGGTGGACGACATCCTGGACTGCACCCAGGCTTCCGAGACCCTGGGCAAGACCGCGGGCAAGGACCAGCAGAACGACAAGCCCACCTACGTGTCGCTGTTGGGCTTGGACGGCGCCCGCCGCGAAGCCGAGTCGCTGCGTGCACAGGCCCACGCGTCGCTGGCCAGCAGTGCGCTGGCGGCCGAGCGCACCGCGCTGCTGGCGCAACTGGCCGACCGCGTGGTCGAGCGGGAGCACTGAACAGGATGAGCACCTTGACCTTGCTGCACAAGATCAACACCCCGGCCGAGCTGCGCCAGTTGTCTCGCGCCGAGCTGCGCACGCTGGCCACGGAGCTGCGCCAGTGTGTGCTGGACACCGTGAGCCAGAACCAGATCGGCGGCCACCTGGGCAGCAACCTGGGCTCGGTGGAGCTGACGGTGGCGCTGCACTACGTGTTCAACACGCCGCACGACCGCCTGGTGTGGGACGTGGGCCACCAGACCTACCCGCACAAGATCCTGACCGGCCGGCGCGAGCGCATGCACACGCTGCGCCAGATGGGCGGCGTGGGCGGCTTCCCGCGCCGCGACGAGAGCGAGTACGACACCTTCGGCACCGCACACAGCTCCACCAGCATCAGCGCCGCGCTGGGCATGGCGCGGGCTGCCAAGCTCAAGGGCGAGCAGCGCCATGCGGTGGCCATCATCGGCGACGGCGCCATGACCGGCGGCATGGCCTTCGAGGCGCTGAACAACGCCGGTGTCAGCCACGCGGGCGTCAATGCCGACCTGCTGGTGGTGCTCAACGACAACGACATGTCCATCAGCCCGCCGGTGGGTGCGCTGAACAAGTACCTGGCGCGGCTGATGAGCGGCAAGTTCTACGCTGCGGCGCGCGAAGGCGCCAAGGCGGTGCTGAAGAACGCGCCGCCGCTGTTCGAGCTGGCGCGCCGCTTCGAGGAACATGCCAAGGGCATGGTGGTGCCCGGCACCATCTTCGAGGAGTTCGGCTTCAACTACGTGGGCCCGATCGACGGCCACGACCTGGACGCGCTGATTCCCACGCTGGAGAACCTGCGCGAGAAGAAGGGCCCGCAGTTCCTGCACGTGGTCACCAAGAAGGGCTACGGCTACAAGCCGGCCGAGGCCGACCCGGTGAAGTACCACGCCGCCAGCGGCAAGTTCGACCCGGCCCAGGGCTTTCCCAAGCCCACCGGGCCGGGCAAGACAACCTTCACGCAGGTCTTCGGCCAGTGGCTGTGCGACATGGCCGAGGCCGACCCCCGGCTCGTGGGCATCACGCCCGCCATGCGCGAGGGCTCGGGCATGGTCGAGTTCGAGCGGCGCTTCCCGGGGCGCTACTTCGACGTCGGCATTGCCGAGCAGCACGCCGTGACCTTCGCCGCCGGCCTGGCCTGCGAAGGCCTCAAGCCGGTGGTGGCGATCTATTCCACCTTCCTGCAGCGCGCCTACGACCAGCTCATCCACGACGTGGCCCTGCAGGACCTGCCGGTGGTGTTCGCGCTGGACCGCGCCGGCCTGGTCGGCGCCGACGGGGCGACCCACGCGGGGGCCTACGACATCGCCTACCTGCGCTGCATTCCCGGGATGGCGGTGGCCTGCCCGGCCGACGAGGCGGAGTGCCGGCGCCTGCTCACCACCGCGTTCGAGCAGAACCACCCGGTGGCCGTGCGCTACCCGCGCGGAGCCGGTGCCGGCGTGGCCCAGCCGGCCGGCCTGGAAGGGCTGCCCTATGGCCGGGGGGAGTGGCGGCGCAAGGGCCGCGGCGTGGCGCTGCTGGCCTTCGGCACGCTGCTGCATCCCGCGCTGGCGGCCGCGGAGCGGCTGGGCGCGAGCGTGGCCAACATGCGCTGGGCCAAGCCGCTCGACCTCGAACTGCTGCGGGTGCTCGCGGGCTCGGACCGGGCGCTGGTGACGGTCGAGGAAGGCTGCATCCAGGGCGGGGCCGGTGCCGCCGTGCTCGAGGCCTTGCAGGCCGAAGGCATCGTGCTGCCGGTGCTGCAGCTCGGCCTGCCCGACGCCTTCATCGAACACGGCGACCCGGCCCGCCTGCTCGCCATGGAAGGCCTGGACGCCGCGGGCATCGAACGTTCGATCCGGAGTCGCTTCGGGGACATGCTCGACGGCGCGCCGGGCCTGAAGCTGGCCGGCTGAAGGCGCAAAACCAACGCTCGAGGGAAAACCCGCAAGGAAACACATTCCGGGGTATTCCTACAATCGGTGTCACCCACCCGGCGGTTTGCACCGCACACCGCCGAGCGTGGCGCAAGCATTTTTCAACTGGAGTCAATCAAGATGGATCGTCGTTCCCTGATCGCCACCTCCGGCGTCGTCGGCCTGGCTGGACTGCTGGCCGCCTGCGGCAAGAAGGAAGAGGCACCCGCTGCCGCCGCACCGGCCGCGCCCGCAGCGGCGCCCGCCGCACCCGCCGTCCAGACCGGCGAGACCATCCGCTGGCGCCTCGCGTCGAGCTTCCCCAAATCGCTGGACACCATCTTCGGCACGGCGGAAGTGTTCGCCAGGAAGGTCAGCGAGATGACCGGCGGCAAGTTCCAGATCTCGGTGCACGCGGGCGGCGAGCTCATGCCCGCCTTCGGCGTGGTCGACGGCGTTCAGTCCGAGGCGGTGGAGATGGCCCACACGGCACCCTACTACTTCTACGGCAAGGACCCGACCTTCTGCCTGGGTTGCGCCGTGCCCTTCGGCATGAACGCGCGCCAGATGAGCGCCTGGATGTACCAGGGCAACGGCCTGAAGCTCATGCGCGAGTTCTACGCCAAGTACAACATCGTCAGTTTCCCGGCCGGCAACACGGGTGCCCAGATGGGCGGCTGGTTCCGCAAGGAAATCAAGTCCGTGGCCGACCTCAAGGGCCTGAAGTTCCGCACCAATCCCTTTGCCGGCCGCGTGCTGGAGCCGTTCGGCGTGGTGCCGCAGTCCATTCCCGGCGCCGACCTGTACCCCGCGCTGGAGAAGGGCACGCTCGACGCGCTGGAGTGGGTGGGTCCCTACGACGACCAGAAGCTCGGCTTCAACAAGGTGGCGCCGTTCTACTACTACCCCGGCTGGTGGGAAGGCGGTCCGCAACTGGACTTCTACATCAACAGCAAGGCCTGGGAAAAGCTGTCCGCCGAATACAAGTCCGTGGTCGAGGCTGCTTCCTCGCACGCGCACGTATCGATGCTGGCGAAGTACGACGCGCTCAACCCGAACGCCCTCAAGCAGATGGTCGGCTCGGGCACCAAGCTGCGTCCTTTCACCCAGGACGTGATGAACGCGGCCTTCAAGTCGGCCCAGCAGATCTACTCGGACCTGAGCAACACCAACCCCGAGTGGAAGAAGATCTACGAGGACTACGCCAAGTTCCTGGCCGACCAGAACGCCTGGTTCCGCTTCACCGAAGGCACCTTCGACCGCTTCATGCAGCAGCAGAAGCTGTAAGCCGCCAGCGGCCGCGCGCGGCCCTGAAAAAGAATCCCCCGCCGGCCTTGGCCTGCGGGGGGTTTTCGTTCAGGGCCTTCGTCAGGCGCGCGCCGGTGGCGCCGTTGCGCCCTGATGCGCCACCACCCGGCTGGCGAAGGCCATCAGCAGCCCGGCGTCCGCGGCGTGGAACCAGGTGATGCCTCCCTGGCGCCGGCGCACGAGCAGGCGCGGCGAGAGCACCGCCTGCAGCGAGGGCAGGTGCACGAGCTTGAACGACGCCACCTCGTCCGCGCGCACGCGCTTGTCCCAGAGCCAGGTCTGCAGCAGCTCGTCGCCTTCCAGCCGGGTGCGGCTGAACACGATCCACCAGGCTACCCACCCGATGCACACCAGGGCCAGCGCCACCGTGGACAGGCCCGTGAAGTTCCAGTCGGCGGTGCGCAGGGCGGGCAGCACGCGCAGCCCGTAGAACGCCAGCGCGGCCACCAGCAGCACCGCGAGCCCCCGCACGGGCAGCGGGTAGGCGGGGCAGCCGCTGCTGGGCGTGACGGCCGTCTCCGTCATTGCGCCGGACGCTCCTCCCCGTCGGCCGGCATCGCGGGCGCTGTCTCGGGGCGGTTGCCGAACGGGTCCTCCATGTTGATGTCGCTGTTGCTGTCCATCTCGACCGGCATCTCCAGTTGCACCTTGTCGAGATCGATCTCCACGTCCTTGTCGAGGAAGACCGTCACCGTCTGCGGGAAGAAGATCACGATGCCCACCAGGATCAGCTGCATCACCACCCAGGGGATGGAGCCGAGGTAGATGTCGCTGGACCTGACCGCCCGCGGAATGCGCTTCTCCTTGAGCAGCGTGTCGGCGATGCCGCGCAGGTAGAACAGCGCGAAACCGAACGGCGGGTGCATGAAGCTGGTCTGCATGTTCACGCACAGCAGCACGCCGAACCACACCAGGTCGATGCCGAGCTTGTCCGCCACCGGGCCCAGCAGGGGCAGGATGATGAAGGCGATCTCGAAGAAGTCGAGGAAGAACGCCAGGAAGAAGATGAAGACGTTCACCACGATCAGGAAGCCGGTCTGGCCGCCGGGCAGGTCGCTGAGCATGTGCTCGATCCAGATCGCGCCGTCGACGCCCTGGAACACCAGCGAGAACACGCGCGAGCCGATGAGGATGAACACCACCATCGCGGTCAGGCGCATGGTGCCCTGCATCGCGTTCCAGAGCAGCCGCCAGCTCAGGCGCCTGTGGATCGCGGCCAGCACCAGCGAGCCCACCGCGCCCATGGCGCCGGCCTCGGTCGGCGTGGCGATGGCGTGGTCCATGAAGGGCAGCCCGCCCATGGAGCCCAGCACGGCGAAGATCAGGATGGCAGACGGGATGATCCCCCTCAGGCACTTGCCCCACAGCGCCCAGCCGTCCAGCGTGCGTGCGGAGGGCGGCAGCCCCGGCACCATCTGCGGCCGCACGCGGCCGAGCAGGAAGGTGTAGATGGCGAAGATGAGCACCTGCAGGATGGCCGGCCCCCAGGCGCCCTTGTACATGTCGCCCACCGAGCGGCCGAGCTGGTCGGCCATGATGATCAGCACCAGCGAGGGCGGCACGAGCTGCGTGATCGTGCCGGACGCGGCGAGCACGCCGGTGGCGTAGCGCATGTTGTAGCCGTAGCGCATCATCACCGGCAGCGAGATCATGGCCATGGCGATCACCTGTCCGGCCACGGTGCCTGTGATGGCGCCCAGGATGAAGCCTACGATGATCACCGAATAGCCCAGCCCGCCGCGCACCGGCCCGAAGAGCTGGCCCATGGAATCGAGCATGTCCTCGGCGAGGCCGCACTTCTCGAGCACCGCGCCCATCAGCGTGAAGAAGGGAATCGCCAGCAGCAGGTCGTTCGACAGGATGCCGAACATGTTGAGCGGCAGGTTGGCCATGAAGTTGACCGGGAACCAGCCCATCTCGATCGCGAAGAAGCCGCAGAAGAGGCCCAGCGCGGCGAGCGAGAAAGCCACCGGGAAGCCGATCAGCATGATCACGATGAGTCCCGTGAACATGATCGGCGCGAAGTTTTCCATTTGCATTCTGGTCGTCCTGGAGAGGTCGGTGGGTCGTCGTCGGGCCTACTGCACCGGCTTCTCGTAGTGCGTGTCCATCTCGTAGACGCCGCGCAGGTAGGCGACGCGCTTGACGATCTCGGCCAGGCCCTGCACGAACACGGCGCCGAAACCCACGGGCAGCAGCAGGGCGGCCGGCCAGCGGATGAGACCGCCGATGTTGCCGGACATCTCCTTGGTCACGTACATGTTCCAGAAGAAGGGCCAGGTCAGCCAGGTCAGCAGGCCCATGACGGGCAGCAGGAAGAAGACCAGGCCGAAGATGTCGACCCAGACCGGGCCCTTGCCGGGCAGGCGGCCGTAGAAGATGTCCACGCGCACGTGCTCGTTGAGCTTGAGGACGAGCGGGGCGCCCAGCATCACGGTGGTGCCGAAGAGGTACCACTGGATTTCGAGCCAGGCATTGGAACTGATGTCGAGGCCGTAGCGCACGAAGGCGTTGCCGGCGGAAATGAGGGCGGCCAGGAGGACCGCCCAGGCGGCGACCCGGGACAGGCGCTCGGCGATCCAGTCGACCGCCTGGGCCAGTTTGAGCAATGTGGTCATGGGGGATTCGCAGTTGGGGGCCAGGGGCGCGTGCGCACCGCGGGAGGCGAGGAAGCGATGTTACCTGCCGACCCTGGGGGGAAAGCTGACAGACGGGACAAAACGGGTCGCGCCGGATAGGCGATTTCCCTTACTTCGGACCGGCCGGGATCGCGCAGGCGACAGCGGTGACAATCCTGCCTTCATCTTCTGGCCCTGGAAAATCCCTCATGAAACTGGATGTCCGCATTCTCGATCCGCGCATGGCGCCGCAACTGCCGGCCTACGCCACCTCCGGCAGCGCCGGGCTGGACCTGCGCGCCTGCCTGGACGCGCCCCTCGTGCTCGCGCCCAACGCCTGGCAGCTCGTGCCGACCGGCCTGGCCATCCACCTGGCCGACCCCGGCTACGCCGCCCTGATCCTGCCGCGCTCGGGCCTGGGCCACAAGCACGGCATCGTGCTGGGCAACCTCGTCGGCCTGATCGACAGCGACTACCAGGGCCAGCTCATGGTGAGCGCCTGGAACCGCAGCGACGTGGCTTTCACCATCGAACCGATGGAGCGCATCGCGCAGATGGTCATCGTGCCCGTCGTGCAGGCGCAGTTCAACGTGGTGGAGGACTTCGCCACCGCCAGCGAGCGCGGCGCGGGCGGCTACGGCTCCACGGGCCGCGGCTGAGTCCGCGGCCCGGGCGGACGTCAGTGCAGGGTTCTCGAGCCCGGCGGCGTTCCCGCGTCGCCCGGTTCGTCCGGCGCGTCCACTTCCATGCGGAAGAAGCCGGTGCCCAGCGTGCCCCGGCCCACCTCGCTCTCTTCGGCCTCCCGCACCGCGTGCACCTTCAGGGCGATGCGCAGCGCGATGCCCGCCAGGGGGTGGTTGCCGTCGAGCACCACGTGGTCGGGGTAGATGTCGCTCACGAAGTAGAGGCGATCCCGGGGCGCGGCGGGGTTGCAGCCCTGGGGCAAGCCTTCGAAGCCCATGCCTTCCTCCAGTTCCTCGGGAAAGAGGTGCCGGGGTTCGAGGAACAGCAGGCGGTCGTCGTAGTCGCCGAAGGCGTCCACCGGTTCCAGGTGCAGTTCGATGGTGTCGCCCGCCGAATGGTGCATCAGGGCTTCCTCGATCCGGGCCAGCAGGTCGTTGCCGCCCACCAGGAATTCCACCGGCTCGTCGAGCACGTCGAGTTCCTCGCCCAGGGTGTCCTTGAGGGTCCAGGTCAGCGCGACCACGCATTGCGGGTTGATTTTCATCCGACAATTGTCCCATGACCCCATCTCCCGAAGCCAGCACGGCCGCTCCGGCCGGTATCGAGATCGATGCGCCCCGCGCCTTGCTGGGCGGCCTCAGCCCTCGGCAGTTCATGCGCCGCCACTGGCAGAGGAAGCCGCTGCTCATCCGCGGAGCCGTGCCGGATTTCGAGCCGCTGCTCAGCCGCCGGCAACTGTTCGGGATGGCCGCCGACGAAGCGGTCGAATCGCGCCTGATCGTGCGCGGGCCGCAGGGCTGGGCGCTGCGCCACGGGCCGGTGCTGCGCTCGCAGCGGCCGCCCCTGAAGCAGCCCGGCTGGACCCTGCTCGTGCAGGGCGTGGACCAGCACCTGGACGCGGCGCATGCGCTGCTGCAGCGCTTCCGCTTCGTGCCCGACGCGCGGCTGGACGACCTGATGATTTCATGGGCCAGCGAGGGCGGCGGGGTGGGGCCGCATTTCGACAGCTACGACGTGTTCCTGCTGCAGGCCACGGGCCACCGGCGCTGGCGCATCGGCCGGCAGACCGACTTCTCGCTGCAGCCCGACGTGCCCCTGAAAATCCTCAGCCGCTTCGAGCCGGAGGAGGAGCACGTGCTCGGCCCGGGCGACATGCTCTACCTGCCGCCGCGCTGGGCGCACGACGGCGTGGCCGTGGGCGGCGAATGCACCACCTATTCCATCGGCTTCCGGGCCCCGCAACGCGCCGGCCTGGCGGCCGAACTGCTGCAGCGCATGGCCGAAGAGATGCAGGACGAGACGCTCTACCGCGATCCGCGCCAGCCCGCCACCGCGCACCCCGCCGCGATGCCCGATGCGCTCGCCGATTTCGCGCTGGACGCCCTGCGGCGCCTGGTGGCCGACCGGCGATCGATGGCCTGCGCGCTCGGCGAGGTGATGACCGAGCCCAAACCCCGCGTCTGGTTCGACGAGGCCCGCGCGGCGTGGGAACCCGGCGCCTTGCGGCTCGATCGCCGCACGCGCATGATGTACGACGAGCATCATGTGTTCATCAACGGCGAGAGCTTTCGCGCCGGCGGTGCGGACGCCCGCCTCATGCGCCAGTTGGCCGACCGCCGTGCCTTGCCCGCG
The DNA here is from genome assembly GCA_037190565.1 of Burkholderiaceae bacterium. Classification (GTDB taxonomy): domain Bacteria; phylum Pseudomonadota; class Gammaproteobacteria; order Burkholderiales; family Burkholderiaceae_C; genus Rubrivivax. The sequence continues at coordinate 90,408 of JBBCJV010000019.1, forward strand.
CGGGCCGTGCAGCGCGCCGGCGAGGACGCCCGGACTTTGCTGCAGGACTGGTACGAGGCGGGCTGGCTGCACCGCGATGGAAGGGACGAGGCACACGCATGAGCGCAGCGCCGGGCCGCCCCAAGCAAGCTCGCACCGCAGCGCGAAGCACGGAGGTTGCCCAATGAACGACACCGAGCCAACGTCGAGCGGTTCACCCGCACCGCGCGCGGCCCTGCCGGAGGGCCGGCTGGAGGGGCGTGGCCTGTTCACCGATCTCGTGCGCCAGGCATTCGCCGCGGCGGCGCAGGAGGGCTGGCCGCGCATGCTGCTGTGCGACGCGGACTTCGCCGACTGGCCGCTGGGCGAGCGGGAGGTGGTGGAGTCGCTGCACGCGTGGTCGGCGCGGGGGCGCACCATGCAGTTGCTCGCGCGCGATTTCACGCCGCTGCGCGAGCGCCATCCGAGGTTCGTGCAGTGGCGCGTGACCTGGTCGCACCTGGTGGAGGCGCATGCCTGCGTCCACGCGCCGGCCGCCGACCTGCCCAGCGTGCTCTGGTCGCCGGCCTGGAGCCTTCACCGCATCGATCCCCTGCACGGCACGATGGTGGCCAGCCGCCGCGCCGATCAGCGCGTGGCCCTGCAGGAAGCGCTCCAGGGCTGGTGGCAGAAGGGCTCGCCCGCCTTCCCGGCTTCCACGCTGGGGCTGTGAGCAAACGTAAAAGATTGCATACCCCCCTAAGGTAGTGCTGTCGAACGGTATCATCCGCGCCGACCGGGCTGCGCGCTGCTTGTGCGGCCCGGCCGCATCCGTTCCCGATCCGATCCCTTACTCAATGAAGACCGTCAACATGAAAAAAACCATCCTGCTCGCCAGCCTGCTTGCCGCCATCGCCCTGACCGCCTGTGGCAAGAAGGAAGAAGCGCCCGTCGCCGCGCCTGCGGCACCGGCCGCCGAGCCCGCGCCTTCCATGGCCGGTGCTGCCGAGTCCGCCAAGGAAGCCGGCGCGTCCGCCGTGGACGCTGCCAAGGAAGCCACGGCCGCCACCGTGGATGCCGCGAAGGACGCGGGCGCTGCGGCGGTCGATGCCGCCAAGGAAGCCGGCGCTGCGACCGTGGACGCCGCCAAGGAAGCGGGCGCCGCCACCCTGGACGCCGCCAAGGAAGCCGCCGACAAGGCCAAGGAAACGGCCAAGGCCGCCGTGGAGCCGGTCAAGGCCCAGTAAGCCAGCCGGCCTGTCGATGGACAGGCCTCGCCCGCCAGAAAAAAGCCGCTCCAGGGAGCGGCTTTTCTTTTTCCGTGGGCGCGGCGCGGTGGCCAGGCCCCCCGGGCGCCGTTACCGGAGATCCTCGGCCAGCCGCTGCGCGATGCGCTGCGTGGTGGCCGATCCATCGGCCCTGCCCTGGGCGTCGAGCACCGACACCGTGGTCTTGTTGTCGACGCTGCGCACCACCACGCGGTAGCGCTCGGTGGCGGCCTCGGGCGTGGAGCCGCCGAACAGGCGGCTGAAGAACCCGGGCTTGCTGCCACTGGCCACGGGTTCGATGTAGCGCACGAAATAGACGCCCTGGCTGCGGTCGCGGTCTTCCACCGTGAAGCCCGTGCGGTCCAGCGAGAGGCCGACGCGGCGCCAGGCCCGGTCGAAGTTGTCGTCGAACTGCACCACCGGCGCGTTGTCCACCATGGCCACGCGCGCGGCGGCCTGGACGGGCGCCGTGGCCGTGACGGCCTGGGCCTGGGCTTCGCTCACGCCCAGCTTGACCATGAGGCGGCGCAGGAACTCGGTCTCGAGCTCCGGGTCGGCCGGACGGGGCTGCCACACGGTCTGGTCCTTCTCGGTGTTCGAGTACACCTCCACCATGCCGCGGTGGCTGATGTAGATCTCGGTGCCGCCAGAGGCGGTGCGCTCGAGCCGGGTGCGGAACTTGTCGCGCTCGCCGGTGGAGTACAGGCTGTCGAAGATCCTGCCGATGGTCGAGCGGATGAAGTCCTGGGGCAGCTTGGCGCGGTTCTCGGCCCAGTCGGTTTCCATGATGCCGAGCGTTTCCTGGTCGAGCTCGAGCAGGAAGCCGTTTTCCTGCCAGAAGTCGCGCACCGGGCTCCAGAGCCTGTCGGCCGGGCGGTCCACCACCAGCCAGCGCTGCGCGCCGGCGCGCGCGATGCGCACGTCGCCCACGCTCGCCGTGGCGGTGCCGCCGCCGGCGGCGGCCGGCTGGGCCGTCTGGTAACCGCTGGCGGTCACCACCGCGCCGGGCACGTTGTAGCGCGAGTCGCGGCTGAGCTGCGTGAGGTCGGGCGGCACGTCCAGCGTGCTGCCACGCGCGGCGCCCTTGTAGTCGATCTTGTCTTCCTGGAAGACGGAGCAGCCCGAGACCAGCAGCGCCATGGCCGCCAGCAGGCCCAGGCGGCGGGGCAGGGATGCGGTGGCGGCGACGTGGGCCATCCGGGGAGAAGAGGTCGGGATCGGGGTGCGGATGGACATGGGCAGGCTGGATGGGGAACGGATGGATTCGCGAAGGGTGCCGGCGGTCTTCAGGACAGCAGGCCGCTTTCTTTCAGGGCGCCCTCGACCAGGGGAACGAGGTGGCGCGACATGGGCGTCATGGGCAGGCGCATGGTCTCCTGGCACAGGCCCATGCGGGCCATGGCCCACTTCAGCGGAATGGGATTGGCCTCGACGAACAACTGCTTGTGCACGGGCAGCAGGCGCAACTGGATCTCCATGGCGCGCTTCGCATCGCCGCGCACGGCCGCCGCGCACAGCTCGTGCATGAGGCGCGGCGCGATGTTGGCGGTGACGCTGACGTTGCCCTGTCCGCCGCAGAGCATGAGCGCCACGGCGGTGGGGTCGTCGCCCGAGTAGATGGCGAAGCCCTTGGGGGCCTCGCGGATGAGCCATTGCGCGCGCTCGATGTTGCCGGTGGCTTCCTTGATGCCAACGATGCCGGGCACCTGGGCCAGGCGCAGCACGGTGTCGTGGTGCATGTCGCCCACGGTGCGGCCGGGCACGTTGTAGAGCACGGTGGGCAGGTCGCCCACGGCTTCGGCGATGGCCTTGAAATGCTGGTACTGGCCCTCTTGCGTGGGCTTGTTGTAGTAGGGCACCACCTGGAGCTGGCAATCCGCGCCGACGCTGCGCGCGAACCGCGCGAGCTCGATGGCCTCGGCGGTGGAGTTGGCGCCGCAGCCGGCCATGATGGGCACGCGCTTGTCGCCGTGCGTGCGGGCCTGTTCGACCGCGACGCGGATGATCTCGCAGTGCTCCTCCACCGTCACGGTGGGCGATTCGCCGGTGGTGCCGACGACGCCGATGCAGTCGGTGCCTTCGGTGATGTGCCAGTCGATCAGTTTGCGCAGGGTGGCGTAGTCCACGCTGCCGTCCTCCTGCATGGGGGTGACCAGGGCGACGATGCTGCCGGTGATGGGTGTCATGGTTCGGGGTCCGATGGAAGGCGCCCGTTCCGTCCTCTGGGCAGGACGGGGCGGACGCGCGAATCACGCATTCTACCCAGCGGCATCCAGCGGATACCGTGGGGGGGAGCCGGGGATTTCCGGCGGTTTTCGCAAGGCGGCGATGCGCTGCACGAAGCGCTCGGGTTGGTCGCAGAAACCGTCTTCGTAGGCCACCACCCTGAGGTCCGCGCAGGCGGCCAGAAGTTCACCCGGGCGCAGCAGGAATTCGGGCCGCGAGGGCTTGCCCACGCTTTCGTTGCCCGCGGCGAAGGTCTCGTAGATCAGCACGCCGCCGTCGGCCACACTGGCCACGATGGCCGGCAGCAGGGGCCGCCAGAGGTAGCGTGTCACCACCACGGCATCGAAGCGCTCGCCCTCGAACGGCCAGGGTCCGTTCTCGATGTCGGCCAGCACCGCGCGCCCCAGCGGCCTGATCGCCTCGATGGCCTCGGGCGAACGGTCCACGCCGGTGACGGGGTGGCCGCGCTGCGCCAGCCAGCGCAGGTGGCGCCCGTGGCCGCAGGCCACGTCGAGCACGCGGCCGCCGGCCGGCACCAGGTGCGCCCAGCGCTTGACCCAGGCGGATGGCGGTTCACCATGGTCGTGTTCCATGTTCAGAAGCAGCTCCAGATCTGGTCGGCCAGGCTCACCAGGAAATCCGGATGCGAGTACAGCGACAGGGTGGCCAGCAGCCCGACGGCCGCGGCGGTCCAGGCCAGCACGCGCAGGGTGAGGGGCTTCACGCCGCGGCCTCCACGCGCTGTGGCCCGCGCGCGATCGGCGTCTCGCGCACCGGCAGATTGATCAGTCCGGCGAAGATGCCGAGCGCGATCGACAGGTACCAGACGACGTCGTAGCTGCCGGTCTGGTCGTACAGCACGCCGCCGAGCCACACGCCAAGGAAGCTGCCGATCTGGTGGCTGAAGAACACGAAGCCGCTGAGCATGGACATGTGGGCCACGCCGAAGATCTGCACGATCACCGCGTTGGTTGGCGGCACCGTGGACAGCCACAGCAGCCCCATGGCGCTGGAGAACACGTAGACGCTGGCCGGCGTCAGCGGCACGACCAGGAAGACCGCGATGGCCACCGCGCGCGCCAGGTAGATGAACGCCAGGATGTGGCGCTTGGCCAGGCGCTGCCCCAGCGCGCCGGCCGCGTAGGTGCCGACCACGTTGAACAGGCCGATGAGCGCCAGCGCGTAGGTGGCCACCTGGGGCGAGAGGCCGTGGTCCTTGAGGTAGCTGGGCATGTGCACGCCTATGAAGACCACCTGGAAGCCGCAGACGAAGTAGCCTGCCATGAGCAACTGGAAGCTGCGGTAGCGGAAGGCCTCCCGCAGCGCCTGCCCGATGCTCTGTTCGCGCAGGGGCGCCCGGCCGCCCTGGAAACCGGGTTCGCGCAGGCCCAGGGCCAGCGGCACGATGAGCAGCACCACCGCACCCAGGATCAGCAGCGCGGCCTGCCAGCCGAAGCCGCCGATGAGCCAGTTTTCCACCGGCACCATGAGGAACTGGCCGAACGAGCCGGCGGCCGCGGAAACGCCCATGGCCCAGGAGCGCTTTTCCGGCGGAATCTGGCGGCCGATCACGCCGTAGATGACGGCGTAGGTCGTGCCCGCCTGCGCGGCGCCGATCAGGATGCCGGCGGTGAGCGCGAAGGTCAGCGGCGTGGTGGTCAGCGCCATGCCCGCCAGGCCCGCGGCGTACAGCAGCGCGCCGCCCGCCAGCACGCGGAAGGCGCCGAAGCGGTCGGCCGCCATGCCGGCGAAGATGCCGAACAGCCCCCAGGCCAGGTTCTGGATGGCCAGCGCAAAGGCGAAATCCTCGCGGGTCCATCCCTGGGCCTGGGTGATGGGCTGCAGCCACAGGCCGAAACCGTGGCGCACGCCCATGGACAGCGTGACGATGAGCGCGCCGCAGAGAAGGACCTGCAGGGGGGACAGGCCGGATGCCTGGGATGCGGAGTGGGAAGACATCCGGGAACTGTAGCGAAGAAGCGGGTGGCCTGTGCGCCGCGTCCTTGACAACGGATGGCGGCATTGATGCGGTGCGCGCATGGATCGCCGTCGCTGCGCCGCAATCTGTATTTGCATACAGTGCTCCGGGGCCGGCGCGCATACAATCCGCCCCCATGGCGACCCAAACACCCCATGAGTATTCCGAAGGCTCCATCCGCGTCCTCAAGGGCCTGGAGCCGGTCAAGCAGCGTCCGGGCATGTACACCCGCACCGACAACCCGCTGCACATCATCCAGGAAGTGCTGGACAACGCGGCCGACGAGGCGCTGGCGGGCCACGGCAAGAAGATCAAGGTCACCCTGCACACCGACGGCTCGGTGAGCGTGGAAGACGACGGCCGCGGCATTCCCTTCGGCCTGCACCCCGAGGAGAAGGCGCCGGTGGTGGAACTGGTGTTCACCCGGCTGCATGCCGGCGGCAAGTTCGACAAGGGCAAGGGCGGCGCCTACAGCTTCTCCGGCGGCCTGCACGGCGTGGGGGTGAGCGTGACCAATGCGCTGTCCACCCGCCTGGAGGTCACCAGCTTCCGCGAGGGCCAGGTGGCGCGCATCGCCTTCAAGGGCGGCGACGTGGCCCAGCCGCTGGCGGTGTCGCCCAAGGGCGAGGCGGATCGCAGGCAGGGCACCACGGTGCGCGCCTGGCCCGACCCGAAGTACTTCGAGTCGGCCGCGCTGCCCATGGCCGAACTCACCCACCTGTTGCGCAGCAAGGCCGTGCTGATGCCGGGCGTGAGCGTGACGCTGTTCAACGAGAAGACCCGGGACACCCAGACCTGGCTCTACAAGGGCGGCCTGCGCGACTACCTGCAGCAGACGCTGACCGCCGATCCGGTGATCCCGCTGTTCGAGGGCGAGGGCTTTGCCGACAGCGGGCACGACAGCTTCGCCGAAGGCGAGGGCGCGGCCTGGTGCGTGGGCTTCACCGAGGAAGGCCAGCCGGTGCGCGAGAGCTACGTCAACCTGATTCCCACCAGCGCCGGCGGCACGCACGACAGCGGCCTGCGCGATGGCCTGTTCCAGGCCGTCAAGAGCTTCATCGAGCTGCACGCGCTGCTGCCCAAGGGCGTGAAGCTGCTGCCCGAGGACGTGTTCGCGCGCGCGTCCTACGTGCTGTCGGCCAAGGTGCTCGACCCGCAGTTCCAGGGGCAGATCAAGGAGCGCCTGAATTCCCGCGACGCGGTGCGCCTGGTCGGCAGCTTCGTGCGGCCCGCGCTCGAACTCTGGCTCCACCAGCATGTGGACTACGGCCGGAAGCTCGCCGAACTGGCCATCAAGGCCGCGCAGACGCGGCAGAAGGCGGGCCAGAAGGTCGAGAAGCGCAAGGGCTCCGGAGTGGCCGTGCTGCCCGGCAAGCTGACCGATTGCGAGAGCCGCGATCTCTCGCACAACGAGGTGTTCCTGGTGGAGGGCGACTCGGCCGGCGGCAGCGCCAAGATGGGCCGCGACAAGGAATGCCAGGCCGTGCTGCCGCTGCGCGGCAAGGTGCTCAACACCTGGGAGGTGGAGCGCGACCGCCTGTTCGCCAACACCGAGATCCACGACATCGCGGTCGCCATCGGCGTCGACCCGCACGGACCGAACGACGCGCCCGACCTCTCGGGCCTGCGCTACGGCAAGGTCTGCATCCTGTCGGACGCCGACGTCGACGGCTCGCACATCCAGGTGCTGCTGCTCACGCTGTTCTTCCGCCACTTCCCCAGGCTGATCGAGGCCGGCCACGTGTTCGTGGCGCGCCCGCCGCTGTTCCGCGTGGACATTCCCGCGCGCGGCAAGAAGCCCGCGGCCAAGCAATACGCGCTCGACGAAGGCGAACTGCACGCTATCCTGGACAAGTGCGCCAAGGACGGCGTGCCGCCGGAGAAGTGCCAGATCAGCCGTTTCAAGGGCCTGGGCGAGATGAGCGCCGAGCAGCTCTGGGACACCACGCTCAACCCCGATACGCGGCGCCTCATGCCCGTGACCCTCGGCAGCCTGGACTTCGCCGGCACCGAGGCCCTGATCACCAAGCTCATGGGCAAGGGCGAAGCCGCTTCGCGCCGCGAGCTGATGGAACTCCACGGTGACACCGTGGAGGTGGATATCTGATGTCTGACCTGAACACCCCCGAACCGCCGCTGTCCGCCGCCGAGCCCGACGACAGCCTGGCCAGCTACGCCCAGCGCGCCTACCTCGAATACGCGCTCTCCGTCGTCAAGGGCCGCGCGCTGCCCGACGCCTGCGACGGCCAGAAGCCGGTGCAGCGGCGCATCCTCTACAGCATGGACCGCATGGGGCTGGGCTATTCCGGCAACACGGCCGCGCGCCCGGTCAAGAGCGCGCGCGTGGTGGGCGACGTGCTCGGCCGCTTCCATCCCCACGGCGACCAGGCCGCCTACGACGCGCTGGTGCGCATGGCGCAGGACTTCGCGCAGCGCTACCCCCTGATCGACGGCCAGGGCAACTTCGGCAGCCGCGACGGCGACGGCGCCGCCGCGATGCGCTACACCGAGGCGCGCCTGTCGAAGATCACCAGCCTGCTGCTCGACGAGATCGACGAAGGCACGGTGGACTTCGTGCCCAACTACGATGGCTCCACCGAGGAGCCCCGGCAGCTTCCCGCGCGCCTGCCGTTCAGCCTGCTCAATGGCGCCTCGGGCATCGCGGTCGGCTTGGCCACCGAGATCCCGAGCCACAACCTGCGCGAGGTCGCCGACGCCTGCGTGGCGCTGGTGAGGAACCCGAAGCTCGCCGACGAGGAGCTGTTCGCCCTGCTGCCCGGCCCCGACTACCCCGGCGGCGGCCAGATCATCAGCCCGGCCGGCGACATCGCGGAGGCCTACCGCAGCGGCCGCGGCAGCCTCAAGGTGCGCGCGCGCTGGAAGATCGAGGACCTCGCGCGTGGCCAGTGGCAACTGGTGGTGACCGAGCTGCCGCCCGGCGTGAGCGCGCAGCGCGTGCTGGAGGAAATCGAGGAGCTCACCAACCCCAAGGTGAAGGCCGGCAAGAAGGCGCTCACGCAGGACCAGACGCAGCTCAAGGCCAGCGTCCTCGCGGTGCTCGACGGCGTGCGCGACGAATCGAGCAAGGATGCGCCGGTGCGCGTGGTCTTCGAACCCAAGAGCAGCCGCATCGAGCAGCAGGAGCTCATCACCGCGCTGCTGGCCCACACCAGCCTGGAGACCTCGGCGCCGATCAACCTCACCATGGTCGGGCTGGATGGCCGGCCCACGCAGAAGTCGCTGCGGCAGATGCTCGCCGAGTGGATCGAATTCCGCCAGGGCACCATCACCCGCCGCTCGCAGCACCGCCTGAACAAGGTGCTCGACCGCATCCACATCCTCGAGGGCCGGCAGCTCGTGCTGCTCAACATCGACGAGGTGATCGCGATCATCCGGAGCAGCGACGAGCCCAAGGCCGCGCTGATCGAGCGGTTCCGGCTCAGCGACCGCCAGGCCGAGGACATCCTGGAGATCCGCCTGCGCCAGCTCGCGCGGCTCGAAGCCATCAAGATCGAGCAGGAGCTCAAGAACCTGCGCGAGGAACAGGGCCGGCTGGAAGACATCCTGGCCAATCCCGGCAGCCTCAAGCGCCTGATGGTGAAAGAGATCGAGGCCGACGCCAAGGCCTTCGCCGACGAGCGCCGCACGCTGATCCAGGCCGAGAAGAAGGCCGTGGCCGAGATCAGGGTGGTGGACGAGCCAGTGACCGTGGTGGTCTCCAGCAAGGGCTGGGTGCGCGCGCGCACCGGCCACGGCCACGAGGCCGGCAGCTTCGCCTTCAAGGCCGGCGACGGCCTGTATGGCACCTTCGAATGCCGCACGGTCGACACGCTGATCGCACTGGGCAGCAACGGCCGCGTGTATTCCGTGCCCGTCGCCAGCCTGCCCGGCGCGCGCGGCGACGGCCAGCCCATCACCACGCTGATCGACCTGGAAAGCGGCACGCAGCCGCTGCACTACTTCGCCGGCCCGGCCAACGCCGCGCTGCTGCTCAGCAACAGCGGCGGCTACGGTTTCCTCGCGACGGTGGAGAACCTGACCTCGCGCCAGCGCGGCGGCAAGACCTTCCTCAACCTCGGCGAAGGCGAGACGCCGTGCGCGCCCTCGCACGCGGCCTTCGGCTCGGGTTCGCAGCCGCTCGCGCCCGCCACGCACGTCTGCTGCGCTTCCACTGGCGGGCGCATCCTGACCTTCGAGATCGGCGAGCTCAAGATGATGGAGAAGGGCGGCCGGGGCCTCATGCTGCTCGACCTGGAACCCAAGGACACCCTGGCCGGTGCCGCCGCCTACACCCGCAGCGTGAGGATCGAAGGCATCGGCCGCGGCGGCAGGGAGCGCGAGGAAACGCTGGAGATCCGCAGCCTGAACAACGCCCGCGCCGCCCGCGCGCGCAAGGGCAAGGCGGCGGACCTGGGCTTCAAGCCCCACCGCATCACGCGGGTGGAGTGATCCGATGGCGCGTTCGCCGACGCTGGCCGAACTGCGCCGCTACGCGATCGCGCGCAGCCTGTTCAAGCCCTCGACGCTGCCCGCAGCGATCCGCCGGCTGGGCTTCGTGCAGGCCGACCCCATGCGCGCGCCGGCCCGGGCGCAGGACCTCATCCTCTACCAGCGCGTGCGCGACTACCGGGCGGGCGACCTGGAGCGCCGCTACGAGCGGCTGGGCATCGAGGAAGACGCCTTCGTCAACTACGGCTTCGTGCCGCGCGAGATGCTGGCGCTGCTGCACCCGCGCACGCCGCGCCGCCCCTGGGACGCGGCCACGGTGCATCGCGCGCAGGAGGTGCTGGCCTTCGTGCGGGAGCGCGGCGTGGTGCATCCGCGCGAGGTGGGCGAAGCCTTCGCCCACCATGGCCGCGTGGCCGGGTACTGGGGCGGCGAACTCAATGCCAGCACCCGCCTGCTCGAGCACATGCACCACCACGGCTGGCTGCGCGTGCGCCGCCGCGAAGCGGGCACGCGCGTGTACGAAGCGGCGAACCACGCCGAACAGGACGGCAGCCCCGTAGCCCGCCAGGCGCGCGCCCAGGCGCTGGTCGACGCCATCGTGGCGCTTTACGCGCCGATCCCTTCGCCCAGCCTGGGGTACCTGGTGACGCTGCTGCGCTACGGGGCGCCGCAGTTGTCGGCCGAAACCCGCGCGGTGGTAAAGGCGGCCCGCGAACGCTATGGGCATGCGGTGGTCGATGGCGTCACCTGGTTCTGGCCCGCGGACGAGAACCCGGCCTCGCGCCGCCACCAGGCCGACGAAGGCGTGCGGCTGCTCGCGCCGTTCGATCCCGTGGTGTGGGACCGGCGGCGCTTCGAGTTGTTCTGGGACTGGGCCTATCGTTTCGAGGCCTACGTGCCGGCCCCGAAGCGCACCATGGGCCACTACGCCTTGCCCGTGCTGTGGGGCGAGTACATGGTGGGCTGGGCCAACCTGCGCCTGGAGCGCGGGCGGCTCCGGCACGAACTGGGGTTCGCGGCCGCGCATCCGCGCGATGCGGGATTCCGGCGGGCGCTGGACGAGGAACTGGCGCGTTTCGAGCGCTTCCTCACCCAGGACCGCCACCCGACGGACGACCGTCGGCTTTCAATGACGTAACGCAGGTGAAGTGAACATGGAAAACGGCGAATGGATCGGGGTGGTGACGGCGATAGCGGTCGGCGCGCTGGCCTTCGGCATCTCGCGCTTCGTGACGCAGCGCATCACGCAACGGCGAGCCGAGAAGGCCCAGGCCATGGAAAAGGCCACCCAGAGCCGCCAGGTGCGCCGCGCCAACGAGCGCCGAAAGAAATGACAACCCCCCGAACGCAATGACCCATCCAGGGGCAGCAAGGGTCCGGCTCCGCCGGCCCAAGCTGCCGCCCCCCTGAAAGGGGGGAGACGCCGAAGGCGGCGCGGGGGGTTACGTCAACTCCGCGATCAACTCGATCTCCACGCACGCGCCCATCGGCAACTGCGCCACGCCGAACGCGCTGCGGGCGTGGGCGCCGGCCGGGCCGAACACCTCGCCCAGCAGCTCGCTGCAGCCGTTGGTGACCAGGTGCTGTTCGGTGTAGGTGGCGGTGGAGTTGACCAGGCTGAGCACCTTCACGATGCGCTTCACATCGTCGAGCGTTTTGCCGGAGGCCTGGCAGGCGGCGGCCAGCGTGCCCAGCAGGTCGATGGCGACGGCGCGCGCGGCGGGTTTGGCTTCGTCCGTGGTCATCGTCAGGCCGAGCTGGCCCACCCAGGGCTTGCCGTCCCGGCGGGCGATGTGGCCGCTGAGGAAGATCAGCTTGCCGGTCTGCACGAAGGGCACGTAGGCGGCGGCGGGCACGGCCACGGGTGGCAGGGTGATGCCGAGTTGTTTCAGCTTGTCGTTGATGCTCATGGAAGGCTCCTGAAGAGTGAGCGGATCATTCTATCGACGCGGCAAGGACCGGGAGGACGCCCCGAGCGCCGGGGACCGCTTTCCGCGCAAGGCCGACTCAGGCTTCTTCGGTGGCGATGAGTTCGCCGAACTCGTCGGGCGGTGCCACCGTCACCGCCACGGCCAGCGTGTGCCGCGCGCCGCTCTGGATCACGCCGCGCATGGGGGACACGTCGGCGAAATCGCGGCCGGTGGCCAGCGTCACATAGTCTTCGCCAGGGCTGCCCCAGCCGCAGCGGTTGTTGGTGGGGTCGAAGTCGAACCACGCACCGTGCGGCGCGGCACCGCCGTCTTCCTCAGGCGGCAGCGGCACGTACACCGACACCCAGGCGTGCGAGGCATCGGCGCCGATCAGGCGCGGTTTGCCCGGTGGCGGCCGCGTGAGCAGGTAGCCGCTGACGTAGCGCGCCGGCAGGCTCAGCGAGCGCAGGCAGCCGAGCATGATGTGGGCGAAGTCCTGGCAGACGCCCTTGCCTTGTTCCAGCGCCTGCAGCGCCGGGGTGCCGACCTCGGTGCTGTCGGTCTCGTAGGCGAGCTCGCCGTGGATGCGCTCCATCAGCGCGCGTGTCGCTTCCAGCGCTGGCAGCCCGGGCCGGAACGCGGGGCGGGCGAAGGTGGTGAAGGCGTCGTCGCGCGGCACGTGGGGCGAGGCGAAGAGGAATTCGCTCGCCGCGTCGAACGGCGCCCGCGCCCGGTAGCGGAAACGCTCGCGCACCTGCTCCCAGCCCATGCCCCGCCATGGCGCGGTCTCGGGCAGCGGCTCGGGCGCCTTCGTGTCGACGATGCTGTCGGCTTCCACCGTCAGCATGCGGTGCACGGACTGCAGCGAGAAAAAGGTGCGCGGGTTGCCGAACACGTCCGTGGTCTCGCCGCGCGCGGCGGGTTCGGGGTCTATGCGCAATTCGTGCGACAACACCCGCTGCGACGCCGTGTCCACCGGCCGCAGATGCACCATGTGCTGCGCCATGTCGATGGCGCCGTGGTAGCGGTAGCGGGTGCGGTGGACGATGCGCAGAAGCATTTCAGGGCCCCACCAAGCCAACGCGCGATCCAGGACGCACGAAGCCGCGCAAAACCCAGAGGCATCGAGGGACGGCTCCGCCGGCGCGCGATCCGCAGCGCACGAAGCAACGCAAACCCAGAGGCGCCAAGGGTCCGGCTCCGCCGGCCCGAGGCGCCGTCCCCCCTCCCAGCGCCGAAGGCGCGCCAGAGAGGGGGGAAGCCGCGAAGCGGCGCAGGGGGGTGTTCATATGCTCTGACGCTGGTCCGCATGGCTGAAATGCAGGCGCGTGATCTCGTCGGAGAGGTCGATGGCCGCGGTCTCGCAGCCGTCCAGCAGCGCGGCCAGGTCGCTCCAGGCGCGCTGGCCATCGGCGTTGCGCTGCCAGTTGCTCAGATCGGCCAGCACCCAGGTGCCGGGGTCGGGCAGGCCGCGCGCGAGCACGGCGTCCTGCGGCGTGGCGCTCTGGGCGAGCTTGGCCAGGCGCGAGCGCAGCGTCTGCACCACCCAGGCCAGCGAACGCGGGTTGTCGCGGTCCATCACCAGCAGGTCGACCAGGGCCACCATGTCGCGGCGCTGCTGGTATTGCGCATGGAAGGTGATGGTGCTGTCGAACAGCGCGACCATGGCCTCGAAGCCCGCGGCGTCGTGCACGCAGCGGTGTTCGAGGCCCAGCGCCAGGGCACGGGAGAGCATGATGAGCCGTTCGATGTGGCGCCCCACGGAGAGCATGCGCCAGCCGTTGTCGCGCACCATGCGATCGGTCTGGGCGCCGGTGATGGCGGCCAGCCGCTCGCTGGCGTGCTGCAGCGCCGTCAAGGCCTCGGCGACGGCGTATTCGGCGTCCGTGGAGAGGGCGGCGCAGTCCCGCTCGAAGCCGGCCTCGACGCGCTCGATGAGGTTCCAGTGTTCCGGCGACAGGCGTTCGCGGACCTGCGAGGCCGCGGCCTTGAGCGCGCGCAGGTTGAAGCCCACGCTCTGCGACAGCGGCGCCTGCGGATCGTCGGCGCGGGGCGAGAGCGAGGCCATGAGGCTGCGCGCGAACACGCGCGGCGAGAGCGTGGCGGGCGGTACGTCCGGCAGCACCAGCGCGTTTTCCCGGGCGGTGTCGGACAGCCACGCCATGAGCGGGCGCGAGCTGGGTTCCTCGCCACCGAGGTGGTCGAGCACGATCCGCGCCAGGCGGATGCCGTTCTCCGCGCGCTCGGTGTAGCGGCCCAGCCAGAACAGGTTCTCCGCGGCGCGGCTGGTCACCGGCTGTTTCTGCTGCGCCAGCGCCAGCGCCCCGGTGGCCGATGGCAGCAGGCTGGTGTGGTCGACCGCGCCGGGCGTGAGCACCCAGCAGTCGGCGCTGCTGCCGCCGCGCTGCATGGCCGCGATGAGTTCGCCGCGCGGCGCCAGGCGCACCAGGCCGCCGGGCAGCACGCGCCAGGACCGTGGCCCGTCGGCCAGCGCGAAGACGCGCAGCATGGCCGAGCGGGGAACCAGGCGCTCGCCCGTCCACGTCGGCGTCTGCGAAAGCGGCAGCCACGACTGCACGGTGTAGTGGTCCGGGTGCCGCACCATGCGGCCGGACCACTCGTCGAGTTCGCGTTCGCCCAGGCTTTGCCCCATCACGGTATCCAGCCCGGAACGCGGGTAGGTGGGCTTGATCACGCTGCCGCGCAGCAGCGGCAGCACCTCGCGCAGGGCGGCATCCTCGCCGCACCACCAGGTCGCCAGAGAGGGCAGGCTCAGCGGCTCGCTCAGCAGGTGCTGGCTGATGGCGGGCAGGAAGCCCAGCAGCGCGCTCGATTCCAGCGGTGCGGAGCCCGGCGCGTTGGCCAGCAGCAGGTGGCCGGCGCGCAGCACCTGCAGCAGGCCGGGCACGCCCAGGCGCGAATCCGAGCGCAGCTCGAGCGGGTCGAGCCATTCGTCGTCCAGGCGCTTGATGAGGGCATGCACCGGCTCGAGCCCGCCCAGGGTCTTGAGGTAGAGGCGCTGGTCGCGCACCGTGAGGTCGCTGCCCTCGACCAGGGTGAGCCCCAGGTAGCGCGCGAGGTAGGCGTGCTCGAAATAGGTTTCGTTGTAGGGGCCCGGGGTGAGCAGCGCGATGCGCGCGTTCTCGCCCTCGGGAGACAGGCGCTTGATGCCGTCCATGAGCGCGCGGTAGCTCGCGGCCAGCCGCTGCACCCGCATGCCCGCGAAGGCCTGGGGGAACTGGCGCGAGACCACGATGCGGTTTTCCAGCAGGTAGCCCAGCCCCGAAGGCGCCTGCGTGCGCTGGCCCACCACCCACCAGCGGCCGTCGGGGCCCTGGGCGAGGTCGAAGCCCACGATGTGCAGCCAGGTGTCGCCGGCCGGGCGCACACCCTGCATGGCGCGCAGGTAGCCCGGATGCCCCTGGACCAGCGCGGCCGGCAGCAGCGCGCGGCGCAGCAGCTCGCGCTCGCCGTACAGGTCGGCCATCATGGCGTTGAGCAGGCGGGTGCGCTGCAGAACGCCGGCTTCGATCTGTTGCCAGTCTTCCGGGCCGATGAGCTTGGGAAACAGGTCCAGCGCCCAGGGCCGCTGCGGGCCGCTCGCCGCGTCCGCGTACACGTTGTAGGAGATGCCGTTGTCGCGCACCTGGCGCTGCAGGTTCTCCTGGCGCCGGTTCAGCTCGGCGAAGCCATCGGTTCCCAGGTGCTCGAAGAAGCGGGCCCAGCCGGGCGAAAGGGCCGGCCCCGCGCCGTTCGCGCCGCCCTCGGCGCGCAGCTCGTCGCGGTGGCCCGCGTCGGCCGGTATCGAGAGCGAAAGCGCCCAGTCAGCCGGTGTGTCGGCACGCAGCGCGTCGAAGAGGGACTCGGTCGGTTCGGGGTTCACGGGGCTCGAGTATGCCCGCTGGGTCGCGCGCGGGCCGGTGTCGCCGGGCTTGCCTTGTTGCATCCTTCACACAGCCGGGCGGGAGGCCACACCCCGTGAACGGCGCCGACCAGGGGCACCGCGCAGCGGCGCAGGGGGTGTCTCATCCTCACGTGCGCAGATCCAGGGTGCAGGGGAATTCGCGGCTGCTGCTCGCGGGTGCCACCGCCATGCGTCCGGGCGTGTGGCCCATCTGGAAGAAGCGCGAGAGCCGGCGGCTCTCGGCCTCGTAGGCGTTGATGGGGAAGGTGTCGTAGTTGCGCCCGCCCGGATGCGCGACGTGGTACTGGCAGCCGCCCAGCGAGCGCTGCAGCCAGGTGTCGACGATGTCGAAGGTCAGCGGTGCGTGCGCGGCGATCGACGGGTGCAGGGCCGAGGGCGGGCTCCAGGCCTTGTAGCGCACGCCGGCCACGTACTCGGCCACCGTGCCGGTGCTCTGCAGCGGCAGCGCGCGGCCGTTGCAGGTGACCACGTGGCGGCTCTCGTTGAGGCCGCTCACGCGCACCTCCACTCGCTCCAGCGAGGAATCGACGTAGCGCACGGTGCCGCCGATCGCGCCTTCCTCGCCCATCACGTGCCAGGGCTCGAGCGCGTTGCGAATCGTGAGCTCGATGCCGCGCGCGGCCACCTGGCCCACCAGCGGGAAACGGAACTCGAAATGCGGTTCGAACCACGCCATGTCGAACGGGTAGCCGGCATCGGCCATGTCGGTGAGCACGTCCTCGAAGTCCATGCGCACGAAGGTGGGCAGCAGGTAGCGGTCGTGCAGTTCGGTGCCCCAGCGGGTCAGGCGGCCGGTCCAGGGCTGCTGCCAGAAGCGCGCGACCATGGCGCGCAGCAGCAACTGCTGCGCGATGCTCATGCGCGCATGCGGTGGCATCTCGAAGGCGCGCAGCTCCAGCAGGCCCAGGCGGCCGGTGGGGCCGTCGGGCGAGTAGAGCTTGTCGATGCAGAACTCGCTGCGGTGCGTGTTGCCGGTGCCGTCGATCAGGATGGTGCGCCGCGTCCTGTCGACCAGCCACGGCGGGGGATGGCCCCCATGCTCCGCCGCTTCGCGGGTCGCTGCCCCCCGAGGGGGTTGATCCGGCTTGGGGCGGCCCTGCGCCGGATCCGCGCCTTGCAGCGGGTAGAGGTTGCGCTGGCGCTCGATTTCCTCGAGCGCGATCTCCAGCTCGTACAACTGGTCGTTGCGCGCCTCGTCCACGCGCGGCGCCTGGCTGGTCGGACCGATGAACAGGCCGCTGAACAGGTACGAGAGCGAGGGGTGGTTGTGCCAGTAGGCCAGCAGGCTGGCCAGCAGCTCGGGCTTGCGCAGGAAGGGCGAGTCGGACGGCGTGGCGCCGCCCAGCACGAAGTGGTTGCCGCCGCCGGTGCCGGTGTGGCGGCCATCGGTCATGAACTTCTCGGCGCACAGGCGCGTCTGGTGCGCGGCCTCGTAGAGGAATTCGGTGTGCTCCACCAGTTCGCCCCAGGTGTGCGCGGGGTGGATGTTGACCTCGATCACGCCCGGGTCGGGCGTGACCTGCAGCATCTTCAGGCGCGGGTCGCGCGGCGGCGGGTAGCCTTCGAGCACGATCGGCAGGGTCAGCCTCTCGGCCGTGGCTTCCACCGCGGCCAGCAGGTCCAGGTAGTCCTCCAGTTGCGCCATGGGCGGCATGAACACGTACAGGTGGCTGTGCCGGCTGCCGCCGGCCTTCTCGGCCTGGGGCCCGTTGGCGCGCTGGGGGTCGCGCGCCTCCACGCACAGCGCGGTGCGGGTGAGCCAGGCGGCCGATTCGCCGCGCCCCGGAAAGCGCGAGGCCAGCGCCTGCGCGGGGGCCGAGCCCGGGCCGGGCTGGCCGGGCCGCAGGCCTTCCACGGTCTCGCCGTCGGGATCGAAGTCCATGCCTTGCAGGGATACGGTGCCGCCCTCCGCGAAGCCGCCGCCCGCCTGGTGCGGCGCCACCTGGTGGCGGGTGGCCGCGCCGCGCGGCAGCGGGTCGCGCGCGGAATGCGGGTCCTGCTCGATGTGGTAGGGGTAGTCGCCCGCCGACACCCAGGGCAGCGAGTCCAGCGGCAGGCGGTAGCCCATGGGCGAATCGCCGGGCACCAGGTACATGCGCTCGTCGCGGAAGAACCAGGGGCCGGTGGACCACACCGTGCCCGACAGGCGCGGGTAGCCGCTCTTGCCGTTGCTGGAGAGCGCGCCGCCCGGCCCCGAAGCCTGCAGCGGCAGCACGTAGCCCACGGTGGCGTCCAGCCCCTGGCCGAACACGCGGCGCAGGCGTGCGCGCTCCAGTTCGTCGTCGAGCCTGCTGTCGAACGGGTCCACGTTCACCGGCAGGCGCCGCTCGCGCCACAGGTAGTACCAGGTGTCCTCGTAGCCCGGGGTGATGTACTGCGTGGACAGGCCGAGCCGGCGCGCGAGCGCCTGCGTGAAGCGGCGCGCGTCGTCGGCGGTGTGGTGGGCCTCGTCGCGTTCGTCGGCCAGCAGCGCGGGGTTGTGCCAGAGGGTCTCGCCGTCGGCGCGCCAGTACAGCGAGAGCGCCCAGCGCGGCAGTTGTTCGCCCGGGTACCACTTGCCCTGGCCCATGTGCACGAAGCCGCCCGCGCCGTACCGTTCGCGCAGCCGGCCCAGCAGCTCGGTGGCGTGGCCGCGTTTCGTGGGGCCGAGCGCATCGGTGTTCCATTCGGCCGCGTCGCGGTCGCTGGTGGCCACGAAGGTCGGCTCGCCGCCCATGGTCAGGCGCACGTCGTGCTTCACCAGGTCCGCATCCACCCGCTCGCCGAGGGCCAGCACGCCGGCCCACTGGTCGTCGGTGTAGGGGCGGGTCACGCGCGGCGATTCGTGCACGCGGCTCACGGCCATGTGGTGGTCGAAGCCCACCTCGCACGGGTCCACCGCGCCTTCCACCGGCGCGGCGCTCGACGGCTGGGGCGTGCAGGCCAGCGGGACGTGGCCTTCGCCCGCCAGCAGGCCCGAGGTCGGGTCCAGCCCGATCCAGCCCGCGCCGGGCAGGAACACCTCGCACCAGGCATGCAGGTCAGTGAAGTCTTTCTCGGGGCCGCTCGGGCCGTCCACCGACTTCACGTCGGGCGCGAGCTGGATCAGGTAGCCCGAGACGAAACGCGCGGCCAGGCCCATGTGCCGCAGGATCTGCACCAGCAACCAGCCGCTGTCGCGGCACGAGCCGCTGCCGAGCCGCAGGGTTTCATCGGGCGCCTGCACGCCGGGCTCCATGCGGATGGTGTACGCGATGTCGCGCTGCAGCCGCTGGTTGATGCCCACGAGGAAGTCGATGGTGCGCTGCTCGCTGCGGTCCACCTCGGCCAGGTAGGCCTGCAGCAGCGGCGTGAGCGGCGCGGTGGCCAGGTAGGGCGCGAGCTCCTGCCGCTGCGCGGCGTCGTAGTCGAACGGGAAGCGCTCGGCCTGCGGCTCCAGGAAGAAGTCGAACGGGTTGTGGACCGCCATCTCCACCACCAGGTCGATCGTGACCTTGAACTCCGTCGTGGGTTCGGGGAACACCAGCCGCGCCTGGTAGTTGGCGAACGGGTCCTGCTGCCAGATGATGAAATGGCCTGCATGCTCGATGCGCTGCGAATACGAGAGCACCTTCGTGCGGCTGTGCGGCGCGGGCCGCAGCCGCACCACCTGAGGCCCCAGCCGGACCAGGCGGTCGTACCGGTAGTGGGTGATGTGGCTCAGGGCGACGTGGATGGCCATGCGGGCTTTCGACAGGGGAAGACAAGCAACGGATCCGCAGACAGGGGACTGCCGCGGCGGTCTGCGACATGCTAGCAAGTCCCGCGCCAATGCCGATGTCAGACGGTCCGTGGACACACCGATAATGGCGGGCAGCATGCAGGCCTCGCCCCGGCCAACCGGGTCTCGCGGTGAGGTGGGCAGGGGAGCACCATGGGTTCACGCGCAGCGGGCATGCCGCTGATCGCCGTGCTGCCCGGCTGGGTGGCGGGCGTGGCCCTCCAACTGCAGCAGGCGGCGCTCTGGCCACTGGTTTCGTACGTGGCCCTGTCGGTTTCAGCCGGCTTCATACTGTTCTGGGTTTGGCATTTCAAAGCCACGCTGCGCAGGGCCATCGCGCTGGGCCTGCTCGCCGGTGTCCTGGCCGGCCTGGGCTTCACCGGCGCGCGCGCCGCGCATTTCGCGCTCGGCGCGCTGGACCCCGCCCTGCAGGGCCTGGACATCGAGGTCACGGGCCGCGTCGCCTCGCTGCCGCAGCGCACGGCCCAGGGCGAGCGCTTCGAATTCCGCGTGGAGTCGGCCCGCCTGCGCGGCGAGCCGGTGCCGCTGCCGCCCCGGCTTCAACTGAGCTGGTACGGGGGCGTGGACCCCGCTTCGGCCGCGGGCACCTGGTCGCTTTCGGCCGGCAGTCCGGGCCTGCGCGCCGGCGAGCGCTGGCGCTTCACCGTGCGGCTGCGCAGCCCGCACGGCAACGCCAACCCGCACGGCTTCGACCGCGAGCTCTGGCTCTGGGAGCGCGGCATCCAGGCCACGGGCTACGTGCGCAGCGGCCCGCGCGATCCGGCGCGGGAGTTGCTGGGGCGCAGCGCCCGGCATGCGCTGGACGCCGCCCGCCAGCGGGTGGCCGAGCGCATCGACGCCCGGCTGGCGGCGGACCCGCGCAGCGCCGGCGTGATCGCCGCGCTGGTGGTGGGGGAGCAGTCGGCCATCGACCGCGCCGACTGGGACCTCTTCCGCACCACGGGCGTGGCCCATCTCATGAGCATTTCCGGCCTGCACGTGACCATGTTCGCCTGGCTGGCCACGATGCTGGTGGCCGCCGCCTGGCGCCGGCTCGCGAGGGTGTGGCCGCAGGCGCTGTACGCGGTGCCCACGCCGCTGGCCGCGGGCGTGGGCGGCGTGGCGCTGGCCACGGCCTATGCGCTCTTCTCCGGCTGGGGCGTGCCATCGCAGCGCACCGTGATCATGCTGGCGGTGGTGGTGGCGCTGCGCCTGCGGGTGCGGCGCTGGCCCTGGCCGGTGGTGTGGCTGCTGGCGATGTCGGCGGTGCTGCTGCTGGACCCCTGGGCGCTCATGCAGCCCGGTTTCTGGCTCAGCTTCGTGGCGGTGGGCATCCTGTTCGCCACGGACCCTTCGCGCCGCTGGCAGGCGCAGGCCCCCGCGCAGGCGATGGCGGCGCCCCGGCGCGCCGCGCGTGCGCTGGTCTCGCTCGTGCGGGAGCAGGGCGTGGTGACCGTCGCGCTGGCCCCGCTCACCCTGCTGCTGTTCGGGCAGTTCTCGCTGGTGGGCCTGCTGGCCAACCTGGCGGCGATTCCGCTGGTCACGCTGTGCATCACCCCGCTGGCGATGCTGGGCGTGATGTGGCCGCCGTTGTGGGACGCCGCTGCCCTGGCCGTGCAGGCGCTGACCGCGGGCCTGCAATGGCTGGCGCAGTGGCCCTGGGCCGCGGTGTTCCGTCCGGCGTCGCCCGGGCCGCTCGCGCTGGTGGCGGTGGCGGGCGGCGTGCTGCTCGTGCTGCGGCTGCCCTGGACGCTGCGCCTGGCCGGGCTGACGCTGGTGGGGCCGGCGCTGCTCTACCAGCCGCCGCGCCCCGCGCCGGGCGAATTCGAGCTGATCGCGCTCGACGTGGGGCAGGGCAGCGCGGCGCTGCTGCGCACGGCGGGGCACACCTTGCTCTACGACACCGGCCCGCGCTACGGTCCCCACGCCGACGCGGCGGACGCGGGCGACCGCGTGGTGCTGCCGCTGCTGCGCGCGCTCGGCGAGCGCCTCGACGCGGTGGTGGTGAGCCACCGCGACAGCGATCACGCGGGCGGCGCGGCCTCGGTGCAGGCGGCGCATCCCGGCGCGCGCTGGCTGTCTTCCTACGATGCCGATCCCGCGCGCCGCTGCGTGGCGGGGCAGCGCTGGCACTGGGACGGCGTGGACTTCGAGATCCTGCATCCGCGGCCAGTGCATTACGGCGAGGACGGCATGGGTCGCCTCTCCAGCAACGCCATGTCCTGCGTATTGCGCGTGTCCAACGGCCGGCACGCCGCATGGCTGGGCGGCGACATCGACGCCGCGCAGGAAGTGCGGCTGGCACTGGAACGCCCCGGCGAACGCGCCACCGTGATGCTGGCCCCCCACCACGGCAGCCGCACGTCGAGCAGCCCGGTGCTGCTCAACACGCTGCGGCCGCGCTGGGTGCTGGTGCAGTCGGGCTACCGCAACCGCTTCAACCACCCGGCCCCGGTGGTGCTGGACCGCTACCGCCAGCGCGGCATCTCGTGGATGAACGCACCCGAATGCGGCGCCGCCACGTGGCGCAGCGAGCGGCCGCAGGAGGTGGATTGCCACCGCGACGCCGTTCGCCGCTACTGGCACCACCCGGGCCGGTAGCCACCGTGTCGCGCGGGCGCCGGGCACCCTGGCCCGGTCCTTGCTATGCTGTGTTCAGGAGAAAAAAAGCCATGAGCCGACCGATGTTTGACGAGATGAACGCCTCGCCCGGCGAGGTGCGGGCCCATTACCGGAACTACGCTCGCTGGCTTTCCCAGCAGCCCGAGGACGTGATGGCGTCGCGGCGCGAGGAGGCGGAAATGATCTTCCGCCGCGTCGGCATCACCTTCGCGGTGTACGGCGCCAAGGATGAGGACGGCTCCGGCACCGAGCGCCTGATTCCCTTTGACCTGATTCCCCGCGTGATCCCCGCCGACGAATGGCGCAGCATGGAGGAAGGCCTGGTGCAGCGCGTGACCGCGCTCAACCGCTTCATCCACGACGTCTACCACGAGCAGGAGATCATCAAGGCCGGCATCGTCCCGGCCGACCAGATCTTCCAGAACGCGCAGTTCCGGCCCGAGATGATGGGTGTGGACGTGCCGCACCACGTCTATTCGCACATCGCCGGCATCGACATCGTGCGCGCGCCCGATGCCAGCGGCGTGGGCGAGTACTACGTGCTCGAGGACAACCTGCGCGTGCCCAGCGGCGTGAGCTACATGCTCGAGGACCGCAAGATGATGATGCGCCTGTTCCCCGAACTCTTCGGCGAGAACCGCGTGGCGCCCGTGGCCCACTACCCCGACCTGCTGCTGGAGACGCTGCGCGCGGTGAGCCCGGCCACCACGGCCGAGCCCACGGTCGTGGTGCTCACGCCGGGCATGTACAACAGCGCCTACTTCGAACACGCCTTCCTCGCCCAGCAGATGGGCGTCGAGCTGGTGGAGGGGCAGGACCTGTTCGTGAAGGACAACTTCGTCTACATGCGCACCACCCGGGGACCCCGGCGCGTGGACGTGATCTACCGCCGCGTGGACGACGATTTCCTCGATCCCTCGGTGTTCCGGCCCACCTCCACACTCGGCTGCGAAGGCCTGCTGGGCGTCTACCGCAGCGGCAACGTGGCGATCTGCAACGCGGTGGGCACCGGCGTGGCCGACGACAAGTCGATCTACCCCTACGTGCCGAAGATGATCGAGTTCTACCTCGGACAGAAGCCGATCCTGAACAACGTGCCCACCTACATGGGCCGCGAGCCCGAGGACCTCAAGTACATCCTGGCCCACATGGAAGACCTCGTGGTCAAGGAGGTGCACGGCGCGGGCGGCTACGGCATGCTCGTGGGGCCGGCCTCCACCCGGGCCGAGATCGAGGATTTCCGCCAGGCGGTGGCGGCCAATCCCACCGGCTACATCGCCCAGCCCACGCTCTCGCTCTCCACCTGCCCCACCTACGTGCAGAGCGGCGTGGCGCCGCGCCACATCGACCTGCGGCCCTTCGTGCTCAGCGGCAAGGAAGTGCAGATGGTGCCGGGCGGCCTCACGCGCGTGGCGCTCAAGGAAGGCTCGCTGGTCGTCAACTCGTCGCAAGGCGGTGGTACCAAGGACACCTGGATTCTCGAAGACTGAGCAAGCAAGGGACCCCATCATGCTCTCACGCACCGCCGACCACCTGTTCTGGATGTCCCGCTACACCGAGCGCGCGGAGAACACCGCCCGCATGCTCGACGTGAACTACCAGACCTCGCTGCTGCCGCAGTCCGCCGCCGTGGCCCAGGTGGGCTGGGAGGGCCTGCTGGCCATCAGCGAGCTCACGCACACGTACACGCAGAAGTACGGCCAGGAGATCACGCCGCGCAACGTCATCGACTTCATGGTGCGCGACGAGACCAACCCGTCCAGCATCTTCTCGTGCCTCAAGGCCGCGCGCGAGAACGCCCGCGCCGTGCGCGGCGCGCTCACCACCGAATTCTGGGAGACGCAGAATCAGACCTGGCTCGAGCTCAACCGCATGCTCCGAAGCAAGAACTTCCAGCGCGACCCGGGCGAGTTCTTCGAATGGGTCAAGTTCCGCTCGCACCTCTCGCGCGGCGTGGCCATCGGCACCATGCTGCAGGACGAGGCCTTCCATTTCTACCGCATGGGCACCTTCCTGGAGCGCGCCGACAACACCGCCCGCCTGCTCGACGTGAAGTTCCACGCCGTGCACAGCGACTTCTTCGGCGCCGCCAGCGAGCTGGACCAGGAATACGACTTCTACCACTGGAGCGCCATCCTGCGCAGCGTCAGCGGCTTCGAGGTCTACCGCAAGGTCTACCGCGACGTCATCACGCCCGAGCGCGTGGCCGAACTGCTGATCCTGCGCGCCGACATGCCGCGCAGCCTGGCCGCCAGCCTGAACGAGGTGGTCAACAACCTCGCCGTCGTGTCCAACGAGCACAGCGGCGAGACCCTGCGCCGCGCCGGCAAGCTCAAGGCGGACCTGCAGTACGCCCGCATCGACGAGATCCTCTCCACCGGCCTGCACGCCTTCCTCACGCAGTTCCTGGACCGCGTGAACGAACTCGGCGGACGGATCAGCCAGGATTTTCTCGTCCCCTCGAATTGAGGGGGTGCTCCCCTCGCGCCGCTTCGCGGCTCCCCCCTCTCTGGCGCGCCTTCGGCGCTTGGAGGGGGCGATGCCTCGGGCCGGCGGAGCCGGACCCTCGTCATCCCTGGGTTAGACCACTTCGCGCGCGACGATTCAGCTCGCCGGATGCTTCCCCAGTGTCTGCGCCATCTGCTCGAACAGCGCGTCCACCGCCGGCAGGTGGCGTGAAGCCTGGCTGCGGTAGGCCGCGACTTCCATGGTGGACAGGGGCGGCAGGCCGTGCCGTTCGTTCAGGATGGGCAGGTGCGGGGGCACGCTGCAGCGGGTGAGCACCGCCACCGCCAGGCCGCTTTCCACCGCCGCGAGCTGTCCCGCGAGGCTGGAGCTGTTGTAGACCATGCGGTAGGCGCGCCGCTCGGCCGTGAGCGCGGCGATGGTGGAGCGGCGCGCCTGGCTGGCCTGTTCGTACACCGCCAGCGGCAGCGGGTCGCGCCGCCAGGCCTCGAACGCCGCCGCGCCCACCCACACCAGCGGCTCGTGGAACAGCAGGGTGCCGCGCGAGGGCCTGTCGCGCGAGACCAGCGCGATGTCGATCTCGCCGCGCTGCACCTTGGGGATGAGCGCGGTGGACTGCTCGCAGTGCAGCTCGATCTCCACCCCCGCGTGCCGGCTGGCGTAGCTGCGCAGCACCGGCGTGAGGTAGCTGGCCGCGTAGTCGTCCGGCACGCCCAGGCGCACCCGGCCGGAGAGGGCGGGGCCGTGCAGCGCCTCCAGCGTCTCGCCGTGCAGCGCCAGCAGCCGGCGCGCATAGCCCAGCAGCTCGGCGCCCACCGGCGTCACCTCCAGGTGGCGCGGGCCGCGCAGCAGCACCGGCCGGCCCACCGCTTCGTCCAGCTTGCGGATCTGCATGCTCACCGCCGACTGCGAGCGGTGCAGCAGCGGCGCGGCGGCCGAGAGCGATCCGCTGTCCACCACGGTGACGAAGGCGCGAAGCCAGTCGAGCTGCAGGTCGGCGTGGGTCATGGTGATGTTGCTCCAATATTTGATTTTCGAATGGATTGGATTCCATTTATCCGCTTTACACAAGCGTCTTGCCCGCCGACGATGGTCGCATGTCGTCCTCCTCCACTCCCCTTTCCGTCCTCGCCGGCCCCGGCCGCGCCGCCGCGCGGGAGCGCTCCGGCACCTGGCTCATGGTGGCCGGCGGGCTCATGCTCGGCACGCTGGGCATCTTCCTGGAAGAGGCCGGGCAGGACCCGGTCACCGCGGTGTGGTTCCGCTGCGCCTTCGGCCTGCTCGCGCTCACCGCCTGGTTCGCGTTCACGCGCCGCTGGCGCGAGCTCCGGCTTGCCGGTGCCGCGCGCGCGGCGGCGGTGAGCGCGGGCGGGCTCGCGGTGGCCAACTGGCTGCTCTTCTTCGAGGCCATCGAGCGCACTTCCATCGGCGTGGCCACGGTCGTGGTGCACGTGCAGCCGTTCCTGGTGATGGCCTTTGGCGCCTGGTGGTACCGCGAACGCATCACCCCCACGCAGGGCCTGGCGGCGCTGGCCGCGCTCATCGGGCTGGCGCTGGCCTCCGGCGCGGTCGATGGGGCGCTGTTCACCGGCGCCGGTTTCTCCCCGGCCTACCGCTGGGGCATCGGCCTGGCCTTGCTCAACGCCGTGGGCTATGCGGCGCTCACGCTCATCGCCAACCGCGCGCGCGGCATCTCGCCGCTGGCGCTCTCCTGGTGGCAGTGCGCGGTGGGTGCCGTGGTGCTGCTGTGGTGGCCCTTCGCGCACGGCTGGCCGCCGGCGGGCGCGGCCTGGGCCTGGCTGGCCGGGCTGGGCGCCATCCACACCGGGCTGGCCTACGTGGTGCTCTATGCCGGCGTGGCGCGCCTGAGCGCCGGGCGCGTGGCGGTGCTGCAGTTCGTGTACCCCGCGTCCGCCGTGGCGGTGGAGTGGCTGGTGTATGGCCGCGCCCTCAGCGGCAGCCAGCTCCTGGGCGTGCTCGTGATGCTGGTGGCGCTGGTCGTGGCGGGCATGCAGCGCGCGCGAGGGCTGACTTTGACGGAAGCACCCCCCGCGCCGCGTCGCGGCTCCCCCCCGCTCTGGCGCGCCTTCGGCGCTTGGAGGAGGGCGATGCCTCGGGCCGGCGGAGCCGGACCCTCGACATCACCTCCGGCGCAAGCCGGCGCCGGCGAGGGTGGGATCTTCGTGGTAGCTTCGCGTGCTGGCCTCGCCGGGGCCGCATCGCCCATCCGCCGACACCGTCCCATGAACGCTCCCCACGCCGCCGCCGACCTTGAAGCCACCCGCCGCAGGAACTGGCGCGAAGGCCTGGTCATGGGGGTGGGCCTGGGGCTGGCGGCCTTTGCGCTGGCGCTCAGCTTCGGGGTGGCGGCGGTGTCGCAGGGCTGGCCCGCATGGCTGGTGGTGCTCATGTCCGCCGTGGTGTTCGCCGGTGGCGCGCAGTTCGCCATCGTGCTGGCCTTCAGTGGCGGCAGCGGCCCGCTGGCCGCCATCGGCGCGGCCACGCTGATCAACCTGCGTTTCGTGCCCATGGCCATTTCCGCCGCGCGCGGCCTGCGCGGCGGTCCCTGGCGCCGCTCGCTGGAGGCGCAGGCCGTGCTCGACGCGTCCTGGGCCGCGGCCCGGGGCGCCGACGGCACCGTGAACCGGGAGAAGATGGTCGCCGCCTCGCTGATGCAATGGCCCGCCTGGGTCGGCGGCACCGCCATCGGCGCGTATTTCTCGCCGCCCCCGGAGCTCGTGCGCATGCTGGGGCTGGACACCGTGTTCCCCGCCATCTTCCTGCTCTTCGTGCTCGACATCTGGCGCGGCGAGCCGCGCCAGCGGCCCACGATCCTGCTGGCCTTGGCCATCGCGGCGGTGATGGGCTGGTTCGTGCCCCCGGGCGTCGCGCTGCTGTGCTGCAGCGTGGCCGCCCTGCCGGCGCTGCGCGGCGCGCGGGGCGGCCAGGCGGAGGAGGGCCGGTCGTGACCCTGTCCTCGATGCTGCTCGCCGTGCTTGGCTTCGCCCTCGTCAACTACGTCCTCAAGGCCGCCGGCCCGCTCCTGATGCAGGGGCGCCGCCTCCCGCCGGGCGTGACCGCCGTGATCGACGCCCTGCCGCCGGCCCTGCTCGCGGGCATCCTGGTGAGCTCGGTCGCGGGCCCGCGCTGGAGCCAACTGGATCCCGCGCTCGTCGGCGGCCTGGTCGCCGCCGCGATCGCCTGGGCCGCGCGCGGCGGCCAACTGGCCTGCGTCGTCGCCTGCATGATGGTCTCGGCGCTGTTGCGCGCCGTGCTCTGACCCGCCCCGCGCCTGAGGCGAAATTCACGCTGGCGCCCTCGGCGTTGCGCCCAGAGGTTTCAAAAGTCACACACGGGCCCCTCGTGCCGCCGGCGCGCGCCCGGACGCGGCTATGCTGGCCCTCGGCCCCTTGCAGGGAGATGGGCCGACGCCATCACCGGAGATGAAATGGCCAGCGATCTGGATACCGTCAGGGTGCTTCGAGCCCTTTTCAGCGACATGCCGCGAATGCCGCCAGGCCTTTCGCCCGAGGAGACCAGGGCCTGGGTCCAGCGGTCCATGGCCGACTACGAAGGCGGTGACATGGCCTACATGCTCGAACACGTCACCCGGAGTTCCATGCTCGACATCGTGCTGCGCCTGCGCGAGGACGGCTACCTGAAGGACGATGCCGTCTTCGGCGAAACCGTGGAACAGCTCGCCACTCCCGAAGGCCGCAGGAACTTCATGGACCGCTGCATCCAGGCCCAGAAAAGCGCCGACGCCACCTCGCGGCTGATCCACCGCGCCCGGCGCGCCTGGACCGACCCGCCGCCCCTGTTCAGTTCCGACCCCGGCCTGCTGCAGCGCTTCGTGCGGGGCGAGCTCAGCGGCCCCGGCCCTCTGTACGCCGAGTTCAAGGCCCGCGAGGACGTGCGGGAAATCGGCGTCCTCGAGCAGGCGCCCGACGGCATCCACGAATTCTCCTGGGGCTTCGTGGTGGAAGAGCAGGGCGCGTGGAACTTCTACATCGCCGATGTCTGGCGCAAGGGCACCGTGGGCTGCTTCGACCGCTTCCTCGGCGCCTGGCAGCAGGCCACCGGCGCCATCGGTCCCCTCACCGACCACCAGGGCAACGCGCTGGCGCCGGTGCCGCCCGGCCTGCTCCTGGAAGACGGGCTGGAAACCTTCAGCAGCCTCACGCTGCAAGGCTGCACCGACCCGGGCGAGCGGGCCGTGCGCCAATGGATCGGCGAGGTGTTCATCGACCGCCTGCTGCCCACCATGGCGGCGCGCGTGGTGGACGACCACTACGACTTTCCCGCGGGGTTGCCGGCGCACTGAGGTCGAGGCGCCGCGGGCCCTGCCTCCGGGCACGGCGTTTGCCGGTGAATGCTTCCCAGGCATTCACGAAAGGGCACCCGCATGACCAGGAAACAGGATTTTTTGCGCAAGGAGCAGAGCCGCGACCTTCACCCCGAGCGCGTGCAGGTCGGGAGTCCGGCCGTCGCGGCGGCCAAGGCGGAACAGGAAGAGGCCAAGCTGGACCGGCAGGAGCCCGGCCAGGGCAAGCTGAAGAACGACCGCAACAAGATGGGGCATCAGGAGCCCACGCAGTTGAACCAGGGCCAGCGTTCGCGCGAGAGCCGCAATGACCGGCAGTCGATCGGACCGGGATCGCACAACCAGGTCTCGCTTCGCAAGAGCGGCGGCGGTGGCGCGGGCGGCGGCCCGGCGCGCGGCGCCGGCTAGGCGCGAGGCCCGTCAGTCGATCGAGGGCTCCATGGCCGACGCATAGCTCGCGAGGTCGGTCAACAGGCTCTTCATGCAGCGCGCGCCGATTTCCTCGGCCATTTCCGCTTCCGCCTCGGCCACCGCGCGCCCGAAGGCGGCCAGCCAGTCCAGGCCGGCGGGCGTGAACCGCACGATGCGCACCCGCTTGTCCGACGGGTCCGGCGCGCGCTCCACCAGGCCCAGCGCTTCGCATTGATCGATCAACTCCGTCATGGCGGGGTTGGTGATCGAAGCCCGCCGGGCCAGTTCGGTGATGCGCGTGCCCTTCAGGTCCAGATGGCGCGTCAGGTTGACGTGCGAGAGCCGGGTGCGGGTGTGCCCGGCCTCGCTCATCAGGGCCAACACCCTTTCCTCGAAGCGGCGCAGGGCGTTGCTGAGCACGCGGCCCGGGTTGTGCGTGCGCCAGCGGTAGGCGCGGGGATCGATCGGGTTTTCCATAGGCGTGCCTGCTGGTCTTCAGCTATTTATTTTGGTAACCTAACTAATTGCTGAACCGCCAGGCAGGATATCCGATGATGGCTGAAAACCGACCCGCCGCCGCGCAGCGGCCGACCCTGGAAGTCGACGTGCTGATCGCCGGCGGGGGGCCCTGCGGTCTGATGCTGGCGATCGAACTCGGGCGCCGGGGCATCCGCTGCCTGATGGTGGACGCCAAGCCGGGCACGACCTTCAACCCCCAGGCCAACGCGACCCAGGCGCGCACCATGGAGCATTTCCGGCGGCTCGGCTTCGCCGAGGAAGTGCGTGCGCTGGGCCTGCCGCCCGACCATCCCACCGACATCGCCTACTTCACGCGCTACGCGGCCCACGAACTGGCCCGCATCCGCCTGCCCACCGCGGCCGAGGCCGTGGTCCGGATCCGGGAGATGGCCGGCTCCTGGAGCGCGGCGGAGCTGCCGCACCGCGTGTCCCAGAAGTTCGTCGAGGAGGTGCTGCGCCGCCAGGCGCAGGCGTGGCCGGCCAACGACCTGCGCTACGGCTGGACGCTGGAGCGTTTCAGCGACGACGGCGAGGCGGTGCGCGCATCGGTCCGTCCCGCCGAAGGCGGGCCGGCGCAGGCGGTGGTGGCCCGGTTCCTGGTCGGTGCCGACGGCGCGCGCAGCTTCGTGCGGCGAACGCTGGGCATCGAATGGGGCGGCGTCACCGGCATCCAGCGCGAGTTCATGGGCGGCAAGATGTTCGCCATCTACCTGCGCTCGCCGGCGTTCCTGTCGGTGCTCCGGCATCCCAGGGCCTGGATGTACGTCGCGGTCAATCACCAGCGGCGCGCCTTCATGGCGTCCGTGGATGGGCGCGAGGAATACGCCTTCCACGCCGCGCTGCGGCCGGGGGAGGACGCGGATGCGTGGACCGAGGCGGACGCCCGCCGCGTCTTCCAGGAGGCCGTCGGCGCCGACGTGCCCATGGAAATCCTCTCCATGGGCACCTGGCTCGCGGGCCATGCGCTGGTGGCGCAGCGCCTGCAGCGCGGCCGCGTCTTCATCGCGGGCGACGCGGCCCACCTGTTCACGCCCACGGGGGGCCTGGGCTACAACACCGCCGTCGAGGACGCGGTGAACCTGGCCTGGAAGCTGGCCAGCGTCGTGCGCGGCCAGGCGCCGCCGGCGCTGCTGGACAGCTACGAGGCCGAACGCAGGCCGCTCGCCGAACGCAACACCGGCTTCGCGCGGCGATTCGCCGACTCGGTCGGCCTCTTCATGGC
Organism: Burkholderiaceae bacterium; assembly: GCA_037190565.1. Classification (GTDB taxonomy): domain Bacteria; phylum Pseudomonadota; class Gammaproteobacteria; order Burkholderiales; family Burkholderiaceae_C; genus Rubrivivax. Next base: position 121,425 of record JBBCJV010000019.1, read on the forward strand.
GAAGCCCGAGCTGGACGACGACTCGGCGCAAGGCGAGGCCGAGCGGCGGCTCGCCTCCGAGCACCTCGACCAGCATGCCCGCCTCGAATTCAACATCCCGGGCGTCACCTTCGGCGGCCGCTACGACGGCTCGCCGATCATCGTGGGCGACGGCGCCGCGCTGCCGCCCGACGAGCCGAATGCCTACACCCCCACCGCGAGCCCGGGCGGACGCCCGCCGCACGCCTGGCTGGAGGACGGCCGCTCGCTCTTCGACCACTTCCACAGCGAATGGACCCTGCTCGCATTGGGCCCGGAGCCTCCTTCCACCGCGGCCTTCGAGACCGCCGCGCAGGCGCTTTCCATCGACCTGCGCGTCATGCGGTTGCCGCAGGCCTCGCTGCGCGAGCTGTACGAAGCGCCGCTGGCCCTGATTCGCCCGGACCAGATCGTCGCCTGGCGCGGCGCGACCGCGGAGGCCGCCGTCTCCGTGCTGATGCGCGTCACGGGTCGGTGAAGTGTCCATCCGCCGCCGCTTGAACCCACCGCAGGAGAACGCCCGTGCGCAACCTTGACCCGCACACCCTCACCGAAGCCGTGCTCGCGCGCCAGGCGGCGACGCAGGACCCGCGCCTGCGGCAGATCCTCGACAGCCTGGTGCGGCACCTGCACGACTTCGCGCGCGAGGTCCGGCTCACCGAGGAGGAATGGTTCCAGGGCATCGGGTTCCTCACCCGGTGCGGCCACATCACCGACGACCGGCGGCAGGAGTTCATCCTGCTGTCGGACGTGCTGGGCCTGTCGATGCTGACGGTGGCCATGAACAACGACAAGCCGCCGGGCTGCACCGAGGCCACGGTGTTCGGCCCCTTCCATGTGGAGGGCGCGCCGCGCTACGAGCTCGGCGCGGACATCGCCAACGGCGCGCGCGGCATCCCCTGCCTGGTCCGCGGCACGGTCCGCGGCATCGCGGGCGAAGCCGTGCCGGGCGCCCACATCGACGTCTGGCAGTCCGACGAGGACGGCCTGTACGACGTGCAGTACGCGCAGATCGACCATGCGCAGGCGCGCGGCATCCTGAACGCGGACGAGGAGGGGCGCTACCACTTCCGTTCCATCCTGGCGGTGCCGTACTCGATTCCGCACGATGGCCCGGTCGGTGACCTGCTCAAGGCGGCGAGCCGCCATCCGTGGCGGCCCGCCCACCTGCATTTCATGATCAAGGCCGAAGGCTACGAAACGCTGATCACGCACGTTTTCCGCAGCGACGATCCCTACCTCGATTCGGACGCCGTGTTCGGCGTGCGCCAGTCGCTGATCGCCGACTGGCAACCGCAGCCTGACGGCAGCTTCCTCGTCGAGTACGACTTCGTGCTCAATCCCAGTGAGGGGCACGTCATGGGCCATCACGCAGGACCGCCGGCGGGGCAGCCATGAAGGCGTTCATCCACCAGGGCCAGCCCTCGCGGGTGGTGTTTGGCGCCGGGGCCCTGCAGCACCTGGAACGGGAAGTGGCCCTGCTCGGCGTGCGAAGGGTGATGGTGCTGTCGACGCCCGGGCAGCAGGGCCAGGCGCAGCGGGTGGCGGACCTGCTCGGGCAGCGGGCGGCCGGCATCTTCCCGAAAGCGATGATGCACGTGCCGATGGAAACGGTGCGCGAAGCGCGGGAAGCGGCGCGCCGGCTCGGGGCCGACGGCGCCATCGCCATCGGGGGCGGCTCCACCACGGGCCTGGGCAAGGCCATCGCGCTCGATTCGGGCCTGCCGCTGCTGGCCATTCCCACCACCTACGCGGGCAGCGAGATGACGCCGATCCACGGCATCACCGAGGCGGGGCTGAAGAAGACCGGCAAGGACCCGCGCGTGCTGCCGCGCACGGTCATCTACGACCCCGAGCTGACCCTGGAGCTGCCCGTTGCCGTGAGCGTGACCAGCGGCCTGAACGCGATGGCCCATGCCGCCGAAGGCCTGTATGCGCAGGACAGCAACCCCGTGATGGACCTGATGGCCGAAGAGGGCCTGCGCGCCATGAGCCAGGCCCTGCCCGCCATTCGCCGGCGGCCGGACGACGTGGCCGCGCGCGGCGAGGCGCTGTACGGCGCCTGGCTGTGCGGCACGGTGCTGGGCCACGTGGGCATGGCGCTGCACCACAAGCTCTGCCACACCCTGGGCGGCAGCTTCGACCTGCCGCACGCCGAGGTGCACACCGTGGTGCTGCCGCACGCCCTGGCGTTCAATGCCGCCGCCGCGGCCGAGGCCATGGCCCGCATGGCCCGTGCCCTGGGCACGAGCGGGCGCGCCAGCGCCGCCGCGGCCGTGTTCGACCTGGCCCGCGACAACGGCGCGCCGGTGGCCCTGAAGGACATCGGCATGCGGGCGGCCGACCTGGACCGCGCGGCCGACCTCGCGGTCGGCAACCCGTACTGGAACCCGCGCCCGTTCGGTCCGGCGCAGCGCGACGACATCCGCCGTCTGCTGCAGCGCGCCCATGAAGGCGTGCGGCCGGATTGACCGGCCGCGGTGCGATACTGGCCGCTCCATGAATCAAGGCACGGGGTGAACGACGATGCGCGGTCTGCTGGATTTCAGCTCCTGGTCCACGGTGTTGACGACGCTGCTCGGGCTGGTGCTGGCGTCGCTGGTGTTCGTGGGCATCCGCCTGGTGTTCATGCAGACTTTCCAGCGCCGCCGCGAGCGCGAGAACCGGCAGATCAACGAGCGCCTGAAGGTGCTGATCGCGGCCTACAAGACGCTGGGCGGCTCGTTCACCGGCGAGCTGCTGGTGGACCCCGCGCACCTGCGCGACCTGCGCCGCGAGGCGGACCCGGATGAGGACTTCGATGCGCTGGCGAGCGTGTCCGAGCGCCGGCGCCGCATCCGCGACGCGGTGGAGGCCTCGCTGTCCGACGTGATCCTGCTCGGCACCGAAGACCAGGTGCGGCTGGCGGTGCAGGCCGCCAACGACATGGTGGCGGGCCGGCAGGTGGAGACGGCGGCGCTGGTGGTCTCGCTGCGCAACTTCATTCGCCAGGCGCTGGACCTGACGCCGATCCCGGACGGCGTGCAGGTGCCCAACCAGGGGCCGCTGCGCATCCACGCGGGCGGCGGCGCCGGCGGTGCCGCGCGGCGCGGCGCCGATGCGCGGGGCGGTGCGGGCGGCGGCGGGCGTGGTGGC
>JBBCJV010000020.1:0-4039 GCA_037190565.1 Burkholderiaceae bacterium
GCCGGCGCCACCCAGCTGGTCTACGGCGACCCCAAGCGCACGGCCCGCGTGCTGCTGGTGGCCACCGGCGAGGAATCCCCGGCCACCGAGAAGGCCTGGACCGAAACCGTGCGCGGCGCCCTGCGCCAGCTGGCCACGCTGGCCGGCGGCGACGCGGTCTCGCTGCTGCACGAGGCCGAGGTCGCGGGCCGCGACCAGGCCTGGCGGCTGCGCAGCCAGGTGGGCCTGGCGCGGGAATCGGCCTACCGGTTCGATCGCCTGAAGTCGAAGAAGGACACCACGCCCACCGGCCCCGCCAAGCTGGCGCTGCTGGCCGCGCGCGGCGACGCCGCGGCGGCCGAGCGGGCGGTGGCCGAAGCCACCGCCCTGGCCAACGGCACCGACCTCGCCAAGGACCTGGGCAACCTGCCGGGCAACCTGTGCACGCCGGAGTACCTGGCCGACGCCGCCCGCGGCCTGGGGCGCGACTGGAAGCTGAAGGTGCAGGTGCTGGAAGCCCGGCAGATGCAGGCGCTGAAGATGGGCGCGCTGCTGGCGGTGGCCCAGGGCTCGGCGAACACGCCCCGGCTGATCGTGCTGCAGTACCAGGGCGGGCCGGCGCGCCAGGCGCCCGTGGCGCTGGTGGGCAAGGGCATCACCTTCGACACCGGCGGCATCAGCATCAAGCCTGCCGGCGAGATGGACGAGATGAAGTTCGACATGGGCGGTGCCGCCAGCGTGCTGGGCACGCTGCGCGCCGTGGCCGAGCTCAAGGCCAAGGTCAACCTGGTGGGCGTGATCCCGGCCTGCGAGAACATGCCGGGCGGCCGTGCGGTGAAGCCGGGCGACGTGGTCACCACCCTGTCGGGCCAGACGGTGGAGATCCTGAACACCGACGCCGAGGGCCGCTTGATCCTGTGCGACGCGCTGACCTGGTCGGCGCGCCTGAAGCCCGCGGTGGTGGTGGACATCGCCACGCTGACCGGTGCCTGCATGATCGCCCTGGGCGGTGTGCGCAGCGGCTTGTTCAGCCCCGACGACGCCCTGGCGGCCGAGTTGCTGGCCGCCGGCGACACCGCGCAGGACCCGGCTTGGCGCATGCCGCTGGACGACGAGTACGACGAAGCGCTGAAGAGCAACTTCGCCGACATGGGCAACGTGGGCCCGCGCGCCGGCGGCGCCATCACGGCGGCCAAGTTCCTGCAGCGCTTCACCGGCGGCCTGCGCTGGGCGCACCTGGACATCGCCGGCACCGCCTGGAAGTCCGGCGCCGCCAAAGGCTCCACCGCGCGGCCGGTGCCGCTGCTGACGCACTTCGTGCTTTCGCGCGCCGGTTGACCATGCGGTGACCGAGGTCGAGTTCCACACCGGCGTTGCCGACCCGGCAGGCTTTGCCTGCCGGCTGTTGCGCAAGGCCTACCGGCAGGGCGCCCGCGTGCTGGTGCTGGCACCGCGCGAACGGCTGGCCCTGCTGGACCGGCTGCTGTGGACCTTCGACGAGCGCGACTTCATCCCGCACCTGGTGGTGTCGTCGCTGCGCGGGCCGGCGGACGCCGATGCCGACCGCGCGGCGCGCACCCCCATCTGGCTGGCTGAGGAACACGCCGCGGTGGCGGGGCGGCCGGGCCTGCCCAGCATCGTCGTCAACCTGGGGGCGCCGGCCCCGGCGCTGCAGGGGGTGCAGCGGCTGATCGAGGTGCTGGGCGTCGAAGCCGACGAGGTGGGCGCCGGGCGCCAGCGCTGGCGGGCCTACAAGCAGCAGGGCCTGGACATCCGGCACCACGGCGGCTAGGTTCTGCCGGGGCGCAGCCCTGGGCTTTTGGGGCGGCTTCGGCGGCGCGCCGGGGCCTCTGTGCTTTCCCTGACCGCCGGTTTCGGGCTTTCGGGTATCGTCGCGCGCCACCGGGGTTCGCGCTATCGTCGGCGCATCTCGCGCATCCCATCCCCCACAGGAGGTTCTTCATGCAAACCAAGTTCAAGTGGATCGTTGCTGCCGCGGCCGTCGCGCTGGGCGGCGCGGCTTACGCGCAGGACCTGGTCGTGCGCATCGGCCATGTCGGGCCGACCAGCGGCGCGATCGCTCACCTGGGCAAGGACAACGAAAACGGCGCCCGCATGGCCATTGACGAGCTCAATGCCAAGGGCGTGACCATAGGCGGCCGCAAGGCCCGCTTCGAGCTGCTGGCCGAAGACGATGCCGCCGACCCGAAGCAGGGCACCGCCGCGGCGCAGAAGCTGGTGGACAGCCGCGTCAACGGCGTGATCGGCCACCTGAACTCCGGCACCACCATCCCGGCGTCCAAGATCTACAGCGACGCCGGCGTGCCGCAGATCAGCCCCTCGGCCACCAACCCGCGCTACACGCGCCAGGGCTACAAGACCGCGTTCCGCGTGGTGGCTGACGACGTGCACCTGGGCGGCACGCTGGGCCGCTACGCGGTGGACCAGCTCAAGGGCCAGCGCATCGCCGTCATCGACGACCGCACGGCCTACGGCCAGGGCATCGCCGACGAGTTCGACAAGGCCGTCAAGGCCAAGGGCGGCACCGTGGTGGGCCGCGAGTTCACGCACGACAAGGCGACCGACTTCACCGCCATCTTGACCAGCTTGAAGGCCAAGAACCCCGACATCGTCTTCTACGGCGGCATGGACGCGGTGGCCGGCCCGATGATGCGCCAGATGCGCCAGCTGGGCATCAACGTCAAGCTGCTGGGCGGTGACGGCATCTGCACCGGCAAGCTGCCGGAGCTGGCCGCCGGCACCATGGCCGACAACCAGGTTGTCTGCGCCGAGGCCGGTGGTGTGGAAGGCGAGCAGAAGAAGGGCATGGACGACTTCAAGGCCCGCTACAAGACCAAGTTCGGCATCGACGTGCAGCTGTACGCCCCGTACGTGTACGACGCGGTCAACGTGATGGTGGAAGCCATGGTCAAGGCCGGTTCTTCCGACCCCGCGCGTTACCTGCCGGTGCTGGCCAAGACCGAAGGCTACAAGGGCGTGACCGGCACCATAGGCTTCGACCAGCGTGGCGACATCAAGAACGGCGCGCTGACGCTGTTCACCTACAAGGGCGGCACGCGCGACCAGATCGCGGTGGTGCGCTGACCCGGGCGGCCATAAGCGCCGCTGCGGTGAAAGGGGGCCTTCGGGCCCCTTTTTCGTGGGCGCCATGCCTGGGCGCCTGTCGGCGGGAGGTCGACAACACAGACAGACAACAAAAAACCCGCCGCGGCGGGTTTTTTGTCCAGTCGCGCCAGAGCGCGGCTTACTTCAGCTTCACTTCCTTGTACAGGACGTGCTTGCGCGCCTTGGGGTCGAACTTCAGGAATTCGAGCTTTTCCGGCGTGGTCTTCTTGTTCTTGCTGGTGGTGTAGAAGTGGCCGGTGCCCGCTGTGGACTCCAGCTTGATCTTGTCGCGTCCGCCTTTGCTGGCCATGGTGATCTCCTTGTGCCGTTTTAGATTTCGCCGCGCTTGCGCAGATCGGCAAGCACAACGTCAATGCCCTTCTTGTCGATCAGGCGCAGTGCGGCGTTGCTCACGCGCAGGCGCACGAAGCGGTTCTCGCTCTCGACCCAGAAGCGGCGGTACTGCAGGTTGGGCAGGAAACGGCGCTTGGTCTTGTTGTTGGCGTGGGAAACGTTGTTCCCCACCATCGGGCCCTTGCCCGTGACTTGGCAGACGCGTGACATGGTCACTCTTTCTACAAACAGCCGGCACCGCCTGTGCCCTGGTAGCTTGCGCCTGGCGCCCGGTCGTGGGCGTTGGGGCTGGGGCGGTGTGTGACGGCTTGACCTCGCCAGGAGCAGGTGGCGGTAGCCTGTGCCGCAGCCAAAGGCGGCAAAGCCTGCAAGTATAGCCTATGCGGCCAGCGGCGCCCGACGGGCCGCCGGCGGGCAGCTTACGGCTGCTGTTCCAGGAAGCGCTGCGCGTCCAGCGCCGCCATGCAGCCGGTGCCGGCGCTGGTGATGGCCTGGCGGTAGACGTGGTCCTGCACGTCGCCGGCGGCGAACACGCCTTCGATGCTGGTCATGGTGGCCATGCCGGCCAGGCCCGAGCGGG
>JBBCJV010000021.1:0-61902 GCA_037190565.1 Burkholderiaceae bacterium
CCCGGAGGCGCCGAACATCAACTTCGGCGTCACGCTGCCGCAGCGTTATGCGTACCGGTATGCGCAGATGGGCGGTGGCGGCATGAACGGCTCGGTGCCGGGGCTGGCGGGTGCGGGCTACAACAACCGCGGCATGGCCACTGCGGGCAGTGACTCGGGGCATGCCTTTGCGAACAGCTGGGCGCTCAACGAAGAGGCCATCAAGAACTTCGGCTACATGCAGATGAAGAAGACCTACGACGCTGCAAAGGTGTTGCAGCAGCGTGCGTACGGCGGTGCGGCCGAGTTCAACTACTGGTTCGGCAATTCGCAGGGCGGGCGTGAAGGCCTGACCGTGGCGCAACGCTACCCGAACGACTTCCAGGGCGTGTCGGTGCAGGTGCAGGTGCTCAGCTTCTCGTCGCTGTCGCTGGCGCCGATCTGGATCCGCATCCAGGAGAAGCCCCTGGCCAACTGGGTCACGCAGGCCAAGCGCACTGCCATCAGTGCCGAGTTCATGCGTCAGTGCGACGGGCTGGACGGCCTGCTGGACGGCGTCATGAACAACTACCCGGCCTGCCGCAAGCTGTTCGACGTCAAGCAGCATCCGCCGGGCTACAACCCCTGGGCCGCCAAGCGCTGCCCGGACGGCATAGACCCGAACCCCGCGGACACCTCGGCCAACGCCTGCTTCACCGACGGGCAGATCGAAACGCTGAAGTTCACCTACTCGCCCTACCTGTTCGCCACGCCGCTGGTCAACAAGAACCCGCAGTTCGGCATGTGGACGCCGATGACGGACCCGGGTGGCAGCGGCATCATCCAGGCCTCGCGCTTCCGGGGCCAGGAAGGTGCGGCGGAGAACGCGCCCATCTACAGCCACCTGGGTCAACTGGGCGCCACGGGCTTCCTGTTCCAGGACCTGAGCGCCAACCCGCTGGACTATGTGGAAGGCGGTGTGTTGAACGATCGTCGCGTGCTGACATCGCAGTGGGTGGATTCCACCGACCCCGACCTGTCGGCCTTCAAGAACGCGGGCGGCAAGCTGGTCTCCACGATAGGCAACAACGACTCGCTGGCCTCGCCGGGCGCGCAGCTGGACTACTACCAGTCCGTGCTCGACACCATGGGCCGTGAAGCGGTGGACAGCTTTGCACGCCTGTGGGTGCTGCCGCAGACCGGCCACGGCCTGAGCGGCAACGCCTTCAACCTGAACGGCGCCGGTGAGGCCAACCAGACCTTCGCCATCCCCAACAGCAGTGACCGCACCGGCATGCTGTACCGCTGGGTCGAGCGTGGCATCGCACCGCCGATGGCGCCGGTGGCTACCGCGGGGGCACGCTCGCTGCCGATGTGCTCGTTCCCGTTCTACCCGCACTACCTGGGCGGCGACCTGCCGGTGACGCAGGCTTCCTCCTACGAGTGCGGCGGTACGGACACGGCGCCTGCCAAGCGGCCCGCGGCGCCCCGAGAGCGCGTTGCCGCTGCCCGCTGAAGCGGAAGCCCAGGCTTCCGCCGTGCAAGCCCGGCCAGTGCTGCAAGCCTGGCCGGGCTTTGTCGCGCCCGAGCCGCGCAGCCCGGCACCGGGCGCGCGCGTACACTGCCCGCCGATGGCAGGCTCACGCAACCCCGACGCCGCTCCTGTGCCGTCCGTAGACCAGTCGTCCCTGCACCACCTGCTGGGCTACCACATGGCGCAGGCGGACATCCCCGCCAAGGCGGCCTACTACAAGTACATCGGCGACCCGCTGCAGCTGCGGCACGTGGAGTTCACCATCCTGATGCTGGTGAAGGCCAACCCGGGGGTGACGCAAAAGCAGTTGTCGCAGACCCTGGCGGTGTCGGCCCCCAACATCACGCTGCTGCTGGACCGCCTGGAAGACAAGGGCTGGATAGAGCGTGTGCGCTCCGACGCCGACCGGCGTGTGCAGCACGTGCAGCTCACCGCCGCCGGGGTGGCGCTGGCGCGCCAGTCGCACGAGCTGTCGCTGGACTGCGAGCGCGAGATGCTGCGCCATCTGACGCCCGGCGAGCGCCTGCTGCTGCTGGAGCTGCTGGACAAGGTGGCGCGCCACCGGCGCGTGTGACGACGGCCGGCTGCTGAGGGCGCAGGCTCGGGCGGGCTGCGGGCAAGGCGATACTCGCGCCCGCATGCTCGCCATCCTCACCGTCACCCTGCCGTTTTTTGCGCTCGTGCTCGCCGGCTGGCTGGCCGCGCGCAGCCACGTGCTGCCGGAAAGCGCCATCCCGGGGCTCAACGCCTTCGTGCTGTACTTTGCGCTGCCGTGCATGCTGCTGCGCTTCGGCATGAACACGCCGGTGTTTGACCTGCTGAACCCGGCCATGCTGGCGGTGTACCTGCTGGCGGCGCTGCTCATCGTGGGCTTCACGGTGGCGGTGTCGCTCAACGCGCGTGTGCGCCTGAAGGACGCCTCCTTCGGTGCGCTGGTGGCGGCCTTCCCCAACACCGGCTTCATGGGCGTGCCGCTGCTGGTGGCGCTGCTGGGCCCGGCGGCCGCCGGGCCGGTGATCTGCACCATGCTGGCCGACCTGTTCGTCACCAGCTCGCTGTGCATTGCGCTGGCCTCGGCCGGCGATGGCGCGGCGGGGCAGGGTGCGCGCGCCGCGGCGAAGCGCGCCCTGCGCGGCGCCGTGTCCAACCCCTTGCCCTGGGCCATTGCGGCCGGCGCGCTGATGTCGGCCATGGAGTGGAGGCTCTCCGGCCCGGTGGACGACGTGGTGCGCATGCTGGCCGATGCCGCCAGCCCGGTGGCGCTGTTCACCATAGGCGCGGTGTTGTGGCGCGCCGGCCGCCATGTGCACACGCGCACGCCCTGGCCGGACTTCTTGCCGGTGGCGCTGATCAAGCTGTTTGTGCACCCGCTGCTGGTGTTTGCGCTGGCGTCGTCGGCAGCGGCGCTGGGCGCGCCGTTGTCGGGCTTCCAGATCATGGTGCTCACGCTGGCGGCGGCGCTGCCCAGCGCCAGCAACGTGTCGCTGCTGGCCGAACGCTATGGCGCCGACAACGGGCGCATCGCACGCATCATCATGACCAGCACGGTGGCCGCCTTCGCCAGCTTCACGCTGCTGGCCTGGCTGTTCGGCGTGCGGCCCGCGTAGCCGGCCGGGTGGCCGGGCCTGGGACAATCGCCCCATGCAAGCTTCCACCGAACAGCCGCCGATCGAACAGCTTCCCGTCGAATGGCTGCCCGAAGGCGGCGAGGCGCCGGAGCAACTGGTGCTGCTGCTGCACGGCTGGGCCGAGGACGCGACCGCCATGCTGCCGCTGGCCCAGGCCTTGCGCAGCACCTTTCCCAAGGCCGCCGTGCTGGCGCCGGACGCGCCGGAGGCCGCCGACCCGCCGCAGCGAGGCCGCCAGTGGTACTCCATCGAAGGCCTCACGCCGCAGAACTGGCCGCAGCGTGTGGACGACGCGCTGCCGGCGCTGCTGAGCTGGGTGCGTGCGCAGCAGCGCCGCCTGGGCGTGGGTGCGGCGGCCACCGCGCTGGGCGGTTTTTCGCAAGGTGCGGTGCTGGCACTGGCTGCCGCCCTGCAGGTGGACGGCCTGGTGGGGCGGGTGCTGGCTTTCGGCGGCAGCCTGAGTGTGCAGCCGGTGGCGGCACCGCGCCTGACCACGGTGCACCTGTTCCACGGCAGCGCCGACCGCGTGATCCCGGCCGACGGCTCGCGCCAGGCGCTGCGCGTGCTGGGCGAACTGCGCGGCGATGCCACGCTGGACGTGGCCGAGGGCGTGGGCCACACCCTGCACCCGGCACTGATCGACTGCGCGGTGCACCGGCTCACCCACCACATCCCGCTGCGCACCTGGCAAGAGGCACTGGGCGCGGTGCCGCACGCGCCTGCACGTGCCGATTGACGAACCCGAGTCACGCGCCCGCCATGCTTTTTCTGCTGTCCCCCGCCAAGACGCTGGACTACGAGACCCCGCTGCCGCCGGCGCTGCAGCGCCGCGCCACCGAGCCGCTGTTTGCCGACCAGGCGGCCCAGCTGATCAGGCTGCTGCGCCGCAAGCCGCCGGCCCAGGTGGCGGCGCTGATGGACTTGTCGCCGGCGCTGGCGCAGCTGAATGTGGATCGCTACGTGGCCTGGTCGCCGCAGGCCGATGCGGCCAACAGCCGGCCGGCGGTGCGCGCCTTCAATGGCGACGTGTACGACGGCCTGCAGGCCGCCACGCTGGGCACGGCCGAGCTGAACTGGGCGCAGAAGCACCTGGTCATCCTCTCGGGCCTGTACGGCGTGCTGCGCCCGCTGGACCGTCTGCAACCCTACCGGCTGGAGATGGGCACCGCGCTGGCCAACCCGCGCGGCAAGGACTTGTACGCCTGGTGGGGCGACACCCTGGCCGAATGGCTGAACGCACAGCAGGCCGAAGAACGCCGGCCGGTGGTGGTGAACCTGGCGTCGCAGGAGTACGCTCGCGCCGCGCTGCGGCCGGCGCTGCGCGCGCGCGTGGTGGACTGCCAGTTCGAGGACTGGCACGGCGACCGCTACAAAATCATCAGCTTCTTTGCCAAGAAGGCGCGCGGCATGATGGCGCGCTGGGTGGTGCAGCACCGTGTTCGCAGCGTGCCGGCGCTGCGCGCCTTTGACGCCGGCGGCTATGCGCTTGATCCGGCGGTATCCGGCGAAGACAGGCTGGTGTTTCGCCGCCGGACCTGAAACCACTGCGGGAGAATGTCAGCATGAGCACGACCGCCGTCCAGACCATCACCCCCGAGCTGCGTCGCTGGATCATCGACCAGGCGGAGTCCGGTTGCCGCCCTGCCGACGTGCTGGAGTCCATGAAGGCCAGCGGCTGGGAAGAAGCCGTGGCCGTCGCGGCGCTGGAGCAGACGCTGCGCGACCGGCTCAAGCAGCTGGACGAGGAAGACCTGCCGCCACCCAGCCCGGTGCCCGAGCCCGACCTGGAAGGCTCGCCTTCGGTGCTGCGCACCAGCGACCGCGAGGTGCGTGTGCTGGCGGTGATGCAGCACCCGCGCGTGGTGGTGTTCGGCGGCCTGCTGTCGGACGAAGAGTGCGAGGCCATGGTGACGCTGGCCAAGCCGCGCATGCTGCGTTCGGAGACCGTGGACAACGCCACCGGCGGCAGCGAGGTCAACGCCGCGCGCACCAGCGACGGCATGTTCTTCGACCGCGGCCAGGCCCCGTTGATCACCAAGATAGAAAAGCGCATCGCCGAGCTGCTGCGCTGGCCGCTGGTCAACGGCGAGGGCCTGCAGATCCTGCGCTACCGGCCGGGCGCCGAGTACAAGCCGCACCACGATTACTTCGACCCGGTGCACCCGGGTACCGCCACCATACTCAAGCGCGGCGGCCAGCGTGTGGGCACGCTGGTGATGTACCTGAACACGCCCGAGCGCGGCGGCGGCACCACCTTCCCCGACGTGGGCCTGGAAGTGGCCCCGGTGCGCGGCAATGCCGTGTTCTTCAGCTACGACCGCGCGCACGTGGTAACCAAGACACTGCACGGCGGGGCGCCGGTGCTGGCGGGCGAGAAGTGGGTGGCCACCAAGTGGCTGCGGCAGGGGGAGTTTCGCTGAGCCTTTGAAGCGTGGGCCGTGGGGTCCTGCGCCGGCGCACCGCGGCAGGCGGTGCCCGGCAGGGGCTCAGACGTCTACGACCTCGCCATGCGCCGGCACCCGTATGCGCCAGCCCAGCCGCTGCTGCACGGCCACGCGCAGCGTGTCGGCGGCGTCGGGTTCGCCATGCACCACAAAGCTTTGCTGCGGCGGTGTCTTCAGGTGGCCCAGCCAGGCCAGCAGCTCGTCGCGGTCGGCGTGGCCTGAGAAGCCCTGGATCTGCCGCACCTCGGCACGCACCGGCACCATCTCGCCGTGGATCTTCACTTCGCGTTCGCCGGCCACCAGCCGCGCGCCGCGGCTGCCGCCGGCCTGGAAGCCCGGCAGCACCACGGCGCTGCGCGGGTCCGGCAGGCGGGCCTTCAGGTGGTGCAACACTCGCCCGCCGGTGGCCATGCCGCTGGCCGAGATCACCACCGCCGGGTGACGCGCCGCGCTCAGGCGCGTGGACTGCTGCACCGTCTGCACCATGTGCACGCCCTCGGTCAGCCGGCGCATCTCGGCGCGCGGCACCCGCAGCTCACGCGCATGACGCTGGTACAGCTCGGTCGCCTGCAGCGCCATCGGGCTGTCCACGAAGATGGGCAGGTGGCGTGCGATGCGCCCGGCGGCGCGCAGGCGCTGCAGCACCAGCAGCAGCGCCTGGGCGCGCCCCACCGCGAAGGCCGGCATCACCACCGTGCCGCCGCGCTGCGCCGTGCGGTTGATGACGTCGGCCAGCGCGTCGGCGCCGTCGTCCGGCGGGTGCAGGCGGTTGCCGTAGGTGGACTCGACGATCATCACGTCGGCCGGTGGCGGTGGCTCGGGCGCCGGCATCAGCAGGTCGTTGCTGCGGCCTATGTCGCCGGAGAACACCAGCCGCAGGTCGGCGTCGGTCAGCGTCACCGCGCAGGCGCCCAGCAAATGGCCCACGGGCGTGAGCTGCAACTGGCTGTTGCCGATGCGCAGCGAGCGCCCGGCGGGCAGCGGCTTGAACAACTCGATCGCACGCAGCGCATCGGCGCGGGTGTACAAGGGTTTGGACGGTGCGTGGCGCGAGTAGCCGTGCCGGTTGGCGCGGCGCGCGTCCTGCTCCTGCAGGTGGGCGCTGTCCAGCAGCAGCACCCGGGCCAGTTCGCAGGTGGACGGCGTGGCGTGTATGGGGCCGCGAAAGCCGTGGCGCACCAGCACCGGCAGCCAGCCGCTGTGGTCCAGGTGCGCATGGCTGAGCACCACCGCGTCCAGCTCGCGCAGTGCGTCGGGAAACTGCCAGTTGCGTTCGCGGTGCAGCTTCCAGCCCTGGAACAGGCCGCAGTCCAGCAGGATGCGGCGGTCGGCTGTCTCCACCAGGTGGCGCGAGCCGGTGACGCCGTCGGCGGCGCCCAGGAAATGGATCTTCATGGCGTGCTCTTGGTTGGGGCTGAGCCCAGCCTACGCTGAGGGTCACCAGCCGCAGGCCGCCCAGGCTAACGCAGCACCGCGCCTTCAGCGCTGGCGCGCGTGCTCAGCGTTTGTCCAGGCGCAAGAGACGGCCATTCAGTTCGTCGGTCAGCACGTACAACGGGCCCTGCGCAGACACCTTCACGTTGCGCAGCCGCACCCGGTGGGCCTGCATCAGCGCCTGGGTGTGCAGCACCTGGTCCCCTTGCACCACCAGGCGCAGCAGGTGGCCGCGGCCCAGGCCGGCCACCAGCAGGTGGCCACGCCAGGCGGGGAAGTCCTGGCCGTCGTAGAAACACAGGCCCGTGGGCGCGATGGTCTGGTCGGTCCACACGTGCACTGGTGCGGTGTAGCGGGCGCCGGGCAGGGTGTGCCGGGGCCGGTAGTCGCTGTTGCGGTAGCGGCCGGCCGTCTGCACCGGCCAGCCGTAGTTGGCGCCGGGCCGCAGGATGTTGAGCTCGTCGCCGCCCACAGGCCCGTGCTCGCTGAACCAGATCTGACCGGTCTGCGGGTGCCGCGCCAGGCCTTGTGATGAGCGCAGGCCGCTGGCGTACCAGGGGTGCGGTGCACTCTCCGGCGGCGGCGCCAAGACCCCGTCGCGCGTGAAGCGGTAGACCTTGCCGCGGCGGTCCAGCGGGTCTTGTGCGGCGGGCAGCGGTGGGTTGTCACGTTCGTCGAAGTGGCGCTCCCCCACGGTCAGGTACAGGTAGGGGCCGTCCAGCAACAGTGCCCCGCCGTAGTGGAAACGGTCGGGCGTGTAAGGCAGGGCGTCGAACAGCACCCGCACGCCCTGCAGCCGCCGGCCCTGCAGGTGGGCGCTGACCAGCCGCGTGGTGGTGCCGCCGGCGCCGGCCGCGCTATAGCTCAGGAACAGCCGGCGGCTGTGGGCGAAGTCGGTGTCCAGCACCACGTCGAACAGGCCGCTGTTGTCGCGCGGGTCGTGCAGGCGGCGGTTGTCCAGGTCGGCCGGCAGGCCCTGGATGTCTTGCCGCGCACCGTCGGCGCCGATGTGGACCAGGCCGCCGTCCTTTTCGGTGACCAGAAACCCGCCTTCGGGCAGGAAGGCCAGCGACCACGGGTGGCGCAGGCCCTCGGCGACCAGCACCGGCTGCACGTCGTCTTCGGTGTCGCCGGCCTGCGCCTGGCGGGTGAAGGCCCGCGGCAGGCCCAGCATGCAGGCGGCGCCCGCGGTGGCCCCGGCCAGGAGGCGTCTGCGATGAAGTTGCATGCCCGCATGGTGTGGCGCGGCGCGTGGCCTGACAATGCCTTGCAGATTGACATCAAGGCAAGTTTTTATTGACATGAACAGCCTGCACAACGACCAGGGCCTGCGCATCTTCGAGTGTGCGGCGCGGCGCGCTTCGTTTGCACGTGCCGCCGAGGACCTGGGCATGACACGCGCCGCCGTCAGCGCCCAGGTGCGTGCGCTGGAGGCGCGGCTGGGCCTGCAGCTGTTCCAGCGCCAGGGGCCGGGCGTGCGGCCCACGCCGGCGGCCCAGGCGCTGGCGGCGCAGCTGGCGCGCGCCTACGTGCAGGTGGACGAGGCCTTGCGCACGGTGCGCAGCGGCGGCGGGCGCCAGGTGGTCACCGTGTCGGCGGTGCCCAACCTGGCCAGCGCCTGGTTGATGCCGCGGCTGGCGGCCTGGCTGCAGCAGCATCCGCAGGTGGAGCTGCAGTTGCTGGCCAGCACCGAACTGTCCGCCCTGGGGGCTGACGGGGTGGACGTGGCGCTGCGCGACGGTTTTGGCGACTGGCCGGGCCTGAAGGCCTGGCGGTTGCTGCCCATGACGCTGGCGCCGCTGGCCCTGCCCACGCGGGTGCGCCGGCAGCCCGCCGCGACGGCACGGTGGCTGCCCGGCCAGCTGCTGTTTGGCCTGCAGCGGCGCGAGTGGCTGCTGTGGCTGCGCGCCGAGGGCGTGGACGAGGCGGTGCTGGAACACGCCCGCCTCGTCACCTGGGACTGCTGGCGCCTGGTGGCCGATGCCGCCCGCCAAGGCGCCGGTGTGGCCTTGCTGCCGGCAGCCCTGCACGACCTGGAGCTGGCCGACGGCCGCCTGCGCCGCCTGGGCACGGCGGTGCTGCCGCTGGCGCGCGCGCACTGGGTGGTGGTGCGTCCCGAACGGCTGCGGCGGCCCGCGGTGCGTGCCCTGGTGGACTGGCTGCGCGACGAGGCCGCAGCCACGCAGCAGCGCCTGAAGCCGCTGCTGGCGGCGTGAGCCGGGCGCCGGGCTTGCGCCGGCAGCCGGCCTAACATGCGGCACCGCATGAGCACCCCAGACACCGCCACCCCGCACGCAGCCGCTGCCGCCGCCGAAATGGCCCGCACACAGGCGTCAGCCGACGGCGCGCCCATGGCCTGGTGGGTGCACCGCCCGCCCGGCGCCAGCGGCGTGCCGCTGTTGCTGCTGCACGGCCTGGCCAGCAATGCCAGCCGCTTCGAGGAGTTTGTGGCGCACACCACACTGGTCCGGCAGCATGTGCTGATCCGGGTGGACTTGCGCGGCCATGGCCGTGCGCTTACGCGGCGGCGCACCGACATCCAGGCCTGGTGCCAGGACCTGCAGGCCCTGCTGCAGGCCGAGCTGGGCAGCACGCCGGTGCTGCTGGTGGGGCACAGCCTGGGTGCGCAGGTGGCCTTGCAACTGGCGCAGGCGGCGCCGCAGCGGGTGGCCGGCCTGGTGCTCATAGACCCGGTGTTCCGCAGCGCCTTGCACGGCGCGGCGCGCCGGCGTGCCCAGGCGGCGCCGTTGCTGGCGCTGCTGGCCGCGGCGGCACGGGGGCTCAATGCCCTGGGCCTGCACCGCGGCGCACTGCCGCCGCTGGACCTGCGTGCATTGGACGAAGCCGCGCGCCGCGCGCTGGCTTCGCCAGAGCAGACGGCGGCCTTCATCGCCCAGTACAGCTCCACACGCGCCGACCTGCGCCATGTGCCCACGGCCGTCTACCTGCAGGACGTGGTGGAGATGTTCCGCCCCGCACCGCTGCCGCGCGACCTGGGCCTGCCCACGCTGGCCCTGCTGTCCACCGGTGCCACCTTCGCCGATGCTGGCGAGATGCGCCGGCTGCTGGCCGGGCCGCAGGTCAGCGTGCAGGCCGTCCACTGCCACCACTGGCCGCTGACCGAAAAGCCGCGGGAGGTGCGCCAGGCGGTTGAAGATTGGGTGACGGGGCCGTTTGCGGCGGCTCAGGACAGGTCGCCGTCCACGTAGTACCAGCGGCCGTCTTCGCGAACGAAGCGGCTGGTTTCGTGCAGGCGCGTGGCGCGGCCGCCCTGCTTGCTGCGCGCGACAAACTCCACCGTGGCGTGGGCCTCGTCCAGCACACGGTGCTGGCGCACCTGCAGGCCCAGCCAGTGCACACCCTCTTCCAGCGACAGCGCTGCCGGCCGCGTGCGGGGGTGCCAGGTGGCCAGCAGGTAGTCGGCCAGGCCCCGCACAAAGGCGCTGTAACGCGAG
Source organism: Burkholderiaceae bacterium (assembly GCA_037190565.1). Lineage (GTDB taxonomy): Bacteria > Pseudomonadota > Gammaproteobacteria > Burkholderiales > Burkholderiaceae_C > Rubrivivax. Next base: position 10,454 of record JBBCJV010000021.1, read on the forward strand.
CGCATCAGCGCTTCGGCGTCGGGGGCCAACAGGTGCAGTTCGCCCGCATGCCAGCGGCCGCAGCAGGCCGCGTAGGGCAGGGGCCGGCCGCAAGGGCAGGGGGCGGAGTCGTGCGCTGGCATGGCACCGGATGCTACGCAGGCGCGTCGCTACACTGGTTCCAAGCCGTCTGACCAGGATCGTTTCCCATGCTCGACCCCCAAGCCCGTGCCTTGATCGACTTGATGATCGAACGCGGCGTGCCGCCGGTGCAGACACTCAGCCCGGCCGACGCGCGCCGCTTCTACGTCGAACGCCGCTTCTTCACGCAGCCCGAGCCGCCGCCCATGGCCGAGGTGCGTGAGCTGGCCACCGACAGCGGCGTGCCGCTGCGCCTGTACCGGCCCGAGGGGGTGGGCGGGCCGCTGCCGGTGCTGGTGTACTTTCACGGCGGCGGCTGGGTCATCGGCGACCTGGACACGCACGACGTGCTGTGCCGCCAGCTGGCGCTGGCCGGCGGCGTGGCGGTGGTGGCGGTGCACTACCGCCTGGCGCCGGAACACCGCTTCCCGGCTGCGGTGGACGACTGTGTGGAAGCCACCCGCTGGGTGCGGCGCGAGGCGGCGGCGCTGGGGGTGGACGGCAGCCGCCTGGCCGTGGGCGGCGACAGTGCCGGCGGCAACCTGGCCGCGGTGGTCAGCCTGGTGCTGCGCGACGCGGGCGAGCCGCCGCCGGCGCTGCAACTGCTCATCTACCCGGCCACCGACATGCGCGCGGTGGCGCCTTCGCACACCGGCAACGGCCAGGGTTACCTGCTGACCAGCGACAGCATCGCCTACTACCGCGGCCACTACACGCCCGACCCCGCCACCTGGGCCGACTGGCGCGCCTCGCCGCTGCTGGCGCCCGACCTGTCGCGCTTGCCGCGCGCCCTGGTGATCACGGCGGGCTACGACCCGCTGCGCGACGAGGGCCGGCAGTATGCCGATGCCTTGTCCGCCGCCGGCACACCGGCGCAGTACGTGTGTTTTGAGCGCCAGGTGCATGGCTTTGTGGCCATGAGCAAGGTGCTTGAAGAGGCGCGCCTGGCCATCGCGCTGTGCGGCAGCACGCTGCGCGAGGCGCTGGCGCCCGCCTGAGCCGCGGCCTACAGGGCTGGCAGGCCAGGGCGTGCGCGGCCGCTTCGTTGCAAATGGACACGCTTTCGCGCGATGCGCTGCATCCAGCCGGCCCTCTGGCGGCTAGTGCGGTCAACGGTGCCGCCGGCGCCGTGCCCACCGCTGACGCGAGGAGTCTCCATGAAGCACATCGTTCGCACTCTCACGCCCTTGACCGCTGCCGCCTTGTTGTCTGCCTGCGCCGGTGCCATGCCGGGCAAGGCCGTCTTTGACCAGGCGGCGCTGCCTGCTGCCGTGCAGGTGCCCGCTGGCCACCGCGTGACCATGGAAACGGTGGGCGTCGGAGAGATCGCCTACCAGTGCCGCGCCAAGGCCGACATGCCGGGCAGCTTCGAATGGGTGTTTGTCGGCCCCAAGGCCGATCTGCTGGCCCGTGGCGGCCAGCGTGTAGGCACATACTTCGGCCCGCCGGCTACCTGGAAGTCCAGCGATGGCTCGGCCATTACCGGCAAGCAGCTGGCCGTGGCGCCGGCCGGCGCCGGCAACATCCCGCTGCAGCTGGTGCAGGCCGACCCGGCCACCGGCCAGGGTGTGATGAGCGGCACTGCCTACATCCAGCGTGTAGCCACGCGCGGCGGGGTGGCGCCGGCCACCGCCTGCGACGCGGCGACCGCGGGCCGGCAGGAGATCGTCACCTACCAGGCTGACTACATCTTCTGGGCTCGGGGCTGAGCGCTGGTGCCGGTCGTGTCCATGGTGAAGAATGGCGCTTGATGAGCGAGCCCGCCACGCCCTTTGACTACGAGGCCGCCGTGCTGGCCTGCGCGCGCGGGGAACGCTACGCGTTGCGCGCGCTGTACGAGCGTGAGGCGGCCTGGCTGCTGGGCGTGGCCATGCGCATCGTGCGCAACCGCGAGCGTGCCGAGGACGTGTTGCACGATGCCTTTGTGCAGCTGTGGCAGGGCGCACAGGGTTTCGACCCGGCGCTGGGGTCGGCGCGAGGCTGGGTCTACACCATCGTGCGCCATCGTGCGCTGCGCGAGGCGCGTCGCGGCGGCCGCGAGCTGTCGCTGGACCCGCAGGACCTCGACGACGTGGCCGACCTGCAGCAGGCAGCGGCACCGGCCGAGCGCGGCTTCGACGCGCAGACGCTGGAGCGCTGCCTGGAGCGCCTGGACGACAGCCGGCGCGCCTGTGTGCTGCATGCGTTTGTTGACGGCTACACGCACGAGCAGATCGCGCGGCGTCTGCAGGCGCCGCTGGGCACCATCAAGTCCTGGATACGGCGCGGCCTGGCCAGCCTGCGGGAGTGCATGGCATGAGCGGCCCGGACGGCACGGCCGCGGACAGCGGCGACGGCGACGGCGAAGGCGACGGCAACGAGGCACGTGCCGGCGAGTACGTGCTGGGCACGCTGAACGATGCCGAACACACGGCCGTGGAGCGCGCGCTGCCGCACGACCCTGCCTTGCGGGCCGCCGTCTACCGCTGGCAGGACGACCTGCTGACACTGACGCTGCGCACCCGTGCGCTGCTGCCGCGCACGCCGCTGTGGCGGCGTATCGAAGCCACGCTGTGGGCCGCGCCAAAACCGCAGCCGCAATCGCAGCGCTGGTGGCGGCTGCTGCCGCTGTGGCAGGGGCTGAGCGCCGCCGCTGTCGCCGCCGCCGTGTTCATGGCGGTGCTGCTGGTGCAGCGTCCCGAGGCGCCGGCCACGCAGTACCTCGCGGTCTTGCAGATGCCCGACACCCACGCCACCGGCTGGCTGGTGGAGCTGCGCGTTGACGGCCAACTGCGGCTGCGCCCGGTAGGCCCGCAGCCTGAAGTGCCGGCCGATCGTGCACTGGAGTTCTGGACCAAGCCCGAAGGGGCACCAGGCCCCACTTCGCTGGGCCTGGTGCGGGCCGGCCAGACACTGCAGATACCCCTTTCGAGGCTGCCCGCAGCGGGCGAACGCCAGCTGTTCGAGCTGACGCTGGAACCGGCCACCGGTTCGCCCACGGGCCGGCCCACCGGGCCTATCGTGGCGGTGGGCAGCACGGTGCGCCTGTAGGGCATCGAGACGGGGCCGGTGGCCAGGGATCAGCCGGCATCGGCCTGGCGCAGCAGCTCCCGAAACGGCGCAAACAACCACGAGCGCATGCCGGCCAGCAGCGTGTAAGGCCGGCGTTCGGCGGCCGGCAGCTTCTGGTCAGCCAGGTGCTGTTGCGCAAAGTCCTGCGCCAGGCGCTGCAGGCGTTCGTTGAACAGCGTCGCCTGCGCCGGGCTGAGCTGGCCGTGCACCAGCAGCAGCGTTTCGCCCGGGCCGTCGAAACCGCCGCCGAAGTAGTCGCCCGCCGCGTGCTGGCGAAAGAACTGCATCACCGGCCCGTGCGGCCGCCAGCGGAAGGTCTTGTCTATCTTCAGGCGGTAGCGGTTGTTGGCGCGCAGCTCCAGGATGCCCAGGCGGTCCAGCGCCAGCAGGCAGGCCACCACTTGCGGCTTGCTCATCGCGTAGGTGGCCACGATCTGCTCCGCCGTCCACTGGCTGAGTGCGCAGATGGCGGTGAGCAGCAGCCGCGGGTCGGCCACCACGGCGCGCTCCTGCTCGGCCGTGAGCTCGCGCCGCGCCGGCGTGGCCTGCGCCACCTCGCGCGCCAGGTCGGCGAAGTCCAGGCGCAGCACGGCCAGCACCTCGTCCACGCGCGCCAGCGTCATCTCGCCGCGCGACAGCATGCGTTTGACCGTGCTCTCGGCCAGGTCCAGCTCACGTGCCAATTGGGCATAGGTGATGCCGGCACGCCGCAGCTCGGCCTTCAACGCCGCCACCAGGGTCTGGGTGCTGCTCATGGGTCAGGCCTCCGTGCTGCCAAAAAGTATCGTCAAACGATACCAGACAGGCGGTTTTGAGCGACACACCCAGGAGGGATGGATACCTTTCCCGGCCGCCGCCAGTATCGGCCCCGTGTTCAACAACGTCCTTCACACGATGACACCCACCGCCCACCCCACCCGCGCCGATGTTCGCACCGACCTGCGCAGCGACCTGCACGGTGACACCCGCGCCTGGAAGGCCCAGGTCTGGATCAGCTTCGGCGCTGCCGTCACCCTGTGCGCCAGCGGTCTGGCCTGGCTGCCGGGCGCCGACCTGGACCGCGCCTTCATGGTCATGGGCTACCTGTTCACCATGAGCAGTGCCTTTGTGCTGGCCAAACATGTGCGCGACAACCAAACCCGGCGGGTGGACACGCCGCTGTGGGGTGCCGTGGTGTGGCTGGGGTTTGGTCTGGCGATGGCGCTCACGGCCTGGGGCCTGCTGCGCATGGAGATCAACCCCACCTACAAGGCCTACCTGGGCGTGAGCTGGCTGTTCCTGGTGTCCAGCGTGTTCACGCTGGCCAAGACGCTGCGCGATGCGCACGAGGCCGCGCTGGCCCGCGCCCGTGGCGAAGGCCGCCAGGCGGCATGGGCCGCAGGGGCCACCACGGCGCCAGCGGTCGACAACAGTGCGCCGGTGGCGCGATGAGCGTGCAGCACGGCCCCTGCGCTGCCGCACGCCTGTTCAACCTTGCAAGTGTTCCCAACATGAACCTGAAACAACTGATCGTGATGCTGGGCGCCACCGCGGTGCTCTCGCTCTCACCGCTGGCTCCGGCCCAGGCCCAGAACCGTGCTTCCGAAGCCAGTGCGCTGTCGCTGCTGCCGGTGGCGGTGTCGGTGGCCGCGCCGGTGGGGTTGCTGGTCTCCGGCGCCGCCTTCACCGTGGTGGCCGTGGAAGCCGCCTCCGACGCCACCGTGTGGGTGCTGGAGCGGGCCAGCGACGGTGCACGCGCCAGCGTCACGCTGTCGGCACAGGCCGCGGGCATGGTGTCGGTGGTGGCCGGCACGGCCGTGGTGGCCACCGCCTTCAGCGCCGGCTGGGTCTTGTCCACCGCCGGCAAGGCGCTGGCGTACATCCCCAACGAAGTGGGCCGTGCGCTGCTGTACAACGAACGGGTGACACGATGAGCCCGGTGCTGTCCAAGCGTGCCCTGCACCTCGCCCTGCTGGCCGCCGCGCTGGCCGGCGCCTGCACCACGGCGGCCCACGCCGGCCGCAGTTGCGAGGTCCAGGCGCCCGACGCAGCAGCAGTGCAGCGTTCGGTGGAGCTGGCCGAGCGCACCCGCCAGGCGCTGGACGCCAGCGGCGCCGAGGTGGTTGTTATCGCCCGTGCCGGCCAGGACCTGAGCCGCTGGGGCCTGCAGTGGTCGCATCTGGGCCTGGCCTACCGCGACCCGTTTGCAGGCGGCGCCTGGCGCATCGTGCACAAGCTCAACCACTGCGGCAGTGCCAGCGCCCATCTTTATCGCCAGGGCCTGGCCGAGTTTTTCCTGGACGACCTGTGGCGCTACCGCGCGGCCTTGATGCCCTTGAGCCCCGATGCCCAGCACCGGCTGAAGGCCGTGCTGGACGACAACCGCCGCATCGCGCAGATGCACGTGGCCGCCTACAACATGGTGGCCTACCCCTGGGCGCAGCGCTACCAGCAAAGCAACCAGTGGGCGATGGAAACCATCGCGATGGCGCATGAGCCCGGCAGCATCCGGGGCCCGGGCGACCGCGAACGGGCGCAGGCCTGGCTGCAGTTCAAGGGCTACGAGCCCACGGTGCTGCGCATAGGCACCTTCACGCGGCTGGGCGCACGCATGACGGCCGCCAACGTGGCCTTCGACGACCACCCCAACGACAAACGGTTCAGCGACCACATCGAAACCGTGACCGTGGACTCGGTGTTCCACTGGCTGCAGCGCAGCGGCCTGGGCAGCGCGGTGCAGGTGGTTCAATGAGCGGCCCGCAGCGACCCGCCATGAACCACCGCCCCTTCAACCGCCCCTTCAACCGCCGCCACCTGCTGCTGGGCTGCTGTGCCGCCCTGGGCCTGGGCTTGTTCACCGGCCTGGGCGCGCTGGCCGTGCGCAGCGCCCGCCACCCCTGCCGCGGCGCGGTGCCTGATGAACTGATGCAGCACCCGCTGGTGCAGGCGGCTTTTGACGGCCTCGACACCACGCGCCTGGTGGACACCCACGCCCACCTGCTGGGCAATGGCGACAGCGGCAGCGGCTGCAGCGTGCACCCCAGCCTGCACCAGTGGTGGCAGCCTGGCGAGGTGCTGCGCCGGCGTGTCATTTTGAATGCCGCCTGCGTGCCGGTGGATGCCGAATCCATAGACCACGCTTACGTGCAAAGCCTCAGGCAGCTGGCCGATGGTTTCCCGGCCGGCGCGCGCTGGTGGCTGTACGCCTTCGACCAGGCGCACGACGACCAGGGCCGGCCGGTGCCGGACTGGACCACCTTCCATGTGCCCGACGCCTATGCCCAGCGTATCGCGCAGGAACATGCCGACCGTTTTGCCTGGGTGGCTTCCATACACCCTTACCGCGAAGATGCGCTGCAGCGACTGCAGGCTGCCGCGGCCGGCGGCGCGGTGGCTGTGAAGTGGCTGCCCAGCAGCATGAACATAGACCCGCGCGACCCACGCTGCCGCGCTTTCTGCGAGCAGCTCCATGCGCTGAACCTGCCGCTGGTGGTGCATTGCGGCGAGGAGAAGGCCGCACCCGGCGCGCGCCGCGACGAGCTGGTCAACCCGCTGCTGGTGCGCCACCTGCTGGCGCAGGGCGCCAAGGTGATCGTGGCCCACTGTGCGTCGCTGGGCCGCGCCGACGACACCGACCAGCCCAGCGCGCCCGCGGTGCCGGCCTTTGAGCTGTTTGCGCGCCTGATGGCCGAGCGTGAATGGGAGGGGCGCTTGTTCGGCGATCTCTCGGCCGTGTTCCAGCGCAACCGCAGCCAGGCCGTGTGGCGTGCGGTGCTGGCCAACGAGCACTGGTTCGGCCGCCTGCTGCACGGCTCGGACCACCCGCTGCCGGGCATACAACCGCTGTATTCGTTGCCGCGCCTGGTGAAGGCCGGCTTGCTGGTCGACAGCGCCGTGGCGCCGCTGCAGCGCCTGCGCGAACACAATGCGCTGCTGTTTGACCTGGTGCTCAAGCGCTCGTTGCGGCTGGGCGCCGCGCGCCTGCCGGCAGCGGTGTTTGAAGGCCGTGCGCTGGAGGCCTTGGCACCCACGACACCGGCGCCGGCCGCTGCCCAGGGGCCGCACCGGGCACCCCATGCCTTGCGAGGATTCACGTGAGCGAAGCTCAGCCTGTACGTGTTGAGGCCTCTGCGGCCCACCCCAACCAGTTTGCGCTGCTGCGCCAGCGCCGCTTCGCGCCGTTTTTCTGGGTGCAGTTCCTGGGTGCCGGCAACGACAACCTGTTCAAGTTCGCCTTCACCGTGATGGTGACCTACCAGCTGCAGGTGAGCTGGCTGCCGCCGGCCACCGCGGGGCTGGTGATAGGGGCGGTGTTCATCCTGCCCTTTCTGCTGTTTTCCGCCACCAGCGGGCAGATCGCCGACAAGTTCGACAAGGCCGTGCTCACGCGCCACCTGAAGACGCTGGAGATCGTCATCATGGCGCTGGGCGCCTGGGGCTTCTACAGCGCCAACGTGCCGCTGCTGCTGGGTTGCCTGTTCCTGATGGGTCTGCAGAGCACGGTGTTCGGCCCGGTCAAGTACGCCTACCTGCCGCAGCACCTGGACGAGCGTGAACTCACCGGCGGCAACGGCGTGGTGGAGATGGGCACCTTCGTGTCCATCCTGCTGGGCAACGTGGCCGGCGGGCTGCTGATCGCACTGCCGGAGGTGGGCGCGCAGGTCACGGCCTGGGCCTGCCTGGCGGTAGCGGTGGTGGGCCGGGTGGCCGCCGGCTGGGTGCCGGTGTCGCCGGCCAGCGACCCGCGGCTGAAGATCAACTGGAACGCCTTCAGCGAAACCTGGCGCAACCTGAAGCTGGCCTACACGCAGCGCGCGGTGTTCCGCTCGCTGCTGGGCATCAGCTGGATGTGGTTTTTCGGTGCCGTGTTCCTGAGCCTGTTCCCGGCCTTTTCACGCGAGGTGCTGCGCGGCAACGAGCAGGTGGCTTCGCTGCTGCTGGTGGTGTTTTCGCTGGGCGTGGGCCTGGGCGCGCTGCTGTGCGAAACCCTGTCGCGCCGGCAGGTGGAAATCGGCCTGGTGCCGCTGGGCGCCCTGGGCATGAGCCTGTTTGCCTTCGACCTGTACCTGGCCACACGCGCGCTGCCGGCTGGCGAGTTGCTGACGCTGGCCGGCTTCATGGCGCAGCCGGCGCACTGGCGCGTGATCGCCGACCTGGCCGGCCTGTCGCTGGCGGCCGGCGTGTACAGCGTGCCCATGTACGCGCTGATCCAGCTGCGCAGCCCACCCACGCACCGCGCGCGCATCATCGCGGCCAACAACATCCTGAACGCCTTGTTCATGGTGGTCAGCGCGCTGATGACCGGCGCCCTGCTGGCGGCGGGCCTGGGCATCCCGCAGGTGTTCGGGGTGCTGGCGCTGCTGAACACGCTGGTGGGCATTTACATCTTCCTGCTGGTGCCCGAGTACCTGCTGCGCTTCGTGGCCTTTGTGCTCACCCGCGTGATCTACCGCTTTGAGGTTCGCGGCGAAGAACACATCCCGCGGGAAGGCCCGGCGGTGCTGGTGTGCAACCACGTGAGTTATGTGGACGCCATGCTGCTGATGGCGGCCAGCCCGCGGCCCATACGGTTTGTGATGGACCACCGCATCTTTGCAGTGCCCGTGCTGGGCTGGTTGTTCCGCCTGGCCAAGGCCATCCCGATTGCGCCGCAGCGTGAAGACCCCGTGGCCTACGAGCAGGCCTTTGCGCAGGCGCGCGCCGTGCTGGACGAAGGTGAACTGCTGGCCATCTTTCCCGAAGGCGCCATCACGCGCGACGGCCAGCTGGGCGAGTTCAAGGGCGGCGTGATGAAGATCCTGGCCACCCACCCGGTGCCCGTGGTGCCGCTGGCCCTGCACCGGCTGTGGGGCAGCTTCTTTTCGCGCGTGGAAGGCGGGCGCGCTATGCGCCGGCCGTTCAGGCGCGGGCTGTTCAGCCGCGTGGGGCTGACGGCGGCGCCCGCCCTGGAGCCTGCCGCGGTGACCCCCGGTGTGCTGCAAGAGCGTGTGGCCGGCCTGCTGAAGGCGGGTTGAGCCCACTGGCGGCCCGCCGGAGTTGGGCAGGCTTGCGCAGGAAGCTGTATATATATACAGTATTCTGGTGGACCTCTCTCTCTTTCCGGCGGCCGACTTTCCGGCGGCCGACTTTCCAGCGGCCGACTTGTGCGCCGAACCTGCTGCGCCGGCCCAGCCGGCCCGGGGTTCGGCGGCGTTGAATTCGGCTGCGGCCCGGGCGCCGCAAGAGCCGCTGCAGCACCCCGACATCTGGCGTGCCGATCAACTGAGGCCGTCTCGGCTGCCGGCCTGGCCTTCGGGCTACCAGGCCCTGGATGCGGCCTTGCCCGGTGGCGGGTGGCCGGCACAGGCGCTCACCGAGCTGTTGCTGCCGCACCCCGGGGTGGGCGAGTTGCGGCTGCTGGCGCCGGTGCAGGCGGCCGTGCAGGCCTCGTCACCGGCCGCGGCGCACACGCTGATGTGGTTCGACCCGCCGGCGCTGCCTTGTGCCTGGGCATTGCGCGCCCTGGGGGTGGATGTGCAGCGCCTGGTGCTGGTGCATGCCCACCCGTCCCCCGCCCAGGCCTGCCCGCCGGCCGAAGATATGCTGTGGGCGCTGGAGCAGGCCTTGCACAGCGGCTGTGCCGGCGTGGTGCTGGCCTGGTTGCCGGTGCACCTGCCGCCCCATGCCCTGCGGCGCCTGCAACTGGCGGCCCAGGCGCACGAGGGCCCGGTGTTCCTGCTGCGCGGCGCCGCGGCGGCAGCCCAGGTCAGCCCGGCCGTGTTGCGCCTGTCCTTGCTGCCCGCGGGGCCGGACAGCCTGTGCCTGCGTGTGCTCAAGCGCCGTGGGCCGCCGGCCCGCTCTACGGTGCAATTGCACCTGCCGCCGGTCTTGTCCGCGACGGCGGCGGCCCGGGCCCGGTCCTGGCTGCAGGCGCCAAAGGGCGCGGTCGGCCCGGTCGGCTTGGGCGGCCGTGGGGGCGCCCGCAGGCCGGCGGTGGCGCGAGCCCTGCCCTAGCGGGCCCTGGCGGCGCGGGTTTCCGTGTGCGCTTGGCATGTTCTGGCTGGCCCTGCACCTGCCGCAGCTGTCTCTGGAGACGGTGTGCGACGCGCTGCCCGCACCGCAGCCGCCGGTGGCCCTGCTGCACGAGCACCGCGTGGTGGCTGCCAACCGCGCTGCGGCGGCTGCCGGCGTGCGGCCGGGGCTCAAGCGGGCCACCGCCTTGTCGCTGCTGGGCCAGCTATGGTTTGCCGAGCGCGACCCCGCGCGCGACGCTGCCGCGCTGCAGGCCGTGGCGTTTGCAGCGCTGGCGTTCACACCTTCGGTGACGCTGCACGACGAACACACGGTGCTGCTGGAGGTGCAGGCCAGCCTGCGCCTGTTCCGCGGCCCGGCCGCCTTGCGCGACCGGCTGGCGGCGGCGCTGGCGCCGCTGCGGCACCAGGTGGTGATGGCCGCGGCCCCCACGGCCCTGGGCGCGGCGGTGCTGGCGCAGTGGCAGCCCGCGGGCGCGGGCGACCTGGTGCTGGGCCCGCATGCCACGCAGCCGGCTGCGCTGCAGCGCCTGCTGCATGCCTTGCCGCCCTGGGCCTTGCTGCCGCGGCACGGGCCGCTGCGCGAGGCCACGGCCCAGGCCCTGCAGGACATGGGCTTGCAACACCTGGGCGAACTGCAGGCCTTGCCGCGCAGCGGGCTGGCGCGGCGCTTCGGCCCGGCGCTGCTGGAGGCGGCCGACCGCGCCGCCGGCCGCCGGCCGGACCCGCGGCGCTGGGTGCAGGCGCCGCCGGTGTTCGAAGCCGGGCTGGAACTGCCCATGCGTGCCGAACATACCGAGCCCTTGCTGGCCGCCGCCGGCGTGCTGCTGGCGCGGCTGCTGGCCTGGGCGCAGGCGCGGCAGTCGCGCGTGGCGGCCTTCACGCTGCGCATGCAGCACGACACCCGGCGCGGTGCGGCGGTGCCGGCCACCGTGCTGGAAGTGGCCCTGGCCGAGCCTTCGGCCGATGCGGCGCACCTGCAGTTGCTGCTGCGCGAGCGCCTGGCGCGCTGCACCCTGGCTGCGGCCACCCTGGCGCTGAGCCTGCACTGCAGCCGCCTCGTGCAGCGGCCGCCGCCCGAAGGCGAACTGTTCCCCACCCGCGCCAGCCAGGACGAAGGTTTGCTGCAGTTGCTGGAGCGCTTGCGCGCCAGGCTGGGCGACGAGGCCTTGTGCGGCCTGCAGGCGGTGGACGACCACCGGCCGGAATGCGCCACCCGCCGTGTTCCGCTGAAGGCGTTGGCGCGGGCCTCCACACCCCCGGCACCCGCAACAAGGTCTGCCACCCAGGCGCCTGCGCTGCCCTTGGCGCGCCCGGCCTGGCTGCTGCCGCAACCCGTGCCGCTGGCCGAACAAGGTGGTCAGCCGGTGCTGGACGGCCGGCCGCTGAAGCTGCTGGCCGGCCCCGAGCGCCTGGAAGCCGGTTGGTGGGACGAGGCCCCGGTGCAGCGCGACCACTGGATCGCCACCGACGCCCGGGGCGTGCTGCTGTGGCTGGCGCGCAGCCGCCTGCCGCCTGCACCGGGCACACCCGGGACGCCGGTCTGGCCGGTCTGGCATCTGCACGGGCGGTTCGGCTGACAGCGCAGGCTGCAGGCGAAAGGCTTCAGCCCAGGTCGATGCGGTAGCGCAGCCCCGGCGCGTGGCCGTAGACCACGCCCTTGTCGAAGGGCTCGACCAGCACACCGCCGTTGGCGGTGATGACCCGCTGCGAGCCGGTGTTGTCGGGGTCGGTGGTGATCTCGACAGCGCGCAGCCCACGCTTGCGTGCCAGCAGCAGCATCAGGCCCAGGGCCTGCGTGCCGTGGCCGCGCCGCTGCTGCCAGGGCACGACGGCGTAACCTATGTGGCCCAGCACATGCGGCGGCAGCGGCGAGCCGTCGGCGGTCCAGCGCAGGCCTATGCTGCCTACGAAGGCCTGGTCTTCGGAGGTGGCCGCGTCGTCCCACATCCAGCGCCGCAGGCTGGGAATGCGCGGCACCTGGCGGCCGTCGGGCAGCGTGACCGGGCCACCGCGCGCTTCGGGGTCGTCCATCAGGGCCAGAAAGGCCGTGGCGTCGTCGGCGATGGCCTGCAATTGCTCCTGCGTTGCGGCGGCGCCGCGCGGGTTGTCCGGCGACCAGCCGCGCTGCAGTGCGGCCCAGTAGGCGCCCAGGTGCCGGGCTGCCGGGCGCACCAGCTGCAACATGCGCCGTGCCTGGCTCGCGCCTGGTTCAGCGACGCACCGGGCCGCCGGGCGGCGTCTGGGCTTCTTCGGCCGAGGCCTGGAAGCGCAGCAGCGTGGCGCCGTCGGCGCCGGTGAGCAGCAGCTCCTGGCCGGCAATGCGCCAGCCTTGCACCGCCTGCAAGGCTTCCAGGAAGCGCTGCTCCACGTCCATGCCTTCCAGGCAGGCGCGGCGGGTGCCGCCCAGGCCGGCAAACCGCAACTGGCTGCCTTGCAGCTCGAAGTTGCCGAACATGCGGTTGCAGCCGGAGTAACCACTCACGCGCATCTGCGCCGGGTCCAGCTGCAGATGGGGCGCGCGCTGGGCATCGGTGCCGGCAGACGCGCCGGCACTGCCCTCGGCGACCAGGGCCCACTGGGTGCCCCGCAGCGTGGGGGTGTTGCCGGCGGCCACCGCGCTGGTGCTCAGCGCTGCCATGCCGGCCAGCACCAGGGCAGCCAACACCAGGCCGGCCAGCAGGCCGGACACCAGCGCGGCCCGGCTGGTGGTGTGGGGGGGGCGGAGGGCGCGATGCGCGGGTTGGCGGGCATGGGAGGTGCGGTGCTGCATGTGTTTTCCTCGGGGATGCGGTGCTGGTCAGGCCAGCACCCGCAGTAGGAACCCTTTCAGCGCCTGCAGTTCCTCAGCGCAAACCTGGTGTTCCATCGCGTAGTCCTGCCACTGCACCGGCTGGCCCAGCGAGCGCAGCAGTTCGTGCCCGGCCTGGCCGCGTGCCAGCGGCACGATGCCGTCGTGGCGGCCATGGGCCAGGAACACCGGTGTGTCGGCGTTGGCGGCATGGCGTTCGGCGGCCAGGGCTTCCGGCAGCGGCACGTAGCCGGACATGCCCACCAGCCCGGCCAGCCGCTCGCTGTGGCGCAGGCCGGCGCCCAGCGTGATGGCGCAGCCCTGCGAAAAGCCGCCCAGCACGATGCGCGATGACGGCACCCCGCGCGCCGCCTCGCGCGCCAGCAGGCGCTGCACCTGGGCGAAGGACTCGCGCAGCCCGCCTTCGTCTTCGCGGCGCACCAGGTCGGCGTTGCGTATGTCGTACCAGGCGCGCATGGGGTGGCCGCCGTTGATGGTGACCGGCCGCACCGGCGCGCGCGGGAACAGCCAGCGCACCGGGCCCACGGCCGAGAGGTCCAGCTGGTCGGCCACGGGCAGGAAGTCGGTGCCGTCGGCGCCCAGGCCGTGCAGGATGACCACGCTGGCGCGCGCCGGCACGCCGGGGTCGAGTTCCAGGGTCTGAAGTTCGCTGCTCATCGGTTGCCCACTCAGTACACCAGGCCCATGGCTTCGCGCACGTCGCGCATGGTCTGGCGGGCCACGGTGCGGGCGCGCTCGGTGCCCATCTCCACGATCCAGTGCACCTGCTTGGGGTTGGCCAGGTAACGTTCGGCGCGGTCGCGCCAGGGCTGCTGCTCGCGCAGCACGGCGTCGATGACCGGCTGCTTGCAGTCCAGGCAGCCTATGCCGGCGGTGGTGCAACCCTGCTGCACCCACTCGCGCGTGCTGTCGTCGCTGTAGATCTTGTGGAAGGCCCACACCGGGCAGCGCTCGGGGGTGCCGGGGTCGCTGCGGCGCACACGCGCCGGGTCGGTGGTCATGCCGCGGATCTTCTTGGTCACCACCTCGGGCTCGTCGCGCATCAGCACGGCGTTGCCGTAGCTCTTGCTCATCTTGGCGCCGTCCAGCCCCGGCAGGCGCAGCACCTCGGTGTGCAAGGCCTGCGGTTCACTCAGGATGGTCTTGCCGCTGCCCTTGAGGTGGCCCAGCAGCAGTTCGCGGTCGTCGCTGGTGAAACCTTCGACGTTGGCGGCGGCGCGGCCCACCACGCCTTCGCCACGGGCCAGGGCCTCGGCGTTGCCGGCTTCGCCGTAGGCCTTGCGCTGCTTTTCCAGGTAGCGCTGGTCATCCTTGGACAGCTTGGCCAGCGCAGCGGCCACGCGCTGCTCAAAGTTCTTGCTGCGGCCGTACAGGTGGTTGAAGCGGCGCGCCACCTCGCGCGTGAGTTCCACGTGCGAGCTCTGGTCTTCGCCCACCGGCACGAAGGCGGCCTTGTAGATCAGGATGTCGGCTGCCTGCAGCAGCGGGTAGCCCAGGAAGCCGTAGGTCGCGAGGTCGCGGTCCTTGAGCTTCTCCATCTGGTCCTTGTAGGTGGGCACACGCTCCAGCCAGCCCAGCGGCGTGCCCATGGCCAGCAGTGTGAACAGCTCGGCATGCTCGGGCAGGCGGCTTTGCACGAAGATCGTGCTCTTGTCCGGGTCCAGGCCGGCGGCGATCCAGTCCACCACCATGTCGTAGACGAAGCGCTCCATCACGTCGCGCTCTTCGTAGTGCGTGGTCAGCGCATGCCAGTCGGCGACGAAGTAGTACGCGTCGTACTCCTCCTGCAGCCGCACCCAGTTTTTCAGTGCGCCGTGGTAGTGGCCCAGATGCAGCGCACCGGTGGGGCGCATGCCGGAGAGAACGCGGGGTTTCATGCGGCGAATTCTAGGCGGCGGCGCTGCGGCGGGCTGCGCCTGGCAGCCCTCCAAGAACCCACAAAGAAAAACCCCGCTGCGGTGGGCAGCGGGGCCGGTAGGGCGCGGGGCCTGCGTTCAGGCCTTGCGGCGGCGCGCCGCGGCGGCGCCCAGCAAGGCGATGCCGACCAGGCCCAGCACGCCGGGCTCGGGCACGGTGGGGGTGTCCGGGTTGATGGACCCGAAGGTGATGTTGTCGAAGCCCACCTGGTTGACGGTGCCGCCGAAGTTGATGGACTTGGCCAGGCCGTCGAAGGCCAGCGCACCTATGGCCCAGTTGCTGAACGGGTTGCCCGGCGAAGGCCCGACGCCCAGCGCGGACAGGTTGATGGTGCCCAGCAGGTTGCCGGTGGCGTTGAGGTCGTCCCACACCGTGACCGAGCCGGTGAAGCCCACGGTGGTGTACCAGAACGAGAAGCCGGTGTCGAAGCCCGGGGCGTAGTTCAGGATGGCCGAGCCCGTCAGGAAGAACATGATGGTTTCGGCCGACGGCGGCAACGCGAAGTTGGCGATCGGGTCCGATTCGCGCAGCGCCAACGAGTTGGCGCCGAAGCTGATGCCGTAATTGGTGCCGGAGTTGCCCTGGCTGTCGGTGCCGCCGTTGTAGAAGTCCAGCAGCGCGGCCTGGGAACCGGCGCCTTCAAAGGTCAGCGTGATGGGTGCTGCCGTCGCCAGGCCCGCCATGGCCAGTGTCGCAGCGGCAATGCAGGTGCGAGCAAACTTCATGGTTCACCACTCCTTGGTTGTGTGGCCGGCTGGCGGCCACCGAAACTTCACCGCCGACGACGGTGTCAAGCCGAGCACAGCATGCTCTGTGCCCGGCGTTTCGCATGGCCGCCAGAAAGTTCAATTGAAACAGCGGCTTGCGCGGGCTTAGGGGGGTGTGTTTCGACGGGCCGGTTTCCAGGCCATGTCAAGACGGCCGACAGTGTTTCTGCGCGCACCGATTGGGCACCGACTGCGCCGCGATCAGCAGCCGGCATGGCGAGCTTGGCGAGCCGGGGAAAACGGCCCACTGGCTACACTGGCCGCGTGAAACGCATCGTGATCCTGATTTCCGGCCGCGGCAGCAACATGCAGGCCATCGTTGAGCGCTGTGCCGAGCAGCGTTGGCCTGCCGCCGTGGTGGCGGTCATCGCCAACCGGGCCGATGCCGCCGGGCTGGGCTGGGCCGCCGAGCGTGGCATCGCCACCGGCGTTGTCGAGCACCGCACCCACGCCTCGCGCGAGGCCTTCGACGCGGCGCTGGCCCAGGCCATAGACCCGCATGCGCCCGACCTGCTGGTGTTGGCCGGTTTCATGCGCATCCTGGGGGCGGACTTCGTGCGTCGCTACGAAGGCCGGCTACTGAACATCCACCCCTCGCTGCTGCCGGCCTTCCCGGGCCTGCACACGCACCGGCGCGCGCTGGCCGCCGGCTGCCAGGCGGTGGGTGCCACCGTGCACTTCGTGACGCCGGAGCTGGACCACGGGCCCATCGTGATGCAAAGCGTGGTGCCGGTGCGGCAAGGCGACGACGAACACGCCCTGGCCGAGCGCGTGCTGACCACCGAGCACATCATCTACCCGCAAAGCGTGCGCTGGTTCGTCGAAGGCCGCCTGCAGCTCACCGACGACGGCCGCGTGCAGCAGCGCGACGGTGCCTCGCAGGTGCTGATGTAGGCCTGCCGCGCTGACGATGCCACCGCGTGCGCTGATCGACCTGGCGGCCCAGCTGCTGCAAGCCGTGCTGCGGCTGGAGCAGCCGGCGGACGCGGTGGTGGCGGACTTCTTCCGGCGCCACCGCGCCCTGGGCTCACGCGAGCGGCCGGCGCTGGCCGAAACCGTCTATGCCGTGTTGCGTGAGCGGCGCGTGCTGGAGCACCTGGCCAAGGCGCCGGGCGGGCCCGCGCCGTCCCATGCCGAGCTGGCGCGCCGCCTGGTGCTGCTGGCCTGGCGCGGCGACGAGACGCTGCTGCGCAGCGCGTCGACCGAAGCGGAGCAGGCCTGGCTGGCGCAGGCGCGCAGCGTGGACCGCGCGGCACTGCCCGAGCCGCTGCGGCACAACCTGCCGGACTGGCTGGCCGAAGCGCTGAAAAGCCAGCTGGGCGATGAGTTCTGGCCGCTGGTGCAGGCGCTGGCCGCGCCGGCGTCGCTGGACTTGCGTGTCAACGTGCTCAAGGCGCGCCGGGAAGAAGCACAACGCCTGCTGGCCGAAGCCGGGGTGCAATCCACTGCGACGCCGTATTCCCCCTGGGGTTTGCGTGTGGCCGGCAAACCGGCGCTGCAGCGGCTGGACCCGGTGGCCCAGGGTCTGCTGGAAGTGCAGGACGAAGGCAGCCAGTTGCTGGCCTTGCTGACCGGCGCGCGGCGTGGCGAGATGGTGGTGGACTTCTGCGCCGGCGCCGGCGGCAAGACGCTGGCTCTGGGCGCGATGATGCGCAACACCGGGCAGTTGTACGCCTTCGACACCTCCGGCCACCGCCTGGCGGCGCTGAAGCCGCGGCTGGCGCGCAGCGGCCTGAACCCGGTGCACACGGTGCAGATCGCGCACGAGCGCGACGAGCGCATAGGCCGCCTGGCCGGCAAGGCAGCGCGGGTGCTGGTGGACGCACCCTGTACCGGCCTGGGTACGCTGCGCCGCCAGCCCGACCTGAAGTGGCGCCAGTCGCCGGCGGCGGTGGCCGAATCCCAGGCCCGGCAACAGGCCATCCTGGCCGCCGCCGCGCGGCTGGTGGCGCCGGGCGGGCGGCTGGTGTACGCCACCTGCAGCCTGCTGGCGGCCGAGAACGAAGCGGTGGCCCAGGCCTTCGACGCCCAGCAGGGCCGCAGCTTCGCCCCGCTGCCGGCCGCGCAAGCCCTGGCGGCGGCGAAGGTGCCGGGTGTTGAACAACTGGTGCAAGGCCCTTACCTGCGTCTGTGGCCGCACCGGCAGGGCTGCGACGGCTTTTTTGCCGCACTGTGGGTGCGGCAATAGTTTCGAAGCCGTCAAAACGCTGTCTATTGCTCTCAACGGCATTGATCTGGAGCAAACCAGGTGCTTGAAGCTGTCTTTTGAGGGGCTAACCCTAGGTAGAACCCACGACGGGCCGGGGCCACCTGCCTCTACAATCGCGCAGCTACTTTTTTGCAACTACCCAGGCAAGGACTGCTGATGGATCAACTGTGGCTGGTGCACGACGGACTCGTGCAATGGCTGGCCCACGGGCTGCTTAACGCCGCGTGGTGGCAGATCCTGCTGTTCGCGCTGGTCATGACGCACATCACCATTGCGTCGGTGACCATCTACCTGCACCGTTCGCAGGCCCACCGGGCGCTGGATCTGCACCCGGTGGTGTCGCACTTCTTCCGCTTCTGGCTGTGGCTGACCACCGGCATGGTGACCAAGGAATGGGTCGCCATCCACCGCAAGCACCACGCCAAGTGCGAAACCGCGGAAGACCCGCACAGCCCGCACGCCCACGGCATCAAGAAGGTGCTGCGCGAAGGCGCCGAGCTGTACCGGGCCGAAGCCAAGGTGCAGGCCACCATGGACAAGTACGGCCACGGCACGCCGGACGACTGGATGGAGCGCCATGTTTACACTGGTCGCTCGGTGTTGGGCGTGTCCTTGATGCTGGTCATCAACCTGGCGCTGTTCGGCGCCGCCGGTGCCGCGGTGTGGGCGCTGCAGATGGCCTGGATTCCCATCACCGCCGCCGGCATCATCAACGGCCTGGGCCACTGGTGGGGTTACCGCAACTTCGAGGCGACCGACGCTTCCACCAACGTCTCGCCCTGGGGCATCCTGATCGGCGGTGAGGAGTTGCACAACAACCACCACACCTACCCGACCAGTGCCAAGCTGTCGGTCAAGCCCTTCGAGTTCGACATAGGCTGGCTGTACATACGCAGCCTGGAACTGGTGGGCCTGGCCAAGGTGCGCAAGACGCCGCCCAAGCTGGAAGTGGGCAAGGTGCAGCGCGCGGTGGACACCCAGACGCTGCAGGCCCTGGTGGCCAACCGCTACGAGGTAATGGCCAAGTACGCCGCCGAGATGAAGCGCGCCGTCGCCGCCGAGATGAAGCACCTGAAGGAAGCCGGCGCGGCCAACACCGCCCGCTTCAAGGACCTGCACCTGGCCAAGGCCTGGCTGCATCGCGACGACGACAAGATCCCGCACACCGTCAAGCCCACGCTGCAGCAGGCCCTGGGCAGCAGCCCGCACCTGGCCAAGCTGGTGGCCATGCGCGAAGAGCTGCGGGCCTTGTGGACACGCACCAACGTCTCGGCCGAGCAGTTGGTGGCCGACCTGCAGGCCTGGTGCCACAAGGCCGAGGAAAGCGGCATTGCCGCGCTGCGCGAGTTTTCCTTCCGCCTGCGCGCCGCCACGGCCTGAGGGCCTGGAGGGGGCTGCAACGCAGCCTCACGCCAGCCCGGACGAAGCCCGCCGACGTGCGGGCTTCGTGCTTTTGGTGGCGGCTTGATGGCACCCGGCACCGGCCGCCGCAGCTCGCCGCGCTGGCGCTGGCCTAACATGCCCGCCGGCATGCAGCAAAGGACCTTGATGACCCACCCGGCCGCCAGCGGCAGGCGAAGAGCGTGCTGAGGTTGACGCAGTCCCGCCAGCTGTGGCTGCTGCTGGCCGGGGTGCTGGTGTTGGCGCTGGCCGCCAGCGCCTGGGTCTACACGCTGGCCGTGCGCGATGTGCTGCAGCAGCAACTGACGCTGCGCAACCGCGACGCGGCGGCAGCACTGTTGCCCTTGCTGCAACGCCGTGCCGACGACGTGGCCGAGCTGCGCGGTGTGGCCACAGCCCAGTTCGAACTGGGCGGCTACCGCTACCTGCGTCTGGCGCCCATGGCCGACGGCGTGCCGGTGGAGCTGTGGGCCGAGCCGGTGCCGCAGCGCGCGCCGGCGTGGTTTGTGCGGGCCTTGCCGCTGCGCCCGGCGCCCGGCGAAGCCCTGGTGGGCGAGGCCACGCTGCGCCTGGAGCTGGCGCCGGACGAGGTGCACGACGCGCTGTGGTCGGCCACCCTGCGCAGCGCCGGCTGGCTGGCCCTGCTGGCGGCACTGGCCGCCCTGTTATTGGCAGCGCTGCTGCGGCGTGGGCGGCGCTCGCTGGCTGCGGCGCTGGCGCAGGCCGGCGCGATAGAGCAGGGGCGTTACAACGAAGCCCCCGAGCCGAGGCTGCCCGAACTGCAGACGCTCATGCGCAGCCTCAACAGCCTGGCGCGCCGGCTGCGCGGCCTGTCGGAAGAGCAGGCGCGGCAGGTGGCCGCCTTGCAGCGCCAGGCGCAGACCGATGCCGTCACCGGGCTGCCGCTGCGTGCGCCGTTCCTGGTGCTGCTGCAGCGTCGCCTGGCCGATGCCGGCACGCCGCCGGCGGCGCTGCTGCTGCTGCGCGTGCAGCAGCTGGACGCCTTGAACGCCCGCAACGGCTTCGAAGCCACCGACCGCCTGCTGGGCGTGCTGGCCGAGCTGCTGCAGGCCTATGTCGAACGCGTGCCCGGCACCTTCGCCGGGCGCCTGAGCGGCAGCGACTTTGCGCTGTGCCTGCCGGTGGCCGGCGTGGCGGCCGAAACCGCAGCCTCGCTGCAGCAGACGGCGGCCAACACCTCGGCGCTGCGCCTGGCCGGCGTGGAGCTGGCGCTGGGCGTGGCCGACGGCTTGAGCGGCGTCAGCGCCTCCGAGGCGCTGGCGGCGGCCGACGCCGCGCTGGCCCGCGCCGAGGCCCAGGGCGGGTTGGTCGTTGAACAACCCGACGCCGGCGAAGACCTGCCGCGGGGGGCCAACGCCTGGCGCGAGCAGATCGCCGCGGCCTTGCAGGCAGGGCGCGCGCAGCTGGGCGAGTTCGAGGTGCGCGGCCGCGACGGCACGCTGCTGCACCTGGAGTGCCCCTTGCGCGTGCAGTTGCAGGGCGACGGGCAGGGCGACGGGCAAGGCGACGGGCCTTGGCTGCCCGCGGCACGCTGGCTGGCGCTGGCACGGCGCAGCCGCCTGCTGCCGCAGGTGGACTTGCGTGCGCTGGACCTGGCGCTGGCGGCCATCGCCGCCGACGGCCGGCCGCGTGCCGTGCATGTTTCGGGGGCGTCGCTGGCCATGCCCGGTTTTGCCGATCTGGTGCGTGCCCGGCTGCAGGCGCAGCCGGCCGCCGCCGCCCGGCTGGCGCTGGAATGGGTGGAAGGCGCGCGCGGTGACGACCGCGCGGCGCTGGCCGGCCTGCGCAGCGCGGCACCGGGCTGGGCGGCGCTGGGCGTGACGCTGGGCGTGGAACACGCCGGCGCCGCGCCGCAGCAGCTGCCGGCCTTGCAGGCGGCCGGTGTGCGCTACGTCAAGGTGGATGCGCGCCACCTGCAAGGCGTGGCCGACGACGAGGCGGTGCAGACCTATGCACGCAGCCTGGTGGCGCTGGTGCACGGCCTGGGCCAGCAGGCCGTGGCCGAGGGCGTGGCCGACCCGCGGGCGCTGCAGGCGCTGTGGGCACTGGGTTTTGACGGGGCCACCGGGCCGGCGGTCACGGCCGGAGCGCCCACCTGAGGCCGCCTGAGACCGCTCAGGCGATATCGCCGGTGTGCAGCGTGAAGACGCCGCGGCGGCGGTCTTCGAAGAAGTGCTCCAGCGTCGTGCGCACGGTGCGAAAGGCGATCTGCTCCCAGGGCACCTCGTGCTCGGCAAACAGCCGCGCTTCCAGCGTCTCGGGGCCGGGGGCCAGCGCGGTGCTCAGCATGCGCGCCCGGTAGAACAGGTGCACCTGGCCCACGCGCACCACGTTGAGCACGGTGAACAGGTCCTGCAGTTCGATGTGCGCGCCGGCTTCCTCGTCGGTTTCGCGCCGCGCGCCGTCGGCCGTGCTTTCGCCCAGTTCGAGAAAGCCCGCCGGCAGGGTCCACAGGCCGTGGCGCGGTTCTATGGCGCGGCGGCACAGCAGCACCTGCTCGCCCCACACCGGCACCGTGCCCACCACGTTCAGCGGGTTCTCGTAGTGGATCTCGCCGCAGGCGGTGCACACCGCGCGCTCGCGGTTGTCGTCGGCCGGCACGCGGTAGGCGGCGGGCTGGCCGCAGACCCGGCAGTGCTGTATGCGGCGCGGTGCAAACATCGGCGGCAGTGTAGCGGTGGCGGGCATGGCATCATCGTTTGCCCGAGCCTGTGCACCTGCCCTCGCGCCGCTTCACGCGCTGCGCTTGTTGTTGAAAGAACGCCTTATGAGCCTCGTCATCCCCGCTCCCCAAGTCGTCACCGTGCCGGTGGCCGGCGGCGGCCAGTTCCCGGTGCACCGCGTCTACTGCGTGGGCCGCAACTACGCCGAACACGCCCGCGAGATGGGCCACAGCGACCGCGACCCGCCGTTCTTCTTCATGAAGCCGGCCGATGCGCTGGTGCCGGTGTCCGAAGGCGCTACCGGCCAGATAGCCTACCCGCCGCTGACCGAGGACTTCCACCACGAGATCGAGCTGGTGGTGGCGCTGGGCCGCGGCGGGCGCGACATCGCCGTGGCCGACGCGGCCTCGCACATCTGGGGCTACGCCGTGGGCCTGGACATGACCCGCCGCGACCTGCAGGCCACGATGAAAAAGCAGGGCCGGCCCTGGGAAATCGGCAAGTCCTTCGAGCAGTCGGCGCCCATCGCGCCGCTGGTGGCCAAGGCGCACAGCGGCGAGCTGCTGCGCGGCGCCATCACGCTGCATGTCAACGGCACGCTGCGCCAGAGCGCCGACCTGTCGGACCTGATCTGGAGCGTCAACGAAACCATCGCCGAGCTCAGCCGCGCCTGGACGCTGGCGCCCGGCGACCTGATCTACACCGGCACGCCCGCCGGTGTGGCCGCCGTGCAGCGCGGCGACACGATGGTTGGTGCCGTCGCCGGCCTGCCGTCGCTGGCGGTGGCGGTGCGCTGACCCCCTATGACCGACCCCCTTGGGCCCTTGGGAGCTGCCATGGAGCTGTTCAACTACTTCCGCTCGTCGGCCTCGTACCGCGTGCGCATCGCACTGGCGCTCAAGGGCCTGGACTACACCTACCGCCCGGTGCACCTGACCAGGAACGAACAGCTGGGCGAAAACTACGCCGCGGTCTCGGCCTCGCGCCTGGTGCCGCTGCTGCGCGACGGCGAGCACAGCATCGCGCAGTCGCTGGCCATCATCGAGTACCTGGACGAGACCCATCCCCAGCCGCCGCTGCTGCCCGGCGACGCTCTGGGCCGCGCCCGCGTGCGCGCGCTGGCGCTGGACATCGCCTGCGAGATCCACCCGCTGAACAACCTGCGCGTGCTGCGCTACCTGGTGCACGACCTGAAGGTGGCCGAGGACGACAAGAACCGCTGGTACCGCCACTGGGTGGAAAGCGGCCTGGGCGCGGTGGAGCGACAGCTGGCCGCCCAGCCGTCCACCTACTGCCACGGCGAAACCCCCACGCTGGCGGACTGCGTGCTGGTGCCGCAGATCTTCAACGCCCAGCGCTTCAACAGCCAGCTGGACCATGTGCCGCAGGTGATGCGGGTGTTCGAAGCCTGCATGAAGCTGCCGGCCTTCGAGAATACGCGGCCCGAGAAGTGCCCCGATGCGGCGTGACCGCGGCTGAGCTCGCCTGATGCCGGCGCTTGTGCCGCTGCACCGGCCCGGCTGGCCGGCGCCGCCTGGTGTGCAGGCGGTGTTCAGCACCCGCGAAGGCGGCGTGGGCCGCGCGCCCCACGACAGCTTCAACCTGGGCGTGGCCTGCGGCGACGAGCCCCAGGCCGTGGCCGAGAACCGGCGCCGCTTCGTGCAGGCCATGGGCGCGCAGCCGGTGTGGTTGCGCCAGGTGCACGGCTGCAGCGTGCTGCACCTGGTGGATGGCCAGCCGCGCGACGAACCCGCCGACGCCGCCTGGACCGCCACGCCGGGCATCGCCTGCACGGTGCTGGTGGCCGATTGCCTGCCGGTGCTGTTCGCCACCACCGACGGCCGTGCCGTGGCCGCCGCCCATGCCGGCTGGCGCGGCCTAGCCGCCGGCGTGCTGCCTGCCACCGTGCAGGCCTTGTCGCAAGGCGCCGGCGTGGCGCCGGGCGACATCCAGGCCTGGCTGGGCCCTTGCATAGGCCCGCAGGCCTTTGAGGTGGGGCCGGATGTGCTGCAGGCCTTCGGCCGGCCCACCGCGCCGCAAAGCCACGACGCCTTTTGCTGGCAGCCGCGCGCCGACGGCAGTGCACGCTGGCGCGCCGACCTGCCGCGGCTCGCGCAGCAAAGCCTGCAGGCGGCCGGCGTGACGCGGGTGGTGGCCGATGGCGCCTGCACCGTCGGCGAGCCCTCAAGGTTCTTTTCGTACCGGCGCGACGGCGTCACCGGGCGCATGGCCGCCGCCATCTGTCGAGTCTGAGGGCGGGGCTGGCGGCGCGGGGCCTGCAGGCGCGGCCTCAGCGTCCACCCCGGCCTGCGCGCGCAGCGCGGCCAGTTCGGCCGCTTCCGCAGCACGCCGTGCACGCCGCCGGCTGGGCGTGCCCAGGATGTACATCACGATGGACAGCGGCAGCAGCCCATACAGCACAAAGGTGAACACCGCGCCCAGCACACCGCCTTGCGGCGACAGGGCTTCGGCCAGCGCCATCATCAGCACCACGTAGAGCCAGGCTATCGCGACCAGGTACATGCCATAATATGGTTGTTGTTCCTGCTATGTGGAACGTGTCGATGTTGTGCTGCGTCATGGCCAAGCCGGCGTGATGGCGTACAACCTCGGTTGTGTCATGGCGCACAACACTTGAGGCATGCCGGCGGTCCGTCGGCGAGGAGACGAGCCTGTGAAACGCAAGCCTAGCGTGCCGCCGCCCCAGCCGGCGGATGCGGCAGCGGCCTTCGGCGCTGCCGTCGGCGACTGGTGGAAGTCGGTGGGCAGCGTCAACCTGCCGCTGGCGCAGGTGTCGCAGATACAGGCCGACTACCTCAAGCAGGCCACCGACGTGTGGAACCAGTCGCTGCAGCGGCTGCAGGGCGAAACCGCGGCCGCAGCACCGCTGCCGGACCGGCGTTTTGCCGGCAGCGAATGGGCGGCCAACCCGGCGGCTGCGCTCACGGCACAGCTGTACCTGCTGAACGCCCGCACCATGATGCAGATGGCCGACAGCGTGCAGGCCGATGCCAAGACCAAGGCCCGCCTGCGCTTCGCGGTGCAGCAGTGGATAGACGCCGCCAGCCCCAGCAACTACCTGGCGCTGAACCCCGAGGCCTTGCAGAAGGCCTTGAAGACCCAGGGCGAGAGCGTGGCCACCGGCATGCAGCACCTGCTGGACGACCTGCGCAAGGGCCATGTCTCGCAGACCGACGAGAGCGTGTTCGAGGTGGGCCGCAACGTGGCCACCAGCGAAGGCAGCGTGGTGTTCGAGAACGAGCTGTTCCAGCTCATCGAATACAAGCCGCTCACGGCCAAGGTGCATCAGCGGCCCATGCTGTTCGTGCCGCCTTGCATCAACAAGTACTACATCCTGGACCTGCAGCCCGAGAACTCGCTGATCCGCTACACGGTGGAGCAGGGGCACCGCACCTTTGTCGTCAGCTGGCGCAACCCCGACGACAGCCTGGCCCACCTGGGCTGGGACGACTACATAGAACAAGGCCCCATCGCCGCGATCGCGGCGCTGCAGTCCATCGCCGGCACCGAACAGATCAACACCCTGGGCTTCTGCGTGGGCGGCACCATCCTGGCCACCGCATTGGCGGTGCTGGCGGCGCGCGGTGCACGCGTCGGCAAGGCCGGCGCCTCCGAGTACCAGCCGGCGGCCAGCGTGACCTTGCTGACCACGCTGCTGGACTTCCAGGACACCGGCATCCTGGACATCTTCATAGACGAAGCCAGCGTGCAGATGCGCGAGGTGACCATAGGCGAGCAGTCGCCCACCGGCCCCGGCCTGCTCAAGGGCAAGGAGCTGGCCGCCACCTTCAGCTTCCTGCGCCCCAACGACCTGGTGTGGAACTACGTGGTGGGCAACTACCTCAAGGGCGAGACCCCGCCGCCCTTCGACCTGCTGTACTGGAACGGCGACAGCACCAACCTGCCCGGCCCCATGTACTGCTGGTACCTGCGCCACATGTACCTGCAAAACGAACTGAAGCAGCCGGGCCGGCTGACGGTGTGCGGCGAGCAGGTGGACCTGGGGGCCATACAGGCGCCGTTCTTCGTCTACGGCTCGCGCGAGGACCACATCGTGCCCTGGCAGGCGGCCTACCGCTCGGTGCCGCTGATCAAGTCGCCCAAGCGTTTTGTGATGGGCGCCTCGGGCCACATCGCCGGCGTCATCAACCCGCCGGCGAAACCTCCCAAGCCCAGCAAGCGCAGCCACTGGGTCAGCGACGCCACGCCGGCCACGCCCGAGGCCTGGCTGCAGGGCGCCACCGAACACCCGGGCAGCTGGTGGCCGGTGTGGAGCCGCTGGCTCAAGCCCCATGGCGGCAGGCAGGTGCCGGCCCCCAAGACCGCCGGCAACCGCCGCTACAAACCCACCGAGCCGGCGCCCGGCCGTTACGTCAAAGCCAAGGCCTGAACCCGGGCCACGCAAGGAGATATCTAATGAGCACCGACATCGTCATCGTCGCCGCCGCACGCACCGCGGTGGGCAAGTTCGGCGGCAGCCTGGCCAAGGTGCCGGCCGCCGACCTGGGCGCCACCGTGTTGAAGGCCTTGCTGGAGCGCAGCGGCCTGGCCGGTGAACAAATCGGCGAGGTCATCCTGGGCCAGGTGCTGCAGGCCGGCACCGGGCAGAACCCGGCGCGCCAGGCCGTCATCAAGGCCGGGCTGCCGGTGAGCGTGCCGGCCATGGCCATCAACAAGGTCTGCGGCTCGGGCCTGAAGGCCGTGATGCTGGCGGCGCAGGCCCTGCGCGACGGCGACAGCGAGATCATCATCGCCGGCGGCCAGGAGAGCATGAGCCTGAGCCCGCACGTGCTGCAAGGCAGCCGCGACGGCCAGCGCATGGGCGACTGGAAGATGGTCGACTCCATGATCACCGACGGCCTGTGGGATGTGTACAACCAGTACCACATGGGCATCACGGCCGAGAACGTCGCCAAGCAGTACGGCATCACGCGCGAGCAGCAGGACGCGCTGGCCCTGGCCAGCCAGCACAAGGCCGCCGCTGCGCAGGAAGCCGGCCGCTTCAAGGACGAGATCGTTCCGGTGCACATCCCGCAGCGCAAGGGCGACCCGGTGGTGTTCGACGCCGACGAGTACATCAACCGCAAGACCAGCGCCGAGGCCCTGGCCGGCCTGCGCCCGGCCTTCGACAAGGCCGGCAGCGTGACCGCGGGCAACGCCTCGGGCCTGAACGACGGTGCCGCTGGTGTGGTGGTGATGAGCGCCAAGACCGCCGAGCGCCTGGGCCTGAAGCCGCTGGCGCGCATCGCCAGCTACGCCAGCGCCGGCCTGGACCCCAAGATCATGGGCATGGGCCCGGTGCCGGCCGCGAAGAAGGCGCTGGAGCGCGCCGGCTGGAAGCCGGCCGACCTGGACCTGCTGGAGATCAACGAAGCCTTTGCCGCCCAGGCCTGTGCGGTGCACCAGGAAATGGGCTGGGACACCAGCAAGGTCAACGTCAACGGCGGTGCCATTGCCATCGGCCACCCCATAGGCGCTTCGGGCTGCCGCATCCTGGTGACGCTGCTGCACGAGATGCTGCGCCGTGATGCCAAGAAGGGCATCGCCTCGCTGTGCATAGGCGGCGGCATGGGCGTGGCGCTGACGCTGGAGCGCTGAGCCGGCAGCGCGCGCCTGCATGCCGTGCAGGCGGCGCTTACCCCGATTGACCGCGCGCAGGGTGCCGGGGCACCCTTGCGCCAGCACACCGATTCCACACACACCGGGAGAGCAACATGAGCCAGAAGAAGGTCGCCTACGTCACCGGCGGCATGGGCGGCATAGGCACGGCCATCTGCCGCCGCCTTGCGCGCGACGGCTTCAAAGTCATTGCCGGCTGCGGCCCCAGCCGCGACCACGCCAAGTGGCTGGACGAGCAGAAGTCCCAGGGCTTTGACTTTTACGCCTCGGTGGGCAATGTGGCCGACTGGGACAGCACCGTGGCCGCTTTCACCAAGGCCAAGGCCGAGTACGGCCCCATCGCCGTGCTGGTCAACAACGCCGGCATCACGCGCGACCGCATGTTCCTGAAGATGTCGCCCGAGGACTGGAAGGCGGTCATAGACACCAACCTGAACAGCATGTTCAACGTCACCAAGCAGGTGGTGCCCGACATGGTCGAGCAGGGCTGGGGCCGCATCATCCAGATCAGCAGCGTCAACGGCGAGAAGGGCCAGGCCGGGCAGACCAACTACTCCGCCGCCAAGGCCGGCATGCACGGCTTCACGATGGCGCTGGCGCAGGAACTGGCGGCCAAGGGCGTGACGGTGAACACCGTGAGCCCGGGCTACATCGGGACCGACATGGTGCGCGCCATCAAGCCCGAGGTGCTGGAGAAGATCGTCGCCACCATCCCGGTGAAGCGCCTGGGCACGCCCGACGAAATCGGCTCCATCGTGGGCTGGCTGGCCGGCGAGGACAGCGGCTTCACCACCGGGGCCGACTTCTCTTGCAACGGCGGCCTGCACATGGGTTGAGCGCCGACGGCGCTCAACCCTGCGGGTGAACCTGGGGCTCCCCCTGCCCCCTACCGGGAGGGGCTTCCAGTCAGACTTTTGAAAGCGCCGGCCCATGGGCCGGCGCTTGTGCTACTGCCCGCCTATGAAGTACTTGATGACCGATTTGGCGGCGAAGCCCACCATGCCGAAGCCCAGCGCCAGGAACAGCACGAAGGTGCCGAAGCGCCCGGCCTGGGACTCGCGCGCCAGCTGCCAGATGATGAACACCATGTACAGCATGAAGGCGCCCACGCCGAAGGTCAGCCCGAACCAGGCGATCTGCTCCTCGGTGTAGCCCAACATCAGCGGCCTTCGGGCGGCGCCGGCTCGGTGGGTACCAGCTCGCGGTAGGCGTGCCAGCTGGCATGCGCCAGCCAGGGCACCACCACCACCAGCCCCAGCAGGGCCAGCGCCATGCCGGCCAGCGTCAGCACCAGGATGAGCGTGGCCCACAGCGCCATGGCCAGCGGGTTGGTCAGCGTGGCGCGCACGCTGCTCAGCACCGCGGCCAGCACGGGGAGGCGGCGGTCCAGCAGCAGCGGGATGGCCACCACCGTGGACGCAAAGATGGGTGCGGCCAGCGCGCTGCCCAGCAGCAGCCACCACTCGAACAAATGGCTACTGCCACTGGCCACCACCACGCGCAGGAAGTCCAGCGGCTTGTTCACCGGCGCCGGCGCCAGGCTGGTGATCAGCGAGGCCGAGGTCAAGACCCAGCCCGTGCCGGCCAGCGCCAGCAGCAGGCCGAACAGCACCAGCCGCCGGTCGCACGGGCGCCAGGCGGCAGCAGCCACCTGCAGGCCCTGGGCGCCGCTCAGCGGCCCCCGCTCCAGCCGGCGGCTGACCGCGTACAGCCCGGTGGCCACCAGCGGCGCCACCAGCAGGAAGCCGCTGAAGGCACCGGCCAACAGCCAGAAGCGCTCACGCGCGGCCAGCAGCAGCAACAGCCCGAACACCGCGGTGGCCGCGCCGTGCAGCAGCCCGGGCAGTGGGCAGCGCCAAAGGTCGGCAGCGCCGCGCGCCAGCCAGCGCAGCGGCGCGCCGGTGCTGACCTTGTGCACCGGCAGCGGGGCAGACCGAGTAGAGGACGGGTTCATGGCCACCGCCCAATCTAGCTGGCGGCGGCGCGTGCAGGTTTGATCGGCGTCAGGGCATCCAGTTGACGGCAGCCGCCTTCAGCGTGTCGTCATCGGCACAGGGCAGTTCGACCACCGCAGCGGTCTCGAAGCCGCTGAAGTGGTTCTGCATGGAACGGTTGTAGCCCGGGTCGTAGTGCTGCTGCAGCAGCTCGGTCACGACGGTGGTGTTGTCGCCGGCCCGTGCCAGCACCTGCCAGCGCTGCACCGTGCGTGCGCCGCGCAGCTCGCGCAAGCTGGCCAGGCGTTCGCAGAAGGCCTCGGTGTCGGCCACGAAGTGGGCGTAGTCGTGCAGCAGGAAGTCCACGCGTGCCGCCAGCGGCAGCCGCAGCTCGGTGCAGGGTGCGTTGCGCAGGCACTGCACCAGGCTGTCGGGCACACGCAGCCGGCCTATGGTGCGGCTTTCACCTTCGGTCCACACCGGCCGTGCCGGGTCCAGCGAGCGCAGGGCCTGCCACAGCCGGGTCTCGAAGGCCTTTTGCGAGGGCTGGGCCTGCCCGGGCAGGGCGCCCAGCAGCGAGCCGCGGTGGGCGGCCAGCGCTTCCAGGTCCAGCACCTGGTGGCCGGCGGCGGCCAGCGCACCCAGCAGCCGGGTCTTGGCCGATCCGGTGCGGCCCAGCAGCACCCGCCAGGGCAGCGGGGCCGGCAGCGTCTGCAACTCGCGCAGCACGGCGCGGCGGAACTCGCGGTAGCCGCCTTCCAGCACCTGCACCGAAAAGCCGATCTGCGACAACACCGTGGCCAGCGCACCCGAACGCTGCCCGCCGCGCCAGCAGTACACCAGCGGCCGCCAGCTGCGTGGCAGCGGCATGCAGTGCTGGTCTATCAAGCCGGCGATGTTGCGCGCCACCAGTGCGGCGCCCACACGGCGGGCGTCGAAGGCCGAGACCTGGTGGTACAGCGTGCCCACCTGGGCGCGCTGGGCATCGTCCAGCACCGGCCAGTTCAACGCGCCTGGCAGGCGGTCTTCGGCAAACTCGCCGGGGCTGCGCGCGTCTATGACGGCGTCAAAAGGCGGGGCTGCCCCCGGCAGCAGGCGGGGCAGCACCTCGTCGGCAACAGGGCGGCGCAAGGGCATGGGGCTGTGATTCTGAATCAGCAGATGCGCCGGCCCGCGCCGCATCGCCCAACGGGTGCGAAGGCCGTGGCACACTGGGTCGCCGGGGGCCGCCCACGATGCAAGAACTCAAAGACCTGTTCAACCTGCCGCTGGACTACCCGTACGCGGAGACCGCCGTGCACATGCTGGCCGCGGTGCTGGTGGGCGGGCTGATAGGGCTGGAGCGCAGCTTCCACGGCCGGCCGGCGGGGTTTCGCACCCACACGCTGGTGTGCCTGGCCTCCAGCCTGCTGATGCTGGTGACGCTGTACCAGTCGCGCTGGTTCGCGGCGGCCAGCACGGAGGTGGTGCGGGTGGATCCCACGCGCATGGCGCAGGGCATCATGACCGGCATAGGCTTTCTGGGTGCCGGCGTGATCTTCAAGGAAGGCCTCACGGTGCGTGGGCTGACCACCGCGGCCTCGATCTGGATCACCGCGGCCATAGGCGTGCTGATAGGCGTGGGCATGCTGGTGGAAGCGCTGGCGGCCACGGTGCTGACGCTGGGCGTGCTGGGCCTGTTCCGCTACATAGAGCGGCGCATGCCCAACTACCAGTTTGCGCACCACACGCTGCGTTTTCGCCGCGACGCGGCGCTGCCCGAGGCCGAGTTGCGCGCCATGCTGGCGATGTTCGGCTTCAGCGTGGCCAACCTCAGCTACCGCTACGAGGCCGACGCCGGGGCGCTGGAGTACCGCATGGTGCTGCGCACCACCGACGGCCAGAACCTTTCGCGCCTGGCGCAGAACCTGAGCCAGCGCCCCGAGGTGCTGGAGTTCCGCATCTCCCCCACCGGCGACTGATTTCAGCCGGCGGGCGAGCTCAGCGCGTCCAGGATCTCGCCTTCTATGCGCAGCTGCGCCTTGGGCTGCTGCAGCACCGGCGCATCGATCAGGAAGGTGTCTTCCACGCGCTCGCCCAGCGTGGACACCTTGGCCAGCTGCAGGTTGATGTGGTGGCGCGCCAGCACACGCGCGATGGCGTACAGCAGGCCCGAGCGGTCGCTGGCCGACACGGTGAGCAGCCAGCGCTGGCCGCGTTCGTCCGGGCTCAGCGCCACGCGGGGCGTGACCGGGAAGCTGCGCACACGCCGCGACACGCGGCCGCTGCGCGGCTCGGGCAGCGGGCCGTCGGAGGCCAGGGCCTGCACGGCCTGGTTCTCCACCAGCGCGATCAGGTCGCGGTAGCCGGCGGCGCCCGGTGCCGGCGACGCCGCGGCCACCACCTGGAAGGTGTCCAGCGCGTAGCCGGCACGCGTGGTGTGCACCTTGGCGTCTTGGATGCTGAAGCCGGCGCCGTCGAAGTAGCCGCAGATGCGGGCAAACAGGTCGGGCCGGTCCTTGGCGTAGACCAGTACCTGCAGGCCGTCGCCCACCGACGACAGGCGCGCGCGCACCACCGGCACCGGGGTTTCCAGGTGGCGCCACAGCGAGCGGGCGTGCCAGGCGATGTCCGCGGCGTCGTGGCGCGAGAAGTAGCTCAGGTCCAGCGTCTTCCACAGCGGCTCTTCGGTGCCGGGCAGCGCGGCATGCAGCGCCAGTTGCTGCCGCGCCTCCTGCTTGCGCGCCTCGATCTCGGCGTGCAGATGCGGCCGGGCGCCGCCCAGCGCGCGCAGCGTCAGGCGGTACAGGTCCTCGAGCAGCTTGCCCTTCCAGGCGTTCCACACGCGCGGGCCGGTGCCGCGTATGTCGGCCACGGTCAGCAGGTACAGCGCGGTCAGCGTGCGCTCGTCGCCCACGCGCTGCGCAAAGGCCTGCACCACCTCGGCGTCGGAGAGGTCTTCCTTCTGCGCGATGCGGCTCATGGTCAGGTGCTCGCGCACCAGGAACTCGATGAGCTTGGTGTCGTCGCGCGCGATGCGGTGGTCGCGGCAGAAGCGCCGCACCTCGCGCGCGCCCAGCTCGCTGTGGTCGCCGCCGCGGCCCTTGGCCACGTCGTGGAACATGGCGGCCACCACCAGCAGCCATGGCTCGTCCCAGCCGGCGGCCAGCTGGCTGCAGAACGGGTACTCGTGCGCGTGCTCGGGGATGAAGAAGCGGCGCACATTGCGCACCACCATCAGGATGTGCTGGTCCACCGTGTAGATGTGGAACAGGTCGTGCTGCATGCGCCCCACGATGCGGCGGAACACCCACAGGTAGCGCCCCAGCACCGAGGTGGCGTTCATCTGGCGCAGCGCATGCGTCTGCCCGCGCGGCTGGCGCAGGATCTGCATGAACAGCGCGCGGTTGGCGGGGTCGCGGCGCCAGGTCGCGTCCATCACCTGGCGGGCGTTGTACAGCGCGCGCAGCGTGCGTGCCGACAGGCCTTGCAGCCCCGGCACCTGCTGGCACACCAGAAAGGTTTCCAGGATGGCCTGCGGCTGCTCGGTGTACAGCCGGTCGCTCACCACCTCCAGCATGCCGCCGCGGTCCAGGAAGCGCTCGTTGATGCGGCGCATGGGCGCGGCCTGGGTGCCCAGGATGCGTTCCTCTATGCCTTGCAGCAGGATCTGGTTGAGCTGGCTCACCGCCTTGGCCGCCCAGTAGTAGCGGTGCATCAGCACTTCGGAGCTGCGCAGCACGCGGCTGGCGCGGCAGCCCATGCTTTCGGCCACGGCGGTCTGCAGGTCGAAGATCAGGCGGTCTTCGCGCCGCCCGGCCACCGCGTGCAGTCGCGCGCGTATCAGGCGCAGCGTGCCTTCGTGCTTGCGCAACTGCGCGGCCTCGAAGGCCGTGAGCAGGTCGCCGGCGGCCAGCTCGCGCCAGGTGCGGCCCAGGCCGGCGGCGCGCGCCACCCACACCAGCACCTGCAGGTCGCGCAGGCCGCCGGGGCTTTCCTTGCAGTTGGGCTCCAGCGCGTAGGGCGTGCCCTCGTACTTGACGTGGCGCTGGCGCAGCTCCAGCACCTTGGCGCGCAGGAAGGCGCGCGGGTCCATGGCCGCGGTGCTGGCGGCGGCCAGCTGTTCGAACAGCGCGCGCGAGCCGGTCACGCGGCGCGACTCCAGCAGCGCGGTCTGCACCGTCACGTCGCGCGACAGCTCGTCCAGGCACTCGGGCACGGTGCGCACCGAGGAGCCAATCTCCAGCCCGGCGTCCCAGCAGGCGGTGACAAAGGCTTCGATGGCGCCGCGCACCGCCTCGTCGGGCTCGGCGGGCAGCAGCACCAGCACGTCCACGTCGGAGTACGGGAACAGCTCGCCGCGGCCGTAGCCGCCCACGGCCACCAGCGCGGCGCCGGCCGGCATGCGGGCGTGCTGCCACAGCAGGCGCAGTTGCTGGTCCACCAGCCGCGCCAGCGCGCGCACCAGTGTGGCTGCGGCCTGGGCGGTGGGGCGTGCCGCCACAAAGCCTTGCAGCAGCGCCGTTTTGCCGTCGCGCAACTGCTCGCGCACGGTGTCGGGGCCGGCCGGCGTGGCGGCGGCCGCGTCGGGCAGCACGGCGGCCATGCCGGCGTTCGGGCGGCTCAGGCCGCCACCGGCTGCGGCTTGCCGTAGCCCGCGGTGGCAAAGGCCGGCGGCGGCGGGCTGCCGGCGCTCACCGTCAACACCTCGTAGCCGGTTTCGGTGACCAGCACCGAGTGTTCCCATTGCGCTGACAGGCTGCGGTCGCGCGTGACGATAGTCCAGCCGTCGTAGGGGCGGTTGCCCTTGCGGTCTTCCTTGATCTCGCGGCGGCCGGCGTTGATCATGGGCTCGATCGTGAAGATCATGCCGGGCTTGAGCTCTTCCAGCGTGCCCGGGCGCCCGTAGTGCAGCACCTGCGGTTCTTCGTGGAAGCGCTGCCCCACGCCGTGGCCGCAGAACTCGCGCACCACCGAGTAGCCGGCGTGCTCGGCAAACATCTGTATGGCGTGGCCTATGTCGCCCAGGCGTGCACCGGGCTTGACCTTGACGATGCCCTTCCACATGGCGTCGAAGGTGACCTGGCACAGGCGCTTGGCGGCGATGCTGCCTTCGCCTATGACGAACATGCGGCTGTTGTCGCCGTGCCAGCCGTCCTTGATGACGGTGACGTCGATGTTGAGGATGTCGCCGTTCTTCAGCGGCCGGTCGTCGGGGATGCCGTGGCACACCACCTCGTTGAGCGAGGTGCACAGCGCCGCCGGGAACGGCGGGTAGCCGGGCGGGGCGTAGCCCACGGTGGCCGATATCGCTTTCTGCACGTTCACCACGTGGTCCAGCGCGATGCGGTCCAGCTCGCGCGTGGTCACGCCGGCGCGCACGTGCGGGGTCAGGATGTCCAGCACCTCGCTGGCCAGGCGGCCGGCCAGGCGCATGCCGTCGATGTCGGCGCCGGTCTTGATGGGGATGGCCATCAGCGCGCTCCCGGCCTGACCAGCCTGCCGTGGGCGACCTGGGCTTGTGCTCCGTTCATGCCCGGGATTATCCCACCGGGCTGTGGGCCGCTGCACGCCTCGGGCCATGCCGGCTGCCCGGGCTGCTGTCCTGTACCGGCGTCGTTGCGCAGTGACCAGACCCGGCAGCTCGGCCTTGCAAGTGGCGCTCAGCCTTGAGCGGCGCCTTCGTTCAGGGCGTTGTCGTCCAGCAGCTGTGCAAAGCGGGCCGGTTCCGCACCATGCCAGGTCACGGGTTCGTGGCGGCGGCGTTCCACGGTCAGCGAAAACACGTCGAAACGGTTGTAGTAGCCCACCACGTCGTGGAACTGCTTGGGCTCTATGCAGCGGCTCAGGTCGAACTCCGCGTAGGCGATGCCTTCTTCGGCCTGCAGCGTGTCGCCCACCTGCGCGCCGGTGGGGTCCACGAACATGGAAACCCCGCGCGGCGTGCGGTCCACGATGTCGGCCACGGCGGGGTCGCGGTCCACCAGGAAGTCGCGCATGGCGCGGTCCATGTAGCTGGCGCAGACGATGCCGAAGGCCTTGGCCTCGAAGGCGTGGGCGGCGGCGCGTATGCGGTTGGCGGCCACGTTGTCGAAGTTGCCGCCGCCAGCCGGCGTGCGTGTGGGCCACATCGGCGGCCAGCTGGAGATGTGGATCTGCTCGCCCTGCGCCATCAGCGCAAAACGCGCGAGCGGGTTGGTGTTCTCGCCGCAGATCAGCCCGCCTATGCGGCCCAGCGGTGTGTCCACCACCCGCAGGCCCTGGCCGTCGCCTGCGGCCCAGACCAGCTTTTCGTAGAAGGTGGGCACCAGCTTGCGGTGGTGGTTGAGCAGCTCGCCGCGTTCGCTGATCAAGAGGTTGCTGTTCCAGATGCAGCCGGCGCTGACGGTGCTGCGCTCGCTGATGCCCAGCGACACGCAGATGCTCAGGCGCCGCGCCGCTGCGGCGATGCGTGCCACCTCGGGGCCGGGCACGTACAGGCTGTTCTCCACCATGGCCTGGAACAGGTCGTGGTTGTAGATGGGTGCCCACAGCGCGGCCCACACCGGGAAGGCAGGGATGTAGGTTTCGGGAAAGGCCACCAGCTGCGCACCGTGGCGCGCGGCTTCTTCCATCCAGGCCACGGCCTTTTCGGTGGTGGCGGTCTTGTCGAGCAGCACGGGCGCGGCGTGGGCCGCGGCCACGCGCACCCGGGGCAGAACACTCATGGCAGGCCTTTGCAAAGCGGCAACTGAACGGTTGCGCAGCATAGGTCGGCGCTGTGTGGCGACGCATCCTGCAAACCTGCACAGCCGCTTGCAGATTTGCGCCGCAATCCTGCACACCTCTTGCTCCACGATTGGGCATCTGCCCCGGCGCTGCAAGAGGAGACCGCCATGACCCCGGCCCCCGTGACCACCGCGAACTACCGCGTGGCCGAGATCCGCGAGATCGCGCGTGCGGACCAGCTGTGGGTGCGCGAGTTCACCGTCGTCGCCGGCGAGGAAGTGCCCTGGCATCGCCACAGCCAGGTGCACGACCGCTGCTACGGCCTGGAAGGCCTGGTGCGCGTGCAGTCCGTGGATGCGCAGGACCAGCTCACCGAGCGGCTGCTGGGCCCCGGGCAAGCCTGCGACCTGCCGGCCGGCACACGCCACCGGCTGAGCTGCGCCGAAGGCGAGCTTGCGCGCTACCTGCTGGTGCAGCAAGGCCCTTACGACTTCATCAAGGTGCCTGCGCCGCGCTGAAGCGGCCGCCTGTTCTGTCTGTTGCCCGCCCATCACTGGAGTTTTCATGCCCAAGCCCGACACCCTGGTTTCTGCGCCGCCGGCGCTGTCCCGCCGCCGTTTCACCGCCACGCTCACGGCCAGTGCCCTGGGCTTGGGCCTGGCGCCCGGCCTGGTGCGCGCGCAGGCCTTCCCCTCGCGCCCGCTGCGTGTGCTGGTGGGCTTTTCCGCCGGCAGCCCCTCGGACCTGCTGGCGCGCGGCCTGGCGGAAAAGCTGAGCACCGCCTTCGGCCAGACCGCGGTGGTGGACAACCGCCCGGGTGCGGGCGGCCTGCTGGCGGTGCGCACGCTGCTGCAGGCGCCGCCCGATGGGCACACGCTGCTGGTGGTGTCGGCGGCGCATGCGGCCACGCCCGTCATCACGCGCAACCTGGGCTTCGACCCGGTGAAGGACCTGGCCGGCATCACCCGCATCGCCAACGTGCCCAGCATCCTGGTGGTGAACCCGGCGCTGGGCACGGCCACGCTGGCGGACCTGCTGGCGCGGCTGCGCGCGGCGCCGGGCACGATGAACTTCTCGTCGCCGGGGCAAGGCAGCGCCAACCACTTCGCCGCCGAGTACTTCCTGGCCGAAGCCAAGGCCAGCGCGACGCACGTGCCGTACCGCGGTGTGCCGGAAGCGGTGGGTGCGGTGGTGGCTGGCGAATGCCAGTTCTCCTTCGTGCCGGCGCCCAATGCCTTGTCGCTGATCGCCAGCGGCAAGCTGCTGGCACTGGCCGCCTGCACCGGCGAGCGCGCCACGCAACTGCCCGATGTGCCCACCATCGCCCAGGCCGGCGTGCCGGGCTACCGCTTCGACCCCTGGTTCGGTGTGCTCACCCACGGCGGTGTGGCGCCACAGGTGCGCCAGCAACTGGTGGAAGCCTCGGTGCGCGGCCTGGCAGCGCCGGACCTGCGGGCGCGCTTCGAGCCCATAGGGGCCCAGATCAGTGCCTTGCCCGGCGAACGCTTCGACGCCTACATCCAGGAAGAGATCGCCAAGTTCCGCTACATCGCCGCGATGGCGAACATCCAGGCCAGTTGATCCCGGCCGTGTGAGACGACCCTCGGCGGGCCGCCGCCGTGGCGGCATGATGGCGGCATGACGAGCAAGAAGGTTCCGCTGGCCGACCTGGACTGGGACTTGCTGCGCCTGTTCCTGCAGGTGCAACGCCTGGGCAGCCTGTCGGAAGCGGCGCGCCACCTGCGCCTGGACCATTCCACCGTGAGCCGGCGCCTGGGCCAGCTGGAGCTGTGCCTGGGCGGCGCCCTGTTCGAGCGCCGCCGCAGCGGCCTGAAGCCCACCGAGCTGGCGCAGGCGCTGACGGCGCAGGTGGAGACCATGGAGAGCGCGGTGCTGTCGCTGCAGGAGCGGCTGGGCGGTGTCGGCGGGCGCGAGCCCGCGGGGCATGTGCGCGTGGCCATGATGGAAGGCATAGGCACCACCTTCGTCGCACGCCACCTGCAGCCGCTGTTGGCGCAGCACCCGCAGCTGCAGGTGGAGCTGGTGACCTCGGCTTCGCTGGTCAACGTCAACCGGCGCGAGGCCGACATCTTTCTGAGCTTCTTCAAGCCGCAAGGCCCGGGGCTGGCCGTGACGCCGGCGGGTTCGTTTGCGCTGTACCTGTATGCCGCGCCGGCGTACCTGCGGCAGCACGGCGAACCGGCCGGCATCGCGGCGCTGGGCCAGCACCAGTTTGTCGGCTACGTGGACGAACTGGTGCAGCTGGACGCCGTGCGCTGGCTGGACGAACTGGTGACCCAGCCGCCCATGCGCTTCCAATCCAACAGCATGCTGGCGCAGATGAGCGCGGCGGCTTCGGGGCTGGGCCTGGTGCTGCTGCCCAAGTTTGCGCTGGTGCGGGAAGAAGGGCTGGTGCCGGTGCTGGCGGACGAAGCCAAGGTCACGCGCACGCTGTGGCTGAGTGTGCACCACGACCTGCAGTATTCCTTGCGCATACGCACCGTGATGGGCTACCTGCAGCGTCTGCTGCAGGACGCCCAGCCCTGGCTCAACGGCGCGCCCGAGCAGGCGGCGCGGGGTTTTGCACCGCAGCCGCCGGCCTGATGCCGGCGTCGGGTTGTACAGGCGGGCCGGCGGTGCCGGCGCCCCCGGCCCGTAGAATTCCGGATTTACCCGCCCACGCCGGCCCCCGATGACCGACCCCGCCCCGCAACTGCATCACTTCGAGGGCGGCGATGCGCTGCCGGCATTCCGGGCGCAGGCGCTGCTGACGCGCTTGCAGGCGCTGGTGCCCCGCGTAGAGGCGGTGGCGGCCCGCCATGTGCACTGGGCCGCCTTCGACGGCGCCTCCAGCCGCGAGGCGCTGGACAAGCTGGCGGCCTTGCTGACCTACGGCGAGCCCTGGCTGGGCCACCCGGGCAGCGAACGTGCCGTGCAAACCGTGGTGGTCATGCCGCGCCCCGGCACCGTTTCCCCCTGGGCCAGCAAGGCCACCGACATCGCGCGCAACTGCGGCGTGGCCGGCCTGCACCGCGTGGAACGCTGCACCGAATACCTGCTCACGCTGAAGAAACCGCTGCTGGGCCAGCCCAAGCCGCTGGACGAGCAGGAGAAGGCCGGCCTGGCGGCGCTGCTGCACGACCGCATGACCGAGGCTGCGGCCTTCACGCGTGAAGCGGCGCTGCAGCTGTTCCAGCCCCAGCCGGCGCCGCCGCTGGTGCATGTGGACCTGCTGGGCCGCGGCCGCCCTGCATTGGACGAGGCCGATGCCGAGTTCGGCCTGGCGCTGTCGGACGACGAGCGCGACTACCTGGTCGAGGCCTTCCGCAAGCTGGGGCGCAACCCCAGCGATGTGGAGCTGATGATGTTTGCGCAGGCCAACAGCGAACACTGCAGGCACAAGATCTTCAACGCGCGCTTCACCATCAATGGGCAGGAAGAGCCGCTGTCCATGTTCGGCATGATCCGCCACACCGAGGCGCAGTCGCCGCAGCACACCGTGGTGGCCTACGACGACAACGCCGCGGTCATGGAAGGCGGCATGGCCGAGCTGTGGGCGCCGGCCGGCTTCACCAACGCGCCGCCCTACGAAGCGCGCGAGCAGTTGTCGCATGTGCTGATGAAGGTGGAGACGCACAACCACCCCACGGCCATCAGCCCCTTTCCGGGCGCTTCCACCGGCGCCGGCGGCGAGATACGCGACGAAGGTGCCACCGGCCGCGGCGCGCGGCCCAAGGCCGGGCTCACGGGTTTTGCCGTCTCGCACCTGGCGCTGCCCGGCACCGACTGGGCCTGGGAAAAACAGGCCGACGGCTCGCGCACTGGCCGCCCGGCGCACATCGCCAGCCCGCTGCAGATCATGACCGAAGGCCCGCTGGGCGGTGCTGCCTTCAACAACGAGTTCGGCCGGCCCAACCTGGGCGGCTTTTTCCGCGTGTTCGAGCAGACCGTGGCCGGTGTGCACCGCGGGTACCACAAGCCCATCATGATCGCCGGCGGCCTGGGCCGCATTGCCGACGACCAGGTCAAGAAGCTGCCCTTCGGCCCCGGCACGCTGCTGGTGCAGCTGGGCGGCCCGGGCATGCGCATAGGCATGGGCGGCGGCGCGGCCAGCTCCATGGCCGCGGGCAGCAACACCGCGGCGCTGGACTTCGACAGCGTGCAGCGCGGCAACCCCGAGATACAGCGCCGCGCGCAGGAGGTCATCAACCACTGCGCGCGCCTGGGCGCGGCCAACCCGGTGCTGGCCATACACGACGTGGGCGCCGGCGGCCTGAGCAATGCCTTCCCCGAGCTGGTCAACGACGCCGGCCAGGGCGCGCGCTTCGACCTGCGCCAGGTGCCGCTGGAAGAAAGCGGCCTGGCGCCCAAGGAAATCTGGTGCAACGAAAGCCAGGAGCGCTACGTGCTGGCCGTGGACCCGGCCGGCCTGCCGCTGCTGCAGCAGATGTGCGAGCGCGAACGCTGCCCCTTTGCCGTGGTGGGCGTGGCGGCGGCGCAGCGGGACCTGGTGGTCACCGACGGGCAGTCCGACGTCATCGCCATGCCCATGGACGTGCTGCTGGGCAAGCCGCCCAAGATGCACCGCGACGTGCAGCGCGTGGCGCGCGACGACACGCCGCTGGACCTCACCGGTGTGAAGCTGGAGCAGGTGGCCATTGACGTGCTGCGCCACCCCACGGTGGCCAGCAAGCGGTTCCTGGTGACCATAGGCGACCGCACGGTGGGCGGCCTGAACCACCGCGACCCCATGGTGGGCCCTTGGCAGGTGCCGGTGGGCGACGTGGCGGTGACCCTGGCCGACTACACCGGTTTTGCCGGCGAGGCCATGGCCATGGGCGAGCGCACGCCGCTGGCGGCGCTGGACGCCCCGGCCTCGGGCCGCATGGCGGTGGGCGAGGCCATCACCAACCTGCTGGCCGCGCCCATGGAACTGTCGCGCGTGAAGCTCAGTGCCAACTGGATGGCCGCCTGCGGCGAGCCGGGCGAAGACGCCGCGTTGTACGACACCGTGCGCGCCGTGGGCCTGGAACTGTGCCCGGCGCTGGGCGTGGGCATCCCGGTGGGCAAGGACTCGCTGTCCATGCGCACCCGGTGGCGTGACGAGGCCGGCGAGCACCAAGTCACCGCACCGGTGTCGCTGATCGTCACCGCCTTCGCGGCCCTGCCCGACGTGCGCGGCACGCTGACGCCGCAGCTGCAAGGCGGGCCGGGCGTGGACACCAGCCTGATCCTGGTGGACCTGGGCCAGGGCCGCCAGCGCCTGGCCGGCTCCATGCTGGCCCAGGTGCTGGGCCGCTTCGGCAGCC
Organism: Burkholderiaceae bacterium; assembly: GCA_037190565.1. Lineage (GTDB taxonomy): Bacteria > Pseudomonadota > Gammaproteobacteria > Burkholderiales > Burkholderiaceae_C > Rubrivivax. The sequence continues at coordinate 51,974 of JBBCJV010000021.1, forward strand.
GCGTAGCCGACGGCGTGCCCGACCTGGACGACCCTGCGCTGCTGAAAGCCCTGGTGGCCGCGGTGAACGAACTGCGCAGCGCCGGCCGCCTGCTGGCCTACCACGACCGCAGCGACGGCGGCCTGTGGGCCACGGTGTCCGAGATGGCCTTTGCCGGCCGCTTGGGCGTGAGCCTGAACGTGGACATCCTGGTGACCGAGAGCGACGGCATCAACGACAGCCGCGCCGAGTTCGGGGACTCCAAGAACTGGGCCACGCAGGTGGGCGAACGCCGCCACACGCTCACGCTCAAGGCCTTGTTCAACGAAGAGCTGGGCGTGGTGCTGCAGGTGGCGCGCGAGCACCGAGACGAAGTGATGGCCGTGCTGCGCCGCCACGGCCTGGCGCCGCACAGCCACGTCATAGGCCAGACCAACCACCGCGGCGTGGTGGAGGTGTGGCGCGACACCAAGCTGCAGTTCTCGGCCCCGCTGCTGGCCTTGCAGCAGGCCTGGGACGAGGTCTCGTGGCGCATCGCGCGCGACCGCGACCACCCGGCCTGCGCCGACGCCGAACACGCCGCCGCCGGCGACCCCGACGACCCGGGCCTGCACCAGCACCTGGCCTTCGAGCCCACCCCGGCCGCGGCCACCGCGCCGGCCCTGGTGCTGAGCCGCCCGCGCGTGGCCATCCTGCGCGAGCAGGGCGTGAACTCGCAGTTGGAGATGGCCCGCGCCTTTGCGCTGGCCGGCTTCGACAGTTACGACGTGCACATGAGCGACCTGCAGCAGGGCCGTGCCACGCTGAAGGACATGCAGGGCCTGGTGGCCTGCGGCGGCTTCAGCTACGGCGACACGCTGGGTGCGGGCGAGGGCTGGGCGCGATCCATCCTCTTCAACCCGGCGCTGGCCGAGCAGTTTGCGGCCTTCTTCGCGCGGCCCGACAGCTTTGCCCTGGGCGTGTGCAACGGCTGCCAGATGATGGCCGCGCTGGCCACACTGATCCCGGGTGCGCAGGCCTGGCCACGCTTCGTGCGCAACGCCAGCCAGCAGTTCGAAGGCCGCCTGTCGTTGGTGGAAGTGACAGCCTCACCCAGCCTGTTCTTCACCGGCATGGCCGGCAGCCGCGTGCCCATCGCGGTAGCCCACGGCGAAGGCCGCGCCGACTTCTCGCAGCAGGGCGACGCCACCCAGGTGCTGGGTGTGATGCGTTTCGTGGACCACCACGGCCGCGCCACCGAGGCCTACCCGCACAACCCCAACGGCTCGCCCGGCGGCCTGACCGGCGCGACCACCGCCGACGGCCGCTTCACCGCGCTGATGCCGCACCCGGAACGGGTGTTCCGCAACGTGCAGATGAGCTGGAGCGCGGGGGATGTGTCTGCACCCAGCCCGTGGATGCAGATGTTCCACAACGCCCGGCGTGCCGTGAAGTGACGCCCGGGCTGGCGTGCGGGCCTCAGCTGCGCCGCCGCCGCGCCCAGGCGGCCACTGCCGCGCCGCCCGCCAGCAACAAGGCCCAGGTGGCGGGCTCGGGCACCACGGCAGCGGGGATCAGGTTGGTGGCATCGTCCCAGCCGGTGACGAAGGTGTGGGAGGAGTCGAACCAGCCGCCGTGGGCGGCGGGCGACTGCAGCAGGGCACGCACCCACACCGCGTCGCCCGGGTTCAGCGTGATGCTCACGGCAATCTCGGCCAGGCCGTCCAGCGTGTTGGTGCTGGTCTGGTACTGGTCCAGGCCCAGGCTGGTGTAGCCGGGCTGGGCGGTGTAACCACCGAACAGCATGTCGAAGTTGGCCTGCGCCGTGGGCTCTATCGCGATGCTGCTGCCGGCCAGCGTGAAGATCTCCAGCGACACCGACAAGCCGGTGTCGGCCGCCGGGTACACGCCGGTCATGAACAGCGAGTAGGTGACGGTGCCGCCAAAGGTGCGGGTGGTGGTCTCGCTGCCCTCGTACACGTAGCGCTGAAAGGCCACCGAGTTGGTGTTGAGGCGCGTGCCGGGCTGGCTGCTGACGCTGGCGGAAATCACCGGCGCGCCAACCACGCCGGACAGTGCCACGTAGCCGTCGGCATGGCCATAACCCGCCGGGCTGATGCTGGCGCTGGACGACACGTCACCGGGCAGCCCACCGAAGGCGCCGAAGACCACGGGCGATATCTCGTCGCAGGCCGTGGCGCCTGCAATGCAATCGCGGGCCGTGACGTACTCGGCCGTGCTGGCAACGACATCCACGGCTTGTGCGTGCACCGCCGGCGCCACCAGCCAGATGGCGAGACCCGCAACGCGGGCCCACGGAGAAACGGGCAGGCTGCTCATCGCTGTCCTCTTGTGCTGCTGCGCAAAGAAAAATGCATTGAGCCGGCCACCACCGGCCCTGTCAACACAAGCTTGGTGGGTTGACAAGGCCGGCCGGAGGGCTGCGCCCAAGCGACTCAGGGCTTGAGCGTGCGCTGCAAAAAGCTCACCAGCGTGGCGAAGTAGTAGTCGGCGTTTTCGCGCCGCGCAAAGCCGTGGCCTTCGTTGTCGGCCAGCAGGTACCACACCGGCGTGCCGCGCTGCTGCAGCGTGCGCACGATCTGCTCGCTTTCCGTCCAGGGCACGCGGGGGTCGTTCTTGCCTTGCACCACCATCAGCGGCTTGCTGATGTGCTCGGCCAGGTTCAGCGGCGAGATGGACTGCAGGAAGGCGCGCATCTCGGGGTCGCGTTCGTCGCCATACTCCGCGCGCCGCAGGTCGCGCCGGTAGCTTTCGGTGTTCTCCAGGAAGCTGACGAAGTTGCTGATGCCCACGGAGCTGACAGCCCCCGCAATGCGGTCGGCCAGGCGCACGCTGGCGGCCAGCGCCATGTAGCCGCCGTAGCTGCCGCCTATCACCACCACGCGGCTGGCGTCCAGCCTGGCCTGGGTGGCGATCCAATCCAGCGCGGCGCCCATGTCGCGCACCGAGTCTTCACGCAGGCGGCCGTTGTCCAGGTCCAGGAAGGTCTTGCCGTAGCCCGAGGAGCCGCGCACATTGGGCTCCAGCAAGGCGATGCCCAGCTCGTTGATCAGGTAGTTCAGCCGCCCGTTCCAGCCCAGTTTGGACTGGCTCTCGGGCCCGCCGTGCATCAGCATCAGCACCGGGCGGCGCCCGGTGAAACGTGCCGGAGGCAGGCTGAGCACACCGCTGATGCGGCGGCCGTCGAAGCTGGTCCAGCGCACCACCACCTGGGCCGGCAGGGCGGACAAGTCCACGCCGTCGGCGCCGGCCGGGCGTGTCCAGGCCACCGCACGGCCCTGGGCATCCAGCGTGTGGATCTGCCCGGGGCCTTGCGCGCTGTTGACCACCAGCGCCAGTTCGTTGCTGGCCGGGTGGTAGCCGGCGCGGGTGACGCTGCCCGTGGGCGCCGTGGCCGGCACCGGCAGTTCGCTGCCCGTGACGCCGTCGAACAGGCGCAGCTCGTCGCGGCCGTCCACGTTGGCCAGCAGCGCCAGGCGGCTGCCGTCGCGGCTGCCGTCGCCACCGCCTATGTCCCAGGGGATGTGGCCGGTCAGGCGTGTCAGCGCGCCGCTGGCCAGGTCCAGGCGCATCATTTCGCGGAACTCGCTGGCGCGGTCGCTCACCACGTACAGGTGGCGTCCATCGCGGGACCAGCCGCTGACGAAGTGCGCCGCGCGCAGCGTCTGGCCTTCGGCCGGCAGCACGCGGCGGCGTTCGCCGCTGGCCAGGTTGATCAGCCACAGCTCGGACTGCGTGGCCGAGGTGTAGCGGGTGATGGCGGCCTGGCTTTCGTCGGGCGAGACCTCGGCGCCGAACCAGCCCGGGCCGGGCAGCTCGGCCACCACGCGCCGCGCAGCCGGGTTCAGCGGGTCCATCAGCGACAGCGTGGTGGTGACCACCGCGCGGCTGCCGCCGGCCGCGGTGCGGTCCAGCGGCACCGAGGACACCAGCATCAGCGAGCGTGAGCGCAGCCAGTCGTTGAAGCCGTGGCGTTCGCCGTCGGGCGTGATCTGCGTGACCTGCCGGGTGTCCAGGTCCAGCCGGTGCAGCTGGTAGGCCTCGTCGCCGCCGCGCGCGCGCGGGAACACCAGGTAGCGGCCTTCGCGCGGCTCGAAGTAGCCGTCGCTGACGCGCTCGCCGCCTTCGGTCAGCGGCTCCAGCGCCCCCAGCGGCGAGCGCAGCAGGTACAGCTGCACCGCGGTGGCGCCGGGCGGGCGGTGCGCCACCAGCATCTCGCGCTTGACCGGGTGCCAGCCCACGAACTGGTGGCCCACGATGTCGGTGTAGCGCTGCACGGGCGCCAGCAGCCGCGCCGGCACCGGTGGTGCGCCTTCCACGCGCAGGGCCGGCGGCGGCGCCAGCGGCGTGTCGTCCACCGCCGCGGGCGGGGTGCCGCAGGCGGCCAGGGTCAGCGTGGTGGCGAGCATGGCCAGGGTCAGGGCAGGGTGGCGCAGGGTCATGGCGGCTATGCTACAGGGCGGGGTTGGCAGCACGCCCTGTGAGGCTGCGCCGCGCGTGCCCACCAAGACAAAGGGCCCGCGAAGGGCCCTTTGAAAGCTCAAGCAGCGTTGCGCTTCAGTGCGCGCTCATCTGCTCTATGCCGGCGATGGCCCAGCTGCGGCTGTCGTCGTGCGGCTTGACCAGGTGCCAGACCTCGTCGAAGGCGCTGGCCGGGCCGTCACGCTCTTCCACGATGCGCCCGGTGAAGCGCACGCTGACCACGCGCTGCGCCGTTTCGTCGGCCACGTCTATGACCTCGGCATGCACTTCCTGCACGTCGGTGTGCTGCGGCGTGTTGCCACGCTCCTGGATCTGCAGCCGCGCCTCGGCAAACATCTCCGGCGTGGTGAACTTGCGCAGGTCGTCCAGGTCGGCGGTGTCGTTGGCGGCCTGCAGGCGTATGAAGATGGCCTTGGCCGTGCGCGCAAAGTTTTCGCCGTCAAAGCTGGCTGGCACAAAGGCCTTGGGCACCGCGGGCTGCTCGGGCTGCGGCAGCACCACGGGCTGCGGGATCACCGACGGCTGCGCCCGCGCGCCGCCGGGGGCCTGCTCGGGCCGCGCGCTGTCCATGGGCGGCGTCCAGGGCGTGCGCGCCGCACCGGCCATGGCCGGCTGCTGAGCGCCCTGGGTGCTGCCGGCCATGCGGCGCATCACAAAGCGGATCAGCACGAGGGCTACCACCGCCAGCAAAGCCAGCATCAGGAAGTTGGCAAAGGCCTCGCCGAAGCCCAGGTAGCTGGCCAGGGCCGCCAGGCCCAGACCGGCGGCCAGGCCGGCGATGGGGCCCATCCACGAGCGGCGCGCCGTGGCCGCGGCACCGGCGGCGGCCGTGCCGGCAGCGGGGGCCGCCTGCTGGCCTTGTGCGGGGCCGCCTTGCTGCGGGCTGGCCGGGCGCGGCGGCGGCGCATCGGGCGCGGTGCGTGCAGGCATGTTGCGTTGCATGCCGCTGGCACCACCGCCGCCGAAACGGCGCGCGTCGGCATCGGTCGGAATTGCGGTTGCAAAGACGGCCACGGCCACGGCGCCTATCCACCACTTGTTCATCGTCTGTCTACCTCCGCAAGAGTCTGTGTCGTACATCGGCCGCCACCCGCTGGCGCGGCCCACAGCCGCTAGTGTCGCTCAGTACGGGCCGCATCCCCAGCCGCACTGGGTTTACCCTTGGATGGGCTGTGGTGGGCGGTCTGGGCATGATGGTGGCCGGAGCGACTTTTTCAAGCGCCGTCAGGGCGATGCGGAGAGCAGTGTGGCGGTGACCTTGTGGTGGTTGTTGGCGGTGGCCTTGATGCTGGTGGGCCTGGCCGGCACCGTGCTGCCGGCGCTGCCGGGCACGGTGCTGGTGCTGGCCGGCATCGTGGTCGGCGCCTGGATAGACGACTTCTCGCGCGTGAGCGTGGGTACCGTGGCCGCTTGCGCGGTGCTGGCGGTGCTGGCCTGGTTGCTGGAGTACGTGGCCGGCCTGCTGGGCGCCAAGCGCTACGGCGCCAGCCGCCAGGCGCTGATAGGCGCGGTGCTGGGCACCGTGGCCGGCCTGTTCATGGGCCTGGTGGGCGTGTTGTTCATGCCGCTGGTCGGTGCCGCCGTGGGCGAGTTCATCGCCCGCCGCCATGCGCCCCAGGCCTTGCGCGTGGGCGTGGCCACCTGGGTGGGCACGCTGCTGGGCATGCTGGCCAAGGTGGTGCTGTCGCTGATGATGGTGGGGCTGTTCGTGGTGGCGCTGCTGGTGTAGCGGCGCCGGCTGCCCACGGCGGGTGTTGCGGAGGGTGTCGCGTCGGGTGTCGCGGCGCGTGCGTTCAGGCGCCGCCCAGCACGCCTATCCACTCGTGCAATGCCAGGCGCACCTGGGCGAAGCCCTCGCTGCTGGGCAGCCAGTCGCGGGCCTGCAGACGGCCGCTGGCCGGCAGCCCCATGGGCGCGGCCACCAGGTCCATGCGTGCGCCGGCATGGTTGATGGCGTTGGTGAAGTTGCGTGTGGCGCGGCGCATGTGGAAGCCGTCGGTCACCAGCACGATCTGTTCGATGTCCTGCCCGCGCAGCATCGACACGGTGCGTATCGCGTTCTCGCGGGTGTCGCGCGAATCGGTTTCCATCCAGCGCAGCGGGTAGCGGAACTCGCGCTCGGCCACCCGCCCGGCGATCTCGGCCTCGCTGGCGCCTGCGGGTGCGCCATGGCCCACGCCGCCGGAAAACGCCACCGGCAACTGCGTCTCGCGCGCCAGCCAAATGCCGTAGCGCAGCCGCTCGGCACTGCGCGGCGACAGCTGCGACAGGCCGTACTCCGGCGCCAGCGCCCGGCGCCCGCCGCCCAGCACCACGATGGCGGTCTTGGGTGCGCGCACCAGTTCCTTGATGTCGCCTTCGGACAGCGCACGCGGCGGCGGCACCAGCCACTGCGTCAGGGCGTTGCCCACCGCCCAGGTGCTGCTCAGCCACAGCCCCAGCACCGAGGCCAGGATGACCAGCGCGCCAGGCACCGTGCGCCGTGCCATCAGGCGCATGCCCACCAGCGTCAGCAGCAACAGTGGCACCGGTGGCAGCAGCAGCGCCGAGACCGCCGGCTTCCACGACTCGATGCCGAAGTACACGAAGAGTTCGTTCATCGTTGCTCGCTGTGCGAAAGGCGGCTGAGGCGGTCGGGAGAGGGCCGGCGGGAGCGCCTCAGTAGAACGCCTGCAGGCCGGTCTGGGCGCGGCCCAGGATGAGCGCGTGCACGTCGTGCGTGCCTTCGTAGGTGTTGACGGTTTCCAGGTTGATCATGTGGCGTATCACGTGGAACTCGTCGTGTATGCCGTTGCCGCCGTGCATGTCGCGCGCCTGGCGGGCGATGTCCAGCGACTTGCCGCAGCTGTTGCGCTTGATCAGGCTGATCATCTCCGGCGCGGCGCGGCCTTCGTCCATCAGCCGGCCCACGCGCAGGCAGCCTTGCAGGCCCAGCGCGATCTCGGTCTGCATGTCGGCCAGCTTCTTCTGGACCAGCTGGCGCGCGGCCAGCGGCTTGCCGAACACCTTGCGGGTCAGGGTGTATTCACGGCTGGCGTGCAGGCAGAACTCGGCCGCGCCCATCGCGCCCCAGCTGATGCCGTAGCGGGCCTTGTTGAGGCACGAGAACGGACCGCGCAGGCCGGTCACGTTCGGCAGCATGTGGTCTTCCGGCACGAACACGTCGGCCAGCGCGATCTCGCCGGTGATCGAGGCGCGCAGGCTGAGCTTGTTCTCGATCTTCGGGGTGGAGAGGCCTTCCGAGCCGCGGTCGACCAGGAAGCCGCGGATCACGCCGTCCAGCTTGGCCCAGACCAGGCAGACGTCGCTGATCGGGGCGTTGGTGATCCACATCTTCGCGCCGTTCAGCACGTAGCCGCCGTCGACCTTCTTGGCGACCGTGCGCATCGAGGCCGGATCGGAGCCGCCGTCAGCCTCGGTCAGGCCGAAGCAGCCGACGATCTCGCCGCGGGCCATGCCGGGCAGGTACTTCATCTTCTGCTCTTCCGAGCCGAAGGCGTAGATCGGGTACATGACCAGCGAGGACTGCACGCTCATCGCCGAGCGATAGCCGGAGTCGATCGCCTCGATCTCGCGGGCGATCAGGCCATAGGCGACGTGGCTGACGCCGGCGCCGCCGTACTGCTCGGGCAGGGTCGCGCCGAGGAAGCCCAGCGCGCCCATCTCGGACATGATCTCGCGGTCGAAGCGTTCCTGGGCGTAGGCCGAGACCACGCGCGGCAGCAGCTTCTCACGGGCGTAGGCGCGGGCGCTTTCCCACACCATCCGCTCCTCTTCGGTGAGGCGCGAGGCCAGGTCCAGCGGATCTTCCCAGTTGAAGGTCTTCTGCTGGTCGCCGGTGTCGAGGGCCATGGCGCGGTCTCCCAATGGAACTGTATGCGCGCCTTATGACCTCATTTTACGTGCCCGTGTAGACGCCTTTGCGCTTCTCGCGGAATGACGCAGCCGACTCCTTGACGTCGTTCACGGCGCGGCGGGCATGGGCCAGGCCGACGGACTCGTACTTCACGGCGCTGACGAAGTCGGACTCCATGTTGGTCTGCAGCACCCGCTTGGCCATCCGGATGGCCAGCGGCGGCCACTGGGCCATCTGTTCGCCATAGGCCACGGCGTCATCCAACAACGTCTCGTGCGTGGTCTTGCGGTTGAGCAGGCCAAGCTTCAGCGCCTCGTCGGCCAGCACCATGCGGCTGGTGAAGATCAGATCTGCGGCGCTCGCATAGCCGACGATCCGCGGCAGCAGGAACGACAGGCCGGAGTCCGGCGAGATCGCCCGCTCGGCGAAGGTGGTCTTGAAGCGCGCGTGCTCGGAGCCGATGCGCACGTCGCAGGCCAGCGCCCAGGCCATGCCGGCGCCGGCGCAGACGCCGTTGATCGCGCCGATCAGCGGCTTGTCGAAGTCGCGCAGCAGCCGCGCCCAGCGGCCCATCCAGGCCTCTTCGTCCAGCCGCTCGCTCTGCGGCGGCGGACCGTCGCGCTCGGGCGCGGGACCGGTGAGGTCGGCGCCGGAACAGAACCCGCGGCCGGCCCCGGTCAGCACCAGGGCGCGAACCGCATCGTCGGCCTGCGCCGCGATCACCCCGGCCTCCAGGTCGCGGCGCAGTTCGGCGGAGATGGCGTTGAGCTTCTCGGGCCGGTTCAGGGTCAGCACCCCGATCTGGCCGCGGGTCTCGTAGGTGATGGTCTCGTAGGTCATGGCGCCCTCCCGTGCGTGGGCGTCCGCGCCGCCGTCGTGCTCGGCTAGACCTCGGCCCACATGCGCAGAAGGTTGTGATAGGTCCCGGTCAGCGACACAAGCTCGGGGGCGCCCGCGCCCACCTTCAGCGACAGCTGCTGGATGGCGATGTCCATCTGGAACAGCAGCGCGCGGCGGGCGTCGTCGCGGATCATGCTCTGGATCCAGAAGAAGCTCGAGGTCCGCGCCCCGCGGGTGACCGGCGTCACCTGATGCAGGCTGGAGGCCGGGTAGAGGATCAGGTCGCCCGCCGGCAGCTTCACCTCGTGGACGCCATAGGTGTCCTCGACCAGCAGTTCGCCGCCGTCATAGTCCTCCGGCTCGGTCAGGAAGAGCGTCGCCGACAGGTCGCTGCGGATCCGCACGCTCCCGTCGCGGCTCTGGCGGATCGAGTTGTCGATGTGGGTGGCGAAGGTCTGGCCGCCGCCATAGCGGTTGAACAGCGGTGGAAACACCGTCTGGGGCAGGGCGGCGGTGACGAACAGCGGGCTTCGCGACAGGGCGTCGAGGATCTTCTCGCCGGCGAAGCGGGCCGCCTCAGACCCCTCCGGCAACTGCTCGTTGCGCTTGGCCAGGGCCGACTGCGTTCCCGACGTGGCGTTGCCGTCGACCCAGTCGGCGGCATCGATCGCCGCGCGCAGCTCGGCCACCTGCGGCTTGCTCAGCACCTCGGGGATATGCAGCATCATGGCGCGGGACCTTAGTTCGGGATCTTGGAAAGACAAAAGGCCCC
>JBBCJV010000022.1:0-56111 GCA_037190565.1 Burkholderiaceae bacterium
GGCGGCGGTGTTGTTGCCGCCCAGAGCCAGCGTGCCGGTGGGCGCCACGGTGATGGCAGCACTGCCGGTGAGGCGGTTGGCGGCGGGCAGGTTCAGCGTGCCGCCGGCGTTGACCGCAATGTTGTCGGCCGCCGACGTGCCCGACAGCGTGGTGCTGCCGCTCACCGTCAGCGTGCCGGTGCCCAGACCGCCGCTGACCGTGGTGGTGCCCGCGAGCGCATAGCTGACGACCGTCAGCCGGCCCTGCCCGGAGACGGTGCCGCCGTTGACGCTCAGCGAGCCGCCGCTGAGTGACTCGGTGCTGTCCACCACCAGCTCGGCACCGCTGGCCACGCTGATCTGCGTGTTGTCGGCGAGGCGGTTGACGCCACCCTCGAACAGCGTGAGCCTGCCGTTGTTGACCTGCACCGTGGCGGTGCCCACCGTGCCCTGCAGCTGCAGGTTGCCGCCGCCCAGTTGCCGCAAGGTGCCGGGGCCGGCCACGTTGCCCAGCAACACGGTGTTGCTGCGGTTGAAGGCCAGCGCGGCCGTGGGCTGCACCGTCAGGGCACCGCCCACCGCCAGCGCGCCGACGGTGCCGCCGTTGCCTACCGTGAGCGTGCCGCCGGTGACGGTGGCGTCGCCCAGCACGTTGACGCTGGCGATGATGGAGGAGTTGCCCTGGCTGGTCAGCGTGCCGGTGGTCAGCGGCGTGGAGACCGTGCTGTTATTGAGCGCGGTCAGGCCGGTGGCCACCAGGTTACCGCTGCCGTCCACCGTGCCGTTGCCCGACAGCGTGCCTATGGTCTCGGTGCCGCCGCCGGTGTCCAGCGTCAGCCGGCCGCCGCCGGCCAGGGTCACGTTGGCGCTGTTGTGCAGGCGTTCGGCTTGCGTCAGCCGCAGGCTGCCGGTGGCGCCGATGTTCACCGTGCCGGCGGCGGATGCGCCGCTCAGCGTGGCCGCGCCGGTGACGCTGAGGATGCCGCTGCCCAGGTCGGCCAGTACCTCGGCCCCGCCTTGCAGCGTGTAGCTGCCGGCCGTCAACGCCTGGCCGGCACCACCGGTCAGGCGGCCGCCCAGCGTCAGGCTGTTGACGTTCACGTCGCCGGCCAGCGCCAGCGTGGTGTTGGAGGCCACGGTGACCGCGGCGGTGCCGGCCAGGCTGCCGGTGGCGGCGATCTGCAGCGTGCCGCTGTTCACCTCCACCGTGGACGAGCTGCTGGCACGCGACAGCGTGGCGGTGCCGGTATCGGCCAGCACGGTCAGCGCACCACCGCCCAGCGGCGTGTTGACTTGGGCACCCGCGCGCAGCGTGCTGCCGCCCGTGGCGGTGAGCAGCTGCGTGTTGCCGCCCAGGGTGCCGGCGAGGTCCAGCGTGCCCACGGTCTTGGGCGTGGTCAGCAGCAGGCCGGCGCCGGCCGCGACGGTGACGGCGGCGGTGTTGGTCGTGGCTGCGGCGTCAGCCAAAGTGAGCGTGCCGCCGGTCACGTTGACCGTGGTGGCGTTGGTCGCGGCGTTGACCGTGGCCGAACCCTGGGCGGTGAGGGTCTGGTTGGCGATGGCGAGCGCCACGTTGACTTCGGCATCGGTCTGCAGCGTCGCGCTGGCCACCGACAGGGTGCGCGGGTTGTTGCCTGCAACCGTGCCGGCCAGCGTGAGCGCCCCCACGGTCTCGTTGCTGTTCGCGCTCAGGGCAAAGCTGGCGCCGCTGCCTATGGTCAGGCTGGCGTTGTCGTTGATGCGGTTGCTGTTGCCGTTGGCCAGCGCCAGGGTGCCGGCACCGGCATCCACCAGCACCGCACTGATCTGCGGCAAGGTGCCGGTGAGGGTGAGGGTGCCCGAGCCGCCGGCCTTGCGCAGCGCGCCCTGGCCTGCCACATCACCCAGGCTGATGTTGCCGTTTCGGTTGAAGGACAGGGTGGCGCCCGCGTCCACGGTGAGGCTGCCCGGCGTCAGTGCGCCGGCGGTGGCGCCGTTGCCCACGGTGAGCGTGCCGCCCGACACGGTGGCGGCGTTGTTGACCGCAACCGCGGTGTTCAGCCGCGAGCTGCCCTGGCTGCTGAGCGAGTCGGCCGTCAGCGTGCCCGGTCCCTGCACCGTGCCGCCCTGCAGCTGCAGCGCGCCTATGACTTCGGTCCCTGCGTCTTCCAGCACCAGGCTGGCGTTGTTGAGCAGCACCGTGGTGGTGGTGGCGATGCGGTCGGCGGTACCGGACTCCAGGACGATGGCGCCGCCGGTGGCCGACAACAGCGCGGTGCCGATCTGCATGTCGGCGCCGCGCAGCAGCAAGCGGCCACCGCCGGCAAGCTGCAGTGAGCCATCACCGCTGATGTCGCGGTTGATGATGACGTCGTCGCTGCGGTTCCAGACCAGCGACGCGTTGTTGTCGACAATGATCTCGCCGTCTATCGACAAGCTGCCGCCGGTGCTGCCGGTACCCACGGTCAGCGTGTTGCCGCTGGCCAGCCGCCAGTCGCCCGCGAACTCCAGCGCGCCGCTGATCAGCGCGGTGCTGCTGTTGACCGAAAACAGCGTGGGCACGGCGGTGCCGGCGCCGGCCAGGGTGCCGCCCAGCACCAGGTTCGCGAACTCGTCGCGGCCACCCAGCGACAGCGTGGCGTTTTCGGCCACCTCCACCGCGGCGGTGTCGCCTATCAGGTCGTCGGTGGTGGTGCTCAAGGTGCCGGCGTTGATGCGCAAGGCGCCGCCCACCGCCGCGGCGGCCGACAGCGTGGCGCTGCCGGTGAGCGACAGGGTGTCGGCCCGCAGCTCGCCGGCCAGCGTGTGCACGCCCAGGCTGCCGTTGTTGGTGATGGTCAGCGTGTCGCCGGCGGAGAGCAGGGCGTTGGCGCTGACCGCGCCGCTATCCGACCGCTGGGCGGTGCCGGGGTCGCTGGCCGACAAGGTCAGGTGGCCGGTGACGGCGATGCCTTCGCTGACCACGATGTGGCGGCCGGCTTGCAGCGTCAGCCCGTTGCCGCTGGCCGAGGTGATGGCCTCTTCGACGTTGATGTCGACATGGGCCTGCAGCACCACGTCGCCGTTGACCAGCAGGTCTTGCACCGCGGTGGCGGTGATGACGCTGTCGGCGCCCGGTTCGTCGTCGAAGTCCAGGTTGTTGGTTTCGAGGTCGTCGCCGGGGGTGCCGTCGCCGTTGAGGTCGGGGGCTACGCTGACGATGCGTATGTTGTCCGGGTCCAGCAGCAGCAGGCCGTCGCGGCCCAGCGGCGCCGAGCGGTCGGAGCTGCCGCGGTAGTCGAGATAGGCCTTGCCCGACACCTCCACCAGCCCGCCGTCGCCGCCGCGCGGGCCGCCGCGGGCGTCGGCACGGCCGGCGAAGCGTGTGGCGTCGTCGGACCACACAATGACACGCCCGGCGTCGCCCAGGTCGGTGGCACTGGCGTCCAGCCGGGCGCCAGCGCGCACGCTCACCATGGAGGCGTTGCGCACCTCGGGGTTGGCGCCCTGGTAGTCGCCGCCCACGCGCACGCTGCCGCCGCCGGCGGCAGCGCTGGCGTCCACCACCGCGTGGCGGTCCAGCAGCAGCTTGTCGCCCTGCACCAGGATGTCGCCGCCGCGCGTGCCGGGGGCGGTGCCGGTGGCGTCCAGCGTGCCGGCCACGCGGGTGATGCCGCTGCTGCCGCCGTCCACCACGATGCGGCCTTCGCGCACGCCCAGCGAACGCGCCTGCACCACGCCTTCCAGGTTGAGCACGGTGTCGGCCAGGCCGGCGCGCGCCGCGGCGCGCAGCTCCACATGGCCGCCGTCGGCCTGCACACGCCCCAGCTGTTCCAGCCGGGCCTGCAGCGTGTCGTTGCGCATGTTGAAGAACAGCAGGCCGTCGCCGTCCAGGTCCACCAGCACCTCGCTGGCGGCGGCCAGGCCCACGCGCTGCGCCTGGATGTGGCCGCCCACGGTCAGCTCGGGGGCCACCAGCACCACGCTGCCGGCGGCCCGGATGTCGCCTTCCGCGCGCATGGGTGCCTTGCCCTGGCCCAGCTGCAGGCGGCCGCCGGCCAGGCCGTCGTTCTGCAGCGTCAGCGTGCTGGCCACCAGCGAGCCCACGTTCACCTGCGACGAGGCGCCGAAGACGATGCCGCGCGGGTTGATCAGCCACACCGAGCCGTTGCTGCTGAGCGAGCCGTAGATCAGCGAGGGGTCGTCGCCCAGCACGCGGTTGAGCAGCACCGCACTGCTGGACGGCTGGTGCACCGTCACCCGCTCGCCGGCGCCTATGGAAAAGCTGGTCCAGTCCAGCCCGGCCCGCGGCGTGTGCTGGTGGATGTCCATCTGGCCCGGCGCGCCGCGCTGCACGCTGGCCTGGCCGAAGCTGGGCGTCTCGCCCTGCGGCAGCGCGATGGCGGCCGGGGCGGCCAGCGCCAGACAGGCGGCCAGGCTGACCGGGTGCGGCACGAAGCCGGCGCGGCGGCGACGGGCGGGGGGCAGGGCCGGCGCCGCGCGCGAGGGGGTGGTGTGGGCCTTGTGGTGCATCGCACTTCCCGGAAAAAGGCGGCCGCGCCTGGCGGCGCCGCCGCTGGCGTGATCGCTAGTTGAAGAGCATGGCCGCCTGCAGGTACACGCGGACGTCCTTGCCGTCGCTGCTGGGCGTGCCGGCGGCCTGGCGTGCCACCGACAGGCGCAGCGCGTACGCGTCCGGCCGCACCCAGGCCAGCCCCAGGCCCACCCCGCCGAAGCGCGCGTGGTTGCGGCGTGCGTTGGGGTCGGCGTTGACGCGGCCGCGGTGGCGGTACTGCACGTAGCCGGCGTCGGCGAACGCGCTGAAGACAAACTCGCGCGCCATGCGGCCCAGCCAGGCTTCCGGCGGCAGCACGCGCAGCTCCAGCGTGGCCACGGTGCCTATGTCGCCCGTGCCTTCGCCGGAGGCGTAGGCGCGCACGCCGTCGGGGCCGCCCACGCGGAACTGCTCGGTGGTGTCCAGGTTGTTGGCCGCGTACTGGCCGCGCAAGGCCATGTAGACCAATGCGCGCCCGGTCACCAGGTCTTGCAGCCGGGTGAAGCCATAGACCAGCTTGGTGAAGTTCTCGTCGTCGTCCAGCGCCGAGCTGCGGCCGTCCGGGTAGCGCAGGCGCCCGCCCGCCAGGTTCAGCTCGTAGGTGTTGACGCCGCCGCCCAGCACGCTGTCGCGGAAGTCGCCGGTGGCGCCCAGCACCAGCGCGTCCACGCTCTTGCGCGTGCCGCTGTTGATGTTGCGGTCTTCGTACTGCTTGTGTTCCAGCGAGGCCAGCGCAAACAGGTTCAGGTTGCGCGAGCGCAGCACCGGGTACAGGCCGTAGGCGTTGAAGGTGAAGGCCGTGCCGTGCAGGTCCAGCGGGAACTGCTCGCGGTCCAGCTGGTAGCGCACGCCCGACAGCGAGGCGCCCAGCTTGAGCCCGTCGCTGCCCACCGGCGTGGTGTAGCCCAGCAGCGCAAACGCCAGCCCGCCGGTGTGTGAGGCCAGCGCGTTGGCCGTGAAGCCGTCGCCGCGGCCGAAGGGGCTGTTCATCTGCAGCAGGCCGCCCACCCGGTACTCGCCCAGCGGCTTGGAGCCGTTGGCGTCCAGCTCCACACGGCCGGCCCAGCGCGATTCCGGCAGCGGCGTCACCACCAGCGTGGCGGTGCCCGGGCGGCTGCCGGCGCGCACCTCGAAGCGCGTGGAGACGCCGCGCAAGTCGTTGACCAGGTAGACCACGCGCTCCACATCGCGCACGCGCAGCACCGCGCCGGGCTGCAGGCGGGCCAGGTAGCCTTCGATGACGGCCCGGTCCACGGCCAGGCCGTCGCGCCAGTTCAGCACCACCTGGTCCAGCCGGCCCTCCAGCACCGCGATGCGCACCACGCCGTCGGTGGGCTCCTGCTCGGGAAGGTAGGCGTAGCCCAGGTAGTAGCCCAGGTCGCGCTGCAGGTAGCGGGTGACCTCGGTGACGGCGGCGATCAGGTCTTCAAAGCTGCGCTGGCTGCCGGTGTAGCGCGCGGTCAGCGCCGGCAACGCGGCGCGCAGCTCGGCCGGCGCGTCGTCGTCAACGACGTAAGCGCGCACGTCCAGGCGGACGTCGTCGTCGGGCTTGGCCAGCTCGCGCGGCGGGTCGCGCCGGGGCCGCGGGTCGTCTGCATCGGGTTGGTGCAGCGGTGGCGCCAGGCCGGAGGGCGGCGGCACCACATCGGGCGTGCGCACCGGCGGTGTCTGGGCCGCAGTCGGCCCGGCCAGCGCCAGCCAGACGGCCACCCATGCCGCGCAGCCGGCCCGGCGCAGCCGTGTTCCCGTCATGTAGCCCCCCATGCAACCCCTCCAGGCCGGCCCGCCGGCGCCCGCGTATCGAATTGATGTTAGCGGTGCATTCGGTCACGCGCCAACATCGGCAGACCCTCTCGAGGGGGAAGTGCGGCGCGCGTTGTGGCCTGATGATTGGCGGCAAGCTGTGGCAGCGCTGGGTCCTCACCAAGCCGCTACCGGGCAATTGGGACTTCTCATGCTCACCTGTTCTTGCGACACTCGCGGGGTTCGCCGTTTGGATCGTCTGGTTGTTTGCCGTTGCGCCGTGGCGCTTGCCGGTGCACAGCGAGGCGGTTTGCAGGCCCTCCCCCCTAAATCTGTTCGTCGATGAGTGATCTCGAATCCGCCGACGCGCGCGTCGCTGCCTGGTTGCAGGCTCTGGACGACGAGTCCGCCCCCTGCGGCCCCGATCTGGAGTACGACAACGATTTCCTGGAGCTGACGCAGGCGGCCGCGGGTAAACCCGAGACCCAGGTCGGCGACGCGGTGCGCGCTGCCGAGCCGCCCGAATGGCGGCGTGTGCACGAGCTGTCCGAAGAGCTGCTGGGCCGCTCGCGCGACCTGCGCATCGCCATGCACTGGGTGCGTGCGCTGCTGCACCTGCAAGGCTACGCGGCCCTGCCGGTGGGGCTGCGGCTGATCAGCGGCCTGCTGCGCGAACGCTGGGACCACCTGCACCCCATGCCCGACCCGGACGACGGCGACCTGTACGCCCGCGTCAACACGCTGACGTTGCTGCGCGAGCACGCCGGCCTGGTGGGCGACCTGCGTGCCGCGTACGTGGTGCGCGACCGTGCCATCGGCGAGTTGTCGGTGCGGGCCATCGAGCTGGCGGCCGGGCTGGCGCAGCCGCTGTCCAGCGAAACCGCGCCGCCGCAGGAGCCGCAGCGCCTGATGCTGGCGGCCGCGGTCGAGAAAGACCCGGGCCTGCGCGACGTGGCGCAGCAGGCGGCGCAGGAGCTGCAGGCCCTGGCCGCCGTGCTGCAGGAGCGCCTGGGCGGCGACGCGCCGGACCTGAAGCCGCTGCGTGTGCTGGTGGGCGCGGTGTCGGCGCTGATGCCCGAAGCGGCAGAGGCCGCGGGTGACGAAGCAGGCGAACCCGGCGAAGCCGGTGCCGCCGCCGGCAGCCGGCGCTCGCTGACGGGCAGCGTCAATTCGCGCGAGGACGCGCTGCGCGCCATCGACCTGGTCTGCCAGTACCTGGAGCGCGCCGAGCCGTCCAACCCGGCCACGCTGTTCCTCAAACGCGCCCGCCACCTGGTCAACCACAACTTCCTGCAGCTGCTCAAGGAGCTGGCGCCGGACTCGTTGTCGGAGGTGGCGCGCATCGTTGGTGTGGATCCCGACACTGTCGAGGCACCTTCGCAGCCGTAGTACGGCGCTTGGCCCTTGACGAATCAACGCAGTTACAGCACAACCTCAACCTTTTGCCGCACCCGCCCCCGGAGGAGTCCGCATGAGCAGCAGCCAGAAGTTCATCGCCCGCAACCGCGCACCGCGGGTGCAGATCGAGTACGACGTCGAGCTTTACGGCGCCGAGAAGAAGGTTCAGCTCCCCTTTGTGATGGGCGTGCTGGCCGACCTGTCGGGCAAGCCGGCCGAGCCGCTGGCGCCGGTGGCTGACCGCAAGTTCCTGGAGGTCGATGTCGACAACTTCGACTCGCGCATGAAGGCCATGAAGCCGCGCGTGGCCTTCCAGGTGCCCAACACGCTGACCGGCGAAGGCAACCTCAGCGTGGACATCACCTTCGACAACATGGACGACTTCACGCCCGATGCCGTGGCGCGCAAGGTCGACTCGCTGAACAAGCTGCTTGAGGCGCGTCAGCAACTGCAGAACCTGGTCACCTACATGGACGGCAAGGGCGGCGCTGAAGAACTGATAGGCCGCCTGATGAGCGACCCGGCGCTGCTGGGTTCGCTGGCCTCCGCGGCCAAGCCGGCCGAGGGCTGACGCCTCCTACCCAGACATCGTCGCTTCAAGCAAAAGCAGGAGAACCGGACCATGGCAGAAGCACAAGCCGCGTCGGCGCTGGCGAGCGTGCAGATGGAAGGCAGCGACCTCGCGGCGCTGCTGCAGAAGGAGTTCAAGCCCAAGAGCGAAGACGCCAAGTCGGCCGTCGAGAACGCGGTGCAGACCCTGGCCCAGCAGGCGCTGGCGCAGACGCAGCTGATAGGCAACGACGTGGTCGCCTCCATAGAGGCCATGATCGCCGCCATCGACAAGAAGCTCTCCGAGCAGATCAACCTGATCCTGCACCACGAGGACTTCCAGAAGCTCGAAGGCGCCTGGCGCGGTCTGCACTACATGGTGAACAACACCGAGACCGACGAGCACCTGAAGATCCGCGTCATGAACATCTCCAAGCAGGAGCTGGGCAAGACGCTGAAGCGCTACAAGGGCACCAACTGGGACCAGAGCCCCATCTTCAAGAAGATCTACACGGAAGAGTTCAGCCAGTTCGGCGGCTTCCCGTACGGCGCGCTGGTGGGCGACTACCACTTCGACCAGAGCGCGCCCGACGTGGAGATGCTGGGCGAGCTGGCCAAGATCGCCGCTGCCGCGCACGCGCCCTTCATCACCGGGGCCTCGCCCACGCTGATGCAGATGGATTCCTGGCAGGAGCTGGCCAACCCGCGCGACCTGACCAAGATCTTCACCACGCCCGACTACGCCGCCTGGCGCTCGCTGCGTGAAAGCGAAGACAGCAAGTACGTGGGCCTGGCGATGCCGCGCTTCCTCTCGCGCATCCCCTACGGCGCCAAGACCAACCCGGTGGAAGCCTTCAACTTCGAGGAAGACACCGGCGGCGCCGACCACAGCAAGTACACCTGGGCCAACGCCGCCTACGCGATGGCCACCAACGTCAACCGCGCCTTCAAGGAGTACGGCTGGTGCACGCGCATACGCGGCATCGAGTCCGGCGGCGCGGTGACCAACCTGCCCACGCACACCTTCCCCACCGACGACGGCGGCGTGGACATGAAGTGCCCCACCGAGATCGCCATCGACGACCGGCGCGAGGCCGAGCTGGCCAAGAACGGCTTCATGCCGCTGGTGCACCGCAAGAACAGCGACTTCGCCGCCTTCATAGGTGCACAGTCGCTGCACAAGCCGGCCGAGTACGACGACGCCGACGCCTCGGCCAACGCCGCGCTGGCCGCCCGGCTGCAGTACATCTTTGCCACCAGCCGCTTCGCGCACTACCTGAAGTGCATTGCGCGCGACAAGGTCGGCTCGTTCAAGGAGCGCGACGAGATGCAGCGCTGGCTGTCCAACTGGGTCATGCAGTACGTGGACGGCGACCCGGCGCACTCGTCGGAAAGCACCAAGGCGCGCAAGCCGCTGGCCGCCGCCGAGGTGGTGGTGGAGGAAGACCCGGCCAACCCGGGCTACTACAGCTCCAAGTTCTTCCTGCGGCCTCATTACCAGCTGGAGGGACTGACCGTTTCCCTTCGGCTGGTTTCCAAGCTGCCTTCGATGAAGGCGGCCTGAGAACCTCAGGGTGTTCCCCCAACCCGCCCGCGGCTGCGTGGGTGGGCGTCCGCAGTGCCGGGCGACTTTGCAGCTTCAACAACGTCCTGCAGGTGGCGGGGCATCAAGGAGAGTGAACCATGGCCGTAGACATGTTCATCAAGGTCGGCAACATCGACGGTGAATCGACCGACAAGGTGCATGCGAAGAAGATCGACGTTCTGGCCTGGAGCTGGGGCATCTCGAATTCCGGTACCACGCACCAGGGCGGTGGCGGCGGCGCCGGCAAGGCCAACGTGCAGGACTTGTCCTTCACGAAGTACGTGGACTCGTCGTCGCACGCGCTGCTGCTGACCTGCAGCAACGGCCAGCACCACGACAAGGCCAACCTGGTCGTGCGCAAGGCCGGCGGCAAGGGCGCGCCCATCGAGTACATCAAGATCGAGATGAGCGAGGTGCTGGTCACCTCCGTCAGCACCGGCGGCTCGGGCGGCGAGGACCGCCTGACCGAAAACGTGACGCTGAACTTCGCCAAGGTGAAGTTCGAGTACACGCCGCAGAAGCCGGACGGCTCGGCCGACACCACCAAGGAAATGGTGTACGACATCGCCTCGAACGCGAACGACTGACGCCGACGACCGACGCGATCAACCGCCCCCCGGGCCCGGTTCGGCACAAGGCTGACCCGGCAGCCACGCCACCCCCGGCGTGGCTGCCGCTTCTTGCTTTGTGCCTGAGTCCGCCGGGCCGCAACCCGCGACGACGGAGCGACAGCGATGGCCCGTGCCGACATGTTCTTCAAGGCGACCGGCAAACGCACCGGCGACATCGCCGGTGAGTCCAAGGACAAACGTTTTGCCGGCCAGATCGAGGTCATCGAGTGGTCCTGGGGCATGACCGCACCGGCCGCGATCGACGGCCAGGCGACCGGGCGGGTGCAGGCCAAGGCGCTCAGGCTCGTCAAGAGGGCCGACAAGGCCTCGACCGCGCTGATGAGCGTGATGCGCAACAACGAACTGTTGAGCAAGGCCACCTTGTCGGTGCGCAAGGGCGGCGGCCAGGACCCGGTGCCCTACATGACCCTGGTGATGAACAACACCCGTGTCACCGCCTTCGACGTGGCCTCCGGGCGCGACGAGAGCGGAGCCCCGGTGCTGGTCGAAACGCTCATGCTCACCTTCGAGACGCTGGAGGTCGAGTACCTCGAACAAAGTGAAACCGGCGGGCGGCTGGGCAGTTCCACGGCTTTGATCGACACGCAGATTGCCCGTTGAGTCGGCCGCCAGCTCGCCCATCAACGTGCCGCCCTCGCCGGAGTTCCCACCCATGTCCATTGCCCCCGCTGCCGAGCAGGCGCTGAAAGCCGGTGACACACCGGCCGCGCTGAAGCTGCTGACCGAACAGGTGCGCAGCCGCCCGCAGGACGCCAAGCTGCGCGTGTTCCTGTTCCAGTTGCTGTGTGTGCTGGGGCAGTGGGAGCGTGCGCTCAACCAGCTCAAGGTGGCCGGTGACCTGGACGCCGCCACACTGCCCATGGTGCAGACCTACCGCGAGGCCATCGCCTGCGAAGCGCTGCGCCGCAAGGTGTTTGCCGGCGAGACCGCGCCCTTGCTGTTCGGCGAGCCCGAAACCTGGGTGGCCTTGCTGATAGAAGCGCTGCTCCGCGAAGGCCGCGGCGAAGCCCAGGCGGCCGCGTCGCTGCGCGAACAGGCGCTGGAGCAGGCGCCTGCCACGCCGGGCGAGGCCACGGTGGGCGACGGCAGCACCCAGGCCTTTGCCTGGATCGCCGACGCCGATACGCGGCTGGGCCCGACGCTGGAAGCCGTGATCAACGGCCGCTACTACTGGCTGCCCTTCAACCGCCTGGCGCAGGTGGACATCGAGGCTCCGGCCGACCTGCGCGACGCGGTGTGGATGCCGGCGCAGCTGCGGTTCACCAATGGCGGCGAGGTGGTGGGCCTGATCCCCACGCGCTACCCCGGCACCGAGCTGGCCGCCGGCGACGCGCTGGCGCTGGCCCGCCGCACCGAGTGGCGCGAGCTGGCCGCCGGCGTGTTTGCCGGCCTGGGCCAGCGCCTGCTGACCACCGACCAGGCCGACATCCCGTTGATGGACCTGCGCTCGGTGGTGCTGCGGCACGCCGAAGGCTGAAGGCCCGGCCGCCGCAAGCCATGACCACGCTGCGCGCCCAGGACCGCCTGCAACCCGCGCTGCTGGACCGCCTGACCGACGACGAACCCGACGCCCGCAGCGAGAGCAACGAAGCGCGCGTGATCAGCCGCACCCGGCTGCGCGAGATGGTGCTGCGCGACCTGGCCTGGCTGTTCAACACCACCGCGCCCGGCGCGGCACTGGACTTCGGCAGCGCCACCCACGCCCGCCGCTCGGTGCTGAACTACGGGCTGCCGGCGCTTTCCGGCGAAACCGCCTCCACGCTGGACCCGCTGCAGCTGCAGGCGCGCGTGCGCCAGGCCATCCTGGACTTCGAGCCGCGCATCCTGCCCGAGACGCTGCAGGTGGAAGTGCAGGTCTCCGAGATGCAGCTGGACCACCACAACCAGGTGGGCATACGCATCAGCGGCCAGTTGTGGGCGCAGCCGGTGCCGCTGGAGCTGTTGCTGCACACCGACCTGGACCTGGAGACCGGCCGGGTCGCCGTGCGCGAGATGGCGCGCTGACCGCCGGGGCACTGCCATGGACCCGCGCCTGCTGCGCTACTACAACGAGGAGCTTCGCCACCTGCGCGAGATGGGGGCGGAGTTTGCCAAGGCCTTCCCCAAGGTGGCGTCGCGCCTGGGCATAGAGGGCCTGGAGGTCACCGACCCCTACGTGGAGCGCCTGCTCGAAGGCTTTGCCTTCCTGGCCGGGCGGGTGCAGCTGCGCCTGGACGCCGAGTTCCCGCGCTTCACGCAGCGCCTGCTGGAAATCGTCTACCCGCAGTTTGTAGCGCCCACGCCGGCCATGCTGATCGCCCAGGTGCAGCCCGAGCTGGGCGACCCGGCGCTGGCTGCCGGCGCGAAGCTGGCGCGGGGCACGGTCATGGTCAGCAGCGCCGGCAAGGCCGGCGGCACGGCCTGCGAGTTCCGCACCGCGCACGAGCTGGCGCTGTGGCCGCTGGAGCTGACGCAGGTGGAGTACTTTTCGCAGGCGGCCAACCTGCCGCTGGCGGCACTGCCGGAGCTGCGCCGCTACCGCGCCGGGCTGCGCATACGCCTGCGCGCCACCGCGGGGCTGGACTTCTCGCGCATCGCGCTGGACAGCCTGCGCCTGCACTTCACCGGCGTGGACGACGTGGCCTACCGCCTGCACGAACTGGTGTGCGGGCATGTGCTGGGCGCGCTGGTGCTGCCGGTGCAGCGTCCGGCGCCCTGGCACGAGACGCTGGAAGCGGACGCCGTCGAGCCGGCCGGCTTCGACGACGACCAGGCGCTGCTGCCGCCCACGCTGCACGGCTTTGAGGGCTACCGGCTGCTGCAGGAGTACTTTGCCTTTCCGCAGCGCTTCCTGTTCTTCGACGTGCAAGGCCTGGGCGA
Organism: Burkholderiaceae bacterium; assembly: GCA_037190565.1. Lineage (GTDB taxonomy): Bacteria > Pseudomonadota > Gammaproteobacteria > Burkholderiales > Burkholderiaceae_C > Rubrivivax. The sequence continues at coordinate 13,259 of JBBCJV010000022.1, forward strand.
GGCGCTGCGCCGCCACGCCGAGACCGAGGTCGACTTGGTGCTGCTGTTCGACCGCGGCGACAACGCGCTGTTGCAGTCGGTGGACGCCGGCTGCGTGGCGCTACACTGTGTGCCGGCGGTGAACCTGCTGGAACGCCGCTGCGACCGCATACACGTGGGCCCGGAGAGCCACGAACACCACGTGGTGCCCGACCGCGCGCGGCCCATGGACTTCGAGGTGCACACCGTCACCGAGGTGGTGGGCTACGGCGGGGGCGGCGACCGCGAGTGGCGCTTCCTGCCTTTCTACAACGCCTTCCACACCGAAGGCGCCGGCCACCAGGCCTACTTCAGCCTGCAGCGCCAGCCGCGCCTGCTGTCGCAGCTGCAGCAGCGCGAAGGTGCGCGCACCGCCTATGTGGGCAGCGAGGTCTTCCTGTCGGTGGTGGACGCGCACGAGGCGCCGTACCCCGGCGAGTTGCGGCAGATCGGCGTGCGCGCCCTGTGCACCAACCGCGACCTGCCGGTGCTGATGCCCGTCAGCGGCGGGCCGGGCGACTTGTCGCTGGCGCAGGCCGCGCCGGTCAAGGGCATAGGCGTCATCAAGGGCCCGTCGCGGCCGCGTTCGCCGTTGGCCGACGGCAGCCTGGCCTGGAAGCTGATCAACCAGCTCTCGCTGAACCACCTGTCGCTGACCGACACCGACGCCGAGCAGGGTGCCGCCGCGCTGCGCGCCATCCTGCACCTTTACGCGCCGCAAAACGACGCCGGTGCGCAGCGCCAGGTGGACGGTGTGCGCTCGGTGCAGATGAAGCAGGTGGTGCGCCGCCTGCCCATGCCCGGGCCCATCACCTTCGGCCGCGGCGTGGAGATCAGCGTGGAGGTGGACGAGCTGGCCTTCGAAGGCGGCAGCGCCTTCCTGCTGGGCTGTGTGCTGGAGCGTTTTGTCGCGCGCCACGTCTCGCTCAACGGCTTCACGCAGCTGCGGCTGCATTCGTCCACCCGTGGCGACATCCTGAGCGGAAGGCCCCGGTCCGGGGCCCGGCCCATCCTGTGAGCAGGCCGTGAGCGAGCGCAAGGCCCCACGCAGCGACCCGCTGCCGCAGATTGCCCGCGCGCCGTACCGGCACGACTTCTTCCACGCCCTGCGCCTCATAGACGCCTGGCATGCCGACAAGCCGCGCCTGGGCACCGCGCGCCGGCCGGCCGACGAAGCGGTGCGGCTGGGCCAGTCGGCCGACCTGTCCTTTGCCGCCAGCTCGCTGGCGGCCGTGGCCGACGACCCGCGCGGCGGCCGGCCGCGCATAGAGGTGCGCTTCTTCGGCATGTTCGGGCCCAACGGCCCGTTGCCGTTGCACCTGACGGCCTACGCGCGCGAGCGTCGCCTGCACCGCGGCGACGACACCTTTGCGCGGTTCGTGGACATGTTCCACCACCGGCTGCTGCTGCTGTTCTACCGCGCCTGGGCCCAGGCCCAGCCCACGGCCAGCCTGGACCGCCCGCTGCAGGACCGCTTTGCCGACTATGTGGGATCCCTGGTGGGCGCCGGCGGCGCCGAATGGCGCGGCCGCGATGCCGCGCCCGACCACGCCCGGCTGGCCTTTGCCGGCCTGCTGTCGCGCCAGGTGCGCAATGCCGACGGCCTGGCCGACCTGCTGGGCGGCTTTCTGGGGCGCCCGGTGCAGGTACAGAGTTTTGTCGGCCGCTGGATGGGCTTGCAGCGCGAAGAGCGCAGCCGCCTGGGCCGTGCCGGTCAGCGCGGGCGACAGCCCAGCGCCCAACTGGGGGCCAGCGCCGTGCTCGGGGCGGCGGTGTTCGACCGCCAGCACCATGTGCGCATACACATAGGCCCGCTGGACCTGGCGACCTTCGAGTCGCTGCTGCCCAGCGGCAAGACGCTGCCGGCGCTGCGCGCGCTGATCAACCACTACCTGGGCCTGGAGCTCGGCTGGGACCTGCACCTGGCGCTGGACCCCGCTCAGCGGCCCGCGGTGCGCCCCGGCCGCAGCGGCCGCCTGGGGTGGACCACCTGGCTGGGCGCGCCGCGCCACGGCCGGCCGCCCACGCTCACGCTAGACCCCCGGCCTTTGTCGTCCCGAACCCAGCCGACCTGAAAGGAAGCCTCATGGCGGAGATCAACCGCGTCACCCTGTTCGGCAAGCTCAATGCGCCGACCTACAAGTTTGTCGAAGGCGCGACCGTGTTCTGCAAGCTGCGCGGCAACCCCTACGTGGAGCTGGAGCACTGGCTGGCGCAACTGCTGCAGGGCACCGACACCGACTGGCACCGCGTGATACAGCACTACCAACTGGACATGTCGGTGCTGGCCAAGGACATCACCGCGGCGCTGGACAGGCTGCCGCGTGGTGCCACCAGCATCAGCGGCATCTCCGACAACATCGACGACAGCATTGAACGCGGCTGGGTCTACGGCACGCTGCTGTACGGCGACGCCTTGGTGCGCAGCGGCTACATGCTGGTGGGCATGCTCAAGACCAAGCGCCTGCGCGACGCGCTGCTGGCCGTGAGCCGGCAGTTCGACCGGCTCAAGGTCGAAGAGGTGTCCGACCAGCTACCGGCGCTGATCAAGGGTTCGTCGGAAGAAGGCCAGGGTGCCAGCGACGGCACAGGCGCCAGCGGCGGCGCCGCGCCCGGTGAAGCCAGCGGCGCCATCGCACCCGCGGCCATGGGCAAGCAGGAAGCGCTGAAAAAGTTCACGGTGGACCTCACCGAGCAGGCGCGCAGCGGCAAGATGGACCCCATCGTGGGCCGCGACGACGAGATACGCCAGGTCGTCGACATCCTGATGCGCCGGCGCCAGAACAACCCCATCCTGGTCGGCGAGGCCGGCGTGGGCAAGACGGCGGTGGTGGAAGGTTTTGCCCAGCGCATCGCGCGCGGCGACGTGCCGCCTTCGTTGAAGGAAGTCGAACTGCGTGCGCTGGACGTGGGCCTGCTGCAGGCCGGCGCCAGCATGAAGGGCGAGTTTGAGCAGCGCCTGCGCAGCGTCATCGACGAGGTGCAGGGTTCGCCCAAGCCCATCATCCTGTTCATAGACGAAACCCACACGCTGGTGGGCGCCGGTGGCGCGGCTGGTACCGGCGACGCGGCCAACCTGCTGAAGCCGGCGCTGGCACGCGGCACGCTGCGCACCATAGGCGCCACCACCTTTGCCGAGTACAAGAAGCACATCGAGAAGGACCCGGCGCTGACCCGCCGCTTCCAGACCGTGCAGGTGGACGAGCCCGACGAGCCCAAGGCCATCCTGATGATGCGCGGGGTGGCCAGCACCATGGAAAAACACCACCAGGTGCAGATCCTGGACGAGGCGCTGGAAGCTGCCGTCAAGCTCAGCCACCGCTACATCCCGGCGCGCCAGTTGCCGGACAAGTCGGTCAGCCTGCTGGACACCGCCTGCGCGCGCGTGGCCGTGAGCCTGCACGCCACACCGGCCGAGGTGGACGACTCGCGCAAGCGCATCGAGGCGCTGGAGACCGAGCTGGGCATCATCGGCCGCGAAAAGGCCATTGGTGTGGACATAGGCAAGCGTGAAGAAGACACGACCGCGCTGCTGGTTGAGGAGAAGGCCCGCCTGGCCGAGTTGGACCAACGCTGGGGCGAAGAAAAGACGCTGGTGGATGAACTTCTGGCGCTGCGCGCCAAGCTGCGCGCCGGCATACAGCCGGTGGAAGGCACGGGCAGCAACCTGGAGGCCGCTGCTGCAGAAGCCACGCCGGCCGTGGCGCCCGCCGCGCCCGCGATGACCGAAGGTGAACGTGCCGACCTGCAGGCGCAGTTGCGTGCGGTGCAGGACAAGCTGCACGCGCTGCAGGGCGAGAGCCCGCTGATCCTGCCCACCGTGGACTACCAGGCCGTGGCCGCGGTGGTGGGCGACTGGACCGGCATCCCGGTGGGCCGCATGGCGCGCAACGAGATCGAGACCATCCTGAAGGTGGCCGAGCACCTGGGCCAGCGTGTGATCGGGCAAGACCACGCGATGGAGATGATCGCCAAGCGCATACAGACCAGCCGCGCCGGCCTGGACAACCCCAGCAAACCCATAGGCGTGTTCATGCTGGCCGGCACCAGCGGCGTGGGCAAGACGGAAACCGCGCTGGCGCTGGCCGAGGCCTTGTACGGCGGTGAGCAGAACGTCATCACCATCAACATGAGCGAGTACCAGGAGGCGCACACCGTCTCCACGCTCAAGGGAGCGCCCCCGGGCTACGTGGGTTATGGCGAAGGCGGCGTGCTGACCGAAGCCGTGCGCCGCAAGCCCTACAGCGTGGTGCTGTTGGACGAGGTGGAAAAGGCCCATCCCGACGTGCACGAGATGTTCTTCCAGGTCTTCGACAAAGGCTTCATGGAAGACGGCGAAGGCCGCTTCATAGACTTCAAGAACACGCTCATCCTGCTGACCACCAACGCCGGCACCGACCTGATAGCGAGCCTGTGCAAGGACCCCGACCTGATGCCCGACCCCGAGGGCATGGCCAAGGCGCTGCGCGAACCGCTGCTGAAGATCTTCCCGCCGGCGCTGCTGGGCCGCCTGGTGACCATCCCGTACTACCCGCTCAGTGACGAGATGCTGGGCAAGATCGTGAAGCTGCAGCTGAACCGCATCAAGAAGCGGGTGGAGGCGCGCTACAAGATCCCGTTCGAGTACGGCGACGACGTGGTCAAGCTGGTCGTGTCGCGCTGCACGGAGAGTGAATCCGGCGGCCGCATGATCGATGCCATCCTGACCAACACCATGCTGCCGGACATCAGCCGGGAGTTTCTGAACCGGATGATGGAAGGCACGCCGATCGAACGGGTTCGCGTCGCCGCCGAGGGTGGGTCTTTCAACTACGAGTTTTGAGGACTGAGGTCCTTTCTCATTCACCGAGACACATCATGAGCGACAAAAAGCAGGACAAACATCTCGACACCCGCGAGTTGCTTGGCGCGGGCCTGATGATCAAGTACCACTCGGATCGCAAGCCGAGCGACGGCACGAAAGAGAAGCTGCTGAAGTCGGCATCGATCACACGCAGCGTGATGCGAAGCACGGTATGGGCGGTTGACAAGATCGTGCTGTTCCACCGCGACGAACCCGATTGGCTGACCCGGGTGCTTGACAAGCACTTCTGTCTGAATCGCGACCAGAATCTGGACAGCACCAAGGACAAAGGCAAGCTGCGAAACGCCAAGGCGCGGCGCAAGTATCTGGCCGAAGTGCGCAAGGTCATGCTCTCCGCGTCGTTCCATCTCAATACCGGGATGTACCTGCTCGACGTGGATGCGAGGAACCGCATGACCGTGGGTGACTTCCACCTCGACAACATGGGTGCCGGGTGGTACGAAACGAACGCCAACAACAAGCGTGTGGTCAGCGCCAATATCGAAGGCTACGTCCAGGGCCGCACCGGATGGAAGGAGAAGGTGGGGGCCTCGTCGTCAGGTGGTGTGCACGTGGGCTTCTCGCTGTTCGATGACTTTGGCTACTCGGCTGAGCGCATGGCGCGCATCATCATCCACGAAGCAACGCACAAGTACAGCAAGACGGCGGACGTCAGATACTGCTGGGACGACCAGTACGACCAGCAGTCACCCACACTGATGGCTACCAATGCCGACAGCTATGCCTTCGCAGCAATGTCGATCGCGGCCCAACGCGTGCTCGACTCCGACAGCCTGAAGAACTACACACACACCTGAACGGCTTGGTGTTGTTGGGGCCTGTCGCCGCCGCGCCGCGCATCGGCGGGACGGTGGCTGAGAAGCGGCTGCCTTGCCGCAGCGGACGTCAGCTTCGGATGCTCGGCCCGGCTTCGTCTAGCGCAGGAGGCTGCGGGCATTGACCCAGTTGTGGCGCACGGCGATGATTGCCAGCATGCAGGAACAGCGAGACGCCGGTCCCTGGCACGAAGTCGGCCGCAACAACGGCCACTCTGGTACTTCGGTCGAACTTGGCGGCGCGCTGGTTGATGCTGCCGATGAGTCGGCCTTGCGCGCGCGCGCAGTGGCACTGCTGCCGGGTGCGGATCTGTGGCGGCGCCACCGGCACTGCGTTGTTGCAGTCGTTGCACAGGCGCTGGCCGACGGCCGACTTCATACGTCCAGTGAAGCGCCGCGGCTGCTGCCGCTGGGTGCGGCGCCGCCGGCTGCGCCTGCCGCGGCACCGCCGCCACGCGCCGCGAGCCCGCGCCCTGCTGCCGCGGCGCCGCCGCCAGTGGTGGCGGCGCCTGAGCTGGACGTGGCGGCCATGGTGGCCGTGCTGCAGCAGGCCGCACGCGACGGCGTGCCGTTCTGCGAGGAGTGCGAGCGTGCGGCCGCGCAGCGGCGCAGCGCCGGGCAGGCGGCATGAGCCCTGAGCTGCGCCAACACATCGTGAGCACCTGGTGGCCGCCCGCGTCCGCGCGGCCTGCCAGCGTGTGGGCGGTGCTGGACTGTGCGCGCGACCCGGCCATCTACCGCCTGCTGCTGGAATCGCGGCTGGAGTTCCTGTGCCTGTACAGCGGCCGCCTGGCGCGCGAGTTGGAGATGGTGGCGCCGCACATGGTGGAGCTGCTGCCAGGGCACCGCTTGACCGATCGCCTGCTGGACGAAGGCTGGGGCCGCAGCTGGGGCGTGTTTGTCGCCATCGACGACCCGCTGGCCTTGCGCCCGCACCTGCGCCGGCTTCTGAAGGTGAAGGACGAGGACGGGCGGCAGCTGTTGTTCCGCTTCTACGACCCGCGCGTGCTGCGGGCCTTTGTGCCGACTTGCGGCCACGACCAGCTGCAGCAGCTGCTGGGCCCGGCGGTGGCGTGGTACGCGGAGAGCGAGGACGGCGCGAACCTGCTGACCTACCGGCCCGCGCGTGCCGGCCTCGCGGTGGCGGCCCAGGGGCGCGGCCCATGAATCTGCCCGGCGACGACAAGGTAGGCCATGGCACCGGGTGGCGGCGGCTGTGAAGCCTGCGGCCTGTGGTCCACGGTGCCGGAGACTTCGACAGCGCCGGGTGGCACCACCACCGGAATCTGCCAGTCGTGGCGCTGTGGCGGGTTGCCGTCGCTGGTCACGATGAACAGGGTCGCGGGCAGTGCCGTTGAGCCTGCGCCCAGGGCGCCGGCAGGCACGGTGTAGCGCCCCGTTACCCGCCAGGCTTCGCCCACGGCCGCCCGGTACTGAAACTCGACTTGCGAAGCGCCAGGGTTTGAGGCGGCGCAAGGGCTGCTGTCATGTGCCGGTGACGGCCCCTGCGGCACCGGCCCCAGCCTGACCACGACGGGCTTGGACAGCCAGTCGTGGTAGACGAGTGAAAACGCCCAGCAAGCGGCCTGCCATGGGATGCCCAGGCGGGAACGGGCGTCGACCACATCCACCTGGGCGCCGAAGCTGCGCAGTTCGTCGGCGGAGGGTTGGGCCCCGCGGCTGGCCGATGCCGTCCTCTTGGTGTCGGCGAATGCGCGGGCCAGACTCACCCGCCCCGTGGCCCGGTCTATGCCCACCAGCAAGGCCAGGTCGTGCAGCGGCAGTGCCCAGTCGCGTGCACCGTCGAACCGCGAAGCGATCAGCAGCGGCAGGCTGCTGCGCCGGCCCGTGTCCACCCGCTGCGGCGCGCGCACAGCCACGCCCACGAAGCTCGAATCCAGCAACTGCGTGGTCCATGCCGGGTCTGGCGCCGGCGCAAAGAAGGCCTCGTCCGAGAGATCGAACGCCGCCGGCAGCGTGTGTTGCGTGAGGTTCGCCGGTGCCGCGACGCCCGGGCCAGGCAGCAACATCACCAACACCGGCACCAGCATCAAGGCCAGGCCCGCATGGGCACACGCCCGGCCGATGACGCTGCGCGGCGCAGCGGCCGTGTGCATCACGCCGACATTTCGAAGCGCTGCGGTCCGTGGACCTGGCCGTCCAGCACCACATAGCAGGCGTAGGCGCCCGGGCCTGGCACCGGCGCGCCGGCCAAGGCATCCAGGGCGAACTGGCCCGTGACCGTCTCGCCAGGCTGCGCCGGCGGGCCATAGGCAGGCACGGCGACATCCAGCCGCCATGGGTAGACGGCGTTGGCCCGAACCAGCAGCAAGGTCATGGGCACGATCGCCGACACAGGCGATGCCTGCCCGGCGTCCGACAACACCAGGCCCGTCGCCAGCGAGTAGGCCCGCACCGGCGTGGCGAAGCTGGCGTCTACAAGCAGCGCTGGGCTGGGCCCTTGCGTTTGCAGCCGGACCTGGAAGTTCACGCCATGCGCCGGCACCGGCGGGGTGCCGGCGCGTTGGCGGAAGGTCGGCAAACCGTCAGCCAGGGCCGCGGGCTGCGGGCTTGCCGACAGCCGTGCCGGGAAGCCTGCCGGCACGCTTGAGCCGCCGGCCAGTTCCACGGACACGCGGTTGGACAACCAGTCGAAATAGACCAGCGTGAACGACCACAGGCCGCTGCGCCACGGGATGTTCATCCGCTCCCGCACCTCGGTCCAGCCCAGTTGTGCGCCTTCGCCTTCCAGCTCTTCCGGCTCGGGCCGCTGCGCAGCGGCGGCATCGGGCGGCGGGCCCAGCCGGCTGGCCAGCACCTTGGGCGGCAGCAGTGCCGGCACGACACTGACCCGGCCGCTTCGCAGGTCGGTGGCGACGAGCAGGCTGTTGTCTATCAGCGGCAGGTCCCAGTCACGCTCGCCGTCGTAGCGTGCGGCGATGGCCACGGGCAGCACCGACTGCGCGTCGACCGCCACCCGCGCCTGCGCGCTGATCGCGATGCCGGTGAAGTCGGTCTCCAGCAGGCGCACCTCGCGCGCATCCACATCCAGGTCCGGCGCAGCCGCGAACTCGGCATCGGTGAAGTCCAGCAGGCTGGAGGCGATCTCGGCCGGCGTGGGTTGCAGGGCTGTGGCCATGGTGTCCTCAGAGCGCGCGCATCTTCTCGAGCTGCAGGTGGGTCTGGCAGACCACGCAGAACTTGTGGCTGCAGGCCGAGCTGTAGCGGTGGTACATGATGCAGTCACCGTCCTCGGGGCTGGGGGTGTCTTCGTTGGGGTCCTGCCAGTTCACGGCGCCTGCTGCGACGGCGGCGGCGTGCCGGCAATGCGAGCCACTGCCGCCATGCCCCACGTACTGCAGCGGGTGGTCGTGCAGCGAGGCGGGCTGTGCCGTCGGCTCCGGCGTCTGCGTGAACTTGTGGCCGAACTCGTGCGCAGCGGTGTCGTTGAAATCGACGAGGCTGCCCTGTGTGCCGGCGGCAGCACTGGGCTGGTACACGGCGACGATGCCGCCGGCCGTGGCCCACCCCAGGAAGCTCTTGGCGGTCTGCAACTGAAGCCGCACCCAGACCGGGTTCGCCGGCGTGGGTGTGGGCGCTCCGGCCGGCAGCCTGACCTTGACCTTGCGTGTTGAGCTGCGTCCCGCCGGAATCTCTATGTCGGCATCGGTGATGTTGCCGCCCTTGTTCCAGGGGGTTTCGGTTGTGGACCACTCGCCGACGGCCACCACCTGGGTCGCAGCCTTGATGGCCGGCTTGGAGATGATGGGCCCGCCGCTGCCCTGTGCGATGGTGAGGGTCTGCCCGTTGGCGGTGAGCTTGTAGCTCTTGAGCTGGCTGCGTCCCCGCGGGTCGCATTGGTACTCGCAGACGATCAAGTTGCCCTTCACCGGGTGCTCGGGCTTGACGTCGAGGTTCATCTTTGCGTTGGTCGAGAACTCTCCGATGTTGCTGTCGTCCCCCACGTTGGCGACGATGCCGTTGCCGCCGCTGTCCTTCAGCTGGTACTCCGGCATGAAGGTGCGGGCTTGCAGATCAGCCGGCAGGTCGGCCTTGACGAACTTCTTCTCCGAGGCCAGCACCATCTCGGCAAACACCTCGGCGTAGGCCGCCTCGGCGGCGGTGGGGCGCTGTGCGGCGTAGCCGTCGGCGTAGGTCATCTGGTACCAGAAACGCCGCCAGACCTTGTAGTGGGCCTGGGTCTTCTTGGGGGTTGACCCGGCCGCCCCTTTGACGGCGGCGTCCAGCTGGCAGCTGATGCCGAACTGGTCACCGGCGAACTCCGAGAGATGGAACTCCACCGCCGAGGTCCAGCCGTTGGCATCGGTCACGCTGCTGGTTTCGGCGCCACCGCCCGCGCCGCCGAAGCCCTCCTGCTGCGCTGTGGTGAGGTCGGCGACGCTGAAGACGGCGGGCTCGGCGCCTCCTGGGTCGGTGCGCCGGGGGCCGTCTACGCGTTCATGCTTGAACAGCACCTTGACACCGGCCAGCTTGTCGGTGGCGCCGCTTTTCTGCACGACGCGCGCGCGAAAGCGCAGCACGCGGCCGTACTCGGGGTGGCACTTGGCCTGGCCCTCGGCCAGCGGGTCGAGGTTGATGTACTGCTTGTACGCGCCGCCGTCCTTGTCCAGGCGTTCGACGCTTTTGGTGACGAGCTGGGTGTCGCTGGTGGAGTCGGCGGCACCCTTGACGAACTTCTCCGCGTCCTGCACCACGGTCTCTATCAACTCCACCAGTTCGTACTCGTCCTCCAAGGGGCAGGTGGCGGGGCCGCCGGCGGGCTGGTTGCAGCCCGGGCCGCTGTTGGGGTTGCTGGGAGACTGCTTGGGCATGCTTAACGGGCGGGCAAGTGGTCCAGCGTGGCCGTCAGGTAACGGCGGGTCTTGCGGCGCAGGCTTTCGATGCGCCGGGTGGCGTCCTGGGTGGGCTCCTGGACGAGCGTGTTGCGCACCCAGGGGTACAGCGGGTCGCTTGCGACACCGTGCCCCAGCGCAAACATGAGCCCGCACAACAGGCCCACGCCGGCAGGTTGCGCAATGCCGAAGTGCGTGGCCTCCTGCCGCGCCTGCGTGACCAGGTGGCGCAGGCGCTCGGGCCCCACGAACGCGAACTTCTCCGGGTGGATGCGGGCCATGAGCCCCAGCAGGTCAGGCTCCAGGGTGGGCTGCTGGAGGGTGTCCAGCTGGTCCAGAAACGGCCCAAGGCGATGCAGGGCCGCCACGGCATAACTGTTGTCGCGGCCCCGCGTCTGGATCTGAAAGCGCTCTATCGCCGTGAACGCCTGGTCTGCGTGCCAGGCCTGGCCGTTGCCGTGCCTGTGCAGCAGCGCTTCCTGCAGACCACGGATCTGGATGTCGGTGTCGAACTGGGTGCCGTAGGCGAGCATGCACTCGGCGTAGAAGCGCAAGGGGCCGCGGTTTGTGAAACCGTAGGTGCCGGCCTTGCTCACGCCCTGGTCGATGACGGCACGAAAAACATCGTCACCGTGCAGCGTGTGCAACTCGGGCGCAAACCCCGCAAGATGCCGCAGCAGGTCCTTCTTGAACAGCTCCACCCCGGCCAGGCCGAGCAGTCGCATCTGTTCAGAACGAATGACCAGCACGGCTCAGTTCCAGGCCCCGGCCAGGCCACGCGCGGGCTGTGCCACCGACTGCACGCGCGCCACCGTCACCGCGTTCTGGTGCCGGTGGCTCAGCACCGGCATCAAGCCGGCCTGCAGCAGCCTGTTGCCGCCTTCGTCGCCCAGGTAATGTTCGGCGCAGGCCTGCAGTTCACGCTCGCCATCCTGCGTGAAGCTGTAGGCCGGCAGCTCGCCTATCTCTCGCTCGTCGCCGGGTTCAAAGTCCCAGCCGCGCGCGCTGAAGGCACGGCCCGTCAACAACGCCACCGCCAGGGCCGGGTTGCCCCAGAGAAAGTGTTCGTGCACCGGCGGGCCGTCGTCGTTGAACTCCTCGAAGGTGAAGGCGCTCACCGGGTCGGTGCGCCGGCCGTAGGGCAGGCGCAGCAGCACACGCGGCGCGGCCAGGCCTATCCACGGCGCGGCCTCGCTGGCGCGCAACGCCCGCCAGCCGGCCAGCGCCGGGTCGTCGGCGGCACCGGCCAGTGCCGGGTCGCCTTCGGCCAGCCAGGGGCCACCGGCCTGGCTGGCCGCCAGCCCCAAGGCGGCCAGCAGGCCGATGTCGGTGTCTGCAGGGCCGAAGCGAAACAGCCCGGCCAGCGCATGCCAGGGCTCGCCGCCGGGCACGCCCCGCCAGCGGTCGGCCAGCGCGCGGTGCAGGCCGGTTTCGGCCAGCCGGCCCTGGCTGGCCACCACGTCGGCCAGCAGTTCGTCGCGAGACACGTCGAACAGGTGCAGTTGCAGCTGCTCGTCCAGCTCCAGGCTGGAGACCAGCCACTGCACGCCGCGCCAGGCCGCTTCCAGGGCCTGGAAGGCCGGGTCGTGCAGCAGCGCGCGCATCTGCTCGGCGATGGCACTGTCCACGGCGTTCAGGTAGGCCTGGGTCTGGGCGCGCGTGTCCGGCAGCACGTGCGGCGCCACCACCTGCTGCAGCAGGGCTTCGATGCCGGTGGCGCTGGCGGGCGCGGGTTTGGACGCGGCGCCGGCGGTGCCTGCCACAGCGGTCTTGCCCAGCAGCGAGCCCAGCAGGTCGGCCGCGGCTGCCGGTGGCCGGGCCCGCGCCTGGCGCAGGGTGTCGAACAAAGGCAGGCGCTGGTACAGGGCGTCGGGGTGGAAGTCGTCCAGCTGCGCGAAGCCGGCGCTGCCGGCAGCCGTTTCCAGGCGCGGCGCCAGGCGGGCCATGACCTGGTCCAGGTTGTCCACGTCCACCCGGTGGGTGGGCCGTGTGGCCAGCGGCGGGCGTTCGCCGGCCGGGCGGGCACTGAAGTCGCCCACCACCAGCAGGCGCAGCGCGCCGCCGCCGCGGCGCGGCGCGGGGGCAGCGGGGCGACCCAGGTCGAAGTTGAACGCCATGCGTGCGGGCATCGTGCAAAGGTTGGGTGGTGGGGTGGGTGCGCGGCTGGCCACCCCGAAGGGTGGCGCAGCTTGCCGCGACAGGTACTTTGCTTCAGAGTGCAGGGCTCGGCAACCTCTTTGTTCATGCAAGACACCGCTGTTCTTCCGCCTGATGCGGCCGGCCCGCCTGCCGACGATGCAGCGCCGCTGCCGCGAGCCATGCAGGCCCACGCCGCCGGCCGGCTGGACGAGGCCGCGGCGCTGTACACCACGGCCTTGCAGCTTCGGGCCGACGATGTCGATGCGCTGCACCTGTTGGGGGTGCTGAACGCGCAGCGTGGGCAGCACGACAGCGCGGTGGAGCTGATCAGCCGTGCGATCGTGCTCCGACCGGCCGAAGCCATGTTCCACAACAACCTGGGCAATGTGCTGTCCGAGTGCGGCCGGCCGGAGCAGGCCGAGGCCGCCTACATGCGCGCCTTGCAGCTCGACGGCGAGCGACTGGACGCCCTCAACAACCTGGGCCTGCTGCTGGGGGCACGGGGCGACGTGGCCGGGGCCGAGCGCCTGCTGCGCCACGTGGTGTCGGTGGCGCCGGCCTTCATGGACGCGCGCCAGAACCTGGTCAACCTGTACATGCGCAGCGGGCGCGTGGGTGAGGCCTTGCAGCAGTGCCTGGACGGGCTGGTGGTGGCGCCACGCCACCCCGGGCTGGCGCGCCTGCTGGGCGTGGCCTACTCGCTGGAGGGCCGGCAGGCCGAGGCGGCACAGGTCTGGCGCGCCTGGCTGCAGGCCGAACCCGGCAACCCGCTGGCGCAGCACCACTTGTCGGCCTGCACCGGTGAGGCGGTGCCGGCGCGCGCGTCGGACGACTACGTCAGCGCGGTGTTCGACGGTTTCGCCGGCAGTTTCGACGCCAAGCTGGCGCAGCTGCACTACCGCGCGCCCGAGCTGGTGGCCCAGGCGGTGCAACGCCATGCCGCACCACCGCAGCGGGCGCTGCAGGTCTTGGACGCCGGCTGCGGCACCGGCCTGTGTGCGCCGCTGCTGGCACCCTGGGCGCAGCGCCTGGTGGGGGTGGACCTGTCCGCCGGCATGCTGGCCCAGGCCGCGGCGCGCGGGGGCTACGACGAGCTGCTGCGCGGCGAGCTGGTGGCCTGTCTGCAGGCGCAGCCTGCCGCCTGGGACCTGGTGGTCTCGGCCGACACGCTGTGTTACTTCGGCGCGCTGCACGGCTTTGCTGCTGCGGTGGCCGTGGCGCTGCGGCCGGGCGGCCTGCTGGTCTTCACCGTGGAAGCCCACGGCGCTGACGGAGACAATGAAAGCGGCCAAGACGTGCTGCCTGACCACCGCTTGCAGCCCAGCGGGCGCTACAGTCACCGCCGGCGCTACGTGCAGGACGTGCTGCAGGCCGCCGGCCTGCAGCTGCTGGAGCTGCAGCCGGAGGTGCTGCGTGACGAGGCCCACCAGCCGGTGAAGGGTTGGCTGGTGGCGGCCCGCGCCGGTGCCTGAGCACACCCGCCGCCGGCCGCTGCAAGCCGACGGGGCAGGCGCCCATCCCAGAGCAAGCGAGGAAACACCAAGACCATGCCCGATGCCCTGCCGCTGCCGATGAAGCTGAACTGCGACGCCGCGCCGTCGCTGCACTTCAAGTCGTTCTCCGTGCTGGAGGAGGTGTCGCGGCTGTACGAGATCCACGTGGTCGCGGTCAGCGAGGACGCCGGCGTGTCGGCCAAGGACGTGCTGGGCACGCCGGCATCCGTGCATATACAGCTCAGCGACGAACACGAGCGCTGGTTCCACGGCCTGGTCACCGCCTTCGGCATAGACGGGGTGGAAGGGCGCTACTTCCGCTACCGCCTGGTGCTGCGGCCCTGGCTGTGGCTGCTGACCCGCTCTGCCGGCATGCGCGTGTTCCAGGACATGAGCGTGCCGGACATCGTCAAGAAGGTGTTCTCCGCCTACCCCAGCCAGGTGGCCGACAAGCTCACCGGCAGCTACGAGCCGCGCGTGTACTGCGTGCAGTACCGCGAGACCGACTTCGACTTCGTCAGCCGCCTGCTGGAAGAAGAAGGCATCTTCTACTTCTTCCGCCACAGCGCCGGCGGCCACGAGCTGGTGCTGGCCGACGCGTCCGACGCCCACGAGCCGGTGCAGGGCTTCGAGGACATCGAGTTCGTGGGCCACGAGGCCGACCTGGCGCAGCTCAGCGGCGTCAGCGCCTGGCACATGCAGCTGGAGATACAGACCGGCAAGTTCACGGTCGCGGACTACAACTTCGAGACACCGGCCACCAGCCTGCGCTCCGACACCGTGCAGTCGCAGCGCGGCCATGGCGAGACGGGGCGCGAGGTCTACGACTACCCGGCCGGCCACGAGGTCAAGGCCGCCGGCGACAAGATCGCCACGCGGCGGCTGGAAGAACTCTCGGCGCGGCACACCCGCTACAGCGGCCAGGGCAACACGCCGGGCCTGGCCGCGGGGGCACGCTTCGCGTTGAGCAAACACCCGCGCGAAGACCAGAACACCGAGTACCTGGTGCTGCAGACCCGCATGGACGCCGAGATGGCGGGCTACGAGGCCGGCGTGGGCGGCACCACGCGCTGGTTGTGCCGCTTTGTCGTGCAGCAGCACAGCGACCCCTTCCGCCCGCCGCGCCTGACCTACAAGCCGGTGGTGCACGGGCTGCAGACCGCGGTGGTGGTGGGCCCGTCGGGCGAGGAGATCCACACCGACAAGCACGGCCGCGTGAAGGTGCAGTTCCACTGGGACCGCGAGGGCCAGAAGGACGGCAACAGCTCCTGCTGGGTGCGCGTGGCCCAGGGCTGGGCCGGCAAGGGCTTCGGCCTGCTGGCGTTGCCGCGGGTGGGGCACGAGGTGGTGGTGGCCTTCCTGGAGGGCGACCCCGACCGCCCGCTCATCATCGGCAGCGTCTACAACGAGACGAATGTGCCGCCCTATGCGCTGCCCGACCACAAGAACGTCACCTCGCTGAAGTCGCGCTCCACGCGCGAAGGGGCGGCGGCCGACTTCAACGAACTGCGCTTCGACGACACCAAGGGCAGCGAGCTGCTGCTGCTGCATGCGCAGAAGGACCGGCAGGACGTGGTCGAGAACGACCTCAGCGCCGATGTCGCGAACAACGTCACCTACCACGTGGGCAACAACCACGCCGAGGCCATAGAAGGCGAGATGTCGCTGTCGGTGGCCAAGGCCGTGACCATGCAGACCGACGCGAAGTGGTCGCTGCTGGTGGCCGAGGACATCTTCACCAGCAGCGATGCCCAGATCGCCACCGTGGCCAACAAGGACTTCACCGTGGACGCCGGCATGACGGTGTCGCTGAAGTCCGGCACCGACGTGCATGTCAAGTCGGGCACCAACAGCAATGTCGAGGCCGGCACCAACGTGCACATCAAGGGCGGCGTCAACGTGGTGCTGGAAGCCGGCGTGCAGCTCACCATCAAGGCCGGTGCCTCCTCGGTGGTGCTGGGGCCGGACGGCGTGTCCATCACCGGCACCATGGTCAAGATCAACTCCGGCGGCGGGCCGGGCAGCGGCGGCGGCTCCAAGCCGGTCAAGGCGAGCAAGGCGGTCAAGGTGCAAAAGCCCAAGAAGCCGGCCGACCCGCTGAAGGGCAAACACCGCTAAGCCCTCGTCGTCGCCCGCCCCGTGCATCCGCCCGACACCGCTGCCGAGCAAGAGGCCCTCTGGGCCCGATTTGTGGCCGACCTGGCCGACCACCTGGCGGGCCAGTGGCCGGCCATGCCCGAGCGCCTGGGCGAGCGCTACACCGCCTTCGTGCAGACCGCGGTGGCCCAGGCCGAGAAGCAGGGCTTGGTGCGGGCTCCCAGCATTGCGCGCTACGTCAACCTGAACTTCGTCTGGGGGCCGTCGTTCCACGACCGCCCCGGCTTCGAGTGGGCCGCCGGCCTGCTGGCCGCCCCGCGTGACCGCGAGTGGGCCACCCTGCACCGGCTGGTGCAGCGTTCGGTGGCCGAGCTGGCGCGCCTGCCCGAAACACGCATCGCGCCCGACGCCCTGCGCGCCGCCGACGAACGCCTGCTGGACCGCTTCGGCCTGCTGGACCGCCGCGGCGCGCTCAACCCCGACGAGCCGCTGCCGGCGCCGCGGCAGGCCTGCGACATTGAAGCCGCCGAACTGCGGCTGATGCAGCCGGCGGTGGACCAGCACTACGTGCTGCAGGCCGGCCAGTGGGGCCGCGCCGCCTTGCCGGCGGTGCCGCCGCTGCGCGTGAGCCCGGCCGACCCCTTGCCGCGCCTGGTGGCGGCCTTGTCGCAGGCACCGGGCCATGCGCAGCTGACCCGTTTGCAGTGGCGCACACGGCCGCACGCCGTGTGCAACGGCGACCACCACCCGGCCCTGTCCTACGCCGGCACACACGGGCTGTGGCGCTGGCAAGGCCACGAGACCCGCGCCGTGAGCTGGCCGGTGGCCACCTTGGCGCAAACCGTCGCGCCGCCGGGCCTGGCGGTGGCCGAAGAAACCTCGCCGGACATCTTCAAGCTGGACCTGGCCGTGTGCGGCCTGCGCGACGACGGCGACGCCCTGGGTGCGCTGACGACGCAGCTGTGGGTATGGCCGGCGGCGCAGCACTGGCTGGAACTGCAGCGCAGCGTGCCCGCGGCGCAGGAGCTGCGCGAAGGGGGCACGGTGCAGCGCAGCCACACCCGCTGCCGCGCGGAGTGCGACGGGGTGGTGCAGGGCACGCAGGCGCTGCAGCAGGCTTTTGACGAAGGCCTGGAGCCGGCTGTCGAACAAGGCCTGCACCGGTTGCGCGAGGCCTGGCAGGCAGTGGACGGCCTACAGGCCCCGCGCCTGGCAGCCCAGCTGGCACTGCTGACCGGCCGCGCCGCGCTGAGCTGGGGCTGGCGCTTGGGCGCCGATGGCCTGGGCGGCCGCGCCCTGATGCGCGTGGTGGGCGAACTGGCGCTGCAGGCTTGCCGCGCCGAGCTGTCGTTCGAAGGCGAGCTGAGCGATGGCGAGGCGCGCAGCCGGCTGCTGCTGCGCTGCACCGGCCAGGCGCCGCTGCAGCTGAACCTGCTGCGCGAGGCCGCCGAACCCCCGCTGGCCGCGGCGATGCAAGCGGCGCGCTGCAGCTTCTCGCTGCCCTTCGAAGCCGAGCTGTTGCCGCTGGCTTCCGACACCGGCGCGCTGCTGCAGGCCGCCGGCCCGTGCAGCGGGGCGCTGGTCGGCGAGGCCGGGCTGCGCCCGCGCACCCGCGGTGGCAGCGGCTGGGAATGGTTTGCCCAGCTGCGCCTGGAGCCGGTGGCCCTGCCCACGCTGCTGCGCGACCCGCTGCTGGGCCATCGCGCCGGCACGCTGGCCTTGCTGCCCGCGATGACGCTGCTGGACTGGAGTGCAGGCTGATGGAAAGGCTGTTGGTGCTGAGGCTGGAAAGCGTGGGCACGGCCGCCGAAGCCTGGCTCAACGGCGTGCCGGTGGCGCGCACCGGGCCGGGCTGCCCGGTGGCCACGGTGGCGGTGCACGAGTACACGCTGTCCGGCGGCAACCAGGTCGACCTGGTCGTCGCGCCGGCACCGGCTGGTGCGGGCGCCGCCGCGCCGCAACCCCTGCTGTGCGAGCAGCCCATGGCCGCCAGCCTGCGCCTGCTGCTGCCGCGGGTGGGCCAGCCGGCGCACCCGGCGCATGCGCGCACGCTGGCCGAGCTGGACTGGGCCGCCGCCGAGGGCGACGAGGTGCAGCTGCCGCAGCGCCTGAGCAGCAGCGTGGACCTGCCCATCAGCTTCCCGCGCTGGCGCTGGGTGGACGCACCGCCGGTGGCCGACCCGCAGGCGCTGCGTGCGCCGGTGGCCGCCTTCCTACAGCGCCTGGCCCTGGGCCTGGCGCGCGGCGACCCCGAACCCCTGCTGCTGGCGGCGCGCCTGCGCTTCGAGGAGCTGGCCCAGGCCTACCAGCGTGTGCTGGCCGACGACGTGGGGCGTTTCCGCCTGCGCATACAGCGCTGGCATGCCGAGCAGCCGCTCAAGCCTGCGATACCCAAGGCCGACACCTTGCTGCTGCGGCCGCTGGCCGGCGGCCGGCTGCTGGAATGCCTGGCAGCCGATGGCTCGCCGGTGCTGGCCAGCCCGCTGGCCGGCGGTGGGCGTGCAGTGTGGCCGCTGCGCGTGGCCGCCATCGACAACCGCTTCTATGTTTTGCGCTGACGCCGCGGCTATGCTGCAACTTGAACCCTGCCACGGAGCCCCGGGATGATCCTGCTGACGGTGCTCAGCTACAACGGTGCTGCCGCCGACGGACCATCCGCCCAGTTCGACGAGTTGGGCGGCACCATAGGCCGCGCCGACAACAACCAGCTGGTGCTGCCCGACCCCGAGCGCACCATCTCGCGCGTGCATGCGCGGCTGGTGTTTCGCGGCGGCGGCTACGCCATCGTCGACAACGGCAGCAACCCCATCGCCGTCAACGGCACGCCCATAGGCGCCGGCCGCGAGCACCCGCTGAAGCCCGGCGACCGAGTGCAGATCGGTGGCTACCTGCTGCAGGCCCGCGAAGCCACCGCTTCGCCGGTGGCCGACGACCCCTTTGCCGACCTGTTCGGCGATGCCGGCGCCGGGCTGGCCGCCCCGTCGTTTGCACCGCCCCCCGCCGCGCCGTACCCGCCGGCGCCGGCCCCGTTTGCTTCGGCACCGGTGCCCGTGCCAGCGCCCGCACCGGCGCAGGCCTTGTCGCCCGGCTTCATCCCCGACGACTGGGACCCGTTTGCGCCCGATGCCGCCACCCCCGGCGCGGCGGCGCCGGCGGCCGCGCCGCTGGACCTGGCGGCGCTGGCACCGCGCAGTGCCGAGTCGCTGGACGACTTGTTCGGCCTGGCCGGCAGCGCCGCACCGGCCGACCCGCTGGGGGCTCCACCGGCTGCCGCCTTCGCCCCCAACACCGCTTCGCACGACGACCCGCTGGAGTCGCTGATGCGCACCGCGTCGGTGGTGCCGGCGCAGCGCCAGGACCTGGGCTCGGAGCTGAACACGCCCATGCCGCTGCCGCCGGCGGCAGCGGCACCTTCCGCCGGCCCGCCCGCAGCGCAGCCGCGCGGCGCGGTGTTTTCCTGGGACGACCCACCGCGCGAAGGCCGTGTCGTCACGCTGCCGGGCGTGCGCCGCGTGGCCGAGCCGACGCCGCCGCCTTCGTTCCCGCCGCCCACCGCACCGCTGGCTGCGATGCCACCCCCGGCACCGCCGGCCGCGGCGGTGTTCGCCGCGCCGTCCGCAGCCCCGTTGGCCGCACCCGCTGCGGCAGCGCCCGACGCCTTGCGCGACGCCCTGCTGCAAGGACTGGGCACGCCGGGCCTGGCCTTGCCGGCGCTGGACGAAGCCCAGATGCGGCTGCTGGGCGAGTTGCTGCGCGAAGCGGTGCGCGGCGCGGTAGAGCTGCTGGTGGCGCGCGCCGCGCTCAAGCGCGAACTGCGTGCCGAGATGACCATGATCGTGGCGCGCGAGAACAACCCGCTGAAGTTTTCGCCCAGCGTGGAGGTCGCGCTGCAGCACCTGCTCAGCGCGCCGGCACCCGGCTTCATGCCGGCGGCGCCGGCGGTGCGCGATGCCTTCGACGACCTGCGCGCTCACCAGCTGGGCGTGATGGCCGGCATGCGCGCCGCGCTGGACGGGGTGCTGCAGCGTTTCGACCCGCAGCAGCTGGAAGCCAAGCTGGGCGCGAAGTCCTCGCTGGCCAGCCTGATCCCGGCCACGCGCAAGGCGCGGTTGTGGGAGCTGTTCCAGGAACTGTTCGGCCAGTTGCAGACCGAGGCGCAGGACGACTTCGACGAGTTGTTCGGCAAGGCCTTCGTGCGGGCCTACGAGGAGCAGCTGGAACGCCTGAAGGGCGAAAGCCGCCCCCACTGACCCCGAGAACCAGGAGCACCACCCCCATGCTGGCCCTGGAAGTCGCCCTGCTGTCCGACCGCGGCGGCCGCCGCTACAACGAAGACGCCTGCGGCCACTGGCACTCCAAGCGCCACCTGGTGTGTGTGCTGGCCGATGGCGCCGGCGGTCACGGCGGCGGCGACATCGCCTCGCGCCTGGCGGTGCAGGAGTTGATTGGCCGCTTCTCCGAGCAGCCGGCCGAAAGCGCGATGGAGCTGGACCGCCTGCTGCGCGTCACCAACGACGTGCTGATCAGCCAGCGGGTGCCCGGCACCGCGCGCCAGGACATGCACAGCACCGTGGTCTGCCTGGTGGTGGACTTTGTCGGCCACCTGGCGCACTGGGCCCATGCCGGCGACTCGCGCATGTACTGGTTCCGCGGCGGCCGCGTGCGCGACCGCACGCGCGACCACAGCCTGGTGCAGTCGCTGGTGGAGCAGGGCATGCTCAGCCCGGAGCAGGTGCGCGCCCACCCCAAGCGCAGCGAGCTGCGCTCGGCGCTGGGCATCGCCGGCGACCTGCTGGAAGTGAGCAGCGGCGACGGCGGCGGCGAGACCGTGCAGCCGGGCGACACCTTCCTGCTGTGCACCGACGGGCTGTGGGAGTACCTGGACGACGAGGTGCTGGAAGCCACCCTGGCCGCCGCACCCAACCCCGGCGCCTGGATAGGCGAGCTGGCCGAGCGCGTGCGCCGCGCCGCCAGCCACCGCACCAGCCACGACAACTTCAGCGCGCTGACGGTGTGGACACGCCCGGCGCCGCAGGACGCTTGAACGCCCGGTGCCGCCGGGGCAAGGAGAACGACGATGGGTCAGCAGGTCTGCATGGGGGCCGTCATGCAATGCTCACAAGGCGTGGCGCCCAGTTCGCTGCTGCCCACGCCCAAGACGGTGGTCACCAGCGGCATGATGGCGGCCAACATCCTGGACCACATTCCCATCGTCAACGTGCCGCCCTTCGGCATGTGCCGCAGCCCGGCCAACCCGGTGGTCGCCGCGGCCACCGCGGCGGCGCTGGGCGTGCTGACACCCATGCCCTGCGTTCCGGCCACGCCGGCGCCCTGGACCCCCGGCTCGCCCACCGTGACGCTGTGCGGCTCACCGGCGTTGAACAACAGCTCCAAGCTGATGTGCATCTGGGCCGGCACCATCAGCATCAACTTCGCCGGGCAGGCCACGCACCTGATTCCTTAGCCGGCACCGCATAGGCCGGCGCAGAAACGACGATGCCCGCACAGGGCGGGCATCGGTGGGGCCGGCCAGGTCGGCCTGGCGGCGCGCCCGCTCAGGACGGCGGCGTGGCGCGGCCTATCTCGACGCGGCGGTTCTCGGCGGCGAAGGGGTCGCCGGCGTTCTTCAGCACGTTGGAGCCCACGCCCACCGGCGCCAGCATGGCGGCGTCGGCACCCAGGCTGACCAGGTACTCCTTCACCGCCTCGGCGCGGCGCTGCGACAGCGACATGTTGATCTCGGCGCTGCCCGAGGCGTCGGCATGGCCTTCTATGCGCACGACCTTGCCCGAGCCGCTGCGCGCGCGCAGCACCTCGGCAAACACCTCCAGCTGGCGCTTGAGCGTTTCCGGCAGCTCGGCCGAGCCGATGCGGAACGAGTTGGCCGGCAGCGAGTAGCGCACCGCGGGCTTGAAGCCCATGCACTTGAAGCCGGCGGCCTTGAGCTGCTCGCAGGCGTCTTCGGGGAACAGGCCTTCGGCGACGGCGTCGGCGCTGGGGATGGCCTGGCCGACATCGACCGCACCTTGCGCCTGCACGGAACCCTGGAACAGCAGCGCGGCGGCCAGGGCCAGCGCCGATTGGTTGAGCATGATGGACAGCTTCATCGCACACCTCGGGGAAGTGGCGGCACCGGTTCACCCCCGGGGCCTGGGAAGAGAAGGCAAGGGGCTGCAGGCGGTGCCGGCAGGCGCTCCCTCAGACGACACGAAATGATACGACGCGAAGGCGCGAACAACCATCCCCAGGAGGGAGGGAGGGGTGGGGCCGACAGTGCCCTGCGGCGTGAAGCTGGTCACGGCATCGGCGTCGGGATGACGCGCTGGCAGCGGCCGTGTATCGTTGCGCGTCGGCCTCGCTGGCGCAGCCCCTAGGATGCTGCGCGATCGCGTCGCACACGCCGACCGATCATCACGCGAGAAGACTAAGGACTGCCGACCCGATGACTTGGCACAACAAGGTCCTGTGGACGGAGGGCATGTTCCTCCAGCCGCAGCACTTCCAGCAGCAGGATCGTTTCAACGCCCGCCAGCTCGACGGCCGCCTTGCGGCCAGCGTGGCCTGGCCCTGGGGCTTCAGCAGCCTGCAGGTGGACGAGGCGGCGCTGCTGCAAGGCCAGGTCATGCTGACCGCCGCGCGCGGCGTGCTGCCCGACGGCCTGGCCTTTTCGGTGCCCGACGACGACCCGGCGCCGCCGGCCTTCGACGTGCCGGCCGACGCCCGCGACCAACTGGTGGTGCTGGCCGTGGCGCAGTCGCGGCCCGGCGTGACCGACAGCGACGTGGAAGGCGGCGAAAGCGCCATGCCGCCGCGCTGGCGCGCCGCCGACATCGAAGCCGCCGACGTGCACGCCACCAGCCTGCGCCAGGCGCCCTTGCAGGTGGGCCGCCTGAACCTGCGCCTGATGCTGGCGCGCGACGCCAACGAGGGCTACACGGTGATGGGCGCGGTGCGCATCGTCGAGCGCCGCGCCGACGGCCGGGTGCTGCTGGACAGCACCTACGTGCCGCCGCTGCTGCACGCGCCGGCCCATGCGGTGCTGGACAGCCACCTGCGCGAAGTGCACGGCATGCTGCACCAGCGCGGCGAAGCCCTGGGTGCGCGGCTGGCGCAGCCGGGTCGCGCCGGCGTGGGCGAGATCGTCGACTTCCTGCTGCTGCAGGCCATCAACCGCCACCAGCCGCTGTTGGCCCACCTGCAGCGCCTGCCGGTGCTGCACCCGGAACGTCTGTACGACCTGTGCCTGGGCCTGGCCGGCGAGCTGTCCACCTTCCGCGAGTCGCGCCGGCCGGTGGCCTACCCGGCCTACCGGCACGACGACCTGGCCGGTTGTTTCCGCGCCGTGATGACCGACCTTCGCCAGTCGCTGTCCATGGTGCTGGAGCAGACGGCCCTGCCCATCGAACTGCAGGAGCGCAAGTACGGCATACGCGTGGCCATCGTCTCCGACGTGGAGTTGCTGCGCAGCGCGGTGTTCGTGCTGGCCGTCAATGCCCAGATGCCGGGCGAGGCGCTGCGGGCGCGTTTTCCCACGCAGGTCAAGATAGGCCCGGCCGAGCGCATACGGGACCTCGTCAACCTGCAGCTGCCCGGCGTGACGCTGCGCGCGCTGCCGGTGGCGCCGCGGCAGATTCCCTACCACGCCGGCTTCACCTACTTCGAGCTGGAAACGCGCGGCAACGAGCTGTGGAAGCAGCTGGAAACCAGCGGCGGCCTGGCCATGGCCATCGCCGGCGAGTTCCCGGGCCTGGCCCTGGAGTTCTGGGCGATTCGAGGGTGAGATGAGGCCCCCACGCTCCCTCCCGGTCGCTGCCCCCCGAGGGGGCGCTGGCGACGGACCGGCGAAGCCGGATCCGTGCCAGGACCTTGGCTTGCGCCCGCTGCCTTCATCCGTCGCAGGCACGGCGATGCGCCATGAGGCACTGACGTCATGACCGATCCCCGCGACCCGGACGGTGCGCCGGACCCTTTCGCTGCCTTCGAAGGTGACCGCACGGTCATCAAGCCCAGTGCCGGGCGGGGCGCACGCCCTGCCGCGGCTGCGCCGGCGGCGGCTGTGCCGGCCGCCGCGCCGCCTGCGGCACTGGAGCTGCCCGAGCTGCGCGGCGCGGCCAGCCTGAATCCGTTGGTGCAGGCAGCGGCGCCGCTGCTGTCGGCCGCACCGCGGCTGCGCGCCATGCTGCGCCACCCCAACCCGGCGGCGCTGCGCGCTTCGCTGGTGGAAGCGGTGAAACGCTTCGAGACCGCAGCGCGCGCACAAGGCCTGCCCAACGAACAGGTGGTCGCCGCGCGTTACGTGCTGTGCACGCTGCTGGACGAGTCGGCCTCCAGCACGCCCTGGGGCGGCTCGGGCGCCTGGTCGTCGCAAAGCCTGCTGGTGCACTTTCACAACGAGGCCTGGGGCGGTGAAAAGGTCTTCCAGCTGCTGTCGCGGCTGGCCGAGCAGCCGGCCCAGCACCGCAACCTGCTGGAGCTGGTGTACGTGACGCTGTCGCTGGGTTTTGAAGGGCGCTACCGCGTGCTGGACAACGGCCGCGCCCAGCTGGACAGCATCCGCGAGCGCCTGGCGCTGAAGCTGCGTGAGCTGGCCGGCCCGGCCGAACGCACGCTGTCGCCGGCCTGGCAGGGCGCCGAGCCGCCGCCGCAGCGCCTGAGCGACGGCGTGCCGCTGTGGGCCCTGGGCGCGCTGCTGGCGGCGGTGCTGCTGGCGCTGTTCCTGGTGCTGCGGCTGACGCTGGCGGCGCAGACCGATGCCACCTTCAGCGCGCTGCAGGCCATAGATGTGCCGGCCCCGCCCGCACCACCGCCGGCGCCGGCGGCGCCGCCGCCGCCGCGGCTGGCGCAGTTGCTGGCCACCGACATCGCCGCCGGCCTGGTGCAGGTGAGCGACCTGGCCGACCGCTCCATCGTCACGCTGCCGGGCGACGGCCTGTTCCCGCCGGGGCGGGCCGACATCCCGTCCGACAGCGCCCGCGCGCTGTTCGGCCGCATTGCCGCGGCGCTGAACCAGGTGCCGGGGCAGGTGGTGGTGTCGGGCCATACCGACAGCGTGCCCATACGCTCGCTGCGTTTCCCTTCGAACTGGCACTTGTCCAAGGAGCGCGCCGCCAGCGCCAAGACGCTGCTGCAGGCCAGCGTGGCCGCCAACCGCCTGTCGGCCGAAGGCCGCGCCGACACCGAGCCGGTGGCCGACAACGGCAGCGCCGAAGGCCGTGCGCGCAACCGCCGCGTCGAGATCGTGCTGCAGGCGGCCGCGTCATGAAGAGCCTGCTGCAAGGTCTGTTCAGCCGCCGCACCTTCGGCGTGCTGGGCCTCATCGCGCTGTCGCTGCTGGTCTGGTTCCTGGGCCCGCTGATCGCGTTCGGCGACGCCCGCCCCTTCGAGGCGGTGTGGGTGCGTGTGCTCATCATCGTGCTGGTGTGGGCGGTGTGGGGCGGCCTCGTCGCCTGGCGCGCCATGAAGCGGCGGCGCACCAACGCCGTGCTGCTCAAGGGCTTGTCGGCCGGGCCTTCGGCCAGCGACAAGGAAGCCCAGTTGCTGGCTCAGCGCTTCGACCAGGCCGTTGCGCGCCTGAAGGCCAGCCGCGGGCGCAGCTGGGCCGGTGGCGGGCAGCAGCTGTACGAACTGCCCTGGTACATGTTCATAGGCGCGCCGGGTTCGGGCAAGACCACCGCGCTGCTCAACGCCGGCCTGCAGTTTCTGCTGGGCGACGGCAAAGGCGGCAAGGACGAGGCCTCGGCCAAGGTCAAGGGCGTGGGCGGCACGCGCAACTGCGAGTGGTGGTTCACGCAGGACGCGGTGCTGATAGACACCGCTGGCCGCTACGCCACGCAGGACTCCGACCAGGACGTGGACGCCAGCGCCTGGGACAACTTCCTGGCCCTGTTGAAGAAGACGCGCCCGCGCCAGCCCATCAACGGCGTGCTGCTCACCGTCAACGTGCAAGACCTGCTGCAGCAGGGCCCGGCCGAGCGGGCCGAGCACGCGGCGCGGCTGCGCGCCCGCCTGGGCGAGCTGCACACCAAGCTGGGCCTGCGCCCGCCGGTGTACGTGCTGGTGACCAAGGCCGACCTGATAGGCGGCTTCAACGAAAGTTTCGAGGCGCTGAACAAGGAAGAGCGCGAACAGGTCTGGGGCTTCACGCTGCCGCCGGAGGCCGATGGCAGCGAGGGCAGCGACCTGATGAGCGCCTTCCCGGCGCAGATGCAGGCGCTGCAGCAGCGCCTGGTGCAGCAGTTGGTGGACCGCCTGGAAGGCGAGCGCGACGTGCTGCGCCGCGGTGCCATCTTCGCCTTCCCGCAGGAGCTGGCGGCCTTCACGCCGCTCCTGGGCGACTTCCTGCGCCAGGTGTTTGCCGGCGGCGGCACGCTGGAAGCAGCGGCGCGTGTGCGCGGCCTGTACTTCACCAGCGGCACGCAGGAAGGCTCGCCCATAGACCGTGTGATGGGCTCGCTGGGCCGCAGCTTCGGCATCGACGCCCGCGCCGCGGCCATCGCGCCGGGGCGCGGCAAGAGCTTCTTCCTGCACCGCCTGCTGAAGAACGTGGTGTTTGCCGAGCGGGGCCTGGGCACGCTGGACCTGAAGGCCGAGCGTCGCCGCCATGCGCTGCGCATCACCGCGATGGCGGCCATGGGCGTGCTGGCCACCGCCGTCATCGTGGGCTGGGCCGTCAGCCGCGCGCGCAACCTGGACCACGCCGCGCAGGTGGCGGCCAAGCTGCCGGAAGTGAAGCAGGCCGTGGCCACGCTGCCGCCGCCCACCACCGCCGACGTGTCGCCGCTGCCGCTGCCGCTGGCCACGCTGCGCGACGCGGCGCGCACGGAGGGCGTGAACCTGGACGACCCGCCGCTGCTCAACGGCCTGGGCCTGTACCAGGGCGACAAGCTGGACGCCGGCGCGCAGATCGCCTACCACCGGCTGCTGGGCAAGACGCTGGCACCGCGCGTGGCGCGGCGGCTGGAAGAGCAGTTGCGCAGTGCCGGCCGCGACAACCTGGAGCAGGCCTACGAGTCGCTGAAGGCCTACCTGATGCTGCACGAGCCGGCGAACTTCGACGCCGCTTCGCTGCAAACCTGGGTGGCCGCCGACTGGGACGCCAGCTACCCGCGCATGGCGCCGGATCAGCGGGCCGAGCTGGACCGCCACCTGGCCGCGCTGCTGGCGCAGGGTGCGCCGCGTGCCGTGGCGGCGCGCGACGACAACCTGGTGGCCGGTGTGCGTGAGATGCTGGTGGCCTTCCCGCTGGAGTACCGCGTGCTCAGCCGCATCAAGCGCCAGTGGCGGCCGGGCACGCTGCCCGACTTCACCGCCGCCGGTGCGGCAGGCCCCAACGCCGCGCAGGTGTTCCGGCGGGCCAGCGGCGAGCCGCTCACGCAGGGCATCTCCGGCCTGTTCACGCGCGACGGCTACCGCCGCCACCTGCTGCCGGCCATAGAGCAGACCGCGCCGCAGCTGGCGCGCGAAGAGTCCTGGGTGCTGGGCCTGGCGGCCGACCCGGCGCGGCTGCGCGCCGCCCAGCCCGGCGGCGCCGTGCACGACCGCATCAGGCGCCTGTACTTCGAGGACTACATCAAGACCTGGGACGCCTACCTGGCCGAGGTGCGCCTGGTGCCGCTGGCCGACCCCGACCAGGCGCTGGCGGTGTCGCGCCTGCTGGCGGCGGTGGATTCGCCCATGACCGCCTTCCTGCGCGCCGCCGCCGAGCAGACCACCCTGGTGCAACCCGCCACCGCACCCGGCGCGCTGGACCGCCTGGCCGACCGCGCCCGTGCCGACGCCGCCCGCCTGGCCGGTGGTGCCCCCGCCGGCGGCAGCGGCGAACCGCTGGAGCGCATGGTGGACGACCACTTCGCCGGCCTGCACAGGCTGTTCGCCGGCGACACCCCGGCCATCGCCGAAACGCGCAAGCTGTTCGAGGAGCTGTTCACCCAGTTGGCCGCCGCCGACGCGGCGCGCAAGAGCGGCGCGCCACCACCGGCCGGGGGCGGCGGCGACCGCGTGAAGATCGCCGCCGCGCAGCAGCCGCCGGCGGTGCGTGCGCTGGTGGAGCAGATGGCCGACGCCACCACCGCCGTCACGCGCGGCGTGGAGATCCGCGGCCTGGCGGCCGACCTGAAGCCCATCACCGACTTCTGCCACCGCGCCATCACCAACCGCTACCCCTTCGCCAGCGCCTCGCGTGCCGATGTGCTGCCGGAAGACTTCGGCCAGCTTTTCGGCCAGGGCGGGCTGATAGACAGCTTCTTCCAGCAGCGCCTGGCGCCGCTGGTGGACACCACCCGCCCCACCTGGGCCTACCGCCCGCTGACCGACGGCACCCGCCCGGTGACGCCGGCCGCGCTGGCCGACTTCCAACGCGCCCAGCGCATACGCGAGGTGTTCTTCCGCGCCGGCGGCCAGGTGCCGGCCATGCGGCTGGAGCTGCGCCTGAGCGAGATCGAGCCCAGCCTGCGCGAGCTGCGCCTGGACATAGACGGCCAGGTGCAGACGCTCACCACCGGCGGCCCCTCGGTGGCCGTGAGCTGGCCCGCCCAGCGGGTGGCCACGGTGATACGCCTGAGCACGGCGCTGGGCGACCGCGGCCCGCTGGTGATGACCGAAGGCCCCTGGGCCTTGTTCCGGCTGTTCGACCGTTTCGAGGTGGAACCCTCGGGCGTGCCCGAGCGCTTCAGCGTGGTGATGAACCTCGATGGCCGGCGTGCGCGCGTGGACGTCATTGCCGCCAGCGTGTTCAACCCGTTCCAGATGCGCGAGATACGGCAGTTCCGTTGCCCCGCGGCCCTGTGAGCACCCCCAGGTCAGGGCCGGAGGCCCAGCCCGCCCCCCAAGGGGGTTTGAGCAGCCCGGCAAAGCCGGATCTACTCAAGAGCGAAGCCGAACGGCACGAAGACCCGCGCCCCGGCTGGCACGGCAAGCTGCCGTCGCTGGGCGACTTTGCTTCGCGCCGGCTGCCGGCCCACTTCGTGGAGCCCTGGGACGACTGGCTGGCCGCCGGCCTGCTGGCGCTGCGCGAGGCCGCGCCGCAAGCCTGGTTGCCCGCCTACCTGGGCAGCCCCAGCTGGCGCTTTCTGCTGATGCCCGGCGTGCTGCCGGGCGAAGCCGGCGCGCAGGGCTGGGCCGGCGTGCTCATGCCCTCCGTAGACCGCGTGGGCCGCTACTTCCCGCTGAGCATCGTGCGTGCGCTGGGCAGCGCGCCGGGCGACACGCAGCAGATGGCGGCCCTGTGGCACTGGCTGGCGCGGCTGGACGAACTGGCGCGCGACGCGCTGCACGACGACTGGAGCGTGCAGCAGCTGGAAGACGAGCTGCAGCGCATGGCGTCGCCGGCACTGGGCCCGGCCGCCGGTGCGGCGTCGCCACTGCCGGCGCCCGGTGAACTGCTGTTGCTGCCCGGCCTGCACGATGCCGCCACCGCCATAGGCCGCGACGCCCAGCGCCTGTGGGCCGCGCAGGCGCGCGGGCGGGCTTGGTGGTGGGCGCAACCGGACGAAGGCGAGGCGCGACTTTTCACCTCGCAAGGGCTGCCGGCGCCGGCGCAGCTGGCTGTGCTGTTCGGTGAGGCTGCGACAATCGACGCTTCCCCCGGCAGTGCAGCGGCCCCCGGCAGTTCATGAGCCCCGACGACGACGACCGCACCGTGATCCGGCCCCCAGCCGGCGGCGGCAGCCCGCCCGCGGGGGACGCCGGTTTCCAGCACACCGAGTGGTCGGCCGGCCGGCACCTGGAGCAGCCCACGGTGATGGTGAACGACGCACCACCGCCGGCGGCAGCACCCGTCGACCTGCAGATAGGCGGCAGCCTGCCGGTGGGCACGCGGCTGGGCGAGTTCGAGATCACGGCCTTCGTGGCCGAAGGCGGCTTCGGCCTGGTCTACGCGGCGCACGACCACTCGCTGCAGCGCCGCGTGGCGCTCAAGGAGTACATGCCCAGCTCGCTGGCGCAGCGCGCCGGCGGCAGCCAGGTGCAGGTCAAGAGCGCGCGCCACCGCGAAACCTTCGAAGCCGGTCTCAAGAGCTTCATCAACGAGGCCCGCCTGCTGGCCAGCTTCGACCACCCGTCGCTGGTCAAGGTCTACCGGTTCTGGGAAGCCAACGGCACCGCCTACCTGGTGATGCCCTTCCTGGACGGCACCACGCTGCGCGACGTGCTGCGCCAGCTGCCCGGCCCGCCCGACGAAGCCTGGTTGCGCGCCGTGCTGGGGCCGCTGACCGAGGCCTTGCTGGTGATACACGCCGAGCAGTGCTACCACCGCGACATCGCGCCCGACAACGTGATGCTGATGCCCGGCGGCAACCGCTGGCTGCTGCTGGACTTCGGCGCCGCGCGGCGTGTCATCGGCGACATGACGCAGGCGCTGACGGTGATCCTGAAACCCGGCTACGCGCCGGTGGAGCAGTACGCCGAGATCCCCAGCATGAAGCAGGGGCCGTGGACCGACGTCTACGCGCTGGCGGCGGTGGTGTACTTCGCCATCATGGGCAAGACGCCGCCGCCCTCGGTGGGCCGCCTGCTCAACGACACCTACGTGCCGCTGGTGCAGGCCGCCGCCGGCCGCTACAGCCCCGGCTTCCTGGCCGCGGTGGACCGCGCGCTGGCGGTGCGGCCGGAAGAACGCACCCAGAGCATCGGCGAGCTGCGCCAGGACCTGGGCCTGGGCGCGGCGCAGGTGGACGCCTACAGCACCTTGCCGCTGCCGCCCGGCGCGGTGCCGGGGCGGCCGGAAGCCTGGCCGGCGCCCGCGGTGTCGGCACCGGCCCCGGCACGCAGCCCGGCACCGGCCCCGGCGGCGCCCGCACGCGCCGCCGCCCCGGCCGTGGCACCGCAGGCCGCAGGCGCTGCCGCCACGCCGGCCGCCGGCGGCAGCAAGGCACCGTTGATCGTGGGCGCCGTCATCGGCCTGCTGGCGCTGGCCGGTGTGGGCGCCTACCTGGCCCTGGCGCCTTCGCCGGCACCAGCGCCGTCACCACCGCCGTCACCACCGCCGGCGCTGGCCGAGGCGCCGTCACCCGCACCTGCTCCTGCCCCGGCCTACACGCCCGCCGCGGTGGTGCCCGCCAGCTTTGACGTGGCCGGCGAGTTTGCGCGCGTGGTGCAGGCGCAAAGCGCCGGTTTCGGCGTGCTGCTGCAAACCAACCGCAGCAGCTACCGCATAGAGCGCGACGAGCTGAGCTTCAGCGTGCAGTCGGCGCGCGAAGGCTTCGTCTATGTCTTCACCCACGGCGCCAGCGGCGAGTTGATCCAGCTCTACCCTTCGCCCACCGGCGGTGCCATCAAGGTGCGCGCCGGCAGCCCGTTGCGCCTGCCGCAGGGGCAGGACGTGCTGCGGCCCGACGGCCCGGCCGGTCCCACCGACCTGCTGGCCATCGTCTCCCCGCGGCAGCGGGACTTCAGCGCCATGCGCCCGCAGAACCTGGGCGCGTACCGCGTGTTCCCCACCGGTGCGGAGGCCGCTGCGTTGGCGGCGCAGGCGGCCGGCCCGCTGCCGCCCCTGGCCGGCCGCGCCGTGTGCCCGCCCGGCGTGCCTTGTGAGGACGAGTTCGGCGCCGCGCTGGTGCGCGTGGAGGTGGTGCCCTGAACAAGGCCTTCGTGCGCGAAAGCGAAGCCGAGGACGACGAGGACGAGCTCCCCGGCCAGCCGCCGCTGCCGGCCGGCACGCGCAACTACATCACCCCGCAGGGCTACGCGCGGCTGCGGGCCGAGTTGATGACGCTGCTGGACGCGGAACGCCCCAAGGTCGTGGAGACCG
This sequence comes from Burkholderiaceae bacterium, assembly GCA_037190565.1. Classification (GTDB taxonomy): domain Bacteria; phylum Pseudomonadota; class Gammaproteobacteria; order Burkholderiales; family Burkholderiaceae_C; genus Rubrivivax. Next base: position 45,283 of record JBBCJV010000022.1, read on the forward strand.
TGTCCTGGGCGGCCAAGAACGGCGACCGCAGCGAAAACGGCGACTACCTCTACGGCAAGAAGCGCCTGCGCGAGATAGACCGCCGCATACGCTTCCTGACCAAGCGCCTGGACATCGCCGAGGTGGCCGACCCCTCGGCCCACCATGGCAGCGACCAGGTCTTCTTCGGCGCCACCGTCACCTACGCCACCGCCGCCGGCGATGAGCGCACCATCACCATCAAGGGCATAGACGAAGCCGACAACCTGGCCGGCGAGGTGAGCTGGATAGCGCCCATCGCCCGCGCCCTGCTCAAGGCGCGCGAAGGCGACGAGGTGCAGGTGCACACACCGGCCGGCGTGGAGCGGCTGGAAGTGCTGCAGGTGCGCTACCCGGCGCCGGGCGGCTAAAATGCCGCCCCAGTGCGGGTGTAGTTCAATGGCAGAACGGCAGCTTCCCAAGCTTCATACGAGGGTTCGATTCCCTTCACCCGCTCCAGCACACCCTCCCACCGCCGGCCCAGGCTGCGCGGCATGAAGGCCCGACCCACCCGGTACGGGCCTTCGTTGTTTCAGGCGATGCCGGGCGCCGTGGCCGCTTGGGGCTGGGCCGCCGCTTGCGGCATGATGGCCGGGTGAACCAACCCGGTACCACACTTCAATTGCTGGCCGTGGGCGCCGACACCGCGCTGTGCGGTGCCTTGGCGGCCGGCGGCTGGGTCGTGACCGCCGCCGAGCGGCTGGACGCTGCACAGCTGACCGGCGCGCGCCAGTACGACGTGCTGTTGATGTGGGCCGGCGACGGCACGGCGCTGAACGCGCTGCCGACCCTGCCCGGTCTGTCGCAGGCGGCCTTCGACGGCGCCGTGGTGGTGGCCGGCCCGGCCGCCGACGACGCGGCCGAAGGCGAACTGCTGAGCCTGGGTGTGGAGGCGGTGGTGCAACTGCAAGGCCCGGGCGGCACGGCGGCCTTGCTGCGCGAGCTGCGCCACGCCGTGCAGCGCAAGCGCGTGGAGCGTTCGGCGCGCACCGCCTACGCCACCGACCTGGCCACCGGGCTGCCGCACCAGGCGCAGTTGCTGGAACACATGACCCAGCTGGTGGCCCTGCGCGAGCGCGAGCCGCAGCCCATGGCGCTGCTGGTGCTGCGCCTGCAAGGCTTCACCCAGGCGGCGGCACGCCTGGGCGGCGAGGCCGCCAACATCCTGCGGCGCAAGGTGGCGGTGCGGCTGCGCGGCAACCTGCGCGCCGGCGACGTGGTGGCCGCCATCGGCCCCGACACCTTCGGCGTGCTGCTGGGCCACCTGGAGGCCGCCGGGGACGGCGAACAAGTGGCGGCGAAGCTGCTGCGGGCGCTGCAGCAGCCGCTGCAGGTGGCTGGCCAGCCCTGCCGCGTGGCGGCGGCCGTGGGGCTGGCGCTGTACCCGCAGCACGGCAAGGAAGCGGCTGCGCTGCTGCAGCGGGCCCATGCCCAGGCAGCCTCGCTGGCCACCGGCGGCGCCCAGGCGCTGCCCATGGGCCTGGTCGGCAGCGCCGCCAACGACGAACCGCCGCCGGGCCTCTGACCCGACGCCCGGCGCGCCCTCTGACAAGGCCCGGTGCTGGCGCGACAATGGGCCTTTCCGACCTGCACAGAAGTTCTCCATGACCACTGCCTTCTCCGTTGCGCCGCTGGCCGCCGACGTGGCCGCGCTGCTTGAATCGCTGGGCGTGCCGCGCAGCGACTACACCGGCGGCACCCTGCCGGCCCGCTCGCCCGTCACCGGCGAGGTGCTGAGCCAGGTGCCGGAAACCAACGCCGCCGGCGTGGCCGCCGCGGTGGGCCAGGCCCACGAGGCCTATCTGGCCTGGCGCAAGCTGCCGGCACCGCGCCGTGGCGAGCTGGTGCGCCTGCTGGGCGAAGAGCTGCGCACGCACAAGACCGCGCTGGGCCAGCTGGTGTCGGTGGAGGCCGGCAAGATCCTGTCCGAGGGCCTGGGCGAAGTGCAGGAGATGATCGACATCTGCGACTTCGCGGTAGGCCTGTCGCGCCAGCTCTACGGCCTGACCATCGCCACCGAGCGCTCCGAGCACCGCATGATGGAAACCTGGCACCCGCTGGGCGTGGTTGGCATCATCTCGGCCTTCAACTTCCCGGTGGCCGTGTGGTCGTGGAACTCGGCGCTGGCGCTGGTGTGCGGCAACGCCTGCGTCTGGAAGCCTTCCGAGAAGAGCCCGCTCACCGCGCTGGCGGTGCAGGCCTTGTTTGAACGCGCTCGTGCGCGTTTCGGCGCCGACGCACCGGCCGGGCTGTCGGTGGTGGTGCAGGGCGGGCGCGAGGTGGGCCAGGCCCTGGTGGACGATGCGCGCGTGCCGCTGGTGTCGGCCACCGGCTCCACCGCCATGGGCCGCACCGTGGGCCCGCGCCTGGCGGCGCGTTTTGCGCGCGCCGTGCTGGAGCTGGGCGGCAACAACGCCGCCATCGTGGCGCCCACGGCCGACCTGGACCTGGCGCTGCGCGGCATCGCCTTCGCTGCCATGGGCACCGCGGGCCAGCGCTGCACCACGCTGCGCCGCCTGTTTGTGCACGACAGCGTCTACGACCAGCTGGTGCCGCGCCTGCGCAAGGCCTACGGCGGCGTGAGCATAGGCAACCCCTTGCAGCAGGGCACGCTGGTGGGCCCGCTGATAGACCGCGCGGCCTTTGACGGCATGCAGCGCGCGCTGGGCCAGGCAGCGGAAGCCGGCGGCACCGTGCACGGCGGCCAGCGTGTCAACGAAGGGGCCGCGCCCCAGGCCTACTACGTGCAGCCGGCGCTGGTGGAAATGCCGTCGCAGACCGGCCCCATGCTGCACGAGACCTTCGCGCCCATCCTGTACGTGATGCGCTACCAGAGCCTGGACGAGGTGGTCGCGCTGCACAACGCGGTGGGTGCCGGCCTGTCGTCGTCCATCTTCACCAACGACCTGCGCGAGGCCGAACGTTTCATGGGCCCCGACGGCTCGGACTGCGGCATCGCCAACGTCAACATCGGCCCCTCGGGCGCCGAGATCGGCGGCGCTTTCGGCGGCGAGAAGGAAACCGGCGGCGGCCGCGAAGCCGGCAGCGACAGCTGGAAGGCCTACATGCGCCGCGCCACCAACACCGTCAACTACGGCCGCACGCTGCCGCTGGCGCAGGGCGTCAAGTTCGACGTGGGCTGATGGGCACGGCGCGCGCTGGCACGGCACCCGGCCGCTTGTGGCGGCACGGCGGGCCGCGGCGCTGGCCGGCGTGTGCAGCGGCGGTGCTGCTGGCCGTGGCCGGCTGCGCCGCGCAGCCCCCCGCACCGGGCAGCACGCGCGACGACTTGTTGCGCGCCTGGGGCCCACCCACCGGGCGCTACGTGCTGCCGCAAGGCGGCGAGCGCCTGGAGTACGCCACCGGCCCTTACGGCCGCACCACCTGGATGCACGACCTGGGCGCCGACGGGCGTGTGCTGCGTTCGCGCCAGGTGCTGGGCGAAGCCGAGTTTGCGCAGGTGCAGGCCGCCGGCGACATGAGCGCCGACGAGTTGCTGCGCTGGCTGGGCCGCCCGGGCGAGGTGCGCGGCATCGCACGCCCGCCGGCGCTGGTGTGGTCGTGGCGCTACCCTACCAACGACTGCCTGTGGTTTGAAGTCACCGTCACGCGCGAAGGGCGCACCGCCGGTGCCGGCTACGGCATAGACCCACGCTGCGACCCGCCCAACGAACGCGACTGACCGCGGCCGGCAGGCTGGCAGAGTCGCACTGGGTTTGTGCGGTATTTGCATTCGCTGATGCGGCCGCCCTATGATGGTGCGCAGCGCGGAACAGACCCGGGGCTTGTGAAAGCGAACGAGGCTGCAGGCCAGGGCTGCTGAGCCCGGCCCACCCGACGCTGGCAGTGCGCGGTCGCGCCTATGCAGGAGTTGTGCATGGGTTCGCGCGTGGGCGTGTGGTCGCGCCTGTTCATCTTTCTGTTGCTTGCCGGCATGCGGTGCCGCGGGCTGCGGCTGCGCGCATGACGCTGCTGCTGGCCGGCTTGCTGCTGGGTCTGGCGTTCGGCATGGCCGCACGCCTGGGCCGCTTTTGTCTGCTGCGCGGCCTGCGCGGTGTGCTGGTTGCGCGGCAGGCGCCCGGTGGGCCGGACGACGACCAGGGCCAAGCGCTGCGTGCCTTTGCGCTGGCGCTGGCCGTGGCCCTGCTGGCCACCCAGGCCTTGGCGTTGGCGGGGCAGATTGTGCTGAGCGAAGCCCAGGTGGTGCGCCCGCGCTTCGCCTGGCCGGCCATGCTGCTGGGCGGTGTCTTGTTCGGCGTGGGCATGGTGCTGGCGCGCAGCTGCGGTGCCCGCGCGCTGGTGCTGCTGGGCGGCGGCAACCTGCGTGCGCTGGCGGTGCTGCTGTGCCTGGCGCTGGCCGCACAGGCCACGCTCACCGGCGTGCTGGCGCCACTGCGCCAGGCGCTGCAAGGTTTTGGCGTGGTGACGCTGGATCACACCCGCCTGGCGCCGGCGCTGGCGGCCTGGGGCCTTCCACCGGCCGTGGCCTGGGGCCTGGCCGTGGTGCTGCCCGCGCTGGCCTTGCTGGTCTGGGCCTTGCGCAAGCCGGTGCTGCGCGCCGCGCCGGCGCAGGCCTGGTCGGCGGCAGCCATCGGCCTTGTGGTCGCAGCCGGCTGGTGGGTCACGGCGCAGGTGGCTGTCGACCCCTTCGAGCCGCGCCCGCTCACATCGCTGAGTTTCATCGGCCCCTTGGCCGAGGCGCTGCTGTACCTGCAACTGGCCGTGGGGCGCGAAGCCGGCGTGGGCGCGCTCATCGTGGCCGGCACCGTGCTGGGTGCTGCGTTGATGGCGGGGCTGACACGCAGCCAGCGCCTGGAAGGTTTTGCCGGCCGGCCCGGTCAGTTGCTGCAGGCCCTGGCCGGCGGGCTGCTGATGGGCTTTGGCGGCGTGCTGGCGGTGGGCTGTTCGGTGGGGCAGGGCTTGTCCGGCCTGTCCACCGGCGCGCTGGCCAGCCTGCCGGCCTGCGCCGGCATCGTGGCTGGTGCCCTGGCCGCGTTGATGTGGCAACAGCGCGGCTCGCGCCCGCGCACAGCGCCGTCTCTTTCGTCACCCCTTTCGTCACCCCCATCGTCATCACCCACAGGAGACACCTGACATGAAACGCCGACAACTGCTTCTCACGCCACCGGCCCTGGCCCTGGGGGCCGGCGCTGGCCTGCTCAGCGCCTCGCCGCTGTTGGCAGCGCCCACGGTGCTGCGCGCCGACACCCGCCTGCTGCCGCGCCGCGGCAAGGCACCGCGCGTGGTGGTGTGCGGCGGCGGCTGGGGCGGGCTGACCACGGCGCGTTACCTGCGCGAGCTGTCGCCCCGCACCGAGGTGGTGGTGCTGGAGCGCAACCCCAGCTTCTGGTCCGGCCCCATCAGCAACAAGTGGCTGATCGACATCGTGGGCACCGACTACATCAACCGCGACATGGTGCGTGCCGCCAACCGCTACGGCTACCAGTTGATACGCACCGAGGTGATGGACTTCGACCGCGCGCGCAAGCAGGTGCGCACCGCCCACGGCACCATCGACTACGACTACCTGGTGCTGGCCGGCGGCATACGCAACGACTACGAGGCCTGGTTCGGCGACGACCCCTACGCCATCGAGTACACCCGCCGCCACTTCCCATCGGCCTACATCCCCAACGCCGAGATGCTGGCGCTCAAGCAGAAGATCAAGGACTTCAAGGGCGGCACCATCGTGATGACGCTGCCGCCGCCGCCGCACCGCTGCCCGCCTTCGCCGTATGAGCGCGCCTGCCTGATTGCGGCGCACATCAAGAAGAACAAGCTGCCGGGCAAGATCCTCATCCTGGACCCCAAGCCGCGCATCGCGCCCATCAGCAACGGCTACCGCATGGCCTTCGACGAGCTGTACCCGGACATCATCACCCACGTGCCCAACGCCGGCGTCACCGAACTGGACCCGTTCAACAAGCAGATCAAGACGCGTGCCGGCGACTTCAAGTTCGACGACGCCATCCTGATGCCGCCGCACCAGGCGGCCGACATGGTGTGGCAGGCCGACCTGATAGGCAAGAACGCCGAAGGCCGGCCCACGGGCTGGGCCGACATGCACCCGCGCCTGTTCAACGCGCGCAGCGACGAAAACGTGTACTTCGTGGGCGACCTGATGGGCCCCATCTCCGACCAGTTCGGCCACTACCCCAAGAGCGCGCACGTGGCCAACGCCATTGGCCGCATCGTGGCGCGCAACATCGCCGAGCGTGTGGCGGGGCAGGAGGTCAAGGCCGTGCTGCCGGACAACCTGTGCTACATGATGGTGAACACCGAACCGCAGGAAGCCATCGCGGTGGTCTTCGAGTACGCGGTGGACAACACCGGGCGCGTGATCCAGACGCAGGTGGACGTGGACGTGCGCTCGCCCGATCTGGTCAAGGAGAACTTCGCCTGGGCCGACAAGACCTTCGCCGACTTCCTGGTGGCCTGAGCCCGACCATGCACATCACAAGACGCAACACCCTGGCCGCCGCCGCGGCGCTGGGCGGCAGTGCCTGCGGGCTGCTGGCCGCACCACGCACCGCGCTGGCGCAGGACCAGGAACCGCTGCCGGTGGCCAGCGCGGCAGAGGTTCGCCGTGTCATCGACGGCTTTGTCGCCGGTGCCAAGACCAGCGAACAAGGCCTGCTGCTGGACGTGCCGGCCCTGGCCGACAACCCCGCCGCCGTGCCGGTGCGCGTGGTCATCACACAGCCCATCACCGAGCAGCGCTGGTGCGAGCAGATCATCCTGGTGGCCGAGCGCAACCCCGCGCCGCTGGCCTGCACGCTGCACTTCCTGCCCACCACCGGCACCGCCGAAGCCTCGGTGCGCCTGCGCCTGGCCCAAACCCAGACCCTGCACGCGCTGGCGCGCATGAGCGACGGCCAGGTGCTGCACCTCAGCCGCGAAGTCACCGCAGCCGCTAGCGGCTGCGGCATGTGAGGAGGCCGCCATGAGCACAGCCAGACAACCGCGGGTGTGGGTGAGCAGCGACAAGCCGGCGCGCGGCGACGTGGTGCGCGTGCGCGCGCAGATCGAACACCGCATGGAAAGCGGCCTGCGCCGCGACAGCGCCGGGCAGACCGTGCCGCGCCACCTGCTGCAGCGTTTCGAGGCCCGCGTGGCCGGGCAGCCGGTGTTCATCTGGGAGCCCAGCCTCAACGTTTCGCAGAACCCCTACATCGAGTTCACGTTCAAGGCCCGCGCCAGTGGCACGCTGCACCTGGTGTGGACCGACGACCGCGGCCAGGTGCTGGAGCACCAGCGTGAGCTGACCGTGGCCTGAAGTACGTTCGGGCCTCGTGCCGAGGCGGGCCTTCGCCGCGACGTGCCGCCCGATCAGGCCGAGCGCAGCCTTCGCGAACCGCCGGCGCGGCGGTTGGCATGCACGTCCTGCACACGCTCGGCGTTCAGGCGCGCCGCGCGCTTCGTCAGCACGGTCAAGGCGGTGTCCAGCGACTGCAGCAACTCGTCGCCCAGCTCGGCCACCAGCTCGGCGTTGAGCGCCGCCACCTGCGGAAAGATCTCGTCGAAGAGCTGCCGGCCCTGAGCGCTGAGCGTCACCTGCGCGCGCCGGTGGTCGCCGGGTTGCGGCACACGCTGCAGCAGGCCCTTTTCAACCATGGAGCTGATGGCCCGGCTGGTGCGCGGCCTGTCCAGATGCGCCTGCGTGGCCAGTGCCGAAGGCGACAGCGCGCCGCGCGTGGCCAGCACCGCAAGCAGGCGCCATTCGCGGCGCGCGATGCCGTAGCGGCCTTCGAGCAGACGTATCACCGGCGCGCCGCCCAGCGCCAGCACGCGCAGCAGCCGGTAGTTCAGCAGCTCGTCCAGCGAGGTCGGCGCCTGCAGGTTCAGGGTCAGTCCCCAGATGGATTGATTTCAACAACTGTAGGTCGGCCGCCTAGATTGTGGTCACAGCGCTTGCCCTAGATGCGCGACAGGAGACGACCATGACCCGATTTGGCTGGATCAAGCTGCTGCTGGCTGCAGCATTGGTGTTGCCCGCAGCTTCGGCCACGCAGGCCCAGAGCGCTGGCGTGCTGCGCATCATCGTGGGCTACCCGGCCGGCGCCACCAGCGACGCGCTGGCGCGCGTGCTGGCCGAACACCTGGCCGGCAGCTTGAAGCAGACCGTCATCGTGGAGAACAAGCCCGGCGCCGGCGGGCGCATAGGCAACGAACTGGTCAAGGCCGCGGCGCCGGACGGCCTGACCTTGCTGATGACGCCGGTGGCCACCATGGGCATCTTCCCGCACAGCTACGCCGGCCAGCTGCGCTACGACCCGTTCACCGACTTTGCGCCGGTGGCGCACCTGGCGGACTTCCAGGTCGGCGTGGGTGTCGCGACGGCGGTGCCGGCGCGCACGCTGGCCGAGTACGTGGCCTGGGTCAAGACCGACCCCATGAAAAACGGCTTCTACGGCTCGGCCGCGCCGGGCAGCATCCCGCACTTCTTCGGCGTCATGTTCGGGCGTGCCGCCGGGCTGAACATGACCCACGTGCCCTACAAGGGCACGGCGGCGGCGATGCAGGCGCTGGCCGCGGGCGAGATCACCGCGCTGTCCACGGTGGTGGCCGACATCCGAACCCTGGTGCAGGCCGACAGGGCCCGGCTGCTGGCGGTGGCCGGCGACCGCCGCGCACCGGACTTTCCGGAGGTGCCCACCTTCCGTGAGCTGGGCTTCGACCTGGTGGCCAAGCCCTGGTACGGTTTGTTTGCCCCGGCCGGTACGCCGCCCGCGGCGCTGGAGCGTCTGTCCAAGGCGGCCACCGCGGCCATGCAGGACCCGGCGCTGGCCAAGCGCCTGGCCGACCTGGGTGTGGAGCCTACGGGGCTGGGCCCGGACCGCCTCGCCGCCATCCTGCGCGAAGACCATGCGCGCTGGGGCGAGGTGATACGCGCCTCCGGTTTCAAGCCGGAATGAAAAGCGCGAGGCTGGCACCGTGAACGTCCTCTTTGTGATGGCCGACCAGCTGCGCTGGGATCACCTGGGCTGCGCCGGCCACCCCTACCTGAAGACGCCCAACCTGGACGCGTTGGCCGCGCGCGGCGTGCGCTTCACCAACGCCTTTGCCAACAGTGGCGTCTGCGGGCCCAGCCGCATGAGCTTCTACACCGGCCGCTACCCCATCAGCCACGGCGCCACCTGGAACCGTGTGCCCCTGACGATAGGCGAGGTCACCCTGGGCGAGATGCTGCGCAACGCAGGCCATCGCCTGGCCGCTGCCGGCAAGACTCACGTGCTGCCGGACCGCGCCGGCCTGGCGCGGCTGGGCCTGGAAGGCGGCCAGGAGCTGAGCTGGCTGCTGGAGCGCGGTGGTTTCGAGGAAGTCGACCGCTACGACGGCCACCACACGCCCGGCAGCGAAAGCGGCTACCCCGCCTATCTGCGTGCCATGGGCTACGACGGCGAAGACCCCTGGAGCGAGCACGTCATTGCCGGCGTGGCACCCGACGGTCAGGTGTGCAGCGGCTGGCACATGCGCCACTGCCACCTGCCGGCGCGGGTGAAGGAAGCGCACTCCGAGACGGCGTACATGACCGACCAGGCCATAGGCTTTGTCGATCGCATGGGCCGCCGGCCCTGGGTGTTACACCTGAGCTATGTCAAGCCGCACTGGCCGTACATGGCGCCGGCGCCTTACCACGCCATGTACACCGCCGAGCAGTGCCTGCCGGTGCTGCGCAGCGAAGCCGAGCGGGTGGACGAACACCCGGTGGTGGCCGCCTACCGGCACCACGAAGAGAGCCTGAGCTTCCAGCGCGACAAGTGCATACGCACCGTGCGCCCCGCCTACCAGGGCCTGATCTCGCAGCTGGACCACCACCTGGGCCGCTTGTTCGACGCGCTGGCCGGCTGCGGCGTGCTGGACGACACGCTGGTCATCTTCTGCGCCGACCACGGCGACTACCTGGGCGACCACTGGCTGGGCGAGAAGGAGTTGTTCCACGACACGGTGCAGAAGCTGCCGTTCATCGTGGTGGACCCGCGGCGCGAAGCCGACGCCACGCGCGGCCGCACCGATGCGCGTTTTGTCGAGTCGGTGGATGTGCTGCCCACCATCCTGGACACGCTGCAAGTGCCCGTGCCCACCCACCGCGTCGAAGGCCAAAGCCTGCTGCCGCTGCTGCGCGGCGAGGCACCGGCCGACTGGCGCGACATGGCCTACAGCGAACTGGACTACTCGTGGCGCCCGGCCCGCCTGGCCCTGGGCAAGCGGGTGGACCGCTGCCGCGCCTTCAGCCTGCGCAGCGAACGCTGGCGCTACGTCTACTGGCTGGACGACCCCGAACAGCTGTACGACCTGGCCGCCGACCCCCAGGAGTTTCACGACCTGGGGCGCGACCCCGCCACCAGCGCCGTGCGAGAGGCCCTGCGCAGCCGCCTGCTGGGCTTTCTGGCGGCACGCCGCCACCGCACCACCGTCACCGACGCGCAGAACGAGGCCGGCACCGCGGCGCACAAGCGTGCCGGCGTGTACTTCGGCCAGTGGTGAGGAGGCCGTCGCGACGAAGCAGTTGATGCGACGGCACCAGCCGCCAGAGGGCTCAGGCGGCGCAGCCTCATCGCAGCCTGTACGAGCCTGAACAAAACTGAAGCAGGAGACAAGACATGCACCATGATCGCAACCCACTCGCCTTTGCCTGGCGGAGTGCGCTGGCGGCCGGCCTGCTGTTCGCAGCCGGCACGGCGCAAGCGGCGTCGTTCACGCTGAGCGGACAGTTTGTGCAGGACGACGACATCACGTGGATACCGTTGTTGCTGGAGACGGCGGACACGGTGAACGTGCGCAGCATCGGCTACGCCGGTGGTGTGGAC
>JBBCJV010000023.1:0-28123 GCA_037190565.1 Burkholderiaceae bacterium
TCGGCGCGGCTGTTCGAGCGAAGCGAGCAAGGCTCGCGCAGCGAGTTCCGCGCCGGGGCCGTGTGACCGAGCAGCGCAGAGCAGTCCGGCTGCAAGCCGGACCGCGGGTTCAGCCCGGCACACCGGCAGCGCCGCCGGCCGGGCGCACCGAGCAGTCATACCGAGCCCCGCAGTCACACCCCCACGAACCGCACTCAGTCCGACCCGCCATCCACAGCCCGCAAAGAGACCGCCTTCCGCTTGGCAGCCGGCTGTTTAGCCGCCCCGTTGTGCAGCGACAAAACCGCCGATTCGCGCAAGGCCGCCTCGATCAACGCATCGGCCATCCACAACGCGATGCGTTCCACCTCGCGGTCTGAAACACCCCAGATGTCCTTGAGCACGATGTAAGGCTCTATGCCGTACACCACCGACAGCGCGCGGTGCAGACGGTCGCGCGCTGCGGGTGCCAAGGCCGGCGCCAGCGGGGCGATGGCGTGTTCCAGGATGCGCACGCGGTGGCCGCGGCGGTAGGGCTCTTCTTCCAGCAGCCCGGCACGTTCCAGCGCCCATTGCTCCAGCGATAGCTGGGCCGCGGCGCGCAACTGGGGTTCAAACTCCTTGAACCTTGGAAAGGTGTCCATGAACAGCTCGTGCACACGCGCACGGCCGTCCGGGTTGTCGGAGGACAGTTTGCGCACCGGGCCCAGCGAGCTGTCGATCACGGCGGTGATCAGCGCGCTGCGACTGGGAAAGTAGCGGTAGGCCGTGGCGCGCGACACCTTGGAGCGCACCGCCACCTCGGCCACGCCGGGAATGTGGCCGTCGGTGCGGATGATGTCCATGGCGGTGTCCAGCAGCAGCCGGAAAGTGGCCGCCTTGATGCCGCGTTCGGGGGGCACCGGTGGCGCGCTGAGTTTGTGTTTGGGTCGCGCCATGTCGTCAGGGGAGGGTGTCTAGGGTTAGTCCGGGGCATTCGGCCCCAACTTCGGCTTGTAGGGTCGGGGGCCACGCCCATATGATGCGCCCATCCTGTTTTGAGACGCAAGTCTCAAACACAAGCACAAGTCTCGCGGCGCCCGTTCTGACGGCGACCACGAGCCCTTCGGAGACAAACTGCATGCGCCTGGCTGCCTGGAGCTGGGGCGGCCGCCACCATGCCGGTGTCGTGTCGCCCTGCGGACGCGAGCTGACGCCGCTGGCGGTGGCCAAGCCGTCGCGCGGGGCCTTGCCGTTGCTGCAGGCGCTGGTGCGTGGCGAGCCGCTGCCGGCGCCGTCGGGCCCGCGCATCCCGGTGGCCGCCGTCACCTTGCGTGCGCCGCTGCCGCGCCCGCTGCGCAGTCTGCTGTGCGCCGGCCGCAACTACCGCGACCACGCCGCCGAGCTGGCCGACAGCGTGTTCCGCGAGCAACTGCCAGAACGCGACGCCTGGCCCATCATCTTCACCAAGCTGCCCGAAACCGTGGTGGGCCCGCACGACGACGTGCGCCTGCCGGGCCGCGCCGCCAGCGAACACATCGACTACGAAAGTGAACTGGCGGTGGTCATAGGCCGCGGCGGGCGCGACATTCCGCGCTCGCGCGCCATGGACCACGTGTTCGGCTACACCGTGGTCAACGACGTCAGCGCGCGCGACGTGCAGGTGCGCCACCAGCAGTGGGAGCTGGGCAAGAGCTTCGACACCTTCTGCCCCATGGGGCCGTGGATCGTCAGCGCCGACGAACTGGATGGCCGCGACACGCGGGTGCGGGGCTACGTCAACGGCGAACTGCGCCAGGACGGCCGCACGCGCGACATGATCTTCGACATCCCCACGCTGATCGAAACCTGCTCGCGCGGCATCACGCTGCTGCCGGGCGATGTCATCGCCACCGGCACGCCCTCGGGCGTGGGCATGGGCTTCAAACCGCCGCGCTGGCTGAAGGAAGGCGACCGTGTGCGGGTGGAAATCGACGGCATAGGCGCCATAGAAAACCGCTTCACCGCGCAACCCGTGGAGGCCGGCGCCTGATGGCCATCACCTGGGTAGACCGCATGGCCGTGGACGTGCGCGGCGAAGGCGACACCGTGCTGATGGTGCACGGCCTGGGCGGCAGCCTGAACGCCTGGACACCGCTGCTGCCGGCGCTGGAGCGCTACCGCGTGGTGCGTGTGGACTTGCCCGGTGCCGGCCGTTCGCGCAAGGCCTACGCGGTGGCCGAAGGCGCGCCGCCGCTCAGCGACCAGGGGCATGCCGAGGCGCTGCTGCGGGTGTGCGATGCCTTGCAACTGGAGCGGGTGCACGTGGCGGGCCACAGCTTCGGCACGCTGATCGCGCAGCACCTGGCGGTGAAGGCGCCGCAGCGGGTGCGCAGCCTGGCCTTGTTCGGCGCCCTGGGCCAGCCGGCCCAGCCCATGCGCGACGCCATGCATGCACGGGCCGCCGCGGCGCGCGCCAAGGGCCACTTGTTCGAGATCGCCGAGGCGGTGTCGCAGGCCTCGCTGTCGGCCGACAGCCGCCAGACGCAGCCCGTCACCGTGGCCTTTGTGCGCGAGTGTGTGGGCGGCCAGGACGTGGAAGGCCTGGCCAGGAACTGCACCGCGCTGGCCGAGGCGCAGGCCGCGCGCACCGAGGCCATCACCTGCCCGGTGCTCATCGTCAACGGCGACGAAGACGTGGTCACGCCGCTGTCGGCGGCACGCCAGCTGGCCGAGCGCCTGGCCGACGCGCGGGTGCACGCGCTGTCGCGCTGCGGGCACTGGCCCATGCTGGAGCGCACGGCCGAGTGCCAGCGCGCGCTGCGCGACTTCCTGGACCGCCAGCGCAGCTGAAGGAGCCTCGAGACATGGCCGACGTGCAGTTCACCAATGTGCGCATCTTCGATGGCGGCGGCGAAACGCCGTTCACCGGCGACGTGCTGGTGCAGGGCAACCGCATCACGCGCGTGGTGCGCAGCACCTGGGGCCAGCGCCCCCAGGCCGTGGCCGGTGCCACGGTGATAGACGGCGGCGGCGCCTTCCTGATGCCCGGCATGGTCGAGGCGCACACGCACTTCAGCTGGAACGACCAGCCCAGCCTGGACGCCATACAGCGCATGCCGCCGGAAGAGCACATCCTGTGGTGCGCCCAGGTGGCCGAGCGTTACCTGGACATGGGCTGGACCAGTTGCGTGGGCGCGGCCACCGCCAAGCCGCGGCTGGACGTGGTGATACGCAACGCCATCAACGACGGCATGATCATTGGCCCGCGCTACCTGGCTGCCAGCCAGGAAATCACCGTGCCCGGCGGCCTGGGCGACACCACGCAGCCCCACCTGCCGCAGCCGGAGTTTGCCTTCGGCGCCGTGGTCAGCGGCCCGCACGAGATGCGCCGCTGCGTGCGCATGTTCGCCAAGTACGGCGTGGACACGCTGAAGATCAACCTCTCGGGCGAGTCCATCACCGGCATGCCGTCGGAGATGAGCCAGTTCACCGAGGAAGAGATCCGCGTCTGCGTGGAAGAAGCCAAGGCCTGGGGTAAGCGGGTGGCGGCGCATGCGCGCAGCACCTGGGCCATCAAGAAGTGCGTGGAGCTGGGCATCGAGGTCATCTACCACGCCAGCTTTGCCGACGAGGAAGCGCTGGACCTGCTGGAAGCCAACAAGTTCAGCCACTTCGTGGCGCCCGGCCTGGCCTGGCTGATCAACACCTGCTACCACGCCAGCGAGTACGGCCTCACGCGCGAGGTGACCGAGAAGATGGGCTACCACCGCGAGCTGGAAGCCGCCATCAACAGCATGCAGGCCATGCGCAAGCGCGGCATACGCATACTGCCCGGCGGCGACTACGGTTTTGCCTGGACACCCCACGGCACCAATGCCAAGGACCTGGAGTACTTCGTTAAGTACGTGGGCATGAGCCCCATGGAAGCCCTGCTCTCGGCCACCGCCTGGGGCGGGCCCATGATGAAGATGGGCAAGCAGCTGGGCTACATACGCGAGGGCTGCCTGGCCGACCTGCTGCTGATAGACGGCGACCCGCTGGCCGACATCACCGTGCTGCAGGACAAGGCGCGCATCCTGGCCGTGATGAAGGACGGCCACTTCCACCGCGCGCCGCCGCTGCGCGGGCCGCAGGCGGCGCGCAGCGGCGCGTCGCTCACCCGCTGGGCCGCGTAAGCCAGAAGGAGCCGCCGCCATGCAGGACATCCTGTTCACCAACGTGCGCATCCTGGACGGCAGCGGTGCCGCCCATCCCTACAGCGGCAGCGTGCGGGTGCGTGGCAACCGCATCGTGCAGGTGGGGCGCAGCACCGCGGCCATCGCCCCGGGCGACGCCCTGGTGGTGGACGGTGCCGGCGCCACGCTGATGCCCGGCATGTGCGAGGCACACACCCACTTCAGCTGGAACGACGCCGCCACGCTGGCCGGCATACAGACCATGCCTTTGGAAGAGCATGTGCTGTGGTGTGCCAAGGTGGCCAAGCGCTACCTGCAAGCCGGCTGGACCAGTTGCGTGGGCGCCGCCTGCGCCAAGCCGCGGCTGGACGTGGTCACGCGCAACGCCATAGAAAGCGGGCAGATCGCCGGGCCGCGCTACCTGGCCGCCAGCCAGGAGATCACCGTGATGGGCGGCCTGGGCGACGAGACGCTGCCGCACCTGCCGTTTCCGGAGTTCAGCTTCGGCGTCAATGTCAGCGGCGCCGAGGAGATGCGCAAGGCGGTGCGCCTGTTCCTGAAGTACGGCGTGGACTCCATCAAGCTCAACCTGTCGGGCGACAACTTCACGCCGCAGGCGCCGGCCGACACCACCTGGATGACCGATGCCGAGGTGGCCGCTGCGGCCGAAGAAGTGCGCCTGCGCGGCAAGCGCATCACCGTGCACGCACGCTCGGCCGCCAGCGTGAAGCAGGCGCTGAAGCACGGCGCCACGGTGATCTACCACGCCAGCTTCACCGACCCCGAAACGCTGGACATGCTGGAAGCCCAGCGCGACCGCATCTTCGTGGCGCCGGGCCTGGCCATCCTGTACGCCATGCTCAACGAAGCCGAACCCTGGGGCGTGACACGCGCCAAGGCCACCGAGATGGGCTACCAGGTGGAATGGGACGCGGCGCTGGATTCGCTGCAGAAGATGCACAAGCGCGGCGTGCGCATACTGCCCGGCGGCGACTACGGCTTTGCCTTCACGCCGCATGGCCAGAACGCGCGCGACCTGGAGTTTTTCGTGAAGTTCCTGGGCTTCACGCCGCAGGAGGCCATACGCAGCGCCACCGCCTACGGCGGGCCCATCATGAACCGCCCGCACGACCTGGGGCTGGTCAAGGAAGGCTACCTGGCCGACCTGCTGCTGGTGGACGGCGACCCGCTGGCGCAGCTGTCCATACTGCGTGACCCGCAGCGCCTGCTGGCGGTGATGAAGGACGGCGTGTTCGCCAAGCCCCCGCCCGTCGCCAGCGAGAGACGCTGGGAGCGCGCGGCATGAGCCGGCGCCGGACCGCTCCAAGCCGGCTCACCCCCTCGGGGGGCGGGCGCATCGCGCCCTGGGGGCACGCATGACCCGTTCGCGGCAGGCGCTGTGGCTGTGGCTGCTGATAGGCGGCCCCATCGCCGTGTTCTCGGCCTGGGCGCTGGTGGACAACACACGCCTGTACCTGCTGACGCTGCTCAACGGCCTGACGCTGGCTTCGCTGTACTTCATCGTGGCCAGCGGCTTCACGCTGGTGTTCGGGCTGATGCGCAACGTCAACCTGGCGCACGGCTCGCTGTACCTGCTGGGCGGCTACATAGGCTTTGTCATCGCCGAGAAGACCGGCTGGTGGCTGCTGGCCGTGGCCGGGGGCTTTGCCGCCGCGGCCATTGCCGGCCTGCTGATCCAGGTGCTGCTGCTGCGCCACATGCAAGGCCAGGAGCTGCGCCAGACCATGGTCACCATCGGCCTGTCCATCGTGGTGGCCGACATCCTGCTGTGGGTCTTCACCGGCCAGGTGCACCAGATGGAAGCGCCGGAGTGGCTGCAAGGGCCGATACGCGACATCCCCATCATCCGCGCCTACTCGGCCTACCGGCTCAGCCTGCTGGGCTTCGGCATAGGCATAGGCGTGCTGCTGTGGTGGCTGCTCAACCGCACCAAGGTGGGCGCGATGATCCGCGCCGGCGTGGACGACCGCGGCATGTTGTCGGCCGCCGGTGTCAACGTGAACCTGGTGTTTGCGGTGACCTTCATGCTGGGCGCCGGCCTGGCCGGCTTCGGCGGTGTCATCGGCGCCGTGGAGCTGAGCATGGTGCCGGGTGAAGACACGCGCCTGCTGCTGGCCAGCCTGATCGTGGTCATTGTGGGCGGCATGGGCAGCGTGGTGGGTGCCGCCATAGGCGCGGTCATCCTGGGCCTGGCGGAAACCTACGGCCTGGCCTACGCGCCCACCTACAGCGTGGTGTTCACCTTCGTGATTCTCATCCTCGTACTGGCCTTCAGGCCGCGCGGCATCATGGGACGAACCTCATGAACATGCTGCGCATGCTCATGAGGTCGCCCTTCGGCAGAGCGTGGGCACCCCCCTGCCCCCCGCCGAGCGGGGGGTTCTGGTCAGACCGGTCGAGGGGGGGGCGGTCATGAGCGCGGCACGTTGGCGGCGGGCCATGTCGCCGGGCGCGGCCTCTGCTGCGCCTGCACCGCGGCCGTCACCGGCGGCGCGGCAGGCGGTGCCTGTGGCGGCACCCGATCCGTATGCCGACAGCGACGCACCGCGCTGGCTGAAGTACCTGTGGCGCCACCTCTCGGCGCGCCATGTGTTCGTGCTGGCGCTGCTGCTGGTGTACCCGTTTGTGGCCACGCCGTTCTTCACCTTCCAGATCGCCGGGCAGGCGCTGGCGCTGGGGCTGATCGCGCTGTCGCTGACCTTCCTGGGCGGCTACGGCGGCATGATCTCGCTGGCCCAGCTCACCATAGGCGGCATCGCCGGCTACACGGTGTCCATCCTGGGCGTCAGCGGCACCACCGAACTCAGCCTGGGCTGGCCCTGGTGGCTGGTGGTGCCCATTGCGGTGGCGGTGGCCACGCTGTGCGCCGCGCTGGTGGGCTGGCTGTCGGTGCGCACCGAAGGCATCTACACCATCATGATCACGCTGGCCTTCGGCGTGGCCTTCTACTACCTGGCGCTGCAGAACTACAGCGTCTTCAACGGCTTCCAGGGCTTCCAGAAGGTGTACCCGCCGACGGTGTTCGGCGTGGACTTCCACAAGCCCATGCCGTTCTACTTCCTGGCGCTCAGTTGTGCGCTGGCCGGCTACTTCGCGGTGAAGTGGCTGGTGCGTGCACCCTTCGGTGTGGCATTGCAAGGCGTGCGCGACAACCCCAGGCGCATGGCGGCGCTGGGCTTCCATGTGGTGGCACACCGTGTGGCGGCCTACGCCGTGGCCGGGGTCATGGCCGCGGTCGGCGGGGTGCTGCTGGTTTGGTACAACGGCCTGATCACGCCCAACTCGGTCAACACCGGGTGGCTGATCAACATCCTCATCATCGCCGTGCTCGGCGGCATGCGGCACCCGATAGGCGCGTTCATAGGCGCCATCGTGTTTGTGCTGCTGCAGACGTTTGCGATCGACCTCATAGACCGCGAACGCTTCAACCTGCTCATAGGTGGCGTGTTCCTCGCCATCGTGCTGTTTTCACCCGACGGCCTGCTCGGGTTGTGGGCGAAGTTGCGTGCGCGCTTCGGCTCACAGCAGGTCAACAGCTCACAACCCCCAAGGAGACAAGCGTGAAAGTGACGAAGCGATTCCTGGTGCGATCGGTGCTTGGTGCGGCCGCGGCCCTGGCCTTGGGCGGCACGGCCCTGGCGCAGCAAGGCCAACCGGTCAAGATCGGCCTGCTGGCCACGCTGGAAGGCCCGTTTGCCGCCGGTGGCGCCGACGGCATGCGCGGTGCGGAACTGGCCGTCAAGCAGCGCGGCGGCATGGTGGCCGGGCGCCGCATAGAGATCATCAAGGCCAGCTCCAACGCCAACCCCGACGTGGCCGTGAACGCGGTGCGCAAGCTGGTGGAGCAGGACAAGGTGGACATCGTGGTCGGCCCCTTGTCCGGCGGCGAGGGCATTGCCGTCAAGGACTACAGCAAGACGCAGCCGCAAACCACCTTCATCAACGGCGGCTCGGGCGCGCAGGCCACCACGCTGGTCAACCCCAGCCCCAACTTCTACCGCTTCAACACCGAGGGTGCGCAGTGGATGGTGGGCCTGGGCAAGACGGCGCTGGACAAGGGCTACAAGCGCGTGATGGTCATCGCCGAGGACTACGCCTTCCCGTACAGCCAGGTGCAGGGCTTCATGAGCGAGTTCTGCCGCCTGGGCGGCAAGGTGCCGGTCAAGGCCTGGGTGCCGCTGGGCGGCAAGGACTACTCCTCGGTCATCGCCCGCATCCCGCGTGACGTGGACGCGCTGCTGGTGGTGCTGGGCGGTGCCGACGCGGTGAACTTCCTGACGCAGTACGAAAACGCCGGCGGCGACAAGCCCATGATCGGCGGCAGCATCACCGTCAGCCAGGACGTGCTGAACTACCGCGGCAAGCGCCGCGACTCGCTGGTGGGCACCATCGCCGCCGGCCCGCTGGCCGACGCCTACGACGGCGCCGACTGGAGGGCCTTCGTGGCCGACTACCAGAAGAACTACCCGGTCTCCGCCGGCGGCTACCCCAGCCCCAGCCTGTTTGCGCTGGTGTACTACACCAACATGAAGGCCGCGCTGGACGCGCTGGAGAAGGTGGGCGGCGACCTCGGCGGCGGCCAGGCCAAGTTCCGCGACGCGCTGCAGAACCTGGAGCTGAAGGCACCCACCGGCACCATCAAGCTGGACAGCAACCGCCAGGCCATAGGCTCCACCTTCGTCACCGAGGTGGTGAAGACCAGCAGCGGCGACCTGACCACGCGGGTGATCCGCAAGGTCGACGGGGTGGACCAGCTGCTGGGCATCCCCAAGGACCAGTTCAAGGTGGGTTCGCGCGACGAGCCGAACTGCCCGTGATGAACTGGGCCCCCCCCCGTAGCGGCTTCGCCGCTCCCCCCCAGGGGGGCGCCGCCAGCGGCCCGGCGAAGCCGGTTCCGCGGCGGCCGCTGGGTGGGCCGCTGCGGACCTGACCGCCATGGCTTCTGTCACTTCAATACGAACCAGCGCACGCGCGGCACCGGCGGGGCCGGCGCGTGCGCTGGCGCCGCTGGCCTCGAACGACGCGCTGGTGCTGGAGAACGTCACCCGCGCCTTCGGCGCCTTGCGGGCGGTGGACGACGTGTCCATCACCGTGGCGGCGGGGCAGAAGTACGCCGTGCTGGGCAGCAACGGGGCCGGCAAGACCACGCTGTTCAACGCCATCACCGGCGACTTTCCGCCCACATCGGGCCGCATACGCTTTTTTGGTGAAGACATCACCGAGCTGCCGCCGCAGGAACGCATACGCAAGGGCCTGCGCCGCACCTACCAGAGCTCGCTGCTGTTTCGCGAGCTGACGGTGCGCGACAACCTGTTCCTGGCCGTGCGCGGCGTCAGCAACGGGCGCTTCAGCTTCTGGCGCGCCGGCGCCGGCAGCGCCAGCGTGCTGGCCACGCAAGACCTGCTGGAGCGCGCACGCCTGACCCACATCGCCGACGAGCTGGTGGCCAACCTGGCGCATGGCCAGCAGCGCCAGCTGGAAATCGGCATGGCGCTGGCCGGTGCGCCGCGCCTCATCCTGTTTGACGAACCGGCGGCTGGCCTCTCGCCGGCCGAGCGGCGCGAGCTGGTGTCGCTGCTGCGCTCGCTGCCGGCGCACATGAGCTTCGTCATCATCGAACACGACCTGGACATCGCCTTGTCGGTGGTGGAGAAGGTCACCGTGATGCACAACGGGCGCGTGCTCACCACCGGCACGCCGGAGCAGGTGCAGAACGACGCCCAGGTGCAGGCCATCTACATGGGGAGCCACCACTGATGGCACTGTGGCGCACGCGCGGCAGCCGCGACGACGCAGCCGGTAGCGAGAACACGCCGCTGCTGGTGGCCGAAGGCCTGGACGTGTACTACGGCCGCGCCCACGCGCTGCAGGGCGTGGGCTTCACGCTGGGCCGCGGCGTGCTGGGCATCGTGGGCCGTAACGGCATGGGCAAGACCACGCTATGCAACGCCATCTGCGGGCTGGTGCCGGCCACCGGCAGCCTGCGCCTGGCGGGCGAACCCATACTGGGCCTGGCGCCGCACCAGATCACGCAGCGCGGCATCGCCTACGTGCCGCAGGGCCGGCGGGTGTGGCCCTCGCTCACCGTGGACGAGACACTCAAGCTGGTGGCCCCGCACCGGCGCGACGTGGAGCGTGTCTACACCATGTTCCCGCGCCTGGCCGAGCGCAAGAGCAACGGCGGCGCCCAACTCTCCGGCGGCGAACAGCAGATGCTGGCCATAGGCCGCGCGCTGCTGCTGCAGCCGCGTGTGCTGGTGATGGACGAGCCCACCGAAGGCCTGGCGCCGGTCATCGTGGAGCAGGTGGCGCAGGCCTTGCGCACGCTGGGCTCCGAAGGCCGCATGGGCATCCTGCTGATAGAGCAGAACCTGGGCGTGGCCATCTCGGTGGCCGACCGCATAGGCGTGATGGTCAACGGCCGCATCGCCCACGAACTGTCTGCCGCCGAACTGGCGGCCGACCGCGCGCTGCAGGAGCGCCTGCTGGGCGTGCGCGCCGGCGGCCACGACGAGGACCAGGCCGCGCAGGAAGCGCCGCCACCGGCCGACGCGCCCGGCGTGCAGGTGCTGACCGTGCGGCGTGCGCATGGCGACGGTGCGCCTTCGCTGGACGACTTGCAGCCGCGCACCGTGCGCGGCTTCACCCGCTGGAACGCCGGCGGCACCGCGGCCCCGGCGGCGGACATTCCGCGCCAGACCGAGTTGCGTGCGGGCAGCGCACCGGCGGCGCCCTCGATGCCCGCGGCAGCCTCCGGCACCGTGGTCGAGTTCCCGGTGGCGGCCAGCAGCGCCCGCGCCGCCTACGTGGCCGGCACCTTCGACACCAAGGGCCGCGAACTGAACTTCCTGCGCCAGTGCCTGGAAAAGCTGGGCCTGCGCGTGGTGACGGTGGACTTGTCCACCAGCGGCAAACCTTCGCCGGCCAGCGTGCACCCGCGCGAGGTGGCGCGCCACCACCCGGGCGGCGAGGCCGCGGTGTTCAGCGGCGACCGCGGCAGCGCCGTCGCCGCCATGGCCGCCGCCTTCGAGCACTTCGTGCGCACGCGCCGCGACCTGGGCGGCTTGATCTCCGCCGGCGGTTCCGGCGGCACCACCCTGGCCACGCAAGGCATGCGCGCCCTGCCCATAGGCCTGCCCAAGGTGATGGTCAGCACCATGGCCAGTGGCGACACGCGGCCCTACGTGGGGCCCAGCGACATCTGCATGATGTACTCGGTCACCGACGTGCAGGGCATCAACCGCATCAGCCAGCAGGTGTTGGCCAATGCGGCACATGCGCTGGCCGGCATGATCGCTCACCCGCCGCAAACCGACGCGGCGGCCACCAAGCCGGCGGTGGGCCTGAGCATGTTCGGCGTCACCACGCCCTGCGTGCAGGCCGTCACCAAACGCCTGGGCGACGACGTCGACTGCCTGGTCTTCCACGCCACCGGCGTGGGCGGGCAGAGCATGGAAAAGCTGGCCGACAGCGGCCTGCTGGCCGGCGTCATCGACGTCAGCACCACCGAGCTGGCCGACGAGGTGGTGGGCGGCGTGCTCAGCGCCGGTCCCACGCGCCTGGACGTGTTCGCCCGCCGCGCCGTGCCCTACGTGGGCTCGCTGGGCGCGCTGGACATGGTGAACTTCAGCGGCTGGGAGACCGTGCCCGAGAAGTTCAAGGGCCGCCGCCTGTACCGCCACAACCCCACGGTGACGCTGATGCGCACCACGGCCGACGAATGCCGGCTGATCGGCGAGATGCTGGTGGCCAAGCTCAACGCCATGAGCGGCCCGGTGCGCTTTCTCATCCCCGAAGGCGGCGTCAGCGCCATAGACGCGCCGGGCCAGCCCTTCCACGACCCCGAGGCCGACCGCGTGCTGTTCGACACCGTGGCCAAGGGTTTCCGCAGCGGCACGCAGCGCCAGCTGTTGCGGCTGCCGCACCACATCAACGACGAGGCCTTTGCCGACGCGCTGGTGGCCGCCTGGCGCGACATCGCGCCGGGTGACGGCCGCCTGCGGCGCGCCTGAGCGGACCCCCACAAGAAGCCGACGGAGACCCTCATGCCCCGTATCGCCCGCCAGGACATCCTTGCCCGCTTGCGCGCCAAGATCGCCGCCGGCACGCCCATCGTGGGCGGCGGCGCCGGCACGGGCCTGTCGGCCAAGTGCGAAGAAGCCGGCGGCATAGACCTCATCGTCATCTACAACTCCGGCCGCTACCGCATGGCCGGGCGTGGTTCGCTGGCCGGGCTGCTGGCCTACGGCAACGCCAACGAGATCGTCTGCGAGATGGCGCGCGAGGTGCTGCCGGTGGTCAAGCACACGCCGGTGCTGGCCGGTGTCAACGGCACCGACCCCTTCATGATCCCGGACCAGTTTCTGCGCCGGCTCATAGACCTGGGCTTTTCCGGCGTGCAGAACTTCCCCACCGTGGGCCTCATCGACGGCACCTTCCGCGCCAACCTGGAAGAAACCGGCATGGGCTACGCGCTGGAAGTGGAGATGATCGAACGCGCCCACGCGCTGGACCTGTTGACCACGCCCTATGTGTTCAACGAAGAAGAGGCGCGCACCATGGCGCGGGCCGGGGCCGACATCGTGGTGTGCCACCTGGGCCTGACCACCGGCGGCAGCATAGGCGCCGAAACGGCGCTGACGCTGCAGGACTGCGTGGCGCCCATACGCGCCTGGGCCGCGGCGGCGCTGTCGGCGCGCAGCGATGTCATCGTGCTGTGCCACGGCGGCCCCATTGCCACGCCCGAGGACGCGCAGACCATCCTGCGCCAGTGCCCCGAGTGCCACGGCTTCTACGGCGCCAGTTCCATGGAACGGCTGCCCACCGAACAGGCGCTGACCGAGACCACGCGGCGCTTCACCCAGATCACGCGATAACCAGATTTCAACGGAGACACGCACCATGACCGGCGCTGAATTCGGCAGTTTCATCCTCGGCCTGATCGTCGTGGCGATCGTTGTCGCCATCGTCGTGTGGCTGCTGCACTGGCTGTACCTGCGCAGCAGCAAGGAACGCGCCTTCGTGCGCACCGGCCTGGGCGGCCAGAAGGTGGTGCTGGACGGCGGCGCCTTCGTGCTGCCCATCGTGCATGACGTGATCCCGGTGAACATGAACACGCTGCGCCTGGAGGTGGCGCGCGGGCGCGACAAGGCCTTGATCACCAAGGACCGCATGCGCGTGGACGTGATCGCCGAGTTCTACGTGCGCGTGGCGGCCGAAGCCAGCGCGGTGGCCGCTGCGGCGCAGACGCTGGGC
The DNA here is from genome assembly GCA_037190565.1 of Burkholderiaceae bacterium. Classification (GTDB taxonomy): domain Bacteria; phylum Pseudomonadota; class Gammaproteobacteria; order Burkholderiales; family Burkholderiaceae_C; genus Rubrivivax. The sequence goes on from JBBCJV010000023.1 coordinate 13,392, forward strand.
CTGCGCACCATGGAGCCGGAGCAGCTCAAGGAGCTGGTCGAGGGCAAGTTCATAGACGCGCTGCGCACCGCCGCCGCCGAGATGACCATGGAGGAGTTGCACGAGAAGCGCGGCAGCTACGTGAAGCGGGTGCGTGAAGCCGTGGCCGGCGACCTCACCAAGAACGGCCTGGAGCTGGAAGCCGCCTCGCTGACCCAGCTCGACCAGACCGGCATGGAGTACTTCAACCCCAGCAACGCCTTCGACGCCGAGGGTCTGACGCGCCTGACCGAGCAGATAGAGCGCCGCAAGAAGCAGCGCAACGACGTGGAGCAGGACACGCTGGTGGCGATACGCAACAAGAACCTGGAAGCCGAGAAGCTCAGCCTGGACATAGACCGCGAAGCCGAGCAGGCGCGTCTGGCGCAGCAGCGCGAGGTGGAGATTGCGCGCGCTCGCCAGCGTGCCGAGCTGGTGGCCGAGAAGGCGCAGCGCGAGCAGGACGCCGAAGGCGCGCAGATCACCGCCAAGCAGGCCATAGACGCCGCCCGCATACGCAGCGAACAAAGCCTGGAGCAGGAGCGCATCAACAAGGAGCGCGCCATACAGGCCGCCGAGGTGGAGCGCCGCAAGTCGCTGGAGCTGGCCGAGCAGCAGCGGGCCATCGCCGTGGCGCAGGAAAGCCGCGCCCAGAGCGAGGCCCAGGCCCAGGCCGAGGCGGCACGTGCCAAGGCGGTGGAGGCCGAAGAGAAGGTGTTCACCGCGCGCGAGGTGGAGATGGCCGAGCGCAAGAAGGCCATCGAACTGATCGCCGCGGCCCAGGCCGCCGAGCGCGAGGCCTTGCGCCTGACGGTCGCGGCCCAGGCCGAGAAGAGTGCCAGCGCCGATCGCGGCGCCGCCGTGCGCGCGCAGGCCGAGGCCGACGCCGATGCCGAGCGCATACGCGCTGCCGCCGCGCGTGTGCGCGCCGAGATCGAGGCCGACGCCCAGCGCCTGATGAACGAAGCCCACAACATGCTCACGCCCGAGGCGCGGGCCTCGGCGCTGCGCATGCGCCTGGTGGAGAAGGCCGAGGCCATCATCCGCGAGAGCGTCAAGCCCATGGAGCGCATCGAGGGCATCAAGATCCTGCACGTGGACGGCCTGGCCGGCGGGGGCGGCGGCGGTGGCGATGGCGGCAACGGCGGCTTTGCCGACAACGTCGTCAACTCGGCGCTGCGCTTCCGCGCCCAGGCGCCGCTGGTGGACCAGCTGCTGCGCGAGATCGGCCTGGAGGCCGGCGACCTGCAGCGCCTCACCGGCGGCAGCACGCAGGCGGCCCTGCCGCCGGCACCGCGCACCGGCCCCGGCGGCAGCTCGGGCGGCAAGCCGGGCGGCGGGGAGTAAGCGGCCATGGTCCGGGTCTATGTCTCCAGCGTGATCGAAGCCAGCGCCGACAACGTCTGGGCCCGCGTGCGCGATTTCAACGGCCTGCCGCAGTGGCACCCGGCCATCGCCGACAGCCGCATAGAAAACGGCGAGGCGCCCGACCGCGTGGGCTGCATACGCCACTTCCACACGCGCGACGGCGGGCTGATACGCGAGCGGCTCACGGGGCTGTCCGACTACGACTACAGCTGCACCTACGAGATCCTGGAAAGCCCCATGGGCGTGGCCAACTACACCGCCACGCTCAAGCTCACGCCGGTGACCGACGGCCAGCGCTGTTTTGCCGAGTGGAGCGCCGAGTTCGACTGTGACGAAGGGCGCGAAGGCGAGCTGACGCAGCTGATTGGCCAGGGCGTGTTCCAGACCGGGTTCGACGCGCTGAAGCGCTTGTTCCGCTGAAGGCCAGCGTCTTCCATCGCGTTAGCGCACCATGCTGCAGAAGGTTGTCCGCTCCACCATCATCGACGCGCCGATAGCGCGCGTGTGGGCCGTCATACGCGACTTCAACAGCCACGACCAGTGGCACACGGTGGTCGACAAGAGCCACATAGAACGCGGAGAACGCAGCGACCAGGTGGGCTGCGTGCGCAACTTCACCCTGAAGGACGGTAACCACATACGCGAACAGCTGATCACGCTGGACGACCGCGAGTACAAGAGCACCTACTGCATCGTCGAAGCCACCGTGCCGCTGCAGCGCTACGTGGCCACCGTGACGCTGAAGCCGGTGACCGACGGCAACCGCACCTTCTGGCACTGGGAAAGCAGCTTCGCCACGCCGCCGGGCATGGAGCGCGAGCTGCGCGACATGGTGGCGCAAGGCGTGTACGAAGCCGGCTTCGAGAACCTGCGCCGCCACCTGCAGGCCGGCGGCGACCTGGGCGCGCCAGGGCAGGGCGCCGCCCAGCCGCTGCCCACCGCCTTGCCGGTGCCCACGCGCCGCATCATCGTGCAGCGCTACGGCGACGCGAACGTGCTGCACGCGGTGGACGGCGAGGCGCCGGCACCGCGCGAAGGCGAGCTGCGCATACGCCAGCGCGCCATAGGCGTGAACTTCATAGACGTGTACCTGCGCCGCGGCTGGATACCGCCCATGCTGGCCGAAGGCGGCACGCCGGGCATGGAGGCCGCCGGCACGGTGCTGGACGTGGGCCCCGGCGTCACCGGCCTGCTGCCGGGCGACCGGGTGGCCTACCTGGCGCCCGAGCCCGGCGCCTACGCCACGGTGCGCACCGTGCCGGCCGACCGTGTGCTGCGCCTGCCGGCGGGCGTGGAAGATGAAACCGCCGCGGCCGTGCTGCTCAAGGGCATGACGGCGCACCTGCTGCTGCACGACCTGGGCCGCGTCGGCCCGGGCACGCGTTTGCTGGTGCATGCCGCCGCCGGCGCCCTGGGCCTGTTGGTGTGCCACTGGGCGCGCCGCCTGGGTGCCACGGTGATGGGCACGGTGTCCAGCGAAGACAAGGCCCGCCTGGCGCGCGAGTACGGCTGCGAGCACGTCATCGTCGCGCCCGACGGGCGTTTTGCCGCCGCGGTGCAGCGCATCGCCGGCGGGGCCGACGTGGTGGTGGACGGCCTGGGCGGCCCGGCCGTGGCCGAGAACCTGGCCGCGCTGGCGCCCTGCGGGCACTGGATCAGCGTGGGCCAGGCCGGCGGCGGCCTGCCGCCGGTGGACCCGGATGCGCTGGTGGCCAAGTCGCTGACCTTCTCGCGGCCCGTGGTCATGACCTACACCGCCACGCGCCAGGCCCTGGCCAGCCGCGCCCAGGCCGTGTGGCAGGCCCTGGCCGACGGGCATCTGCGCTTGCCGCCGGTGGAGCGCTTCACGCTGGAATCGGCCGCGCAGGCGCACCAGCGCCTGGAGTCTCGCCAGCGCAGCGGTGCGCTGATACTGCTGGCCTGAAAGCCCGTCCAGGTACGAGGAGCGCAGCGGTGATCCACGGCATGAACCACTTCACCATCACGGCCGAGAACCGTGAGGCCACGCTGGGCTATTACTGCGGCCTGCTGGGTTTTGTGGAAGGCCACCGCCCGGACCTGGGCTTCCCCGGTGCCTGGCTGTACGCGCCCGGCGGCACGCAGGCCATTCTGCACATCTACTGGGACCGCCCCATGCCCAGCGGCCGCACCGGCGTCATCGACCACATGGCCTTCACCGCCAGCGGCCTGAAGGCCGTGAAGGCGCGGCTGGACGAAGCCGGCGTGAAGTACATGCTGCAGCAGCAGGCCGGTGCCGGCACCTGGCAGCTGTTCAGCTTCGACCCCAACGGCGCCAAGGTGGAACTGGACTTCGACCCCAGCGAGCAGCCGTAGCTGCGCGGCTCAACCTCGCCGCCGCGGCCATACTGCGGCCATGCTCCACCGCACCGATGCCGCCGCCCCGCCCTGGGGCAACCAGGCCCTGCACGCCGCCGTCATAGACCTGGACGGCACGCTGGTCGACACCGTCGGCGACTTCCAGGCCGCGCTGGCGCTAACCCTGGCCGACCTGGGCCGCCCGCCGGTATCGCGCGACTTTGTGCTGCGCACCGTGGGCAAGGGCTCGGAGTACCTGCTGCTGCAGACCCTGGCCCAGGTGGGCGCGCCGGCCAGCGACTACGAGCTGGCCTGGGCGCGCTACCAGCACCACTACCGCGGCCTGAACGGCCGGCACTCGGCCGTCTTCCCCGGGGTGCCGGAGGGCCTGGCGCTGCTGCAGGCACGCGGGTGGAAGCTGGCCTGCCTGACCAACAAGCCCGGCGAGTTTGCGCGCGAGCTGCTGGCCGCCAAGGGGCTGGCCAGCTGCTTCAGCGTGGTGTTCGGCGGCGACGCCTTCGAGCACAAGAAGCCCCACCCGCTGCCGGTGCTGCGCAGCTGCGAAGCCCTGGGCGCAGCGCCGGCGCACACGCTGGTGGTGGGCGATTCGGCCAACGACGCGGCCGCGGCGCGCGCCGCCGGCTGCCCGGTGGTGCTGGTGAGCTACGGCTACAACCACGGCCAGCCGGCCGCCAGTGCCGGGCCGGACGCGGTGTTGGACCGCCTGGACGAACTGGCACGCTGGCTGCCCGGCTGAGGTGTGCTTGATGCTGCCGGGGCGCTGCTAAACTGCCGGCGCGATGTTCACGCCCCTCTTGTTCAACCACGACGACCGCGTGGCCCACCTGCTGGGTTCGGGCACCGGTGCGCGCGCGGGCTGGCCCGGCCGGGGAGCCTGGCCCTGGCGTCGCTGATCCGTTGACGAGTGCGCCCGGCCGCCTGTGGCCGGGCCTGCGGCGGCGCGCTGCAAACGCTGAAGCGCCGCCACGAGCGAACCCCACGCTGCTGCCTTGAGCGCAGCGTTGCCGAGAAGCCGACGTGATCACCGAACTTGAATTCACCAGCCTGGCCGGCCAGGGCCACAACCGCATCCCGCTCATCCAGGAGGCTTTCGCCGACCTGGAAACACCGCTGAGCCTGTACCTCAAGCTGGCCGGCGGCCAGGCCCGCAGCTTTCTGCTGGAAAGCGTGGTGGGCGGCGAGCGTTTCGGGCGTTACTCCTTCATAGGCCTGCCGGCGCGCACGCTGCTGCGCGCCACGGGCTGGCGCACCGAGGTGGTGAGCGACGGCCAGGTGGTGGAAAGCCACGAAGGCGACCCGCTGGCCTTCATAGAAGCCTACCAGCGGCGTTTTCGCCCGGCGCTGCCGCCGGGGCTGCCGCGCTTTTGCGGCGGGCTGGCGGGTTACTTCGGCTACGACGCGGTGCGCTACATAGAGCCGCGCCTGGCCCAGACCCAAAAGCCTGGGGGCCTGGACACGCCGGACATCCAGCTGCTGCTGACCGAGGAACTGGCGGTCATAGACAACCTCTCGGGCCGGCTGTACCTCATCGTGTGGGCCGACCCGGCGCAGCCCGAGGCCTACTTCCGCGCCAAGCGCCGCCTGGCCGAACTGGCCGACCGGCTGCGTTTTTCGGTCACGGCACCGGCGGTGAAGCGCGGCCCCAGCTACGCGGTGGAGCGCGAGTTCGCCAAGGCCGACTACATCGCCGCCGTGCAGCGCGCCAAGGAATACATCGCCGCCGGCGACATGATGCAGGTGCAGGTGGGCCAGCGCCTGAAGAAGCGTTTCACCGAAAGCCCGCTGGCGTTGTACCGCGCGCTGCGCAGCCTGAACCCTTCGCCCTACATGTACTTCTACGACATGGGCGACTTCCACATCGTGGGCGCCAGCCCCGAGATCCTGGTGCGCCAGGAGCGCACGCCCGAGGGCCAGAAGATCACCATACGCCCGCTGGCCGGCACGCGCCCGCGCGGTGCCACGCCCGAGCAGGACAAGGCGCTGGAAGCCGAGCTGCAGGGCGACCCCAAGGAGCGCGCCGAGCACCTGATGCTGATAGACCTGGCGCGCAACGACATAGGCCGCATCGCCAGGACCGGCAGCGTGAAGGTGACCGATGCCTTTGTCATCGAGCGCTATTCGCACGTGATGCACATCGTCAGCAACGTGGAAGGCCTGTTGCTGGACGGCATGAACAACCTGGACGTGCTGCGCGCCACCTTCCCGGCCGGCACGCTGACCGGCGCGCCCAAGATACGCGCCATGGAAATCATCGACGAGCTGGAACCCGTCAAGCGCGGCATCTACGGCGGCGCCTGCGGCTACCTCAGCTTTGCCGGCGACATGGACGTGGCCATCGCCATACGCACCGGCATCATCCAGAACCAGGTGCTGTGTGTGCAGGCCGCCGCCGGCGTGGTGGCCGACAGCGTGCCCGAGATGGAGTGGCGCGAAACCGAGCACAAGGCGCGTGCGCTGATACGCGCGGCGGAGCTGGTGGAAGAGGGGTTCTGAGCGCCCATCAGACGGCCAGGACCCGTTACCTGGGCATCACCCGCGCCGTGGCGTCCTCGCCCAGCGGGCGCGGCATGCCCAGGTGGTAGCCCTGGCCGTAGTCCACGCCTATGTCCTGCAGGCGTTGCAGTATGGCTTCGCTGCTGACGTACTCGGCAATGGTCTTCAGGCCCATCACATGGCCTATGGCGTTGATGGCCTGCACCATGGCCAGGTCCATGGGGTCGTCGGCGATGTCCTTCACAAACGCGCCGTCTATCTTCAGGAAGTCCACCGGCAGGTTCTTCAGGTAGGCGAAGGACGACAGGCCGCTGCCGAAGTCGTCCAGCGCAAACAGGCAGCCCAGGGCCTTGACCTCGCCTATGAAGTGCACCACCTTCGACAGGTTGGCCACCGCCGCGGTTTCGGTGATCTCGAAGCACAGCACACCCGGGGGCAGGCGCAGCTGCTCCAGCGTGGCGCGCAGCGTCTGGCGAAAACGTTCGTCCGACAGTGAAGCGCCCGAGAGGTTGATGGCGTAGATGCCGTTGATGCGGCCGTCGCGGCGCAGGCGGTCGCCCAGCCAGGCCAGCGTGTTGTTGACCACCCACTGGTCTATGCGCGGCATCAGGCCGTAGCGCTCTGCCGCGGGCAGGAAGGCGCCGGGCGGCACGATCTGGCCGCCTTCTTCCAGCCGCACCAGGATCTCGTGGTGCACCTGGTCGCCGCTTTCCGGGTGCAGCGGCAGCACCGGCTGCACGTACAGGCGCAGGCGGTCTTCGTCCAGCGCCGCCTGCAGGCGCGTCACCCACTGCATCTGGCCGCGCTGTTCCAGCACCTGGTGGTCGTCGGGCTGGAACATGTGCACCCGGTTGCGGCCGCCTTCCTTGGCGGCGTAGCAGGCGGCGTCGGCGGCGGCCAGCAGCGTGCCCAGCTCGTCGCTGGCCATGGGCAGCGGCACGATGCCTATGGACACGCCGATCGAGAAGGACTTGCCCTCCCAGCCGAAGCGGAAGTCGGCCACCGCTTCGCGCACCCGCTCGGCGATTTCCGCCGCGCGCTCGGGCGGGCAGTGGCGCAGGATGAGGCCGAACTCGTCGCCGCCCAGGCGGGCCAGCACGTCGTCGCTGCGCAGCAGGCCGCGCACCAGTTGCGTCACCTGGCGCAGCAGCTCGTCACCGGCCACATGGCCGCAGGTGTCGTTGACCACCTTGAACTGGTCCAGGTCCAGGTAGCACACGGCGTGGGCCGTGCCGGGCTGGCGCGGCTGCTTCAGCAGCTCGCCCAGCAGGCGCTCGAACTCGCGCCGGTTGGGCACGCCGGTCAGCGCGTCGTGCGCCGCCTGGTGTGACAGCTCGCGCGCCAGGTTCAGCGTCACCGTCACGTCGTGGAACACCAGCACCGCGCCTATCAGGAAGCCGTCGCGCGAGCGTATGGGCGCGGCGGTGTCGTGCACCGGCACCGTGCTGCCGTCGCGCCGGCGCAGCGCCGCGTGTTCGTGGCGCGGCTGGGGCTGGTTGCGCTGCAGCACCTCGCGCACCGGGTTGGGCAGGGGCTGGCCGCTGTGTTCGTCGTGCAGCTGGTAGACCTCGCTGACCAGTTGCCCGCGCGCCTGCTGCGCCGGCCAGCCGGTGAGGCTGGCCGCCACCGGGTTCATGTACTGGATGCGGCCCGCCTCGTCGGTGGTGATCACGCCGTTGGCGATGGAAGCCAGCGTCACCTGCGCGATGTCGCGCTCGCGCTGCAGCACCGCCTCCACCTGCTTGCGCTCGCTGGTGTCGCGCAGCGTGCCCATGTAGCGCGGCCCTTCGGGCGTCTGCGTTTCGCTGACATTGAGTTCGTAGAAGGTGCGTGTCCGGCCGGGCCGGAACAGGCGCAGCTCCAGCCTCTCGCCGCTGCGCAGCAGCCGCTCCGGCGGTGGTGTCTGGTTGCAGCCGGCGCGCTGCAGCACCTGCGGCAGCGGCTGGCCTATGACGGCACCGGCCGCCTGGCCCAGCAGCTTCTCGGCGCCGGGGTTCAGGCTGGTGACCAGGCCTTCGCGGGTGAAGGTGAGCACGCCTTCGCGCATGTCGCGCAGGATGGCCAGCGTCTGTTGCGTGGCCTGGTCCAGCGCGCCGATGACCCGGTTGTAGGCCCCGGCGATCTGCCCCACCTCGGTGAACGGTTCTTCCGGCACGCGCCGGCTCAGGTCGCCGCTGTGGCGCTGGGTTTCCATCGCGTCCAGCAGGTCGATCAGCTCGGTGCGCGCGCCGTGTTCGGCCACGTTCAGCCCCACACGCTCGGCCTCCACGCTGACACGCAGGCCGCCGCCCTGGCGCTGCGGCCGCCAGTGGCGCAGGAACAGCCAAGCCACCAGGCAGCACCACAGGCCGCAGACCACGATGCCCAGCACTTGCATGCCGATCTGCTGCAGCCGGCCCAGGCCGGTGCCCAGGCGCTCGGGGTCGCCGAACAGGCCCACAGCCAGCGTGCCCCAGATGCCGGCCGCCAGGTGGGCCGGGATGGCGCCCACGGCGTCGTCCACGCGCCATTGCAGCAGCTTCTCGTGTGACCAGGCCATGGCCGCGGCGCCCACCGCGCCTATCAGCACCGACTGGAACGGCGTCACCGCATGGGCCGACGCGGTGATGGCCACCAGCCCGGCGATCAGCCCGTTGAGCAGGTACATCACCTCGTAGTAGCCGCGCCACCAGCGGCCCAGCAGCAAACCGGCGGCACAGCCGCTCACCGCCGCCAGCGTGGTGTGCAGCAGCACACCGGGCACCCGCTGGTCAAAGGCCAGCGTGCTGCCGCCGTTGAAGCCCAGCCAGCCGAAGTACAGCAGCAGCACGCCCAGCATGGCGATGGGCAGGTTGCCGGCCGGGATGACCGAGGGCGCCTGGCCTTCAGGAAAGCGCCCGCTGCGCGGCCCCACCATCAGCACCGCCACCAGCGCCACCCAGCCGCCCACGCTGTGCACGACGGTGGAGCCGGCGAAGTCCACAAACCCCCGTTCCGCCAGCCAGCCGGGCCCGCTCAAACCCCAGGCGCCGGCCCAGGCCCAGTGGCCGAACACCGGGTAGATGAGCAGCGACACCAGGCCGGCCAGCGCCAGGTAGGCACTGAAGCGCATGCGCTCGGCCACCGCGCCCGAGACGATGGTGGTGGCGGTGGCGCAGAACATCACCTGGAACAGCACAAACACCAGCAGCGGCGCGTTGTCGGGCAACTGGTCCAGCACGCCGAACAGGCCGGTGCCCAGCCAGCCGCCCCAGCTGGGGCCGAACATCAGCCCGAAGCCCACCAGCCAGTACAGCAGGGCGGCGACGGCGAAGTCGGCGATGTTCTTGGCCGCCACGTTGGTGGCGTTCTTGTTGCGCGTCAGCCCTGATTCCAGGCACAGAAAGCCGGCCTGCATGACAAACACCAGTGCGGCGCACAGCAGGATCCACAACAGGTCCAGGGCTTGGTTGGCTGCCACGTGAAAGCGCCGGCGCGCTGCTAGCGCCGGTCGAAGGTCCAGGAGATCAGGCAGCGTAGAAGCCCGGTGACCAGGGGTAACAGGCCATAACGGCCGGCTTTGCGGGCCTGTTTGTGCATCGCACAAAGATGGCGCAGCGGCGTGTGCACGAAGTGCGGCTGTGCGCTGCCGGTGGGCGCGGCGGCGGCCGCTTGTGCACCAGCGAAGGGCTGGTGCGGCCGCCCGGCACGAAGCCGCGCGGCAAGCCCGCGGGCGCGCCATAATGCGCCCATGTCGGCCCTGCACCCCATCACCGCAGCGCGCTCTGGTTGGCGTTGGCGCAAGCCATCAGCCTGACCCATGCATTGCGTCCGCACCCGGACGCCCGACATGCCCCCCGACACCGCAGGCCGACCCGGCCCGGCACGCTCGGAGGATCTTCAGGCGGGGCAACCCGCAGGATGTGCACCCCGGACATCCGCTGAACCCAACCAGGCAGAGCGCACATGCTGCTGATGATCGACAACTACGACAGCTTCACCTTCAACCTGGTGCAGTACTTCGGCGAACTGGGCCAGGAGGTGCGGGTGGTGCGCAACGACCAGATCGACATCGCCGGCATAGCGGCCCTGAAGCCCGACCGCCTGGTGCTGTCGCCCGGGCCTTGTTCGCCGGCCGAGGCCGGCATCTGCATAGAGGCCATACGCCATTTCGCGGGCAAGTTGCCGCTCTTGGGCGTGTGCCTGGGCCACCAGGCCATAGGTGCGGCGCTGGGCGGCAAGGTGGTGCGCGCGCGAGTGCAGATGCACGGCAAGGCCAGCACCATCCGCACCGATGGGCGCGGCGTGTACCAGGGCCTGCCGGAGCACTTCGACGTCATCCGCTACCACTCGCTGGCGGTGGAGCGCGACGGCCTGCCGGCCGAGCTGGAGGTGACCTCCAGCACCGAAGACGGCGAGATCATGGGCCTGCGCCACCGTGGCCTGGCCGGCGGCCCGGCGCCGCTGGAGGGTGTGCAGTTCCACCCCGAGTCCATACTCAGCGAACACGGTCACGCCCTGCTGAGAAACTTCCTGCAGATGGGGGCGCCGCGGTCGGCGGCCTCGTGAACCCGCGGTACGAGGAGACCCCACCCATGAGCATCAGCAACACCGAGGCGCTGACCCGCGTCATCGAGCACCGCGAGATCTTCCACGACGAGATGCTGGCGCTGATGCGCCGCATCATGAGCGGCGAGATGTCGCCGGTGATGATCGCGGCGCTGGCCATGGGCCTGCGCGTGAAGAAGGAAACCATAGGCGAGATCGCCGCTGCGGCGCAGGTGATGCGCGAGTTCGCCACGCCGGTGCCGGTGGCCGACAAGACCGGCCTGGTGGACATCGTGGGCACCGGCGGCGACAGCTCGCACACCTTCAACATCTCCACCGCCGCCACCTTCGTGGCCGCGGCCGCCGGCGCGCGCGTGGCCAAACACGCCGGGCGGGCGGTGTCGTCCACCTCCGGCTCGGCCGACGTGATGGAGGCCCTGGGCGCCTACATCAACCTCACGCCCGAGCAGGTGGCGCAGACGCTGGAAGAAACCGGCGTCTGCTACATGTTTGCGCCCAACCACCACGCGGCCATGAAACACGCCGCGCCGGTGCGCAAGGAACTGGGCGTGCGCACCTTCTTCAACATCCTGGGCCCGCTGACCAACCCGGCCGGCGCGCCCAACCAGTTGCTGGGCGTGTTCCACCCCGACCTGGTAGGCATACAGGTGCGCGTGCTGCAGCGCCTGGGCTCGGACCACGTGATGGTGGTCTACGGCATGAACGGCATGGACGAGATCTCGCTGTCGGGCGAGACGCTGGTGGGCGAGCTGAAGGACGGCGAGGTGCGCGAGTACACCGTGCACCCCAGCGACTTCGGCCTGCCGGTGTACGACAGCCGCGCGCTGAAGGTGGCCAACAAGGAAGAATCGGTGCAGTGCATACAGCGTGCGCTGGCCGGCGAAGACGGCCCCGTGCGCGACGTGGTGCTGCTCAACGCCGGTGCGGCTCTGTATTGCGCCGGCGTGGCCGCCTCGGTGGCCGAAGGCGTGAAGCGTGCGCGCGAAGCGGTGGCCTCGGGAGCTGCCAGCGCGCGGCTGGAGCAGTTTGTCAGCGTGACGAACCGCTACCGGCCGGCGGCCTGAGCCGGCGCGGGCGGGGTCACCATGGCTTGGACGCTGGGCACCAGCAGCGCCGCGCTGCTGCGCGAGGCCGCCGACCAGCCCAGCGTGTTCCTGCCGCAGCCGCGGCCGCGGCTGTGGGGTTCGGCGCTGGCGCTGGCTTCGTTGGCGCTGGGCGTGTGGTCGCAAAGCGAAGGGTTTCCGGCGCCGCAGGCCGTGGGCGTGCTGGCGCTGGCGGGCGTGGCGGTGGGCCTGCTGCTGCACCACCTGTGGCAGCAGCTGGACAGCGGCTGGCGCCTGCACTTCGGCCCGCCCGGCCGGCTGGAACCCGTGGGCACGCAGCGCGGCGAGGCCTGGCTGCTGCAAGGCGAAGGCTGGAGCATCCACGCCGCGCCCGGCAGCCGTCGCCACCAGGTGGCCATAGATTTGCACCAGGAAGGCCGCGGCCCGGTGGCGCGCCTGCTGGACCAGCCGGCACGCCGCATGGGCGAGGTGCGGCGCGTCTGCGCATTGGCCGACCTGCTGGCCCAGCGGCTGGGTGTGGAGCGCGCCGGGCTGCGGCTGTCCGACCGCTGAGCCATCCTGTCGCTGAGCCACCCTGCATTCAACGGGAGATCGTTTTTGTCCGACATCCTGCAACGTGTCGTCGCCGTCAAGCGCGAAGAGATCGCCGCCCTGCGCGCCCAGCGCAGCGTGGCCGAGTGGCGCGCCGCCGCCGAAGCAGCGCGCGACACCCGCGGCTTCGAGCGCGCGCTGCGCAGCAAGCTGGCCGCCGGCGTACCGGCCGTCATCGCCGAAGTCAAGAAGGCCAGCCCCAGCAAGGGCGTGCTGCGCGAACACTTCGTGCCCGCCGAGATTGCCGCCAGCTACCAGCGCGGCGGTGCCGCCTGCCTGAGCGTGCTCACCGACGAGCGCTTCTTCCAGGGCCATGGCAGCTACCTGGGCCAGGCGCGCGACGCCTGCACGCTGCCGGCCTTGCGCAAGGACTTCATCGTCGACGAGCTGCAGGTGTGGCAGGCACGGCTGCTGGGCGCCGACGCCATCCTGCTCATCGTGGCCTGCCTGGAAGACGCGCGGATGGCCGACCTGGAAGCCGCGGCGCTGGCTTTGGGCATGGACGTGCTGGTGGAGGTGCACGACGCGGCGGAGCTGGGCCGCGCGCTGCGCCTGAAGACGCCGCTGCTGGGCATCAACAACCGCAACCTGCGCAGCTTCGAGGTGTCGCTGGACACCACGCTGGACCTGTTGTCGCAGGTGCCGCCCCACAAGCTGCTGGTCACCGAGTCCGGCATCCTGGGTCGCGACGACGTGCAGCGCATGCGCTCACACGGCGTGCATGCCTTCCTGGTGGGCGAAGCCTTCATGCGCGCGGCAGACCCCGGCCGGGCACTGGCTGATCTGTTCGCCTGAGCGAAGCGCCGGAGTTCAGCGACGTGTCCGACAACCGACTGCAGCAACCGCTCTCGGCCCTGCTGGACGAGCCGGCGCTGGGCGACTGGCGACCCCTGTTGCAAGGCTGGCGCGACAGTGCCGCCGGCCGGGCCACGCTGGCGGCGCTGGAGGCGCGCGTGGCGGCCGGTGCGGTGGTGTATCCCGCCGACCCGCTGTGTGCATTGAAGCTCACGCCGCTGGCGGCCACGCGGGTGGTGGTGCTGGGGCAAGACCCCTACCACGGTGCCGGCCAGGCCCAGGGCCTGGCCTTTTCCGTGCCGGCCGGCGTGAAGCTGCCGCCCAGCCTGCGCAACATCTTCCGCGAGTTGCAGCGCGACCTGGGCCTGCCGCCACCGGGCCACGGCTCGCTGTTGGCCTGGGCCCGGCAAGGGGTGTTGCTGCTGAACACCGCCTTGACGGTGGAAGACGGCCAGGCCGCCAGCCATGCCAAAGTGGGTTGGCAGTCACTTACTGATCTGGTATTGCAAAGCCTGGTGGAAGACGCCGCGACCAAGGTGTTCTTGCTGTGGGGCGGCCACGCACAAGCCGTGGCCGAGCCGCTGCAGGCGCGGGCGGCCGCCAGCCGCCACCTGTGGTTGCGCTGCAACCACCCGTCGCCGCTGGCGGCCCTGCGTCCGCCGGTGCCTTTCATAGGCTGCGGGCACTTCGGCCTGGCGGCGCGCCACCTGCAGGCGGCTGGGCGCGGTGTGCTGGACTGGCGGCTGCCCGCGGCGGGCTGAAGACCCTGGGCAGCGGCGCCCGGACGCCGTGCTTGCAGGCCGCACACCGCCCGCGGATTCAGCCCGTGCTATACTCACCGGCTCCCTGGAGGGGTGCCCGAGTGGCTAAAGGGGGCAGACTGTAAATCTGTTGGCTTACGCCTACGCTGGTTCGAATCCAGCCTCCTCCACCAAACATGTCCGGCCATGGCATGCGGGAGTAGTTCAATGGCAGAACCTTAGCCTTCCAAGCTAATGACGCGGGTTCGATTCCCGTCTCCCGCTCCAAGTCCGTCGCGCTGCTCTTTGTCAACCAGGTTCCAGGCAACAAGTCTTCAGTGTTCCTTGCGTCGTTACCGGCCTGCCGGCCGGCCTCTTGATGGCCGGCAGACCCGTACCGATGCCCATGTGGCTCAGTGGTAGAGCACTCCCTTGGTAAGGGAGAGGTCGCGCGTTCGATCCGCGCCATGGGCACCACGTTTCATCGGTTTCGAGCCTCATTCCATCAACGCCGCAACCGTCATCTCAGCCAGGAGCGCACAACATGGCCAAGGGTAAGTTTGAACGTACGAAGCCGCACGTGAACGTGGGCACGATCGGTCACGTGGACCATGGCAAGACGACGCTGACGGCGGCGATCACGACGATTCTGTCGACCAAGTTCGGCGGCGAGGCCAAGGCCTACGACCAGATTGACGCGGCACCGGAAGAAAAGGCCCGCGGCATCACCATCAACACCGCGCACGTCGAGTACGAAACCGCCAACCGCCACTACGCGCACGTTGACTGCCCCGGCCAC
>JBBCJV010000024.1:0-24479 GCA_037190565.1 Burkholderiaceae bacterium
CCACCTGGGTGTTGAAACGCTCGGCGTGCTGCTGGAAGCGCTGCATCAGCTCCGGGCCTTGCACGCCGGCCACGTCGGCGGGCCAGTTGTCCACGTCGGTGGTGGTCATCAGCTGGCCGCCCTGGGCGATGCCGGTGATCAACAGCGGTTGCAGGTTGGCGCGCGCCGCGTACAGCGCGGCCGTCCAGCCGGCCGGGCCGGAGCCCAGGATCAGCACGCGGGCGTGGGTGGTCGAGGTGGTGTTCATGGCAAAGAGGTTCGGGCGCGGCGTCGCGCCAATCAGACGCCAGCAGCCTACATCGGGGCGGAAACCGCTGGTCGCAAGCCCGTCAATCGGCACAATAGCCTGGGCACAATAGCTTGATTCTTGCAGACGGCGCGGGGAGGCGCTTGTAGTCTGCAGGGTCCCGCGCCAACAACACGAGGAGCTGAGCGAATGTCGATGTTGTCCAATCTGGACTTGATACGCCGTGTCCCGCTGTTTTCCATGCTCACGGCCGACCAGGCCCAGGCCATTGCCGACAGCGTCGTCAAGCGCCGCTTCCGCCGCGGGGAGATCGTGGTCGAGCAGGGGCGCAAGAGCAATGCGCTGTTCATCCTGCTCAACGGCCGCGCCCGCGTGCTGACGGCGGATTCGCGCGGCCGCGAGGTCATCCTGGCGGTGCTGGAGGCCGGCGACTATGTCGGCGAGATGAGCCTGATAGACAACGAGCCGCACAGCGCCACCGTGCGCGCCGAGATCCAGACCGACATGCTGGTGCTGGCGCGGGCCGACTTCGCACGCTGCCTGCCTGAGAACAGCACGCTGTCCTACGGCATCATGCGCGGCCTGGTGCGCCGGCTGCGCAACGCCGACCGCCAGATCGAAAGCCTGGCGCTGCTGGACGTGTACGGCCGCGTCGCCCGCACCCTGCTGGACATGGCCGAAGAAACGCCCGAGGGCGTGAAGATCATCCGCCACAAGGTCAGCCGCCAGGACATGGCCAAGGTGGTGGGCGCCTCGCGCGAGATGGTCAGCCGGGTCATGAAGGACCTGGAAGAGCGCGGCGTCATCGAGACGCAGGAAAACGGCTCGGTGATCATCAAGGAACGCCTGCAGAACGACTGAGAGGCTGAGAGCCTTTCACCCACGCCCGGCCGGTTGTCCGGCTGGGCGAGAATGGCGGGCATGAGTTTCCCGCTCGCATCCCTGCGCGGCAGCCCCGCGGCTGCCGAGGGCGCCCCCGCACCGGCGGCCGCCACCGTGCGCTGGCGCCACAAGGCCTGGTTGGTGGCCGGCGCGCTGGCCTGGCTGCTGTTTGTGCTGGCGCTGGCCACCCACAACGCCGGCGACCCGGCGTTCACCACCTCGGGCGACGGCGGGCCGCTGCACAACAAGGCCGGCGTGCTGGGCGCGCGGGTGTCGGGCCTGGCCTACTTCTTCTTCGGCTTTTCCGCCTGGTGGCTGGTGCCGGTGGCGCTGCGCGCCTGGCTGTCGTCGCTGGCCGGGCTGATGCGCGGCGTGCCGCAACGCGGGCTGACGCCGCTGGTGGTGCTGGGCCTGGTGCTGCTGATGGCCGCCAGCTGCGCGCTGGAGTGGAGCCGCCTGTACCGCTGGGAAGACCTGCTGCCCGGCCACGCCGGCGGGGTGTTCGGGCTGCTGCTGGGGCAAAGCTCCATGCGCTGGCTGGGCTTTGCCGGCTCGGGGGTGTTGTGGATCACGCTGCTGGTGGCCGGCCTGTCCATGGCGCTGCGGTTTTCCTGGCTGGCCCTGGCCGACCGCATAGGCGAGGGCCTGGACGGCCTGCGCGAACGCCGTCAAGACCGGCGTGAACTGCGCGAAGACATCCGCCTGGGCGAGATGGCAGCGCGCGAGCGGGCCGCAGACGCCCAGGAACACGCCGTGCAGGTGGCCGAACATGTGCCGCTGCACATCGAGCCGCCCATGGTGGAGGTGCCCAAGTCGCAGCGTGTGGCCAAGGAGCGCCAGAAGCCGCTGTTTGCCGAGCTGGCCGACACCAAGCTGCCGCAGGTGGACCTGCTGGACGCCGCCGGCAACCGCCAGGAGACGGTGTCGCCCGAGTCGCTGGAGATGACCAGCCGGCTGATAGAGAAGAAGCTCAAGGACTTCGGCGTGGAGGTGCGCGTGGTGGCCGCTGCGCCGGGCCCGGTGATCACCCGCTACGAGATCGAGCCGGCCACCGGCGTGAAGGGTGCGCAGGTGGTGAACCTGGCGCGCGACCTGGCACGTTCGCTGTCGCTGGTCAGCATTCGGGTGGTGGAGGTCATCCCCGGCAAGAACTACATGGCGCTGGAGCTGCCCAATGCGCGCCGCCAGACCATACGCCTGTCGGAGATTTTGGGCTCGGAGGTCTACAACGCCAGCGCTTCCATGCTGACCATTGGCCTGGGCAAGGACATCGTGGGCCACCCGGTGGTGGCCGACCTGGCCAAGATGCCGCACTGCCTGGTGGCCGGCACCACCGGCTCGGGCAAGAGCGTGGGCATCAACGCGATGATCCTCAGCCTGCTGTACAAGGCCGAGGCACGCGACGTGCGGCTCATCCTCATCGACCCCAAGATGCTGGAGATGAGCGTCTACGAAGGCATCCCGCACCTGCTGGCGCCGGTGGTCACCGACATGAAGCAGGCCGCCAACGCGCTGAACTGGTGCGTGGGCGAGATGGAGCGCCGCTACAAGCTGATGAGCAAGCTGGGCGTGCGCAACCTGGCCGGCTACAACAAGAAGATCAACGAAGCCACCGAGCGCGGCGAGAAGCTGCCCAACCCCTTCAGCCTGACGCCGGAAGAACCCGAGCCGCTGGAGCGCCTGCCGCACATCGTGGTGGTCATCGACGAGCTGGCCGACCTGATGATGGTGGTGGGCAAGAAGATAGAAGAGCTCATCGCCCGCCTGGCGCAGAAGGCGCGCGCCGCCGGCATCCACCTGGTGCTGGCCACGCAGCGGCCCAGCGTGGACGTGATCACCGGGCTGATCAAGGCCAACATCCCCACGCGCATCGCCTTCCAGGTGGCCAGCAAGATAGACAGCCGCACCATCCTGGACCAGATGGGCGCCGAGGCGCTGCTGGGCCAGGGCGACATGCTGTACCTGGCCGGCGGCACCGGCCTGCCGGTGCGTGTGCACGGCGCCTTCGTCAGCGACGACGAGGTGCACCGCGTGGTGGCCTACCTGAAGGAGCAGGGCGGCGAGCCCAACTACGTGGAAGGCATCCTGGAAGGCGGCGTGCTGGAAGGCGACGCCGGCAGCGGCGACGTGCTGGGCGGCGCCACCGGCGGCGGCGAGGAAGACGCCATGTACGACCAGGCCGTGGCCGTCGTGCTGCAGCACAAGCGGGCTTCCATCTCGCTGGTGCAACGCCACCTGCGCATTGGCTACAACCGCGCGGCGCGGTTGCTGGAGCAGATGGAGAAGTCCGGCCTGGTTTCGGCCATGGGCCCCACGGGCAACCGCGACCTGCTGGTGCCGCGGCGAGAGGAGTAAGCCATGCGCAGGCGAGAAGGGCTGAGCGGCCTGGCGGCCATCGTGGTGCTGGCGGCGTGGCCGGCGGCCCGGGCGCAGGCAGGCGGCGATGCCGTGGCCTTGCTGCGTGCCTTTGTGCGCGACGTGGCCGGCGGCCGCGCCCGCTTCACGCAGGTGGTGACCTCGGCCGACGGGGCGCGCCGGCGCACGTCTTCCGGCGAGTTCGAGTTTTTGCGGCCCAACCGCTTTCGCTTCGTCTACACACGGCCGTTTGAGCAGACCATCGTCGCCGACGGGGCCAAGGTCTGGATACACGACCCCGACCTGAACCAGGCCAGTTCGCGCCGCATAGAACAGGCGCTGGGCGCCACCCCGGCGGCTTTGCTGGCCGGCGGCGCGCTGGACGCTGACTTCGACCTGCGCGACGACCGGGGGGAAGGCGGCAGCGACGACGGCCTGCAATGGGCCCGCGCCACGCCCAAGGCCAGTGGAGGGCAGTTCCAGTACATGCGCGTGGGCTTCCGTGGCCGCGAACTGGCGGCCATAGAAATCGCCGACAGCTTCGGCCAGCGCTCGCGGCTGGACTTCAGCGGCTTCGTGGCCGACGGCGCCATCCCCGCCGAGCGTTTCCGGTTTGTGCCGCCACCCGGCACCGACGTGATCGAGCAGTGAGGCCCGCGCCGCGCCGCGGCGCCTGACCGGCGGCTTGCCGGGCTGCCCGGGGCGGCAGAACCCCGGCCGGTAAATCTGCACACCCCGCGTACCAGTGGGCTCCCCTGCAAACCAGGGATTGCATCCAAGTGTGACTTCCGGCCGGCCGGTACGGCGGCGGGTTTCCCACAATCGCGCCCCATTGCCCTGGGCCCTTCGGCCGGGGCCAGGAGCCGTAACGTGAAAAACCCAACGCCCACCCAGCAACCGTTCCGGTGGTTGCGCGCCGTGCTCAGCGGTGTCGTGTTGGCCGCCTGCCTGGGCGGCGCACAGGCCCAGGCCCCCGCCGGCCCTTCTGCCCAAGCCAAGCTGGCCCCCGACCTGGTGGGCACGCTGGCCGCGGCGGTGCTGCCGGACGTGCCCTGGGCCCAGCGGGTGGGCGGCCAGGTGCTGGTGCGCGCCATCGTCGTCGCCGACAGCCCCGACCCCCAGCTGACCGCGCTGCGCAACGCCGTGCGCGCGTTGGGCGGCAGCGTGCACTACACCTACACCACCATCCGTGCGCTGGCCGTCATGCTGCCGGCTTCGCGGGTGGAGGAGCTGGCCCGCCGCAGCGACGTGCTGGCCGTCACCCCCAACCGCAGCGTCAAGCGCAGCGGCAGCCTGTTGCGGCGTGCCAGCGGCACCGAAGGCGCGCGCTCGGCCTTCGGCAACGGGCTGGACGGCAGCGGCATAGGCATCGCCGTGCTGGACTCCGGCGTGGACGCCGGCCACGACAGCCTGGCCGGCCGTGCCGGCCTGCTGGGCGCCAAGGGGCTGGCGCGCACCCGCCGCAGCGTGGACTTCGTCGAGATGGGCAAGCCCTTTGCCAACCTGGGCTCGCTGCGCGGCACCGACGCTTCGGTCTCCGCGCTGCTGACCCAGGGCACCTTGCCGCTGGCGCAGGTGACGGGCCTGCTGGGCCTGCGCCAGCTGGGCCATGCCGACGCCTACGGCCACGGCACGCACGTGGCTTCCATCGCCGCCGGCAGCGGCCAGTACCAGAACCCGGATTCCAGCGGTGTGGCTCCCAACGCCGACCTGTACGACGTGCGGGTGCTGGACGACGACGGCATAGGCAACCTGGCCGATGTCATCGCCGGCATCGACTGGGTGGTCAAGAACGCCCAGCGCTACAACATCCGCGTCATGAACCTCAGCCTGGCGGGCGATTCCCGCCAGTCCTTCCTGATGGACCCGCTGGCGCGCGCGGCGCGGGCCGCGGTGGCCAGCGGCGTGGTGGTGGTGGTGGCGGCCGGCAACGCCGGCAAGACCGACGACGGCCGCGAGGTCTACGGCGCCATCGGCTCGCCGGGCCACGACCCCTCGGTCATCACCGTGGGCGCCAGCAACGTGCAGCGCACGCCCCAGCGCTCGGACGACACGGTGGCCGGCTTCAGCTCGCGCGGGCCCACCCGCGGCCGCACCACGGTGGACGGCCAGCCCTGGGTGGACAACCTGCTCAAGCCCGACCTGGTGGCACCCGGCAACCGCGTGGTCGGCGCCATGTCGTCGGACCTGCTGGGCCAGCGCGGCACCTGGGCACGCATCGCGGCGCGCCACCCCGAGCTGGCGCAGGTGCCCGGCGCTTCGCAGGCGCCCAAGCGCACGCTGATGAGCCTGTCGGGCACCTCGGTGGCGGCACCGGTGGTGTCCGGCGCGGTGGCGCTGATGCTGCAGGCCAACCCCGGGCTGACGCCGCCGCTGGTCAAGGCCATCCTGCAGTACACCGCGCAGCCGCTGCAAGGCGCGAACATTCTTCAGCAGGGCGTGGGCCAGTTGAACGTGGAAGGCGCCGTGCGCCTGGCCGCGGCGCTGCGCACCGACATCGCCGACGCCCTGGCCGCCGGCCGCCTGCAGCCCGGCGACAGCCTGCTGGCGCGCGGCAAGACGCTGCCGGCGCCGCAATCCACCGTGGAGGGCCAGCGCTTCGACTGGAGCCGCCTGGTCACCGCCGGCGGCAACCAGCTGCTGTCGGGCGAGGTGCTGTTCCAGCGCTGGCAGCCCATCTGGGACCCGACCCTGACCTGGGCCGGCCGCGTGCTGCTGCGCAGCAGCGTGGACCGTGATGCGCGCAGCCAGGCGGCCACCGCGGTGCACGAGACGCGCGTGCGGCGTTCCGAGCCGCTGCTGACCGGCGGCGTGGTGCATGTCAGCGCCAACCCGCAGGCGCAGGCCGCGGGCCTGCTGGCGCCGCTGACGCTGTTCGGCTCCATGGCCACCGGCGGGCAGGCTTTCATACTCAGCGAAGCCTTCATCCTGAGCGAGGCTTTCATACTCAGCGAGGCCTTCATCCTGAGCGAGGCCTTCATACTCAGTGAAGCCTTCATCCTGAGCGAAGCCTTCATCCTCAGCGAGACACCGCGCGACCGCAACGTGCTGGGCGAGCCCTGAGGTCAGCTTGAGGTCCGGCAAGTTGTCCCAGGCCGACTCCTCCACCGCCCAGGCAAGCGCCAGGCCCTCCGGGGCCTGGGCGCGTTTCCACGCCCGGCACCTGTTCGACTACAGCCCGGCGGCCACCCGGGGCTGGCTGCTGCTCACGCTGGCCGGCACCGGTGCGCTGGCCTGGGCCCTGACCGGCTTCGTGCAGAGCCCGGCCGCGCAACTGTGGGCGGTGGTCGGCTGGTGGTGCGTGGTGGCCGTGGCGGCGGCGTTCCCCATCCCCATCCCGCGCAGCAAACACTCGGTGTCGCCGGGCGAGGTGCTGGTGTTTCTGCTGCTGGCCCTGCACGGCCCGGCGGCGGCGGTGATGGCGGCGGCGCTGGAGGGGCTGGTCGGCGCGGTGCGCACGTCCACGCGCTTGAGCAGCCGCATCGCCACCACCGCCTCGTCGGCGGCCGGCATGACGCTGGCCTCGGTGGTGTTCATGCTGGCCCAGCCTTCGCTGGTGGCCGCCGGGCTGCCGGTACCGGCGTCTCACCTGGCCGCGCTGGCCCTGGCGGCGCTGGCCTACGGCTCCACCTGCACGGCGGCACTGATGGAGCTGGCCTTGCTCAAGCGCGGGCAGCATCTGACGCTGAGCCTGTGGCTGGGCAACCTCAGCTGGTTCGGCACGCTGACGCTGCTGTCGGCGGCGCTGGCTGGCATGCTGTCGCTGAACGCGCACCAGTTCGGCCACTCGTCGGTGGTGGTGGGCGTGCTCATCATCGGCTTGTCGCTGGCGCTGCTGCGCATGCACTTCCGCCAGCAGATCACCGAACACCAGGCGCAGGAGGCCCGCGTGGCCGCCGCCGAGCAGGAGTCGCAGCAAAGCCAGCGGCGCTTCCACAGCGCGTTCACGCAGGCTTCCATAGGCATGGCCATCGTCTCGGCCGACGGCCGCGTGCTGCAGACCAACCGCGCCCTGGGCGAACTGCTGGGCCGCGACACCGGCGCGCTGCAGGGCCGGCCCTTTGCCGCCTTGCTGCACGCCGGCGACGCCAAGCTGCTGGAGCGCCAGGTCGAGGACATGCGCATGCGCCGCAGCGAGCGCTTTTCCATAGAGCTGCGCTGCATGGGCGAGGGCGACGCCACGGCCTGGGTTTCGCTGCACTGTGCCCCCTTCGACGACGACAGCGGCGGCGACCCCGGCGGCGGGCTCATCTTCCAGGTGCACGACATCAGCTCGCGCCGCCTGGCCGAGGGCCGGCTGCGCCACATCGCCTACCACGACCCGCTGACCGACCTGGCCAACCGCAGCCGCTTCCAGGAGCGGCTGAGCGAAGCCGTGGAACGCAGCCGCACCGACCGGCGCAGCCGCTTCGCGGTGATGATGCTGGACCTGGACCGCTTCAAGCTGGTCAACGACACCCTGGGCCACGGCGCCGGCGACGAGTTGCTGAAACTGGTCGCGCAGCGCCTGCGCGACTGCGTGCGCCCCTGCGACCTGGTGGCGCGCCTGGGCGGCGACGAGTTCGCCGTGCTGCTGGAAGACACCGGGCCGGACGACGACCACGCGCTGTTCCTGGGTCAGCGGCTGCTGAAGGTGCTGGACCAGCCGGTGCGCATCAACGGCACCGAGCTGCGGCCGCAGGCCAGCATAGGCCTGACCTTCAGCGACATGGGCTACCGCGAGCCCGAGGAAGTGCTGCGCGATGCCGACCTGGCCATGTACCAGGCCAAGGAAGACGGCAAGGGCCGGCTGGCGCTGTTCAACGCCCGCCTGCACGAACACCTGGAACACAAGCTGCAGCTGGAGGCGGACCTGCGCCGCGCCATCGGCGAGGGCCAGCTTTCGCTGATGTACCAGCCCATGTTCCACCTGAGCCCGCACCGCCTGGCCGGCTTCGAGGCACTGGCGCGCTGGACGCACCCCACCCGCGGCGCCATCAGCCCCGGCGTGTTCATCGCGCTGGCCGAGGAAACCGGCTGCATAGAAGCGCTGACCGCCTGGGCCATAGACGAGGCGGTGCGCCAGCACGCGCAATGGCACCACGAGGCGCCGGCGGCCGGGCTGGTGATGCACGTCAACGTGTCCGGCAAGGACCTGGCGCGTCCGCAGTTTGTGCCCCATGTGCGCGACGTGCTGCAACGCCACGGCCTGCCGCCGCGGCTCTTGGTGCTGGAGATCACCGAGAGCACGCTGATGGAGCACCGCGACCAGGCCTTGCAGGCCTTGTCCGAGCTGTGTGAGTTGGGCGTGAAGGTGGGCATCGACGACTTCGGCACCGGCTACTCGTCGCTGGCCTACCTGAGCACGCTGCCCTTCGACTGCCTGAAGATAGACCGCTCGTTTGTCATAGGCATGGACAAGAGCCGGCAGAACCAGGAGATCGTGCGCACCGTGATCTCGCTGGGCCGTTCGCTGAACAAGGAAGTGGTGGCCGAGGGCATAGAAACGGCCGACCAGCTGCGCCGCTTGCGCCAGCTGGGCGCCACCATAGGCCAGGGCTACGGCCTGTCGCGGCCGCTGGTGCCGGCGCAGGTGCGCGAGCTGCTGCTGGAGCCCACGCTGGCGCCGGGCTGAGCGCGGCGCGAGACAATGCGGCGGTGCCCCCGCCTCCCGCCCCTGGCCTGCCCGGCCCCGCGCCTTCGCTGTTCGACGACGAACTCGCCGCGCCTTCCGCGCCGCTGACGGCCGAGCTGCCGTCGGCGCATCCCGATGCGCCGCTGGCCGAGCGGCTGCGCCCGCGTCATCTGGACGAGGTGGTGGGCCAGCGCCACCTGCTGGCGCCGGGGCGGCCGCTGCGCGTGGCCTTCGGCGCCGGGCGGCTGCCGTCCATGATCCTGTGGGGCCCGCCGGGCGTGGGCAAGACCACGCTGGCGCGGCTGCTGGTGGGCGCCAGCGGCGCGCACTTCGTGGTGCTGTCGGCGGTGCTGGCCGGCGTGAAGGACATACGCGAGGCGGTGGACCAGGCCAAGGTGCAGCGCGGCGCCGGGCGCGCCACCGTGGTGTTCGTGGACGAGGTGCACCGCTTCAACAAGGCCCAGCAGGACGCCTTCCTGCCGCATGTGGAATCGGGCCTGTTCAGCTTCATAGGCGCCACCACCGAGAACCCTTCTTTCGAGGTCAACTCGGCGCTGCTGTCGCGCGCCACGGTGCACGTGCTGCAACCGCTGGGCGACGAGGACATGGGCGAGCTGCTGGCCCGCGCGCAGGCGCTGCTGGCGGCGCCGCCGCTGGAGCCCGCGGCGCGCGAGCGCCTGGTGGCCTACGCCGACGGCGACGCCCGGCGGCTGCTCAACGCCTACGAGAACCTGGCTGCCGCCGCGGGCGAAGCGGCGGCGCTGGACGAGCCCCTGCTGGAAGCCACGCTGGGCGAGATGCTGCGCCGTGGCGACAAGGGCGGGGACGTCTTCTACGACCAGATCTCGGCCCTGCACAAGGCGGTGCGCGGCTCCGACCCCGACGCCGCGTTGTACTGGCTGGCGCGCATGCTGGACGCCGGCGTGGACCCGCGCTACGCGGCGCGGCGCATGGTGCGCATGGCCAGCGAAGACATAGGCCTGGCCGACCCGCGCGCGCTGCGCTTGACGCTGGACGCCGCCGAGGTCTACGAGCGCCTGGGCTCGCCCGAAGGCGAGCTGGCGCTGGCCCAGGCTGTGGTCTACCTGGCCGTGGCGCCCAAGTCCAACGCCGTCTACAAGGCCTGGGGCGCGGTGCGCGAGCTGGTACAGCGCGACGGCACCCGCCCGGTGCCCATGCACCTGCGCAACGCGCCGACCAAGCTGATGAAGGAGCTGGGCCACGGCCGCGGCTACCGCTACGCGCACGACGAAGACGGCTACGCCGCCGGCGAGCGCTACCTGCCCGAAGGCCTGCCGCCGCAGCGCTTCTACCGCCCCTTGCCGCAGGGCCTGGAGGCGCGCATCGCACAACGCCTGCAGGAGCTGCGGGCGCTGGACGCCGCCGCCGATGACACCGGCGGGGATGACACCGCCGCCGCGCCGCCGTCCAGGGGGTAACTCCCGCCCGGGGGGCTCCGGGCGGCTCCTACAATCGCGCCCCATCGCGGTGCGCCAGCCGCCCGCGCAGGCGGGCTGCAAGCGGCCGGTTTCTTGCATGAAGGCGTCGGCCCGCTTGGGGCGGGCCAGGAGCGCTGAATCCCGATGGACATCTTTTTCCAGCAGATCATCAACGGCCTGGTGCTGGGCAGCATGTACGCGCTGGTGGCGCTGGGCTACACGATGGTCTACGGGATCATCAACCTCATCAACTTCGCGCATGGCGACGTGCTGATGGTGGGCGCGCTCACCAGCTGGAGCTTCGTCACCACCTTCGCCACCAGCGGCATGCCGGGCTGGTTGCTGATGCTGCTGTCGCTGGTGTGTTCGCTGGTGGTGTGCGCCACGCTGAACTTCACGATCGAGAAGCTGGCCTACCGGCCATTGCGCAACGCGCCCAGGCTGGCGCCACTGATCACCGCCATGGGCATGAGCCTGCTGCTGCAGACGCTGGCGATGATCATCTGGAAGCCCAACCCCAAGCCCTACCCGCTGCTGCTGCCCACCGAGCCCATCAACCTGGGCGGCCCGGTGATCAGCGTCACGCAGTGCCTGATCCTGGGCGTCACGGCGGTGGTGCTGGCGGGGCTGATGTTCCTGGTCAACCGCACACGCCTGGGCCGCGCCATGCGCGCCACCGCCGAGAACCCGCGCGTGGCGGCGTTGATGGGTGTGAAGCCCGACACCGTGATCTCCGCCACCTTCATCATCGG
The DNA here is from genome assembly GCA_037190565.1 of Burkholderiaceae bacterium. Classification (GTDB taxonomy): domain Bacteria; phylum Pseudomonadota; class Gammaproteobacteria; order Burkholderiales; family Burkholderiaceae_C; genus Rubrivivax. The sequence goes on from JBBCJV010000024.1 coordinate 11,290, forward strand.
CGCCATGCTGGCGGCGGTGGCCGGCGTGATGTGGGCCGCCAACTACGGCACCGCGCAGCACACCATGGGCTTTCTGCCCGGGCTCAAGGCCTTCACCGCCGCGGTGCTGGGCGGCATAGGCAACCTGGCCGGCGCGGTGGTGGGCGGCCTGCTGCTGGGCATCGTGGAGGCCCTGGGTGCCGGCTACCTGGGTGCGCTCACCGGCGGCGTGCTGGGCAGCCACTACGCCGACATCTTTGCCTTCATCGCACTGGTGCTGGTGCTCACGCTGCGGCCTTCGGGGTTGCTGGGTGAGCGGGTCGCCGACCGGGCCTAGGGAGCCGCGCGATGAAGGCCAAGTGGGTCCTGTTCTTCGTGCTGGCGGTGCTGCTGGCGGTGGCGCCGCCGTTCATTGCCGAACACGCCGGCGCCGGCTGGGTGCGCATCATGGCGCTGGCCATGCTGTACGTGCTGCTGGCGCTGGGGCTGAACATCGTGGTGGGCTACGCCGGCCTGCTGGACCTGGGCTTCGTCGCGTTCTACGCGGTGGGCGCCTACATGTACGCGCTGCTGGCCAGCCCGCATCTGTTCGAGACCTTCGAGTGGATTGCGGCCTGGTTTCCCAACGGCTTGCACACGCCCATCTGGGTGGTCATTCCGCTGGCGCTGGGGCTGGCCGCCATTGCCGGCGTGCTGCTGGGCTTTCCGGTGCTGCGGCTGCGCGGCGACTACCTGGCCATCGTCACGCTGGGCTTCGGCGAGATCATCCGCGTGTTCCTGAACAACCTGGAGCACCCGGTCAACATCACCAACGGCCCGCGCGGGCTGGACCGCATCGATGCGATGACCATCTCGCTGCCCGGCTACGAGTTCAGCTTCGGGCGCGCGCTGTTCATAGGCGACTTCCGCATCCCCTCGGTGGTGCTGTACTTCTGGATGTTCCTGGTGCTGGTGGTGGTGGCGGTGGTCATCTGCCACCGGCTGGAGAACAGCCGCATAGGCCGCGCCTGGATGGCCATACGCGAGGACGAGGTGGCCGCCAAGGCCATGGGCATCAACACCCGCAACATGAAGCTGCTGGCCTTTGCCATGGGCGCCACCTTCGGCGGTGTGGCCGGCTCCATGTTTGCCGCCTTCCAGGGCTTCGTGTCGCCGGAGTCGTTCACGCTGATGGAAAGCATCATGATCGTGGCCATGGTGGTGCTGGGCGGCATGGGCCACATCCCCGGCGTCATCCTGGGCGCGGTGCTGCTGGCTTCGCTGCCGGAGGTGTTGCGCTACATCTCCACGCCGCTGCAGAACCTCACCGGCGGGCGGCTGGACGCCGCCATCCTGCGCCAGCTGCTGATTGCCAGCACCATGATCCTCATCATGCTGATGCGCCCGCGCGGCCTGTGGCCGGCGCGTGAACACGGCAAGGCGGCGCCGGCGCCGGCGGCCGGGACCGGCGGTGGGGCCACGGCCGCGGCAGGAGCGGCCCGATGAGCAAAGCCGAGGCCCAGGCCGCCGGCGAGGTGGTGCTGCATGTGCAGGGCGTCAGCAAACGCTTCGGCGGCCTGCAGGCGCTGTCGGACGTGGGCCTGCGCATCACCGCCGGCCAGGTCTACGGCTTGATCGGCCCCAACGGCGCCGGCAAGACCACCTTCTTCAACGTCATCACCGGGCTGTACACGCCCGACGCCGGCAGCTTCGAGCTGGGCGGCAAGCCCTACAAGCCCAGCGCGGTGCACGAGGTGGCCAAGCAGGGCATTGCGCGTACCTTCCAGAACATACGCCTGTTCCCCGAGATGACGGCGCTGGAGAACGTGATGGTGGGCCGCCATGTGCGCACCGGCTCGGGTCTCATAGGCGCGGTGTTGCGCACGGCCTCGTTCAAGGCTGAAGAAGCGGCCATCGCCGCGCGCGCGCAGGAGCTGCTGGACTACGTGGGCATAGGCCGCTACGCCGAGTTCCGCGCCCGCACGCTGAGCTACGGCGACCAGCGCCGGCTGGAGATTGCGCGCGCCCTGGCCACCGAGCCGCGGCTGATTGCGCTGGACGAACCCGCCGCCGGCATGAATGCCACCGAGAAGGTGGTGCTGCGCGAGTTGATAGACCGCATACGCGGCGACGGCCGCACCATCTTGTTGATAGAACACGACGTGAAACTGGTGATGGGCCTGTGCGACCGTGTCACCGTGCTGGACTACGGCCGTGCCATCGCCGAAGGCACACCGGCCGAAGTGCAGCGCGACGCCAAGGTCATTGAGGCCTACCTGGGCGCTGGCCACCACGCGGGGGTGGCGCCGTGACCCAGGTCTTGTTGCGTGTGAGCGGCCTGAAGGTGGCCTACGGCGGCATACAGGCCGTCAAGGGCATAGGCTTCGAGGTGCACGAGGGCGAGCTGGTCAGCCTGATAGGGGCCAACGGCGCCGGCAAGACCACCACGCTGAAGGCGCTGACCGCGTTGCAGCCGGTGGCCGAAGGCAGCATCGAGTACCTGGGCCGGCCCTTGCGCGGCCAAGGCGCCTGGGACCTGGTGCGCCAGGGCCTGGTGATGGTGCCCGAGGGGCGCGGCACCTTCGCGCGCATGACCATCGTCGAGAACCTGCAGATGGGTGCCTTCACGCGGCGCGACAACGAGGTGGACGCCGACATCGAGCGGGTGTTCGGCATCTTCCCGCGGCTGAAGGAGCGCGCCAAGCAGCTGGCCGGCACCATGAGCGGTGGCGAGCAGCAGATGCTGGCCATGGGCCGGGCCTTGATGGCGCGGCCGCGGCTGCTGCTGCTGGACGAACCTTCCATGGGCCTGAGCCCCATCATGGTGGACAAGGTCTTCGAGGTCGTGGCCGACATCCACCGCCGCGGCACCACGGTGCTGCTGGTGGAGCAGAACGCCAGCCGCGCCCTGGGCCTGGCCGACCGCGGCTACGTGATGGATTCCGGCGAGATCACCATGAGCGGTGACGCCAAGACGCTGCTCAACGACCCCAAGGTGCGGGCGGCCTACCTGGGCGAGTGAATCGCCCCCCAGGTTCTTCGGCAGCGGCCAAAAAACACAGGCCCGCGCTGAGCGCGGGCCTGGGGGGCACAAGGGCCAGGCGGCGGCTACAAGGGCCGCGCCGGCCTGGCTCAGCGCATGCGGCGGCGACGCGAGGCGGCCAGGCCCAGCAGGGCGCCACCCACCAGGGCCAGCGTGGCCGGCTCCGGCACATTGGTTGGACCGCAGCCGGCATCGCCTTGCACGCAGCCGCTGAAGGCGATGGAGTCACCGTTGGGGCCTACCGACTGGTAGCGCACCACAAAGTTCTCGAAGGTGATGGGGGGCACTGTCTGGCTGAAGCCCAGCGACAGGGTGAAGCTGTCGCTCAGCTGTTCTCCGAGGCCGCCGCCGCCACCGCCCGAGCAGTTGGGGCCTGAAGTCGCGCAGAAGTCGATGGTGCCTATGCCCGGCATGTTGGAGTTCTGCACGACGTTGTTGAACACCGAGCTGTTGCCACTGGCGGCGGTCAGCGAGGGCGTGACGACGTCGACACCGAAGATGGTGAGGCGGTTGGTGCCGGGCTGGGCCGTCGGCGTGGTGTTGTTGACGCTGACCGCAAAACTGGCGGAGTTCGAGCCCAGCGTGATCAGCGTGTAGGTGACCGAGGCGCTCAGGTCGGCGCCGGCGAAGGTCATGGCGTACAGCGTGGTCACCGACTGACCCACGGTGTTGAACTGGAACGAAGCCGCGTGTGCGGAACCTGCCACGGCGAGCGCTGCGGCTGCCAGCCAGGTCTTGGATGCCTTGTTCATACTTTCGCTCCTTGCCTTGGCGCCGGCGTTAACATTTCGGGGCGCCTGAGGCGCTAGAAGCATAAGCCGGGCCTGACTTCTTAAGTTGTTATCACAAAAAGAGTTTTCGGCTATCTTCCGGTGGGTGCTTGATGAAGTTGTAAGGATTGTCGACAAACTGTTGATCACTGGTCCGGGTAGGCTGCCAGCCGCAACCTGGGCCTCCGGCCGGTGGTTGACCAGCCCGTTTGCTCCTTGACTGCGAACCCCGTGCGCACGCCATGAACCGCTGTCGTCTGCCTGCTGCTGTGCTGCTGACCCTGCTGGTTCTGACCGGCTGTGGGCAGCGCGACTCGGCGACTGCACTGGCTTCGGCCGAGCAGCGCCTGGCCCGCGGCGACGCGGCCGGCGCAGCCATCGATGCGCGCAACGCATTGGCCGGCAACGAGCGTTCGCCGGCGGCCAGGTTCGTGTTGGCCAGTGCTTTGCTGGCGGCGGGCGACTTGTCCGGTGCCGAAATCGAGCTGAGGCGGGCCGAGCAGTTTGGGCACCCGCAAGATGAAACCACTCTGCTGGGCGCGCGCCTGCTGCTGGCCCAGGGGCGCGGGGAGGAGTTGCGCATGCGCTTTGCGGGCCACCGTCTGCGCAGTGCGGCAGCAACTGCAGCCCTGGCCACCGAGGTGGCGCGTGCCGCAACCGCCGTGCACGACCGCGCAGGCGCGGAGCAGGCTTTGCAGACGGCGCTGGGGGCCGTGCCCGGGCACGCCGACGCCCTGCTGCTGCGTGCCGAACTGTTGGCCACCGCCGGCAAGCCCGATGAGGCGCTGCTGGTCGTGAGCCAGGTGACGGAGCGGGAACCGGCCAACGCGGCGGCCTGGCTGGTTCGCGGCCACCTGCTGGCGGCGCAAGGCGCGGTTGAAGATGCCGCCCAGGCCTACGGCCGGGCGCTGGAGCTGCGGCCGGCTCTGGAGGCGGCACATGCCGGGCTTGTGACGCTGGCCCTGCGCGCAGGGCCGCAGGCCGACGCCGCTTTGCGTGAGCGGGTCGCGGCCATGGCCCGGGCGCTGCCGCAAAGCCCGACCACCGCCTACTTCCAGGCGGCTCTGGCCTACCGCGATGGCGACTGGGCGCGCGCTCGCGACCTGACACAGGCGCTGCTGAAGGGCGCCGGTGATGAGCTTCGGGTGGTGTACCTGGCCGGCCTGGCCGAGGTGCGCCTGGGCCAGCAGGGCCGGGCCGAGGCGCTGTTGGCCCGGGCGATGCAACTGGCGCCCGGAGCGCTGGAGCCGCGCCGCGAGCTGGCGGCGCTGCATGCATCGCAGGGGCAGGCGGCGAAGGCCCTGGAGGTGCTGGCGCCGCTGCTGGCCTTGCCGGTGCAGGATGCGCGGGCTTGGCGTGTGGCGGGCCAGGCCCATCTGCGTCTGGGCGACTTCCGCTCGGCGGACGCGGCTTTTGCCCGCGCGGCGCGCATCGCGCCCGACGACCGCGGCCTGCGGCTGGACCAGGCGCGGTCTCAGCTGGCGCAGGGGCATGTCGATGCAGGTCTTCGTGAACTGCAGGCCGCGTCCACCGGCAGCGACGACCTGGACGCCGACCTCGCGCTGGTGGCCGTGCACATGTCGCGCAGGGATGCGCCTGCGGCCTTGGCCGTCGCCGAGCGCATGGCGCGCAAGCAGCCGGCCTCGCCGCTGCCCGACCTGGTGCGCGGCCGTGTGCTGCAGTCCGGCGGTGACCTCGCTGCGGCTCGTCGGGCCTACGAAGCGGCGGTGGCCAAGGCACCCACGGACCTGCCCGCGGTGTCCAGCCTGGCGGAGTTGGACCTTGCCGAACAACAGGTCGCGTCGGCGCGCAGGCGCTACGAGGCGGTGCTGAAGTTGAGCCCTCAATCGGCGCATGCGATGCTGGCCTTGGCGGTGATCACACGCCGGGAAGGTGGTTCGCGCCAGGATGCCGCCGCCTGGATAGACCGCGCCACCCGGGCCGACCCCCGGGATGCGGCGGTTTGGCGCCTGGCCATAGAACATCACCGCAGCGACGACGACGCGGCCGCGGCGCTGGCGCGCGCGCAGGCAGCGGTGGCTGCCTTGCCGGACGATCCGATTCTGCTGGCCGAGTTGGCGGCCACGCAGCTGCAAGCGCGTCAGACGCTGCAGGCCATCAGCTCGCTGAGTCGGCTGACGACCTTGCAGCCCGGCTCGCCCGACAGCTGGCTGCGTCTGGCGCAAGCCCAGGTCGAGAGCGGCGATGCGGCTGCAGCCAAGTCGAGCGTGGCGCGCGCTGTGCAGGCGGCGCCTGACTGGCCGCCGGTCATCCGTGCCCAGGTCGCGCTGGCGCTGACGCTGGACAACAACCCGGACGGCGCGATCGCCCTGGCGCGCCAGGTGCAGGCGCGTGCGCCATCGGTGGCGCTGGGTTGGCAGCTGGAGGCCGAGATCGAGCAGCATCGCGGCCGCTGGGACGCCGCGGCCGCGGCCTACCGCGCCGTATTGGACAAGCAGCCCTCACCGGAGGCGGCCGCTGCGCTGCATCAGGTGTTGTCCCGGGCTGGCCATGCCCAGGCCGCGCGCCGGCTGGCCGCGGAATGGCTGGCCCGCCGCCCGGTCGAACCGGTGTTCTTGGCGTACCTGGCCGGCATGGAGGACGCGGCTGGTGATCTCGAGGCTGCAGAAGCGCATTACCGCGAGCTGCTGGTGCAACTGCCTGCCGATGTGCGGGTGCTCAACAATCTTGCCGACCTGCTGGTCCGGCGTCGCAGCGGCGAGGCGCTTGCGATGGCGCAGCGCGCCCATGCGCTGGCCCCCTACCGGCCCGAGGTGCTGGACACGCTGGCCGCTGCCCATGCGGCCAGCGGGCAGATGCGCGCCGCCGCCGAGTGGCAGGCCAAGGCGGTGGCATCGGCCCCGCACAACAGCGCGATGCGACTGGCCCTGGCCCGCTACCTGCTCGCCGGCAACCGCAAGGAGCAGGCGCTCAAGGAGCTGCGCTTGCTCGACCGCCCTGAAACCCCGGCAGCACAGCGTGCCGCCGCCGTGGAGCTTCTGGGGCAGGCCGGCCGCTGAGGCGGGTGCACGGCCTGCGATGGCGCAGGGCGCTCAGTTCAGCGCCTGCAGCAGCAGCCGCTCGACGAACCGCCCGCGTTCCTGCCGCTGCGCCGCGCTGCCCTGGTGCGACAGCAGCGACTCTGCTACCTCGTAGCTGTACATCAGGAAGGCGCGTGAACGCGCCTCGGCGATGCCAAAGCCCAGCGAAGAGAACACCTGGGCGATGTAGCCTATGCGCGCCGCGTCGGCTTCGTCGACAAAGGCACGCGCCATCGCGTCGCGCCGTGCCCAGGCGCGTATGGCCAGTTCTATGCGCGCCGCGCGCGTGGCGCTGCGGCCGCGAAAGGGCAGCGAGATCAGGTCGCGCACCTGCTCGCGCGGGTCGGTGTGTGCACTCTCCAGACGTCGTGTGAGCTGCTCGGTGGCACGCGCCCGCCAGGCCTGCAGCACCGCGCGCAGCAGGTCTTCACGGTCGCGGAAGTGCCAGTAGAAGCTGCCGCGCGTGACCTTCAGCGCGCGCGCCAGCACGTCCACGCGCACGCTGTCTATGCCGTGGTCCACCAGCACCTCGGTGGCGGCCTCCACCCAGCGCTCGGGGGTCAGCGCATTGCGGGGGCGGTCGGTCGCTGTCTGCATCGGGGTCGAGCATGGGTCCATGCGACCCTGTATGGAAACGGGGGGAAACACCGATCTCGCACAAGGTGGTAGTGGCTAGCATCGCGTCCAAACACATACATATGTGTATGGAGACAACGATGCCGGGCGATTTCGTCGACGATCCACAGCTGCTGGCGCCGCCGCGCACGGTGCGCGTGGGCTTCGACGACGGCAGCTTCGTGCTGCGCTCGCCCGAGCCGCTGAAGCCCTATGCCCGCTGCACCGGGCAGTGGCTGGAGCACTGGGCACGCGAGACGCCCGACGCGCCGGCGTTTGCCGAGCGCGCAGCCGACGGCGGCTGGCGGCGCCTGAACTGGCGCCAGACGCGCGAACAGGTGGGGCGCATCGCGCAAAGCCTGCTGGGCCTGAAGCCGCGGCCGCAGGCGCCGGTGGTGGTGCTGTCCGACAACGCGCTGGACCACCTGCTGCTGATGCTGGCTGCGCTGCACATCGGCCGGGCGGTGTGCACCGTTTCCAGCGCCTATTGCCGGCTGACCCGCGACTACAGCAAGATCCAAGGCATCCTCAACACCCTGGGGCCGGCGCTGGTGTACGCGTCGGACGCCCAGGTCTACGGGCCGGCCATCGCCAGCGCGGCGCTGCCGCACACGGTGACCGTGTTCAGCCACGGCGCCGAAACCTTTCCCGGTGCGCTGGCCTTCGACAGCCTGCTGCGCACCGCCGAAGGCCCGGCGGTGCAGGCGGCGTTCGAGGCCATCACGCCCGACACGCACGCCAAGTACCTGCTGACCTCCGGCTCCACCGGCCACCCCAAGGTGGTGATCAACACCCACCGCATGTTGTGCGCCAACCAGCAGATGATCGCCCAGGTGTGGCGCTTCCTGGAGCGCGAAAAGCCGGTGCTGGTGGACTGGCTGCCCTGGAGCCACACCTTCGGCGGCAACCACAACCTGAACATGGTGCTGCGCAACGGCGGCGAGCTGGTCATAGACGAAGGCCGGCCGGCGCCGGGGCTGATAGAGAAGTCGCTGCGCAACCTGGCCGAGGTGCAGCCCACCCTCTACTTCAACGTGCCGCGCGGCCTGGACCTGCTGCTGCCGCTGCTGGAGGCCGACGAGGCGCTGGCGCGGCGCTTCTTCGCGCGCCTGCGGGTGGTGTTCTACGCCGGTGCGGCCTTGCCGCAGGCCAGCTGGGAGCGGCTGCAGGCGCTGGCGCGGCGCATACGCGGCCGCGAGGTGTGGCTGACCACCTCCTGGGGCAGTACCGAAACCTCGCCGGCGGTGACCAGCGCCCACTGGTGGCTGCAGCGTGCCGGCGTCATAGGCCTGCCCATGCCCGGCACCGAGCTGAAGTTTGTGCCGGTGGCCGGCGACCCCGGCGGCAAGCTGGAGATGCGGGTGCGCGGCGTCAACGTCTTCCCGGGTTACCGCGACGCACCGGAGCTCACCGCCCAGGCCTTTGACGCCGAGGGCTACTACTGCATAGGCGACGCCGGTTTTGTGGCGGACGAGACCCGGCCCGAACAAGGCGTGGTGTTCAACGGCCGCGTGGCCGAGGACTTCAAGCTCACCACCGGCACCTGGGTCAGCGTGGGTACGCTGCGGGTGCGCGTGGTGTCGGCGCTGGCACCGTACGCGCAGGACGTGGTGGTCACCGGGCACGACCGCGACGAGGTGGGCGTGCTGGTGTTTCCCTCGCCGGCCGCGGCGGCCTTGTCCGCCGGTGATTTGCAGGAGCGCATCGCCAAGGCCTTGCACGCGTTCAAGGCCGAAGGCGGTGGTTCATCCCAGGTGCCGGTGCGCGCGCTGGTGCTGGCCGAGCCGCCCAGCGCCGACGCCGGCGAGATCACCGACAAGGGCTACCTCAACCAGCGCGCGGTGCTGCAGCGCCGCGCTGACCAGGTGGCCGCCTTGTATGCCGGCGGCGAAGGCGTGGTGCGCACATGAGCCGCCCCGACAGCCTGCTGCGTGTGGAGACCAACGGCGCCATCGCCCAGATGCGCTTGAACCGGCCCGCCAAGCGCAACGCCATCAACAACACGCTGGTGAACGAGTTGGCGCAGGCCTTCGCGACGCTGCCGGCCAGCGTGCGCGTGGCCGTCATCAGCGGCGAGGGTGAACACTTCTGCGCCGGCCTGGACCTTGCCGAGGTGACCGAGCAGACCGTGGCCCAGGGCATACACCACTCGCGCGGCTGGCACGCGGCCTTCGACCGCATCCAGTTCGGCGCCGTGCCGGTGATTGCCGTGCTGCATGGCGCGGTGGTGGGCGGCGGGCTGGAGCTGGCGGCCACGGCCCACTTGCGCGTGGCGGAGAGCAGCGCCTTCTACGCGTTGCCGGAAGGGCAGCGCGGCATCTTCGTGGGCGGCAGTGGTTCGGTGCGCATCCCCAAGCTGCTGGGCGTGGCGCGCATGACCGACATGATGCTCACCGGGCGCGTGCTGGACGCCGACGAAGGGCAGGCCGCCGGCCTGTCCAACTACCTGGTGCCGCCCGGCCAGGGCCTGGCCAAGGCGCTGGCCCTGGCCGACCGCATCGCCGGCAACGCGCCCTTGTCCAACTACGCCATCGTGCAGGCGCTGCCGCGCATTGCCGAGATGAGCGCGGCCGACGGCTTGTTCGTCGAAAGCCTGATGTCGGCCATTGCCCAGGGCGACGACGCGGCCAAGCAGCGTGTGCGCGCCTTTCTGGACAAACGCGCCGGCAAGGTGCGGGAAGCCTGAGCCGTGTCGGCAGTCTCCCGGCCGGCCGCTGGCGCGCCGCTGATCGAAAACCCCGACCGCCGGCGGGCGGGTACACAGTACGCTGACGCGCCGCACCAGGCCGACGCCCACCCTGCCGCATGAGCAAGACCCACATCTACCGCGTGCACGTCTGCTTTGGCGACTGCGACCCTGCCGGCATCGTCTTCTTCCCCAACTTCCTGAAGTGGATGGACGAGTCTTCGCTGGCCTTTTTCATGGCCTGCGGTGTGCCGCCCTGGCGCGAACTGGTCAAGACGCGCGGCATCGTGGGCACGCCGCTGCTGGAGATCAATACCAAGTTCTCCAAGCCCGCCACCTACGGCGAGACCATAGAGATCCACACCAGCGTCGAAGACTGGCAGGCCAAGACCTTCCGCCACCGCCATGTGGTCAGGCGCGGCGAAACCTTGATCTGCGAAGGCACCGAGGTGCGCGCCTTCGTGCAGCGCGACGCCGCCGACCCCGAGCGCCTGCGCGCCATCGCCATCCCCGAGGACATCAAGGCCCTGTGCCTGTGATGCAGAACCTGCTTTCCCGCCCCCCCTAAACCACTGCGGCACGGAACCGCCGCCACCAAGGAGACAAACGCATGAAACTGCTGCGCAAGACCCTGGCCGCTGCGGCGGCGCTGCTGGCCACCACGGCCTTTGCCGACATCAACATCGGCGTCACTTTGTCGCTGACCGGGCCGGCCTCGGGCCTGGGCATCCCGGTGGGCAACCAGTTCAAGCTGTTTCCCAAGGAAATCGCCGGCGAGAAGATCAACCTCATCGTGCTGGACGATGCCTCCGACCCCGGCCGCGGCGTGACCAACGCGCGCCGCTTCGTCACCGAGGACAAGGTGGACATCCTGTTCGGCGGCTCCATCACCGTGGTGTCGGCGGCCATTGCGCCCATCGCGCTGGAGAGCAAGACGCCGCAGCTGTCCATCGCGCCGGTGGGCGTGCCGCCGGACCAGGAGCACTGGCTGTTCCGCCTGCCCCAGGGCTTTGCAGTGATGGCCCACCCCATCGTGCAGCACATGAAGAAGACCGGCGTGAAGACCGTGGGCTTCCTGGGCTACACCGACGCCTACGGCGAGCTGTGGCTGAAGGAGTTCACGCAGCAGGCCGAGGCCGCCGGCATCAAGGTCAGCGCCGTGGAGCGGTTTGCACGCACCGACACCAGCGCCACGCCGCAGGCGCTGAAGCTGGCCTCGGCGCGGCCGGACGCGATGCTGGTGGTGGCCTCCGGCTCGGGCGCTGCCATGCCGCACAAGGCGCTGGTGGAGCGCGGCTACAAGGGCACCATCTACCAGACCCACGCCGCGGCCACGCCCGACCTGGTGCGCATAGGCGGGCGCGACGTGGAAGGCAGCTTCGTCGTCAGCGGCCCGGCGGTCATCGCCGAGCAACTGCCCGACAGCCACCCGTCCAAGGCCGCGGCCATCGACTTCGTCACCAAGTACGAGGCACTGGTGGGCGCTGGCCAGCGCAACCAGTTTGCCGGCCATGCCTACGACGCGCGCATCGTGATGGAAAAGGTGTTGCCGGTGGCGCTGAAGAAGGGCAAGCCTGGCACGCCGGAGTTTCGCGCCGCGCTGCGCGATGCCATCGAAACCATGGGCCGCACCATCTTCTCGCACGGGGTGATGAACTGGACCAAGGAAGACCACTGGGGCTACACCAACGAAACCGGGGTGTTGCTGAAGGTGGTGGACGGCAAGTTCGTGGTCGTCCAGTAAGGGCGCAGGGCAGGGCACGTGGACGCGACGATCGCCGGCATCCTGGCGCTGGACGGCCTGACCAACGGCGCGGTGTACGCGCTGCTGGCGCTGGCCACGGTGCTGGTGTTTGCCGTGACGCGGGTCATCCTCATCCCGCAGGGCGACTTCGTCGCGTTCTCCGCACTCACGCTGGCCATGCTGCAGATGGGGCAGGTGCCGGGCACGGTGTGGTTTCTGCTGCTGCTCACGGCCGCGGTGCTGTTGCAGGACTTCGTCAACGGCTGGCGCCAGCGCCGGCCGCTGGCGACCCTGCTGCGCCAGGCCGGGCGCACGCTGGCCTGGCCGGCGGCGATGTGCCTGCTGGCGATGTGGGTGGCGCCCATGAAGCTGCCGCTGCTGGCCCAGGCGGCGCTGACGGTGGGGCTGGTCACGGCCTTCGGGCCGCTGATCTACCGTCTGGCCTATGAGTCGCTGGCCGACGCGCCGGTGCTGGTGCTGCTGATCGTCTCGGTCGGTGTGCATTTTGCGTTGGTGGGTCTGGGGCTGTTCTTCTTCGGCGCCGAGGGCTTCCGCAACCCCAGCTTCTGGGACGCACGCTTCGAGATCGGGCCGCTGATGATCTCCGGGCAGACGGTGTTCATCTTCGCGGCCTCGTTCGGGCTCATCGTCGGCTTGTGGCTGTTTTTCGAGAAGAGCCTGGCGGGCAAGGCCTTGCGCGCCACCGCCGTGAACCGCCTGGGCGCGCGGCTGATGGGCATTTCCAGCAGCAGTGCGGGGCGGCTGTCGTTCACGATGGCGGCCTTCATAGGCTCGCTCTCGGGGCTGCTGATAGGGCCGACGACCACGGTGTTCTACGACACGGGTTTTCTGATCGGCCTCAAGGGGTTTGTGGCCGCGGTGTTTGCCGGGCTGGCGAGTTACCCGCTGGCGCTGGTGGGAGCGCTGGGCGTGGGCTTGCTGGAGGCCTTTGGCAGCTTCTGGGCCAGTGCGTACAAGGAAGTCATCGTCTTTTCCACCATCTTGCCGGTGCTGCTGTGGCGCAGCTTGCGTGACAAGCATGGTGAGGATCATTGAGGTGATGGTGTTGCGGTTTGGGGTTGGTTTGTCGGTGCGCGGCCCAGGGCGCTGCGGGCAGGCGGCGGCGCACGACGGAGGCGGCCCGGCCTGCGGCCGGGCTTCCCTGCGTTGCTCGGGCCGGTGGCCCGCCGCACAACTCGCTACGCGGCCTGCGGCCGCTGCGCTCGAACAGGTGCGGCGAGTCAGTGGACGAAGCGTCGGAACCAGAGGGCGCGGTCCACGTCGGCCGGGCTCAACCGCCGACCGTCTCGGCGACCAGCTTCGCGAGCATCGG
>JBBCJV010000025.1:0-36401 GCA_037190565.1 Burkholderiaceae bacterium
CCAGGCGACGCGCGTACGTCAATCGGGCATGCTTGTGGCTGTTCATCCGGTTGGCTTCCTTGAAGATTGGGTGTTTGGCGACTTCCAGTCTCTCAAACCCAATCCGGATGAACACCGGATACAACCTATTGAAGCTTCACAGCTAGGCCCCTACGCCTACATGCGCGACGTACCCGAGCGGCGGACAACGCAGCCTGCCAGCCTGATCACCGCACTCCTGCCTCATCACCGGCAGCCCATCACCTCGGCCTGAGCCTGAGCCTCCGCACCCGTCGTCACGACGGGTTCGCCAGACGCTTACAAATGAACAGCCTGTTGCAACGTCAAAGCTAGCGCAGGCCCGCCAGACCGAGTGCCTGCTGCAGTTGCTGCCTCCAGCGCAGTTCCCGCTGACGACGCAGCGCCTCCGATCGCTGCGCAAGGCTCGGGGCACGGGCCAGAGCATCTTCGATGGCCGCAGCCAGCGATTTCACATCGTTGCGAGAAAAGACGGCCGCCGCTCCAAAAAGTTCGCGCAGGATGTGCGTGTCAGACAGGACCAGCGGCTTGCCCGCCCCAATGGCCTCGTTGGCAGCGCTGAGCTGTATCCCTTCGACCGTGGTCAGTCCAACGACAACGCGGGCCGCGCCCAGCATACGGTTGAATGTCGCCACGTCGATGTAGTCCGTGAACTCGACGTTGTCAGGCGCCCTGTCAGGGTAGCCCTGCGGCTTGGCCCTCGACAAACGCCCGGTCAGCGCAAAGCGCACCTGGGGCAGAAGCGCAGCGGCCTGCAGCAAAACGTCTATCGGCTCGTCAGCGCTGAACGAGGTAGGGACAAAGACCAGCGGCCGACCGTCGGCGTCGGCACGACGCGGCATCGTGGCGGCCACCTGCGCTGGCCGCGTCTCCAGCACGGTCAGCCTGTCAGTGGTGACACCGAGGTCCACCGCCATCGTCCGCACCTCAGCGTTGTGCGCCAGGACAAGATCGAAACGGTTCAGCAGCAAGGACGTAAAAGGTACATGGGCCCACGGCGGCCGCAAGGCTGCGTTGTGGCAGTCGGCAACGATGGCGTAGCGGTGACCGCCGATCACTCGGAACAGCCACAGCAGATGCGCCAGGAAGGTCGGCGGCGACTGGTACCAGACCACATCCGGTCGAGACTTGGACAGGATGCGCCAAGTCTCGACGGCCTGCCGCAAATAGCTCAGAGGCTTCAGCCAGCGTTGTTCATATGGCGGAGAGACGAAGTGCAGTTCGTACCCTACCTCGCTGCGCATGGAGTCCGGCCTGCGTTGATACGGTACCCAGGCCAGGTAAACATGTTTCATGCCATCGGATGTGTCGGCGACAACTCGTCGATCAAAATCTTGGTTTGACGGATGTTCGCCCGACTTGAGGCCCCGAACACGATCGATTCGATACGAGGTTGTGAACAAACGTACTGGATGGCCTCGCGTGGTGAGATGGCGCCAGAGGCCAGTACCGACATCGCCACGGGTCGAAAACGCCGAGTCGCGATGGTTTTCTCGTAAGCCATCACGCCACCACACATGCGAAACCCGATCTTGTTGACGTTGGAACACACGATAGGGTTGTCTATGCCCAGCCGTTCCAACACATCAAGCAGTCGCGGCGTGTTCATCGTGATGAATCCCGGCTCGGCGCCATAGCGGTCGCGCACATGGTCATGAAAGATACGAAAACACTCATCGAAGCGCAGTCCAAGCAGAAGGTCGGTGATGACGTTCTGGATGAAGACAACCGGTGTCTTCAGCCCATGGAACATCTTCATCTCGGCATCGATTAGCAGGCGCAGGATGGCCGCGATGTCCTTGCTGGCCAGAGCCACACCACCTTTGAGGGCCGCACCCAGGGCACCATCCTGCGGCAGGAACAGGCGCAGCGCCTCGATCATGCCGTGCTCGGTGACTGCATTGGCGTACTTGTGGGCGTACGGCATGCAGGGGTAAAAGCGGTAATCCGGGTAGCGCAGCGGATGAGCACGGAAGTGATCGCAAATCTGCGCCACACGGTCGTGCGTGGTACACATGAAGGTGCGAATACCTTCGGCATAGGCCGCATCGAGAACATCGATGACGGCATGCAGATCCTGAAAGCGCATCTGCTGCGCGCGCGCCTTTTCCTCCGACATGTGATTCACGCCGAAGAACTGGTTGTCTCCGAAGAGAACCCGGTCCATCTGGTGCTGCTCGTTGGTCATGCTCTCTACTCCCATCAGCCGAACAAGCGAGCCAGTAGGCCTCGGCGCTCCCCGCTGCCGACGGGAGGCGGTGGCGCTGCCCCCTTCTCACCCTGGGAACTGATGCTGGCGACTACCCGGTCTGTCTCCAGCGCGCTGGCAAACGAGTTCTCGCCGTTGAGCCGCCCTCCCCGGATGCTCTGTATGAAGTAGTCGATCTGCGCCGAGTACTCCTCCCCGCGCAGGTAGAACCAGACCTCGCGGGTGAGGTCGGTCGTGTACCGGACCGTCCACCCCGAAGGAGTGCCCGGCAACCCTGCGTGTGGTTCGCGTAGATAGATCTGACACTCCTGACGATCGACGACCACCCGGCCGTTCGTACCCCACACCGAAACCTTGGTACTCATCTTGCGGAAGCTTTCGTCCGACCAGTTCACGCTCAGCTGGCCGCTGGCGCCACCTGGAAAGTGCAGCGTGCAGTAGATCTCGTCGTCAACGTCGCGCGAGAACACGCCTCGACGCACGACACCGCTGACGGCCTCGGGCGCACCGGCAATGAAGTTCACAGCGTCGATCGCGTGGCAGGCATAGTCGTAAAGCGCCCCGCCTCCTTCACTTTTGGTGGAACGCCAAGTGCCACCCTTGGGTCGCAGCACCACCGGGCCATAGGCTTCGGCGCGTACGTGGTGCACGGCGCCGAGGGCACCTGATCGGACGACTCGGGCAGCCTCCTGGAAAGCACCGACAAAGCGATAGTGATAGCCCACCTGCGTCACGACACCTTTGTCGCGCGCTTGCTGGACCAGCCGCTCGCCGTCAGAGACTTCAAGCACAAAGGGCTTTTCGCAGAACACGTGCAGGCCTCGTTCCAGCGCCGCAGCGACCTGCGCCGCATGCAGCCTGGATGGGGTAGAGACCACCACAGCGTCCAGTTGCTCATGCGCCAGCATGTCACCGAAGTCTGCATAACACTTCAGGCCGGTGTGCTTCTGCAAAACGTCGGTCAGGTAGGCCGTCGTATCACAGCCTGCGACCAGGTCCACCTCGGGATGTGCCCGCACGATGGAAACATGAGACAGGCCCATCTTGCCCAGCCCGACCATGCCTACTCGGATCATCGCTTTCCTCATTCCTCAAAGTTCAATGCGGTACTGTGTTGTGCGAGTCATTCGCCGCTTCAGGGCTGCAGGATGGCATCCCGAATCAGTTGATGGGCCTGACGGCCCTTGTCGAGAAGCATCCGGTTCGGTGCACCTCGTTTGGCTTGCGCCACGAACCCGAGAAGTTCCTCGGCCGTAAGCGCAGGCTTGTGTAGGAACGCTCTCTGCTCCAGCAGGAACCGGTCGACATCCAGCAGCGTGTCCTGGTACACCGACACTGTTGGCACACCCAGGACCGCCATCTCCCTTGTCATGGTGCCGCCAGCACCAACAAAAGCGTCGCAGTCGGGTGCAATGTCTGCTATGTCCATCGCCGTATCGACGATTCGCACACCCTCGAACCGGGCGTCTCGGTAATGACCGCCTTGATCTTTGCCGCGCGGTAGCAGAGTGACACGTGCATGGTCCTTGATACCCAGCACCAGGTCATCAAGGAAGTTGCGCTGCCCCTTGTAGTACTGAGCCGTCCACGGCTCTGGTCGAATGTAGATCGACGGCAGATCTCGCCTCTCTTGCCTGGTGCTCCGCGCATTCAACCTATCCTGCAGTTGCCAAAGGTAGATGCCTTCCTTCACACCGGGATAGCGTGTGAGCTTGCGAGCGCTGGCCAATTGCCGGCGCAAGTTCGCCTCGGATAAAAACTCCGGCACCAGAATGCGGGTAGCCGCCAGAAATGACGGCACGTTCCCCAATGCGTGCTCGTTGTCATTCATGTAGATCGAACGCACACCCAGCAGGCGTGCCACCACCGGCGAGTGGAATGAGCTCTGCGAAACGGCAACGTCGATGTTCTTGGGGGAGAGATAGCGATAAAGCTGCAACACCCGGACGGGATAGCCCGCTACCTTGTTGGCAAACCGTGCACCATAGTGATCACCCACGACTTCGTAGCGGAAACCATGCAGATCAAGCAGATCAATGGTGTTCGCCAATGGCCGGCAAGTGATGATCACCTGGTGGCCGAGTTGCTCCAACTCCCTCAGCATGGCCGCAAACAAGTTGATGTGCGGCGAATTCGACAAGTCAAACCAGATCTTCATGTTGAAGCCGCCTGTCGACGAACTTGCCCAAGCAAGGCCAAGACCTCGGCATATTGGGTACTTTGCCAAGCAGCCACCCGCACCTGGGCCAGTTGCCGGGCCCGACTGCCAAGTTCGTCGCAACGCGACAGCGCGCGGCGAATGCTGGCTTCAAGAGTCTCCGGTTGATGGTCGGCCGGCGTCATCTCGCAGGCGGACGAAAACAACTGGCGCAGAACACGCGTGTCAGAAACAACCAAAGCTTTGCCGAAACCCAGCGCTTCGTTGCAGACGCTCAACTGCACCCCTTCATAGTTCGTAAGGCCCAACATGACATCTGCCGCCTGCACCAGGAGATCGAACTCCTGCCGGGCAAGATATCCTGGGGTGACGACGTTGCGAGGAAGTGCAGACAGGTCGTGCCCATGACGCGCAGCACGCTCAATGCGTCCCGTCATGATGAACGTTGCCTCGGGCATGTTGCGGGCCACAGCGGCCACCTCCGCAATGGGTTCGTCCGCGGAGAACGAACCTGGCAGCAGTATCCAAGGGCGCGGTGAGTCGGGCGGCATGCAAGACAAAGACTGCACCAGAGGAGTCTTTACAACCTGTGGCGGCACGTCCTCCAGCACACGCAGCAGCGCCTCCGGTATGCCCAGCGCCCGAGCGTCTTGAAGTACAGCAGCGTTGTGCACCACCACTGCGTCGCAGTGCCTGAGCCAGCGCACAGCACCCGGCACACGGGACCAAGGTGGTCTGAGCACCGCGTTGTGGCAATCAGCGACGATCTTCATCCGCAGACCCAGCAGACGGCGCGCCGCCAGCGCCACCCACAACAGCATCGCCGGCGGCAACTGTATCCACAGCACCTCCGGGCGACGTACCTGTATCAGCCGCCATGTGCGGGCTGCCAGCCGCAGGTAGTCCATGGCCGTGGCGATCAGGCCGCGTCGCGTTGATCGCTTTAGGAACACGCACTCGAACCCCGCCAGGGGAGCCATCGAGTCCTGGCGCCGCTGGAACTCGGTCCACGCAATGTGCAACGTGGTCGAAGGCGGATCGGTCGGTTTGGTCATGAACTGCGGCACATGGGTCCCGCTTCGGTCGTTGATCAATGGGAGACCGCCGCCGGAGGCGGCGCCAGATTCATTCACTGCCGCGAGATCAAACCCGAGAGAAGGGAACGCGCCTCTCCCGACAGCACGGCCTTCGCCTTGGCAGCCTTGGCTCTGAGCGGCTCCAGCCTGCCACCGCTGTCAGGATTGACCGGGAAGTCCATCAGACCTGGGCAGCAGCGCTCTATCAGTGCCGCCTGCAGCGCTTCGGGCGGTTCACCGAGTCTCGCGGCGGCCAACAACAGACGGTAGAAAAGATCGCCATTGACCATGTGGACCGACGTCGGGTCCGCCAAGTCCAGCGATTGTTCGATGGCCGAGAGCCAGCCCCCTAGACGCTGGTCGCGATAGAAAAGGTCACGCCAATCGGCCGTCACGGCGTGGTCGCTACGCCAGCGTGCCCAGCGCGCCAACGCCACGGAACTCTCGCCGATATTGACGAAGGTATTGAAGCGGCGAACAACTCGCCCAGGCCGGGCAACGACGTCGTCGAGGTTGATGGCTTGCAGCTTCCTGTGGAAGTAGCGGCGCGCCAGTTCCCAGCATCCCGAACGTATGAACCAGCGCTCACCCAACAAGTGGCCGAAGCAACCTGCTGCGTAGGACTCACGGTCGGCGCCGAAGACGCTCCAGTCGGTATGGCGGTCGAAGATGTTCTGCAGGCGCTCGTCGGGTGGGGCGCTGGGAATGAAACGATGCGGCACGCCGTGTCGCGCCGCGATCGTCGGCGGCAAGCTGCGGTCCGCGTCGCTGATACGCGAGTGCTGGAACGTGCAGGTGTCAAACTTTACGCCCGCATCAACCAGCACAGAGAAGCTCGTTCGAGAATCCAGCCCTGCCGTCAAGGCCAGGGTGAACGGTCGGCCCGGCTGAGCTTCGGCCAGCGAGCGCACCGTTGCGACGAGGCCGATGCGCAGTAGTTCGACCAAGTCGCCCAACGTCGAAGGCAGGCCCAAGGGAAACGACTGCAGCCTGTCGAAGAACCGCACTTCGCCGGTCGCCGGGTAGAGCGTTTGGTCCGGCAGCAACTTATAAACTTGACGGTACTTGGTGCCCGGCGGCGGATACCAGTCGAGTCCGTACCACCCCGGTACGCGACCATCGGCGCGACACACCGCAGCATGCTGGGCCAACAGGGCTGTGCTGGTAGACGCCATGAACCGTGAGCCCGCACCCAGATAGTGCAAGCCCATCAAAGCGGCCGCGTCGCCAACGATGCAGTTCGAAGACACCAGCAGCCAGCGTCCTGACCAGGTGTGAACGAGGCGAGTCACGTCATCGCTGCGTGAGGCTCGAATGGCCGCTACCACCCCTCCTCGAAGGGAGGCCGCGTTGACCTGGCTATCGACCGCAGTGCCCAGTACAGCCCAGAGCAGGCCTTCGGCATCGTGCACCGCCTGGAGCGCCAGCTCCGGGCAATGGGACAGATACAGTCGCTCGCCCAGCCGCAGTTGCCCCCACCCTTCCGCGGCTTGCTGAGGGGTTCCCGCGAGCAGGAACTGGCGCCTGTGCACGCGGGCCGCGTGGGCAGGCGTCTGCGCTGCAGGATCAGCGGAAGGAGAGCTCATGTCTGTCGAGTCGGCAACTGCTCAGTTGTGTTGACGCCTAGCGCCCTTCGGCCGCTTCGCGAAAAGTCTTCAACTCAAAGTCCTTGAAATCGACATGAACCGTGCGAGGTGTGGCCCAACTGGGGTCGTTACCTCCGAAGAAGACCTGAAAAATCAACCCATCGATCAGCACGCGTTCATCGTCCGCCACCTTGAGGGAGCCAGAGTCCAGCACCTCACGCCCATCGACAACCATCCACATCCTGCCGTTTCGGCGCCCGGCGTCGTTAAGCAGGACAACTTGCGAGAGCGTGTGCCAGACCCCGGGAGTGAAGTGCCATCTGCCCCGGCCTATGGAACTGCCATAGGTACCGGGGCCGCGAGGGGTTTCGGCATGGTAGACGTAGATTTCGCCTGCACCGCCCTCACGCCACATCAGCCGTGCCGCGAATCCCTTGTCACCGCGCGGAACCTCCGGATAGTGCAGCGCAATGCCGCCGGCCAAGCCTGGCAGCTTTCCACCACGCACGAAGTCAAAGCCCTCGGAGAATCGGACGCTGTAGCGCAAGACGGCACACCGCGCCCCTGGACCCGGCAGTCTGACGGCGAACCCTGTTCCTCCAACCTTCCTGCCCTGAGCCAGCATGCTGCCGGGATCGTAGGTGCCGGCCTCCATTGTCACGCGCATCACCGACTGTCCCTCTGGCGTCGGCACAGCCTCCTGAAGATTGGCAGCGCCCCAGCGGCGATACACATCTCCCCAAGCCAAAGGACTCCCGACCAGTGAAGCCTGCTGCAGACCGGATGCCTCAGCACAGTGTCGTTGCGCCCCATCGTCAGGCAGGCCCGGCGACGCCGCGCCTAACGATGTCAGAGCAAACGCAAGCCATGCTGCGCTGACACTTCGGAGCCACGCTTGGCGCCATCTTCCCCGAAGCACGCTCGCTCCCAAGGCACAAGGTCTGCCCACCAAGCTCATCCCTGTCGACCTAGCGCCTGAGAGGCATACCCAGGTTCATGGATGGGCCGGCACGCAAGCCGCCCCATTTCGATGGTGCAGCTTCGGCAAGCTCCGGGATGGGTTCTTTCCAGTAGATGGAGATGGCCCAAAGAAACGTGATGACGGAAGGCACACCGCCAATGACGCCGGATTCGGTCAATCCATTGACGATGACTACCATGAAGATAGCGTCTCTCAACGGAGAAGGCCTTCGAAGAAAGTCCAGCAACTGCAGCAGCCAGATGAGCAGCAACGGCACCGTGCCAACCAGTCCTACGGTGACCAGACTCTGCAGGACCGAGTTGTGCGCGCTGGTGGTGGTCCAGCCATATCGCGTGGACCATTCGTTGGGCATGAAATCGCGGGTCGCTGCGTAGCCGTGACCCAGTACCGGCGCCTGCTCGATCTTGTCTACCAGGTAAGCCCAGATGTGCACGCGCCCGGTAAGCGTCATGGCATCTTCGGCATACCCCGTGCGCGAGATGTGTCCAGCAACCGTGTCTGTCTGAAACAAGCCGTAGTATGAAGATGCGATCAACAGCGGCGTTGCCACCAGGATGATCGCCGCGGTGATGAAACGGTACTTTCTCTTGAGAAGTGCCCAAAGGCCGGCAATCATCACAGCCGCTGAAGTGCGGCTGTTCGACGCGATCAAGCCGGCAACGCCGAGCACGGCCCACAAAACCGAGACCCCGCCGTGACGTTTGGAGTAGACGAAATAGAGCCCGGCGAAGATCGCGCCCAGTGCGCCAAGCCGGCCCAAGTTGTTGGCTGAACCGGCGAAGCCGGCATAGCGGAACTCCAGACCGGCGTCAAAGCCGATCATGACGACCGCGATACGAGCCAGCGAAAGCAACAGAAAGATGACCAAGCCGTAAAGTACGCACCTGATGAGTTGAACCTTGTCCAGGATGGCTGTGATCGTGGCGGCGTAGAGGGTCACGCTCAGCAAGGCCGCTGCCGCTCCAAACGAGTAGGCTGGTATCGCGGACCAGAGCGCCGAGAGCATGGCAACCAAGGCGTAGAACAAGAGCAACAGCGACTTCGCGTTCCACAGCTGCTGCTTCAGCACCCTCAGATGAGACAAGGCAATCAGCAGCGCACCGCCGCACATAGCCAGTTTTGCCATGGACTGCGCATCCAGGCCGGCCGACACCCCCGCCCGCAACGACATGTCGGTCAAGAAAACGAAAGCCCCGGTATAGAACGCCAGGGCTGTCTTGTTGCCCATCATGCACAGGCCTAGCAAGAGCGCGTACAAGCCGACGGCTAGCAACCCTCCGCCGACAAACACCGCTGCGATGCCCGTGCGCAGCCCCAGGACCACGACGAACAAACCCAGAAAGAGCGCCAGCCCCAGCGAGGCAATGCCGATCAGCCATGAGCCAACGTTGAACCGCCGACGAGTGACTATGTTCATCGTGTCTCCGTGAAAGTCAGCCGGCTCGGTTGAGGACCAGATATGGTCGCTGACCCGAGTCGCATGGGTTCACCCCAGCTCTCGAGCAGGTCTGATGTGACCTTCGTTTGCCTTGTCATGGTCTGCCCTCAATGCCTGGCTTGCTTGAGCCGCTTCGTCCGAACAACGTCACACAACCCAGCAGCAGGGCGGCTGACAACGCCAACGCCATTGCCGCCGTAGCCCCTGTCGGGCCCCACAGAGGCACCAGCATGGCTGCACTTGCGAGGCCGACCACCGATGCGCATACCCGATTGACGAACAAGGCTCTACCGCGTCTGAGCACGTACAGGCCCGACTCCACCGGCTGCAGCAGCACCATGAGCAACGCGACCGCCGCCCAGGCCCAAACGGTTGCTTTTTCGCTGGCGTACTGGGGTCCGAGCACCCAGTGCGCCAAGGTAGATGCGAAGAGAACAAGTACAACCAGATAAGGCAATGCCGCCACCAACATGGCCATGCCCGAGCGCAGCAACACCCCGCGCATGGCTGAGTTCCCGGTGGCCTGCAAGGCGGAAGCCGCTCTGGGTTTGTCCACACTGTCCATGGCGTTGATCAGTGTGTTCACCGGCTGGATCAGAATGCGGCAGGCGAAGTACACACCCAGAGCACGCGGGCCAGCCAGAGCAGCCAGCACACTCTGGACGCCGAAGAAGTAGCCGCTGAAGGCCAAGTGGCCCGCTGCCGACCAGCTGACGAACTGCCTGTAGTCGGCAGCGGGCGTCCAGGCCCTCGGCCGATGAACAATGGGCTTGCGCGAGCCGGCGAGATAGACAACAACGGCGGCAGCACACGCTAGCGACATGCCTATCGCTGGCAGCCACTCGCTGCCGGCCACCTCCAGCACCGCCAGCGCGGCCACTGCGACGCCAATCACCGCATAGGCGCCGGACATCATGGGAAGCATCCAGAAGGCCTGCTCCTGTATCGCACTGCGTCTGCAGAACTCAAACAAGAACATCGGCCCGATCAGCAGCGCAGCAGCAGCCAGGCTGCGCGCCAGCCAACCAGGGCCGGCCAGATACGCGGCCAAGGCAACCAACCCCATGCACCCGAGCGCGGCGACAACTGCAAGGTTGTTTTGCGCCACCCAGTGTGAGCGATCAGCCTTCCACGACAAAGAGCTGTATGTCACCAGCGGAATGGTGACCGCCGCGCGTTGAAACCCTTGTACGAACATGGCGGCAACGTGAGCGAAACCGAACGCGCCCCATGCCTCTGGACTCAGATACCGCGCATAGATAATGAATGCGAGGAAATTGCCGAGCGAAACCAACCCCTGATCCGCAATCGACAAGACCCGTCGCTGGACGAAGAGCCCTCGCAGCCCTGACGGCGATGTACGGCGTTCTTCCGACATCAGAGCACCAATGCGACCGAACTCCATCACACGAACCGGGAAAGGCAATCGGCAAAGCCGTCGCTACACGACGACGGCCAAAGACCCCAGTCGCGATCGCACGCACCGATCGGAAACTGCAGACGCCGAGAAGTGGAGCTCCAGGCCAGCGGGATGCGCAAACATCAGGCTGAACCGAATATCCGCAACCTGGCAGGTTCCGGCAGCGACTCAGCCAAGTCCCGCACAAAACTCTCTTGCCGTTGATGCCCACGGGCAGCTTCGGCTTCGATGCTGGACAGCCGGACCAACATGCCGTCCGCAATGACGCCACGCAGCCCATAGCGCATCTGCGCCAGCTTCTGGCCGATGCCGGTGGTAACAATCTCGCCGCCCACCACCACCCAGTACGTTATGGGTTCGTGCCTGGGCCCCAAGTGAGACATCAGACGGCGGACCCCAATCCCGCGATCGCCTACCTGCAAACTGCCCGCTTGGTTGGAACTGATCGCAAAACCCTGCGCCGGGTAACACACCTCCGGCCGGTGCGCACTGGTGCCATCGCTCTGGTCGCCACCGTAGGCCACACTGAGCATGATGCGCTGACCCTGCGGATTGACGTACGTACGTGCCAGGACTTGGTTGTAGATCTTGTCCAGCAGAGCCTGCACATCGGGCGCAGGCAGGATCACCGGCACATTGGTATCCACGCGCCAGCCGGCGAATTCCTTGGGGAACAGGGTCTCCAGATCGGGCATGCCGATCTCATCGGCCATGTGCTTGGTCGGCCGCATGCCTACGGCCAGCGCCGCACCGGCGAACATCAAGCCGGCTGCGACCACACCTCGACGATGCAACCCCGCGCTCATGCCTTACCCCCGACAGCGCTGCCGCGCTGGTTCTTGCCACGGAAGAAGAAGCTCAGGACCTTGTCGGTGATGAGCATCAGGATCAGCCCGACCATGAACAACACCATGCCGGCAAAACCGTGGATGAAGCCTTGGCCGGCCTCGTCACCGAAGTGGTAGGTGACCAGCACCAGAATCATCACGCGCACGATGTTGGCAGCGAAGGCGATGGGGATGATCAGGACAGCCAGCAC
Organism: Burkholderiaceae bacterium; assembly: GCA_037190565.1. Lineage (GTDB taxonomy): Bacteria > Pseudomonadota > Gammaproteobacteria > Burkholderiales > Burkholderiaceae_C > Rubrivivax. Next base: position 11,927 of record JBBCJV010000025.1, read on the forward strand.
CGTGTTGCGTACCGCATTGGTGTAGCCCATCAGGTTCATGTACAGCAGGCCCAGCGCCTCCAGCGTGAACATGCTGTTCAGGCCGGCGCAGGCATCGGCCACCAGCAGCTGGTACTGCCCCACCGTCATGATCACGCCGGCACGCCCCACGGGATAACCGAGGTGGTACAACAGGTTGGAAGCCACCGCGGAAACGGCGCTCTTCAGCGGGCCGGTGACGCTGGCCACCAGCGAGCCCGGCAACGGCACCATGAACAACAGGAAGAACAACGGGAACCAGACCAGCCGCAGCCCGCGCCGACCGCTGAACAACAGCACAAGGCCCGCCAACACCACGATCTGCGAGAAAACCTCGAAGAACATGATGAACTGGCTGCGCCCCAGCGCATACAGCAACACGCCGAACAACAGCACCGGGTAGCCCAGCCAGGGGTCGGGCTTGGCCGCCAAGGCCGCCAGCTCGTAGCGCTTGGCAAACAGCAGATAGGCCGCCACCGCCAGGATGATGGGGCCGTGGCCCTGCTCGTCCGTCGGCCAGATGCGTTCGGCCAGCAGCATGTAGCTGGGCACGTACATCGCCAGGAAGGCGAGTGCCAGCAGCCCCAGCACCATCATGTTGACGCCCGGCGGGATCAGCGGACGGCGCTCCGTCTGCGCCTTGGCGGGTACGGAATCGGGCACTGCGCTCATGGCTTCAGCGAAATCAGTGTTCGTTGACCACCACGCCCGCCAGCTTGACGTGGCTGCCCTCGAAGCTGGCCACCAGCTCCTGCAGCATCGCCACGCGGCTGGCGTCCTTGCGTGCGATCACCAGGGCGCTGCCGCAACGGGCAGCAACCACCGCGGCGTCGGCACCGTACACGCCAGCCGGCGTGTCGACGACCACATGGTCGAACTTGGCGGCCAACTCGCGCATCAGCAGTCCGAACGCGGGACGCTCCACCAGTTCCAGCGGATTGGGCGGCGTGGTACCCACCGGCAGGATGAACAGGCTGGGCACGCTGGGCACCTGCTGGATCACGCCCTTGTCGGCGCGACCGCTGAGGATGCCCGACAGACCGGTGCGGTTCTGCAGGCGGAACATCTCGTGCACCCGCGGGCCGCGCATGTCGGCATCCACCAGCAGCGTGCGCCCACCCAGCTGGGCCAGCGCCACCGCCAGATTGCAGGCGCAGTAGGTCTTGCCGTCGCCGGCGTCGGGGCTGATGATGGCCACGGCGCGACGAGGCTCCCCCTCCTGGAACAGCCGCATCATCAACTGGCTGCGCAAGGCTCGGAAGTACTCCGCGCGCGGACTGAAGGGCTCGTTCAGCGCCACCAGCTCCGGGCTGAGCTTGCGCTCCTCTTCCGGCGCATAGGGATAGTGGAACTGCTGCGCCAGCGCAAACAGCACGTCTTCCTTGCTGGCGAAACCCAGTGCGACAGCAGCCTCGCCGAACCGCACGCCGGTGGCACGCTGGTGCTCCAGTACCTTCTCGACTTGTTCGGCCGAGAGGTTGCGCAGCTCGGCAATGATGTCGCCGATGCTGCGGTCATGCACTTCGGCGTCGTCGCCAGCCGCCGCCTGAGTCGACGGTTGCCGCAGCGCAGCGGCCTCGATGACGCTGGCGTCGACGTTGGAGTCTCTGAACTTGGCCAAGGGTCTGCCTCTTCTAACAGTGTCGGGGGTACGCCTTAGGCGGACTTCGGCGGCGGCAGCGGTGCCAGCAGGCGCCGCTGCATCTGGCTGGTACGCCCACGCAGGCTCAGGCGCGAGCCCGGCTTGGGCATCATGCCGATGACGGGCAGACCCAATGCGGCAACAGCATCCTCGGGGTTGCGCACCCGGCGGTCACGCAACTCCAGCAGCAGACCGACCCCGACCGCCAACAGCCCTCCCAGGAACACCGCCAACAGGGTGTTCAGCATCAGGTTGGGGCTGCTGTGCAGTATGGGTGGCACGGCCTGTGTCAGCAGATTGATGTTGCTCTGCGTGGCCTGGCTCTCCAGGTTCGACTGCGTGAAACGCTGCAACAAGGCGTCATAAGCGCGCTGCGCGTTCACCACATCCTGCGCGATGACCATGCCCTCATCGCGCACAGCCTTCATCTGCAGCACCTTGCCGCGTTGAGTGTCCAGCGCACGACGCACTTCGGCTTCGCGCTGGCGGTTGATGTTGCTGGTGACGCCCACGCTGCTGGCCACCTTGCGCGTCTCGGCCTCCAGCCGCGCGCGCAACTCGCCCAGGTTGGCATTGGCCTCGCGCACCTGCGGATGGTTGTCGCCCAGGCGCGTCGTCAGTTGCTGCAGCAAGGCCTCGTTGCGGTTGATCTCGCTGCGCAGGCCAGCCACCACCGGGTTGTTCAACACATCTTGCAAACGGTCCGCCTGCGCGCCCTGGGCCTGGACCTGGCGCAGCGCACTCTCGGCCGCGATGGCCTGCAGCGTGGTCAGTTGCGAACTCAGCTCATTGAGCCGTGCATTCTCGATGTCCAAACGTTCATCGGTGGCGATGATGCCGTTGGCCTTCTGAAATCCGGACAGCCGCGCCTGAGCCTTCTCCAGCGTCTCTCGCGCTTCCTTGGCACGCGCCTCAAAAAAGGTGTTGAACTGCCTGGCAGGGTCGGTACGCAACTCCAGCGCGGTGTCTATGTAGGCCTGTGCAAAGGCGTTGGCCAAGCCAGCCGCAAATCGCGGGTCAGGGGCGGTGTAGCTGATAGCGATGACACTGCTCTCACGGCTGGGCTGCACGTCCATCTGCTTGGCAAACACCGTACCCATCCAGGTCTCGAGGCTGCCTTCACCGCCAGTCGCATCCAGCCACTGCTGGCGAACCTGAGGGTTCTCGTTGAGCCGCAGGTTGCGCACCACACGCTGCGCCACACGATCACTTCGGATGATGTCAACCTGGGTCGCCAGAAAGGTGGGCGACTGCATCCCTCCAAAGGCGATGGCGCTGATCGGGTCGGGCTTGAAGTCGACGACCACACTCGCAGTCGCCCGGTACTGCTTGGCCAACATCAGACTCACTGCCACCGTCGTGGCCACCGTCAGCCCCAACACCAGCAGCACCACCCACCAGCGGGCACGCAGAATCGAGAGAAATTGTCCGAAGGTCATGTTCAGGGTCCAGCAAATGGGCAGATTGTCAGAACAGGCTCTCGCGCACGAACACCACATCGCCTTCGCGTATGAGTTCGTCCATCTTGGCTTCCATGACCTGGATCTGGTCGTCCGCACCCTTTCGGTGGATCCGGATGCCTCTTTCGGTGCCTCGCTGCGTGGTGCCGCCCGCGGTGGCCAGAGCCTTCAGCAATGTCAGGCCACGCTCCACGCGCATGGGCCCAGGGCGCTGCACTTCGCCGTAGATGTAGGCCAGCGGCTGGCGATCCACCCAGATGGTGTCGCCGTTCACGACCAAGGGGTTGCCGGCGCCGCTGTCTTGCACGAACAAGGTCGGCACATCAACCTCGACCCGGTAGGGCTTGCCGTCGCGGGTGCCGGTCAGCACCACCACATCTGCCCCGCCAGCAGAGACGCCACCGGCCATGGCCAGCAAGTCGGTCACGCGCAAGGCGGTCATCTCCAGCGGATAACGCCCCGGCCGGGCCACCTGCCCCAGCACATTGACCAGGTTGCCGCGCACCTGCGTCACCAGCAGCGTGACCTGCGGGTCGCGCACGAAGTTGCCGCTGCGCAGGCCATCGGCAATGCGCCGCTCGGCAGCAGCCACGGTCAGGCCGGTCAGTGGCACAGCGCCCAGCAGCGGGTAGCTGATGACGCCGGCGTCGGTGATGCGCGTCTCCACCGACAGGTCGGCGTTCTGGAAGACCGAGATGCGCACGACGTCGCCGGTGCCCAAGCGGTACTCGCTGGCTGCCGGCGCTGCGGCAGGCGCAGTTTGCGCACCTGCCGGCTGCCCCAGCAGCATGACGGCCGCGAGCGCGGCGACGATGAAGGTGATGACGCTGCTCATTGTTTGATGCCCAGGCCCTTGGTGATGTCGGCGTCGCTCATGGCGCCGGAAGCAGGCGCCGTGCCGGCCGGTGCCGAGGCGGCGCCCGGCGCGGCAGACGGCATCGCCGCCAACTCGGCGAAACGGCCCACATACTCGATGGACGCTGCGGCGCGCATGGCCTTGATGTCATCGTCCACCAGCTTGCGGCGGCGCTCGTTGAGCAGGTACTGCTCTATCGCCGGGCGAGCCTGCTCTTCGCTGACGGGTTGCGGCCGCGAACCTGCCACCATGACCACCTGCACGCCGGTGGGCGTGGGGATGACGATGGCTTGACCGTCCTTCAGGCGCGAAATGGCGTCCAGCGTGTTCAGCGGCAGTTGCTCGGCCGAGCGCACCGCCTGGTTGCCCGCGTAGCGGATGTCGTTGGCCTTCAGGTATTCGACGAACTCGTTGATGTTCTTGCTGGCCGCCAGCCGCTCGCGCAGGCCTTGCGCCTGCTCGGGCCGGGCCTCGATCGCGATTTCCTGGATGCTGTAGATGCGGCGGTCGGCAAACAGCGCCGGCTTCTCTGCGTAGTACTTGGCGATCTCTTCGGCCGTGGGGTGGGCGGCAGCCTCGCCCACACGCTCCAGGTAGGCCCGCGACAGCACCTCGCGGCGCATCGCCTCCAGCTGCTGCACCACGCGCGGGTCGCGGTCGAGTTTCAGGCTGTCGGCCTTTTGCACCGCAAGCTGCTGGTCGATCAGCCGCTCCAGCACTTGCTTGCTGGCCGCGTCGGCCTGCTCGGGGCGCAGGTTGCGCTGCTGCTGCAGCACGAAGTTGATCTGGTGGACCGTGACCTCGTCCTTGTTGACCTTGGCCGCGGTCTGGCTGGCCGCGGGTTCCTTCTTGTCGCCACAGGCGCTCAGCGCCAGGGTGGTCACCGCCACGGCAACAAGGCCCAGGGTGGACAAACGGCGCGGCGCGCGGCGGGTGGCATCAGGCATCGTTGTCGGGGTCATCGGGCTGTCCTGCAAGTCATCAGCAAGTTCCGGGCAAGGTTTCAAGGCCGGACACCGCGAGGCCACAAACCCAGCGTTGCCCACCCCATCAGCGGCGGCCGGGCTTGGCAGAATTGGCTGGGCCCGGAAGCGACGCAGTGTAACCGCAGCCCCCTTGTGGACCGGGCCTGTCTGCCTCCCTTGAACCAGGGTTCGCGCCGGCACAAGTTCACGGCACGGCGGCACCCATTCACTTGGCAGGGCAAGGTGGTCCGGCCTGTGGTCGCGCAGCAGGCGTGGCCATGCTGGCGGCAGGCCATGACAGGGCGGTGAAGGTCATCCACGAACGCGCCGCCAGCCAGGGCGACACGTGCAGCCACCGCTGTGCCCCTGGGGGCTCAGGACAAGGACTGCACGCAGGCCAGTTGCCAGCCCCGGCCGGCTCGCTTGTCGTTGGCCAGCAGCCAAAGCTCGCGAAACGGCGCCGCGGCGCAGTCCAGCCGCTCGCGTATCAGGCCGGAGAACTCCACGCTGGCGACAAAGGCCTCGCCCAGCTCGGCCAGTTCCAGCAGGCGCGCCTCCAGTTGCAGCACCTCGGTGTGGTTGCTGCCCGGGCCACGCTGCGAGAGCTGCTCACGCAGCTCGGCCAGCAAGGGCGCGCTGGCCATCAGGCCCAGCGCCTGCAGGTCGGCGCGGTCCCAGGCCGCCTGCATCTGCACGAAGCTCAGGCGCGCCAGCCGCAGCAACTCTTCGATGTCGTGCTGGCGGGCGCTGCGCCTTCGTCCGTCACGCAAGCGCCAGCGCTGACGCCAACGGCTCAGCACTTGATCCCCACGTGCAGCGCAACGATGCCGCCGGCCAGGTTGTGCACGTCGACATGGCCGAAGCCGGCGGTCTTCATCATCGCCTTCAGCGTGGCCTGGTCGGGGTGCATGCGTATGCTTTCGGCCAGGTAGCGGTAGCTGTCGGCGTCACCGGCGATCCATCGCCCCAGGCGCGGCATCAGGTTGAAGGAGTACCAGTCGTAGGGCCGCTGCAGCGCCGGTGCGGGGCGCGAGAACTCCAGCACCAGCAAGCGGGCACCGGGGCGCAGCACACGGCACATCTCGGCCAGCGCGGCTTCCTTGTGCGTCATGTTGCGCAGACCGAAGGCCACGCTGACCAGGTCGAAGCTGCCGTCGGCAAAGGGCAGGTGCTCGGCATCGCAGGCCGCCGCGGGCACGACCATGCCGTCGTCCAGCAAGCGGTCGCGCCCCACGCGCAGCATGCTTTCATTGATGTCGGTCAGCACCACGCGACCGGCCGCGCCCGCGCGTGCCGCGAAGGCCCGCGCGAGGTCGCCGGTGCCGCCGGCGATGTCCAGCACCTGCATGCCCGGCTGCACCGCGGCGACGGCCACGGTGTAGGCCTTCCAGACGCGGTGCAGCCCCAGGCTGAGCACGTCGTTCATCAGGTCGTAGCGCGGCGCCACCGAGTCGAACACGCCGCGCACACGGCCGGCCTTGTCGGCCTCGTCAACGTTCTGGTAGCCGAAGTGGGTCTGCGACACGTTGCGCCCCAAGAACTCAGTGTGAACTGCAGCCGCCGGCGGCGCGCGGCTTCATGGGCGTGTCGCGGTCCACCCCGGCTTCGCGCAGGCGCTGCTCGTAGCGGCGCCACAGCTCATCTTGCTGGGCGCCCAGCTGGTAAAGGTAGTCCCAGCTGTAGATGCCGCTGGCGTGCCCGTCGGAAAAGCGCGGCTGCACCGCGTAGTGGCCCACGGCGTCCAACGCGTCTATCGCCACCTCGCGCTTGCCCGTCTGCAGCACTTCCTGCCCGGGGCCGTGGCCCTGCACCTCGGCCGACGGCGAGTACACGCGCAGCAACTCGAAGGGGATGCTGAAGCAGCGGCCATCGGCGTAAGCCACCTCCAGCATGCGCGAGGCCTGATGGACGGTGATTGCGGTGGGTTGCGGGGTGTCTTGGGACAGGCCAGCCATCGGCGCGCAGGGTGCAGGCAAAAGCGACGCGGCAGTGTATCGCTCGCAGGGCAACAAAAAAGCGGTGCCGCAGCACCGCCCTTGTTGCGTCCGGGGCTGAAGCCCGGCGCTGTGGTTCTTGCAGCCGTCGTCAGAGGCTGCGGCGGCGCCGAACCGCCACAAAACCGACGGCGGCCAGGCCGGCCAGCATCAGCGCATAGGTTTCCGGCTCCGGAATGGTCTGCGCCAGGATGACACCGCCATAGCCACCGCCCAGGGTGCCGGTGGTCACACCGACGAAGGTCAGCGAGTACCAGCCCGCATCCAGCCCGGCGAAGCTGAAGCCGTCAGACGGGTTCGTGTCGGTGCCGATGACGCTGAAGCTGGCGTCCTGCAGCACCACCGAGAAGCCGCTCAGGCCCAGCGTGGGCGGCAACTCCAGCGACGTGGCAATGCCGTCCAGGAACCCGGGCATGTCCAGGGTGAACGTGTAGACGTCAAACAGCAAAGGCCCGGCAACGGTGTTGCCCAGCGAGATGGGGATGTTGTCTATGGGGCCCAGGTCCCCGGGCCCGGTAGAGGCAAGCGCCGAGGCACTTCCCAGCGTGATGGCGGCGGCAATGGCGAGCGGCTTGAGTTGCATGACCAATCCTTCGACCTCAAAGATGAAAAACCCGCAGACCCGGGCTTCTGATGGCTTGCAGTGTGCGGCAGGCCGCGCGCGCCGTACCCCCCCGAACCAGGGGGCCCGGTTGCCGGCTGGCCGGTTTGGCAACACCTCTGGCTTGCCCAGACAAGGCACCATCGAGGTGCATCGACGATTTGCCAGCAGCCACGCGGGTTTACGCGCGGTGCGTCAAGTTCGCGGCACCAGCGCCCGACCGCACCTCACCAGCAAGCCCAGGGAAATCCCCCAGAAAGTTACAAGTAGACGCGCCGCCGAGTGGGGGCAAGACCCTCAGACCAGTACGCGTTCAATGCCGCCGGCGTTGGCCCGCGCCACGTACTGCGGCAGCCAGTCTTCGCCCAGCAGGTGGCGCGCCATCTCCACGACGATGTAGTCGGCTTCCAGCAGGCCGTTGCTCAAGTCGTTTTCGTAGCGTTTCAGGCCCTGCAGGCAGCTGGGGCAGCTGGTCAGGATCTTCACGTTGGCCTGCTCGGCGCCCGGCGCCGCGCCGCCGGGCTGCTGCGTCAGGCGCTCGCGCAGCAAGGCCTCGCCCTTGCGCAGCTCTTCTTCCTTGCGGAAACGCACCTGCGTGCTGATGTCCGGGCGCGTCACGCCCAGCGTGCCGCTTTCGCCGCAGCAGCGCTCGTTCTTCAGCACCTGCTCACCCACCAGCGCCTTCACGGTCTTCATGGGGTCTTGCTGCTTAAGCGGGCTGTGGCAGGGGTCGTGGTACAGGTAAGCACCGGCCTGCTCGGGGCTGAGCGTGATGCCCTTTTCCAGCAGGTACTCGTGGATGTCCACGATGCGGCAACCGGGAAAGATGTCTTCGAAGCGGTAGCCCTGCAGCTGGTCGTAGCAGGTGCCGCAGCTGACCACCACGGTCTTGATGTCCAGGTAGTTCAGCGTGTTGGCCACGCGGTGGAACAGCACCCGGTTGTCGGTGATGACCTTGTCGGCCTTGTCGAACTGCCCGCTGCCGCGCTGCGGGTAACCGCAGCACAGGTAACCCGGCGGCAGCACGGTCTGCACGCCGGCGTGCCACAGCATGGCCTGGGTGGCCAGGCCCACCTGGCTGAACAGGCGCTCGCTGCCGCAGCCCGGAAAGTAGAACACGGCCTCGGTGTCGCTGTGCGTGGCCTGCGGGTCGCGGATGATGGGGACGTAGTTCTTGTCCTCAATGTCCAGCAGCGCACGCGCGGTGCGCTTGGGCAGGCCGCCGGGCATCTTCTTGTTGATGAAGTGGATGACCTGCTCCTTCAACGGCGCCGGCCCCAGCGTGGCCGGCGGCGCGGCGGTCTGGCGGCGCGCCAGCGGGCGCAGCAGGTGATTGGCCAGGCGCTGCGCCTTGAAGCCCACGCCCACCATGGCCGAGCGCATGACCTTGATGGTCTGCGGGCTGGTGGCGTTGAGGAACATCATGGCCGCCGCATTGCCCGGCCGGAAGCTCTTCTTGCCCATGCGCCGCAGCAGGTTGCGCATGTTCATCGTCACGTCGCCGAAGTCGATCTTCACCGGGCACGGGTTCAGGCACTTGTGGCACACCGTGCAGTGGTCGGCCACGTCCTCGAACTCGGCCCAGTGGCGCACGCTCACGCCGCGGCGCGTCTGCTCCTCGTACAGGAAGGCCTCGATCAGCAGGCTGGTGGCCAGGATCTTGTTGCGCGGGCTGTACAGCAGGTTGGCGCGCGGCACGTGCGTGGCACACACCGGCTTGCACTTGCCGCAGCGCAGGCAGTCCTTGACGCTGTCGCTGATGGCGCCGATGTCGCTCTGCTGCATGATCAGCGACTCGTGGCCCATGAGCCCGAAGCTGGGCGTGTAGGCCGCGCTCAGGTCAGCCGCCCAGCTGCCGCCACGTGCTGCTGCCGGCTGGCGCAGCAGCTTGCCCTTGTTGAAGCGCCCTTCGGGGTCTATGCGCGCCTTGTAGTCGGCAAAGGGCTGCAGCTCTTCCTCGGTCAGGAACTCCAGCTTGGTGATGCCTATGCCGTGTTCGCCACTGATGACCCCGCCCAGGCGCCGCGCCAGCGCCATGATGCGGGCCACCGCCTCGTGGGCGGTCTGCAGCATCTGGTAGTTGTCGCTGTTGACGGGGATGTTGGTGTGCACATTGCCGTCGCCGGCGTGCATGTGCAGTGCCACCCACACGCGCCCGCGCAGCACCTCTTTGTGGATGCGGCGGCACTCGGCCAGCAGCGGCTCGAAGGCGGCGCCGGCCAGCAGGGTCTGCAGGGGCTTGAGGATCTGCGCCTTCCAGCTGGCGCGCAGGCGGCCGTCCTGCAGCAGCGCGAAGGTGGTTTCAGCCACGCCGGCGCCCTCGCCTTCCGGCGGCTGCACCACGTCCAGTTGCTGCAGCCACTGGCGCCACAGCGCCCCCACCTCGGCCAGCAGGCTGCGCGCTTCACGCAGGCGCTCGGCCATCAGCTCCGGGCCGGGTACCACCTCGTCACCGGCGGCCTGCGTGGCCAGCGGCAGCGCGCCGGCGGCCAGGAAGTGGTCCAGCGCGTGCACCAGGTCCAGCTTGTTGCGCAGGCTCAGCTCGACGTTGATGCGCTCTATGCCTTCGGTGTACTCCCCCATGCGCGGCAGCGGAATCACCACGTCTTCGTTGATCTTGAAGGCGTTGGTGTGGCGCGCGATGGCGGCGGTGCGCTTGCGGTCGGCCCAGAAGGCCTTGCGTGCCTCGGCGCTGGCGGCAATGAAACCCTCGCCGCCGCGGGCATTGGCCAGGCGCACCACCTCGCTGGCGGTGCGCGCCACGGCCGCATCGTCGTCGCCCACGATGTCGCCTATCAGCACCATCTTGGGCAGGCCGTTGCCGGCCAAGGCACGCCGGCTCTTGGTGGCGTAGCCCACGGCCTTGAGGTAACGGTCGTCCAGGTGCTCCAGACCGGCCAGCAGCACGCCACGGTCGCGCAGCGAAAACAGCAGGTCCTTGATCTCGACGATGGCCGGCACCGCGTCCTTGGCGTTGCCAAAGAACTCCAGGCACACGGTGCGCACACCCTGGGGCATGCGGTGCACCACCCAGCGCGCGCTGGTGATCAGGCCGTCGCAGCCTTCCTTCTGTATGCCGGGCAGGCCGGCCAGGAACTTGTCGGTGACGTCCTTGCCCAGGCCTTCCTTGCGGAACACACGCCCCGGCACTTCCAGCAGCTCGGTGCGCTGCAGCTTCTTGCCGCTGGCGTCGAAGTGACGCAGCTCGAAGCGCGCCACCTCCACGTCGTGGATCTTGCCCAGGTTGTGGTCCAGGCGCACCACCTCCAGCCAGGTGGCCTGGGGCGTCACCATCTTCCAGCTGGCCAGGTTGTCCAGCGCCGTGCCCCACAGCACGGCCTTCTTGCCACCGGCGTTCATGGCCACGTTGCCGCCTATGCAGCTGGCCTCGGCGCTGGTCGGGTCCACGGCAAACACGTAGCCGGCACGCTCGGCGGCGTCGGCCACACGCTGGGTGACCACGCCGGCCTCGCTGAACACCGTGGGCACCGGCTGCGCCACACCTGGCAGGTCGACCAGCTCGACCTCGCTCATGGCCTCCAGCTTCTCGGTGTTGATGACCGCGCTCTTCCAAGTCAGCGGCACCGCGCCGCCGGTGTAGCCGGTGCCGCCGCCACGCGGGATGATGGTCAGCCCCAGCTCGATGCAGCCGGCCACCAGCGCCGCCATCTCGGCTTCGCTGTCGGGCGTGAGCACGACGAAGGGCTGCTCCACGCGCCAGTCGGTGGCATCGGTGACATGCGCCACGCGCGACAAGCCGTCGAACTTGAGGTTGTCCTTGGCGGTGTGGCGGCCCAGCACGCGCCGGGCAGCCTTGCGCAGGTCCCACACGGCGCGGAAGTGCGCGGCAAAGTCGTCCACCGCGCGCCGCGCCGCGGCCAGCAGCTCGCCCACCAGCGCGTCGCGCGCCGGGTCGTCGCCGGGCGTGCGGCGCTTTTCCACCTCGGTGAGCCGGTGTTGCAGCGCCTCTATCAACTGGGCGCGCCGCTTCGGGTTCTCCAGCAGGTCGTCTTCCAGGTAGGGGTTGCGCTGCACCACCCAGATGTCGCCCAGCACCTCGTACAGCATGCGCGCCGAGCGCCCGGTGCGGCGCTCCTGGCGCAGCAGGCTCAGCAGTTCCCAGGCGCGGGCGCCCAGCAGGCGGATCACGATCTCGCGGTCGGAGAACGAGGTGTAGTTGTAAGGAATCTCCCGCAGCCGCACGCCGCCGGCGGCATGGAGGTCGCCGGCCTCGACCAGGGTCGGCGGCGTCAGGGGCTGGGGTGCATTCATAGGGTTGGTACGGATGCTAACCGACCACCCCCTCGCCAGCGCCTCGCAGGGTTGGCCGGCGCGACGGGTAAATCCCGTTGCCGCACCTGCGGCTTCCATGACAGAAACCGGGTTGTCATAAACGCAGGCCAGACTGTCTGGCTTGGCAACAACGCCTGCAGGAGCTATTCATGAAACTGAAACACTTTGCGCCCGCCGTACTGGCGGCTGCTGTCTTCGGCACCGCACCGGCGCATGCCCAGGTCGACATCCAGTGGTGGCACTCGATGTCCGCCGCCCTGGGCGAGTGGATCAACGACCAGGCCAAGGCCTTCAACGCCAGCCAGACCGAGTACCGCGTCATCCCCACCTTCAAGGGCAGCTATGACGAGTCGATGACGGCGGCCATCGCCGCCTTCCGCGCCGGCAATGCCCCGCACATCCTGCAGGTGTTCGAGGTGGGCACCGCCACCATGATGGCTTCGCGCCAGGCCATCGTGCCGGTGACCCAGGTCTTCAAGGACGCCGGGCTGCGTTTCGACCCCGAGCGCTACGTCCCCGCCGTGGCCGGCTACTACACCGCGCCCAGCGGCGAGATGCTGAGCTTCCCGTTCAACAGCTCCACCACGGTCTTCCACTACAACAAGACCGCCTTCCAGGCCGCCGGCCTGGACCCGAACAACCCGCCCAAGACCTGGCCCGAGGTGATCGCCGCGGCCGCCAAGCTCAAGGCCAGCGGCCACGCCTGCCCCTGGACCACCAGCTGGGTGGGCTGGACGCAGCTGGAGAGCTTCTCCACCTGGCACAACGTGGAGCTGGCCTCGCTGAACAACGGCTTCGGCGGCCCGGCCGCGCGCATGCGCGTGAACTCGCCGCTGCACGTGCGCCACATCGAGAACATGGCCAACGCCGCCAAGCAGGGCCTGTTCGTCTACAAGGGCCGCGGCAATGCCGCCGACGCGGTGTACGCCGCCGGCGAGTGCGCGATGACCACCGGCTCGTCGGCCATGTACGCGCGCCTGAAGCGCGAGGCGAAGTTCGAGTTCGGCATCTCCACGCTGCCTTACTACCCCGACGTGGCCGGCGCGCCGCAGAACACCGTCATCGGCGGCGCCAGCCTGTGGGTGATGGCCGGGCACAAGCCGGCAGAGTACAAGGGCGTGGCCAGCTTCCTGAACTTCCTGTCCAGCGACCAGGTGGCGATGGAAAACCACAAGCGCACCGGCTACCTGCCGCTGACCATCGCCAGCTACAAGATGACCGAGGACTCCGGCTTCTACAAGGAGAACCCGGGCACCGACGTCAGCGTGACGCAGATGATCCGCAAGACCACCGACAAGTCGCGCGGCATACGCCTGGGCAACTACGTGCAGGTGCGGGCCATCATCGACGAGGAGCTGGAGCTGGTCTGGGCCGGCCGCAAGGGCGCCAAGGAGGCGCTGGACGCCATCGTGCGCCGTAGCGACGAACAGCTGGCACGCTTCCAGCAAACCACGGCACGGCGCTGAGCCCAGGCGCCTGGGCACCGCGGGCCGCCGGCTTCGGCCGGCCGGCCCGCCCGGCGGGGCGCTGCAAGCTGCGGCGCCCCGTCTGCCGTCAAGGCGCGTACCATCGCCGGTCGCTCGGCACCCTGCCCTTCATGCCGACCCTCGTTTCCGCCTGACCCCACCGCCGCATGGAAAAGCGCGTCCGCTTCCGCTCGCACTGGCTGCCCTGGCTGCTGCTGGCGCCGCAGTTGGCGGTGATCCTCGTCTTCTTCTTCTGGCCCGCCGGGCAGGCCTTGCTGCAGTCGGTGCGGCGCGAGGACGCCTTCGGCTTTGCCAGCGAGTTTGTCGGCCTGGAAAACTTCCGCACGCTGTTCGCCGACGACCTGTACCGTGCGTCGTTCCGCACCACCGCGGTGTTTTCCGTGCTGGTGGCCTTCTTCGGCCTGGCGGTGTCGCTGGTGCTGGCGGTGTTTGCCGACCGCGTCATACGCGGCGCCATGACCTACCGCACGCTGCTGATCTGGCCCTACGCCGTGGCCCCGGCGGTGGCCGGTGTGCTGTGGCTGTTCATGTTCGCGCCCAGCATAGGCGTGGTCAGCTGGGCGCTGCGCGAGATGGGCTACAGCTGGAACCACCTGCTCAACAGCGGCCAGGCCATGGCGCTGATCGTGATGGCCGCGGTGTGGAAGCAGATCTCCTACAACTTCCTGTTCTTCCTGGCCGGGCTGCAGAGCATTCCCAAGAGCCTGCTCGAGGCGGCGGCCATAGACGGCGCCGGGTTCTGGCGCCGCTTCTGGACCATCGTGCTGCCGCTGCTGTCGCCGGTGACCTTCTTCCTGCTGGTCATCAACGTGGTCTACGCCTTCTTCGACACCTTTGCCATCGTGGACGCCACCACGCAGGGCGGGCCGGGCCGCGACACCTCCATCCTGGTCTACAAGGTCTACTACGACGGCTTCAAGGGCCTGGACCTGGGCAGCTCCGCGGCACAGTCGGTGGTGCTGATGTTCATCGTCATCGTGCTCACCGTCGTGCAGTTCCGCTACATAGAGCGCAAGGTGAACTACTGACATGATCGAGCGGCGCCCAGGGCTCACCTTCCTGTCCCACGCGGTGCTGCTGGTGGGCATCGCCATCGTGGCGTTCCCGGTCTACCTGACCTTCATCGCCAGCACCCACACCGCGCAGGCCATCGTGCAGGCGCCCATGCCGCTGCTGCCCGGTGGCCACCTGCTGGAGAACTACGTCGCCGCCTGGCAGGGCGGCGGCACCGTGGGCTCGGCGGCGCCGGTGGGACGCATGCTGTGGATCAGCATGGTCACCGCGCTGGTCATCAGCTTCGGCAAGATCGCGATCTCGCTGCTGTCGGCCTTTGCGGTGGTGTACTTCCGCTTCCCGCTGCGCATGCTTTGCTTCTGGGCCATCTTCGTGACGCTGATGCTGCCCGTGGAGGTGCGCATAGGGCCGACCTACAAGGTGGTGTCCGACCTGGGCATGCTCAACAGCTATGCCGGCCTGACCATCCCGCTGATCGCCAGTGCCACCGCCACCTTTCTGTTCCGCCAGTTTTTCCTGACCGTGCCCGACGAGCTGGTCGAGGCGGCGCGCATAGACGGTGCCAGCCCTATGCGCTTCTTCTGGGACGTGCTGGTGCCGCTGTCGCGCACCAGCATCGCGGCGCTGTTTGTCATCCAGTTCATCTACGGCTGGAACCAGTACCTGTGGCCGCTGCTGGTGGCCACCGAGGAACGCATGTACCCGGTGGTGATAGGCATCAAACGCATGATCAGCGGCGGCGACGCCGGCAACGAGTGGAACATCGTGATGGCCACCGCCATGCTGGCGATGATCCCGCCGGCGCTGGTGGTGCTGTTCATGCAAAAGCAGTTCGTCAAGGGCCTGGTCGATTCGGAAAAGTAGCCGGCCGCCCGTTCGCCTCACCCACACTTCACGCCACGCCGCACAACAACCGCCAAACCATCCATGGGTGCGATTTCCCTGCGCAAGGTCGAAAAGACCTACGGCCACGGTGCCAAGGCCTTCAAGGCCATACACGGCGTCAACGCCGAGATCAACGACGGCGAGTTCATCGTCATCGTGGGCCCCAGCGGCTGCGGCAAGAGCACGCTGCTGCGCATGGTGGCCGGGCTGGAGGACATCTCCGGCGGCGAGGTCGCCATAGGCCCGCGCGTGGTCAACACGCTGGAGCCGGCCGAGCGCGACATCGCCATGGTGTTCCAGAACTACGCGCTGTACCCGCACATGAGCGTGTACGACAACATGGCCTACGGCTTGAAGATCGCCAAGCTGCCCAAGGCCGAGATCGAAGCGCGCGTGAACAAGGCGGCGCAGATCCTGGAGCTCTCGGCGCTGCTGCAGCGCAAGCCGCGCGAGCTGTCGGGCGGCCAGCGCCAGCGCGTGGCCATGGGCCGCGCCATCGTGCGCCAGCCCCAGGTCTTCCTGTTCGACGAACCGCTGTCCAACCTGGACGCCAAGCTGCGTGCGCAGACGCGGCTGGAAATCCAGAAGCTGCACGCCGAGCTGGGCGTGACCTCGCTGTTCGTCACGCACGACCAGGTCGAGGCCATGACGCTGGCCCAGCGCATGATCGTGATGAACGCCGGCCGCATCGAGCAGATCGGCACGCCCGAGCAGGTCTACCACAAGCCGGCCACCACCTTCGTGGCCAGCTTCATCGGCAGCCCGCCCATGAACCTGCTGGCCGGCCAGGCCGACGGCTCGCGCCTGCAAGTGGGCAGCGAGCAGCTCACGCTGCCTGCGGCCGCGCCGCGCAGCGGCGAGTTGTTGCTGGGCGTGCGCCCGGAACACGCGGATATCGCCGAAGGCGGTGGCGGTTGGCGCCTGCAGGTCGAGATGCTGGAAATGCTGGGCGCCGAGCGGCTGGTCTACGGCCGCCTGGGCGGCGCCGCCTTCACGTTGCGCATAGACGGCACCGCCCAGCCGCCCAAGGCCGGCGACACCATAGGCCTGCGCGTCGCCCCCGAGCACCTGCACTGGTTCGACCCCGCCAGCGGGCAGCGGGTGTGAACCCGGCCGCCAGTTCGGCCGCCACATGGCCGCTGCCGCGCTGGATAGCCCACCGCGGCGCCGGCAAGCTGGCGCCGGAGAACACGCTGGCCGCCTTTCGCGCCGGTGCGGCACTGGGTTGGCGTGCCTTCGAATGCGACGTCAAACTCAGCGCCGACGGCGTGCCCTTTCTGCTGCACGACGCCACGCTGGAGCGCACCACCAACGGCCAAGGGCCGGCCGGTGACCAGCCCTGGGCCCGCCTGTCGCGCCTGGATGCCGGCAGCTGGCATTCACGCAGCTATGCCGGCGAGCCGCCGGCCACGCTGGAGGCCGTGGCCCGCTATGTTCAGCGCAACGGCTTTGCGCTGAACATAGAAATCAAACCCACGCCAGGCACCGAAGAGACCACCGGCGCCGCGGTGGGCCGCGCCTGCGCGGCGCTGTGGGCGGGTCAGGAGACGCCGCCCCTGCTGCTCAGCTCCTTCCGCCCCGAGGCCCTGGCCGGTGCCCGCGAGGCGGCGCCGCAACTGCCCCGCGCTTTGCTGCTGGACTCGTTGTGGAACGGCTGGCTGGGCTTTGCACAGTCGCTGGGCTGCGTGGCCGTGGTGCCGCGGCATGACTTGATAGACCCACCGCTGGCCGCCGCCTGCCAGCAGGCCGGGCTGCGCATGCTGTCCTACACCGTCGACGAACCGGCGGTCGCGCAGCGCCTGCTGGCGCTGGGCGTGGCGGGGCTCATCACGGACGCGGTGGACCGTTTCGCTCCGGCGAGCTAGCGTCGCCACCGCCATCGGGCGCTGCCTCGAACGGCGCCGAAGGCACAAAGCCCGTGGCCGCTTCGGCCCCCAGCCAGTCGCTCTCGCGCTCCGGCTCGGGCAGCGACTTCAGCGAACGCACCAGCGGCAGCCGCCAGGCCACCAGCACCAGCACGAACGACACCCCGGCGGCAAAACCCAGTGCCGCGCGCAGGCCCACGTGCTCGCCCAGCCAGCCGCCCAGCAAGGCCCCGGGGGCCGCGGCCAACAAGGTGAGCCAGCGCATGGTGCTGGTCATGCGGCCCAGGAGCGGCTGCGGCGTCACCGCCTGGCGCAAGGCCAGGAAGTTGATGAAGATGAACACCGCACCGGTGGCGAAGGCCGCCATCATCAGCGCAAAGGCCGCCACACCCCAGGCCCCGGCCGGCGCCACCGCGGCCAGGCCCCAGCCGACGCCCACGATGGCGTAGCCCACCACCAGGCAGGGTCCGGGCCCAATGCGGTGGCTGACGCGCCGCCCGTACACGCTGCCCAGGATGGTGCCCAGGCCCATGCCCATGTAGCTCAGGCCCACCGCCTGCTCGGACATGCCCAGCGTGCGCGTGGCGAAGAGGATCTGCACCGTCAGCGCCGCGTAGTGCGCCATCTGCCACACGCCCATCAACACCGCCAGCGTCACCAGCACCCGCGTACCGGCGCAGAAGCGCAGGCCGGCCACCAGGTCGCGCCAGAACTGCGCCATGCCCGCGGGCCGCTGGTCGCGGCGCTCGTTCACCCGTATGCCGCGCAGGATCAGCGCCGAGCCCAGCAGCAGCGCAGCATTGAGCAACAGCGCCAGCGGCGCCCCAAAGGCCTTGATCAAGGCCCCGGCCAGGCCCGGCCCGGCGACCTCGGCCCCGGAAGTGGCCAGCGCGTTCTTGGCGTGTGCCTCCACCAGCCGCTCGCGTGCCACCACCTGCGTGAGCACGATCTGCGCCGCGCTGCCCGAAACCGTGTGCACCAGGCCCACGATGAAGCCCACCGCGTACAGCCACTGCATGCTCAGCCAGCCCAGCCACCAGGCCAGGGGCACGCTGGCCGCGGCCACGGCCACCGACACCTCGCCCACCACGTACACCGGCAGCTTGCGCACGCGGTCCAGCCACACACCGGCCGGCAGCGAGAACAGCAGGAAGGGCGACAGCTCAATGGCCGTGAGCAGCCCCATCTGCGTGGGGCTGGCCTGCAGCAGCACCGCCGCCGTCAGCGGCAGCGCCAGCATCATCACCTGGTTGCCGAAGCTGCTGGTGAGTATGGAGGTCCACAGCCGCCGGTACGACAAGTCGCGCAGCAGGTCGCCGGGCGGCAGCCCCGGCCACCTGGGCAGCCGCAAGCGGCCCATCAGGTGCGGCTCATGATCTGTAGTCGGCGTTGATGCTGACGTAGTCGTGCGACAGGTCGCAGGTCCAGACCAGCGCCTGGGCTTCGCCGCGGTGCAGGTCCACCCGCACCGTGATCTCGCTGCGCTTCATCACCCGCTGGCCGTCTTCCTCGCGGTAGTCGGGGTGGCGGCCGCCGGCGCGCACCACATGCACTTCGTCCAGGTGCAGGTCTATCAAGCCCTGGTCCAGGTCGGCGATGCCGGCATAGCCCACGGCGGCCAGGATGCGGCCCAGGTTGGGGTCGCTGGCAAAAAACGCGGTCTTCACCAGCGGCGAGTGGGCCACCGCGTAGGCGGCGCGCCGGCACTCGGCTTCGTCACGGCCGCCTTGCACCTGGACGGTGATGAACTTGGTGGCGCCCTCGCCGTCGCGCACGATGGCCTGGGCCAGCTGGGTGGACACCGCCACCACGGCGTCGCGCAGCGCACGCCCTTCGGCCGAGCTCAGCGACGTGATCTCGGCATGGCCGGCACGCCCGGTGGCCATCAGCACGAAGGAGTCGTTGGTGGACATGTCACCATCGATGCTGATGCGGTTGAAGCTGGCGTCGGCCGCCTCCTGCAGCAGCGCCTGCAACAGCGCCGGCTGTACGACCGCATCGGTGGCGACAAAGCCCAGCATGGTGGCCATGTCCGGTCGGATCATGCCGGCGCCCTTGGAGATGCCGGTCACGGTGACGGTGCGCCCGCCTATAGCGACCTGCCGCGACGCGCCCTTGGGCACGGTGTCGGTGGTCATGATGCCGTGCGCCGCCTCGAACCACTGGTCTTCACCCAGGGCCGCCAGCGCCGCCGGCAAGCCGGCCTCGATGCGTTCCACCGGCAGCGTTTCCATGATCACGCCGGTGGAAAACGGCAGCACCTGCTGCGGTGCCACCCCCAGTTGCCCCGCCAGCGCAGCGCAGCTGCGGCGGGCGCGCTCCAGGCCATCGGCACCGGTGCCGGCATTGGCGTTGCCGGTGTTGACCAGCAGCGCGCGCAGGCCCGAGGGCCCGGCCGCCAGGTGCTCGCGGCACAGCTGCACCGGCGCGGCACAGAAACGGTTGCTGGTGAACACGCCGGCCACCGCCGCGCCTTCGTCCAGCACCAACACCACCAGGTCGCGCCGATTGGCCTTGCGCACCCCCGCCATGGTCACGCCTATGCGCAGGCCGGGCACCGGATGAAGGTCTTGCGGCTGCAGGGCGGGCAGGTTGACGGGCATGGTGTTCTCGCAGGTGTCGGGTGAAAGAGGCGCGGGCGGTGCGCCACAAGGCCTGCACCCCACCGGCCGGGCCCCGGTGCCGGCCCCAGGCCAGCGGGTGTCAGCGCTGGGCAGCGCCTGTTGAGCCGCGGTGACCGAGGGGCGCGCCGGCGCCTGGCTCAGCGTGCCTCAGGATTGTAGGCAGCGAACATCACCTGTTCGCCCAGACGCCCTTGGGCGTCGCGCTCGTAGTGGCGCAGCACCCCTTCGCGCGTGAAGCCCAGTCCGTGCTGGGCAAAGTGCAGCGCGCGGGCGTTGCCCGCCTCGCTGAGCGCCTGCACACGCGCCGCACCCAGCTGGAAGGCCAGCGCCACGCAGGCCAGCACGGCTTCGCGCATCAGGCCCTGGCCGGCGTGACGAACGTCGCCCACGTAGCCCACCTCGCAGCGCGGCGCCTCGAAATCCCAGCTGTGCAGGTCCACGCGGCCCACATAGCCGTTGGCCGGCTCAGCGCCGGCCACGAAGGCATAGAAGGCCAGGTACTCGCCGGCCTGCACCGCCTCCAGGCCGCCTTCCATGAAGCGCTGGGCCCATTCCAGGCTTTGCGGCTGCTGGGCCCAGCCTATGAACTGCAGGCCCGGCAGG
The DNA here is from genome assembly GCA_037190565.1 of Burkholderiaceae bacterium. Lineage (GTDB taxonomy): Bacteria > Pseudomonadota > Gammaproteobacteria > Burkholderiales > Burkholderiaceae_C > Rubrivivax. Next base: position 32,234 of record JBBCJV010000025.1, read on the forward strand.
CTGCGGTTCAGGCTGTCGGCAAACAGCGGCGCAAACTCCAGCCGCGGCGCAGCCAGCCACAGGCGTGGTGTGCGCAGCTCGCGCGGGGCCAGGATCAGCGCGCTGCGATCCATGCCCCGCAGCCGTTCAGGCCAGGCGGCCGTGGCAGAGCTTGTACTTCTTGCCGCTGCCGCAGGGGCAGGGGTCGTTGCGGCCCACCTTGGGCACCGCCTCGCCCCCCAGCAGGCCGGCGTCGGCTTCGCGCGAGACGCTGCCGTCTTCGTTGGGGTGGGTGTAGGTGACATTGGACAGCTGGCCGGCCTGGCGCTCGATGGCCTGCGCGGCCTGTTCGGCTTCTTCCTGCGTCTGTACACGCACCTTCATCAACACCCGCGTGACCTCCATCTTCACCACGCTGAGCAGCTGGCTGAAGAGTTCAAAGGCCTCGCGCTTGTACTCCTGCTTGGGGTTCTTCTGGGCGTAGCCGCGCAGGTGTATGCCCTGGCGCAGGTAGTCCAGCGCCGCCAGGTGCTCGCGCCAGTGGCTGTCTATGCTTTGCAGCAGCACCATGCGCATGAACGGCGTGAACTGCTCGCTGCCCACCAGGTCCAGCTTGCTCTGGAACAGCGCATCGGCCGCGGCCACCACCTTCTCGACGATGTCCTCGTCGGTCATGGAGTCGCTGGCTTCCACCTCGGCGGCCAGCGACACCTCCAGCAGCCACTCGTCCTTGAGCACCTGCTCCAGGCCGGGCAGGTCCCACTGTTCTTCCAGGCTGCCGGTGGGCACGTAGCTGCGCACCACCTCTTCCATCGCGCCGCGGCGCAAATGGGCGATCTGCTCCAGCAGCTCGGTGGCTTCCAGGATCTCGTTGCGCTGCTGGTAGATGACCTTGCGCTGGTCGTTGGAGACGTCGTCGTACTCCAGCAGCTGCTTGCGTATGTCGAAGTTGCGTGCCTCGACCTTGCGCTGTGCGCTCTCGATGCTGCGGTTGACGATGCCGGCTTCTATGGCCTCGCCCTCGGGCATCTTCAGGCGGTCCATGATGGCGCGCACGCGGTCGCCCGCGAAGATGCGCATCAGCTGGTCGTCCAGGCTCAGGTAGAAGCGGCTGGCACCCGGGTCACCCTGGCGACCGGAGCGGCCGCGCAGCTGGTTGTCTATGCGCCGGCTCTCGTGGCGCTCGGTGGCCACGATGCGCAGGCCGCCGGCGGCCTTGACCTGCTCGTGCAGTGTCTGCCATTCGTCCTGCAGCTTCTGCGCACGCGCCTGCTTGTCGGCCTCGGACAGCGCCGGGTCGGCTTCCAGCAGTTGCACCTGCTTCTCGACGTTGCCGCCCAGCACGATGTCGGTACCGCGACCGGCCATGTTGGTGGCGATGGTGATCACCCCCGGCCGCCCGGCCTGCGCGACGATCTCGGCTTCCTTGGCGTGCTGCTTGGCGTTGAGCACCTGGTGCGGCAGCTTGGCCGCGGTCAGCATGTTGCTGATCAGCTCGGAGTTCTCGATGGACGTGGTGCCCACCAGCACCGGCTGGCCGCGCTGGTGGCAGTCGCGTATGTCGTTGGTGACCGCATCGAACTTCTCCTTCGAAGTCTTGTAGATGAGGTCGTTCTCGTCCTTGCGTATGGTGGGCTTGTTGGGCGGTATGACCACCGTCTCCAGGCCGTAGATTTCCTGGAACTCGAAGGCTTCGGTGTCGGCGGTGCCGGTCATGCCGGCCAGCTTGCCGTACATGCGGAAGTAGTTCTGGAAGGTGATGGAAGCCAGCGTCTGGTTTTCGCTCTGGATCTTCACGCCTTCCTTGGCCTCCACCGCCTGGTGCAGGCCATCGCTCCAGCGCCGGCCCGTCATCAGGCGGCCGGTGAACTCGTCGACGATGATGACCTCGCCGTTCTGCACCACGTAGTTCTGGTCGCGGTGGTACAGGTGGTGGGCCCGCAGCGCGGCGTTGACGTGGTGCATCAGCGCGATGTTGGCCGCGTCGTACAGGCTGGCACCTTCGCCCAGCAGGCCGGCTTCGGCCAGGATGGTCTCGGCCTTCTCGTGGCCGTCTTCGGTGAGGAATACCTGGTGGGTCTTTTCGTCCACCGTGAAGTCGCCCGGCTCGATCACGCCTTCGCCGGTGCGCACATTGGCTTCGCCGATCTGCTTCTTCAGTTGCGGCACCACGGCGTTGATGCGCACGTACAGCTCGGTGTGGTCTTCGGCCTGGCCGGAGATGATCAGCGGCGTGCGCGCCTCGTCGATCAGGATGGAGTCCACCTCGTCGACGATGGCGTAGGCCAGCCCGCGCGCCACGCGGTCGCGCGTCTCGACCACCATGTTGTCGCGCAAATAGTCGAAGCCGAACTCGTTGTTGGTGCCGTAGGTCACGTCGGCGGCAAACGCCGCCTGCTTCTGCTCGCGCCCCATGCCCGGCACGTTGACGCCCACGCTCAGCCCCAGGAAGGCGTAGACGCGGCCCATCCACTCCGCATCGCGCCGCGCCAGGTAGTCGTTGACGGTGACCACGTGCACACCCTTGCCGGTGAGCGCGTTCAGGTACACCGGCAGCGTGCCGGTCAGCGTCTTGCCTTCGCCGGTGCGCATCTCGGCGATCTTGCCTTCGTGCAAGGCCATGCCGCCGACCATCTGCACGTCGAAGTGGCGCATCTTCAGCACCCGCTTGCTGGCCTCGCGCACCACGGCAAAGGCCTCGGGCAACAGGGCGTCCAGCGTCTGGCCTTCGGCGTGGCGGGACTTGAACTCGTCGGTCTTGGCGCGCAACTGCTCGTCGGAGAGCTGTTCGAACTGCGGCTCCAGCGCGTTGATGCGCTCGACGGTTCGCCGGTAGGTCTTCAGCAGGCGGTCGTTGCGGCTGCCGAAGATCGAGGTGAGTATTTTGGGAAACATGCGGCGGCAGGGTCGGGTGGATGCGTCACGGCCGGTCAGGCAGATGCGCAGAACGGGCCGATGTCGGCATCTGGGGGCACGGTGTGCCCGGTGCAAGGCCGCAAGGCGGCCCGGCCACGAGGCAAAGTGCACGACGGCCCCGCGCCGTGCGCAAAGCAGATGAGTTTATCCCAGCACGCCTCAGCGGCGCGGCAAACCGCTGGCCGCCAGCCGGGGGCGTGCCGGCGTCATGCCGGGCAGGAAGCGCGCCGGGTCCTGCGGCATGCCGTCCAGGCGCACCTCGAAGTGCAGGTGCGGCCCGGTGGAACGGCCGCTGTTGCCCACGCGGGCGATCTGCTGGCCGCGCTTGACGAGCGCGCCCAGCTCGACGTCTATGCGCTGGTTGTGGGCGTAGCGTGTCACCAGACCGTTGCCGTGGTCGATCTCGACCAGGTGGCCGTAGGCGGGGTGCAGCTCGCGCGCGCTGACGATGCCGCCGGCGGCGGCCAGCACCGGCGTGCCCGGGTCGGCCGGGAAGTCCAGCCCGTTGTGCAGCGCCAGGCGGCTCGTGAAGGGGTCGCGGCGGAAGCCGAAGCCGGAGCCCGGGTCCACCGCCACCGGCATGATGCTGGGCACCAGCAACCCCGCCAGCTTGGCCTCGGACAGCCGCGACTCGGCCAGCGTCAGCAGGTCGGTCTGCCAGTCGGCGCCTTCGTCCAGCCGGCCCAGACTACTTTCCAGCATCGCCAGGCTGGGGCCGGGCACCGGCAGGTAGGGCCCGCCGCTGGCGCCTGCCGGCCCGCGGGCGGTGGCGGGCGCCGGTTCTTCGGCCTGTGCCGGCGCGGCCGCCGGCTCTTCGGCGGGCAACAGCTCCTCGGCCTGCACACCGGCCAGGCCGCTGACGCGTTCGCTCACGGCCTGCAGCTGCAGCAGCTTGGCCTGCATTTCGCCCACCCGCTGGGCCATCGCGGCCAGGTTGTCGCGCATGTAGCGCTCCTGCTGCTGCACCTCGTCGTGCAGCACCAGGCGCACAAAGCTGCCCACCACCGGCCAGCCGTCGCGGGCCGCCTTCATGAACACGAAGTGGTACACGGTGCCGGACAACACCGTCAGCAGCCCCAGCACCGCCAGCGCGCCGGCCAGCAGCTGCCAGCGGCGCAGCGTCAGCACGCGGGTGCGTGCCAGAGTGCCCAGCGTGATCATCACCTGCATGGTCAGGGCCTGTTAACGCTATGGGAGGGCTCGCGCCGCCGTCTGGCAGGCCCCAGGGCTAGGCCCGAGTGAGGCCGCGTGCCTGTGGCACGCAACGAACGAG
>JBBCJV010000026.1:0-48437 GCA_037190565.1 Burkholderiaceae bacterium
CGCATCAGAACCCGCGTCGAGCAGCGCAGGGCGCGCGGCCCGCGCGCGAAGCGCGCCACGACCTCTGACTCGGCGCGGCTGTTCGAGCGCAGCGGCCGCAGGCCGCGCAGCGAGTTCCGCGCCGGGGCCGCGTGACCGAGCAGCGCAGAGCAGTCCGGCTGCAAGCCGGACCGCGGGTTCAGCCCGGCACACCGGCAGCGCCGCCGGCCGAGCCCACAAGCATCAACCCATCAAACCATCAAACGATCAGAACCTGAACGCCAACCGCAACCCGCCCCAATGCCGCCCGCCCACGGTGATGGGCGCCGCCGCTTCCTTCATCACGATGAAGTTGCCGCCGCCCATGTCACGCCGGTAGGTTTGCAGCAGAAACGGCCGCTGGTTGCGCGCCGAGGCCAGCCCGGTGCGGTCGTTGAAGATACGGCGGTAGCGGCTGTTGACCGTGTTCCACGCCAGGTCGCCGGCGCGTTGCGGGTGGTTGTACTTCTGGTTGTGGCAGGCCACATAACCGTTGCGGTCCACCGCGATGCAGTAGACCACCTTGTCCGACAGCGACAAGGCCTTCTCCTGCACCTGCGGGAACAGGCGGTCCGCCAGTTCGCAGAAGCGCGTGGTGTGCTGGGGCGGGTCGCTGGCCTGCACCGGCACATAGTGTTCGTCGAACAGCTCCTGCACGTTGATGGCGCCGGTTCGAACGGCGTCCTCCAGCAGCCGGGCGATCTGGCCGGCGGCTTGCTGGGCAGCATGGATGTAGGGCGTGTCCTCGGTTTCGACGCCGCACTCGGCCACGCTCTCAATCAACTGCTCGGAAATCTTCAGAAAGGTCTCGGTGCGGTCCAGCGCCGAACTCAGCGCCGAGGTGGTGCGCCGCATCTCCGATTCGATGGACGACATCTGCCTGTCCAGCCCATCGCAGACCTGCCGGCTGGCGCGGGCGGCGTCGTGTATGCGGTGCACGCCCTGCTCCACCACCGCCAGCGCACGGTGCACGGCGCCGGCCTCGGTGCCGCCGCCGCCGTCGCGCGTGATGTCGCGCGCCAGCGCCGCAATGCGGCTGTCCAGCTGGCTCACGGTGCCCATGATGTGCTTGGACGAACTCTCGACCTTGGCCGCCAGGTCCTTGACCGCGTCGGCCACCACCCCAAAGCCCCGCCCGGCTTCGCCGGCGCGTTTGGCTTCGACGCTGGCATTGAACGCTACCAGGCGTGTCTGCAACGCAATCTGCGTGATCTCGCCGGCGGCGTCGGACACCTGGCGCAGTGTGTCCACGATGCCCGCCACCTCGGTGCCGACCTGGCCCACCGCCTCGCTGACCTGGCTGGCGGCCTGCAGGCCGCGCTCGGTTTCGTCGGCGATGGCAGCCTGCGACTGCACCACCTGCTGCAACTGCTGCGCCAGCGCCTGCACGGCCTGGCCCTGCGCGCTGGCGACGACATGCGTGTCGGCCAGCGTGCCCCGCACTTCCGCGGCCTCACGGCCCAGCGTGGAGGCCTGCTTGCTCAGGGCGCCGACGATGCGGCCGGCATCGGGCGCGGTCGCCAGGCCGGGTTGGGACTCCAGCGGCTCATTGGCGGGCCGTGTGCGCTTGAATACAGCGAACATCGTTGTTTGTCTCCATGTTGGAAGAATTCTTCAGCGCGCTTCAAGCCGCGCGCAGGCTTACCACTCCCGCAGGCGGGTGCGCAGCCGGGCGATGCTCTGGCTGTGCAACTGGCACACGCGGCTTTCGGTCACGCCCAGCACTGCGGCGATCTCCTTCAGGTTCATGTCGTGCTCGTAGTACATGCTCATCACGTACTGCTCGCGTTCCGGCAGGTTCTTGATGGCCTCCACCAGCGCCTCGCGCATGCGCCGGTCCTGCAGGCGTGCGGCCGGGTTGGCGTCGGTGTCGGCCACATGGCGGTCCAGGTAGTCGTCGTCGGACTCGTCGCCGCTCATGTCCTCCAGGTGGATGAGCTGGGTGCCGCGCACTTTGCCCAGCAGCTCCTGGTACTCCCTGAGCGACAAGCCCATCTCGCGCGCGATCTCGCTTTCGCTAGGCGCGCGGCCGAAGCGCTGCTCCAGCTTGTGCACGGCGGCTTCTATGTTGCGCTGGTGGCGGCGGTCGCCGCGGCTCATCCAGTCGTTGCCGCGCAGCTCGTCCAGCATCGCGCCGCGTATGCGCTGCGTCGCGAAGGTCTCGAACTGCACGCCCTGCGTCGCGTCGAAACGCGACAGCGCATCCGACAGGCCGATCATGCCGACCTGTATCAGGTCGTCCAGTTCGACGTTGGCCGGCAGCTTGGCAATCATCTGGTGGGCCAGTCGACGCACCAGCGGGCTGTACTGCTTGAGCAGCGAGTTCGCGTCGAGTTGTCCCTTGGCGGTGTACATGTTCTGTCGGCCTCTATCGGAAGACGGGTCGGGTAGCGTTCAGTTCGGCAAAGGCCGAGGGCGGCGCGGCATGCCAGGGCTCGCCGGCTTCGTCGCCGTCGCAGTCCAGCGCCAGCTGGCCGGCCAGCAGCGCAGCCAGCGCTTCACCGGCGGGCGCGGCCGGGTCGCCGGCCGGGTCCACCACCGCGTGGTGGCGCAGCACGGCGCCGAGAAAACGGTCGGCACAGTCGGCCAGGCTGCGCGCGATGGCAGGCAGCCGAGGCGAGCCGGGTGCAGCGGCCAGCAACAGGTCGAAGGTCATCAACCCGTTGCGGCCGGCCAGCAGCTTGGCGCTGGCGTAGGCGTGTTTGATGCTCTCGGGGTGGTCGGCGCCCAGCAGCACCGGGCGCGCCGGCCGCCGCTTGAGCAGGCGCGACAGGTCCGGCCCGTCGGCATGCAGCAGCAGCACGTCGGCCTGCGGCGCGGCGTACTGCAGCGCGTCCACCAGGCCGGCGGCCGAGCCGCGGGTGTCCACATGCGCCAGCGGCAGGCCGCGCGCCGGCAGGTAGCTCACGCGGGGTGCCACGGTCTCTATGCACGCGGCCAGGTCCACGCGTGCCAGCTCCGGTGCGGGCGGCGCGCAGCCGCCCGCGTCCACCACCAGCACCTGGCGGCCGGCGGCAGCCAGCGCCGAAGACAGCTGGTCCAGCACGCTGCCAACAAAAGCCACGTGCGGGTTGGCCGTCAACGGCAACAGCACCGGACGGCGCCCGGCAAACAACCGGCGCAGGCCGTCGGCCTGGTCCAGCGGCATGCGTTGCGAATGGGCGTAGAAGTCCTGCATGTTCAGACCGCGGCAGCGGCCAGGGCAGCAGTGGTGGGCGCGCCGGCGAACACCAGGTTGACGTCGTCGTCGTCGTGGCTCCAGGCGTTGGTGCCGCCGCCCTTCAGGGCGCGCTGCACCAGTGCGGCGGCCGACAGGCGGTGCCAGTCTTCGGGCACGCGCTGGCCGTTGGCCACCGCCACCACCTTCAGGCGGTGGCGCACCAGGGCGTCCAGGGCCGGCGCCAGCTTCACGGCCTCGTCCAGCTTGGACAACACCACGCCGCGGCAGCCGCTGCTGGCGTAGGCGGCGATCTGGTCTTCTATGGTTTCCCCCTGCGCCGAGGCGTTGAGCACCAGCACACGCTGTATGGCGCGGTGCGACAGCATGTCCAGCAGCTCGCGGGTGCGCGTGTCGCGCTGGCTGACGCCGGCGGTGTCTATCAACACCATGCGCTTGGCCGACAGCAGCTCCAGCAGGTCTTCCAGCGAGGCGCGGTCGTGTGCGGTGTGCACCGGCACGCCCAGGATGCGGCCATAGGCGCGCAGCTGCTCGTGCGCCGCCACGCGGTAGGCGTCCAGCGTGATCAGCCCCAGGTGGGCCGCGCCATGCTTCGTCGCGAACGCGGCGGCCAGCTTGGCGGTGCTGGTGGTCTTGCCCACGCCGGTGGCGCCGATCATGGCGTACACGCCGCCGGCGTCTTCCAGCGCCGGCTCGCGTTCGCCGGTGAGCAGGTTGCGCTCCAGCACGCTGGCGGCCCAGTGGGTTTGCTCGGTGTCGGCCGGCAGGGCCTGCACCAGCTTGCGTATCAGCGCCGGCGAGAAGCCGGTGGCCAGCAGCTTCTGCGCCAGTTGCGCCTGGCGCGGTTGGCGCTGCAGCTTCTCCATGAAGGCCAGCGCGCCAAAACGTTGTTCGATCAGGCCGCGCATGGACCGCAGCTCTTCCAGCATGCCGATCTGCTCGCCGCGTGCGGCGGCCAGCGCGGCAGACGCCACCGGGGCATGGCCGGCCTCGGCCAGCTGCGGCTCTTCGCGCAGCGTGGGCAGCTCGCGCGCCGGCACACTGTCGTGGCTGTGCAGCCGCTGGGCGGCGCGCGCACGCGCGGCTTCGATGGGGGCGGGCGCAGCCGCCGGCACCGGCGCCGGTGCCGCCACAGGCGCGGCCGGCGGGGCCGACTCGGCGGCACGGCGGCGCAGCATGCGTTCGCGCACGTAGTCCTGGAACGACAGCGTGCTCATGGCCAGCGTCTGCGCGTCTTCCTGCGGCGTGCTGTCCAGCGGCGGGTCTATGCGCTCGTGCTGCTGTGCCATGCGCTGGGCCACGCGGCCGGCCAGCGGCGTGGGGGCGGCAGCGGGTGCAGTGGCCGGGGCGGCAGGCACGAAGGCCGCTTCGGTGCGCGGCAGCTCCATGCGCGGCGCGGCAGCGCCCACCCGCTCCAGCTGGTGCAGGCTCTCCGGTGCCATGGCCAGCACTTCCACGCCTTCGGCCGAAGGCCGGGTGGACATCACCACCGCGTCGTCACCAAAGGCCTGGCGCACCAGGGCCAGGGCGTCGCGGGAGGTGCGCGCCGTAAAGCGCTTCAAATTCATGCCGTGCCTCCGATGATGGAACCGATGCGTATCGAATGGGTGTCGGGGATCTCGCTATGGCCCAGCACCTTCAGGCGCGGTGCGGCGCGCTTGAGCAGGCGGGCCAGCGGCGCGCGTATCAGGTCGGGCACCAGCAGGCAGGCCGGGTGGCCCTGGTCTTCCTGGCGCTGGGCGCTGTTCGCGGCGCCGCGGCTCAGGGCCTCGGCCACGCCGGGGTCCAGTGCGGCGCCGTGCGGGCTGGTCAGCGCCTGCGTGACCAGGCGCTCGAGGTCGGGCTCCAGCGCGATCACGTCCAGCTCCTTCACCGGGCCGTAGATCTGCTGCACGATGGCCGGCGACAGGTGGGTGCGTATGCGGCGCGCCAGCTCCTGCGGGTCGGTCACGGTGGCGGCGTGCTCGGCCAGGCACTCGATGATGGAGCGCATGTCGCGTATGTGCACGCCTTCCTCCAGCAGCAGCTGCAGCACCCGCTGCAGCGTCGCGATACCGATCATCTTGGGAACCACGTCTTCGATCAGTTTGGGGGCCAGCTTGGTGACATGCTCGACGAGCGACTGGGTCTCCACGCGGCCCAGCAGACGTGCCGCGTTCACCTGCATCAAGTGTGAGAGGTGGGTCGCCACCACGGTGGCGCAATCAACGACCGTAAACCCGGCCATTTGGGCGGCCTCCTTGTGCCGCTCGTCTATCCACACCGCGGGCAGGCCGAAGGCCGGGTCGGTGGTGGGCGTGCCGGGCAGCTGCGGCACCAGCGTGCCGCCGTGGCCGGCGCCGCCCACGGCACCGCCGGGGTTGATGGCCAGCCACTGGCCCGGGAAGGCCTCGCCCTCGCCCACCACGGCGCCGCGCAGCATCACGCGGTACATGCCGGGCTTCAAGTCCACCAGGTTGTCGCGTATGTGCACCGGCGGCGGCAGGAAGCCCACGTCCTGCGCGAACTTCCTGCGGACGCCCTTGATGCGTGCCAGCAGGTCGCCGCCGGCCACGGTGCGCGACTTGTCCACCAGCGCGATCAGGCGGTAGCCCACTTCCAGGCCCAGGGTGTCCACCGGCTGCAGGTCGTCCCAGCTGGCCTCGGCGTTGGCGGCGGGCAGCATCTCGCCGTCCACCGGCTTGGCGGCCTCGGCGGCGCGGCGGCGTGTCTTCGCCAGTTGCCAGGCCATGGCGCCCAGGCCGCCGGCCACGATCAGGAACACCAGGTTGGGCATGCCGGGGATCAGGCCCAGCAGGCCCACCACACCGGCGGCCACACCCAGCGCACGGGGCGAGTCGAAGACCTGGCCGCGGATCTGCGCGCCTATGTCCTCGTCCTTGCCCACGCGCGAGACCACCATGGCCGCGGCCACGCTGATCAGCAGCGCCGGGATCTGCGCCACCAGCGCGTCGCCCACGGCCAGCGTCAGGTAGGCGCCGGCGGCCTGGCCGGCGCTCATGCCGTGCATGGCGATGCCTATGACAAAGCCGCCCACGATGGTGATGAGCAGGATCAGCAGGCCGGCCATGGCGTCGCCGCGCACGAACTTGCTGGCACCGTCCATGCTGCCGAAGAAGTCGGCTTCCTCGCCCACCTCGGCGCGGCGGCGCCGGGCTTCCTTCTCGTCGATGAGGCCGGCGTTCAGGTCGGCGTCTATGGCCATCTGCTTGCCCGGCATCGCGTCCAGCGCGAAGCGCGCGCCGACCTCGGCGATGCGCTCGGCGCCCTTGGTGACCACCACGAAGTTGATGACTACCAGGATGGCGAACACGATCAGGCCCACGGCGAAGTTGCCGCCGATCAGGAAGTGGCCGAAGGCCTCGATGACCTTGCCGGCGGCGCCGGGGCCGGTGTGGCCTTCCATCAGCACGATGCGGGTGGAAGCCACGTTCAGGCTCAGGCGCAGCAGCGTGGTGACCAGCAGCACGGTGGGCAGCGCGGCGAAGTCCAGCGGCTTGACCATCTGCGAGCTGACCATCATCACCGTCAGCGCCAGCGCGATGTTGAAGGTGAACAGCAGGTCCAGCAGGAACGCCGGCAGCGGCAGCACCATCATGGCCAGCATCAGCACCACGAACACCGGCACCGCCAGCGCCTTCAGTGCAGAGCTGCGCGCATCGGCGGCGCCCAGGCCCAGCATGGCCGCGAAACGCTGCAGCGCGGCGTTCATGCTTCACCTCCCTGGGCAGCGCCGTGCGGCGGGCGGGCCTGGTGCGGGTCCAGGTCGGCCGGCACCTCGGGCACCGGTGCGTCGGCCAGCGGCCGGCCGGCGGCCATGGCGTCGCGCAGGCCGTACACCCAGGCCAGCACCTGCGCCACGGCGGTGAACAGCCGCGCCGGGATCTCGCGGTCCACCTCGCAGTGCGTGTACAGCGCACGCGCCAGCGGCGGCGCCTGCAGCACCGGCACGCGCGATTCCTTGGCGATGTCGCGTATGCGCAGCGCCAGCAGGTCGGCGCCCTTGGCCACCACCTTGGGCGCGGCCATGGCCGACTCGTCGTACTTCAGCGCCACGGCGTAGTGGGTGGGGTTCATCACCACCAGGTCGGCGCGCGGCACGGCGGCCAGCATGCGGCGGCCGGCGGCTTCGCGCATCAAGGCCTTCTGCTTGCCCTTGATCTCGGCGTTGCCCTCGACCTGCTTCATCTCTTCCTTGACTTCCTTGATGCTCATGCGCAGGCGGCGCAGCAGCAGCTGCTTTTGCAGCGGCACGTCCACCAGCGCGAAGGCGGCCAGCAGGCCCAGCACCCCCAGCAGGCCGCCCAGCATGAGCTGGCCGCCGGCGCCCAGCGCGGCGGGCAGCGGCATGGCCAGCAGCTCGGCGTAGCGCGGCCACTGGGTCCACAGCCAGGCGGCGCCCATGCTGCCTATCAGCAGCGCCAGCAGGCAGGCCTTGAGCGTCTGGATCATCTGCTGGCCCGAGAACAGGCGCTTGAAGCCCGCCAGCGGGTTGATCTTCTCCAGCTTGGGCTCCATGGCCTTGAAGCTGAAGTTCCAGCCCCCCGCCAGCAGCGAGCTGCCGGCCACCAGCGCCACGCCGCCGGCCAGCAGCGGCAGCATCACCAGGCCGACCGGCAGCACCAGCGCCATCAGCCAGTCCAGCATCAGCTGCGGGCTGGCCAGGGTGCGGACGTCAAAGCGCAGGCCGGCGGCCAGGCGGCCCGAGAGCCAGTCGCTGATGGTCGAACCCAGCAGGCTGAGCCCGCCTATGCCCGCGGCCAGCACGGCGAAGTGGGCCAGGTCGCGCGAGCGCGCGATCTGGCCGTCGCGGCGCGACTTCTGGATCTTGCGCTGCGTGGCGGGTAGTCTGCGGTCCTGGGCGGAATCGGCCATGGCAAAACAAATGGGGCTCCTCGAGGAGCCCCGCCATGGTGCCCGGCGCTACCGCCGGCTTGAGCGCGATAAACGGGGCTAAACCCCGTGTCTTCCTGCGGACCCGCGCCTGCGGCCGCTGGGCCGTCAGAAGCCCAGCGTGGCCAGCAGGTCGTCGACCTCGCCCTGGTTCTTGACCACGTCGGTGCGGCCCTCGGGGTTGACCACCGGGCCGTTGAGCGCCTCGTTGTCGGGCTTGCCGCGCTGGTCCGGCGGCGCCACCGACACCAGCAGCTTGACCAGGCTGTCCTCCAGGTCCAGCGCCAGCGTCACCACCTTGGCCACCACCTGGCCGGTCAGGTCGTGGAAGTCCTGGGCCAGCATGATGTCGGTGAGATGGACGTCTATGGCCGCGGTGCGTTGTTCCACGTCCTGCACGAAGTTCAGCACCGCGCCGGAAGCCACCGCCTTCACCGGGTCGGCCACGATGGCCTGGGCGATGTTGCGCGTGCTGGCGCTGATGGCGGCGTGGTCGGCCTTGGCCTGGTCCACCGAGTTCAGCACCTTGTTGGCGGCCTCGGCGGTCTTGTTGGCGATGTAGCTCAGCCGGCTGCGGGCGTCGGGCAGGCCCACGGCAGCCACCTGCAGCTTGGGCATCACCCCCAGCTGCTGCATGGTGTCGTGCAGCAGGCGCGTGATGGCCCCGATCTGCTGGAACACCTCGGGGCTGACCACCAGGCCGGCGGCCGGCACGTCGGCGGGCTGCAGGGTCGCGGCATCGTCCATCTTCATCGCGCGTCCTTGTTCGTGGCTGCGGGTGTCGGGGCCTCAGGCGGCCGCAGCCACTTTCTGCAGGATCTTCAGAATCTTTTCTTCCAGCGTCGCCTTGGTGAAAGGCTTGACGATGTAGCCCGCCGCGCCGCTCTGGGCCGCCAGCACGATGTCTTCCTTGCGCGCCTCGGCGGTGACCATCAGCACCGGGATGTGCCGCAGCGCCTCGTCGGTCTTGACCGCCTTGAGCAGTTCAAAGCCGTTCATGTTGGGCATGTTGATGTCCGAGACGACAAAGTCGTAGCGCTGGGCCTTGAGCATGTTCAGCGCCACCTGGCCGTCCTCGGCCTCGTCGGCGTTGTTGCAGCCCATCTCCTTGAGCAGGCCACGGACGATGCGGCGCATCGTCGAGAAGTCATCGACGATCAGGAACTTCAGGTCGGCAGTGTTCATGGTGCAGGCGCGCTGGCGCGTTCGGCGAAGGCTTGGCGTTTTATCGGTCCAGCCCCGCGGGACTTGAATCGGCCGGCGGGGGCGCAGGCGCCGCCGGCAGCGGTTGGGCGGACGCGGGCTGGGGCGGGCTGAACAGGCGTTCCTCCGCCTCACGCGTCATCACGATGATGCTGATGCGCCGGTTGGCCGGCGCGCGGGCGTCCAGGCGGTCGAAGGGCTGGCTGGCGGCCAGGCCCTGCACACGCAGCACCTGGTCGTCGGGCAGGCGGCCGGCCAACAGTTCGCGGCGCGAGGCGTTGGCGCGGTCGGCCGACAGCTCCCAGTTGCTGTAGCCGAGCCCGCCGCCGGCAAAGGGCAGCGCGTCGGTGTGGCCCTCCAGCGTCAGCCGGTTGGGCACCTCGGCCAGCAGGCCGCCGATTTCCTGCAGCAGCTCGCGCATGTGCGGCTGCACCACGGCGCTGCCGCTGGCGAACATGGGCCGGCCTTCGGCGTCCACGATCTGTATGCGCAGCCCGTCGGCCGTCATGTCCAGCAGGATCTGCGGGCTCAGCGCCGACAGCCGCGCGTGGCTTTCTATCTTGCGCTCCACGCGCGTCTTCAGGTCTTCCAGCCGCGCCACCTCGGCGCGCCGCTGCTGCTCCTTGAGCTGGTGCAGGTTGATGGTGCTGCGCTCGTGGTTCACGTCGCCGCGCTTGACCTGGCCGGTGGAGCGTGTGAGATCCTGGCCGCCGCCGCGTATCACGTGCGAGGCATCGCCGGCACCGGAGCCGGAGGACAGCAAGGCGATCTTCAGCGGGCTGCTGAAGTAGTCGGCGATGCCCTTCTTGTCGCCTTCCGTGGTGCTTCCCAGCAGCCACATCAGCAGGAAGAAGGCCATCATCGCCGTCACGAAGTCGGCATACGCGATCTTCCAGGCGCCGCCGTGGTGGCCGTGCCCGCCTTTGCGGACACGCTTGATGATGATGGGCTGTAGCTTCTTGGCGTCACCGGCCATCGCCGCCGCCCTCCGCCGGGTCCAGCGGCACCGGGCGCGACGCGCGCCAGCCCGGCAGCACCGGACGCGGCAGCGTCGTCACATCACGCGGCGCCGGGGCGCCGGCCGGCAGCAGCGGCAGCCGGCGCTGGCCGTTGGCGGCGGCCAGGTGCGACTGGCGGGAGGCTGCAGCAAGCCAGGTCGTGCTCATTTCTTGCCCTTCACATGGCCTTCGAGTTCGGCGAAGGACGGCCGTTCGGTCGAATACAACACCTTGCGACCAAACTCGATCGCCACCTGCGGTGCATAACCCTGCATGCTGGCCAGCAGCGTGCTCTTGATGCATTGCAGCTCCTTGGAGCCTTCGTCCACCTTCTGCTCCAGCAGGCCGGCCAGCGGCTCGGCAAAGGCGTAGGCCAGCAGAATGCCCAGGAAGGTGCCCACCAGGGCCGAGCCGATCATGCCGCCCAGCACCGCCGGCGGCTGGCCCACCGAGCCCATGGTGTTGACCACGCCCAGCACCGCGGCCACGATGCCGAAGGCCGGCAGGCCGCCGGCCAGGCGCTGCAGCGCCGCCACCGCGGCGTGTTCCTCGTTGTGGTGGGTCTCGATCTCGCTGTCCATCAGCGACTCGATCTCGTGCGCGTTCAGGTTGCCCGAGACCATCATGCGCAGGTAGTCGGTCACGAACTCCTGCACGTGGTGGTCCTTGCCGACGTTGGGGTACTTCTGGAACAGCGGCGAGCTGTCCGGCTCCTCGACGTCCTTCTCTATGGACATCAGGCCTTCCTTGCGCGCCTTCTGCAGGATGTCGTACATCAGCGCCAGCAGCTCCATGTAGCGCGCCCGCGTGTACTTGCTGCCCTTGAAGCACATGCCCAGCCCGCGCATGGTGGACTTCAGCACCTTGGGCGGGTTGGTCGCGATGAAGGCGCCCAGCGCCGCACCGCCGATGGCCGCCATCTCGAACGGCAAGGCCTTCATCACCACGCCGATGTTGCCGCCGTGGGCGATGAACACCCCGAACACGGCAGCCAGCGCGACGACCCAACCGATGATGACGAACATGTGTTTGCTGCTGCGATGAGCTCAGGGCCGGCTGCGCGGCCCCCGGCATGGATGGTTATCGGCGCCACGTTGCCGTGGTTGAGCGGGCGTCACCACCTCGGCGCGCACCACCTGCCCTCCCGCGCCGAGTGTGGCCGCACCGGCCGTCGGACAAGCCCTGGATAAACACCGCGAAGCCCGGCCATACCGGGCCGCATGCGCGCAGCGACAACCCGCGGGCGGCCGGTGGCGCACTCAGCGCATGGCCAGCAGCCACTCGTGCTGCAGTCGCACGCGCACGCGCGCCGAAGGCACCGCGGCCTTGACGGCGTGGCGGCCTTCCAGCGTGTCGCGCAGCGCCGGCTCGCCCAGTGCCACGCCGCTGGGCGTGACCAACGAGGCCACGTGCGGCTGGTTAGCGCGCCGACCACGCGCCAGCACGATGCCGACTTCGCCGCTGACCAGCTCGACAAAGCTGCCCGGCGGGTACAAGCCCACCGCCTTGTGCAACGCGCCGCCGATCTCGTCGGGCACCCCGCCCGAGCCCAGGCAGGACTCGCGCGCGGCCTGCACCGGCGACATGGGCGCACGCGCCTGGCGCCGGCTCATCTTGGCGCAGAAGACGTCCACGCGCCGCAGCAGCCGGGCGATCTGCCGTTCGGGCGGCAGCTCATCCAGCGGCAGCTCATCGCTGGCGGCGTCGTGGTGCAGGCGCACCACCTCGCAGGCCAGCGGGTCGCGCAGCCCGGCGTCGGCGAGCAGGCTCGCGCCCATCTCGGGGTGGGCCGCGATCTGCTCGCGCATCTCGGCCGTGGGCCGGTGTTCGGTCTGCGCCAGCTCGTCCTGCAGGCTCACCATGGCCACGTTCATCGTCAACGCCGCACGGCCCAGCGCATCAACCCACGCGGCCCGCCAGCCCAGCAGCCGCGCGGCCTGCTCGGCGATCACCATCGACAACAGGGCGTGGTGGCTGGAGTACTTGTCTGTGGAATGCCCGGCGGTGTAGATGAGGTGGTACAGCGAGGCGTCCGTCCGCCGTTCGCCCAGGTGCCGGGCACGCGCATGCACCGCAAACAGCCGCTTGAGCCAGTCGTTGCCCGGCTGCACATCGCGCAGCGTGGCGTCCAGCTGCAGCACCAGCTTGTCCCATTGCTGGATCAACGATGCCTCAACCACCTCGGCGCCGGCACGGCCTTGACGATACGGCGCGGTGCCTGGGCGCAAGGGGTCGTCCGCCGCCGCGTCCAGCCTGCGCCGCCACGGCGCCGATTCGGCCTCGTCGGCGAACAGGCGCTGTGCGCGCAGCGCGGACAACTGGGCGGTGTCGGCAACGGCCTGCCCGGCGCCCAGCAGGGCACGGCCCGTCTCGTCGCGCACGCCAAAAGGCAGTGGCTCGGCAAGACGGAGATGCTGGGACGAGAAGGGAATGAGCTTCACGACGCGCGCAGATCGTGCAGGGGCGACCGGTGGACCTTACAAGCACATATCGGCACCCCGGCAGCCGGCTTGAAGGCGGACAAAAAAAGAGCGGGTTCCGAAGAACCCGCTGCAAAGCACAGAGGACTGTGCCAGGAGGAGACGAGCAATGAAACAAGTGGCTCACTCCGGTTGTCGGCAGCTGGCGGCGCTGGCTTGAGCCTGCAGATGCAACCGGAGGTGTTCCAGCTCTTTCGCGCGGGCGGGGCGCGGCTTCAGTGCGCCGCGGCTTCCACCAGGCGGGTGAAGCCGGGCGAGCCGCCCAGCGTGCCGGCCAGCTTGCCCTTGCCGGCACGCGCCGGCGGGTTGCACAGGCCGCAGACGTAGTGGCGGGCGATCTCGTGCGGGTGCGTCACGTAGTGGCCACCGCACTTGCTGCAGGCGGTCATGGTCAGCATGCCGTTGTCCACGAACTTCACCAGGCGCCAGGCGCGGGTGACGGACAGCATGGGCTCCAGGCCCTGGGCCTGCATCTGCTCGACGTAGAGCTGGTAGGCCTTGATGACGGCGTCGATCTCGTCGAGCGCGCTGGCCTTGTTGAGGTACTCGTGGATGTTCAGGAACAGGCTGGCGTGGATGTTGGGCTGCCAGGTCATGAACCAGTCGGTGGAAAACGGCAGCTGGCCCTTGCTGGGGCTCTTGCCGGCGACTTCCTTGTACAGGCGCAGCAGGCGCTCGTAGCTCAGGTCGGTTTCGCTCTCCAGCACCTGCAGGCGCGCGCCCAGGTTGATCAGCGTGACGGCACGCTCGATCTGCTTGGCTTCGGTGAGGATGCTCTTGCTGCGGGCCATGTTCTCTGCTCCTGGCGGTATCTTGTGTGTTGCTGCGCTTGGGGCCGCGTGATCTCAGGCGGCTTCGCGGTGGCGGCCGGCCAGCAGGATGGCGGCGTGCAGGCGGCTCATGCCGTCGTTGGCCGCGCCCTTGCCGTGGCTGGTGAGCAGGTTCCACACCATGTCGTCGTCCATGCGGAAGCGGCACAGCAGCGTGTTGCCGGTGGCGACCTTCATCATCTGCGCCGGGGTCAGCGCGCCGATCAGCTCGGCCGTTTCCTCGCCAATACCCAGGCGGAACAGCGCCTGTTCCTTGTCCTGGCGGATCAGGCTTTGTGCCAGCATCAGGTACGACAGGTTGGCTTCGCGGATTTCGGCAAGGATCTGCTCGGAAGTCATGGGGCTCTCTCCGTTGGGGCGTGTAGGCGCGGTGGCGCGATGGGATGAACTGTAGGCAGTGGAATTGGCCGGGGGGATCGGGCCAGTTCCGTCGCTTCAGTCCCGCTTCTTCTGCGCGCCTTGTCAGGCAAATTCCTACACGGGCCGCCAGGTGTGAACAGCGTCACGCCCGAAGCGGCCGCCGGGCCCTGAAACAGGCCTGCGGGCCGGCTGGCCTGTCATCCAGGCGGCCGGCTTGTAGGGGCAGGCGGCCTGCGGGCCGCCCTAGCCGCGGCTCTCGAAGACGCCCAGCTTGCGGTGCAGCGGTGTCTCGTCGGCCAGGAACAGGAAGGCCGGTGCCTGGGCCGAGCGGTTGACCAGCGTGACCTCGCTGAACCCCGGTGCACAACAGGTGTCGGCAGGGTCCAGCGTGAAGGCCTGGCTGCCCAGGCGGGCCTGGGCGCCGCCTTCTATGAGGTGCATCACCAGCGCCGGGCTGCGCACCGGCAGGCGCAGCGTCTGCCCCGGGCGCAGCATCAGGGCGTAGAAGCCCAGGATGTTCTCGGCCGGGCCGCCGGTGGCCGGGTTGATGTACTCGATCTGCACACCTTCCAGCTGCGGCTGGTCGGCCGCCAGCGCCAGCAGCGCGGCACGCGCCTGCGCCCAGGGGTAGCGCAGCACCGGGTAGGCCTGGGTGCCGCGCTCGAACAGCGGCGTGGGGGCGATGCCGCCCTGGGCCCAGCGGCGCTCGCCCTGCCCCGGCAACACGGTCTGGCGCTCGCCATTGACGTGGTAGCTGGCTTCCAGGTAGTGCACCAGCGGCAGGTCCAGCACGTCCAGCCACACCACGGGCTCGATGCCGTCGTGGCCGTGTTCGTGCCACAGGCCGGTGGGCGTGAGGATGAGGTCGCCGCGGCTCATGGGGCACTTCTGGCCGTCCACCGTGGTGTAGGCGCCCTCGCCTTCCACCACCATGCGCACGGCGTTGGGCGTGTGGCGGTGGCTGGGCGCCCACTCGCCCGGCAGCAACAGCTGCATGCCCAGGTAGATGGCGGCGCTGGCCTGCATCTTGTCCAGCCCGTGGCCGGGGTTGGCCAGCACCAGCACGCGACGCTCGGCCTTTTCTATGGGTGTGAGATCCCCTGCGCGCAGCAGCAGCGGGCGCAAGGCCTGGTAGGACCAGAACGCCGGCTGCGTGGCCGGCCGCGGCTGGCCGGGCGGCAGCAGCGCGCGCAGGCTGGGCCACAGCGGCACCAGGTTCTGCGCACGCAGCGCCTGCACGTAGTCTGGCGGCAGGTCTTCCAGGCGGCCGAGATCCTTGTCCATGCGGTGCTCCTCAGTCACGGGCCAGGCAATGCGCCACGTTCCAGCCGTACAGCCACTCCAGCGCATCGTAGAAGCGCTCGGGGCTGCGGCCTCTCCACAAGTCGTTGCGCACCAGGCGCTCCACACCGCGTGCATGGTAGATGCGCCCCATCTCGCGCGAGCTGAGCACGATGCGCGCGGTGCGCGCCACCCGCGAGCGCTGGTACAGCTGGAAGGCGCGGGGGATGTCGTCGCCGTGCACGCGCAGCGCCTCGCCCAGCGTGACCGCATCTTCCAGCGCCATGCAGGCGCCTTGTGCCATGTACTGCGTGGTGGGGTGGGCCGCGTCGCCCAGCAGCGTCACGCGGCCGTGGCTCCAGGCCTCTGTGGGGTCGCGGTCGGCCGTGGCCCAGCGCTTCCAGCTCTTGGGCAGGTCTATCAAGCGCCGCGGCAGCTCGGCGATGCCCTGGAAGTAGCTCTGCACCTCGGCCTGGCTGCCTTCGCGCACGCCCCACTCCTCTGGCTCGCGGCTGTGGAAGGTGACCACCACGTTGTACTGCTCGCCGCCGCGCAACGGGTAGTGCACCAGGTGGCAGTGCGGCCCGGCCCACAGGCTGGCGGCGTTCCAGCGCAGCTCGGCCGGGAAGTCGGCCTTGTCCACCACCGCGCGGTAGACCACGTGGCCGGTCACCTTGGCCGGGTCGCCGACAAAACGCTGGCGTACCACCGACTTCACACCGTCGGCGCCTACCAGCGCCGCGCCACGGTGGGTGCGGCCGGCCTGGTCGGTGACGGTGACGCCTTGTTCGTCCTGCTCGACCTGCGCCACGCGGGTGGAGGTGAGCAGCTCCACGCGGTCGCTGGCCTGCACGCCCTCCAGCAGCGAGCGGTGGGCGTCCACGCGGTGGATCACCGCATAGGGGTTGCCGAAGCGCGCGCGAAAGGCCTCGCCGGTGGGCACGCGGCCAACCAGCGCGCCGTCCACCGCGTCATGCATCACCAGCTCGGCGATGTACACGCCGCGCGCGCGGGCCGCCTCGCCCACGCCCAGCGCGTCGAAGGCGGCAAAGGCGTTGGGGCCCAGCTGCATGCCGGCGCCTATCTCGCCCACCTCGGCGGCCTGTTCCAGCACCCGCACCGTCCAGCCGCGCCGGGCCAGCGCGAGCGCGGCGGCCAGGCCGCCTATGCCACCGCCGGCCACCAGCAGCGGCAAGGAACCGGGGGACGCGGGCATGCTCGTCTCCTGCCAATTAATCAGTACACTGATGATCAGTGTAGGTTAGAACCTGCCCCTCCACGCCCGCACAAACCCTGCATGCCCGTTTCCACCGCCTCTGCCGACCACCGCCTGGCCGACGCCGACGAAGCGCCGGCCATCGCGCTGGACGAGCTGCCGGGCCACCTGGTGCGCCGCCTGCAGCAGATCGCCGTGGCCATCTTCCTGCAGGAAAGCGGCTCGGCGGGCGTCACGCCGGTGCAGTACGCGGTGCTGCAGTCGGTGGCCAACCAGCCGGGCATAGACCAGCGCAGCCTGGCCCGCGCCGCCGGGCTGGACACCTCCACCATCGCCGGTGTGGTGGACCGCCTGGAGGACCGCGCCCTGCTTCAGCGCAGCACGCCACCGGGCGACCGGCGGGTGCGCCTGCTGCACCTGACCGCGGAAGGCGGCCGCCTGCTGGCCGCCGTGCAGCCGGCCATGCAGCGCGCGCAGGACCGCATACTGCAGCCGCTGCCCGCGGCAGAGCGCGCCGTGTTCCTGCGCATGCTGCACCGGCTGGTGACGGCCAACAACGAACTCAGCCGCGCGCCCAGCGAGATGGAGCCCCCACGCTCCCTCCCGGTCGCTGCCCCCCGAGAGGGCGCTTGCGGCGGCCCGGCAGAGCCGGATCCGCGCAAGGAGCTGGGCTGAAAAGACCCGGCAGCGGCGCTTAACGCTCTATGCGCGCGTAGGCCGAGTGGTTGTGTATGGACTCGAAATTCTCGACGTCCACGCTGTAGCGGCCCACGCGGGCGTCGGCGTTGAGCCGCAGCGCCACGTCGCGCACCAGGTCTTCGACGAACTTCGGGTTTTCGTAGGCGCGCTCGGTGACCCACTTTTCGTCGGCCCGCTTGAGCATGGGCCAGATCTCGCAGCTGGCCGAGTCCTCGGCAAAACGCACCAGCTCGTGCCACTCGATGGCCTGCAGCAGCTCCACGCGCACGGTCACCAGCGAGCGCTGGTTGTGCGCGCCGTAGTCGCTGATTTCCTTGCTGCAGGGGCACAGGCTCTTCACAGGCACGGCCACCTCGGCCCACACCGTGGTCTGGCCGGCGCGTGTCTCGGCAATCCAGCGGCCCTGGTAGTTCAGCAGGCTGGCCAGGCCCGACACCGGCGCCCGTTTGCGCAGGAAAAACTCGAAGGCGGCTTCCACGCGCCCTTCGGTGGCCTGCAGCTTGTGCAGCATCTCGGCATGGCGGCGGCGCAGCGAGGCGGCGTCCAGCGGCTCGTCCAGCGCGTCCAGCCAGGCCACGAAACGCGACATGTGCGTGCCCTTGTGCTCGGCCGGCAGGGCCACGTCCAGCGTCCAGCGCGCGGCGGTGCTCTGCGCGGCACCGGCCACCTGCAGCTGCAGCGGGTAGCTCACATCCTTGACCCCGACACGCTGTATCGCCAGGTGGCGGTCGTCGCGTTCACTCTGGGTGTCGGGGATGTGCAGGGCGTCGGTCAGGGTGTTCATCGTGTTGTCGCAGCCGGCCAGGGCCTGACCCCTAGCATGGCATCAAACGGCCCCTGACAGGGTCGCAGGGTTGACATGCAGCGTGCAAGCGCCTTGAACGCCGCGGCGCGGCGCCGGCCCGCGCTCAAGGCGCCTCAGGCGTTGACCGCCGCCAGCGCAGGCCGCACCGGAAAACGCTGCAGTATGGCTTTTTCGATGCCGGCGGCATCCAGACCGTACAAGGCCAACAGCTTGCCCGGATCGCCGTGCTCGGTGACGATGTCCGGCAGGCCCAGCTGCAGCACCGGCACCGCCAACCCGGCGGCGGCCAGGCATTCCAGCACCGCGCTGCCGGCACCGCCGGCCACGCAGCCCTCTTCCAACGTCACCAGGCTGTCGTGGCTGCGCGCCAGCTCCAGCACCAGCTCGGTGTCCAACGGCTTGATGAAGCGCATGTCGGCCACCGTGGCATTCATCGTTTCCGCGGCCTTCAGTGCTTGGTGCAGCAGCGTGCCGAAGGCCAGGATGGCGATGCGCTGGCCGCCCCGTGCATCGGCGCGTGCGCTGGCCGTGCGGCGCACCACGCCCTTGCCCCAGGGCCAGGTGTTCAGCGCCTTTTCCACCGCCACGCCGGCGCCAGCGCCGCGCGGGTAGCGCACGGCCACCGGGTGGTCCTGGCCGAAGGCGGTGCTCAAGGCCTGGCGGCATTCGTTTTCGTCGCTGGGCGCCAGCAGGCTGCAGTTGGGCAGGCAGCGTATGTAGGCGATGTCGTAGGCACCGGCATGGGTGGGGCCGTCGGCGCCCACGATGCCGGCACGGTCCAGCGCAAACACCACCGGCAGGTTCTGCAGCGCCACGTCGTGGATGAGCTGGTCGTAGCCGCGCTGCAGGAAGGTGGAGTAGATGGCCACCACCGGCTTGAGCCCTTCGCAGGCCAGGCCGGCGGCGAAGGTCACCGCATGCTGCTCGGCAATGCCCACGTCGTAGTAACGCTGCGGAAAGCGCTTGTGGAACTCCACCATGCCCGAGCCCTCGCGCATGGCCGGCGTGATGCCCACCAGGCGCGGGTCGGCCTCGGCCATGTCGCACAGCCACTTGCCGAACACCTGGGTGAAGGTGGTCTTGGGCGGCGTGGCCGGCTTGGTCAGGCCCACGGAGGGATCGAACTTGCCCGGGCCGTGGTAGGCCACGGGATCGGCCTCCGCGAGCTTGTAGCCCTGCCCCTTCTTCGTCACCACGTGCAGGAACTGCGGGCCGCTGTCGTTGTCGAGCAGGTGGCGGATGTTCTCCAGCGTGGGGATGAGCGAGTCCAGGTCGTGTCCATCGATCGGACCGATGTAGTTGAAGCCGAATTTCTCGAACAGCGTGGCGGGGACCACCATGCCCTTGGCGTGCTGCTCGAAGCGCTTGGCCAGCTCGAACAGCGGCGGCGCCCCCTTGAGCACCTGCTTGCCCACGTTCTTGGCCGCCGCGTAGAACTGGCCGCTCATGAGCTGGGCCAGGTAGCGGTTGAGCGCGCCCACCGGCGGCGAGATCGACATGTCGTTGTCGTTGAGCACCACGAGCAGCCGGCCCTCGGCCACGCCGGCGTTGTTCATGGCCTCGAAAGCCATGCCGGCCGTCATCGCGCCGTCGCCGATGATGGCCACCGCGTTGCGCTTCTCGCCCTTGAGCCGCGATGCCAGGGCCATGCCGAGCGCGGCCGAGATGCTGGTGGACGAGTGCGCCGTGCCGAAGGTGTCGTATTCGCTCTCCGAGCGGCGCGGAAAGCCGCTGATGCCGCCGAACTGGCGCAGCGTGTCCATGCGCTCGCGCCGGCCCGTCAGGATCTTGTGCGGGTAGGTCTGGTGGCCGACGTCCCAGACCAGCCGGTCCTCGGGCGTGTCGAACACGTAGTGCAGCGCCACGGTGAGCTCCACCGTGCCCAGGTTGGAGCTGAGGTGGCCTCCGGTCCGGGCCACGCTTTCGAGGAGGAAGCTGCGCAGTTCGGCGGCCAGGGCAGGCAGTTGAGCGCGCGTGAGGCGGCGTAGGTCCTGCGGCGAATCGATCGTGGAGAGCAGTGAACTCATGGGCAATGGGGCTCGGGTCATGTCGTGGGGTCCCGGCGGTGGCTCAGTAGGCGCGCCGGCCCACCCAGTCGGCCAGCGCGTGCAGGATGGAGGCGTCGGCCAGCCGGCTGCCGGCCAGGGCGTCGTGGGCGTCGTCGAGCACCTTCTGCGCGTAGGCCTGCGCCTGCGAGAGGCCCAGCAGGGACACGAAGGTGGGCTTGTCGTGCGCCGCGTCCTTGCCGGCGGTCTTGCCCAGCGTAGTGGAGTCGGCGGTGACGTCGAGCACGTCGTCCACCACCTGGAAGGCCAGCCCCAGGCTGGCGCCATAGCGCGCGAGCTGGGCCAGCGTCTCGGGCGATGCCCGCCCTGTGGCCGCGCCCATCATCACGCTGGCCTGCAGCAGCGCGCCGGTCTTCTTGCGGTGCATGGCCTCGAGCGCGGGCTGATCCAGCGACAGGCCGACGCTGGCCAGGTCCACCGCCTGGCCGCCCGCCATGCCATTGGCGCCCGCGGCCTGCGCCAGCAGGCGGCAGAGCTGCGCGGCCATGGCCGGCGGCACGCTGCCATCGGCCGGCACCAGCAGCTCGAAGGCCAGCGCCTGCAACGCATCGCCCGCCAGCAGCGCCTGCGCCTGGCCGTAGCGCACGTGGACCGTGGGCTTGCCGCGGCGCAGCACGTCGTTGTCCATGCAGGGCATGTCGTCGTGCACCAGCGAATACGCATGGATCAGCTCGACCGCGCAGGCCGACCGCATCGCCGCCTCCCGCAGGCCGCCCAGCGCTTCGCACGTGGCCAGCACCAGCAGCGGGCGCAGGCGCTTGCCGCCGTCCAGCACGGCGTAGCGCATGGTGTCGCCCAGGCCGGCGGGGGCGTGCGCGGGCACCCAGGCACAGAGCGCGGCCTCCACCGCGTCCTGCTGCGCCTGCCGCCAGGAGGGGAAGCCGGTGGCGTCCGACAGCACGGCGTTCAAGCGGCGTCCCAGGGTTTGAGCTCGCCGCCTTCGAGCACCTTGATCTGGTTCTCGACGGCGTCCAGGCGGGCCCGGCAAAAGGCCAGCAGGGCGGCGCCGCGCTGGTAATGGGTGAGCAACTGGTCCAGCGGCAATTGCCCGGCGTCGAGCTGCGACACCAGCGCTTCGAGCTCCGCGAGGGCCGCCTCGTAGCTGGCGGGCGTGCCGGACGCCGCCGCGGCGCGTGCGGATCGGGGGGCAGAGGGTGTGGTCATAGGCGTGAATCGTCGTGGCCGTGCCCGGCCGGGGCGGGGCGGGATCCGGTTTCCATCGGCCCGGGGCCTCGGGCAGGCTGCCCGCACACGCCATTTTATGCACAGGACGCGATCGGCACCCCCGGGGTACAATCCTGCCTCTTTTTCTCACTGACGGGCCCGAGCCGCCCGGAGGGACGCACCACTTCACCCATCCCGCGCGAATTCGTCTGACGAGCACAGCGCTTACCTGCCCCTTCATAGGGGGAGTCTCTAGGTCAGGACCCCGATGTCTGATTTAAGTCTTCAACTGCAGCAGGCCGCAAGCCAACTTCCGGTTTCCAGCTACTTCAGCGAGGCGCTGTTCCAGCGCGAAAAGGAAACACTCTTCCAGCGCGGGCCCCGGTACGTGGGGCACCAACTCTCGGTTCCCAACGTCGGGGACTACCACACGCTGCCCCAGGAAAAAGCCGGCCGGGCGCTGGTGCGCACCGCCAAGGGCATCGAGCTCATCTCCAACGTGTGCCGCCACCGCCAGGCCGTGATGCTCCAGGGCAAGGGCAACCTGGCCGACACCCGCAGCGGCAGCGCCGGCGGTAACATCGTCTGCCCCCTGCACCGCTGGACCTACAGCGGCACGCACGGCGAGCGCGCGGGCCAGTTGCTCGGCGCGCCCCACTTCGAGCAGGACCCCTGCCTGAACCTGCGCAACTACCCGCTGCGCGAGTGGAACGGCCTGCTGTTCGAGGACAACGGCCGCGACATCCAGGCCGACCTGGCGAACATGGGTCCGCGCGCCGCGCTCGACTTCGAGGGCATGGTGCTCGACCACGTGGAACTGCACGAGTGCAACTACAACTGGAAGACCTTCATCGAGGTCTACCTGGAGGACTACCACGTGGCGCCCTTCCATCCGGGACTGGGCGGCTTCGTCACCTGCGAGGACCTGCGCTGGGAGTTCAAGCCCGAGTACTCGGTGCAGACCGTGGGCCCGGCCAACCTGCTGGGCAAGGCGGGCAGCCCGGTGTACCAGCGCTGGCACGAGCAGCTCATGCAGTACCGCGAGGGCCGCATGCCCGAGCACGGCGCGATCTGGCTCACCTACTACCCGCACATCATGGTGGAGTGGTATCCCCACGTGCTGACCGTCTCCACGCTGCACCCGATCAGCGTGGACAAGACGGTCAACATGGTGGAGTTCTACTACCCGGAGGAGATCGCCGCCTTCGAGCGCGAGTTCGTGGAGGCCCAGCGCGCGGCCTACATGGAGACCTGCATCGAGGACGACGAGATCGCCGAGCGCATGGATGCGGGACGCAAGGCCCTGCTGGCGCGCGGCGACAACGAGGTGGGCCCGTACCAGAGCCCGATGGAAGACGGCATGCAGCACTTCCATGAGTGGTACCGCCGGCACATGGCGAACGCCCTCGGGGCCTGAGCGGAGCCGT
Source organism: Burkholderiaceae bacterium (assembly GCA_037190565.1). GTDB lineage: Bacteria > Pseudomonadota > Gammaproteobacteria > Burkholderiales > Burkholderiaceae_C > Rubrivivax. The sequence continues at coordinate 22,619 of JBBCJV010000026.1, forward strand.
CCATTCCCGCCGCCGCGCCGCGCACTCCGTCCACCGAGGCCTGAACCATGCAGGCCTTGTGGATGGTGTGGGCTTCGCTGTTCTTCGCCACCATGGCGGTGTGCATCAAGTTCGCCTCGGCGCATTTCAACGCCTTCGAGATCGTCTGCTACCGCGGCCTCCTGGGCGCGGCGTTCCTGGTCGGCATGGCGCGCGTGAGAGGCGTGTCGCTCGGAACCCGGGTGCCGATGATGCACGCCTGGCGCGGCATCGTCGGGGTGACCTCGCTGACCGCCTGGTTCTACTCGATCGCCGTGCTGCCGGTGGCCACGGCCATGACGCTCAACTACATGAGCAGCGTCTGGATCGCCACCTTCATCCTCGGTGGTGCCCTGCTGATGCAGGGCCGCAACGCGCCGATCCGCCAGCAGGGCCCGCTGTTCCTCACCGTGATCGCCGGTTTCGCGGGCGTGGCCATGATGCTCCGGCCCACGCTCAACGAGGACCAGATAATGGGCGCCTTCGTGGGCCTGCTCTCGGGCATCTTCGCGGCGCTGGCCTACCTGCAGGTGGCCGCCTTGTCCCGCGCGGGCGAGCCCGACACCCGCACGGTCTTCTATTTTTCGCTGTGCGCCGTCCTGGTGGGCGGGGTGGGCATGCTCTTCACGGGCGTGAGCACCTGGCACTGGCCTTCGGCGCTGTGGCTGCTGCCCATTGGCCTGCTGGCCGTGATCGGGCAGCTCTGCATGACGCGCGCCTATGCGCGGGGCGCCACGCTCGTGGTCGCCAACCTGCAGTATTCGGGCATCGTGTTCGCCGCGCTCTACAGCCTCGTGCTGTTCGGCGACCAGTTGCCCCTGATCGGCTGGCTGGGCATGGCGCTGATCGTGGTCAGCGGCATCGCCGCCACCGCGCTGCGCGAGCGGACCGTGCCCGACGCGCCCGCCGAAGAGCACTGAGCTCCCGCCTGACACACAATGCGCCCATGTACACCACCCTGATCTCCCCTTCGCAACTGCAGCAGCTCATCGAGAGCGGCCAGCCCCTGCGCGTGCTGGACGCGAGCTTCGAACTCATGAACCCCGACGCGGGAGCGGCACAGTTCGAGGCCGAGCACCTGCCCGGCTCGAACCACGTGCACCTGGACCGCCACCTGAGCGAGAAGGCCGGCGCCGACCGCGCCAGCGGCGGGCGCCACCCCCTGCCCTCCCGCGAGACCTTCGCGCGGACCCTGGGCGAACTGGGCGTGGGCAATCACATGCAGGTGGTGGTGCTCGACCGCCAGGGCGCCAACTACTGCGGGCGCCTGTGGTGGATGATCAAGTGGTGCGGACACGAAGCGGTGGCGGTGCTCGATGGCGGCCTGGCGGCCTGGAAAGCGGCGGGCGGTCCGGTGGCCCATGGCCCGGCGCCCGTCCCGGCACCCGCGCACTTCGAATTGAAGCCGCCGCTGGCCCACACCGTTTCCACGGCCGAGATCGCGGCCTCGCTGGGCCGGCCCGGCCTCACCTTGATCGACGCGCGGGCGGCGGCCCGCTTCCGCGGCGAAACCGAGCCGCTGGACCCCGTCGCGGGCCACATCCCCGGGGCGCTCAACCGGCCGTTCGTCGAAAGCATCGGGGCCGATGGCCGGTTCAAGCCGGCGGACGATCTGCGCGCCGAGTTCGAGCGCCTGCTGGGCGGGCGCGACCCCGCCAGCGTCGTGCACCACTGCGGCAGCGGCGTGAGCGCCATTCCCAATCTGCTGGCGATGGAGATCGCGGGCCTGGGCCGGACCCGGCTCTACCCGGGCAGTTGGAGCGAATGGTGCAACACGCCGGGCCTGCCCTGCGCCCAGGGTTAAGACCGCGCGGCTCGCGCCGATATTCCATCGAAGGACCCCTTGCCCGCCCAGCCCGGCACGCAAGCTCTCCAGACCGCCCCCCCATGCCCAGCAGTTCGTCACCGCAGGAACCCGCGCCACGCGACGCCGCCAGCGACCATGGCCGCAAGACCGCCCTGTCGCTGCTCACGCTGCTGATCGGCTCGACGGCCACCCTGGTGATGCTGCTCGACCTGCTGCTGGCCGAACCCGGCCAGAAGGAGACCGTGCTCGCGGGTTCGCTGGCCCTGCTGGCCTGGACCTGCCACGTGCTGGTGCGCAGGGGGCACCTGGACCTGGTGGCGAACGTGATCGTGGGCGGCATCCTGGTCACCGCCATCCTGTCCGTGCTCGTCTACGGATCGGTGCGCACCGCGGTGGGCTTCCTCTTCGTCGGCGCGGTCGTGGGCGCCGGCATCTTCCTGGGCCGCCTGCCGCTCATCGCCACGCTGGTGACCGGCATCCTGGCGCTGGGCGCCCTCACCTGGGCCGAAGCCACGGGCCGGCTGGGCGCTCCGCCGGACTTCGGCGTGGGCCTGCTGGTCTGGATCACCCACGCGGCCACGCTGATGGTGGTGGCCATCATGGTCTATCACAGCCGGACGCGCACGCACGAGGCGTTCCAGCGGCAGATGGAAGAGCTGGAGCGACGCAAGAAGACCGAGCAGGAGCGCGACCGCAACCTCGAACGCTTCGCGCGCATCTTCCGCACCAACCCCAGCCCCATGCTGGCGCAATCGGCCCGCTCGGGCATGATCCTGGACGTCAACCCCGCCTTCGAGCGCTGCTACGGCTACAGCCGCGCGCAGGTGCTGGGGCGGCAGGAGAATTTTCTCTGGGCGCGGCCGGAGGACCGCGAGGCCTACCTGTCCGAGCTCTTCGCCGCGCGCCGCACCGAACAGCGTCCGGCCCGCGGCATGCGCGCCGACGGCAGCCTGTTCGACGCCCTCATCTCCAGCGAAATGGGCGACGACCGGGAAGACAAGCTGATCATCACCACGATCACGGACGTCAGCACGCAGAACGAGGCGCTCGAGCGCCTGCGCCGGTCGGAGGAGCGCTTCGCCAAGGCTTTCAACTTCAGCCCGCTGAACATGGCCATCACGCGCCTGTCCGACGGCTCCTTCGTCGAAGTCAACCGGTCCGAGGACCAGACGCAGGGCCTCACCCCCGAGGACCACAAGGGCAAGACCTCTCTGGATATCGGTTCCTGGCTCACTCCCCAGGACCGCGAGATGTTCGTGGCCAAGCTGCTGCGCGAGGGCCGCATCGACGGCTACGACACGCGCATGCGCCACAAGGACGGGCATCTGGTGGACACGCGCGTGTGGGCCGAACTGGTGGAAATGGACGGCGAGCGCTGCATCCTCTCCTGCACCGTCAACGTCACCGAGGAGAAACGGCGCGAGGCCCTGCTGCTCAGCGTGGCGCGCGGCGTCGCGGGCGAAACCGGCGAGGCCTTCTTCGGCGCGCTCACGCGGCACCTGGGCGAAGCCATCGAGGCCGACATGGTGGTCGTGGGCGAATGCCGCGACGACGGCCGCGTGCGCACCCTGGCCATCGAGCAGAACGGGCAGGCCGGCTCCAACTTCAGCTTCAACCCGCAGGGCACGCCCTGCGGGCAGACGCTGGCGCAGCAGGAGATGCTGGTCTGCGCGAACGACCTGGCCCTGCAGTTCCCGCAAGCCACGAGCCTCATCGCCTCGGGCTGCCAGGCTTACCTGGGCAAGGCCCTGCGCGATGCGGACGGGACCCCCATCGGCGTCATCTTCGCGCTCTGGGGCAGGCCGATGACGATCCGCCAGGACACGCAGGCGCTCATCGCCATCTTCGCGGGCCGCGCCAACGCGGAGCTCGTGCGCCTGCGGCGGGACCGGGAAATCCAGCGCCTCAACGAAACGCTGGAGCTCCGGGTGCGCGAGCGCACCGCCGACCTGCAGAAGCTCGCGGCCGAACTGGATTCGTTCGCCTATTCGGTCTCCCACGACCTCAAGTCGCCGCTGCGCGCCATCGATGGCTTCACCCGCCTGCTGGACGAGACGATGGGCGAGCGCCTGAGCGCCGACGAGCGCCAGTTGCTCGACCGCGTGCTCGGCTCGACCGCGCGCATGGGATCGCTCATCAACGACCTGCTGGCGCTCGCGCGCGTCAGCCAGGGCCGCCTGGAGCGCGAGGCCGTGGACCTGAGCGCCATGGCCGGCCAGGTGCTGCAGATCGAACGCCAGAAGCACCCCGAGCGCGACATCCAATGCCGGATGACGCCCGATCTGTGGGCACACTGCGATCCCCGCCTGGCGCGCATCGTGCTGGAGAACCTGTTCGCCAACGCGTTCAAGTACTCGTGCCACCAGGTCCGCACCGAGATCGAATGGGGCCGCTCGCCCGGGCAGGAGGGGCAGCCCGACCTGTTCTTCGTCCGCGACAACGGCGTGGGGTTCGACATGGCCTACGCCGACAAGCTGTTCAAGCCCTTCCAGCGGCTGCACATGCCCAGCGAGTTCGAGGGCACCGGCATCGGCCTGGCCACGGTGCGCCGCATCATCGAGCGCCACGGCGGCGTGATCGTCGGCCAGGGCCGCCCCGGCGAAGGCGCGACCTTCAGCTTCAACTTCGGCGAGCCGCCCGCTTCAATGTGAGTGTGCCAGGCCGCTGACGAGCGTCACGAGCCCGATGCCCGCCAGCAGCCAGGCCACCTGGGCCACGGTGGCGCGCAGGGGCAGGCGCTTCTGCAGTTGCGGGATCAGGTCGGCCAGCGCCACGTAGACGAAGCTGCTGGAGGCGGCCACCAGGAAGTACGGCAGGTAGTCCTGCAGGCGGGTCAGGAGGAAATACCCCACCAGCCCGCCCAGCGCGGTCACCGTGCCCGCCAGCGAGACCTTGAGCAGCGCCGCCCGCGACGTGCCCGAGGTCTGGCGCAGCACCACCAGGTCGCCCATGTGGTGCGGCACCTCGTGGGCCAGCACCGCCAGCGAGGCGATCATGCCCAGCCGCATGTCGGCCATGAAGGCCGAGGCGATCAGGATGCCGTCGCCAAAGGCGTGCACGCTGTCGCCGGCCAGCACCGTCCAGCCGCCCACCCGCGGCTCGTCGCGATGGTGGTGATGGTGGGCATGCGCCTCCCCGTGGGCCTCGTGGTCATGGGCGTGGGCATGGCCGTCCCGGTGGTGTTCATGGCCGTGGTGCCACAGCTCGGCCTTGTCCAGCAGGAAGAAGAACACGAGCCCGCCGAGCAGCAGGGCGAACAGCTCGTGCGCGCCGGCCTCGCTCTCGAAAGCCTCGGGCAGCAGGTGCATGAACGCGGTGGCCATGAGCGCGCCCGCCGCCAGGCTGAGCATGTGTTGCGTGTAGCGCGCCAGCATCGCCAGGCTCAGCAGGGCCGCCAGCCAGACGCTGCCCACGCCCGCGGCGATGGTTCCGAGAAGGATGGCGAGGAGGATCATGGTGCGCTCGATTCAGCCATAAAAAAGGGCCGCATGCCGCGGCCCCGGATATCAGCGGTGCAGGCGGGTCAGGCCACGCCGTGCTGCTTGAACCACGCCAGCGCGCGTTTCCAGCCATCTTCGGCCGGCTCCTTGCGGAAGCTGGGCCGGTAGTCGGCGTGGAAGGCGTGCGGCGCATCGGGGTAGACCACGAAGGTCGATGCCTTGGCGGCGGCATTGCCGGCGGCCAGGGCGGCTTTCATCTTATCAACCGTGTCAAGGGGGATGCCGGTATCGGCCGCGCCGTACAGGCCCAGCACCGGGCCGTGCAGCCGGCCCGCGACGTCCACCGGCTGGCGGGGGGTCAGCGGCGTGGCGTCCCCGACCAGGCGGCCGTACCACGCCACCCCGGCCTTCACCGCCGGGTTGTGCGCGGCGTACAGCCACACCTGGCGGCCCCCCCAGCAGAAGCCGGTCACGCCCAGCTTGCCGGTGTCGCCGCCGTTGGCGGCCGCCCATTTGACGGTGGCGTCGAGGTCGCCCAGCACCTGCTCGTCGGGCACCTTGGAGATCACTTCCGAGATCAGCCTGGCCATTTCCCCATAGCTCTGGGCATCGCCCTGGCGCACGAACAGCTCGGGCGCGATCGCGAGGTACCCGGCCTTGGCGAAGCGGCGCGCGGTGTCGGCGATGTACTCGTGCACGCCGAAGATCTCCGACAGCACCAGCACCACCGGCAGGCCGGTCTTGCCGGCCGGCGCCGCGCGGTAGGCCGGCATGGCGTAGCCGTTCACGTCGATCGTGACCTCGCCCACGGTCAGGCCGTCCGCGGGCGTCTTGATGGCCGTCTGCGCCATCAACGGCAAGGCCGAAGCCGCATAACCCACGCCCAGCGCGGCCTTGAGCGCGGTGCGCCGCGTGGCGCCCCCGTCGGTGGACTGGCCAGGCACCAGGGCCTCCAGGTCCTGCACGTGTCGTTCGTCGAGCATCGTCGTGTCTCCTTCTGTTGGTGGGTGAAAAAAGGCCTGATTCGCGGAAAGGCCCGAAGTTCAACCCCGGATGGCGCGCAAGCCCTCCAACCCGGGAATGCCGCGGAACCGGCTCCGCCGGGCCGCGGGCATTGCCCCTTGGAAGGGAAGCGCCCCTAATGCGCCTTGTCCCAGTTCGGCCCCACGCCCACCTCGGCCAGCAGCGGCACCTTGAGCGCGGCCACGCCGGCCATGAGGTGGGGAATCTCGCTCCTGAGCCAGTCGACCTCGCCCTCGGGCACCTCGAACACCAGTTCGTCGTGCACCTGCATGATCATCTTCGTGCCGCGCCGCTGGGCGTCCAGCGCCTTCTGCACCGCCACCATGCTGAGCTTGATCAGGTCGGCGGCCGTGCCCTGCATGGGGGCGTTGATGGCGGCGCGCTCGGCGCCGCTGCGGCGCGGGCCGTTGGGGCTGTTGATCTCGGGCAGGTAGAGGCGGCGGCCGAACACGGTCTCCACGTAGCCTTTCTCCTTCGCGCTCTGGCGGGTGTCGTCCATGTAGCGCTTCACGCCCTCGAAGCGCTCGAAATAGCGCGTGATGTAGTTCTTGGCCGCGGTGTTGTCGATGCCCAGCGCCCGGGCCAGCCCGAACGCGCTCATGCCGTAGATCAGGCCGAAGTTGATCACCTTGGCGTAGCGGCGCTGCTCGCTGCTCACCTGCCCGGGGTCCACGCCGAACACCTCGGCCGCCGTGGCCCGGTGCACGTCCTGCCCGTCGTGGAAGGCGCGCAGCAGGGCCGCGTCCTCGCTGATGTGGGCCATGATGCGCAGCTCGATCTGCGAGTAGTCCGCGCTGGCGATCACGTGGCCGGGCGGGGCCACGAAGGCCTCGCGCACGCGCCGGCCCTCGGGCGTGCGGATGGGGATGTTCTGCAGGTTGGGATCGTTGCTGGAGAGCCGGCCGGTGACGGCCACGGCCTGCGCATAGTGCGTGTGCACGCGTCCGGTGCGCGGCAGCGCCAGCAGGGCCAGCTTGTCGGTGTAGGTGCCCTTGAGCTTGGAGAGACCACGATGCTCCAGGATCTTGGCCGGCAGCGGGTAGTCCTCGGCCAGCTTCTCCAGCACTTCCTCGTCGGTGCTGCGCGCGCCGGTGGCGGTCTTCTTGACGACGGGCAGGCCCAGCTTGTCGAAAAAGATCTCGCCGAGCTGCTTGGGGCTGCTGAGATTGAAGGGCTGGCCGGCGATGGCATAGGCTTCCTGCTCCAGCGCCACGATGCGCTGGCCGAGTTCGTGGCTCTGGGCGGCCAGCGTGGGCGCGTCGATCAGCACGCCGTTGCGCTCGACGCGGTAGAGGGTTTCGCTGCAGGCGATCTCGAGCTCGTAGATGAACTTCAGTTTCTCGCCGGCCTGCAGTTGCGGCCACAGCACCCGATGCACGTCCAGCGTCTGGTCGCTGTCCTCGCACGAGTACTCGGCGGCCTTGGCCACGTCGACCTGGGCGAACGGGATCTGGTGCGCGCCCTTGCCGCAGAGGTCTTCGTAGTTGATGCCCTGGCGGCCCAGGTGGCGCTCGGCCAGGCTGGCCAGGCCGTGCGGCTTGTGCACCTCCAGCACATAGCTCTGCAGCATGGTGTCGTGCACGTAGCCCTGCACCTCGATGCCATGGTTGGCGAACACGTGGCGGTCGTACTTCACGTGCTGGCCGAGCTTGGGGCGCTGCGGGTCCTCCAGCCAGGGTCGGAGCCGGGCCAGCACTTCGTCGAAGGGCAGTTGCTCGGGGGCGTCGGGGCCGCTGTGGCGCAGTGGGATGTAGGCCGCCTCGCCCGGCGTCACGCTGAAGCTGATGCCGACGATCTCGGCCCGCATCTCGTCGAGCGACGTGGTCTCGGTGTCCAGCGCCACCAGGTCGGCGGCCCGCACGCGCGCCAGCCAGTCGTCGAACTGCGCCCAGGTGAGGATGGTGTCGTACTTCAGGTTGGTGGCGCGCTGGGTGCCGCCCAGGTCGGGCGCGTCGAACAGGCCCGGTTCGCCACCCGCCTTCGCCTGGTGCTCCTCGATCAGCTCGGGCGGCACGTCGTGCTGCGCCAGGCTCTTGACCAGCCCCTTGAAGCCGTAGCGCTCGCTGAACGCCTTGAGGGCCTCGGTGTCCTGTCCGCCGATGCGGATGGACTCGAACGAGGGCAGGCCCGCCACATGGTCCTCGAGGTCGCAGTCGGTCTTGATGGCGAGCAGTTCGCGCCCGCGGGGCAGCCACTCCAGCGCGTTGCGCAGGTTCTCGCCCGCCACGCCCTTGATGTCGCCCGCGCGCGCGACCAGCGCGTCCAGCGAGCCGTATTCCAGCAGCCACTTCACGGCCGTCTTGGGCCCGACCTTGGGCACGCCCGGCACGTTGTCCACCTGGTCGCCCACCAGGGTCTGGTAGTCCAGCATCAGGTGGGGCGGCACGCCGAATTCCGCCGTCACGCCGGCGATGTCGCGCCGGCGGTCGTTCATCGTGTCGATCACGGTGATGTGCTCGTTGACGAGCTGGCTCAGGTCCTTGTCGCCGCTGGAGATGATGCACTGGATGCCCTGTCCCGCGGCGACGTAGGCCAGTGTGCCGATCACGTCGTCGGCCTCCACCCCGGGCACGTCCAGCACCCGCCAGCCCAGCAGCTTCACCACCTCGTGGATGGGCCCGACCTGCGAACGAAGGTCGTCGGGCATGGGCGAGCGGTTGGCCTTGTATTCCGGGTACAGCGCGTCGCGGAAAGTCGGCCCCTTGGCATCGAACACGCAGGCAGCGTAGTCCGCGCGCACGTCCTTGCGCAGCTTCTGCATCATGTTGATCATCCCGCGGATGGCGCCGGTGGCCGGGCTGGCGGGATCGCCGGGCACGGCCCGCAGGTCGGGCATGGCGTGAAAGGCGCGGTACAGGTAGCTGGAGCCGTCGACCAGCAGCAGGGTCTGGCCGGCGGGGGTGTCGGGGGTTTGGGCGTCTGGCATGGAGCGATTGTGGGGGAATTCGGCCCGCACCCCTCCGGCGTGCAGGCCATCGCCCCGCCGCCAGTACCGCCAGCCGGGCTTGCCTACAATGGGGCATGAACGCTCGAAGCCGCCCCCTGCAAGCCGCCCTCGTCCTGGGCCTGTGCACCGTCCTGCCCGCCCTGGCCCAGGTCGCGCCGGTGGACAGCCCGCGCGAGCCCGCCTCGCCCCGCGACCGCATCGAGCGCATCACGCACGAGGACAAGCTGACCCGCATCGACGAGGTGCGCGTGGGCGGGCAGACGCAAAGCATCGACGTGCAGCCCAAGAACGGCGCCCCCGCCTACCAGATCCAGCCCGACAACGGCCTCTCGGGCGGCCAGGAGATGGGCGGCAAGCGCACCGGCAACGCCGGACGCAGCAGTTGGCGCATCCTGAATTTCTGACCCCTCCCGCCACATGGCCGTCTACACCGAAGTCGCGTTCGACGAAGCCGCCGCCCTGCTCCACGCCCTCGACCTGGGCGAGCTCACCGACCTGCGGGGCATCCAGGGCGGCATCGAGAACACCAACTATTTCGTCACCAGCGAGCGCGACGGCACCACCCTGGAACACGTGCTGACGATCTTCGAGCGCCTGGGCTTCGAGCAACTGCCGTTCTACCTGCACTACATGAAGTTCCTGGCGGGCCGCGGCATCCCGGTGCCCGCGCCGGCGGACGACGCGAAAGGCGAGATCCTGCACCGGGTGCAGGGCAAGCCCGCAGCCGTGGTGGACAAGCTGCGCGGCCACAGCGAGCTGCGCCCCGGACTGGCCCATTGCGAGGCGGTGGGCGCCATGCTCGCGCGCATGCACCTGGCCGGGCGGGACTTTCCCATGAGCCAGCCCAACCTGCGCGGCCTTTCCTGGTGGAACGAGACCGTGCCGGTGGTGCTGCCCTTCCTGGACGCATCGCAGGCCGGCCTGATCCGCGCCGAGCTGGCCTACCAGAACCACGTGGCGGCCAGCCCCGCCTGCGCCGCGCTGCCGCGCGGCCCGATCCACGCCGACCTGTTCCGCGACAACGTGATGTTCGAGGACGGCGAGCTCACGGGTTTCTTCGATTTCTATTTCGCCGGCTGCGACACCTTCCTGTTCGACATCGCGGTCTGCCTCAACGACTGGTGCGTGCTGCACGACGAGGACCACGACGGCGCGCTCGACACGCCCCGTTCGCTGGCCCTGCTCGCGGCCTACCAGCGCGTGCGCCCCCTGAGCGCGGCCGAGCGCCTCCTGCTGCCGGCCATGCTGCGCGCGGGCGCCCTGCGCTTCTGGATATCCCGCCTGTGGGACCTGCACCTGCCGCGCGAGGCCGCGCTGCTGCAGCCCCACGATCCCACCCATTTCGAACGCGTGCTGCGCGCGCGCGTGCGCGACACCGGGGCGCTCTCGGCGCTGCTGCGCGAAGAAGACGCCTGCCAACCCGCATGAAACTCCACATCGTTCCCGCCCGCACCGGCTTCCAGTGGGTCAGACTCGGCATCAAGGCCTTTCTGCGCCAGCCGCTGGCGATGGCCGGCCTGTTCTTCATGTTCATGGCCACGGTCTCGGTGCTTTCGCTGGTGCCCGTGCTGGGCACGGCCGTTTCGCTCGCCCTGGTGCCGGTGGCCACGCTGGGTCTCATGGCCGCGAGCCGCGAGGCCGAGCAGGGGCGATTCCCCATGCCTTCCCTGCTGATCCTGGCGTTCCGCTCCGGGCCGGCGCAGACCCGGGCCATGATCATCCTCGGCGCGCTCTACGCCGTGGGCCTGATGCTGGTGCTGGCGGTCTCGGCCCTGTTCGCCGGTGAAGTGCCGCCGCCGCCGCCCGCCGAGCTGCCGGAGGGCGAGATGTCGCCGGAGATGGTGCGCAACCTGTTCGCCAACCAGGGCCTGTGGGTGGCCATGGTCCTCTACGTGCCCTTGCTCATGGCCTTCTGGCACGCGCCGGGGCTGGTGCACTGGCACCGCGTGAGCCCCCTCAAGAGCCTGTTCTTCAGCCTGCTGGCCTGCTGGTCGAACAAGGGCGCGATGCTGCTGTACTTCCTGGGCTGGGTCGGCGTCTTCATGGCCGCGGGCCTGTTCATGAACCTGCTGAGCGCCCTGCTCGGCGGCTCGCAGTTGCTCGGCCTGGTGCTCTATCCGCTGGTGCTGCTGCTGGCCTCCATGTTCCACACCTCCATCTGGTTCAGCTTCCGCGACAGTTTCCAGTTCGATTCGGAAACGCCCGTCGACAGCCCGAGCTAGCAACGGTTCGCATGCCCAACAAAAAGCCCGGCGATGGCCGGGTTTTTTGTTGGCTTCCGCCTGGCGCGCGTCAGAGGCCGATCACGCCCCCGTCGGTGCGGGTGATCACGATCGTGGCCGAGCGCGGGCGGCCCGCCGGGGCATAGCCCTGGTTCCCGGGCCACTGGCTCTGGAACGCAAAGGGGCCGGCGCCCAGCGCGGGCGTGTTCTCGCCCGGGTGTTGGATGTTCACGAAGATCGCGCGGCCGTCGGCCGACTCGGTGATGCCGGTGACTTCGGAGCCCTTGGGCGAGACCAGGAAGCGGCGCAGCCTCACGTCGCCCAACGCGGCGCCGATGAACGTGTCCTGCGTGCCGGTGACGCCCCCCAGGCTGTTGTTCACCGTGATCGCGCGGCCATCGCCGACCGAGCCGGGAATCGCGGCCAGCAGCATGCAGTTGCTTTCGTCGGTATAGGCGCCGTCGTCGGTCTGGATCCAGCAGATGCCGGTGGCCTTGCTGAACCACAGGCCGTCGGGCGAGGAGAACGAGTTCTTCGCGCTCAGGCCCGAGAGGTTGATGTCGGCACCCGCGTCCTCTTCCGCGCCGAACAGGAAGATGTCCCAGGTGAAGCTGGTCGCGCTGGAGGCGCTGGCGGTTTCCTTGAAGCGGATGATGTGGCCGTTGGGGTTGCCGGTCTGCAAGCGGCCGTCGTTGTCGGCATAGGAGCGCGGGTTGGCCGCGTTGGTGCCGTTCGCGGGGCGGCTGGCGGCGTTGCTGTTGGTCAGCGTGAAGTAGATCTCCCCGTTCGCGGGGTTGACGGCACCCCATTCCGGGCGGTCCATCTTGGTCGCGCCCAGGGCGTCGGCGGCGTGGCGCGCGTTGATCAGCACGTCGGCCTGGTTGGCGAACGTGTAGGCGGCATGGCCCGCGATCACCGGGTTGGCGATGTTCAGCTCGAGCCACTCGCCGCTGCCGTTCTCATTGAACTTCGCGACGTAGAGCTTGCCTTCGTTCAGGTACTTGTCGCCAGCAGCCAGCCCGCCGCCGATGTCCGCGGCATCCCAGACCGCGGTGGAGACGAACTTGTAGATGTACTCGTTGCGCGAGTCGCAGCCCATGTAGAAGGCCAGCGGCTGGCCCGCCACGGGCAGGCCGCACACCGCGGCCTCGTGCGCGAAGCGGCCCATGGCCACGCGCTTGGCGGGCGTGCCGCTGGTCAGCGGGTCGATCTCGACGTTGAAGCCGAAGGTGTTGGGCTCGTTGCGGAAGTCCTGCGCGGCGCTCGCGCCCGGCGCCGACACGTCCCAGCGGCCGAAGCGGTCGTCCGTGGCCGCGGTGGCCGTGTGCGACCAGCCCTGCGAACCCGCGGTGGCGCCGGCGTGCGGCGCGCGGACCACGCCGTAGCGCTGGCGCGAGGCCTTGGTCTTCGCGTCCACGTCGGTGGAGCCGTTGGGCATGAAGAAGTAGGCGGCCCAGTTCTCCTCGCAGGCCAGGTAGGTGCCCCAGGGCGTGATGCCGTGGCCGCAGTTGTTCAGCGTGCCGCGCGAGGTGGCGCCGCTCGGGTCGTGCTTCGTCACCATGAAGCTGCGGATGTCGGCCAGGTGCGCGGCCGGTCCGGCGATGCGCATGGGCGACTGGCCGGTGACGCGGCGGTTGTAGAGCGAGTCGAGCTTGTACGACCACTGGTTGCTGGCGTTGCGGCTGATCTCGACCACCGACACGCCGTGGTGGTTGATCTCCTTGAGCACCTCCAGCTCGGGGCGTACGCCCAGGTCCCAGCTGTCGAACTGGCTGAATTTCTTGCCCGACACGCCGTCGGTGGTCTGGCCGTTGGGATGGAAGAAATGCGCATCGGCCGAGCTTTCGTGGTTCACCACGAGCACGGCGCGGCCGGTGTCGGTCTGGGTGTAGCGGCCCAGGCCGTCGATGTAGAAGATGTCCATGCCGTCGTGGTGGTCGCCCACGCGCATGGTCCATTCGTCGGTCTCGGCGCCGGTGTTCGAATAGGCCGGGATGCTGGAGACCAGACGATCGCCGGTGGCGTGCAGCACGCTGTAGGTGTAGCCGACCGGCAGGATCACGTTGTCCAGCAGGCTCTTGTCGACCGCGTCGAAGCCCAGCGCCTTCTCGCCCGGGCCGCCGGGCTCGGGAGCCGGCGCGCCGTCGCCACCGCCGCAGCCGGCCAGCAGGGGAATGGAGGACAGCGCGGCGAGGCCGACGCCTCCGCGGATCAGGTGGCGCCGCGTGATACCGGTGCGGATGCCGCGGTCGAGCACGTCCTGGAAGTGTTCGTTGGCAGAGGTGTTGTGGTCGTGGTCGTCGTCGTTGTGGTGGGACATCGGGAACTCCGTGGGTTGAAAATCTGCCCGGTCAGTTTCCGAGTGCCATGTGACTGCTCCGTGAAGCGTCGAATACTCCAGTGGGTTACCCTGGATTCGGCGATGTCATCGTCCCGTCACACCGGTCGCGCCGCGCACGGCAGGCCGAAGGGCCGCGCGTCCCGGCCCATGGCCTGCAGGAACAGGCGCTCCACCTGGCGGGTGATCTGGCCCCAGTCCAGTGGCGCGACCTGCTCGCGGGCGCGGCTGCCGGCCCGCCGGATGGCCTCGGGATCCGCGGCCAGGTCGGTGGCCTTTCCCAGGAAGGCGGTTTCGTCGCCGGGCGGCACCAGCCAGCCGCCGTCCTGCACCCAGTCGGCGGCGGCGGCCATGTCGTAGGCCAGCACGGGCAGTCCGCTGGCCAGCGCCTCGATGGTCACGTTGCCGAAGGTTTCGGTCAGGCTGGGAAACACGAACAGATCCGCCGAGGCGTAGCACCTCGCCAGGGCGTCCTGCGTCTGCGTGCCCGCGAAGACCGCCTGCGGACAGTTTTGGCGAAGGTGCTCGCGCAGGGGACCGTCGCCCACGAACACGAGCCGCACGTCGGGATGCCGCTCGCGCATGCACGCGAAGGCGCGGACGGCCAGGTCCAGGTTCTTCTCGGCGGCCAGGCGGCCCACCGTCAGCAGCACCAGGCTGTCCGCGCCCGCCCCCCACTGCGCCCGCAGCGCCGCGCTGCGGTGGCCGGCGCTGAAGAGCCGGGTGTCCACGCCGCGCGCCACGACGCTCACGTTGTCGAAGCCCCTGGCCAGCAGCTCACGGCGCAGCGCCTCGGTGGGCACCATGGTGCCGTGCGTGAGGTTGTGGAACTTGCGCAGGTAGGCCACGATGGGCTTGCGAAGCCAGCTCACGCCATAGTGTTCGCTGTAGGCGTGGAAATTGGTGCGGAAATCGGAGGTCACGGGCAGCCGCAGGCGGCGCGCGGCCTGCAGCGCCGACCATCCCAGCGGGCCTTCGGTGGCGATGTGCACCAGGTCCGGCCGCCGCGCCGTCCAGGCCTCGCACAGGGCCCGCTTGGCCGGCAGGCCCAGCCTGAGTTCGGGGTAGCGCGGAATGGGCATGCCGCGCATGAGCATCTCTTCGAAGCCCGCCTCGCGGGCGCCCTGCTCCACCCGCGTCTGGCGCGGCCGCACGAGCTGCACCTGGTGGTTGCGCGCGCACAGGCCCCGCACCAGACGGGAGAGCGTGAGCGCGACGCCGTTGGTCTCGGGAGGCCACGTCTCCGTCACCACCGAGAGGCGCAGCGACGGACGGGAGGCCGGAAATTCCTCCACCACGATCTGGTCGGAATGCAGGTGATTCATGGCGCCATCCTGGCGGCGCCGTGCAACAGCCTGATGACAGCCGCGAGGCCGGATGTCACGGGGTTTTCACACGGCGAGGCAACCATGTCATGCGTCTGACACCAACCTGGAGCTTCCGTGAACGACTTCTTCAAGACGCTGGCGATCCAACGCTGGGACGATCACCGCTACTACCACCACAGCCGCATCAACCAGACGCTGCACCTGATCAGCGCGACGAGCTTCGTGGTGGCGTATGCGCTGCTCTGGACCGATCCCGTGCTCTCCGCGCTGATCGCGTGGCTGGTGGCCATGACCAGCCGCCAGGCCGGCCATTTCTTCTTCGAGCCCAAGGATTACGACCACGTCAACCAGGCCACGCACGAGCACAAGGAAGCGATCAAGGTCGGCTACAACCTGCGCCGCAAGGTGGTTCTGATGGCGCTGTGGGCCGCCACGCCCCTGCTGGTGTTCGCCGAGCCGGGCGTCTTCGGCCTGTTCGAGCCGCATGCCACCGGAATGGAGTTCGTTCGCCAGGTCGGTTCGCTGTGGCTGGCGCTGGGCGTGGGCGGCCTGCTGTTCCGCACCATTCATCTCTTCTTCATCGCCGATGTGAAGACCGGCCTGGTGTGGATGACCAAGATCCTCACCGACCCGTTCCACGACATCAAGCTGTACCACAAGGCGCCGCTGCACCTGATGCGCGGTGAGCTGATCGACCCGGGCGTGGCCACGAAGTGACCGGGCCGGCGGCGTGGCGTGCCGCAGGACGCCGCCTCCATCGGTCATCGGGCCCGGGCCCAGGCCCAGGCCCAGGCCCAGGCCGACAGCATCTCGCGCAGCACCTGGCGGCGGATCGCCTTGTGCGACAGCGCCGGCGAAGACCACCACCATCCCTGCGTCTGCATGTCGCGCGCGGCCGCCACGAACCGGCGCAGCACTTCTTCGAAATCCGCGTCTGTCAGATGCAGGCCGAAGATCACGCGCCCCGTGCCCACCCAGCTCAATGCCAGCCCATGCCAGCGCAGGAAGTACTGGTACATCCAGTGGTAGCGCCCCGGCTGGGTGTAGCTGATGGTCCAGACGCTCTGCAGGTTCGCGGCGCGCACCGGAAAACCGTGTTCGGCCATGGCGTCGTTGAAGCGCGCCGCGCGCGCGTTCCATACGCTGTCCTGGTCCTCGTACAGGGCCTGGACCTGCGGCGTCTGCAGGCGGCGCAGGAAGGCGTTCATGCCGCCCATCACGTAAGGGTGGGCATTGAAGGTGCCGCGCGCGAAGCACACGTCGGCCGGGCGTTCGGGGCGAAAGCGCTTCATCAGGCGGGCCTGCCCGCACACGACGCCCACCGGATATCCCCCGGCCAGGGTCTTGCCGTAGGTCACGAGATCGGCGTGCACGCCAAAGTATTCCTGCGCGCCGCCCGGTGCCAGGCGAAAGCCCAGGAACACCTCGTCGAAGATCAGCACGATGCCGCGCTCGGTGCATACCTCGCGCAGGCGCCGCAGCCAGGCCGTGTAGGCGGCGCGGTCGTAGCCGGCGCTGCGGCTGCCGTCCACCAGCGTCGAATCCCCGGGCGCGTTGCGGTTGGGATGCAGGGCCTGCAGCGGGTTGACCAGCACGCAGGCGATGTCGCGCCGCGTGCGCAGCACCCGCAGGCTCTTCTCGTCCATGTCCTTGAGGGTGTAGGTCTCGCGCGGCGGCATCGGGTTGCCCGGTCCGGGCTGCACGTCTTCCCACCAGCCGTGGTAGGCGCCGCAGAAGCGCACCAGGTGTTTCGCGCCCGTGTGGTAGCGCGCCAGGCGCACGGCCTGCATCACCGCCTCGGTACCCGACATGTGGAACGACACCTGTTCCTGGCCGGAGATCGCCTTGAGCCGTGCGATGTTGTCGGCCACGCAGGGGTGGTAGGCGCCCAGCACCGGACCGAGCGCCGCGCCGATCTGCGCGCCCTCGGCCATGCAGTCCCTGTAGAAGTCCACGCCGAACACGTTCACGCCATACGAACCCGTGAGGTCGATGAAGCGGTTGCCATCGAGATCGGTCACGCTGCAGCCTTCGGCCGAGGCCACGAAGGTCCCCACCGCGAGGCGCTCGCGCACGAGGGGACTGAACTGGAACGGCACGCGGTAGCTGCCGGTGAACTGCAGGTCGGCCAGGCCTTCGCGAGCCTGGGCACTCAACGCCACGCTTTGCGCGTAGCGCTGGGCGTAGCCGGCCGAAAGCGTGTCGAACGAAGCGCGGCGCAGCCGCGCGATGTCGGCCGGCGCGCCATCGCAATCGAAGAAGCGGGCCTCGTCGTAGGCATAGCCCGGCAGCCAGGCCGCCAGCCGCCTGGCCATGCGCGAATGCCCGGCGAGCGAGCGGTGCTTGGCGCGCGAAAGCTGCAGGCGCTGCCGCAGGTAGGGCAGGGCCAGCACCAGCGAACCCAGGGGCAGGGCATAGGAAAGGTAGGACATGCGGCGAGCGCTCCAGGGCGGTTGACGTGTGTCTTTTGTAGGGCAAGCACATGACGCACACATGAATCCTTCAAGACAACTGCGGCGCCTCGCGCTCGACGAAGACATCAACTTCCTGCTCACCAACCGCGTGCCCCGCGTGGCGCTGACGCGCTTCATGGGCTGGTTCAGCCGCATCCGCCATCCCTGGGTGCGCGATGCCTCGATGGCGGTCTGGCGGACCTTCACCGACCTGGACCTGAGCGACGCGAAAGAGAGCCACTTCGACAGCCTGCACGCCTGTTTCACCCGCGCGCTTCGCCCCGGAGCGCGGCCGCTCGATCCTCGCCCCCATGCGCTGCTGAGCCCTTGCGACGCCATCGTCGGTGCCTGCGGCGCCATCGAGGACGACCCGCGGCCGCAAGTCTTCCAGGCCAAGGGCTTCCCGTACCCGCTGCACGACCTGCTGGGAGAGGGCGCGCACGCGGCGGCGCGCATCGAGCGCCTGCGCGGGGGCCGCTACCTCACGCTGCGCCTGACGTCCGCCATGTACCACCGCTTCCACGCGCCGGCCGATCTGGTGCTGGAACACGTGACCTACTTCAGCGGCGACACCTGGAACGTGAACCCGATCGCCCTGCGGCGCATCGAGCGCCTGTTCTGCAAGAACGAGCGGGCCGCGCTGCACGCCCGGCTGGCCGACGGCACGCCGCTGCTGCTGGTGCCGGTGGCGGCGATCCTGGTGGCCAGCATGAGGCTGCATGCGGTGGGCGCGCCGCTGAACCTGCGCTACCGGGGACCGAACGAACTGCCCTGCCTCGCCCCCTACGCCAGGGGCGAGGAGCTGGGCTGGTTCGAGCACGGCTCCACCATCCTGGTGTTCGTGCCGCCGGGCTTCGCCCTCGAAACCGGCATCGCCGCCGGACGCCGGGTCCGCATGGGCGAGGCCCTGATGACGCGCGTGCTCAGGTGATCGGCGTGAGCTTGGCGACGCTGAGCGCGAGCCATTTCACGCCGTGGCGCGTGAAGCTGACCTGGGCGCGCGCGTCGGCGCCGGCCCCTTCCACTGCCAGCACCTTGCCCTCGCCGAACTTGTTGTGGAACACCGCCTGGCCGGCATGCACGTCGATGCCGCGGTCGGGCTCGGGCGCGCTCTGGCCCAGGCCCTTGGGATCGCCGCGCTCGTGAAACCCCGGCGACCATGCGGGCTGCAGCACCGGCCGCGCACCCGGGGCCCGGCGCCCGCCCTGCCACTGGCCACCGCCCTGCGCGGGCGACGATCCCCAGGCCGGCTGCCGCGGGGTGAGCCACTTCAGGCACGCCTCGGGCAGTTCCTCGAAGAACCGGCTGCGCAGGTTGTAGCGCGTCTGCCCGTGCAGCAGGCGCGTCTGCGAATGGCTGAGGTACAGCCGCTTGCGCGCGCGCGTGATCGCCACGTACATCAGCCGGCGCTCCTCCTCCAGGCTCTCGCGATCGCTCATCGAGTTCTCGTGCGGGAACAGGCCCTCTTCCATGCCGGTGATGAACACGCAGTCGAACTCCAGCCCCTTGGCGGCGTGCACGGTCATGAGCTGGACCGCGTCCTGCCCGGCCTGGGCCTGGTTGTCGCCGGACTCGAGCGCGGCGTGGGTGAGGAAAGCGGCGAGCGGGCTGAGCGTCTCGCCGGTCTCGGCGTCGGGCGCCAGCGGCTCATCGAGCATCGGCCGATCGGGATCCAGCCCCTGGCTCGCGGGACTTTGCGAAAGCGGCCTGCCCAGCTCGTCCACCGGCAGCGCCACCGCATCGCGGCCGAAGCCCTCGATGCTCACGAAGCTCTCCGCCGCGTTCACGAGTTCCTCCAGGTTCTCCACCCGGTCCTGGCCTTCCCGCTCGGCGCGGTAGTGCTCGATCAGCCCGCTGTGCACGAGCACCAGCTCGATGATCTCGCGCAGCGTGCGGCCTTCGGTCTGCTCGCGCATCACGTCGAGCCTGGCCGCGAAGGCACCCACGGCCACCCCGGCGCGGCCGGTGACCGCGCTCACCGCATCGTGCAGCGAGCAGCCCGAGGCGCGCGCCACGTCCTGCAACTGCTCGATGCTGCGCGCGCCGATGCCGCGCGGCGGGAAGTTGACCACGCGCAGGAAGCTGGTGTCGTCGTGCGGGTTCTCCAGCAGGCGCAGGTAGGCCAGCGCGTGCTTGATCTCCGCGCGCTCGAAGAAGCGCAGGCCGCCGTACACACGGTAGGGCATGCCGGCGTTGAACAGCGCAGTCTCCACCACGCGGCTCTGCGCGTTGCTGCGGTAGAGCACCGCCATCTCGCTGCGCGGCACGTCCTCCCGGGCAAGCTGCTTCATCTCGTCGACCATCCACTGCGCCTCGGCGAAGTCGCTGGTGGCCTCGAACACCCGCACCGGCTCGCCCGCGCCGGCATCGGTGCGCAGGTTCTTGCCCAGGCGGCGCGTGTTGTGGCTGATGAGTTCGTTGGCCGAATCGAGGATGTTGCTGGCGCTGCGGTAGTTCTGCTCCAGCTTGATCTGGTGGCGCACCTGGAACTCGCGCACGAAATCGGCCATGTTGCCCACGCGCGCGCCGCGAAAGGCGTAGATGCTCTGGTCGTCGTCCCCCACCGCGAACACCGCATTGCCCGAAGGCGGCAGGCCCTCCAGCGGCGGCGCGCTGAACAGCTTGATCCACGCGTACTGCAGGCGGTTGGTGTCCTGGAACTCGTCGATCAGGATGTGGCGGAAGCGCCGCTGGTAGTGCTCGCGCACCGCATCGTTGTCGCGCAGCACCTCGTAGCTGCGAAGCATGAGCTCGCCGAAGTCCACCACGCCCTCGCGCTGGCATTGCTCTTCGTACAACGCGTACAGCTCGACCTTCTTGCGCGTCTCTTCGTCGCGCGCCACCACGTCGCGCGGACGCTGGCCGTCTTCCTTGCAGCCGCTGATGAAGTACTGGATCTGCTTGGGCGGAAAGCGCTCGTCGTCCACGTTGAACTGCTTGCACAGGCGCTTGATGGCCGAGAGCTGGTCCTGGGTGTCGAGGATCTGGAACGTCGCCGGCAGGCCGGCCAGCTTGTGGTGCGCGCGCAGGAAGCGGTTGCACAGACCGTGGAAGGTGCCGATCCACATGCCGCGCACGTTCACCGGCAGCATGGCCGAGAGGCGCGTCATCATCTCCCGGGCCGCCTTGTTGGTGAAGGTCACGGCCAGCACGCCGCCGGGCGACACCTGGCCGTTCTGCAGCAGCCAGGCGATGCGAGTGGTCAGCACCCGCGTCTTGCCCGAGCCCGCCCCGGCGAGGATGAGCGCATGCTCGGCCGGCAGGGTGACGGCGGCGGCCTGCTCGGTGTTGAGGCCCGCCAGCAGCGGGGAGGAAGGCAGCAGGCTGCCCTGCGGATGGTCTTCGAACGGCATAGCGTTCGATTGTAGGAAGCCGCTGCGCGATGCGAGGCACAATATGTTTGCACCCCCTGCGCCGCTTCGCGGCTTCCCCCTCTCTCGCCTTCGGCGGGAGGGGGACCGCACCCACGGCCCGGCGGAGCCGGTTCCGTGGTGCGACTGGTTTTTGCGTGCCTGCGCTTCATGCAATGTGAATCGCACTCCAGCGCGGTGGGCAACTGAAGAGGTGTTCATGAAGATCCTGCGCGTGCTGGGCGTCCTGCTGCTGATCGGCCTGGGCCTGCTCGCCTGGCCTTCCGTGCGCGACTGGCGCCATGGCTTCGTGGCGCCGACCGAGCTGCGGGCGGGCGAGGCGCCGATGGCGGCCCTCTGCCGCATCCGCACCGAATTCCTGGCGCTGCCCAACCCGGTCTACGACGGCTTCCAGTGGCATGAACGCTGGGAACGCCGGCCTTTTGCGGGCTACACCAGCCATTTCGGCCCGTTCTGGGAGATCGAACTGGGCTGGACGGCCTGGCGCTTCGCCCGGCGCTATTCGCGCCTGGAGATCGTGGCCGCGATCGGCCCCTACCTGAGCGACCCGCAGCTCGCGCCCAAGGCCACCGCGGTGCTCGCGGGCCTGCCGGTGGGTTCGCGCGAGCACCTGGATCAGGTGCAGGCGGCGTCGATCCTGCTGGCCGAGCCGGGCAAGTTCATTCCGGACGCCCTGGCGGCCGCGCCCTGGACCGACGAGCAGCAGGCCTTCGCGCAAGGCCTGCTGCGCTCGCTGTACGGCGTGCAGAACAGCGCGAGCTGGCTCGAGGGCAAGGGCGATGCGCCCGCGCCCGGCACGCTGGAGGGCGTGCTGCTGGAGATCATCCGTGCGCAGGACGCCCTCGTGGGCCCGCAGTTCGAGGCGGTGGACGTGTCGGCCTATCCGGACGTCGAGACCGCGCGCGCGCAGGCACGGGTGCCCGCGCCCCTGCCGACCTTCCAGGCGTTCATGCGGCGCTGGCCGCGCGAACTGCTGGCCACTGCCCTGTTTCCCCTCGCGCTCGACGCCTCCAGCGACCAGCGCGGCAACAGCCCCCGCGAGCGCTACATCCGCATCATGGAACGCGAGGCGGCCTACTGGCCGCTGCACGCGAACCGCCCGTTCCCGGACGAGGCGCGGCACGCGGCGGCCTACCGGCGCGAGACGGGCGCGTTCGCCCGCTCGCTCTGCCACGGCGCCGAACCCCGCCGGCTTTGAGGAACGCGGGCACGGGATCGCGGGTACAATCAGTCACCGGGCCCAAGATTCTTGCGCCCGGTTTTTTGCGGGCGCCGCCCGCAGGAACCGGCCAGGCCAAGCGCTCACCTGTTCGACAACAGTTTTCCGGAGCTTGGTTTTTCCATGGAAATATTCGATTACGACAACATCCTGCTGTTGCCACGCAAGTGCCGCGTGAACAGCCGATCCGAGTGCGACGCCGGCGTGGAGCTGGGCGGACGCCGATTCAGGCTGCCCGTGGTGCCGGCCAACATGAAGACCGTGGTGGACGAGTCCATCTGCGTCTGGCTGGCGCGCAACGGCTATTTCTACGTGATGCACCGCTTCGACCTGGACAACGTGAAGCTGGTGCGCGACATGCGCGCGGCCGGGGTGTATGCCTCGATCTCGCTGGGCGTGAAGGCGCCGGACTACGCCACGGTGGACCAGCTCGCAGCCGACGGGCTGGTGCCCGAATACATCACCATCGACATCGCGCACGGCCATGCCGACAGCGTCAAGGAGATGATCGGCTACCTCAAGAAGAAACTGCCCTCGGCCTTCGTGATCGCGGGCAACGTGGCCACGCCCGAGGCGGTGATCGACCTGGAGAACTGGGGCGCCGACGCCACCAAGGTGGGCGTGGGCCCAGGCAAGGTGTGCATCACCAAGCTCAAGACCGGGTTCGGCACGGGGGGCTGGCAGCTCTCGGCGCTCAAGTGGTGCGCCCGCGTGGCCACCAAGCCCATCATCGCCGACGGCGGCATCCGCAGCCACGGCGACATCGCCAAGAGCGTGCGCTTCGGAGCGACCATGGTCATGATCGGCTCGCTGTTCGCCGGCCACGAGGAATCGCCTGGCGAGACCGTGGTGGTCGATGGCGAGCGCTTCAAGGAATACTACGGCTCGGCCAGCGACTTCAACAAGGGCGAATACCGCCACGTCGAAGGCAAGCGCATCCTCGAACCCATCAAGGGCCAGCTCTCGGACACGCTGGTGGAGATGGAACAGGACGTGCAGAGCTCGATCAGCTACGCCGGCGGCACGAAGCTGATGGACATCCGCAAGGTGAACTACGTGATCCTGGGCGGCGACAACGCCGGCGAGCATTTGTTGATGTAAGAGTGTGGCCCCCACGCTCCGCCGCTTCGCGGGTCGCTGCCCCCCAGGGGGGCTGGGCCGCCTTGGGAGCGGCCCGGCGGCGGCCCTTCGCTTCGTTTCCCCCACGCTCCGCCGCCGCAAAGAGTGGGGCAATCCCACCCAGAGGCATCGAGGGACGGCTACGCCGGCCCAAGATGCCGTCCCCCCTCCAAGCACCGCGAAGCGGTGCGCCAGAGAGGGGGGAAGCCGCGAAGCGGCGCAGGGGGGAGTCCTAAATCAACTCCAGGGCGAGGTCGTGCAGGCGGTGTCCGGGTTGGGCCAGGGCTTCGACGATGCTGAAGTGGTTCAGCCCGGGCAGGGCTTCGCACACGGGCACCACCTCGCGGCCCCAGGCCCGCTGGATGGCTTCGTTCTGGCGCAGGAATTCGCCGCTCTCCTCGGCGCCCGCCACCGCGTACAGCCGCCCTCTTTCGCCGCGCACCGGTGGGGCGGGCAGGTGCGCCGGGCTCGCCATCCGCGCCTGCGCGGGCGTGAGGCGCAGCGAGTCGCGCACGAAGGGGATGTGCGGCACGGGATCGAGATCGTGCAGGCCGGAGATGGACAGCGCGTTCTTCACCAGGGAAGCGGGCAGGTCGTCGCCCACGCGGGTCCATTCGCAGGCCAGCATCATCGCCGCGAGGTGGCCGCCGGCCGAATGGCCCGCGACCGTGATGCGGTCGGGGTCGCCGCCGTGCGCGGCGATGTGCCGGTGCACCCAGGCCAGCCCGCGCACCATCTGCAGCGTGATCTGGGGAATGGTCACCGCCGGGCACAGCGCGTAGTTGGGCACCACCACGCAGGCACCGGCCCGCACGAAGGGCGGCGCGATGAAGGAGTGGTCGGCCTTGTCCAGGCTGCGCCACCAGCCGCCGTGGATGAACACCAGCACCGGCGCCAGCGGCGCGCCGGGGCGTCGCGGGCAGGGAAAGATGTCCAGCGATTCGCCAGCCTCCAGGCCGTAGCTCACGTCGAGCAGCGCGGGCCCCGCCTCGCGAGCCCGGGCCGACTCCCGCGCCCAGCGTTCGAAATGGGTGGCATGGTCGGGCACGCGGACACGGTTGTTGTACTCGCGGTCGAGCCAGGCGGGGTCGTGGCGGCTGGGTGTGGTCATGGACGGGGATTGTGTCATGGTGCCCCGGCGGGCCACACGCAGGCTGCGGCCGATGCTCCTACAATTTTTCGATACTCCGGGAATCCCATCCATGAACAGCCTCGCCACCGCCTCTGCGTCCCCCTCCGCCCATCCGGCCCGCGTGGCCGTGCTCGGCATCGGCATGATGGGTCTGCCGATCGCGCGCCGCCTGTGCGAGGCGGGCTGCGAGCTCAGCGCCTGGAACCGTTCGCGCAGCAAGGCCGAGCGTCTCCTGCCGCTGGGCGCGCGCGTGGCCGGCAGCCCGGCGGACGCGGTGGCGCAGGCCGACGTCGTGATCACGCTGCTCGAAGACGGCGACGTGGTGGAGGACGTGCTGTTCCGGCAGGGCGCGGCCGCGGGCCTGCGCGCGGGCACGCGGGTGGTGGACATGTCGTCGATCCGACCGCAGCAGGCGCGCGATCATGCGGCGCGGCTGGAGGCGCTGGGCGTGCACCACCTGGACGCGCCGGTCTCCGGCGGCACCGTCGGCGCGGAACAGGGCACGCTGGCCATCATGGTGGGCGGCAAGCCGGCCGACTTCGAGCGCGTGCGCGCCCTGCTGGAGCTGCTGGGGCGCCCCACGCACGTGGGGCCCAGCGGCGCGGGCCAGCTCGCCAAGCTCGCCAACCAGATGATCGTGGGCATCACCATCGGAGCCGTGGCCGAGGCGCTGCTGCTGTGCGAGAAGGGCGGTGCCGACATGGCCCGGGTCAGGCAGGCCATCGCCGGCGGCTTTGCCGACAGCCGCATCCTGCAGGTGCACGGGCAGCGCATGGTGGAGCGCGACTTCACCAAGCGCGGCGCCGTGGCGGTGCAGCTCAAGGACATGCGCAACGCCCTGATCACCGCCGGCGAGATCGGCTTCGAAGCCCCCATCACGCAACTCTTCGAGCAGCTCTTCGCGCAGGCGGTGGACCACGGCCTGGCCGACCTCGACCACTCCGCCCTCTTCGTGGAGCTCGCCCGGCGCAACGGCATGACGTGAGCGCAGCGCCCGCGCGCGATCGACCGCAAATATTGCGGCAAGTTTTCCCTGCCACGGTGATCGGGATCGCCAGGGGCCGCGTGCGATAGGGAACGGCGATTGCCCCCCGGTGCCTCCATAAGGAGCCACCGATGACGACCCTGCGACGCCGCCACCTTCTGGCCACCCTGCCCTGGCTTTCCCTGAGCGCCGGCCCGCTCCATGCCCAGGATGTCCCGCGCATGACGGCCAGCCCTGCCGATGCGGCGGACAGCGAAGTGCAGGTGGGCGCGGGCACCGACGCCGGCGTGACCAGCGGCTCCAGCGGGCCGCAGAACAACAAAAACGGGAAAAAGACGGCCGCGCCCACGCCGCCCCGCAAGCCCGACGGAGCGGGCCGATGAGCCGCGGGGACGGCACCCGGCGCTCGTGGCTTCG
>JBBCJV010000027.1:0-82180 GCA_037190565.1 Burkholderiaceae bacterium
GGCCGGGCGGCCGAGGCTTGCGCTTTGGGCCGGGGTCAGTCATGCTTGCGGCTCAGAGGCAGGCCAGGCCAGCCACTCCACCCGTGCCCAGTTGACCGCTGAAAACATGACTGACCAATATTCGGCACTGTACGACACCTATCAGTGGCTGATTCCAACGCAGTTCAATATCGCCCAGGCCTGCCTGCAACGCTGGGCCTCCACCCCCCTGGATAGCCGACGGACCGCCGTGCTCCAGCACGGCGCGCCCGCCCCCCACGCGCGCTGGACCTACGCCCGCCTCGCCGAGACCGCCGGCAAGCTGGCCAACGGCCTGCTGAAGATGGGCGCCCAGCCCGGCGACCGCATCGTTCTCAGCATGGAGCAGCGCCCGGAAGCCGCCGCGGCCTGTCTGGCCGTGCTCGCGGTGGGCGCGGTGCTCGTCCCGCTCTCCACCCGCAAGCCCCAGCGCGATCTGGTCGCCTGCCTGCGCGACGCGGCGGCCCGCATCGCCATCGTCGACGCCTCCCACGCCCCCGCCCTGCGCAAGATCCAGAGCCAGTGCCCCCAGCTCGGGCAGATCGTGGGCCTGGCCTACGAAGACGAGGCCACCCTGCCCTGGCGCTCCCTGCTGGCGCGCCAGGAAGCCGGGCTCCAGGTCCGCCCCATGCCGGCCAGCAGCCCGGCCCTGCTCCTCTACGACAGCGGCCCGCGCGGCCTGCTGCTGCCCCACAGCGCCCTGATCGGCGCGCTGCCGGGTTTCGTCGCCACCCAGAACTGGTTCCCCCGGCCCGGCGACGTCTTCTGGACGCCCCTGCCCTGGACGGACCCGCGCGGCCTGCTGGCGGGCCTGCTGCCCACGCTGTACTTCGGCCAGCGCATCGTCGCCTTCCAGGGCCGCTTCACGCCGGAGCGGGCCTTCGAGCTGATGCAGCGCCACGGCGTGACGCACAGCTTTCTGTTCCCCACCGCGCTGAAGGTCATGATGAAGGCGGTGCCGCGCCCGCGCGACCGCTACCCGCGGCTGCAACTGCGCGCGGTGATGAGCGCCGGCGAGGCGGTGGGCGACGCCGTGTTCCACTGGTGCCGTGACGCGCTGGGCCTGACCGTCAATGAGATGTTCGGGCAGACCGAGATCAACTACGTGGTGGGCAACTGCGGTGCCTACCTGGGCGCTGACGGCCGCTGGCAGGCCGGCTGGCCGGCGCGGCCGGGCAGCATGGGCCGCGCCTACCCGGGCCACCGCGTGGCGGTGATCGACGAGCAAGGCCGCGAGTGCCCGCGCGGCACGCCCGGCGACGTGGCGGTGCACAGCCGGGACGTGCACGGTCAGCCCGACCCGGTGTTCTTCCTGGGTTACTGGCGCAACGAAGCCGCCACGCGCGCCAAGTTCACCGGCGACACTGCCGACAGCTGGTGCCGCACCGGCGACACCGCGGTGATGGACGACGACGGTTATCTCTGGTACCAGGGCCGCAGCGACGACGTGTTCAAGGCCGCCGGCTACCGCATAGGCCCCAGCGAGGTGGAGAACTGCCTGGTCAAGCACCCGGCGGTGGCCAATGCCGCCGTGGTGCCCAAGCCTGATGACCAGCGCGGCGCCCTGGTCAAGGCCTACGTGGTGCTGGCCCCGGGCTTCAAGGGCGACCAGGCGCTGGTGTCCACGCTGCAGCAGCATGTGCGGGGCCGCCTGGCGCCCTACGAGTACCCCAAGGAAATCGAGTTCATCGCCGCGCTGCCCATGACCACCACCGGCAAGGTGCAGCGCCGCGTGCTGCGGCTGCAGGAGGAAGAGCGGGCGCGGCAGCGCGAAGGCTGACCGCCGGGCTTGGGACGCTCAACAGTCGGTGCTTTGCCACAGCTCGCGGTAGGTGCCGCCGCCCAGGTCCAGCTGACCGGCGCGTGAGCGCTTGAGCAGCACGCAGCGGTTGCCGCTGCGAATGCGCACCGTGTCCAGGTCCACCCGCTCTTCGATGACGCGGTTGTCGCCGCCCATGGCCCGCGCGATGGCGTCTTCCAGGCCGCGCCGCTCGCGCGCCAGGCGCGGGTCATCCAGCGCCGGGTTGCGCTGGCGCCAGGGCGCTGCGGCATCGCGGGGCAGCGACAGGTTCAGCGGCAGGGGCGCAGCGGCCGCGGGTGCCGAGGCGGCGGCCTGCGGCGCTGTGCTCGGCGCGGCAGGGGAGGGCGTGGGTGCCGGCACCCAGGTGATGGCCTGCGAGGGCCGGGCCGCCGCCGGCGGGGTGGGGCGCGGTGCCTGGGTGGCCGGGGTTGGGCTGGCGGGCGGTGGCGTGGGGGCGGCAGCCGGCACGGGTGCCGGCGCCGGCAACACCCAGGTCAGCACCGGCGCCCGCTCGCTGGCCCGCGGCGCAGGGACCGGCCGCAGGCTGAGCAGGCCCAGCAGCAAGGCGGCGTGCAACGCCAGCACCGCAGCCCAGCCGGCGGCCGCCGGCCTGCGCAGCGGCGCCAGGGTTGAAGACATGGGCGGCGACTCTAACTTCGGCCAGCGGCGACAATGGCCCCCGCAGCCCTTGTCGGCGTTCGTCCTCCTTCATCCTCTCGCCACCATGTCGCACCTCATCGTCCACGGCGGGCAGCCGCTGCGCGGGCACATCGTGCCCTCGGCCAACAAGAATGCCGTGCTGCCCATCCTGTGCGCCACGCTGCTCAGCGACCAGCCGCTGCGCCTGGTGGGCATCCCGGAGATCACCGACGTCAAGAAGCTGCTGGAGGTGTTCCGCACCCTGGGCAGCGAGGTCAACGTGGACTACGGCACCGGTGTGCTGGACCTGCACCACAAGGACACCCGTTTCGACTCGGCGGTGCACCACCTGCCCGAGGAGATGCGCAGCTCCATCATGCTGGTGCCGCCGCTGCTGGCACGCTTCGGCGTGGCGCGCATAGAAAACGATGTCACCGGCTGCACGCTGGGGGCGCGCGAGATCGACCCGCACGTGGAGGTGATGGAGCGCTTCGGCTGCACGGTGGAGCGCCGCGCTGGCGCCTTGATCGTGCGCGCCGAGGGCGGGCTCAAGGCCAACCACCACTGGCTGGACTACGCCAGCGTCACCACCACCGAGAACTTCGTGCTGTGCGCGGCACTGGCCAGCGGCACCAGCACCCTGATGAACGCCGCCAGCGAGCCGCATGTGCAGGAGTTCTGCAGCTTCATGACGCTGCTGGGTGCGCACATCGAGGGGCAGGGCACCTCCAAGCTCACGGTGCACGGCGTCGAGCGCCTGCGCGGCGGCGAGTTCCGCTTCACCGAAGACTTCCACGAGGCCGCCACCTTCCTGGCACTGGGCGCCATCACCGGCGGCGACGTGGTGGTGAAGAACTCCGCGCCCGAGCAGTTCCCGCTGATAGACCGCACCTTCGCCAAGTTCGGGGTGCAGATCGTGCACGAGGACGGCTTCAGCCGCGCCGTGGTGGAAGGCCCGCTGCGCGTGAAGGAGCCCTTCACCAGGAACATCCTGCAGAAGGTGGAAGCCGCCCCCTGGCCCTACCTGCCGGCCGACCTGCTGCCCATCTTCGTGGCGCTGGGCGTCAAGGCCGAGGGCAGCACGCTGTTCTGGAACAAGGTCTACGACGGCGCCTTGGGCTGGACCAGCGAGCTGGGCAAGTTCGGCGCCCACGCCTTCATGTCCGACCCGCACCGCATCGTCACCTTCGGCGGCAAGCCGCTGGCGGCGGCGGAGGTGGAAAGCCCCTACATCATCCGCGTGGCCATTGCGCTGCTGATGCTGGCGGTGAGCATCCCCGGGCGCAGCGTGATACGCAATGCCACGCCGATACGGCGTGCCCACCCGCGCTTTGCCGAGAACATACGCGCCCTGGGCGCGCAGATCGAGTGGGTGGAAGGCGACTGAGGTGACGGCCCTGCCCGCCGCCGGGCGCGTGCAGACGCCCGGCGAGGAGTTCGCCAATGCGCTGAGCCACGGCCTGGGCTTCCTGCTGGCGCTGGCTTCGCTGCCGGTGCTGGTGTGGCAGGCGCAGCGCCTGGGCGGCGCGGCCGACGTGGTTGCGGCCAGCGTGTTTGCGCTGTCCATGATGCTGCTGTACGGGGTCTCGGCGCTGTACCACGCGCTGCCCGCCGGCGCTGCCAAACACTGGCTGCACCGGCTGGACCACGCCGCGATCTACGTCTTCATCGCCGGCAGCTACACGCCGTTCACGCTGGGCGTGCTGCGCGGCGCCTGGGGCTGGTCGCTGTTCGGCGTGGTGTGGGGCATGGCGGCCCTGGGTGTCGCGGTCAAGCTGCTGAACCGCCTGCGCCATCCCTTGCTGTCCACCGGCCTGTACGTGGCCATGGGCTGGGTGGCGGTGGTGGCGGTAGGCCCGCTGGTGCAGCGGCTGCCGGTGGCCGGCCTGGCCTGGCTGGTGGCCGGCGGCCTGAGCTACACGCTGGGTGCGGTCGTGTTCCTGTTCGACGAACGGGTGCGCTACGCCCACTTCGTGTGGCACCTGTTTGTGCTGGCCGGCAGCGCCTGCCACGTGGTCGCGGCCCTGCTGTACGCCCACGGCTGAGCCGCCATGGCCAGGAAGGACAAACACGTCAGCGAGACGCCGGCCACCGCCTGGCTGAAGGCGCAGGGCGTGGCCTACACCGAGCACCCCTACGGCTACGTGGACCACGGCGGCACCGCCGAGAGCGCGCGCCAGCTGGGGGTGGACGAACACGCCGTGGTGAAGACGCTGGTGATGCAGGACGAGCGTGCCCAGCCGCTGGTGGTGCTGATGCACGGCGACCGCCAGGTCAGCACCAAGAACCTGGCGCGGGAGATAGGCGCCAAGGCCGTGGAGCCCTGCAAGCCCGAGGTGGCGCAACGCCACAGCGGCTTCCTGGTGGGCGGCACCTCACCCTTCGGCACCAAGAAGGCCATGCCGGTGTATGTGGAAGCCTCGGTGCTGGCGCTGCCGCGCATCTGGATCAACGGCGGGCGGCGCGGCTTTCTGGTGGCGCTGGCACCGGCGGTGCTGACCGGCGCGCTGGGTGCACGGCCGGTGCACTGCGCCTTGGCGGGCTGAAGCCGCCGGCGTGACCCCGGTAGGCCGGCCGCGGCGCGGTCGCCTGTCATCGTTTTGTCGCCGAACCGTCACAATGCCGCCCGCGCACGCCTGTTGCGGCCCGACCGGGCCCGGGGCGGGCCTGCACTCCCCCACCCGCCAACCCCTAGACCGATCCGGCCTGCCCGGACCTGCCCGCGTGGAACTCAAGAGCATCGCCAAGATGGACAAGGCCGCCCGCCGCGGCCGCCACGACTCGCTGCGCCTGGGCATAGGCCTGGTGTTTGTCGTGGGCATCATGCTGTGGACCTCGCTGACCCAGGGCCTGACCGGCGAGAACGCGGTGTTGCTGGTGGCCGCCGCGATGATCGGCGGCTACATGGCCATGAACATCGGCGCCAACGACGTGGCCAACAACGTCGGGCCGGCGGTGGGCGCGCGCGCGATGTCCATGACCGGCGCCATCCTGATGGCCGCGGTGTTCGAGGCTGCCGGCGCGCTGATCGCCGGGGGCGACGTGGTGGTCACCATCCAGAAGGGCATCGTCAGCGCCGACGCCATCAGCAGCCCGCAGCGTTTTGTGTGGCTGATGATGGCCGCGCTGCTGGCTGCAGCGCTGTGGCTGAACCTGGCCACCGCGCTGGGGGCGCCGGTGTCCACCACGCACTCCATCGTGGGCGCGGTGCTGGGGGCCGGCGTCACGGCCGGCGGCCTGGGTGCGGCCAACTGGGTGCAGCTGGGCGAGATCGCCGCCAGCTGGGTGGTCTCGCCGGTGCTGGGCGGCGGCATTGCCGCGGGCTGCCTGTACTGGATCAAGCGCAGCATCACCTGGCAGGGCGACATGATCGGCGCGGCACGCGTGCAGGTGCCCCGGCTGATAGGGGTGATGGCCTTTGCCTTCGGCACCTACCTGGTGCTCAAGGCGCTGGGGCGCGTCTGGGCCGTGAGCCTGGGCACCGCGGTGGCCATAGGGGCCGGCACCGGCGTGCTGGCCTGGTGGCTGGCCCGCGTGTGGGTGGCTTCGCGCGCCGCCACCTTGTTCAACGGCAAGTCCAGCGTCAACACCTTGTTCACGCTGCCGCTGGTGTGTGCGGCGGCGCTGATGAGCTTTGCGCACGGCGCCAACGACGTGTCCAACGCCGTGGGTCCGCTGGCCGCCATTGCCGACACCCTGCACAGCGGGCAGATGGGCGCCAGCGCCGCCATCCCGACCTGGGTGATGGTGATAGGCGCGCTGGGCATTTCGCTGGGCCTGCTGCTGTACGGGCCGCGGCTGATTCGCAAGGTGGGCAGCGAGATCACCGAGCTGGACCAGATGCGCGCCTTCTGCATTGCGATGGCGGCGGCGGTGACGGTGATCGTGGCCTCGCAGCTGGGCATGCCGGTGAGCTCCACGCACATCGCGGTGGGTGGCGTGTTCGGCGTGGGCTTCCTGCGCGAGTACCTCAAGCGCCGCCAGGCCGACGACCTGCAGACCATACGCATGCACCACATGGGCGAGGACCACGAACGGGTGGACCTGTTCCTCGCGCGCTTTCAGAGCGCCGCGCTGGAGAGCAAGCGCCAGATGCTGCGCGAGCTGAAGGCCCAGGCCGCCGGCCGCCCCGCCCCGGTGGCGCTGAGCCGCTGGGAGCGCAAGCGGCTGAAGAAGGTCTACCGGCAGGAGCTGGTCAAGCGCTCGGAGGTGCTGAAGATCGTCGCCGCCTGGGTCATCACCGTGCCGGCCACCGCGCTGTTGGCTTCGCTGCTGTTCTTCACCATCTTCGGCATGGTGCATGCCTGAAGCATGGGCGCCGGTCTAGGGCCGACACCCGAGGCGCGGCGCAGCAGCGGCCCACTACACTTGCCGCCCGATGAACGCCTCTTCCTCCGTCCACGTAGCGCTGCTCCTGGCCTTGCTGGGCGGCTACCTCATAGGCTCGCTGTCGTTTGCGGTCATCGTCAGCCGCCTGTTCGGCCTGGCCGACCCGCGCAGCTACGGTTCCAAGAACCCGGGGGCCACCAATGTGCTGCGCTCGGGCCACCGCGCGGCCGCGGTGCTGACGCTGGCCTTTGACGCGCTCAAGGGTTATGCCGCCGTGATGCTGGTGCTGGTGTTCGGCCCGGCGCACGGCCTGGGTGAAGCGGCGGCGGCCTTCACCGGGCTGGCGGCCTTCGTGGGCCATCTGTGGCCGGTGTTCTTCCGCTTTAAGGGCGGCAAGGGCGTGGCCACCGCGGCCGGCGTGTTGATGGCGCTGAACCCCTGGCTGGGCGTGGCCACGCTGGTCAGCTGGCTCATCATCGCCGTCTTCTTCCGCTATGCCTCGCTGGCGTCGCTGGTAGCGGCCCTGTTCGCGCCGTTCTACCAGGCCTTGATCTGGGGCGTGGACAGCAGCCTGATCGCCATCGCCGTGATGAGCGTGCTGCTGGTGTGGCGCCACGAAGGCAACATACGCAAACTGCTGGCCGGTACCGAGAGCCGCCTGGGCGGCAAGCCCGCGGCTGCCGCGCCGGCGCCAGGCCGGCCGCCGCGGCCCCACCACCCCAAAGGACACAAGTGATGGTTCAGCGTTTTGATGTCGGCGCCCGCCTGTCGGAGATGGCCGTGCACAACGGCGTGTGTTACCTGGCCGGGCAGATTGCCGAAGACGCGTCGCAGGACATCGTGGGCCAGACGCGCCAGGTGCTGGCCGCCATAGACGCGCTGCTGGCGCGCGCCGGCAGCGACAAGACCCGCATCCTGATGTGCCAGATCTTCCTGGCCGACCTGGCCGACTTCCCCGGCCTGAACGAAGCCTGGGAGGCCTGGGTGCCGGCCGGCCACGCGCCGCCGCGCGCCACGGTGCAGGCGGCGCTGGCACGCCCCGAGTGGCGGGTGGAGATGGTGGTGCAGGCCGCCGTGTAGGCGGCCCGGGCCAGGCTTGGGCATGAAGGCCTCGCCGCATTCCCTGTGGGGCTTGGCGCTGCTGGTGCTGGTGGTGGGCGTGGCCAACACCTGGTGGGCCTCGCACCAGAAGCAGCGGCTGGGCGCGCAGGTGGCGGCCCTGGCAGGCCCCGGCGACCTGCACATGGTGGCCTCGGAGACCTGCGGCGTGTGCATCGTGGCGCGGCGCTGGTTCACCGAGCACCGTGTGCACTTCACCGAATGCCTGATCGAGCAGGACGCCGACTGCCGCGCCGCCTACGAACGCTGGGGCGCCCCGGGCACACCGGTGATGGTGGTGCGCGGCCAGCCGCAGCTGGGCTTCAGCCCGGAGCTGTTGCGGCGTGCGCTGGAGCGGGCGTCCTGAGCTGACCGGGCCGGCAGGACCGGATTACAGGCTTACAGGCCCAGCCGCGCCGGGTCGCCGCGGCCGCTGCGCACCAGCACCGGTTCGTCGCCGCTGAGGTCCACCACCGTGGTGGGCTGCATGGGGCAGGCGCCGGCATCCACGATGGCTTGCAACGACTTCTCAAAACGCTCGCGTATCTCGTGGGCGTCGTTCAGCGGCTCGGTCTCGCCGGGCGGTATCAGCGTCGTGGCCAGCAAGGGCTGACCCAGCAAGGCCAGCAGGTCCTGCGTGACGCGGTGGTCCGGCACGCGCAGGCCTATGGTGCGCCGTGAGGGGTGCGACAGGCGCCGCGGCACTTCCTTGGTGGCTTCCAGGATGAAGGTGTAAGGCCCCGGCGTGCCCAGCTTGAGCAGGCGGTACTGCCGGTTGTCCACACGCGCGTAGCTGGCCAGCTCGCTCAGGTCGCGGCACAGCAGCGTGAGGTGGTGGCGCTCGTCCACCTGGCGTATGCGGCGCAGGCGCTCGGCGGCGCCCTTGTCGTCCAGGTGGCACACCAGCGCATAGCTGCTGTCCGTGGGCACGGCCGCGATGCCGCCGCCGTGCAGGATCTGCGCGGCCTGTTTCAGCAGGCGAGGCTGGGGGTTGCCGGGGTGGACTTCGAACAGCTGCGACACGTGGGGATTGTCGCGCGTTGTGTTTTCTTGGGGGTGTGTGGTGTTGAGGTCGTCTGTCAGTTCGATGTCGGCTCGTCGCGGCAGGCGGTGCCTGGCAGGGGCTCAAACGCCGGCGGTCGGCTCTGCGAGCCGACTTCCCTGTGCTGCTCGGCGCCTGCGATTCGCCCCTGCCAGGCACCGCCTGCCGCTCAGGCCACCGCGACCGGAATCTTGCCTATCTTGGCCTGCCACTCGCGCGGGCCGGTCTGGTGCACGCTCGTGCCGCCGGCGTCCACGGCGACGGTCACCGGCATGTCCTGCACCTCGAACTCGTAGATGGCTTCCATGCCCAGGTCGGCAAAGCCCACCACCTGGGCGGACTTGATGGCCTTGCTGACCAGGTAGGCGGCGCCGCCCACGGCCATCAGGTAGGCGCTGCCGTGTTTGCGGATGGCCTCTATGGCTACCGGGCCGCGCTCGGCCTTGCCCACCATCGCGATCAGGCCCGTCTGGGCCAGCATCATCTCGGTGAACTTGTCCATGCGCGTGGCCGTGGTGGGGCCGGCCGGGCCCACGGCCTCGTCGCGCACGGGGTCCACCGGGCCCACGTAGTAGATGACGCGGTTCGTGAAGTCCACCGGCAGCGGCTCGCCGCGCGCAAGCATCTCCTGTATGCGCTTGTGCGCCGCGTCGCGGCCGGTGAGCATCTTGCCCGACAGCAGCAGCGTGTCGCCCGGCTTCCAGCTGCGCACCTCGGCCTGCGTGAGCGTGTCCAGGTCTACGCGCCGGCTCTTGTTGTAGTCCGGCGCCCAGCGCACGTTGGGCCACAGGTCCAGGCTGGGCGCTTCCAGGTAGGCGGGGCCGGAGCCGTCCATCACCAGGTGGGCGTGGCGCGTGGCGGCGCAGTTGGGGATCATGGCCACCGGCTTGCTGGCCGCGTGCGTGGGGTAGGTCTTGATCTTGATGTCCAGCACCGTGGTCAGGCCGCCCAGGCCTTGCGCACCTATGCCCAGCGCGTTGACCTTCTCGTACAGCTCTATGCGCAGCTCCTCGAACTTGTCGCGCGGGCCGCGCTGCAGGAGCTCGTACATGTCGATGTCTTCCATCAACGACTCCTTGGCCAGCAGCATGGCCTTTTCGGCCGTGCCGCCTATGCCTATGCCCAGCATGCCCGGCGGGCACCAGCCGGCGCCCATGGTGGGCACGGTCTTGAGCACCCAGTCCACCAGGCTGTCGCTGGGGTTCATCATCACGAACTTGCTCTTGTTCTCGCTGCCGCCGCCCTTGGCGGCGACGGTGACGTCCAGCTTGTCGCCGGGCACCAGCGAGACGTGCACCACCGCCGGCGTGTTGTCGCGCGTGTTCTTGCGCTCAAAGTGGGGGTCGGCCAGCACCGAGGCGCGCAGCTTGTTGTCCGGGTTCAGGTAGCCGCGACGCACGCCTTCGTTGACGGCGTCTTCCACCGTGCCGCTGCCGAAGCCTTCAAAGCGCACGTCCATGCCAATCTTCAGGAACACGTTGACGATGCCGGTGTCCTGGCAGATGGGCCGGTGGCCTTCGGCGCACAGGCGGCTGTTGGTCAGGATCTGCGCGATGGCGTCCTTGGCGGCCGGGCTCTGCTCGGCTTCGTAGGCACGCGCCAGGTGTGCGATGTAGTCGGCCGGGTGGTAGTAGCTGATGTACTGCAGGGCGGCGGCGACGGTCTCGACGAGGTCGTCGTGGCGTATGGTGGTGGGCATGGCGGCGGCTGGCTAGGGGCAAACCCCGCCAGTGTAGTCAGCCGGCCGGGCGCCCCGGGTCAGAGGAACCAGATCCAGGTCACCACCACGAACAGCGGCAGCAGCACCGCGCACGACCAGGCCATGTAGCCGAAGAAGCTGGGCATCTTGATGCCGCGGTCCTCGGCGATGGCCTTGATCATGAAGTTGGGCGCGTTGCCAATGTAGGTCATGGCGCCCATGAACACCGCGCCGGCCGACACCGCGGCCAGCACCGGTGCCAGCGTGGTCATCAGCACCTGCGCGTCGCCGCCGGCCATGTTGAAGAACACCAGGTAGGTGGGCGCGTTGTCCAGGAAGGAGCTCAAGGCGCCGGTCAGCCAGAAGTAGGCCACGGGCAGGGGTTCGCCGTCGGCGCTGCTGACCGAACGCACCACCGCCGCGAAGGGCCCGTCGGTGCCGGCCTGCAGCATGGCCAGCACCGGCACCATGGTGATGAAGATGCCCAGGAACAGCTTGGCCACCTCCTGCATGGGTGCCCACGAGAACTGGTTGTTCTCGCGCACGCTGCGCCGGGTGAGCCACAGCGACAGGCCGGTGACGCCCAGCAGCGCCGCGTCGCGCACCAGTTGCGGCAGGCCCACGTCGGTGCCGAAGACGTTGAACTGCACGCCGGGCTTCCAGGTGCCGCTCATCAGCACCAGCGCCACTACCACGCCCAGCAGCAGGAAGTTGATGCCGCCTTCCACGCCCAGGCGCGTGTCGTCGGGGGTGGGGTCTGCGGCCAGGGGCTGCTCGCGGCGGTACCAGTAGCTGTCGATCACGTAGAACAGGGCCAGCAGCGCGCCCAGCAGGAACAGCGTGTGCGGCAGGATGTGCCGCGCCGTCCAGAAGAAGTCCACGCCCTTGAGGAAGCCCAGGAACAACGGCGGGTCGCCCAGCGGCGTGAGCGAGCCGCCTATGTTGCCCACGATGAAGATGAAGAAGACGACCACGTGCACCACGTGCTTGCGGTTGTCGTTGGCGCGTATCAGTGGGCGTATCAGCAGCATGGCCGCACCCGTGGTGCCCATCACGCTGGCCAGCAGGCCGCCGATGCCGATCAACACGGTGTTGACCAGCGGGCTGCCGTGCAGGTTGCCGCGCACGTAGATGCCGCCGGCCACCGTGAACAGCGCCACCAGCAGGATGATGAAGGGCAGGTACTCGGCCAGCAGCGTGTGCACCAGCGCCTCGCCGGTGACGGCGCCGCCGTGCAGCATGGCAAACGGCAGCAGGAACAGCAGCGCCCAGCCGGCGGTGATCTTGCCGAAGTGGTGGTGCCACAGCAGCGGCGCGGCCAGCGGCACGAAGGCGATGGACAGCAGCATGCCGGCAAACGGCAGGCCCCACCAGGCCGACAGGGTGGCGCCGTCTATGCCGGCGGCCTGCGCCGCAGGGGCCAGGCCCAGCAGGGCAATCAGCACCAGGCAGGCGGGCGCCAGGCGCAGGGGTGGCTTGATGGGCTGCTTCATGGGCGCGGCATTCTAGGAAGGCTGGCTGACACCAGGCTTGTGGGCCGTTGCCGCGGCGCGCTGCACGGCCTGCGCTGCACTACCATGCGGGCAACCGACCCCCGTGCAAGAGTCCTGTCAGCGGGCTGCGTATGCTGGCGGCCGGAACCCCGCACTGCGCAGCATCGAACAGGAAGGAGACAAGGCATGAGCAGCGACGCCGCCCAAGATGGCAACCAACCGGGCAAGGAAGAGCCCAAGGTCTACCAGCCACCGGCCGAACTGGTGGCGAAGGCCCGTGTTTCGGGCATGGCCGCCTACCAGGCGCTGGTGGACGAAGCCGGCCGCGACCACGAGGCCTACTGGGCCCGCCTGGCGCGCGAGTTCCTGAGCTGGAAGACGCCGTTCACCAAGGTGCTGGACAGCAGCCAGGCGCCGTTTTTCAAGTGGTTCGAGGACGGCACGCTGAACGTGTCCTACAACTGCCTGGACCGCAACATCGAACGTGGGCTGGGCGACAAGACCGCCCTCATCTTCGAGGCGGACGACGGCAGCGTCACACGCGTCAGCTACCGCGAACTGCTGGCGCTGGTGGGGCGATTCGCCAATGTGCTGAAGGCGCGCGGCGTGAAGAAGGGCGACCGCGTCGTCATCTACATGCCCATGAGCGTGGAAGGCGTGGCCGCCATGCAGGCCTGCGCGCGCATAGGAGCCACCCACTCGGTGGTGTTCGGCGGTTTCAGCGCACAAAGCCTGCGCGACCGCATCGAGGACGCCGGTGCGGTGATGGTGATCACCGCCGACGAACAGGCGCGCGGCGGCAAGGCGCTGCCGCTGAAGGCCATCGTCGACGAAGCCCTGGCCATGCCCGGCACCGGCAGCATCGCCAGCGTGCTGGTCTACAAGCGCACCGGCGGCAACGTGGGCTGGAAGGCAGGCCGCGACCGCTGGCTGCACGACGAGCTGGCGGCCCAGCCCGAGGCCTGCGAGCCCGAGTGGGTGAGCGCCGAGCACCCGCTGTTCCTGCTGTACACCAGCGGCTCCACCGGCAAGCCCAAGGGCGTGCAGCACAGCACCGGCGGCTACCTGCTGCATGCGGCGCTGACCACCGCCTGGACCTTCGACCTGAAGCCCGAGGACGTGTTCTGGTGCACCGCCGACATAGGCTGGGTCACCGGCCACACCTACATCACCTACGGCCCGCTGGCGCTGGGCGGCACCGAGCTGGTGTTCGAGGGCGTGCCCACCTTTCCGGCGGCCGACCGTTTCTGGAAGACCATCGCCAAGCACCGCGTCAGCATCTTCTACACCGCGCCTACCGCCATACGTTCGCTGATCAAGGCGGCGGAAAGCAACGACGTGGTGCACCCCAAGCACAGCGATCTGAGCAGCCTGCGCCTGCTGGGCTCGGTGGGTGAGCCCATCAACCCGGCGGCCTGGGAGTGGTACCACCAGAACGTGGGCGGCGGCCGCTGTCCCATCGTGGACACCTGGTGGCAGACCGAGACCGGCGGCCACATGATCACGCCGCTGCCGGGTGTGACGCCCATGGTGCCGGGCTCGTGCACGCTGCCCTTCCCGGGCGTGGACGCTGCCATCGTGGACGAAACCGGCGGCGACGTGCCCAACGGGCAGGGCGGCATCCTGGTCATCAAGAAGCCCTGGCCCAGCATGATCCGCACCATCTACGGCGACCCGGAGCGCTTCAAGAAGAGCTACTACCCGCCGGAGCTCAAGGGCTACTACCTGGCCGGTGACGGCGCCAGCCGCGACGTGAAGACCGGCTACTTCACCATCACCGGCCGCATCGACGATGTGCTGAACGTCTCCGGCCACCGCATGGGCACCATGGAGATCGAGTCGGCGCTGGTCAGCTGCACCGAGCTGGTGGCCGAGGCCGCGGTGGTGGGTCGGCCGGACGACACCACGGGCGAGGCCATCTGCGCCTTCGTGGTGCTCAAGCGCTCGCGGCCCACCGGCGACGAGGCCAGGAAGATCGCCGCCGAGTTGCGCAACTGGGTGGCCAAGGAGATAGGCCCCATCGCCAAGCCCAAGGACATACGCTTCGGCGACAACCTGCCCAAGACGCGCAGCGGCAAGATCATGCGGCGGCTGTTGCGTTCCATCGCCAAGGGCGAAGCCATCACCCAGGACACCAGCACCTTGGAGAACCCGGCCATCCTGGACCAGTTGGCGCAAGCCAACTGATCCAGGCCGCGCGCAGCGCGGGGCTGGCGCGCCAGCGCCAGGCATGGCCGGGGACGGGGCCTGCTCATATCGCGCAGCGATGTGAGCGGGCACCAGAACCCTGCAATGCCTTCGACCAGTTGACACCGAGCCCACTGATCCAGGGGGCGCGCCTGCACGTCTGAGCTGATCCAGAATCGCCGGAAACCTCACAAGTCCGTGAACGCCTCTGGAGCCTCGGTCATGACCCCCCACCCGGCGCTACCCCGCCTGTTGCCTCCGGCTCTGCTTGTCACGCTCCTGGCCTGGAGCACCAGCCCGGCATGGGCACAAAGCACCACCGACCAGCTGCCGCGCCCCCGGCCCACGTCCCAGGAGCTGTCTCAGGCTTGCGTGGACACGCCGCTGGAAGCCGAGAGCCCCAACGCCCGCGACCGGGCCTTCGAACGTTTGATGTTCTGGGCGGGCCGCCACCTGCCGCGTGAGCGCTGGTCCACGTCGGCCCGTTTGCAGGTTCGCG
This sequence comes from Burkholderiaceae bacterium, assembly GCA_037190565.1. Classification (GTDB taxonomy): domain Bacteria; phylum Pseudomonadota; class Gammaproteobacteria; order Burkholderiales; family Burkholderiaceae_C; genus Rubrivivax. Next base: position 14,806 of record JBBCJV010000027.1, read on the forward strand.
GCAGCAAGGACTGCACGGACTGGAACTTTGTCGTGCGGCAGTGGCAGCGGGCCAACGGCAACCCCGAGACCGGCCGCCTGAGTTCGGCCGAGGCCTCGGCGGTAGAGGACGCGTTCTCCACCGCCAACCGCCGCGTGGGGCAGATCCGTGACGAGCAGGCCCAATGCCGCGACAAGGCCCTGCGGCTGTTCGGCCTGCCCATGGGCTGCACGCTGCCGCCCGAAGTGCCCGAATGCGCCTTCGACTGGAACCCGGCCACGGCGGCTGCTTCCTGCATAGAAGTGGCGGTGGAGACCGGCACAGGCCGCCGTTTCGCCAAGGCACTGCGCTTCCCCGGCAGCGAACAGCCGAACTGGGTGTGGGGGCCGGTGGCCTTGATGATGGTCGGCGACCAGCTGCAGGGCCTGCGCATAGAGGTCAAGGACCTGGAGGTGGCTGTTCCCACCGTGAGTTCGCGCCTGGGCGAGCCCAGCGTTGGGGAACACCAGCCCAACAACATCCTGGGGCAGCCCGGTGGGATGATCACCCGCAGCTGGACCTGGGTGCAAGGCGATGTGCGGGCCTCCGTGACCACCCAGGTCGGCAGCGCCGTCTCCCCTGTGCTGACCATTTCAACCGAGAGCTTTCGCCGCGCCGAAGCCGAAGCCCGTCAGCAACAGCAGATCCAGCGCCAGCAGCCGCAAGGCGCGCGGTTCTAGCGGCGGGGCGGTTGGCCCGAGCCCGCATCTCGGCGGCTACGCAGGAAAGCGTCACGCCCGCCGCCCCTCGCCGCCGCCGGCCTTGCGCTACAGTGCCCCGCAGGCGGCCGGCCCGGCTGGCCGCGGGAGCGAAACCATGCCCATGCTCATCATCGGAGTGCTGCTGTTGCTGGCCAAGGTGACCGATTTCGGCCCCACGGCCGGGTGGTCGTGGTGGGTGGTGCTGGCGCCCTTTGGCCTGGCCGTGCTGTGGTGGCACTTTGCCGACGCCAGCGGGCTCACGAAGCGCCGCGCCATGCAGAAGATGGAAGAGCGCAAGCAGCAGCGCCGCGAGAATGCCATGCAGGCGCTGGGCCTGGACCACAAGCGCGACAAGCAGGTGCAGTCGGGCCGCGCCCGCGCGCGGGACGGCGGCTGCCGGGCGGCTGCGCCGCCCTCACGGCCCGAGGCCGACCCACCGCGGCGCGAACCGCGCATGTAGCGCGGGCGCCGGATGGCGGGCGGCGGGCCGCGGGCCGCGCCAGCTCAGTCGCCGTCCAGTACCGCGCCGCGCTGTGCCCCGGCGGCGTTCTTTGCAAACTTCGCCAACACCCCGCGTGTGTAGCGCGGCGCCGGCTGTTTCCAGGCGGCGCGCCGGCGCGCGATCTCCCCGTCGGCCACGTCCAGCTGCAGCAGCAACTGGTGCGCGTCTATGGTGATGGCATCGCCTTCCTGCACCAGCGCGATCAGGCCGCCTTCAAAGGCTTCGGGCGCCACATGGCCCACCACCATGCCCCAGGTGCCGCCGGAGAAACGCCCGTCGGTGATCAGGCCCACGCTCTCGCCCAGGCCCTGGCCTATGAGCGCGCCGGTAGGCGCCAGCATCTCCGGCATGCCGGGGCCGCCCTTGGGGCCCAGGTAGCGCAGCACCATCACGTCGCCGGCCTTGATCCGGCCGGCCATGATGGCGGCCAGCGCGCTCTGTTCGTCGTCGAACACCCGCGCCGGGCCGGTGATGACCGGGTTCTTCAGGCCGGTGATCTTGGCCACGCAGCCTTCGGTGGCCAGGTTGCCGCGCAGTATGGCCAGGTGGCCTTCGTTGTACAGCGGCTGGGTGATGGGGCGAATCACGTCCTGGTCGGCGCGCAGCGGCGGCACGTCCTGCAGGTTTTCGGCCACCGTCTTGCCGGTCACCGTCATGCAGCCGCCGTGCAGCAGGCCGGCGTCCAGCAACACCTTCATCACGGCCGGGATGCCGCCGGCGCGGTGCAGGTCTATGGCCAGGTACTTGCCGCTGGGCTTGAGGTCGCAGATCACCGGCACCTTGCGGCGCACCCGCTCGAAGTCGTCGATGCTCCACGCCACCTCGGCCGCATGCGCGATGGCCAGAAAGTGCAGCACGGCGTTGGTGCTGCCGCCGGTGGCCATGATCACGGCCACGGCGTTTTCCAGTGCCTCTTTCGTGACGATGTCGCGCGGCTTGATGTCGGCCTTGACCAGCTCCACCAGAGCCTTCGCAGCCTCTTGGGTGTGCGCCACGATGGGGTCTTCCACGTTGGCCATGGTGCTGGCGTAGGGCAGGCTCATGCCCAGGGCCTCGAAGGCGCTGCTCATGGTGTTGGCGGTGTACATGCCGCCGCAGCTGCCGCTGCCGGGGATGGCGCGCCGCTCGATCTGGCAGAAGTCTTCCTCGCTCATCTTGCCGGCGCTGAACTGGCCCACGGCCTCGAACACGCTGACGATGTTCAGGTCCTGGCCCTTGTACTTGCCGGGCAGGATGGTGCCGCCGTACACGTAGATGGCCGGCACGTTGGCGCGCAGCATGCCCATCATGCCGCCGGGCATGTTCTTGTCGCAGCCGCCTATCACCAGCACGCCGTCCAGCCACTGGCCGCCCACGCAGGTTTCCACGCAGTCGGCGATGACTTCGCGGCTCACCAGGCTGTACTTCATGCCCTCGGTGCCCATGGACATGCCGTCGCTGATGGTGGGCGTGCCGAAGATCTGCGGGTTGGCACCGGCGGCCTTGAACGCGTCCACCGCGGCGTCGGCCAGCTTCTGCAGGCCGCTGTTGCAAGGCGTGATGGTGCTGTGGCCGTTGGCTACACCGATCATGGGCTTGCCGAAGTCGCCTTCGGTGTAGCCCATGCCGTAGTACATGCTGCGGTTGGGCGCGCGCGCCACGCCTTCGGTGATGTTCTTGCTGCGGCGGTTGTGGCCGGCCATGGGGTGTCTCCTGGACTGTGTCTGGGGTCTTGGGGGCCAAGATTACCAGCCGGGAGTATCGGCGCAGATGCGGTCTGTGCCTTCGGCGCGGAAGCAGCCTGTGCCTGCGGCGCAGAAGCGGTCCGGCGCCTTGGGCGCAGCGGCGACAATGCAGCGCCGCCTTCCCGGAGAAGCCTTGATGCTGGTGCATCCGCAGTTCGACCCCATCGCCTTTTCGCTAGGGCCGCTGGCCGTGCGCTGGTACGGCCTGAGCTACCTGCTGGCGTTTGCGATGTTCTTCGTGCTGGCCAGCTGGCGCGTGAAGCGTGCGCCCTACGCGCAGGCCGGCTGGAGCCGGCGCGATGTGGAAGACCTGCTGTTCTACGGCGTGCTGGGCGTGGTCATAGGCGGGCGGCTGGGCTACACGCTGTTCTACAAGACCGGCTACTACCTCAGCCACCCGCTGGAGATCTTCATGGTTTGGCAAGGCGGCATGGCCTTCCACGGCGGCCTGCTGGGGGTGATCGGCGCGCTGTGGCTGTGGTCGCGCCGCCGCGGCCGGCCCTTCTGGCAGACCATGGACCTGGTGGCGCCCGGTGTGCCCATAGGCATTGCCGCGGTGCGCGTGGCCAACTTCGTCAACGGCGAGCTGTGGGGCCGCGCGGCCGACCCGTCGCTGCCCTGGGCCATGGTGTTTCCGCAAAGCGGCAGCGACATCGCGCGCCACCCCTCGCAGCTGTACCAGGCGGCGCTGGAGGGCCTGCTGCTGTTTGTGCTGCTGTGGTGGTACGCGCAAAAGCCGCGTGCCACCGGGCGCGTGGCGGCGGTGTTCTTGATGGGCTACGGCGCGCTGCGCTTCGTGGCCGAGTTCTTCCGCGAGCCCGACGGCTTCTTGGGCCTGCTGGCGCTGAACATGAGCATGGGCCAGTGGCTGTGCCTGCCCATGGTGCTGGGCGGCGCAGCCCTGTGGTGGTGGTTCGGCCAGCGTGCCGCGCGTGGGGTCTGAGCCCGGCCCTGGGTAGCATGCAGCCATGCGACAGATCTTTCTGGACACCGAAACCACCGGCCTGAACCCGGAGCAGGGCGACCGCATCCTGGAGATCGGCCTCATAGAGCTGAACAACCGGCGCTTCTCCAACCGCAACCTGCACCACTACATCAACCCGCAGCGCGCCAGCCACCCCGACGCGCTGCGCGTGCACGGAATCACCGAGGAGTTCCTGGCCGACAAGCCCTTGTTCGCCCAGGTGGCCGACGAGCTGCTGGCCTTCGTGAGCGGCGCCGAGATCATCATCCACAACGCCGACTTCGACGTGCGCTTCCTGGACGCCGAACTGCAGCGCCTGGGCCGCGGCCGTTTTGCCGACCATGTGAGCGCCGTCACCGACAGCCTGGCCATGGCCCGCGAGCTGTACCCCGGCAAGAGCAATTCGCTGGACGCGCTGTGCCGCCGCCTGGAGGTGGACAACTCCGGGCGCGAGCTGCACGGCGCGCTGCTGGACGCCGGGCTGCTGGCCGAGGTGTTCCTGCGCATGACGCGCGGCCAGGACAGCCTGGTCATAGACGCCGACGGCCCGCAGGCGGGCGAAGCCGGCGGCGCGGCGCTGGCCGCGGTGGACTTCGCCACGCTGGTGCTGCCGGTGCCGGAGCCCAGCGCCGAGGAGCTGGCGGCCCACGAAACCGTGCTGCAAAGCCTGGACAAGGCCAGCGGCGGGCGCACCGTGTGGCGGCGGCTGGGCGCCGTGGCATAATCTGCGGCTTTCCGGCACACCGGCCAGGCGAACCCGCCCGGCCAGCGGACCGGGCGGTTAGCTCAGCGGTAGAGCACTGCCTTCACACGGCAGGGGTCGCAGGTTCGAACCCTGCACCGCCCACCAAGAACAACAGCACAGCAAGAAGCACCTGCCCTGAAGGGGCCGCGAACAGCGGCCCCTTTTTGTTTGCCGCGCTGCGCTGGGGTTTGTCGAGTGGTGGCTCCGCGGCTCGTCGTGGTGTACAAGCCGGCAGCATGCCGCCGCCGGCGCCCTGCAGGAGAGCCCCATGCGCTTCATGCTGATCGTTCGTGCCACCGCGGCCAGCGAGGCCGGTGAGGCGCCGCCGCCCGGCCTGGTGGAGCGCATGCTGGCCTTTCACGATCAACTGGGTGCTGCCGGTGTGCTGTTGGACGCCGCCGGGCTGCGGCCCAGCGCCCAGGGCTGGCGTGTGCAGCACACGCCGGGGCAGACGGCGCAGGTGGTGGACGGCCCGTTTGCGCCGACCAGGGAACTGATCGCCGGCTACACGCTGATCGAGGTGCGCTCGCGCGACGAAGCGCTGGAGTGGTCGCGGCGCTTTCCAGCGCCATTTGAAGGCCTGCCCTGCGAGGTGGAAGTGCGCCCGCTGTACGAAGCCGACGACTTGGCGCCTCGCACGCGCTGAAGCAGCCCATGCACGCCCTGCGTTGCATCAAGTGGCCGATGGCCGGGGGCTGAGCTGTCATGCCCACCCCGGTGCGTCGCACCATGGACACGGTATGGCGGCTGGAGTCGGCGCGCATCGTTGCTGCGGTGGCGCGGCTGGTGCGCGACGTGGCCTTGGCCGAAGAACTGGCGCAGGACGCGCTGGTGGCCGCGCTGGAGCACTGGCCGCGCGACGGCCTGCCCGACAACCCGGCGGCCTGGCTGATGACCGCCGCCAAGCACCGTGCGCTGGACCACCTGCGGGCGCAGGCCATGCGTGCACGCAAGCACGATCAGATCGCTCGTGACGACGAAGCGCTGGGCCGCGCCGTGGTGCCTGACTTCGTGGACACGCTGGACCAGCGGCGCAGCGACGACATGGGCGACGACCTGCTGCGGCTGATCTTCATCGCCTGCCACCCCGTGCTGCCCACCGACGCCCGCGTGGCGCTGACGCTGCGCCTGCTGGGCGGCCTGACCACGGCGGAGATCGCGCGCGCCTACCTGGTGCCGGAGCCCACCATCGCCCAGCGCATCGTGCGCGCCAAGCGCACGCTGACGGCGGCACAACTGCCCTTCGAGCTGCCGCCGGCGGCGGAACGCCCGGCACGGCTGGGCTCGGTGCTGGAGGTCATCTACCTCGTCTACAACGAGGGCTATGCCGCCACCGCCGGCGAGGACTGGATGCGCCCGGCGCTGGCCGACGAGGCCTTGCGCCTGGCGCGTGTGCTGGCCGCGTTGATGCCCCAGCAGCCGGAAGTGCTGGGCCTGCAGGCCTTGCTGGAGCTGCAAAGCTCGCGCAGCGCGGCGCGCGTGGATTCACAAGGGGCCCCGGTGCTGCTGGCCGAACAGGACCGCAGCCGCTGGGACCGCCTGCTGATACAGCGCGGCCTGGCGGCGCTGGCGCGGGCCGAACGGCTGGCCTTTGCTGCCGATGGCGAGCCGGGGCCTTACACGCTGCAAGCGGCCATTGCCGCCTGCCATGCCCGCGCGGTGCGCGCCGAGCAGACGGACTGGCGCCGCATCGTGGGCCTGTACACGCTGTTGCTGCAATGCCAGCCTTCGCCGGTGGTGGCGCTGAACCGCGCCGTGGCGGTGGGCATGGCCCAGGGGCCGGAAGCGGCCTTGCCGCTGGTGGATGCCTTGCAGGCGCAAGGCGCGCTGCAGGGTTATGCCTGGCTGCCGGCGGTCAGGGGCGACCTGCTGGCCCGGCTGGGGCGCGACGACGAAGCACGCGCCGAGTTCCGCCGCGCCGCCGGCTGGACACGCAACGAGCGCGACCGCGCCCTGTTGCTGTCCCGAGCCGACGGGCCGGCGGCTTGCCGCTGAGCGGGGCTCAACGCGCGGCGGCCATCACCGGGTGGCCGCGCAGCACCGCACCGCGCGGCAGTTGCTGGCTCAGGCCGGCTTCGGAGGTCACGGCCGCGGCGTAGCCGCTGGCGATGGCGGCGGCGGCTTCGGCCTGCACCACGTCACGGCTGCGGGTGGCGTTGACCGGGTCCCAGGCCTGGCGGTCGAACTCGGTCACGACGATGTTCTGGCGGGCGCCCAGCAACTCGGCGCGCACCTGGGCACGGGTGTTTTCCGACACCGCAGGCAGCGGCAGTTCGTAGGTGGCCTCGCCGCCTTGGGCGTGGGCCAGGCCGGCAACGGCAGCCAGGGCGAAAGCGGCGATCATCGAAGAGGTCTTCATGGCGGTTTCCTTTTGAGCGTTTGAACGAAACGGGGTACAGGGGACTCTGGGTGTTGGTGGAGGCTGTTGTTGCCGCCGACCACGGAATGAATTCTGGAAACCGCGTCCCACGCCTGCCGAACGGCTGGATGACAAATTCGTAATCCCGCGCCGCGCGAAGAAGTGCGACCATCGCGCCTGTACACATACGCTGCACATTGCTGCGCCCAGCCATGCGACTTCTGGTGGTCGAAGACGAACCCAAGCTTGCCGAGTACCTGCACAAGGGCCTCAGCGAGAACGGCCATGTCGTCGATGTGGCGCGCGATGGCATAGAAGGCCGCCGCCTGGCCACCGGGGGCGACTACGACCTGGTGCTGCTGGACGTGAGGCTGCCCGGCGTGGACGGCTTCGGCGTGCTGTCGGCGGTGCGCGCGGCCAAGCGCCACACGCCGGTGTTGATGCTCACCGCGCGCGACAAGGTCGAAGACCGCGTGCACGGCCTGGAGCAGGGCGCTGACGACTACCTGGTCAAGCCGTTTGCCTTTTCTGAACTGCTGGCGCGGGTGGGGGCGCTGCTGCGCCGCGGCGCGGCCAACGGCCAAGCGGCGCAGACGGTGTCGGGGCTGAGCCTGGGCGAGCTGGAGCTGGACCTCATCAGCCGCAAGGCCGTGCGCGGCGGCCAGCGCCTGGACCTGACGGCCAAGGAGTTCAAGCTGCTGACGCTGCTGCTGCGCCGGCGCGGGCAGATCCTGTCGCGCACCACGCTGGCCGAGCAGGTGTGGGACATGAACTTCGATTCCGACACCAACATCGTGGAGGTGGCGGTGCGCCGCCTGCGCTCCAAGCTGGACGACCCCTTCCCGCGCAAGCTGCTGCACACCGTGCGCGGCATGGGCTATGTGCTGGAGGAACGCGACACATGAACACCCTGGCTTCGAAACTGTCGGCCGCCACCGGCGCCGGCCCGGCCGCCGAGCCGGGCACGCAGCCGTCGGCGCCGGCGGCGGCCTGCCCGCCGTCCATAGGCGCGCGGCTGTCGTGGGCGCTGGCGGCGCTGACGCTGTTCGGCCTGCTGCTGGTTTCCGGTGTCATCTACTCCGCCACCGCCATGCGCATCCATTCGGCGCAGGCCGACACGCTGGCGGACAAGACCAAGATCCTGTCCGAGTTCGTGCGCGTGTCCTGCACCGAAGGCGAGGGCTACCTGCTGTACAAGCTGTCCATGCTGGACCCCATGCGCCAGGGCACCGCGCTGGAGCTGCGGCGCGGCAACGGCACGCTGCTGTTTCGCGACGACCCGCAGCGCGACTTCCGCCACAGCATAGGTCGCGACTTCGTGGTGCCGGCCGAGCTGATCGCCGGCGGCAGCGTGACCGGCCGGCTGGAACTGGACGTCAGCCACGACGCGCGCATGCTGGGCGGGCTGGCCGTGACGCTGGTGCTCAGTTCGCTGGGCGGTGCCGCGCTCAGCGGCCTGGCCATACGGGCGCTGGTGCGCCGTCAGCTGCGCCCCTTGCAGCTGCTGGCGGCGCAGACACGCGCCATCTCGGCGCAGCGCCTGCACCAGCGCCTGCAACTGGACCGCCCCGTCGAGGAACTGCAGCCCTGGATAGAGCAGTTCAATGCGCTGATGCAGCGGCTGGAGCGTGCCTACGCGCAACTGGAAGGCTTCAACGCCGACGTGGCGCACGAGCTGCGCACGCCGCTGGCCAACCTGATAGGCCAGACCGAACTCGCGCTGGCGCGCGAGCGCTCGCCGGACGAGTTGCGCGACACGCTGGTGTCCAACCTGGAGGAAATGCAGCGCCTGGCGGCCATGGTCAACGACATGCTGTTCCTGTCGCAGGCCGACCGCGGGGCGCAGGCGCGGCGCGGGCAACCGGTGGCGCTGGCCGACCTGGCGGCACAGGTGGCGGAGTTCCACGAGGCGACGGCGGAAGAAGCCGGCCTGTCGCTGCACATAGACGGCGACGCCCGCGTGGCGGTGGACGAGCCGCTGGTCAAGCGCGCCTTGTCCAACCTGCTGGGCAATGCCACGCGTTTTGCCGAGGCGGGTTCGGTGGTGGTGGTGAAGATAGAACCGGTGCCCGGCGGCGGTGCCGAGCTGACGGTGCACAACCGCGGCGAAGGCGTGCCGCCGGAGGCGCTGCCGCGCTTGTTCGACCGTTTCTACCGCGCCGACGAATCGCGCAGCTGCTGCGACATGCAGCACCACGGCCTGGGCCTGGCCATCGTGGCCGCCATTGCGCGCATGCACGGCGGCCAGCCCATGGCCGCATCGGCAGACGGTTACACCCGGGTGGGGCTGAGCCTGGCGGCGGGCTAGACTGTCCCCTCAAGCGCTGGGCTTGGCCACCTTGGGGGCAACCATGGGCGTGACGCTGCGTGTCATCACGCGCGACAACGTGGACGCTGTGCTGGCGCTGAAGGTGGCGCCGGCGCAGAACCAGTTTGTCGCGCCCAACGCCTGGTCGCTGGCCGAGGCGCAGTTCTACGAAGAGTCCTGGCACCGGGCCATCTATGCCGACGACGAACTGGTGGGCTTCGTGCTGTTGTGGGACGACACCCTGGGCCGGCAGCCGGCCGCAGCCGAGCCCCAGGTCAGCATCTGGCGGCTGATGATCGACCAGCGGTTCCAGCGCCAAGGCCACGGCCAGCAGGCGGTGCTGCAGGTCATGGACTACGCCCGCAGCCGCCCCGGCGTCCAGACCTTGCAGACCTCGTTCGTGCCCGGCGAGGGCAGCCCGGGCGACTTCTACCTGCGGCTGGGTTTTGAGCTCACCGGCGAGGTGGACGAAGACGAACTGGTGGTGGCCCTGCGCCTGCATCGCTAGGGCCGCCAGCCCCGGCCCGGGTTCAGAACGGGTCGAAGGCGATGCCGTTGTCGCTGAGCTGCTGCTGGATCAGGCGCTTCCAGGCGCCCTCGGGCGACCACACCCGGCTCACCGATTCCCAGGCCGTGGCCGGGTCCTCCCGCCCATGCAGCACGCGGTGCAGGAACACCATCACCGAGGCGCGCATGTTCACCTGGCAGTGCACCAGCACCTTGCGCCCCTGCAGGCGCTGCAGCGCGGCGGACACCGTGGCCACGTGCGCCGCGGTGGGCACGCCGAAGGGGATGGGGATGTGGACGAACTCCACCCCCTGCCGGGCCAGGATCTCGGGCTCGTCCTTCACCGCGTCGGGCACGGTGCTGGGCGCCAGGTAGACGACCGCTGTGAACCCCTGCTGCGCCAGGCCGGCCAGCGCCTGGGCGCTGGGCTGGCCGGATGTGACCAGGCCAGGCCCTATGACCACGGCGTTGGGCGCCGCGAGGGGCTGTGCACCGGCCAACCCCAGCCCGTGGCCCAAGAGCAGGCAGAAAGCAACGACGGTGGAACGCAGCAGGTGTGTCATGGCGGCGCATTGTGCGGCCCCTTGGCCTGGCCCCCGGGGCAGCGCGATCAACCTGCGCTGGGAGGGGGCTGGTCCGAGGGGTGGTTCACGCCGTCGTGCACCGGCACCTCGCCCAAGGCAAAGGGGTTGATACCTTCCAGGCAGCCGACGTTGTAGCCGTACTGGTCCGGGAACGAGCGGCGCTGGTGGTGGGTGTACACGCCGCACTGCCCGCAGAAGTAGTGCTGGGCCACCCGGGTGTTGAACTGGTACAGCCGCAGGTGTTCCTGGCCTTGCAGCACGCGTATGCCGGCCAGCGGCACGGAGGCGACCACGGCGCCACGGCGGCGGCACAGCGAACAGTCGCAACGGCGCGGGTTGACGATGCCTTGCGGCAGGCTCAGCTCCAGCACCACCGCGCCGCAGTGGCAGCTCAGGCGGTGCCTGGGCTGTACGGCCACACCGGCGACGGATGTGATGGACATGCCGGCGCCGCCGCTCAGGCCTGCGCGGGCGGCCGCCCGAAGTTGACGGCGTCGCGCACGGCGGGCGGCGCCGTGTCGAAAAGCTGCGGGTCCGGGCCCACGCCCAGGGCGTCGTTGACGCTGGAGAAGGCGTGGCGGAATGCGATGAACACGGTGGCCTCGAAGATCTCGCGGTCGGACAGGCCGGTTTCTCGCAGGGCCTGCACGTCGCCGGGCGTGGTGGCGTTCGGGTTGTCCACCACCTGGCGGGCCCAGCGGGCCAGGGCGGTTTCGCGTGGCGTGGCCTCGGCAGCGGGTTCGCCGCGCAGGACGGCCGCCGCGAGCGCCGGCGTGGCCTCGCGCGCCAGCGTCCTGCCCCAGGCAATGGCGCAGTAGCCGTCACCCAGCTGGGCGGCCGTGGCGCACACCAGCGTGGCCAGCTCGCGCTGGCTGAGGCTGGACGAGCCGGTGAGCTGGCCGCGCAGCGCCGCGAAGCCATCGAAGACATCGGGCCGCCAGGCCCAGGCCCGGGTCAGGTTCATGACAAAACCCTGTGACTTGGCGCTGGACTGGTAGACCTGCCCGGTCTCGGGCGAATCAGCGGGGGCGGTGATGAACATGAACACTCCCGTCGTTCAAGGCATGCACAGCGCGAAGGCTCGCGCACCAGGGTGCCCCTGGCCTGGGCCGTTGGGGCCCGGAAGAACACCCGCGCCGGAAGTATGCCGCGCAGGGTGCGCCAAAGGCACGCCGGCGGCGGGCTCAGGCCTGCAGCGGCTTGACCATGAACACGTTGAACGCCGTGGCCTGGTAGTCCCCGAAGGCGCCGCACCAGGCAAAGCCGTTGCGCAGGTACAGCCGGTGCGCGGCTTCAAAGACCGGGCCGGTGCCGGTTTCCAGGTACAGCGCCCGGTAGCCCCGGCGGCGGGCCGTCTGGACGATCTCGTCCAGCAGCGCCTGCCCCACGCCTTGCTTCAGGAAGCTGTCGCGCGTACGCATGGACTTCACCTCGCCGGCCGCCGCATCCAGGGCCTTGAGTGCACCGCAGCCGCACAGGCGCTGCTGCTGCCAGGCCGTCCAGAACGTCACCTCCGGGCGCCTGAGGCCTTCCACGGCCAGCGCGTGCGCATGGCCGGGCGGGGAGTGGCCTTGCATGCCGGCCAGGTGCTCGGCCACCAGCGCCTGCACATCGGCCGAAGACAGGTTGTCGATGTGGATTTCGATGGGCATGTGCTGCAGCAACCGAGGGGGCGCTACTCGAGGTTCTGCACCTGCTCGCGCATCTGCTCGATGGCGACCTTCATCTCCACCGAGATGCTGCTGAGCTCCAGCACGGCGCTCTTACTGCCCAGGGTGTTGGCTTCGCGCTGCAGCTCCTGCATCAGGAAGTCCAGGCGTTTGCCGACCTCGCCACCGGCCTTGAGCAGGCGCTCCACCTCGTCCAGGTGGGCGCGCAGGCGCGACAGCTCCTCGGCCACGTCTATGCGCAAGGCGTAGGCGGCGGCTTCGCCCAGTGCGCGCTCCTGCAACGCCTGCTCGGGCACGGCGCTGCCGGCGCCGGCAGCGGCCAGGGCTTCGTGCCAGCGCTCCAGAAACCGCGCCTGCTGGCGCTGCACCACCTGCGGCACCAGCGGTTCGGCCTGCTGGGCCAGGGTGCGCAGCGTGGCCACGCGCTCGCGCAGCATGGCGCTCAGGCGCTCGCCTTCACGCGCCCGCGCTTCGCGCAGCGCGGCCAGGCACTGGTCGGCGGCTTGCAGCGCCGGTTCGTCCAGCCGTGCCGGCGGCGTGTTGCCGCGGCACCAGTGCAGCACCTCGTTGACGCTCAAGGGCCGCGCCTGCGGCAGCCAGGCCTGCACGCCGGTTTGCAAGTGGGCCAGGCGGTTGAGCTGCTCGGGCCCGGGGGCCGGCAGCGGCGAGTCGCCGTCGCGCGCGGCGCTGATGCGCAACTCCACCTTGCCGCGGCGCAAGGCGGCAGCGGCCTTCTCGCGCAGCGCCGGTTCCAGGCCACGAAACTCGTCGGGCAGCTTCAGCGTCAGGTCGAGAAAACGCCCGTTGACCGAGCGCGCTTCCACGGTCACCGCGGCGCCGTCGTCGACGGGCGCGCACGCCGCGCTGGCGTAACCCGTCATGCTATAAACAGTCACCGCGCCTGCGCCTTTCAGAAGTACACAACGATTATGTCAAAGCCCAAACCCGCTCCGTTGCCTTCGGGCACTGTGGTGGGGGGCTACACGATCGTCAAGAAGCTGGCGGCCGGCGGTTTCGGCGTGGTCTACCTGGCCGAGGGCGAAAACCAGCAGCTGGTGGCGGTCAAGGAATACCTGCCTTCGTCGCTGGCCGAGCGCAGCCCCGGCGAGCTGACGCCCCGCGTCAAGCCCGACAAGCAGCCGTTGTACCGCCTGGGCCTGAAGAGCTTCTTCGAAGAAGGCCGTTCGCTCGCGCAGATCAGCCACCCCAGCGTGGTGTCGGTGCTGAACTTCTTTCGCGAGAACGAAACCGTCTACATGGTGATGAACTACCTGCAGGGCGACACGCTGCAGGACTTCATCGTCACCGCGCGCGACCTCAAGCGCGACAAGGTGTTCCGCGAAAGCAGCATACGCAGCCTGTTCGACGAGATCCTGCGCGGCCTGCGCATCGTGCACCAGCACAAGATGCTGCACCTGGACATCAAACCGGCCAACATCTTCGTCACCAACGACAACAAGGCGGTGATGCTGGACTTCGGCGCCGCGCGCGAGGTGCTGAGCAAAGAGGGCAACTTCATACGCCCCATGTACACGCCGGGCTTCGCTGCGCCGGAGATGTACCGCCGCGACGGCACGCTGGGCCCGTGGACCGACATCTATGCCATAGGCGCCTGCATCTACGCCGGCATGCAGGGCTACCCGCCCAACGATGCGCCGCAGCGGCTGGAGAAAGACCGCCTGGCGCTGTCGCTCTCGCGCCTGCGCAACGTGTACTCGGACAACCTCATCGAGGTCACCGAGTGGTGCATGTCGCTGGACCCGCTGTCGCGCCCGCAAAGCGTGTTTGCGCTGCAAAAGGAACTGGCGCGCGAGACCGAGCGCCGCTACACCAAGCTCAGCTTCGGCGAGCGCCTGAAGCTGCAACTCGAAACACTGAAGAACGGCAGTAAATGAAGCCCCCACGCTTCCTCCCGGTCGCTGCCCCCCGAGGGGGCTCATGCAGCGGACCGGCGAAGCCGGATCCGCGCATGCGGCTTGGCTGGGGCCTTTGGTTTCATGCGACGCGGGCTGCGCGAAGCGCGGTGGACCACTGAGATGCGTTTCTCCGTCTACCAGGTCAGCCGAAAAGGCGGCCGCGAGAAGAACGAAGACCGCATGGGCTATTGCTACACGCGGGACGCCGGCTTGTTCGCGCTGGCCGACGGCATGGGCGGCCACCCGGAAGGCGAGGTGGCTTCGCAACTGGCCTTGCAGACCTTGTCGGCGCGCTTCCAGCGCCTGGCGCGGCCCACGCTGGCCGACCCTTTGCGGTTTCTGCACGACGCCATCGTGGCCGGCCACCACCAGTTGCTGCGCTATGCCACCGAGCGGGCGCTGGTGGACACGCCGCGCACCACCATCGTGGCCTGCCTGCTGCAGGGCAACACCGCCTACTGGGCGCATTGCGGCGACTCGCGCCTGTACCTGGTGCGCGGCGACAAGCTGGTGGCGCGCACGCGCGACCACAGCTACTCTGAGCTGCAGGAAACGCTGGCGCAGGTGGTGCCCATGGGCGACCGCGTCAACCGCAATGTGCTGTTCACCTGCCTGGGCAGCCCCGGCAAGCCGGTGGTGGACACCGCCGGGCCCTTGCTGCTGCAGCCCGGCGACCGCGTGATGCTGTGCAGCGACGGCCTGTGGGGCAGCGTGCCCGACACCGCCATCGCCGATGTGCTGGCCCACCACCCCATCACCGACTCGGTGCCCGAACTGGTGGAGCGCGCCCTGCGCACCGCCGGCGCCAGCAGCGACAACGTCACCGTGCTGGCGGTCGAGTGGGAGGCGGCCGAGGACCTGGGCACGGCCCCTGCCGTGTCCACGCACGCGCTGGGCGACGAGGTGTTTGCGTCCACCATACAGGCCAGCCTGGGGGCCGATGGCCCTGCCGACGATCTGGACGACGCCGAGATAGAACGCTCCATTCGCGAGATCAACGAGGCCATACAGCGCAGCTCAGGCAAGAATCGGGGATGAGCATTCAAGCCCCCACCCCCCAGCGCCCCGATGGGCGCGCCGTCGACGCGCTGCGCCCCGTCACCCTGCAACGCAGCTTCACGCGCCATGCCGAAGGCAGCGTGCTGGTCAGCTTTGGCGACACCCGTGTGCTGTGCACCGCCTCGGTGGACGAGAAGGTGCCGCCGCACAAGCGCGGCAGCGGCGAAGGCTGGGTCACCGCCGAGTACGGCATGCTGCCGCGCGCCACGCACACCCGCGGCGACCGCGAGGCTGCCAAGGGCAAACAAAGCGGCCGCACGCAGGAGATACAGCGCCTGATAGGCCGCAGCCTGCGCAGCGTGTTCGACCTTTCCGCGCTGGGCGAACGCACCATCGCGCTGGACTGCGACGTGCTGCAGGCCGACGGCGGCACACGCACCGCCGCCATCACCGGCGCCTTTGTCGCCGCGCACGACGCGGTGAGCTGGCTGCTGCAGCAAGGGCGCATCGCCGCCAGCCCCATACGCGAGCATGTGGCCGCGGTGTCGGTGGGCCTGGTGCGAGGCGTGGCCCGGCTGGACCTGGACTACGCCGAAGACTCGTCCTGCGACACCGACATGAACGTGGTGATGACCGGCGCCGGCGGGTTTGTCGAGGTGCAGGGCACGGCCGAGGGCGCGCCTTTTTCGCGCGCCGAGTTCGACGCGTTGCTGGCTCTGGCGGCGAGCGGCATTGCCCAGCTGGTGCAGGCGCAGCGCAGCGCGCTGGCCACGCCGCTGCCCCGTTGAGGCAGGCCGTGGCCATGCGGCTGGTGCTGGCGTCCAACAACGCGAAGAAGCTGCTCGAGTTGCAGGCCCTGCTGCAAGGCCTGCCGCTGACGCTGGTGGCGCAGGGCGCGCTGGGCATTGCAGAAGCCGAGGAGCCGCACCTCACCTTCGTGGAGAACGCGCTGGCCAAGGCGCGGGCCGCGGCCCAGGCGGCCGGCGGCCCGGCCATCGCCGACGACTCCGGCCTGTGCGTGGCCGCGCTGGGCGGTGCGCCGGGCGTGGTCTCGGCGAACTTCGCGCCCTTGAACGCCCCCGCCGGGCTGGCACGCGAGGCGCTGCGCCGCCTGCAGGACGAAGCCAACAACACGCTGTTGCTGCAGCGCCTGCAAGGCGTGGCCGACCGGCGTGCATTTTTTGTCAGCACGCTGGTGGCCTTGCGCTCGGCTAACGACCCGCAGCCGCTGGTGGCGGTGGGCCGCTGGGCGGGCGTCATAGGCAGCGCGCCCAGCGGTGACGGCGGCTTCGGCTACGACCCCTTGATGAACCTGCCCGAGCAGGGCTGTACCGTGGCGCAGCTGGATGCGGCCACCAAGAACCGGCTCAGCCACCGCGCGCTGGCTGCGGCGCAGATGCGCACGCTGATGCGCGAGACCTGGCTCCCGTGACGCTGCCGCCCTTGGCCGCCGCGGCGCAGCCCGGCGTGCCCACGCCGGACCTGGCGCACTTGATGCGCCCGGGCACGCTGCAGATCGGCGCGCTGCCGCCGCTGGCCGTGTACGTGCACCTGCCGTGGTGCCTGCGCAAGTGCCCGTACTGCGACTTCAACTCGCACGAGGCCACGGCCGGTGCGCTGCCGGAAGCGGCCTACCTGGACGCCGTGGTGGCCGACCTGGAAGCCAGCCTGCCGCTGGTCTGGGGCCGGCGCATCACCAGCATCTTCATAGGCGGCGGCACGCCCAGCCTGTTTTCGCCGGCGGCCATAGACCGGTTGCTGGCCGACCTGCGCGCCCGGCTGCCGCTGGAGCCGGGCTGCGAAGTCACGCTGGAAGCCAACCCCGGCAGTTTCGAGCGCGAGCGCTTCCGCGCCTTTCGCGCCGCCGGCGTCACGCGCCTGTCGGTGGGCGTGCAGAGTTTTGACGACCGTTTCCTGCAGCGCCTGGGGCGGGTGCACGACGCCGGCCAGGCGCGTGCCGCGGTGGCCGAGGCGGCTTCGGCCTTCGACACCTTCAACATCGACCTGATGTATGCGCTGCCCGGGCAGACGCTGCACGACCTGCAGCAGGACCTGGATGCTGCGCTGTCGTTCGCGCCGCCGCACCTGTCGGTCTACCACCTCACGCTGGAGCCCAACACCCGCTTTGCCACGCAGCCGCCCAGCGGCCTGCCCGACGAAGACCTGGCCGCCGAGATGCTGGACGCCATCGTCGAGCGCACCGCGGCCGCGGGCCTGGCGCGCTACGAGGTCTCGGCCTTTGCGCGCGAAGGGCACCGCTGCGCACACAACCTGAACTACTGGCGTTTCGGCGACTACCTGGGCCTGGGCGCCGGCGCCCACGGCAAGCTGAGTTTTCCGCACCGCGTGCTGCGCCAGGTGCGCTGGCGCGACCCGGCCACCTACATGCGCCAGGCCCTGGCGGGCACGGCCGTGTCCAACGCCCACGAGGTGGCGCGGGCCGATCTGCCCTTCGAGTTCATGATGAACGCGCTGCGCCTGGCCCAGGGCTTCGAGCTGCCGCTGTACACCGAGCGCACCGGCCTGCCGCTGTCCACCGTGCAGGCGGCGCTGGGCCAGGCCCAGCAGCGCGGCCTGTTGCTGCAGGAGCAGGCCGAGGGCGCCCTGGCCCAGCGTGTGCGCGCCAGTGCCCAGGGTTTCGACTTCCTGTCCGACCTGCAGGCCTTGTTCCTGCCCGACCAGCGGCGCTGAGCGCCGGCGCTCAGCCCGCGGCCGCTGAGCTCAGGGTCTGGCGCGAACGCGCCATCTCGTCGTTCAGCCAGTGGCGCAAGGCCTGCAGCGGCGGCCAGCCGGCCAGTTCTTCAGGGTGCACGAACCAGTAGGTGGACGCTTCCTGCTCGTCCATGGTCATGGGGTGCACCCGCACCAGGCGGCCGGCATGCAGGGCGTCGGCGGCCAGCAGCTCGCGCGTGAGCGCAATGCCCAGGTCTTGTTCGGTGGCCTGCAGCATCAGCCCGTAGTCGTTGAACTCGGCCACCGGCTTGGCCACCTGGCGGGCGCCACTCAAGGCCAGCCAGCGCCCCCACTGGCCGGCATCGCCCAGCAGCGGCTCGGCCGCCAGCTGCTGCGCGCTGGCGCCGGCCAGCCGCGCCGCGCGCTGCGGGGCGGCCACCACGATCATGGGCGAGCTGGCCAGCGGCTCGGCGTGCAGGCCGCGCCAGCGGCCGTTGCCCGGGCGTATGGCGGCATGGAAGCCCTCGCGCCGCAGGTCCACCAGCTGGTGCGAGGAATGAACCTCCAGCGGGATGTCCGGGCGGGTGTCGCGCCAGCTGCCCATGCGCGGCAGCAGCCAGCGTTGCGCAAACGAAGGCAGCACCGTCAGGCGCAGCGCCTGGCTCTGGCCGTCGCTGCTGGCCAGAGCCAGGCGCAGGCCGTCGGCCAGGGTGTCCAGCGCGGTCTCGGTGGCGCGCTGCAGCGCCGCGCCGGCGGCGTTGAGCACCAGGCCGCGGCCGCGGCGGTCGAACAGCGGCACGCCCACTTGTTCTTCCAGCAGCTTGATCTGCTGGCTGATGGCGCTGTGCGTCAGGTGCAGCTCTTCGGCCGCGCGGCGCATGTTCTGCGCGCGCGCGACGGCGCGGAAGGCGGGCAGGGTTTGCAGCGGCAACCTGGGCATATTGGTAAGCATACCTTACCTTTTTAGCCAGATAGATTCGCTTTTCTTGGCCGTTATGTGTGGATATTCTTTCCACACTGACAAAAGGAATAGACAACACCATGAGCACTGTGACATGCACCGCCGCACTGCCGGCACCCCAAGCCGACCCCTATCCGCTGCTGCGCCGCTGGGCGCAGACGGCCTTGCAGGCCGGGCACGCCGCCTGGCTGCGCTGGCAGGAAGACCGCCGCCTGGCGGCGGACCTGCAGATGCTGCGCACGCTGGACGCCGCGACGCTGCGCGACGTGGGCCTGGACTACCTGGCGCCGCTGCCGCCGCAGACGCTGACGCTGCGCGACCGCGACATCGGGCGCTGGTAGGCGCCGCGCGGCGCCGTCGTAGGCCGGGCCAGACCCGCGGTCAGATCCGGGGTCAGACTCGGCTGGTGGCCGCGCCGGCGTGCAGGCGCAGCCACTCCAGCAGCCGCGGCGCGATGCGCGTCAGCGGCAGCACCTCGTGTGGCGCGCCGTGGGCAATGGCCTCGCGCGGCATGCCGAAGACCACGCAGCTGGCCTCGTCCTGGCACAGGTTGAAGCTGCCGGCGTCGCGCATGGTCTTCATGGCGCGGGCGCCGTCGGCCCCCATGCCGGTGAGCATCACGCCCAGCGCGTTGCGGCCCACCACGCGCGCGGCGCTTTCGAACAGCACCTCCACGCTGGGCCGGTGGCGGTTCACCGGGTCGCCGTCGGACAGGCGGGCGATGTAGTTCGCGCCCGAGCGCTCCACCGCCAGGTGGCGGCCGCCGGGGGCGATGTAGGCGTGGCCGGGCAGCACCCGCTCGCCGTCCTGCGCCTCGGCCACGCGTATGCGGCACAGGCCGTCCAGGCGTGCCGCGTAGCTCTTGGTGAAGCCCGGCGGCATGTGCTGGGTGATCAGCACCGCCGGGCTGTCGGCCGGCAGTTCGGCCAGCACGGCGCGGGTGGCTTCGGTGCCGCCGGTGGAGGCACCTATGAAGATGAGCTTCTCGGTGGACAGCCGGCCCAGCGTGGCCACCGGTGCCGCGGTGGGAGTGGCCGTGCCGGCCGCCGCCGGCGGCGCGGCCAGGCGCTGCACGCGGGCCCGGGCGGCGGCGCGTATCTTGTCGGTGATGTCCTCGCCCAGCCGGCGCAGGCCGTCGGTGACGCCTATCTTGGGCTTGGCGACGAAGTCCACCGCGCCCAGCTCCAGCGCGCGCAGCGTGACGTCGGCACCGCGTTCGGTGAGCGTGCTGACCATCACCACCGGCATGGGGCGCAGGCGCATCAGGCGCGCCAGAAAGTCCAGCCCGTCCATGCGCGGCATCTCCACGTCCAGCGTGATGACGTCGGGGTCCAGGCTGCGTATCAGCTCGCGCGCCACCAGCGGGTCGGCCGCGGTGCCTATGCAGCGCATGTCGGGCTGGCGGTCGATGATCTGCGACAACAGGCTGCGCACCAGCGCCGAGTCGTCGACGACGATGACGCGTATCTTGCCGGCCGGGGCGGTGGACACGGGCAGGGGCCTCGCTAGAACAGGACCACGCTGCCGCCCAGGGCCGGCCGCGCCTGCTGCGCGGCGGCGGCGCATTCCTGGGCCGCCAGGGCTTCGGTGTTGGTGCTGGCCAGGCGCTTGACCATGGCCTTGCCGCTGGCCGGCAGGAAGCACACCTTGCGCGGGTACACGTCCAGCACGTCCTTGCTGACCACGGTGATGCGCTCGGTGCGCAGGTAGTCCAGCACGAAGTTGGTGTTCTGCTGGCCGATGTTGATGCGGTTCATGCCGCTGATGACGGCGCCGCCGCCGAAGACCTTGGCTTCCATGGTGGAGCGTGTGGCACCGCGCTTGACCAGTTCGCCTATCAGCAGGTCCATGGCGTAGTTGCCGTAGCGGCCGGTGTCGCCGTCCTTGCCATTGCCGCCTTCGGGCAGCAGAAAGTGGTTCATGCCGCCTATGCGCTTTTCGCGGTCCCACAGGCAGGCGGCGATGCACGAGCCCAGCGTGGTCATCAGCAGCAGGTCTTCGTCGTACACGAAGAACTCGCCGGGCAGCACCTTGACCGCGTCGTTCTCGAAGCGGGCGTCGTAGTAGAAGAACGAGGCCTCGCCGGGCCGTCGCGTGCGCGCGCGCAGCCGCTCCAGCCGGCTGCCCGGGCGTGCGGTGGTGGCGGGGGAAGTGGGCGCGGGGCTCATCACGGTCTATATCGGCGCCGTCGCCCATGGCCTTGAGGCGGCGCAGAGGCCGCTTACAGCCGCTCGTAGATGGTCTTGCCGCGCAGCCGGAACAGCTCGCGCGAGTCGGTGAAGTTTTCCGAATGCCCCACGTACAGCAGCCCGCCGGGCCGCAGCACGCTGTGCAGGCCCTGCAGCACCTGGCGCTGGGTGGCGGCGTCGAAGTAGATCATCACGTTGCGGCAGAACACCAGGTCGAAGGGCCCGCCCAGCGTGCGCCATTCGGCGCCCATCAGGTTGAAGGGGCGGAACTGCACCAGCCGCGCCAGCTCGGGCCGCACGCGGATGTGGCCGGTGTTGGCCCCGGCGCCGCGCAGGAAGTGGCGGCGCAGGCGCTCGGGCGTCAGGCCCTTGGCCTCGGCCGGGTAGACGCCGCGCTGCGCCTGGGCCAGCACGCGGGTGTCGATGTCGCTGGCCAGCACCTGCACCGCGGCCGACAGGCCCAGGGTCTCGGCCACCGTCATCGCGATGGAGTAGGGCTCCTCGCCGGTGGAGGCGGCGCAGCTCCAGACGCGCAGCGGCCGGCCGGCGGCGCGCGCCGCCTGCGCGCGCAGGTCGGCCTGCAGCGCGTGGAAGTGGTGGTCCTCGCGGAAGAAGGCCGTCAGGTTGGTGGTCAGGCAGTTGACGAACTCCTGCCACTCGGCCGGGTCGCCGTCGCTCTCCAGCGCCTGCAGGTAGGCGGCAAATGAAGCGTGACCGGTCTCGCGCAGCCGGCGCACCAGCCGGCTGTACACCATGGCCTGCTTGCCCTCGTGCAGGCTGATGCCGGCGTGCCGGTAGATCAGCCCGCGTATGCGGTCGAAGTCGCCGCCGGTCATCGTGTACTCCTGCACGGGGGCAGCGGGGGCGGCGAACGATGTCATGCAGCAGGCAGGCGCAAAGCGACAGGCGGCAGTGTGGCCCGCCGGCGCTGCCGCGAGCGCCGGATATGCGGCCTGGCGGCGGCGCTGTTCCGCGGCGGGGAGCATGCCGGGCCGCTGATACACTGGGTCGTATCTCTACACCGTGGCCCCGGCTTCGGAGGATTGCGGCGCCTTGAACGCCACCTTGCCACCGTCGACGTTTGCCACGGACGCCCCGGCTGTGCCTGCCGTGGGCGATGGCCTGCGGCTGGAACAGGCCCTGCAACTGCTGGCCCAGGCCGGCCACGCCATGCCGGCCGGTGAACACGGCAGCGCCGCCTGGCTGCAAGGCCTGGTGGATGCGCTGGTGGACTTGTCCAGCCGCGACGCCTTGACCGGCCTGTCCAACCGCCGTGCCTTCGAGCTGGCGCTGGCGCGTGAAACCGACCGCGTGGCGCGCAGCGGCGAGGCCGCACTGCTGCTGACCCTGGACATCGACCACTTCAAGCGTGTGAACGACACCTGGGGCCATGCCGCCGGCGACCTGGTGATCAAGGCCGTGGCCCACGCGCTGATGGACAGCGTGCGGCCCATGGACGTGGTGGCCCGCAGTGGTGGCGAGGAGTTCGCCGTGCTGCTGCCCAACTGCGCCACGGCCTTCGGCCAGGCGGTGGCCGAGCGCATACGCCGGCGTGTGGAGCGCATGCCGGTGCAGGTGGCGCCCGGGCAGCAGCTGGGTGTCACCATCAGCCTGGGCGGCGCCTTTGCGCCGCAGTGGGTGCGCAGCACGCCCGCGCTGTGGCAGCAGCGTGCCGACCGCCAGCTGTACCTGGCCAAGGCCCAGGGCCGCAACCTGGTGCGCCTGGAGCCTTCGGCCGTCTCGGTGGTCAGCAACGAGGAAAAACGGCTGCTGTTCGAGACCTTTCCCTTGCAGGACCACGAATGACCGGCCGCCCGCCCGCCACGCCCCGCCTGGCCCAGATCGTCGCTGTCACCAGCGGCAAGGGTGGCGTGGGCAAGACCTTCGTCAGCGCCAACCTGGCCGCCGCGCTGGTGCGCCAGGGCCAGCGTGTGCTGGTGCTGGACGCCGACCTGGGCCTGGCCAACCTGGACGTGGTGCTGAACCTGTTCCCCAAGATCACGCTGCACGACGTGTTCACCGGCAAGGCCACGCTGGAGGAAGCCATCGTGCCGGCGCCGGGCGGCTTTTCGGCCCTGCTGGCGGGCTCGGGCATGGTGGAGTACTCGCGGCTCACGCCCGAGGTGCGCCAGCAGCTGCAGGGTGTGATATCGCAGGTGCAGCCGCGCTTCGACCAGGTGCTGCTGGACACCGGCGCCGGCATCTCCGACGTGGTGCTGTACACCGTCTCGCTGGCCCAGGAGGTGTTGCTGGTGGTGACGCCGGAGCCCACCTCGCTGACCGACGCCTACGCCACCATCAAGGTGCTGGCCACCACGCAGGCGCGGCGGCGCGTGCAGCTGCTGGTGAACCAGGCCCGCCGCCCCGGCGAAGGCCGCGCCGTGCGCGCGCAGCTGCAGCAGGTGGTGGACCGTTTTGTGAACCCCACGCTGGACACGCCGGTGCGGCTGGAACTGCTGGGCGAACTGCCGGCCGACGCGGCCGTGCGCGAGGCGGTGCAGCGCCGCCAGCTGCTGCTGGAGGCGCTGCCCGGCGCGCCGGCTTCGGTGGCCATGTCGGCGGCGGCCACCCGGCTGCTGGCATGAGCGGCGACAGCGCGCCGGCCGACGGCGCCACGCCGTTTCAGCGCCTGGGCGGCGAGGCCGGCGTGCGCGCGCTGGTGGACCGCTTCTACGACCTGATGGACCTGGAGCCGGCCTACGCCGGCATCCGTGCGCTGCACCCGGGCACGCTGGACGGCTCGCGCGACAAGCTGTTCTGGTTTCTGTGCGGCTGGCTGGGCGGGCCCAACCACTACACAGACCGTTTCGGCCACCCCATGCTGCGCGCCCGGCACCTGCCCTACACCATAGGCATCAGCGAGCGCGACCAGTGGATGGCCTGCATGGTGCAGGCCCTGCAGGAACAGGCCGTCGAGCCCGCGCTGGCGCAGCGCCTGACGCAGGCCTTCTTCGGCACCGCCGACTGGATGCGCAACCGCGGCGGCTGAGCCGGCCCGCGGTGCGGGAGGTGTCAGCGGCGCCGCGCCACGCTCACCGGGCGATGTCCTCGTCGGTCAGCGTGCCGAGAAAGCTCACCAGGTCGCGCACCTCCTCTTCGCTGAGCGACGGCAGGCCGCCGGGCACGCCCACATACGGCGCCTCGCCGCGCAAGACATTGCCGCGCAGGTTGGCCGGCAGGTCGGCGAAGGCGATGACGCGGCTGTGCTCGTCGGGCGGGTAGAAACGTTCGGGGTGGCTGTCGCGCTGCGCATAGAAGCGCACCGCTTCCTCCAGGGTCTTGATGTGCCCGTTGTGGAAGAAGGCCAGGCGCAGCGCCACGTTGCGCAGCGAGGGCACCTTGAACTTGCCGCAGAGGTCGGGCCGGTGGGCCAGATCGCCCCCTTCGCGTGCGCACAGGCCCATGTCATGGTGAGACGGGTCGGCGTTGGCGGCCAGCTCGCGGTTGCGAGGCAGGCCCAGCGCGTGGTAGCTGAAGTTGGTGAACAGCGGTGGCGTGCCGTCGGCTGCCGCGACGGAGGGGTGGCAGGCGGCGCAGTTGCCCCGATTCACGTCGTTGAACACCGCCAGGCCGCGTTGCTCCTGCGGCGCCAGCGCCGGCCCGCCGCGCAGCCAGACGTCGTAACGGCTGGAGAACGGCTGCAAGCGCGGGTCTTCGAGTTGAAAGCGGGCCAGTGCCTGCGTCACGGCGATGAAGCTGTCGTCGGGCCGCTCGAAGATGCCGGCGCCGAAGACGCGGACGAACTCCTGGGCGTAGGCTGCTTCGGCCAAGCGGCTGGCCAACTGCTCCTTGCTGGCCAGCGCCATCTCCACCGGGTTCAGGAAAGGGCGCCCGGCCTGGTCGGCCAGCGTCGCCGCGCGCCCGTCCCAGAACAGGCCGCCTTGCGGCACGCCGCCGCTGTCCAGCGAAAACGGCGGCGCGAACCCGAGGTAGCGCAGGGACGGCGAAACTCGGCTGCCTTGCAAAGACAGGCTTGCACCGCCCAGCTGTGCCGCCAGGCCGTTGTCCTGCGCATGGCCGAAGGCCGGTACGTGGCAGCTGGCGCAGGACTGGTTGCGGCCCGCCGAGAGGCTTGGGTCGTGGAAGATCTGTTCGCCCAGCATCGCTTGGGGTGACATGGACGCACGGGGGGTGTCCGTTTGGTGTGGCTCGTCGGGAGGTTGGCAGCCTGAGAGCAGCTGCGCGGCGATCACTGTCAGGCTGATCGCCGCCGACGGCAGCAGCCGCTCCCGAGCGCGCCTAACGGAGCGCCCGGATCCCCCTCCGCGCCGTCCGTCACAGGTCGGCGCGACGGCTTTCATGCACAACGCCCCGAGACGTCGTGCGAGTGGCGGCCGAACAGGATGGTGTCGTCCGATGAACTGGTGACCGAGATCGGTTGCCCGGCCCTCAGCTGGGCGAACTGGGCCGGGGTGAGCGTGAGCGTGTGGTTGTGTCCCGCGCCGCCCTGGATGTTGTATGTGCGCTCGGTCATCGAGTTGAGGTCGGCCGCTGGCAGTATCAACTGGTGCAGGTGGTTGGCGCTGATGGACCAGTTGAGGCAGTCGCCCGAAGGCCTGCCATCCCTGTCGTCGTCGCCGTCGTTGTCGCAACCGCCCAGCAACAGCAGCACGCCGCCCCCGGCCAGGTGGCGCAGGAACACTTGCCGCGTGATGCCGCTGCTTGGGCTGGTCTGCAGGGCGGTCTGTTCGCCGGTGACAGCGCCGGCGGTCCGGCGCAGAACTGCGTTTCTCTTCATTTGTAGGCTCCCTGTTGGTCGAGTCGGCCTCGGCTGCGGTGCAGACCGGCCGTCTCCTGGCGGCGCGCCCGGTCCGGAATGGACCGCCGCCGCGCCCGCGTAGCCTGACCAGACGGCCCGGCGCTGCCCAGACTGCGAAGGTGATGGATTGGTGAGCAAGCGCTGATGGTTCGCGCACCAGACCGCCGGCGGGCAGGGGCACAGCCCGTCGCGGCAGGCTTCTACAATCCCTTCCCAACAACATGGAGACAAGGGACGAGGGGCCCCATGCCGAACCCCGACGCCGGCACGCTGGCCGGCTTGCTGCGCAGCATGCTGCGCATACGCGCTTTCGAAAACGCCGCCGAAGCCGCCAGCCAGGGCGGCGTCAGTGCCTATGGCCAGGCGGCTTCCGGCGGCGCCAAGGTGCGCGGGCCGCTGCACCTGTCCACCGGGCAGGAAGCGGTGGCTGCCGGCGTGTGCGCCCACCTGCGGCGCGAAGACCTGCTCACCTCCACCCACCGCGGCCACGGCCACACGCTGGCCAAGGGCGCGGACATGCACCGCATGATGGCCGAGCTGTTCGGCAAGGCCACAGGCTGCAACGGCGGCAAGGGCGGCTCCATGCACATCGCCGACTTCTCGGTGGGCATGCTGGGCGCCAACGGCGTGGTGGCGGCCGGCCTGCCCATTGCCGTGGGCGCGGCGCAGGCCTTGAAGCTGCAGCAGCGTGATGCGCTGGTGGCCTGCTTCTTCGGCGACGGCGCCATCAACCGCGGCCCTTTTCTCGAGGCCTTGAACTGGGCGCAGGTCTACCGCCTGCCGGTGCTGTTCGTCTGCGAAGACAACCGCTGGAGCGCCACCACCGCCACCGGCCCGGTGACGGCGGGCGACGGCGCTGCGGCACGCGCCGCCAGCCTGGGCCTGCCCACCGCCGCCGTGGACGGCAACGATGTGGCCGCGGTGTACGCCGCCACCGGCCCGCTGGTGGCGGCGGTGCGCGGCGGCCAAGGCCCGCGCCTGCTGCATGCGGTGACCTACCGCGTCAAGGGCCATGTGTCGGTGGACCCGGCGGCCTACCGCGACCCGGCGGAGCTGGCCGCGGCGCTGCAGACCGACCCCATAGTCCGCGCCCGCGCCGCTTACCTGGCGATGTCGGGCGCCGACGCGGCTTTGCCAGAGCAGTTGCAGCGCGACGCCGAGAGCGAGGTGCAGGCCGCGCTGGCCGCTGCCGAGGCCGCACCCTGGCCCGAAGCCGCAGCGGCCTACACCGACGTGCAGGACACTGGGGCGGGGGTGTGGCGATGAGCTTGCAGACGCTGAGCTATGCCGAAGCCGCCGCCGCCGCGCTGGCGCGCGAGATGGCCGCCGACCCGCGCGTGGTGGTGCTGGGCGAGGACGTGGGCCGCGGCGGCATCTTCGGCCAGTACAAGGGCCTGCAGGCGCGCTTCGGCGACCAGCGCGTGATCGACACCCCCATCAGCGAAGCCACCATCCTGGGCGCCGGCGTGGGCATGGCGCTGGCCGGCCTGCGCCCGGTGGTGGAGATGCGCGTGGTGGACTTTGCGCTGTGCGCCGCCGACGAACTGGTCAACCAGGCGGCCAAGAACCGCTACATGTTCGGCGGCCAGGGCCGTGTGCCGCTGGTGGTGCGCATGCCCATGGGCATCTGGGACGCCTCCGCCGCGCAGCATTCGCAAAGCCTGGAAGCCTGGTTCGCCCACCTGCCCGGCGTGGTGGTGCTGGCGCCCGGCACGCCGCAGGACAACGCCTCGCTGCTGCGTGCCGCGCTGGCCTGCGGCGACCCGGTGGTGTACCTGGAGCACAAGACGCTGTGGGGCCAGACCGGGGCTGTGGACCTGGACCAGGTGGCCACCATAGGCCAGGCGCGCACCCTGCGCCGCGGCGATGCGCTGACCATCGTCAGCTGGAGCCGCCAGGTGCAGGCCTGCGAGGCCGCCTGCGAAACGCTGGCCGGCCAGGGCCTGCAGGCCGAGTTGATGGACCTGCGCAGCCTGTGGCCCTGGGACCGCGAAGCGGTGCTGGCCTCGGCCGCCCGCACCGGCCGGCTGCTGGTGGTGCACGAGGCGGTGCAGGTGGCCGGCTTCGGCGCCGAGATCGCCGCCACCGCGGCCGAAGCCACCGGCTGCCGCGTGCGCCGCCTGGGGGCGCCGCGCATCCCCGTGGGTTACGCACCGGTGCTGGAAGCGCAGTCGCGCATCGCGCCGCAGGCCATTGTGGAAGCCGCGCTGGCGCTGGCAGAAACGCCGCGGCGATGAACCCGACCGACCCGCAGCGGCCGGCCGCGCCGGACGAGCCCGAAGAGCACCGCACCCGCGTGCCGCTGGCCATTGAAGACTGGCTGACGGTGATCGTGATGGGCGCGCTGGCGCTCATCACCTTTGCCAACGTGCTGGTGCGCTACTTCACCAGCCGCAGCTTCGCCTGGACGGAAGAGATCTCGATCTTCCTGATGATCGTGCTGGCGCTGGTGGCCGGCTCGGCGGCGGTGGCGCGCAACCGGCACATACGCATAGAGTTCTTCGCCGACCGCGGGCCCGAGGCGCGGCGGCGTGCGCTGGAGCGTTTCGGCGCGCTGATGGTGGTGCTGCTGTTTGCCATCCTGGCGGTGCTGTCCATGCGCCTGGTGTGGGACGACATTCGCTTCGAGGAAACCTCGCCCGGCATAGGCGTGCCGCAGTGGTGGTACTCGGTGTGGCTGCCGGTGCTGTCGGTGGCCATCTCGCTGCGCGCGCTGGGGCTGTTCAGGCGCCTGGGGCGCAAGCCGCTGGCGCCGGTGCCGCAGCCGGTGGTGCCGTCGCAAGGCCCGGGGCAGGGCGGCGCATGATAGGCACGCTGCTGTTCGTGGTGTTCCTGGGCCTGATGCTGGTGGGCGTGCCCATAGGCGCGGCGCTGGGCCTGGCCGGCACCGCGGCCATCATGCTGGCCAACTGGGACACGCAGTGGTTCGGCCTGCTGGCGGTGCCGCAGAACTTCTACGCCGGTCTGGGCAAGTACCCGCTGCTGGCGATACCGATGTTCGTGCTGGTGGGCGCCATCTTCGACCGCTCGGGCGTGGCCTTGCGGCTGGTGAACTTCGCGGTGGCCATCGTGGGCCGCGGGCCGGGCATGCTGCCGCTGGTGGCCATTGCGGTGGCCATGTTCCTGGGCGGCATTTCCGGCTCGGGCCCGGCCAATGCCGCGGCGGTGGGCGGCGTGATGATCGCCGCCATGGCGCGTGCCGGCTACCCCCCGCCCTTCAGCGCCAGCGTGGTGGGCGCGGCGGCGGCCACCGACATCCTGATACCGCCTTCCATCGCCTTCATCGTGTACTCGGTGCTGGTGCCCGGCGCCTCGGTGCCGGCGCTGTTTGCCGCCGGTCTGGTGCCGGGCGTGCTGGCCGGCATCGCGCTCATCATCCCGGCGGTGTGGCTGGCGCGCCGCCACCGCATGGGCGCACTGGAAGCCAGCATGCCGCGCCCGCCGTTCTGGAAGAGCCTGCGCGAGGCGGCCTGGGGGCTGGCGGCGCCGGTGCTCATCCTGGGCGGCATGCGCGCCGGCTGGTTCACGCCCACCGAAGCGGCGGTGGTGGCGGTGTTCTACGGCCTGTTCGTGGGCATGGTGATACACCGCACGATCAGCTTTCGCGGCCTGTTTCCCATCCTGCGCGAGGCGGGGGAGCTGTCGGCGGTGATCCTGCTGGTGGTGGCGCTGGCGGGCATCTTTGCCTACTCGCTGAACACCATGGGCCTGGTGGACCCGGTGACGCACGCCATCGTCAATTCGGGCCTGGGCGAGTACGGCGTGCTCACGCTGCTGATCCTGATGCTCATCGTGGTGGGCATGTTCCTGGACGGCGTGTCCATCTTCCTGATCTTCGTGCCGCTCTTGATGCCCATCGTCAACCACTACCAGTGGAATCCCGTCTGGTTCGGCGTGCTGTTGACGTTGAAAGTCGCGATGGGCCAGTTCATGCCGCCGCTGGCCGTGAACCTGATGGTGTCGTGCCGCATCGCCGGCGTGCGCATGGAGGAAACCGTGCGCTGGATAGGCTGGCTGCTGGTGTCCTTTGCCGTCGTGATGGCGCTGGTGATCGTGTTCCCCGAACTGGCGTTGTGGCTGCCGCGCACGCTGGGCTACTGACCTCTCGTTCCACTACCGTGACCAAGGAGACAAGATGATGAAGCTGCGAACGTTCATGAAAGCCGGCCTGGCCGCCGCCGCGCTGGCCGTGGCCGGCCTGGCTGCTGCCCAGGGCGCGCTGCCCGCGGGCTACAAGGCCGAGTACAAGCTCAGCCTGGTGGTGGGCACGGCCTTCCCCTGGGGCAAGGGCGGCGAGATCTGGGCCGACCTGGTGCGCGAGCGCACGCAGGGCCGCATCAACATCAAGCTGTACCCCGGCGTGTCGCTGGTGCAGGGCGACCAGACGCGCGAGTTCACCGCCATACGCCAGGGCGTGATCGACATGGCGATCGGCTCCACCATCAACTGGTCGCCGCAGGTTCGTTCGCTGAACCTGTTCTCCATGCCCTTCCTGATGCCCGACTACGCGGCCATAGACGCGCTGACGCAGGGCGACGTGGGCAAGCAGATCTTCCAGGTCGTCGACCGCGCCGGCGTGCTGCCGTTGGCTTGGGGCGAAAACGGCTACCGCGAGATCACCAACAGCAAGAAGCCCATCAAGACGCCGGACGACCTCAAGGGCTTGAAGATACGCGTGGTGGGCAGCCCGCTGTTCCTGGAAACCTTCAGCGCGCTGGGTGCCAACCCCACGCAGATGAGCTGGGCCGACGCCCAGCCGGCGCTGGCCAGCGGCGCGGTGGACGGGCAGGAGAACCCCATGTCCATCTTCACCGCGGCCAAGCTGCACACCGTGGGCCAGAAGTTCGTCACCATGTGGGGCTACGTGGCCGACCCGCTGATCTTCGTGGTCAACAAGGAAGTGTGGGCCAGCTGGACACCGGCCGACCAGGCCATCGTCCGCCAGGCCGCGCTGGACGCCGGCAAGCAGCAGATCGCCATCGCGCGCAAGGGCCTGGCCGAACCCGGCCAGCCGCTGCTCAAGGAAATCGCCGAGATGGGCGTGACCATCACGCAGCTCAGCGAAGCCGAGCGCGCCGCCTTTGTGCAGGCCACGCGCCCGGTGTTCAACAAGTGGAAGGCGCAGGTGGGTGCCGATCTGGTGGACGCGGCCGAGAAGGCCATCGCGGCACGCCCGAAGTAAGTCTCCCGTAAACAACAGGCCCGGGGCCGGGCCTGTCATGGTCAGGGCGTGAGCGCGCAGGCGGTCACGCCCTGTGTGTTTTGCGAGGCCCGCCGTCGGGCATGATGCGGCCATGCCGTCGTCGCCCCGCCAACGCTTTCACCGCCTGTGGCCGGTGGCCGCGGCGCTGCTGCTGGGCGGCTGCATCGTGGTGCCGCAGACGCAGGTGGTCTACGACCCGGAATGCCGCGTGCAGCGCCGCGAGGTGACGCTGGAAACCGTGGTGCTGGGCGGCTTCTACGGCTGCGTGGACCGCGACTGCGCGCTGATGCTGGCCACCGCCGGTGTGGTGACGGCGGCCAGCGCGGTGGTCTCCGGCAGCATCGCCCTGGTGGGCAACATGGTCTACTGGCTGGAGCTGCAGGGGCGTTGCGACCGTGAGACGGCCGTGCCTGCGAGGCCCTCCCTGCCGCCAACCCCGCATGCAACCCCGCCTGTAACCCAGCCCGCAACCCCGCCTGCCGCCGCGTCGGCCGTGTTGCCCGGCCCTCAGCGCAGCTGACGCCTGCGGCGCACCGCGGCGCCCAGCAGCGCCAGGCCGGCCAGCAAGCTGGCCCAGGTGGCGGGCTCCGGCACCGGGCTCAGCACAAACAGCCGGGAAGCGGCATTGCCCGGTGCGCCCGCGCCCTGGGCGTGCTCGGCGATGAGGTAGATCACGCCGCGCTCGTCTATGGTCACGCCTTCTATGGCCTCGGTGGTGGTCAGCGCCCGCAGGTCGAACGACGACAGCACCTGGCCGCTGCGCGTGGCCTGCACCAGCACCTGCGAGTCCAGGCTCAGCAGCAGCAACTGGTCGGCGTAGGGCGTGCCGGCCAGTGCGTCCACGCTGGACAAGACCTGCACGTCCGACAGGCTGGCCAGCCCCAGCAGGCTGGCGTCGAACAGCACCGGCAGCTCTTGCGTGCCGTCGCCCAGCCCGAAGGCCAGCGCACCGGCGCGCACTTCCTGCGGGCCGCGCGGCGGGTTGCCGTCGCCGGCCTGCTTGACGGTGACGAAGCTGCCGTCGCGCGCGTCGTGGCTGATGCCCTCCAGGCCGATGTTGCTGTAGGCCCAGTTGCTGACCTGCGCATACGGCCCCAGCGCCACCATGGTGCCGGCGGCGTAGTCGAAGACGTAGGCGCGCTGCATGCGCTCCTCGGCCACCACCAGGCGGCCGTTGCCGATGTAGGTCAGCCCTTCGGCGTCGCGGAAGTTGTTGCCGGTGGCCGACCAGTTGAAGTACTGCGTGCCCAGCGTCTGGCCGGTGAGGCTGATCTCCATGACACCCAGCCCCTCGTCGCCCACGAAGAACAGCGTGCCGCGGTCGCGCGCGTAGGTCACGGCCGAGGCTTCCAGGCCCAGGCCGTTCAGATGGTCCAGCGAGTAGCTGGCCGACAAGCGGTAGTCGGCCAGGGTGAATGCGCTCGCCGGGGCAGCCAGGGTGCCCAGCGCGGCGGCCAGTGCAAGTGCTCGCAACATGGCGGCCCCGCTCAAGCGCGGCGGCGCACGGCGGCGCCGACCAGGCCCAGGCCCGCCAGCAGCAGCGCCACGCTGCCCGGTTCGGGGATGGGCGACAGCGCAAAGACGCCGGGGTTGCCCACGTCGCCGGCCGGCGAGAACCACGAGCCGTAGGCGTCGTCGCTGACCGACAGCACCCAGCCGCCGGGCTCCACCGTGAACGCGCCCAGCGCCTGCAGGCTGGTGGGCGTGCCGCTGGAGTTCTGCGTGCGCGGCGTGCCGGGGAAGTTCTGGTCGCCGTAGGCCAGGCGGTCCACCAGCGCGCCGCTGGCGTCGAACAGGTTGATCTCGTCGTTGCGGCCCAGGTTGTTGGTGTAGCCGGCCAGCACCTTGACCGCGTCGGCCAGGCCCCAGGCGGCGCGGAAGTCGGCGGCGCTGGGGTTTTCGGTGATCAGCACCGATTCGCCCGGCGCCACGGTGCCGAAGCCCGACAGGCTGAACACACCGGGGAGGCGGCTGTCGTCGTCGTAGCTCCAGCCGGTGAAGTCCACCGGTTCGGTGCCCAGGTTGGTGAACTCTATGAACTCGCCGCCGTTGCCCTGGTACATCCACTCGGTGATGTGCACCTGGGCCAGTGCGGGCACGGACAGGCTGGCCAGTGCGGCGGCCAGGGACAGGGATCGCATCATGGTCTGCTCCTCAAGGGGTTGGGTGGACGACGCGCAGGCTAGGCAAGCCATGTGACAGGGCCGCGACGGCGCACCCCCTGGGCAAGGGCCGCCACGGTCTCTGCCCTGGCCGCTGCGGATGCCCCATGGGGCATGACTGCCCGGCATTGCCGGCGCTTATCGGGCGATGGCCGCGGCGGCCTGGCCCTACCGTTGTCTGTGACGCCGACACCCCGGTGTCCTTTCTTCTTGCGGGCCTGCGCACCGCGCCCGCCAACCCCCCACGATTGCCATGTCCTTTGCCTTGTCCCGCCTGGCCGCGGCTGCCCTGCTGCTGGCCGCTCCTCTTCTGCACGCCCAGTCGGCGCCGGATGCCGGTGACCTGCTGCGCGAAGTGCCGCGCGCCCAACCGGCCACACCGGCAGCGCCGCAGGCCCAGCCGGCCGCCGATGCCGTGACACCGGCCGGCGGGCCGCGCGTGACGGTGCGCAGCTTTGTGCTGCAAGGGGTGACGCTGCTGCCCGAGGCGGACCTGCAGGCGCGTCTGGCGCCGCTGGTGGGGCAGGCCGCCGGCCTGGCCGATCTGCAGCGCGCCGCCGACGCGGTGGCCGACCTGTACGCCGAGCGCGGCTACCTGGCGCGGGCCTACCTGCCGGAGCAGTCCATCACCGATGGCCGCATCACCATCGCCGTGCTGGAAGGCCGGCTGGCCGACCTGCGTGTGGAACTGCAACCGCCCGGGCTTCGCCTGACCGAGGCGCGTGCCCGGCGCATGCTGCTGGCCCGCCAGCAACTGGGCGAGCCGGTGCGGGCGCCGGACATCCAGCGTGCGGTCACGCTGCTCAACGAGCTGCCGGGCGTGTCGGTGCGCTCCATGCTGGAGCCCGGCCAGCGGCCCGGCGAGACGCAACTGGTGGTGGCCGTGCAGGACGAACCGCTGGTCAGCGGCCACGTGCTGCTGGACAACGCCGGCAGCAAGGCCACCGGCGAGTGGCGGCTGTCCGGCGGCGTAGCCTTCGACAGCCCGGCGCGCCTGGGCGACCAGGCCCGGCTGTTTGCCAGCAAGAGCCGCGACGCTGCCTACTTGAGCGGCCGCTACGCACTGCCGCTGGGCGCCGACGGCCTGCGCGGCGCGGTGCAGGTGTCGCGCCTGGACTACGACTACGACCTGGGCGGCAGCCGCTACGACGGCGGCGCCACGGTGCTGGGTGCCGAGCTGGGCTACCCGCTGGTGCGCCGCAGCGGCTTCAGGCTGCAGGCCAGCGCAGCCCACGACCGCAAGGCCTTCGACAACGCCGTGGCCGGCCTGTCGCTGAACGACAAGACCATACAGCTCACCACGC
Organism: Burkholderiaceae bacterium; assembly: GCA_037190565.1. GTDB lineage: Bacteria > Pseudomonadota > Gammaproteobacteria > Burkholderiales > Burkholderiaceae_C > Rubrivivax. The sequence continues at coordinate 49,054 of JBBCJV010000027.1, forward strand.
TGGGGCTGAACGGCGAGCTGGGCGACGCCCACTTCGGCGGCGGCGTCACGCAGTTCGGCCTGGAGCTGGCCGCCGGCCGGCTGGACCTGTCGCGCAACGCCGCCGACCTGGCCGCCGACCAGGCCGGGCCGCAGCGCCACGGCAGCTTCCGCAAGCTGGGCTGGTCGCTGGCGCGCGTGCAGCGCCTGAGCGCGGCCGACACGCTGACGCTCACCCTGGCCGGCCAACGCGCCAGCCGCAACCTGGACTCGGCCGAGAAGATGGGTGTCACCGGCAGCCAGGCGGTGCGCGCCTATGCCGGCGCCGAGCCCAGCGGCGACGACGCCCAGCTGCTGACGCTGGAGTGGCGCCACCGCTGGAACGAACAGCTCACGCTGGCCGCTTACCACGAGCGGGCCCGCGTGCGCCGCGACCACCAGGCGCATGTGGGCACGCTGCCGCCCAACCGCTACACGCTGTCCGGCAGCGGCCTGGGCCTGAGCTGGGGCCGTGCCGACCAGTTGCTGGTGCGCGCGGCCGTGGCCTGGCGCCATGGCGACAACCCGGCCCGCGACGCGGCCACCGGGGCCGACGCCGACGGCAGCCAGCGCGACCCGCGCGCCCACCTGTCGCTGCTCAGGGTTTTCTGAGCCCTGTCGATAGAAAAGACCTGGGCCACCCGGCCCACCCGTTTCCCAGGCCCGCACGCAGCTTCCCACCCCAGGCACCGTGTTCGGTGCCGGCCCGGCTGCCCCACGCAACGGCCTTCCTTTTGCCCTCCGCGGCCTTGCTGCCGCCTCCCGACCTTCTTCGCACCATGAACCAAGGCCCTGGCTCCCTGAATCGCATCTACCGCCTCGTCTGGAACGAAAGCACCGGCGGCTACGTCGCCGTGGCCGAATCGGCACGCGGACGCGGCAAGCGCGGCACCGTCGTTGCCGGCGCGCTGGCCGCCGCCCTGGCGGCGCTGGCGCCCGCGGCGCTGGCCGCCGGGCCGGGGGCACAGGCCTTGCCCCAGGGCGGGCAGGTGGTGTCGGGCCAGGCGGCGCTGCAGGAAAGCGGCAGCCGGCTGGACATCACCCAGGGCAGCCCGCGTGCGGCCATCAACTGGCAGCAGTTCAACATAGGCAGCGCGGCGCAGGTGCACATCCAGCAGCCCGACGCCAGCAGCGTGCTGCTCAACCGCGTCGTCGGGGCCGACCCCTCGGCCCTGCATGGCGTGCTCAGCGCCAACGGCCAGGTGTTGCTGGTCAACCCCAACGGCATCGTCTTCGGCAAGAACGCGCGCGTGGACGTGGGCGGCCTGGTGGCCAGCACGCTGGAGCTGGCCGATGCCGACTTCGAGGCCGGCCGCTACCAGTTCCAGCGCGGCACACAGGGCGGCGCGGTGCTCAACCAGGGTGAGCTGCGTGCTGCCGATGGCGGCTACCTGGCGCTGCTGGCGCCCGAGGCCGTCAACGAAGGCCTGCTGGCGGCGCGCCTGGGCACGGTGGCACTGGCCGCCGGCGATGCCGTCACGCTGACGATAGACGGCCGCGACCTGCTGGCCGTGAAGGTGGACGCCGCCACCGTGGACGCGCTGGTGGCCAACCGCCACCTGGTGCAGGCCCAGGACGGCCAGGTCATCCTGTCGGCCGGTGCCGCGCGGCGCCTGCGCGGGCAGGCCGTGGCCGGCGAGGCCGGTGCCGACGCGCTGGTGGCCGACGGCGACACGCTGCGCCTGGTGGCCGCCGGTGGCCGCATCGAGGCCGGTGCCGGCCAGGTGCACATCAGCGGCGGCACGGTGGACGCCGAGGGCGTGGTGCAGGCCGGCGCCATCGCGCTGCAGGCCGACCACCTCAACCAGAGCGGCCGCCTGGACGCCAGCCAGGCCGCGAAGGGCGGCCGCATCCACATCGACGCCGGCACCGTGGTGCAGACGGCCTCTGCCGAACTGCGTGCCGATGGCGCCCGCGCCGGCGGCAGCATCCGCGTGGACGGCGGCGACACCTTGTACAGCTCGGCCACCGTCAGCGCGGTGGCGGCCGACGGGCAGGGCGGTGACATCGCCTTGACGGCCGACCAGCTGCAGCTGCGCGCCGCCACGGTGGACGCCAGCGGCGCTGCCGGCGGCGGCCGCGTGCGTGTGGGCGGCGGCTTCCTGGGCCAGGACCGCGACCTGCCCAATGCGCAGAACGTGGGCATCAACGGCAGCACCGTGCTGCGTGCCGACGCGCAGGCGCGCGGCGACGGCGGCGAGGTGGTGGTGTGGTCGGACGGCGCCACCGTCTACGGCGGCCGGCTCAGCGCCCGCGGCGGCAGCGAAAGCGGCCACGGCGGGCGGGCCGAGGTCTCGGGCAAGGTGGACCTGCGCTTCGCCGGCCAGGCCGACCTGGGCGCGCCCCAGGGCCGGGCCGGCCAGCTGCTGCTGGACCCGCGCAACATCATCATCGACGAGGCGGGCCACTCGGTGGCCACGCTGGACCTGAGCGACCCCACCCCCACGGTCAACAACGGCTTCGGCACGTTCACCCGGGTGCTGGACAACGGCAACGTCATCATCAGCGCACCCCGCTCCGACACCGGCGGCCAGGTGGGCACCGGCGCGGTCTACCTGTTCGACAGCAAGACCGGCGCCCTGCTGAGCAACCTGCGCGGCGCCCAGGCCGGCGACGAGATCGGCAGCAACGGCGTACGCGTGCTGGGCAACGGCCACTACCTGGTGCTGAGCCCCAAGTTCAACACCGTCACTGGCGTCAACACCTTCAACTTCTCGGGCAACTACGGCCTGAACCAGAACGCCACCGCCTCGGCGGGGGCCATCACCTGGCAAAGCGGCGGCGGCGGCACCAGCGGCACGGTGGGCAGCGGCAACAGCCTGCTGGGCAGCACCGCCAATACCGATTCCGCCAACCGCTACACCTTCAGCGGCAACGAGGCCATCACCAACCACGGGGCCGTCACCGTGACGGCCAATGACCAGCTGGGCAGCTCGGCCACCCGCATCGTCGAGCTGGCCGACGGCCATGTGGTCTTCGCCACCCCGCACTGGAACAACGGCCGCGGCGCGGTGGCGTGGATGGACGCCGGCACCGGCCAGCTGGCCGACGGTTCGGCCGGCGCCAGCCTGTCTGCCGCCACGGCGCTGGTCGGCAGCACGCCCATACGCAGCCTGGCCACGGTGGTCAGCGATCCTGACGCTGCCAGCCGCAGGGTGTATGTAACGGGCCACTCCTCGGCGCCGTTCGTCAACACCAACAACAGCGTGAGCACGCGCCCGGCCCCGCCCGGCGCCGCCGGTGACGCGGTCGGCGAAGCGCTGACGGCCTTGCCCAACGGGGGCTACGTCGTGTTGAGCCCCTTGTGGACCAACGGTGCAGCCTTGTATGCCGGCGCCGTGACCTGGGGCGCCCCGGGCGGCAGCACCGGTGCCGTGGCCACGGGCAACAGCCTGGTGGGCTCGCGCAGCTACGACTATGTCGGTCGCAACGGGCTGCAGATCGTCGGCGACGGCAACTACCTGGTCAGCAGCCCCTTGTGGAGTGCCGCGGACAACCCGGCGCGCGGGCGCTTTCTCAAGAACAACCCCAACGGCGCGGTCACCTGGGTGGACGGCAGCACCGGCCGGGTCTTCGGCAGTGCGGGCGCCGGTGCTGCCGTGGGCAGCAACAACAGCCTGACCGGCCATGCCGGCCAGTTGATGGGCTCGTTGAACGGCGGCAGCACCTCGACCGTGACCGCGTCCTACAACTACGTCGGCCCTGGCAACTACAGCGAGCAGACCAGCAGCCGGACAGTGGTTGCCAGTTCCGGTGCCAACGTCAGGTTGCTGCAGAACGGCAACTACCTGGTCGTCTCCAATGTCTGGAACAGCAACCGCGGCAGCGTCAGCTTCGGCAGGGCCGACACTGGCACCGCCGGCGTGGTGTCGGCGGCCAACAGCCTGGTGGGCGCATCGTCGGGCGACAGCCAGTCCATGTCCATCGTGGAGCTGGCAGACAGCCACTACGCCGTGGTGATGCCCTTTGCCGACCTCGGAGCCACTGACGGCGGGGCCGTCACCTGGGCCTCGGGCGACAGCGGTGAGGTCGGCGTCATCAGCCAGGCGCGCAGCCTGTACGGCACGCAGCACAGCGCCCGCGTGGGCTCCGGCGGCGTGCTGCCGGTGGGCACGCTGGGCGGCGACGGCCTGCGCAGCAACTACATCGTGCTCAGCCCGCAGTGGGGCAACCGCAGCAGCGGCACCAGCACCGTGTCCTACGGTGCCGTCACCTGGGTGGACGGCAGCACCGGCAGGCCCAGCGGCGCTGCCGGCCAGGGTGCGGCGGTCGGAGCCGCCAACAGCCTGGTGGGCAGCCACGCCGGCGACTACGTGGGCAGTTACCACTACGCCAACTACCGCAACCCCGGCAACAGCAACAACAGCGGCTTCACGGTGGTCGGCCTGTGGGATGCCCGGCTCAATGGCACGGTCGATGTGCTGGCCAATGGCGACTATGTCGTGCGCAGTCCCAGCTGGGACGGCGGCAAGGGCGCCGTCACCTGGGCCGGGGGCGACAGCGGCATCGCCGGCACGGTGTCGGCAGCCAACAGCCTGGTGGGCAGCGTGGCCGACCAGGTGGTGGTCACCACCAGCACGGAGACACGCGCCGGCATCAGCGTCACCGACAGCCGCCACGAGCTGCGCACCACCGGCGACCACATCGGCCTGAGCGGCCAGGCCTTGTCCAACGGAAACTACCTGGTGGTGAGCCCGTACTGGGACAATGGCCGCGGTGCCATCACGCTGGTGGGCAGCGGCAGCCCCACCGGGGCCGTGGGCGCCGGCAACAGCGTCGTGGGCAGCACCGGCGACAGCTTCACCGATGCCCACCGCGTGCAGCTGGACGCCCCGGGCGACCGCCTGGGGCTGGCCCGGTCCACGCAGTGGGGCACGCCCACCGTGAGCGAGGCCTCGGGCGGGCGGTCCACGACCACCTGGCTGCCTATTGGCCCCTACACCACCAGCAGCACCTATCAGGTCTACACCAACTACTACTACAACCCGAGCAGCACCTTCGTCGGCTACAACAACAGCGTGGGGTCCACGGTCACACCCGTGGTGCGCGAGCTCGCCAACGGCAACGTGCTGGTCGCCAGCCCGGGCTGGAACGACGGCGCCGAGGCCGGCGTGGGTGCTGTGACCTGGATCAACGGCAGCACCGGCGAACTGGCCGACGGCAGCACCGGCGGTGTTCTCAGCGCCGACAACAGCCTGGTGGGCAGCCATGCCGGCGACTTGCTGGGGAACAACCTGCGCAACACCAGCGGCTTTGCCGCCGTGGGGGCTGACAACTTCCTGCTCATCAACACGCAGTGGCACGGGCAACGCGGTGCCGTGACCTGGGGCAGCGGCAGTGCCGGTGTCAGCGGCGTCGTCTCGGCGGCCAACAGCCTGGTGGGCGAGGCCGAGAACGAGCGCGTGGGATCCGGCGGCGTGACGCCGCTGGCGGACGGCAACGCCGTGGTGCTGTCGCCCTTCTGGGGCCTGGCTTCGGCCAACTACAACATGTACGGCGCGCCCATGTCGCGGGGTGCGGCGACCTGGGTGGACGGTCAGACCGGCTTGCTGCACAGCGGCGCCAGCGGCGGCGCGGCCAGTGCCGCCAACAGCCTGGTCGGCGCGCAACCCGGCGACGCCCTGGGCCACGGCGCCAACCCGACGGTGCTGGCGCTGGCCGGCGGCCACTATGCCGTGGCCAGCCCGTACTGGAGCAATGGTGCCGCCACCGCCGTGGGCGCCGTGACCTTCGCACCGCAGGGCGGCCTGGTCGGCGTGGTGTCGGCCGACAACAGCCTGACCGGCAGCACCGCCGGCGACCGTGTGGGCAACCGGCTGAACAAGCTGGAAACCGCCACCGGCACGCACTACCTGGTGGCTTCCATCAACTGGACCAACCCCTACAACCAGGGCACCGGCTTGCCTGGCGCCAGCGCCGGCGCCCTGACCTGGGTGGACGGCGGCACCGGCCGGGCCTATGGCGAAACCGATGCGGCTGCCACCGTCTCGGCGCGCAACAGCCTGGTGGGCGAGGTGGCCAACGGCCGCTTTGGCCAGAGCATCACCTTGCTGGGCGGGGCCAACCCGACCGGCGACGTGCTGGTGGTGAACAACCCCGGCTACACCCCGGGGGCCTACAACACGGTGTCGCTGATTCCGGGCGCCACCGGCCTAGCCGGCCCGGTGAGCTGGCGCAACAGCGTGGTCGGCGTGTCGCCCTACGGGGCCTACAACAGCATCCAGCATGCGCTGCTGCCGGCCGACGTGACCGATGCCGAGGCCATGGCCGCGCGCGTGCTGCTGTGGGTCACCCCGTCCCCTTGGATGAACAGCAACGGCACCCGCGCCGTGGCCGCCACGGTGCTGGCCGACAACGCCGCCGTGTCGAACGGCGTGGATCAGGTCAACGGCCGCGACGGCAACGCCAACTGGGTGGGCAGCCACCTGGCGCAAGGCGGCAACGGCTTTGCTGCCGTGGGCGGCGTCAACGGCCTGCTGGGCTTCTCCACCCTGGCCGGTGACGATGTGGTCATCACCCCCGCGACGCTGACGGCGCTGCTCAACGCCGGCACCGACGTCACGCTGCAGGCCAGCCGCGACATCATGGTGCTGCGCGACATCGTCGCCAGCGCCAACGGGCAGGGCGGCAGCCTGACGCTGGAAGCCGGCGGCTCCGTGCACCTGCGCGCCAACATCCACACCGACAACGGCGACTTCACCGCGCTGGCCAACCAGAGTGTGGCCAGCGGCGTGGTGGACGACGGTTGCACCACCTGCACCGCCATCATCAGCCAGGCGCCGGGCACCGCGATCACCACCGGCAGCGGCCAGCTTACGCTGAGCCTGCTGGACAGCAGCGACAAGGCCGGCAACGCCGCCGGCGCGATGGTGCTGGCCGGCCTGAGCGGTGAACAGATCTTTGTGTCCAACGCCGGTGCCGACGCGATGGGCCGCGGCGTGGGCCTGCGGTTTGTTCCGGGCGCCGTGGTGGGCGGCAGCCACACGGACCACCTGGAGCTGCTGGCGCAAGGCCGCAGCACCGACGGCATCGGCGGCCTGGTGCTGGCCGGCGACACGCTGCTCAACGGCCAGGGCCTGCTGCACGTGGCCGCTGCGCGCGACGACCTGGGCATGGACATGGGCCTCAACGGCAGCGCCGGCTTCGTGCTCAGCACCAACGAGGTCGCTGCCCTGTTTTCACAAGGCACCGGGTTCAGCCACTACCAGTTTGGCAGCCCGGCGCAGACCGGCCAGACCACGGTGGGCGCGTTGGACTTCTCCTCGGCCGGCCTGCGTGCCGGGGCGCCCGCAGCGCTGGCCGCCGACGTGACGCTGGCCGGCGGCAGCGGCGGCCTGGAAGTCACCAGCCTGCTGAAGTCCGACGCCGCGGCCGGCCATGCGCTCAAGCTGCAAACCCAGGGCGGCAGCCTGGTGCTGGGCGCCGGTTCGGCCGTCGTGGCCGCCAGCGGCAGCCTGCAACTCAACGCCACGGGCGGCGGCAGCGTGGTGCAGCAAGCCGGCGCCACGCTGGATGCGGCGCAACTGGCGCTGCGCGGCGATGGCGACATCACGCTGCAAGCCGGCAGCAACCGCGTGGCGGTGCTGCAGGGTCAGGCGGGCTCGCTGCAGCTCAGAACCACCGACAGCGTGGGCGTAGGCGCGCCAGGCCTGGCGCTGGAGCGCGGCCTCACGCTGCACGCGGCCGGCGCCGGCAGCGACATCACGCTGGACGGCGTGGTGCACACCGCCGATGGCGACCTGGTGCTGGCCGCCGGCCGGCACTTCCTGAACAACAACGCCACCGACACCGGCCTGGCGGCCGACCAGGGCCGCTACCTGGTGTACGCCAGCGACCCCTCGGCCACCACCGAGGGCATGACCGGCTACCACAAGCGCTACGCCCAGGGCTACGCCGCCGGCCATGCGCCAGCCTACGCGGCGGCCGGCAACTGGTTCCTGTACAGCGTGACGCCCACCATCACCGTCTCGGTGGCCGGTGGCGGCAGCACGGTCTACGGTGCCGAAGGCACGGCGCTGACGCTGCTCTACAGCGGGCTGATAGACGGTGACAGCGCCGGCCAAGCCCTGCAAGGCCAGGCCGCCGGGACTTTCGACGACGTACTGCGCAGCAGCGCCGGCCACATCGCCGCCGGCACCTACAGCCTGTCGCTCAGCGGCCTGGGCAGCCTGAGCAGCCAGCTGGGCTACGCCATTCAGGTCACGCCGGGTTCGGCCTCGCTGCACGTGGCGCGCAAGGCCGTGGACCTGCACGACCTGCAGGCGGCAGACAAGGTCTACGACGGCAGCACGGCAGCCGGCTTCGACGGCACGGCCGCGCTGCGCGCCGGTGGTGCCGGCACCCAGGACCGCCGGGTGTTCGACGGCGACCAGGTGCTGGTGGCCGGCACCGCCACGGGCCAGTTCGACGACCGGCACGCCGGCACCGCCAAGCGGGTGACGCTGTCGGGCCTGTCGCTGGCCGGCAGCGATGCCGGCAACTACCAACTGGTCATCGGCGACCAGTACACCGCCGACATCACGCCCAAGGCGCTGAACGTGCAGGGCCTGATGGTGGTGGACAGCAAGGTCTACGACGGCCACACCGCGGCCCAGGTCAACGGCTTCGCGGCGCTGGGCGCTGCCCAGGCTGCCGGCTCCGGCAGTGCCGGCGACGGCCTGCCGTACGCCGGCGACGTGCTCGCGCTGACCGGCCAGGCCAGCGCGAACTACAACGCCGCCAGCGTGGCCGGTGCCAACCGGATCACCATCGGCGGGCTGGGCCTGGCCGGCGCACACGCCGGCAACTACACGCTGGCCACTGACGGCGTGGCCGGCAGCATCACGCCCAAGGCGCTGTCGCTGACGGGCGTCACCGCCCAGGGCAAGGTGTACGACGGCGGCACCGTGGCGGCGCTGGCCGGCACCCCGGCACTGGCCGGCGTGGTGGGCCACGACGACGTGGGCCTGGCGGCAGCGCTGACGGGCCGCTTCAGCGATGCCAACGCCGGCACCGGCAAGACCGTGTACGTGGACGGCCTGGCGCTGGCTGGCGCCGACGCCGGCAACTACACGGTGAACGCGCACCAGACGCAGGCCGACATCGAGCGCCGCGCCATCACCGTGACGGCCGGCGACCGCAGCAAGGTCTACGGCGATGCCGAACCGGCGCTGGACTACGTCATAGGCGGCCTGGGGCTGGCGGGTGGCGACACCCGGGCCGACGTGCTGCAGGGCGCACCCAGCACCGTGACCGGTGCCGCCGCAACCGCCGGCCAGCACCCCATAGGCCAGGGCAGCCTGGCGCTGGTCAACGGCAACTACTTGCTGAGCTTCAGCGCCGGCACCCTGACGGTGAGCAAGGCCACGCTGCAGGTCAGCGCCGACGACCAGGCCAAGACCTACGGCGACGCCGAACCGACGCTGACCTACACCGTCAACGCCGGCCAGCTGAAGTACGGCGATGGGGTCGACGTGGTGCGCGGCATCACGCTGAGCGCGCCGCAAGCTGCCGCAGCCACCGCCGGCACGCACCCCATCACCGCCAGCGGCGGCGCTGCCGACAACTACGTGCTGGTGCTGGCCGACGGCCAACTGACGGTGGCCAAGGCCACGCTGCAGGTGAGTGCCGACAACCAGACCAAGACCTACGGCGGTGCCGACCCCACGCTGAGCTACACGGTCAATGCCGGTCAGCTGAAGTACGGCGACGGCGCGGGCGTCGTCCGTGGCATCACGCTCCATGCGCCGCAAGGCGCCGCCGCCACCGCCGGCACGCACACCATCACCGCCGGTGGCGGTGCTGCCGACAACTACGTGCTGGTGCTGGCCGACGGCCAATTGACGGTGGCCAAGGCCACGCTGCAGGTGAGCGCCGACGACCAGGCCAAGACCTACGGCGGTGCCGACCCCACGCTGAGCTACACGGTCAATGCCGGCCAGCTGAAGTACGGCGATGGCGCGGGTGTCGTTCGTGACATCACGCTCCATGCGCCGCAAGGCGCCGCCGCCACCGCCGGCACGCACACCATCGCCGCCAGCGGCGGTGACGCCGACAACTACGTGCTGGTGCTGGCCGACGGCACGCTCAGCGTGGCCAAGGCGGCGCTCACGGTGGTGGCCGACAACCAGAGCAAGGTGGCCGGCCAGGCCGACCCGGTGCTGACCTGGCAGGTGGACCCGGCACAACTGCAGCACGGCGACACCCTGGCCGTGCTGGACGGGGTGACGATCTCCGCGCCCAGCGGGCGCAGCCTGGTGCCGGGCCAGTACAGCATCGTGCTGGAGGGGCAGGCCGACAACTACGCGCTGCAACTGGTGAACGGGGTCTACGAGGTCAAGCCGGCGCGCCAGGTGGATGCCGAGCACCTGAACACCCACCGGCCGGCCGAGATGCCGGTGCCGGCCGACACCGGCGCGCCGGTGGCTGCGCTGGTGGTGCAGGCACTGCCTGCGGGCCGCACGCTGGACGACATCGCACCCGGCACCCTGGGGGTGCTGGACGGCGGCGTGGCCCGGCCTGCGCTCACGCTGCCGGCGGCCGAAGGCGCGCTGGTGGTGCTGCAGCCGCTGACCGAGCTGGTGTCGCCGCCCGGCGGCAGCCTGCGCCTGGAAACCGCAGCCAGCTTCTCGCAAGCCGCCGGCGTGGCCTTGAGCTACAGCGCCGCGCTGGCCAACGGCGAGCCCTTGCCCGCCTGGCTGCAGTTCGACGCGGCCAGCGGCCTGCTGGTGGGCACGCTGCCCCAGGGCCTGGACGAGCTGCTGGAGCTGATCGTCAAGGCGCGTCGGGCCGACGGCCAGGAAGAGCAGGCGCGCGTGCGGCTGCGGGCCGTGCGCTGAGCGGCTGAGCCGCCGAGTTGAACGCCGGCCGCCGCCAAGGCAGCGCCGGCGTTCGGCGTTCAGCGCCCCACCGCGCCTTGCAGCAGCACGATCAGCGCGCCGGCACCGCCTTGCGGGCCGCTGGCCTGCGCAAAGGCGATCACCGCCGCGTGCTGGCCCAGCCAGCGCTGCACGCGCGATTTCAGCACCGGCTCGCGCCCCGGCGAGCCGTGGCCCTTGCCGTGCACCACGCGCAGGCAGCGCGCGCCGCGGCGCTCGGCTTCACGCAGGAAGGCGGCCAGTTGCTCGCGCGCCTCGTCGCGGCGCAGGCCGTGCAGGTCGATCTCGGCCTGCAAGGCCCAGTGGCCGCGGCGCAGGCGTGTCAGCACGTCGGGGCCCACGCCGGTGCGGCGAAAGCTCAGGCCGTCGTCGGTGAGCAGCAGCGACTCAACGTCCACCTCGTCCGACAAGGCCTCGCGCAGCGCGGCCTGCTCGTCGGCCAGGCGCTGCTGCGGCAGCGGCGGCGGGCGCGGCGCCTGGTGGTCGCTGCGGCCGTGCGGCGGCAGCGGCGTCACCGCGCCCACGGTGTCGGCAAACAGACGGTGCCGGCGCTGCTCGGCGGCCTGTGCCTCGCGTTCGCGTGCCGCCTTCTCCGCGGCTTCGCGCTGCCTGCGGGCCAGTGTTTCGCGCAGCTCGCGCAACTGGGCAAGGCCCTTGACCGGCGGCGTCTTGACCGGCGGCGGCTTCAGAGCAAACCCCTTTCCGCCAGCGACACCACCTGGCCGCGGCCGATGACCAGGTGGTCCAGCACCCGCACGTCCACCAGGGCCAGCGCGGTCTTCAAGCTCTGCGTCAGGAACTCGTCGGCGCGCGAGGGCTCGGCCACGCCGGAGGGGTGGTTGTGCGCCAGCACCACCGCGCCGGCGTTCAGCGCCAGCGCGCGCTTGACCACTTCGCGCGGGTAGACGCTGGTCTGCGTGAGCGTGCCGGCGAACAACTCTTCCAGCTTCAGCAGCCGGTGCTGGCTGTCCAGGAACAGCACGGCAAAGACCTCCTGCTCGCGGCCGGCCAGGTGCAGCGCCAGGTAGTCCTTCACCCGCTGCGGGCTGTCGAACACCGGCGCCGCGGCCAGTTGCTGGGCCAGCGCGCGCCGCGCGATCTCCATCACCGCCAGCAGCTCGGCGCCCTTGGCCGGGCCCAGGCCCTTGACCTGCGCCAGCTGCGCCGGCGTGGCCTGCAGCAGCCCGGCGAAGCCGCCGCTGTGCGCCAGCACCTGCGCAGCCAGCTGCAAAACCCCCTGGCCGCGCAGGCCGGTGCGCAGCAGCAGGGCCAGCAGCTCGGTGTCGGCCAGCGCGGCGGGGCCGCGTGCGAGCAGCTTTTCTCGCGGGCGCTGGTCGGCGGGCAGGTCTTTCATGCGGGCATGCGCGGCGGCCCTGCAAAGGCCGGCCGGTAGAATCGCAGCCAGTCTAGACCACCCTGCCATGACGCTTGCCGCCACCGTCCCCACCGTGCAGCCGGGCTCGTTCCTGACGCTGCACTACCGCCTGAGCGGCCCCGATGGCGCTTCGGTGGTGGACACCTTCGGCGGCCCGCCGGCCACGCTGTCGCTGGGCAGCGGCCAACTGGCCCCGGCCATAGAAGAGCGCCTGCTGGGCCTGCCCGAGGGCACGCGCCAGGCGTTCGACCTGCCGGCCGGCGCGGCCTACGGCGAGCGCAATGCCCAGCTGCAGCAGCGTGTGAAGCTCGCGCTGCTGCACGAGCTGGGCGACCCCGACGCCCAGTACCACGTGGGCGATGTGGTGCAGTTCCCCACGCCCGACGGCCAGGGCAGCTATGCCGGCGTGGTGCTGCAGGTGGGCGAGGGCTGGCTGCTGTTCGACTTCAACCACCCGCTCGCCGGCCAGCCCGTGCGGTTCGAGGTGCAACTGCTGGGGGTGCTGTGAACCAGGCCGTGCAGACCGTGGCGCTGCAGGAAGTGCTGCTGGCCGAGCCGCGCGGCTTTTGTGCCGGCGTGGACCGCGCCATAGAGATCGTCGAACGTGCGCTCAAGCTGCACGGTGCGCCCATCTACGTGCGCCACGAGATCGTGCACAACACCTACGTGGTGGCCGACCTGCGTGCCAAGGGCGCCATCTTCATCGAGGACCTGGCCGAGGTGCCGGCCGGCGCCACGCTGGTGTTCAGCGCCCACGGCGTCAGCCAGGCGGTGCGGCAGGAGGCCGATGCGCGGGGCTTCCGCGTGTTTGATGCCACCTGCCCGCTGGTGACCAAGGTGCACGTGGAGGTGGCCAAGCTGGCCAAGGAAGGCTACGAGTTCGTGATGATCGGCCACAAGGGGCACCCCGAAGTGGAAGGCACCATGGGCCAGCTCAGCGACGGCATCTACCTGGTGGAAGACGTGGCCGACGTGGCCACCGTGCAGCCGCGCGGCGACAAGCTGGCGGTGGTGACGCAGACCACGCTGAGCGTGGACGACGCGGCCGAGATCCTGACCGCGGTGAAACAGCGCTTTCCCCATGTGCGCGAGCCCAAGAAGCAGGACATCTGCTACGCCACGCAGAACCGGCAGGACGCGGTCAAGGTGCTGGCCCCCGCGGTGGACATCGTCATCGTCGTGGGCAGCCCCACCAGCAGCAACAGCAACCGCCTGCGCGAGCTGGCCGAGCGCCTGGGCACCGTGGCCTACATGATCGACAACGCCGAAGGCCTGCGGCCCGAGTGGTTCGAGGGCCGGCGCCGTGTGGGCCTGACCGCCGGCGCCTCGGCGCCGGGCATCCTGGTGCGCCAGGTCATAGACCGCCTGCGCGAGCTGGGCGCGGTCAGCGTGCGCAAGATGGAAGGCGTGACCGAGAACGTGCACTTCCCGCTGCCGCGCGGGCTGGGAGACCGCAGCATGGCCGAGGCCGCCGCCTCCGTTGCCGCGCGGCGATCTTGACGCTGGCGCGTCATCCCCGCCCCCACGCCTGGCCAGGCTTCACCCGCGTCGCGCGGCGCCGCCGCCGGCGCCGTTGAAGCCACCCCACAGAACACCGAGGACTTGTCATGCTCGACATCACCCTGCTGCGCCGCGACCTGGACGGCGTGGTCGCCCAACTGAACCGCCGCAAGAACCCGCAGCCCTACCTGGACGTGCCGCGCTTCGTGCAGCTGGAAGCCGAACGCAAGCAGATACAGACCGCCACCGAAGCCGCCCAGGCGCGGCGCAACGCGCTGAGCAAGCAGGTGGGCCAGATGAAGGGCCGCGGCGAGGACGCCAGCGCGCTGATGGCCCAGGTGGGCGGCATCGCCGACGAGATGAAGGCCGGCGCCGAGCGGCTGGAGCAGATACAGGCCGAACTGCAGGGCATGCTGATGTCGCTGCCCAACCAGTTGCACGACAGCGTGCCGCAGGGCGCGGATGAGTCGGCCAACGTGGAGCTGCGCCGCTGGGGCACCCCGCGCACGCTGGACTTCACGCCGCGCGACCACGTGGAACTGGGCGCGCCGCTGGGGCTGGAGCCCGACACCGGGGCGAAGCTCTCGGGTTCGCGCTTCACCTTCCTGCGCGGGCCGGTGGCGCGGCTGCACCGCGCACTGGCGCAGTTCATGCTGGACAAGCAGACCTCCGAGCACGGCTACACCGAGTGCTACACGCCCTACATCGTCAACCGCGAGGTGCTGGAAGGCACGGGCCAGTTGCCCAAGTTCAAGGAAGACATGTTCTGGGTGCTCAGGGGCGGTGACGATACCCAGGCCGAGCAGTACCTCATCAGCACCAGCGAGATCAGCCTGACCAACACCGTGCGCGAGCAGATCCTGGACGCCGCGCAACTGCCCATCAAGCTGACTGCGCACAGCCCGTGTTTTCGCAGCGAAGCCGGCAGCGCCGGGCGCGACACGCGCGGCATGATCCGCCAGCACCAGTTCGACAAGGTGGAGATGGTGCAGGTGGTGCACCCGGAACACAGCTACGCCGCGCTGGAGGAGATGGTGGGCCACGCCGAGGCGGTGCTGCAGGCGCTGGAGCTGCCCTACCGCGTGGTGGCGCTGGCCAGCGGCGACATGGGCTTCGGCAGCACCAAGACCTACGACCTGGAGGTGTGGCTGCCGGCGCAGGGCACCTACCGCGAGATCAGCTCGTGCAGCAACTGCGAGGCCTTCCAGGCGCGGCGCATGCAGGCGCGCTTTCGCAATGCCCAGGGCAAGACCGAGTTTGTGCACACGCTCAACGGCTCGGGCCTGGCGGTGGGGCGTGCCCTGGTGGCGGTGCTGGAAAACGGCCAGCAGGCCGACGGCAGCGTCCAGGTGCCCGTGGCGCTGCGCCCCTACCTGGGCGGCGCCGAGGTGCTGCGCGCCGCCTGAGCCAAAACCGCTAGAATCGTAGGCTTCGCTGTCGCGGCAGACCACCTGCGGCAGCGTCTGGAGAGATGGCAGAGTGGTCGAATGCGCCGGACTCGAAATCCGGTATACGGGTCTCCCGTATCGAGGGTTCGAATCCCTCTCTCTCCGCCAAAGGCAAGTTCCGGGAAGTCCAGAAGGGCCCCGGGAGCCCACCGCAAAAGCCCCGCCAGACGGGGCTTTTTTGTCTGCATGAGCCGTCCAAGCAGGTCGGCTGCAGTCCTGGTGCACGAGTTCGTTTCCGCACGTCTTGCCGAGCAGGAGACCGCGGGTAAGTTCTCCACCTGAAGAGCGTCCTCCCTTCTGGTGATGGTGCGGTGCGGAAGTTGCATGGAAGCTTGGGCCGGGCCCTAGGGTGGCAGGTTCGCTTCAGGGCTATGGAGACACCGGCGTTCTCTGTAGTGCGGGTATGCCAGTACCTGGGCAAGTTCCCGATGTTGGCGGATCGCCTGTTCCTTGATCCGCCCAAGGCGTGGCCGCCGGTCGCAAGGAGGCCTTCCGCGCTGCAGTCTCAGGCTCGAGATCCGCAGCACTCCCTTCAACTTGCCGAGACGATGATCAAGAACTGGCCAGCCGTTCTCGCTCGCGTCCGAGCCGCACTGATTCGTCGCGGTTCGGCGGAACACGAAGCCGAGGACCTGGTACAGGAAGCGTGGGTGCGGCTCGCGACCTATGAACGCGAACAGGCCGTCGAACAGCCCGAGGCATTCTTGATGCGCGCGGCGATCAACCTGTCGATTGATGCGCACCGTACCCGTGCGCAGCGTGGCGAAGAGGTTGGGTTGGACGACGATTCACTGGTTGATCCCTCACCCAGCGCAGAGTCTGCGTTGCTTGCCCGAGAGAGACTGGCCCATCTCTCTGTCTTTCTTGGCCGCTTGAGCCACAAGAACCGAGCGATGTTCTTGGCACGACGAATCGACGGCACGAGCTATCAGGCAATTGCGAAGAAACATGGGCTCAGTGTCAGCGCCGTGGAAAAGCGGGTTGCAAGTGTTGCGATGTTGCTGACGATGTGGATGAAGGGGTGGTGAGCACGGCTGAGCGAGCCGTAGACCGCGTCGCGAACAGCAGTACCGACCGCCTCGAACTCTGAAGGAGTACATTCATCGGCGCATGCTCTTAGCAGCGTTCCCCTGCTTTTCCTCCCCGAGCAGGGCGCTTTGTCCCGATGACAGGGGCACGGCTTGCAAGCCCCGGCCTTGGCCGGGGCTCTCTTTACTGGGCATGGACGACCGTTCTGCTCAGCGCGTCGATCGCCTGGCGGGCCTCATCGCCACTTTCCAGCCCGGCGCGACGGGGACGACCTTCTCAAGTCAGCATTACGCACTGGCTAGCCTGCTGCCGCGCAACCCGCTGGTTTGAAACCACGCTCAGTCGACGCTGGGTACTTCAACAGCTTCTCAGACGGCCTTCTCGGGCGCTGGAGCAACTCCCCTCCACAGTTCGGGCAAGTTCCCGCCAGCTTGCCGTCCGCGCACTCGGCGCAGAAGGTGCACTCGAAGGTGCAAATCCTGGCCCTTGTGGATTCCGGCGGAAGGTTGACATTGCAGCATTCGCAGTTCGGGCGGAGTTGCAGCATGTGTCGGGCTCTGCGTGGGAGTGGCGAAGGCAAGAGGCTACGAAAAGACGGAGATGCAGCCGGCTGGTGAACCGAGTTCGAGGCCGTTCGAGGCACCTGGCTGGGTGCATGTGCGACGTCCAACGTTCGAGCGAACCGGAACGCGGAGGCGGACGCCGGTTGTGCGCGGGGTTCTGCGTCACTTCAGCGCTCGGTGCGCCAGCGCCGCTGTGCCAGCACCTGCCAGTTGTGCAAGTACGAACGCCGGCACGCTGGCGGGCGCAATGCCCGCGAAGCTGTCGCTGAACATGCGGCCTACGGTTGCAGCCGGGTTCGCGAACGACGTGGACGCCGTGAACCAGTACGCTGCGCCTATGTAAGCCGCGACCATGGCCGCAACGCGGCCGGGTGGCGCGCGCAAGATGACAAACAGCAACCCAAACGCAGCCACCGCCTCAGCAAGCCACTGGCCAGAACCTGCTCTGACCTTGGAAGAGAGCTGAAAAATGTTCATGTCAAACATGGCGTGTGCCAGCCAAGCGCCTGCGACGGCGCCCGTGAGTTGTGCGGCGACATACGGAGCGAGCAGTGCGCGAGGCAGCTGCCCGCGTACGGCGAGTACAAGCGAGACGGCCGGATTGAAGTGGGCGCCGCTGACCGGTCCAAGCGCCTCAATCAAGACATAGAGCCCGGCGACAGTCGCCAGTGTGTTCGCCAACAGGGCGAGGGCAGCGCTGCCCGCTCCCAAGCGCTCTGCCATGACACCGGAACCAATGACAACGGCCAGCAGCAGCGCCGTGCCGAGCGCTTCAGCAAAGAGCTTTCGCCTCAGTTCCGACACGGCGCACCGGATTCAGCGTACGCCGATGCTTTGGATTTCGCGGTGCACGGCCATCGGTTCCAGTCGTTCAACCGGCAGCGCAAGCATCAACTCAATTCGACGCTTGAGTGTCACGGCGGCGTCATGGAATGCCTGAGCCTTGCTGTGCTCCGTGCCCTCGACCGCTGCCGGATCGGGCAAGCCCCAGTGAGCCGTGGCGGGTTGTCCAGGCCAGTAGGGGCAGGATTCCCCGGCTGCCTGGTCGCAGACGGTGAAGATGAAGTTCATCACGGGAGCGCCAGGCGCGGCAAACTCGTCCCACGACTTGCTGCGGAAGCCATCAGCAGGGATGTGCAGTCTCGCCAGCTCGCGAAGCGCATACGGATTCACAGCGCCCTTCGGTTGACTCCCGGCGGAGAACGCGCGGAACCGCCCGGTCCCAAGGTGGTTCATCAGGCCTTCGGCAAGAATGGAACGCGCCGAATTGCCAGTGCAGATGAACAGAACGTTGTAGGTTGTGCCTGTGCTCATGGCTCAGCAGCACGACGACGCCGTGCCGACAGGAATGACCACCGGTTTGCCTTTGGACAGCGCGGTTGCGCAGCACGCGACATCGCTCTGCGACGCCGCCTTCTGGCTGAACACAGGAATGCTGTCCAGTGTGTGGAAGTGCTCCCAGGCAATGCCTTGAGGATCGGTGATCCAGTGCTTCTCGCTGCGTGCGTAGCAGCATGTCGTCTCGCCTTCGTCCGCCACGACCATATCCGCGGCCTGTGCGCGCGCCTTCAGTTCGTCAAGTTCCTCGCCGGTGTCCGTTTGAAACCCGAGGTGATCGACACCCGGCTTCCCGCCACGTGTGGATATCGCGAAGTTGATGCGGGGATCGTCCATCATCCACTTCGCATAGTCGCCCTCCACGCGTGTGGGCTCAGCCGCGAACATCTTTGAGTAGAACGCGATGCTCGCTTGCAAGTCTTCGACGTGGGCATGGACGTGAAATCGCTTCATGTGGTTCTCCATGTTGCTTAGCAGTTGCAGGAAGGCGCCGACTCGGCGACGACGCACGCCGAGCCCTGACAGCAGTTCTCCGTCAAGTAGCCAAGCACTGCATTCATCCGATCGAAGGCGGCGCGGTAGATCAGGTAGCGACCATCGCGTGCCTGGGTAACGAGCCCGGCATTCATCAGCTCTTTGAGGTGGAAGGACAGCGTGGCTGGCGGAATGCGCATGCCGTCCTGCATGACCCCGGGAGTCAGGCCGACCTGCCCCGCGACGACGAGGGCTCGGAACGCCTGCAGCCGGATCGGGTGGGCCAGCGCCGCCAGGGCACGAACGATCTCTTTCTCTTCCATGATTCGAGAATACTCGAATATATGACGTGGCGCAAGCGTCGATCGGGTTTGGCGGCGCTACAGACGCGAAGATGGGGTCTGGGACGCATGACGTTCGGGCCGAGCCGACGGCTGCCGCAGCGAGTCGGCTCGAGGCAGTGGCAAGGCCGCTCGCCGACTGTTGCGCGAGCCTACGACGCGCCAGCCAATAGCCGCTCCGGCGTGGCAACTTGAATCAAACGCTGGCCCACCACCCTCAATTCGGCATTCGCACCAGCCACGCCGATGCCGAGGTTCGGATCTGCTCGTCATAGCCGCCCAGCACCAAGATACTCCCGTTATCCAACAAGCTGGCGGTAGCGAACTCGTGTGGCCCGCTCAACTCCCCGGGCAGCGGCACAAAGCGTTGACCGATGGGGTCATAGCGCTCCAAATGTTCAGCTCCTCCGGCCACCAGCACTTCACCCGTAGGCAACAGCACCGCGGCATCCGGCACCTTGTAGCGCTGCCATTGCATGTCGGGGCCAGGGGAGAAGCGGCCGCTGGCGGGGTCGTACAACTCGGTACTTCTGTAGCGATCGCTCCGGGGGCCGGCGTCCGAACCGCCAATGATCAGCACTTTGCCATCTAGCAGGCGAATGGCGGCATGTTTCTGGCGCAGCGAAACCATGTCGCCGGTCGGTTCAAACCGGCCCGACGCCGGATCGAAGATCTCCGACGACCGCAGCACGGCTCCGCGCCGGGCACTGAGCCCGCCAGCCACAAGCACCCGACCATCAGCCAGGGTCACAGCCGTGTGACCGATTCGGGCACTGTGCATCAACCCGGTGGCCGAGAATCGGTTCGACGCAGGGTCGAAGAGCTCCGCAGTGTTCAGAGGCGCCATCTGTGACGTCTGACCACCGGTGATCAGGACGCGGCCGTCCGCCAGCCTCGTCGCCACGGGTACCGCGCGAGCCTGTGTCATTTCAGCCGCCGAGCCAAACCTGCCGCTGACAGGGTCGAACAGCTCAACGCTGGCTGTCGCGCGTCGTTGACTCCAGCCCCCTGCCACCAGTACGCGCCCGTCTTCCAGCGCAACCGCCGCATGGCTGTCGCGTGCTGTCGCCATGGCTGGCATGGGTTCGAACCTGCCGGTCAAGGGGTCGAAGGCTTCCACCCGATCCAGGGTTGTATCGCACCGTCCCGAGCATCCCCCTGTAATCAGCACCTTGCCCGACGCGAGGCGTGTGGCCTGATGGGCCGCCCGCTCGACCGACATGCCACCGATCCCGACGACCTGCCGTGAGTCTGGGCTACTGTGCGCCGATGGCGCCGCCTGATGAGTTCCGGCTGCGACAGCGAGACCGAACACTGTTGCTCCCAGCCAAATCACGGTCTTCATGGTCAGTCTCGCTCTGCGTCAAAGTTGCCAGCGGTCCCACGCCCGAGCTAAGGCGGGACCGACGGCTTGGCGCCCAGCCGTTAGGCCCGACCTTGAGCGAGGGGTCAGGCCTCACGAAGGTTCTCGGCGCTACGGTGTGTAGCCTAGGCAGCTGGCACTTGCAAACCGGCCCGTAACTTCGATCGTTCCGCTGTCAGAACCTTCGGTTCTTCCCTTGATCGTCATCGTTTCCGGGTTGCCGGCGGTGATGTCATACGTGCTGCGGCTAGCCTCCACGCCAGTGCACACGATGATGTAAGACATTCGCGTTGCCGTCCGAGTTCGCAGCGTCGTCTTGCAGTTCTCTGCATCGTCGTTTCTTCTGAATGGCGCGTCGGCGTCGAGATCTTCCTTCTTGAGGCACATCTTGGTCTTGATCTCGACGGTCTCGCCATCTGAGCTGTCCTTGATCACCAGGTCCCAGCCTCCGGTACGTAGATTCAAGGTCTGCGCGTCGACGCTTAGGCTGGCAGCAGTCAGCAGCGTTGCGATCCAGATACCACGTTGCATAGCGGTCTCCCGAACTCGGGTAGACAATCTTGCCAGAAGAGAGCCTTTTGTGCGCCGTTCGCTCGCTTGTGAGGCCCGACGTTCGAGCCAAGTGGACTGCGAAGGCGGACGCGCTTGGCTGCGGAAGGCTTGATGCCACTGGCACCTGAAGCGGCCAAGCCTGGCTGCCGTAGCGGGTCGGGGTCTGGAGCGAGGGGTTACGCAGCACATGCGATTACAGCGCTCGCTATGCGTAGGCGACCCATCCGCGGAAGGTGAACGCGGCGTAGAACAGGGAGACGCTCTTGAACCCGGCCTTGAACATCAGTTCCTCATCTTGAGATGGGGACAAGATCTCCAGCCGTTCAGCCACTGCTGCCGCGCCAGCCTGCGCTCTTGCAGCCTCTACACCTGAAGAGGTAGCAAACGCGGCGTACCGTGCTAGCCAGCAGCGCCGTTGTTCTGGATCCTGATCAAAACTCAGGTGCATGACAACCAGCGGCGCCCCAGGCTTCAAGCGCCGGTGGATCTCCTGAAGAGTTCTCAGCCGCTCGGCAGCAGAGGTGAAGTGAAGAGTGAGAAGGCAGGAGGCAGAGTCGAAAGGCCCGCTCGGCGCGACATCAACGTACCCTTCATGCAGCCGAACGCGCGACATCAGTTCGCCAAGATTGGATCGAGCCAGTTGAAGCATTTCGACCGAGGGGTCGACACCCTCAAGGCGCCAGCTTGGCTGGGCTTCTGCAAAGCGCTTGAGCTCTACACCGCCGCCCGCGCCAACGACAAGCACCTTGCCGTCGTGTGGCGTGCGCTCGGCCAGCAGCAGCATCGCCATGCGTTGCATATCCACAAGGCCGGGAACAAGGCGCAGCGTACTGTCTGCGTAGCCCGCGACGACTTGGGGTTCGGGGTCGGCGGTCATGCGTGGGTTCCGGTGCCTAACGTTCGAGCCAGGCCGGCCGCGGAGTCGGGCGTAGTTGGCGGTGCGGCGCAGGATACGCCAAGGCGCCGCACGGCCAAGTGCGGCTGCCGTAGTGAGCCGGCGCCTTGTGCGAGGGGCTGGGCCTCGCCAGGGTGAGCCAGTGCACACCCAACCGGACCGGCGCTAACGCCTTGCCAGATGGTAGGCCACGAGCGCGTTGGCATGCCCGTGGCCGAGACCGTGTTCCGACTTGAGCAGGCTCACGAGTTCCATGTGTTTGAGATCGCCTGCGGCCCTGAGCAAGCTGAACCAGTGTTCAACAGGATGCCCATACTTCTTCTCGATGGAGGGGAAGTAGGAGGCGGGGCCTTTGACTTTAGCTGTGCTTTCCATGTTTTACCTTGGCGTTCCGTGTGGTGTACCGCCTCCGCAGGATGGGGCTGGCCTTCGTACGACGACCGAGAGGGGCCGCAATCGACATGCGGATGTCGCCCTTGGAGCTTTGCTCCTTCCCGCCGGCGTGGAGAAACTTCGGCCACCATGTCCCGGCTGTTCAGTTCACGCCGACGGCGCTGACCGTGTGTCCAGCGCGCGCCCCGCTTTCATAGGCTTCAATTTTGTAGCCGTGTTTGTCGATCAGATGATCTTTCAGGTCCCGCCATTGCGGGCTCCGACCGCGACCAATGAAAGTGGTTGGCCTTGTCTTCTGTGGCAACGGAAGCTCCACTTTGCACGAGATCTGCGCAGAGTCGAATGTCGAGAATATAGATTCAATATCCGCTCGCGACGGCCCTTCCGCCCAAATAGTTGCTCTGCTCCGATCTGCCCAGAAACTCAGAGCGGAATTTCCGGCTCTGAAGTAAAGATGAGCTGACGAGTTGTACTTTCGGTAGTCCGCAAAGAATTCATCGACGGAGTCGTGATGCCAAGTTGCATCGTCGTGATCGACCTTTAGGGAGTGATACTCCGGCTTGTCTGCGTCGCAGCGCGGAAGCGCTATGACTTGAGCAATGACTGTTCGCAGAACTTCAACAGAGAAGCGTGTGGCAGGGTATTCTTCGTCCTTCTTCATTGCTGGACTCGCAAGGTTGGTTCAGGTAGGGCCCAACGTTCGAGCCAAGCCGACCGGCGGAGGCAGGTGCCGGCTGGCCGCGGAAGGACGATAACAAAGGAGCCTGGAGCGGGCAGATGGTAGCTGCCGTAGCGGGTCGGCGCCTTGAGCGAGGGGTTGGGCGTCTGCGCCGCGACCTCTATACTCCGGCTCGATTGGGATCGTTTATCCAGGCTGCGACTTCTCGGATGAATTGCCATACGTCATCGTTCGTTGGTCGAACATAGTCGGCGGCATTCGGATCATCGCCCAGTTTTTCGAATATGCTCATCAGCCAGTGCTTCTTATTCGCAGTCGGCTCAACTCCAGTGGCGGATAGCCAGGACTCGAGTTCTCCGTTGGGTACGATGAATACCCCGTACTGCTTAAGTGACTGCATCAAGCTTTGTAGCCCCGCAGTCGTCTCGGAGTTCTTTACCGCCGATAGGCCATGCTTCTTGTAGTCCACGCCAGACTGCTCGAGTTGCTGTGAGATGAGAGACTTGGTATGGCACCAGCCTTGGGCTAAAGAGTTTGGGGCGCCGATGTCTCGCACGAGATGCTTAAAATCTTCGTTTCCGTTGAATATGTCGAAGTCAATGACGACAGCTGCTGGTATACCCATTCGCCTTAGCGGTCCAGCGATCTTCGCGGTGGACTGCTTGGTATGAGCGTTGATAAATATTGCCTCCGCAGACTGCTTTTGACTGATTGCTGCGATGCGGGAGTTGACTTCTTCGTAGAGCGCTCGGTCAGAGTCTCCTTCGCAAACTACTGCGCCTTCGTGGAACAGTGCGCTGAGGACGCCCGTAGAGCGCATGAGCGGAGACTTGATCACATCCTGGAGTTTTTCGTGCGTTAGCAGCCTCGCAGTGGCATTGCCGCCCTTGTAGGTAAGGCGAACAATGTTTACCTGTGGGCTTCCGGAGATGCAGCCCATTAGGAAGTTGGAGCTATGAGTCGCTATGAACGCCGACGCATTAGTTCGAGTTGCCGCTTCGGAAAGCTCTTTTCCAAGGCGCCGTGCGAGAGGGGGGTGGAGAAATGCTTCCGGTTCATCAATTAGTGGTACACGACAATTTAATCCAAGCACAGCAGCCACCATTCCGGTGAAAGCCTTCACCCCATCCGAGGCGTCCATTAGTTCTTGCGATGATCTGTGGAAGTCTCGGGCGCGTACATCAAGCGCCTGCTCCTCCGACTCGCTCTCGGGGGCTCGAGCAGAAAGGCGCGCACGAAGTTGATTCGAGTTCAGAGGATCAATTGTGAAGTACGTTCCAAACGCGTCTCGGGTGAGGTCTCTTATTCTTTTCCGGGCGGCCTCATCTACAAAGAGAGCTGACAGCAGATTGGTTGGCGGCTCCAATAAGTCGCTTCGAGTCGCAGGTCTAAGAAGCGTGGTTCGTGTAGCGCCATCTAACCGTACGGTCAAGAGCGAGACGTAGTAGCGGGTCAGAGCGTGAGTATTCTTTCCCTCTACCCAGCTCTCGATATTCTTGAATGGAACGATCTCGCGGTCGCGCAGTCCTCGATAGGTGTTTATTCTCTGAACGAGTATGTGCCCGTCTGGCACGTTCTCGTTATCTTTCGGCTCCGCTTTCTTGGTCTGTAGGTCGGCGACTATCTGCGCGGCAGAAGGAAAATTGAACTCAATTTGATCAATGATTGAGTTTCCGGCTTTGTCTTCCGTTGAGCAGTACCGCTCAATCTCCCGTAGTACGAGAGACTTGCCTGCGTTGTTCGGGCCAACGAACAACGTTATGCCTGTCGGATCAAGTGCTAGTGGCTCGGATGTCGCATTCGCTCCAAACTTGAGAGTGAGGCGCTTGATGAGTCTCATACTAGTTCCTGCAAGATGGTTGTTGTCGCTTGCGGCGGATTTCATGACGCACCCGCCTCGATCGGCAAGTCGGCGAACTCAGGTGCCTAAGGAATGTCTGCGTAGCTTGCCCGAATCTTGCATGACCTGAGGCGACGAGGCAACGACGAGCGCGAGCATGAAACAACTGGGCCTGGGTTTGAACCTGTCGACGAAGAAGACGAGGAAGCGAGAGTCCCTCGAAGAGATGGAGCAGGTGGTGCCGTGGGCGGCGCTGGTGCAGGTGGTCGAGCCGTACTACCCCAAGGCCCGGACGGGCCGGCCGCCGTTTGGAATCGAGACCATGCTGCGCGTGCACTACCTGCAGCAGTGGTTCGCGCTGTCGGACCCGGCGACGGAAGAAGCGCTGCACGACATGGCGGTGTTCCGCGAGTTCGCCGGGTTGGACGCACCGACGCAGCGCCTGCCTGACGAGACGACCATCCTGAGGTTCCGCCACCTGCTGGAGAAGCACGACCTGGCCGCGGACATGCTGTGCGTGGTCAACGACATCCTCCAGGCCAAGGGCTTGATGATGAAGAAGGGCACGATGGTCGATGCCACGCTGATCGCCGCGCCCAGCTCGACGAAGAACCGGGAGGGTGAGCGCGACCCTGAGATGAAGCAGACCAAGAAGGGCAACCAGTGGTACTTCGGCATGAAGGCCCACATCGGCGTGGATGCCGGCTCCGGCCTGGTGCACAGCGTGGTGGGTACGGCAGCCAACGTCAACGACGTGACGCAGGCTGGTGCGCTGCTGCACGGCGACGAGGAAGCTGCCTTCGGTGACGCCGGCTACCAGGGTGTGCACAAGCGGCCGGAGGCTGCCGGCCCGGCCTGGCACGTGGCCATGCGCCCGGGGCTGCGTCGCAAGCTCAACCCCTTCATCGCGCCGCACTTCGACGCGCTGGTGCGGGAACAATGCAAGGCCAGCGTGCGGGCCAAGGTCGAACATCCCTTCCGCGTGCTCAAGCGCCAGTTCAGCTACGCCAAGGTGCGCTACCGAGGACTGGCCAAGAACACGGCGCAGATCGTCACGCTGTTCGCACTGAGCAACCTGTGGACGGCGCGCAGACAGTTGATGGGGACGCGGGGATGAGTGCGCCTGCGAGGCGCCAAAGGCGCCCGGCACGGGCCGCCGAAGGCCCGCAACGCTGCCTTCAACAACGACCCGACTCCGGTTCTGCGCCAGCCTCGCCCGTCAACTGGCTTGCGCGCCGCTTCGCGTCACGTTGTGCAGACATTCCTTAGGCAGCACTCGAGGTGCTAAGGCGGTGCTAGTGTGGGCGTTCACTGCCACGAGCGCACGTTGCGCCTGCCTTTCACCCATCACCGAGTACTGTTGCACTTCCCATTCAAGGCAAGCCACGCCGCAGAGTCGCGTGCGAGAAGATCGTTGCTTCGCGCAGGATCACGAAAGACTGCGCACTCGTCACTTCCACCACTATCGCTGCGGCGACTGCCCGCTGGCCCTCGCGCGGGGGTCTCGGGCTGCGGGCGGAACGGCACAGGTCGATACTGTTTTCCCGCAGGGCTCGGGAGCGCTAACCCGAGCGCATCTACTTGCCTGAGCACGTCATTGAGTTGGTTGTATGCGTCAGCGTGCATGACATTCAGCTTGGTGAGCATCCCTTGGTTGATAACCACGGCGATGGGATTGCGCGCCATGCGCGCGTTCTCAATCGTCTTGTCGTAGACGTTGTTGAAGAGGAGGTCATAGACCTCCCAATCGAGCGACGACCGCGTTGCTGCACTCGGATCGAGATTCGCAACCTCTCGGCGAATGCGGGCCGCAGCGTCGCCCCATGCCTCCTCAACAAGGAGCCAGGGCCGGTCGCGCTTCTCAACGATGCTCGTTGCGAGCTTCATCTTCTCAAGTACCTCATTGGCGCGCACGAGCCATTGCTTCCGTTTCTCGTCCTCTGTGCTGCCAGAAACTGCGCCCGATGTGTCGCCGTTCTTCTGACCGGCATCGACTGCCACGCTCGCCGGGGTCTTCGGCACACGCGAGAGGCACTCCGAATGAATGGCGCGTGACTGTTTATCTGCCCAGTTCATCTGGAGGTGGACGGGGCGACACGCACGACGAGAGCATGGGTCTGATGCGCGATAGTCGCCTTCAGAAGCGGCGTGTGCCTTTAGACACAGTTCGTGCTGCTTTACGAGTCGAGACTGGATTTCTGTGTTGTGCCTTGCTATCGCTACGCACTCGTCACGGGTCGGAGACATTGAGGCACTTGCCAATTCGATGCCGCCAGTGCCATATGCACGCAGAGCAAGAAGCGACAGTGCAAGTGCAAGCAACTGCCGTACGTCTTGCGCGTACATCATGTGCGTCTGTGCTTCAGCGCGATTGCGCTAGGCAGGCCATCTGCACTGCAGACTCGCGCGTTGCCACAGCCGTGTACTTTAGGACGACGTACTGCGCTGCGCAGCTCTCGTTGATGTTGAGATCCCCCATCCGCGTGCTGCTGAAACGGAAGACGCCGTTCTCCAGAGCGTCAATGACGCTCTCTGGACTTGATGCGAAGTTCCGAATGCAGTTCACGCCCTTGCGAACTTCATCGTCGGCGTTGTTCGCTGCTTGAAGCGACATCGACGCAGCCTGCGCGGTAGAGAGGCCTTGCGAGCGCGCCCGCGAGAGAGTCCCATTGAGGTCTTCGGCTAGAATCGCCGAGCGCACTTGCTGAAGTTGATCGACTTGATAGACAGGAAGCCGTGGTGAGAGGTGGGCGAGTGATGTCTTGCACGCATTCGACGCGGTACTGACAGGGCCCGCGGCTTGTTGCTGCACAGCGCGTTGCGCGATCAGTTCGGCCTTTTCTGCTTGCAGCCGTTGAAGCGATTGCTCGAGCATCTGGCGCTGGAACCGTAGCGCAGAGGCGTCCTTGCGCGCGGCTATGACCATTTGCTCCATCGTCCGGGAGAACTCAAGGTCACGCTCGACTCGGCTGATCTCTCCGTCGATGCGCGCTTCGTCGTCGGATGCGAGCGTAGGACCGCTCGCAGCGAACACCCCGTAGATCGCAGCGAGCGCAACGAACCGCCTGATCGAGAGAAATGACGATCCCATACTGTCTCCTCCTCGGAGTAACTATGGCTGAACGCGCGCCTTCGCGCGTCCCGTGTCTTGAGGATGGCCTCCGCTGCGGTCTTGCTTCGACTGGCGATCGTGCGTAACCTCATACCGCTCGGCAAAAAGGGTGAGCTTCTCCTTCTCTTTCACACTGACGACAAAGTTCTAAAGTCGCTTCTAGGTGTTCGTGTACTGCACGGCCCCGTTTGTGCAGGGCCTAACGTTCGAGCTAAGCCGACCGCGGAGGCAGACGCCGGCTGGCGGCGGAAGGATGATATTGACAGCGGCCTGGAGCCGCCAGACGGTGGCTGCCGTAGCGGGTCGGCGCCTTGAGCGAGGGGTTAGGCTGCACTCGCGCCTCAGCGGCTTGCAGCGGATGCTGGACTTTTCGTCGACCCGACAGGTGCAGCACAGGCAGCGCCAAGTGACTGACAAAGCCAGTTGACGCGCTTTGGCGGTTGAAAGACGGAGGCCAGCCTTTTGACCTCCTCCCAGCGATAGAAGATCAGCTTTCCTTCGCCGACTGTGCCAAGCACTCCGCGGTCAAGGTATCGGTAGACGCTGAGTTGAATCTCGCGCTGTCCCTCAAGCGTGATGGTTGCTAGTCGAGGGTCGGTTCGCTCCTCAATCGCCTTGGTCCGTCCAGAGTTGTAGACCATCATCATGACCACAGGGAAGATGCACAGCATTGCGACTTTGGCAGGCGACAACTGCCTCTTCTTGGCCATATGCGTCGCTCCTGCAAAGACGATGTATGCAATGGTTATCGTCGAAGCCGCAGCGGCGTACTTGGCGAACTGACCACCAGTCACGGTGTCGGCTATGACGACGAGGAATGCTCCGGCGATGAAGGCTCTGAACGCCCACTTGCCTATCGTCGCGACACCGACAGCCTGTCTGTTCGACAGCGACAGCCCCTCTTCTGCAAACAGCCCACCAAAGTGCTTCTGCATGAGCTCAACCAGTACGTAGACAAACGCTGCCGTGGTGGCTTGAGGCACCCAGAGGAGAGCGCTCCTGACGTGGTCGGAGATTGTGGTTGGAACATCAGAAAAGCGAAGACCAACAGTCTCAAAGTAGCCCATGTCGAAGACGATCGACAGGAAGAGACTCAGGCCGGACACAGCTCCGAGAAGGCCGGCAATCAATTCCCAAGGGAGTGACTCGGCCAAGGACTTCTTGGTCTGGCTGGCTCCGCTAGGGATTTGGGAGTCTGGCATGGGGGGAGGGGGTGAATTGTGCAGCCTAACGTTCGAGCTAACCGGACTGCGGAGGCGGACGCCGGCTGGCCGCGGAAGGACGATTTCTATCATGACCTGGAGCGGCCAGACGGTGGCTGCCGTAGCGGGTCCGGTCGTTGAGCGAGGGGTTAGGTTCGCCTTGCGCGGCTGCTAGCGAATGACTTGTGTTCCAAGCAGGGCACGAGTCGCGTCCACTCCCAGGAAGTTGGCCAGACTCGTCTCGACGGTACTCAGGTTTGCGAGGTCCAAGGACCCCAGGGCTTGACCAACAACGACCTCCCAGGGTTTGGTCACCCCAGCTATTGCGCAGACGAGCTGACGAATGTTCTTGATCTTCGTGTTTCGCAGTCGATCTGATGACACCACTAGGCGCTGAACGAGGTCCTTGTCTCGATGAGTGGTGGCCTCAGACGCCCATGTTGTCGCCGCGGCTTGGAACTCCGCCCAAGTCTTGCCGAGCAAGAGTAGACACTCATCCGTAAGTAGTGTGTTTTCGATTGCATAGCACCGAAGCCGAAATCGGGAGACTGGGCCGACCGCGTCTAGGTCTCCCTCAGCTCCGTCCCCATCGCGGAGCGAGTACGCCACAGGTGCATCGTAAAGGCTCTGAAGCAACTGAGAAGAAAACGCCTCAAGTGCCGACTGTTGATCTACGGAAGTTGCGAGGACAGGGAACAGTCGGATTCGGCCTCGCGACGAACGAGCGGCTTGCTGCCAAACGCGCTCATCATCCTCGCCCTCCAGGATCAGCATCGCATCGTTGCTGAGGCTTAGCGATAGCGGATGACCGAAGAACGGCGCGATCTTTCGAAGTTGCTCGGTCGATTGAACGAGGCGCACCGAATCCACCCCAAAGTCTTTGGTGCCGATGGAGGTGCGACTCGACACTGCCAGCGCGCACACGAGTGCAGTGCTGTGCGTGGCGAGGAGGACAACTACTCGTGGTCGCGTCTCATCGTCGAGTTGTTCGATCTGATCAAGAAGGAAGCCAGCTAAGCGTGCCTGGAGATCTGGATGCAAATGAACATCCGGCTCATCAAGGAGCAGCAAGTTGAACCTCGTTCGGTCAACAGTCTCGAAGAAGTACATCACCTCAGCCGCGAGTGCGACTGCCTCAGACTCACCGCTGCTGATCTGATCGGGTTGCACCAACTCGCCCGCACTGCTGCGAAAAACGAACTCTGATTTCTCTTGTTCGATTGAAACGTTTGCCAGTAGTCGGTTTATCCTGTCGAGGCGGTCGGTGCGAAAGTTTCGATCTAAGTCTTGCCGCAATTCCCGGGAGTCCTGCAGCCGTCGCAGATATGCAGTCTCAATCTCTCGTAGCAGATTCGCCGAAGCCGCTTTGAAGTTCTCCGCCTGATTGACCCTGCGGACGTCGCTGAGCCAGCTTGGGCTCCGTTCCATGTTGTTCATGATGTTGCCATCACGACGGAAGACACCCGCACGCTCGGGACTTATGTAGCGAACATTGAAGTTCACGTCATTGACAATCCCTTGCTCTATCGCTCTGAGCAAGCGACTCTTGCCGGCTCCATTTCGGCCTAGAACGACGCTAACGTTGTTCAGACCAGTGAGTGTGACGACGCCCGCAGACAGTTCAGTACGCAACATGGAGAGTGCCACCGGTGGGACGAAGTGGATGGAAGGGGGACTCGAGGTTTGGCGAACCTAACGTTCGAGCTAAGCGGACCGTGAAGGCGGACGCGCTTGGCCGCAGAAGGCATGCTGCCACTGGCGCCTGGAGCGGCCAAGCGCGGTAGCCGTAGCGGGTCCGCGCTTGAGCGAGGGGTTAGGCCTCACTGGCGGCAAGCAACGCATAGGCTTCCTTCCAGCCCGGCACGATAGTCAGCTTTGGAGCGGAACTTCCAGCAGTTATGGCCAGACACTCGAGAGTGCCGTCTTGGAAAGTGAAGACGTAGTGTTCCTTCCCATCCAGGTAAGTCGCTGCGTCGTGTCGGTGATGTACCGAGTTCGTTTGTTTCATTGCGTGCAACCGCGAAGAGTTGCGGATTCGGTGTACAGAGTGGTGTTTCAGCCCGCGCTCGTACAAGGGATGACTGTGAAGAACTTCATCGTTCGGGTGGCCGAAGACGAACTGTAGACATAAGCGAAACTCGACTATGGCAACGGTCTCGTTCGGTGTGTCGTATGCGATACGAAAAGGCCCCCTTCCATCCTGAACTCGCGGGCCTGCGTTGCCGGTCCCAGGCTGTGGCCAGTCTTCAAGCAACTCGACGACATCGGAAACGTGCATTTCGTGAGGCCTAACGTGTTTTCGACAGCAGGCTTGATGTCGACAAGTAGCAACCTGTTGGTGCCAATGCCAATTTGTTCCTAGGTTTGCATCTTGGCCGGGGCGGCGCGATTTCTCAAGCCCAATAGGTAGACGTTGCTCCAGCCAGCCAAGCGCGCATGCTGGTCATTGTCCGGGACTCTCGTCGCGACTGCCCGGTTGGCAAGCCTGAGTTCCGAGTCCCAGATTGGCAGAGTAGCCAGCCCCCTGGCTCGGTACGTCGCTTCTACATGGTCGACCTCAGCGGCTTGCCGGCTCTGCCCTCAAGACGGTCGAGCAAACTGCCTCCGCAGCGGCCGCATTAGTGCTTTGCTGAACGCGAAGTGGAGGCGGCGCAGGCCGCAACCAGATGGCCCGTGCGCAGAACCGTTTGAGTCTGCGTTGGGCTACCTCACCGCCGGCGAACGAGTTGGTCAACCGCCGACACGACTTCCGACGGAAGGGCGCCCAGGGCCACTGCGAGCCTGCAGATGACACCGAGAGTGGGTGACTTCACGCCTCGCTCGATCTGACTGACGTAAGAGGCATGAACGTCGGCCAGGTCGGCCAAGTCTTCTTGCGACAGACCGAGGTCATTCCGCCTGCGCTTGAGTTCCTTGCCAAATCGAGTCTCGGTGCTTCCCACGAAATGGATCGTGGTCAAACAGGCACTATCGTGCCAGAGACTATCGTGTCATTTTATGGGCGCATACATTTGCTGATCGTCATGCCCAGGCCGACCGTGCGGCTTGGCGCACCGACTCTTGGAAACCTAGTCGAACGGCGTAAGAGGTGGAATCACTCGCGGATAGCCGAACTCATCGGCCGCGGCAACCAGTACTGATGGCTGCACATGAAGCGCAGCTGCGAGTCTGCAGATGACGCCCAATGTCGGGGACTTTTTGCCTCTCTCGATTTGTCCGACATAGGTGGAGTGAATCGAGGCCCGCTCCGCTAGGTCTTCCTGTGTGAGGGCGCGCGCATCCCGCCTGCGCCTGACTTCTTGCCCGAATCGAGTTTCTGCCCTTCCCACTGGACAATCGTGGGAGTGTTGGTACTATTGTGCCAGAGACTATAGTATTAGTTTTGACATGAGCAGGCGTGCGTCATGCCCTCGGTTACCACGACTACACGGGGTCCTTGGACGGTGTGCACGAGATATGCCTGGGTCGTTGGAGCAGCGCAATGCCGAAGCGGAAAGGAACCTTCGAACATGTCCACAAGGCGCGTCGACGTCGTGGTCGTGGTCGTCCGGGGCCTGACTCCGACGGCGCAATGCGGGAGGCGTGGGTTCGCCTGACGATGTGCGTGAGCCAGCACATGGGGCAAAAGACGGAGGCTCTCCTGATGCGGGCGCCGCTACGGCGCCTGGCCGACAACCCTTGGGTCATACGCTATCCGGCCGTGGTGGAGCGGTGGCGGGCGTTGTTGGGGGAACTGGAGCCACTGTTCGCTCTGCCGGCCCGCCTTCGGGGTGTCGTGCTTCTGGGGGATGCCGCTGCCCACCGCGTGCAACTGGCGCTGGGGCGGGCTTTGGCGCGCCACGGGCCGTTTGCTGATGAGCCTGCGGCCGTGGCCTGTGTGGGGCAGGGGCTGCTGCAGGCGGAGCGCAACCTGCAGGCCCGGGGCCTGGAGGCGGGTTCCCGGGTGGCGATTCGGGTACGGCCGGCCGGGGCGCGCAGGACGTCCGCGGCGCCGGTGGTCTGAGGGGCCAACACCTCTTTCAGAGGGACACCCCTATGGCGCAGGACTGGCAGGTTGTATTCTCCCGCGTCAAGGGGGCGCTGATGCGCCGTGGCCGCTCGGAGCACGAGGCCGACGACCTGGTGCAAGAGGCCTGGATGCGCCTCGCGC
>JBBCJV010000028.1:0-12088 GCA_037190565.1 Burkholderiaceae bacterium
CTATCTGATAGCGTTCCCTCGCGGTGAGGTGGCTGTACCCCATGCTGCTTTTCCTTCTTGCCGGAAGTGAAGCAGTGAGTCTCCGCCTCACCGCCTCCCCCTTCTTGAAGGTGTTGCACTTCGCCTGGTAATCCGCCCGTCGCACATGCACCCAGCCAGGTGGGCACTGCGTTGCTCGACTCCAACGTAAGCCATGGCCGGGGTGGCGGTCGAGCCCCCAAGGGCCCGGCCGACCACCGGTTCCGCGAAGAGGATGGCGGTCGCGCAAGGCGCAACGGCCATCATCGCAACCGGGCACCCCGGCCACGGGAAGGGCCGCTTCCCTCATCTGGGCTGCGGGGCCAAGGCCACCGCCTCTTCCGCCAGCCGGCCGGCCGGCAAGCCCAGCAGCGCCGCATCCGCAGGGCGCAGCCTGCAGGCGCGCATCTGTTCGCTGAGCGTCGACCGTGAGCGCCGGAAGTGCCGCGCCACCGCCGCCGCGGAGCACAAGCCCAGGTCCACGGCCAAACAAGCCACCAGGGCGCGCCCCCTGGACCCGTCGCGCCCGGACGAACCGTGCAGGTCCACCTGCCCATGCAGGCCCAAACGGACCAGGACCCAAGCCTCCAGCAGCCGCAGCGCACCGACCACGCCTTCTCGCCCGCCCGCAGCCACCAGCAGCGCCAGCGCAGCGGCGTGCTGCTGTGCCAGCCCCATCGGACGGGCGCCGGCGGCCGCAGGCGCCACCACCAGCCCGCGCATCAGCTCCCAGGCGTGGATCTCCCACTGCGTCGGCCGGGCGGCCAGCCAGGCCCGCATTGCCTGCCGGGCCTGCGGCACCGCCTCGCCGAAGACACCCAAGGCCAGCTTGGGCTCAAAGCGCTGCTGAACCGCCAGCCCCATCACGGCCCGCAAGGACGTGTGGGCATAGTGCGTCGGCGTCTTGCACAGACCCAGGTGCACCGGTCGCCAAGCCAGCATGCGCAACTCATTGCGCAGCGCCTGCAAGGAATCCAGCCGGTGCGCCCGAAACGCCCCGGCAAACACCGGGCTGTACAAGCGCTGGCCATCGCGAACCCAGCGCGAGACGATGGTGCCGATGCCGCGGGCGAGGCCACTGCAGCTGTCGGCCCGCGACAGGCGCGACACCACGTGAATCTCGCCGGGCAGCAACAGATAGCCGATCAGCCCTCGGCCCCGTTGCCCGTGCGCCTCGATCAGGCGGGTCCTGACGCGCGCGTACAGCGCTTCATCCGCAAAAAACTGCCTGCCGACCGCGGCCTGCCAGCACAAGTGCCAGTCAGCGCCAGGCTCCATGGGCAACGCCCCGGTCGAATCGAAGGCCTCCATACCTGTTTGACGATTCGGCGGCGCAAATCCTCAAGTCCCGTTGAGGAGCAGTCGGCTCAACGTTCGGGATTGACCCCCACAGGGGCGAACCCCGCAGCGCAACGCCGAACGCGAGCAAGCCGGCTGCTGCGGCAGCTTCGATGCGGCAGCAGACCACGCGGCCCTATGCCAGGGCCAGTGACCGAGCTGCCGAGCTGGCCGAACACCGGCGACCGATACACATCCTGCTTGCCTCAAGCCGGTGCAGGGGCGTAGCTTGACCTTGCCCAAAGCAAACCGCCGCGGGCCGCCAAGTACCCAACCTCAACCCAAAGGAGTCCGTCATGAACGAGACAACGCAGCTGGAAATGACCGAACTGGGCGACGCCAAGTCGCTGACCCAGGGCTGGGACGAGTTCTTCCTGCCCGAGGACAACCCCGACCATCCGACAAGGCCGGAAGACTGACCGAGGCTCCGGCAGCCTGGACGCCGTAGGTCAAGGGCCAGGCCACCGGTTGTGACCGCATCGCGAAGCCTCGCCGGCCGGCCGCGGCCGCCGGCTCACTGCACGAGCCGCTTGGCAGCTGGCTGGTCGGCGCTGACTGATCGACGCACCGCATTGTGGTCGCAGGTATGGGCGGTCTGGACCGCCCATACCGTTGCATGACCCCGGCGGCAGACACAGAGGAGAGCAGGACACCAATGGCAACTCCACCTCCCGCGCTGCTTTTCGCCGAGCACGTCCAAGCATGTTGGTGCGACGGGCAGGTCATCGTGCTCGACTTGCTGCGCAGCAAGTACCTCGGTTTTGCCGGTAGCCAGCTTGGGTCACTGGCCACGGTCATTCAAGGATGGCCGGCGGTCCAACCCTCAGTCACCACCGCGGCCGAAGACACCAACATCGCGGCCCTGTCAGCGGCGCTGCTCCACCAGGGGTTGGTGACCCGCCGGCGCGGCGTCAACCGGAGGCCTCCTCCGCCTCCGGGCGTGCACACGCTGGATCAAGAAGCGGCCATCCTCAGCTCAAGTGTTGGAGCCGGCATCATCTGGCGGGTTGCGCGCAGCATCGTCGCCGCATCCGCCTCCCTCCGTTTCCGTTCGCTGTGGGCCATCACAAAGGACCTGGACGCGCAACGCGCGCGGCTCGGAGAAGGCGCATACCACGCATCGCCCTCTGCCCTGGGCCCTGCCGTCGGCGCTTACCTCAGGCTGCGGCCGCTGTTCCTCACCGCGCATCAAAACTGCCTGCAGGACTCCTTGTCTCTGGTTCGGCTGCTGACGAGCGAAGGCATTGCGGCAAGCTTGGTGCTGGGCGTCGCCACGCGGCCGTTCAGAGCTCATGCGTGGGTTCAATGCGGCGAGATCGTGGTCAATGATGCGCACGAGCACGTCCGCCGGTTCCAACCCATCCTCGCCGCCTGAGCCGCGGTAGCGGCAAACGCATGTTCCGCTACATCGCATTCGCCTGGCACGCCAACTCGCCCTCGGCCGCAGCAGCATCGCTGCGACTCGGCCAGGCGATCAACGCCCAGCCAACTTGGCAGCAGGCGTTCGCAGGCCATGGATTGCAGGTCTTCATCACGGGGGCTCGCCGGGGCGTCAACGAGGCCGTGGTCCTCCCCGATGCCGCGGGGGTGCTCCTGGGCAAAGTCTTTCGCCGCACTGACCTTGGGCATGAACAGCCGGCCGGCTTCACACCGACGCGCGAGGAGGCCCGGCACATCGGGCGCAGCGGCGGGCAAGCACTGATCGCCGACTACTGGGGGCGCTACATCGCCTTCCTGGCACGCGACCCCGCCGGCACCCTCATCTTGCGCGACCCCAGCGGCGCACTCCCTTGCTTTCACATGCAGTTCGCGGGCGTGACCATCATCTTCTCCTGGCTGGAAGACGTGCTCACCTCACTGCCCTGCATTCCAGCGCCGAGTGTGGACTGGCAAGGCTTGGCGGAGCACATCCTCTATCGCAAGATCGGAGGAAGAGGCACCGCTCTAGAAGGCACTCGCAAGCTGCTGCCGGGAGAAGCCCTCGCGGTTGAAGATGGCGCCGTGCGGCCGCGCCTGCTGTGGAACGCCGCCGACATTGCTCGGCAGGCAACGTCTCTCACGCCCGCACAGGCCGCGCCGCAGCTTCGCGCCACTGTGCGAGCTTGCGCCAGGGCATGGGCCAGCTGCCATGCCCGCCTATTGCTGCGTCTGTCCGGCGGCGTGGACTCCTCCATCCTCTTGAGCTGCCTGGACGAAGACAGCACGCCAGCCACCGTCATCTGTGTGAACTACCACTCCGCCGGCCCGGACAGCGACGAACGCGCCTATGCCCGTCTGGCCGCTGCTCGGGCGAAACGTCTCCTGGTCGAGCGGGAAAGAGATCAGGGCTTTCGCCTGGAACACGCACTCGACGTCGCGCGCACCCCCGAGCCCAGCAGCTACGTGGGCAGAGCCGGCATCGGCCGGCTCGACGCAGCGCTCGCAAGACAGCACCATGCCGAGGCGGTCTTCACAGGCGGCGGCGGTGACCAACTCTTCTTCGAGCTGCGCGGTTGTTGGCCGGCGGCAGACTACCTGCACACCCGCGGGCTCAATGCGGGGTTTTTGGCTGCCCTTCTCGATGCCGCCAGGTTGGGACGGGTGTCCGTATGGAGAGCATTGCGACTTGTCCTTGCCAGTCGGCTGACGCGCACACAACCATGGGACGCGGCGGGCACTCACCTCACCCTGATCGACCCAGGTTCGCTGCCGCGGCACGGGGTGCGAGGCAAGTTCCTGCACCCTGCGCTGCGGTCCGGCGACCACCTCCCTGCCGGGAAGGCAAGACAAGCCATGCAGCTGCTTGTTCCCCTCGACTACTACGACCCCTATCAACGGGAATCGGCTCCAGAGATGGTCAATCCGCTGCTGTCGCAGCCAGTGATTGAGCTCTGCCTGCGACTGCCCACCTACGTGCTGACGCATGGTGGCCAGGGCCGGGGTCTTGCCCGCCAGGCGTTCGCAGCGGACCTGCCAGTGGAAATCGCAAGGCGCAGAACCAAGGGCAGCATGGGGAACCATCTTCGTCTCATGCTGCACAGAAGCAGCGTGCTTGCGCGCAGTCTCTTGTTGGAAGGGGAGCTCGTGCACCACGGCCTGCTGGACCGCGCCAAGGTCGAGCAAGCCATGTCGTCCATGTCCACGACCTCGCTCGCCCAACATTATGAGATACACGCCTGCCTGGGCATCGAAGCCTGGTTGCAGCGTTGGTCTCGCGGGTCCCTTGGGCGCTCATCGATGAGCCATTGAGCCGGAGGCATCGTCTTGCGTGAGGTCGTCGCCGACGCACAGCGGCTTCTGCGCGCGTGCGCAGACACCAGCGTGCGATGGAAGTGGCTGGGGACCGTGGTTCTGGTGTGCTTGGGCGGCCTGCTCGCAGCCTTGGCTCCGCTGGCCCTGAAGGGCATGGTCGACGCCTTGACCACCAACGGCTCGGCATCAACCGGGCCAACCAGCGCCGCCGTGCTGCTACTGGGCTTGACCTACATCTTGGCCTTGGGCACTGGCCGCGTCATTGCCGAGTTGCGACCCCTGCTCGCCGGCACCGCCGAGCAGCGCCTGCTGGCTCGCCTGGCACACCGGATCTTCAGTCACCTGCTGGACTTGCCGATGCAATTCCACCTGAGCCGGCGCAGCGGTGAACTTGTCCATGCCGTGCACATGGCATCCCGTGGGTGCCAGCTGCTGACCACCCACCTTGTCAACAGTGTCTTGCCCGTGCTGGTTGAGATCGTGGCCATCGGCCTCATCCTGGCGCAACTCGGCCAGCCTGCACTCGTCGCTTGCTTCGCCGCCACAGCCCTGGCCTACCTGACCGTCTTCTCCGCGGCTTCGTTGACGATCACCGCGCGAGCGCAGCAAGTGTCGGATGCGAGCATGGGCGTCAACGCGACGCTTACCGATGCGCTGGCGAACTACGAAACCATCAAGACGTTCGCCGCTGAACCCACCTTCCTGACGAGATTGGCCGGCGCCACCAAGCTGCTCGAACTGCGCTGGCATCGTCTTTACCTCTTGCGGGCACGCATCGGTGGCCTGGTCGCCGTCATCTTCACGTTGTCCGTGGCCGCATCGCTTGGCTTGGCTGCCAGTGCCGTAGACAGTGGCACGCTCACCATTGGCGGCTTTGTTCTGGCCAACGTCTACATGCTGCAAGTCGTTCGGCCGCTGGAGACCTTGGGCAGCGCCACCCGCGACATCTCGCAGGCCTTGGGCTGGATCAGTCCTGCGCTTGACCTGCTGCGCCAGCCTACGGAGAGCTCGTCGGGAACACTCGCCGCGCCAAGCGTTGCCGGCGCATCAATAGTGACCCCATCGAAGCACGGCGCAGCGCCGCACGCTGCTCCAAGCATACGTTTCGAACGTGTGTGGTTTGCCCACGATGCTGGCCGGCCAGTCTTCAGGGGGCTGCGGCTGCAGATTCCCAGCGGCAGCACCATGGGCATCGTCGGCACCAGCGGCTCAGGCAAATCGTCGTTGGCCAGGCTGCTGATGCGTCTGCACGAACCGCAGTCTGGCCGCATCCTGTTGGACGGCATTCCCATCCAATCCTTGTCGCACTCGCTGCTGAGGTCGCTTGTCGCCATGGTGCCGCAAGACACCACGCTGTTCAACGAAACGCTCGCCTACAACATCGGCGTGGGGCGCCCTGGTGCTTCGCAGGCCGAGATCGAGCAGGCAGCCCAGCGTGCCCAGTTGCACCACATCGTTGCCGCTCTCCCAGCCGGCTACGACACGGTGGTCGGGCAGCGAGGCCTCAAGCTGTCTGGCGGAGAGCGCCAACGCGTGGCCATCGCAAGGGCCTTGCTAAAGGCGCCCCCGGTCATGGTCCTGGACGAAGCCACGTCCATGCTGGACAGCCGAACCGAAGCGGCCATCCTGCATGAACTTCAG
The DNA here is from genome assembly GCA_037190565.1 of Burkholderiaceae bacterium. Lineage (GTDB taxonomy): Bacteria > Pseudomonadota > Gammaproteobacteria > Burkholderiales > Burkholderiaceae_C > Rubrivivax. The sequence goes on from JBBCJV010000028.1 coordinate 6,229, forward strand.
GCCGCGACGGCGAGGACCACCACCATCATGATCGCCCACCGGCTGTCGACGGTACAGCGGGCCGACAACATCGTTGTTCTTGGCGCAGGTCGAATCGTCGAACAAGGCACACACGCCGCCTTGCTCGCTCAAGGCGGCGCCTATGCAGCACTTTGGAATCGCCAGATGCGAGATGGAAGCCCGCCAGACCAGAACTGCCCGCTGCTGCCTAAAAGGGTTCGTTCACGCGCGCGCAGCGTGGCTTCGCGTCGTCGGTGCGCTTGAGCGCCGCCATCTGGCGCCACCGCGCATACTGCGCAAGCAGTGCCTGGTCGGTCTCCCCAGGCAGCAAGCTCTCCGTTCTCTCCTCGCCCTTCAGCCAGAAGCGGTGCCAGTCCACATTGCCCTGCAACGAGACCATGCGCTCACTGGGCCGAGACAGCGAGTGGGCCCCTTCCGGAATCAAGATCATCTCCGCAGCCTTGTGCTGGCGTCGCATCAAGGCGTAGATGTCCCAGTTGTTGAGCACGACAGGCCCGTAGCTCTCGATGCGAACGGCAGCCCGTATGCAGTCCGTGTGCAAGGATGGATCGCTGCGGACCCACTGCTCAAGCGACGCCCCGAATGGCTGCGACCGGTTGACAAGCTCCCTGCGCGCGGACATGGCATCGCCGGCGCCATAGGTCACCGCCATGGAGAACAAGGTGTTCGCGTCACCATCCAGCAGCGAGGCAGCCTGTATCGGTGCCGTTGAAAAGGTCACCAGGTTCAAGACTCGCTCGCCGGTGGCACTCCAACCCAGGATGCCGACCCGCTCGACATCCACCCACCCTCGGCCGACGAGTTCGTCGATGGCCCCTTGGACCCCTTCCATGAACGCCGCTACACCTGCTCGCTCCCCTGCCCCTGAGCCGGCAACTGCGCTCCAAGGCATGGCCAGTACCAGCATGTCCTCCTGCAGGAACGCCCGGCCGGCAAACCCGCTGCTGTAGCCTGCGCTTGCGCCGTCCAGGTAGAAGCGGCCCTCGGAGAACCCATAGGTCTGGATGACCAGCGCGCGCGGCCGGTCCAGCACCGCACCAGACGGCACCATCAGCCCGCCGCTCCACTGGCGCCCACGGCTGTCGCGCCAACCGAACGGCCTCATCGTGCCCCAGCGGTCATGATCGAACTGGGGATTCAAGCGGGTCAACGGCAGCACCGCACCGTCGCGCCGGCGGGCCACGATGTCGGCAGGTCGATTCATGTCTTGCTCTATGCCCATATGCCATCGACCCTGGGCAATGGGGACCGAGGCTTTCGGCGCTGCGGGTTGGTGTTGCGTGCGCTCCTGCCAGCCGCCATCGCGGGTTCGCAAGAAGTACCGGCGCTGGCTCCCATCCACCACCATGAACCCTGAGGGCTCTCCGGGAAGCGCGTAGGCGGCTCGCAGACCCTCCACCAGCGGCGCCACGGCCAACCACCGGCCGGTGTCGGGCCAGTACTCCACGATGTGCGGACGCCGCCATACCTCATCTCCCGCAGCGTGCGCCCCCAACGGCAGGTGGGTGCCGGCGAGAATCACTGATTCACCGTGGCCCTGCCACAGGCGATCCGGGCGCCACTGGCTGGCGCTGGGCATCGCGTCGTCCGGCGCATCCAGCACCACCTGTGGCCTGCCATCCGACACGCGATAGGCAACCAGCCGCCGGGGGATGTACGTGAGGGAGCGCGAGAAGTACCCCGTCGGGTCGATCGACAACGATCGACCGAACGACGCCGTGGCCCTGGCAACGAACGGAAACTCCAGCGCCCAAGCCTCGTGGTGTGGCCTGTCGTAGGTCGGCGCAAGCACCCATCGCCCGTCGGGCGAGATGCTGAGCGTGGGTGCAAACGGGCTGCTCTCAAACGGTTCGCCCAGCGCAAGCGCGGGCGCGCTCGATCCCGCTTCAGCCACAAAGTACTGGTGGAGCCTGTGCTGCGCATGCATGTACAAGTGCCCGAACTTGACGCTCCAGAACGACTGGTTGTCCACCACGATGTGGCGAGCACCTGGTACCCTGGCCGGGTTGGGTAGCTGAAGCACCAGCGCGAGGCGTTTCAGGTCAGCGGAGATGTCGAACGAAACGATGGGCAGGTCCACAAAACTCAGCTGGCGCACCTGCCGTGTGTGGACGTCCAACGTGTGCACTTGGGTGTCCGAGCCTGCCAACTGCCCCAGAAACACAATGGTCCGGTCCCCCACCCATCGCGCCGACCTTACCGCTGGCAGGAGGTAGTTGCCGTCTACGCTGCTCTCGACACTCAGCAGCAGGTCGGGCTCCTCCTGCCGCCCGGCCTCCAGCCGCTCGGGGCTCAGGTCCAGAAGCAGGATGTCGTAGCGGTTCTTGTCGGTAGCGACACTGGCCTGGCGCGTCACCACGAAAGCGCGCCGTCCGTCGGGCGAGATCTGGCCGAGCAGGTCATCCGCCCCGCCTTCCCGAGGTTGCACCAAGCGCTTGAACTCAACCACGTCCTTGACGGTGGGCCCTGCGGCCTCGGCAGTCGGCGCCACCGACGCCAGGATGCAGCAGGTGCCGGCCAACAGCCATGGCCACGCCGCGGCGCGCCAGTGCCACTCACTGAACAACATGAAGAAAAGCTCCAAAAACGGGGGGAGCGGACGCGCTTGATCAAGCGCAAGGCGACCTGCCTGGCGTGGCTTGCTGTGTCACCTGAGCGGTGAGGTCAGACCCGTGCGTCGCGTTGGGAGCGAGGTGCGGGTCTCGGCACCCACTACCAATCGACGGACAGTCGAACGCTGGCGTAGCGGCCGCGCCAGTCGGCCTGCGTCACGTCGAAGTACGGCGCCGCAACGACATACTGAGGTTCGCGGTTCGCCAGGTTTGCGATCGCCAGCGACAAGCTGGCGGCCTTCACGCCGGCCAGCCCTGCAGCAAACGGCTTCAGGTCAAGCACACCCGCAAGATCATGGGTCCACAAGTTCCCCAGGCGCAATGTGCTCGCGCCTGCATCCGTGTACGAACCCAAGTAGCGGCTGGTGACGCCGAGACTCCAACCACCCTGGCTGTAGCCGGCCGACACCCGGCCCTTCCAGCGGGGTGCCCAGTGGTCACGGAACCTGCGCCCCAGGCGGTCATCCGCGTCGGAGTTGGGTGTCAGCGCCACCCTGTACTCACTGATCCTGCTTGCGCCGGCAGCCAGGGACCATCGCCCAGCAGCCGTTCGCCAGCTGTGGGCAAGCTCGATGTCGGTGCCGGCGGTGTCAACACGACCGAAGTTGACCTCCGAGTGACGCATGCTCAGGACCTGGCCGGGCATGGCGTCCGTCGATGGAGCCCGGGTCACCAGATCGGGAAACAAGGACTCGTTGATCAACACCGTCTGCGGGCTCATCAGCGCGATGAGACCGTCAATGCGTACTCGCCAAGCGGTCAACCCCAGCCGCGTGCCCAGCAGTTGTTCTGGTTCCCAGACCAAGCCGACGGTGTAGGCCTTCCCCCGCTCCGGGTTCAGAGCACGGTTGGTCATCCGAACCAGTTCGCCGGACTCTATGGGCTCGTCGCCACGCGCCGGATCAAGCAGGCGGGAGTTGGCCAAGGGCGCAGTGGTCTGGTCGACGTTCATCTGGTTCAGGGTGGGTGGCTTGAACGATGTGGCCAACGACGATCGCAGCAGCAGCGACCGGGTCGGGCGCAGTTCCAAGCCGCCCTGGAATGTGTTGGCGGAGCCAAAGTCGCTGTATCTGTCGTGCCGCCCCGCCACCGTTGCAGCGAGCTGATCCCAGGCCCTGCCGTCGGCCGGGCTGGCGCGCGCAAAGGGCACTCGAACCTCAGCGTATCCGGCGCTGTAGCGCCGCGTATGCGAGCGTGACAACGCGCCCACGCCGGTGATCACCGTGTTGAATTCGTCGCGCGAGGTCTCCGCGCCGGCAATCGCTTCTATGGGCCCGGCAGCCCATGCCATGAGGGGGCCCCGGGCGAATGCGCTCAACTGCTCCTTGCGGCCCTCCCCTTCGCGCTCGCTGTCGGCCCAGATGCCGGCCAGCACTTCATCGCTGGCCGCGCGTCCGCTGGCGAAGGGATTGAGTGCCCACTCAACGGTCGTCGCTGACAGAGCGGCATCGCGCGCCGAGGCGCTCAAGGTGCTTCTCGCGGCTTGCCGCTGGCTCTTGTCGTGCGAACTGGACAGGGTGAACTCGGCATCCCACCCGCTGCCCAGATCGCCGCGCAGCCCCGCCAGCGCCCGGGTGAACCGGGTCTGACGCGCGAAGGCCTGCACACCGTTCTCCGGGCTCAACACTGTCGTCACGCGTACGGGCACGCCAAAGGGGTTGTGAGGGTTGGCCGCCGGCACCAGCACATTGCTCAGCGACAAGCCCATCTCGTCCGCGCGAACCCGGTCGTGGCTCACCGTGAGTTCCCCGAAAGCCCCCCAACGCTGCGAGAGCTGCCAGTCCACGGCGCCGTGAACCCCGATGGACTCCGTGGCATGAACAAGGGCCAGACCACGCCCGGTTGTCAGCAGATTGCACAGGTTGGGCTGCCCGGAGGTTGGCGCAAAGCTGTCGACCGTCAGCACTTGCCCAGGCGCGAGTACCGGGATGCCTGCCAGAGGCGAGTCCAGGCCTGGGAGGTTCCCGCCCGATGCACTGCTCACCGTGCCTGGCGTACAACTGCGCGACCTCGCGTCGGTACCGCCGAAGCGGCGGTAGTCCGCGTCCATGAAAAAGGCGCGCTCCGTCATGTGCAGCGGCGACGACTTGCTTGCCGAGCCCAGGATCAAGTACGAGCCCCGCCCGCCGGCACCGCCCGTTGCCAGCGACAAGCTCCGGTCCCCCGTCCCCTTGGCCGACCCCAAACGCAGCGCCAGCGAGTGGCCGTCCATGGACTTCTTCAGGATGATGTTCACCACGCCTGCGAGCGCGTCACCGCCATACACCGCCGACGAACCCACGGGCACCACCTCGATGCGCTCCACGGCCGCCAGAGGAATCAGGTTGAGATTGAAGAAGTTCGCGGACGACGAACCCACCGCCTGCAGCCGCCGCCCGTTGACCAGCACCAGCGTGGTCCCCTGCGGCAGCCCGCGCAGCTGGACCGTGCCCTGCCCCAGCGTAGACCCGGCAGACCCCTCCCCGGCCGTCATCGCCACCTCGTTCAAGCCACTGAGAAACCGCTCCAGCGTGGGTTGCCCGCTGTTGATGATGTCGCGCTCGGTGTAGGTGTTCACCGGCATGGGGCCTTCGGTCGAGACCCGCTTCAGGCGCGAACCGGTCACCTCTACCCTGTCGCCCGCGCGGGCGGTGCCGTCGTCTGCCGGCGGTGGCTCTGGCGCGGCCTCGCCTTGCCCGCCGGAGGCCGAGCCATCGCTGCGAACCACCTCCGGCCCGGCGGCCTGCGCCAGCCGCACGCTCTGCACACCGGCACCGCCGCTGCCGGGCGGCAGCGCTGAGCTCGGCTGTGCACGCGCCGGCAGCGGCCGGCCGGCGCGCGGCGCCGACACATGCCGCACGACGATGGCGCCGTCCACCATCACGTCCGCCGTGAGCGCCGTACCTTCCAGCACCTGCGCAACCGCCTCGGCAGCAGACAGGCGCCCGGCCACCGGGCGCGCCGTGTAGCCGCTCACCATGGCCGGGTCGAACACCAGCGCCACGCCGGTTTGCCTGGAGATGGACAGCAGCGTTTCCGACAAGGCCCGTGCAGGCTGCTCCATGTCGTACTGGCTGGTGCCCGGCGGCTGCGCCGCGGCAACAAAGCCCGACCAGGCCAGCAGCACGGCCAGGGTGCCCGCCGGAAGAAACCTCCGGCCGCAGTTTTCGCAGATGGTGACGATGCGGCGCATCTCGTGCCCTTTCGACGTCGCAGGTTGAAAGACCCGTGAAGACGAACTTGTCGAG
>JBBCJV010000029.1:0-51505 GCA_037190565.1 Burkholderiaceae bacterium
CCGCCGGCAACGAGACGCTGGGCGCCTTGTCGGGCAGCGGCAGCCTCGTCACCGCTGCCGGGCTGCTGACCGTGGATGCGGCCGCCGACACCGGCTGGGGCGGGGTGATCTCCGGGCCTGGCGACTTGCGCAAGGCCGGCGCCGGCCGTCTGCTGCTCACTCAGACCCAGACCTACGCCGGCAGCACCGAGGTCGCCAACGGCACCCTGGGCATGGCCGGCGGCGGGCACCTGCCCCACACCACCGAACTCACCATCCAGGCGCCTGGCTTCCTGCAGCTGGGCGGCAACCAGACGGTGGACTCGCTGACGCTGCGCGGCACCGTCTCGGGCAGCGGCGTGCTGTCTGCCGGCATCTACGAGCTGGAAGGCGGCACCGTGCTGGCCGGCGCCTCGCTGGGCGGCGGCACACTGAACGTGCGCAGCGACAGCGTGCTGGACGGCGCGCTGGCCGCCACCACCATCAACGTGTGGGGCGGCACGCTGACGCTGGCCAACCCCGACCTGCTGCTGGACGACGAAGCCCACGTGATGGTGGCCGCCGGCGCCACGCTGGCGCTGCAGCACGACGAGGCCGTGCGCTCGCTGGACCTCACCGGCACGCTGGACGGCGTGGGCCACACGCTGTTCGTCAACGAGCAGGCCACGCTGAACAACGGCGCGCTGGTGCTGGCCCACCTGGGCGGCGCGCAGACGGTGGTGCAAGGCGACGCCACGCTCAGCGGCCAGGCCAACACCGCGCTGGTGGACATACAGCACGGCCGCCTGACGCTGAGCAGCGGCGAGCGCCTGCGGGACGACGCCATCGTCACCGTGGCCGCCGGCGCCGAGCTGCTGCTGGGCGGCGACGAAACCGTGGGCACGCTGGACATCGGCGGCTCGCTGGCAGGCCCCGGCCAGCTGGACGCCGGCACCGCGGTGCTGCTGCGCAGCGGCGCCAGGCTGCAGGCCGATGTGGGCGGCCCGCTGCTGCAGGTGCTGGGCACCGGCACGCTGCAGGCTCGCGCGCTGGTGGACAGGCTGCAGTTGGACACCGGCGAGCTGACGCTGGCCAGCGCCGGCCGGCTGGGCGCGGCCACCACGGTGGACGTGGGCGCAGCAGCCCGCCTGGTGCTGGGCGGCAACGAAACCATCACCGAGCTGGTGCTGGCCGGCACGCTGTCGGGCAGCGGCGTGCTCTCGGCGGCCGACTACACATTGACCGGCGCCACCGTCGATGCCGAACTGGGCAGCGGCGCGCTGGTGTCCGTGGGCGACACCCAGTTGCTGCGGTCGGTCGGCGCCGGCTCGGTGGCGGTGCACAGCGGCAGCTTGAGCCTGGGCAACGCCCACCTGCTAGCCGACACGGCGGCACTGAACGTGGCCGCCGGCAGCACCCTGGTGCTGGCCGGCGCCGACACCGTTGCCAGCCTGGTGCTGGCCGGCACGCTGGCCGGCAACGGCACGCTCAGTGCCAACAGCTACCAGCTGAACAGCGGCCTGGTACAGGCCACCGCCGCGCTGGGCGCGGGCCAGTTGCACAGCAGCGGCGCCAGCACGCTGGCCGGCAGCGCCGCAGCCGGCACGGTGCAGGTGGACGGCGGCAGCCTGACGCTGGCCTCGGGCCACCGGCTGGCCGACCAGGCCCAGGTCACCGTCACCAGCGGCGCGACGCTGGCGCTGAACGGCAACGACCGCATCGGCAGCCTGCACCTGGCCGGCACGCTGTCGGGCAGCGGCACCTTGAGTGCCGACACTTACGCGCTGAACGGCGGCACGGTGCTGTCGCCGCTGGGCGGCGGCGTGTTGTCCAGCACCGGCAACAGCCTGCTGGCCGCGGCCGCCGCGGTGGGCAGCGTGGACGTGCAGGCCGGGCGCCTGCGCAGCGACGCTGCCGGCCTGTTGACGCAGGCTCCCACCACGCAAGTGGCCGCCGGCGCCGAACTGGTGCTGAACGGCGACACCACGCTGGGCAACCTGGCCGGCGGTGGCGACGTGCAACTGCTCAACGCCACGCTGACCACCGGCGCCGCGGGCGACAGCCTGTTCGGCGGCCGCCTGCTGGGCGAGCACGGTGCGCTGGTCAAGGTCGGCGCTTCCACCTTCACGCTGGGCGGCGACAACGGCTACGGCGGCAGCACCGAGCTGCGTGCCGGCACGCTGGCCACCACCACTGCCGAGCGCCTGCCCGACAGCACCGCACTGAGCATCGCCGCCGGCGCCACGCTGCGCATAGGCGGCGACGAAGCCATCAGCAGCCTGGTGCTGGCCGGCACCGTGGAAGGCAACGGCACGCTGAGCGGCGGCAGCTACCTGTTCGACGGCGGCGTCTCGCTGGTGCCGCTGGGGGCCGGCACGCTCATCATCGCCGCCGACACCTTGTTCAGCGCGCCGGTGGCGGCCACCGCCATCAACATCACCGCCGGCACGCTGAGCCTGGGCCTGCCGGAGTTGCTGGACGACCAGGTGCTGCTCAGTGTGGCCAGCGGCGCCGGGCTCACGCTGAACGGCGACGAAACCATCGCCCGCCTGACGCTGGCCGGCACCCTGGCCGGCAACGGCACGCTGCACGCCGGCCACTACGCGCTGGATGGCGGCACCGTGCTGGCCCATCTGGGCGGCGGCCACCTGGTGAGCAGCGGCAACAACCGCCTGGCCGGCACTGCCGGCGTCGGCACGCTGAGCGTGGATGCCGGCACGCTGACGCTGGATGCCGGCGCCCGGCTGCTGGCCGCGCCGGCCACCACCGTGGCCGCCGGCGCCGCGCTGGCGCTGGGCGGCAACGAGGTGCTGGGCACGCTGGGCGGCGCCGGCCAGGTGCAACTGGGCCACGCCACGCTGGCCACCGGCAGCGGTGGCGACTCGGTGTTCGCCGGGCAGATCAGCGGCAGCGGCCAACTGGTGAAACAAGGCGACAGCCTGTTCACGCTGAGCGGCGCACAAAGCTACACCGGCGCCACGCAGGTGGCCGGCGGCACGCTGGCCGTGCACGGCACGCTGGCCAGCTCGGCGCTGCAGGTACAGGCCGGCACGCTGGCCCTGGGCGCCGGGCACCTGCTGGCCGACCACGCCGTGCTGCAGGTGAACAGCGGCGCCACCGCCACGCTGGCAGGCCATGACACCGTGGCACAACTTCTGTTGGCCGGCACGCTGGCCGGCAACGGCACGCTCACCGCGGCCAGCTACTCGCTGCAAGGCGGCACCGTGCTGGCCGACCTGGGCAGCGGCCAGCTCACCAGCACCGGCCACAGCACGCTCCATGGCCGTGCCGGCGCCGGGCAGGTGCAGGTCAACGCCGGCACGCTGGCGCTGGCTGCCGCCGATCGGCTGGCGGACGATGCCGCGCTCACCGTGGCCGATGGCGCCACGCTGGCCATGGCCGGCAACGACCGGGTCGGCACGCTGGTGCTCGCCGGCACCTTGGCCGGCAACGGCACGCTCACCGCCGCCAGCTACTCGCTGCAAGGCGGCACCGTGCTGGCCGACCTGGGCAGCGGCCAGCTCACCAGCACCGGCCACAGCACGCTCCATGGTCGCGCCGGCGCCGGGCAGGTGCAGGTCAACGCCGGCACGCTGGCGCTGGGCGCGGCAGACCGCCTGGCGGACAACGCCGCGCTCACCGTGGCCGATGGCGCCACGCTGGCCATGGCCGGCAACGACCAGATCGCCAGCCTGGTGCTGGCCGGCACCTTGGCCGGCAACGGCACACTCACCGCGGCCAGCTACTCGCTGCAAGGCGGCAGCGTGCTGGCCGACCTGGGCAGCGGCCAGTTCACCAGCACCGGCCACAGCACCCTGGCCGGCACCGCGGCCGTCTCCAGCGTGGACGTGCAAGACGGCCGCCTGGCGCTGACCGCGGCCGACCGCCTGAGCGCTGCGCCGGAAGTCACCGTGGCCGGGGGCGCCGAGCTGGCGCTGACCGGCACCCAGCGCTTCGGCAGCCTGGCCGGCAGCGGCCAGGTGGTGCTGGGCGGCACGCTGTCCACCGGCAGCGGCGGCAGCAGCCTGTTCGGCGGCGTGCTGTCAGGCAGTGGCAGCCTGGTCAAACAAGGCGACAGCAGCTTCACGCTCACCGGCGCCAACACCTACACCGGCAGCACCACCGTGCAAGCCGGCTCGCTGCGCGTGGGCAACGGCGCCAACGCCGGCAGCCTGGCCAGCAGCAGCTACGTGGTCGATGGCGAGCTGGTCTTCGCACGCAGCGACGAGTTGCTGCTGGCGCAGGCTGTCGCCGGCAGCGGCCGCGTGGTGCAGGACGGCAGCGGCCGCCTGGTGTTCAGCGGTGGCAACAAGACCCATACCGGCGGCACCGCGGTGCAGGCCGGCGAGCTGGCCACCCAGGGCGATGAACAACTGCCCGACACCGGCACCGTGACGGTGGCCGGCGACGCCCGCCTCACGCTGGGCGGCCGCGAGACCCTGGGCGCCCTGCATGCCGACGGGCCGGTGGTGCTGGGCGGTGATCTGCTGGCGGCGCAAGACCTGCTGCTGCGCGGCGCGGTGCACGCCGAAGGCGGCCGCGCCCTGCTGCTCTCCGGCCAGGTCATCGACGCCCGCAACGACGGCAACCGCTTCGGCACCTTGTCGCTGGATGCACGCGGCCGGCTGGACTTGTCCAGCGGCGTGGACGACGCCGGGGCACGCCACCTGGTGCTGGGCACCGTGACGGTGGCCGACGGCGGCCAGGTGCGCAGCGGCGCGCTGACGCTGGGTGCGGCCACCACCGTCAGTGGCGGCCTGCTGGAGCTGCTGGCCTCGGCGAACCCCACGCCTGTCGCACCCGGCGACGAGCTGGCCAACAAGGAGGCCGCCGGCCTGCCCATCGCCTTCGCCGGCGACGTGGTGCAGCAGACCGGCGGTGCCATCACGCTGGCCACCGGTGCCGGCCTGCGGGTGGTGGCGCCGCAAGGCGGTTCGGTGCAGCTGACGTCTTCGGGCAACAGCTTCCTGGGCGAGTTGTCGGTGCTGACCGGCAGCGAGCAGGCAGCCTGGGCGGCCCACCCGGTCACCGCCAGCTTCGCCGGCCCGGCCCGGACCTACGCCATGCAAAGCCGGGTGCGCGTCGCCGGCCACGCGGTGCGCCTGGGCGGGCTGGGCATAGAAGCCGACGTGGTGAGCATCACCGCCGACCAGTTGGTCACCGCCGGCGATGCCCGCATCACCGCGCGCCTGCCCTTCGACAACACGGTGGGCACCGACGGCTCGCTGCCCGGCCTGACGCTGGAGCTGACAGACGCCGCGTTCAACATCGACTACCCGTTCGGCGCGCCGGGTGCGGAGATACGCATAGACGTGGGCAGCCGCGCCTGGGGCAACCGCACGCTGCCGCTGGATGCCGGCTACGTGACGGTGCTGCCGCGCGGCGGCGCACGCGGCGCCACCGCCGTGCTGTTGTCGGGCCCGCAGGTCAGCGCCGGCGGCTACCGCTTCTTCTTCGACGGCGCCGGCCAGCAAAGCGAGATCCCGGTGTTCTACAACGGGCTGTTGCCGGTGACGCCGCAGGTGGAAAACTCCATCTCGGCCACCGTGTCGGTGTCGGAGAGCGCGCGCAAGCAGCGCTTCGAAGAGGCCGTGCGCACCGAAAACGTCGCCGTGCGGCTGCGTGCCGGTGTCATCGCCGAAGTCGGCCCCGGCCGGCCTGCCACCCAGGGCTCGCAAGGCCTGGCGCCGCCCGCCAGCTGCCCGCCGGCGGCGGACGGGCTGAGTTGCGCCACGAACCCCTGACACCCCTGAAGCAGCCGCCACCCGCAGCGCGACCACCGAACAAGGGCCCACCCATGCCGCACCTGCCTTCGTTGCCACCCCTGCCCCGCCGCAGCCTGCTGCGCTGGGGCGTGGGTGCGCTCGCCGCCCCGGCGCTGCCGTGGTCCCTGGCGCAAGCCCCGGCCGCCGGTGAGCCGCCGCGCCTGGCGCTGCTGATAGGCAACCGCGACTACCCCGACGGCGAAGACCTGCCCCCCATACACAAGAACGTGCGCGACCTGCGCGCCACGCTCGAAGCGCGCGGCTTCAGCGTGGACGAGTCGCTGGACGCCGACGCGGCCCAGTGCCGCGCCGCCATCCAGGCCTTCGCCGCCAAGGTGCGCGCGGCGCCGGCGGACGCCACCGCGCTGTTCTACTTCTCCGGCCACGGCGCGCAGCTGGATGCCGAGAACCTGCTCGTGGGCGCCCGCGCCAACCCCAAGGCGCGGCCGGAGCTGCTGGCACGCCAGAGCATCACGCTCACCGGCGACGTGCTGGGGCCGCTGCCGGCGCGGCCGGCGGGGCTGACCATCGCCGTCATCGACGCCTGCCGCACCTCGCTGCGCGACGTGGCGCGCGGCGAAGGCCTGAACCAGGTCGAGGCGCCGGCGGGGCACCTCATCGCCTTTGCCACCGGCGCCGGCCGCCCGGCCATTGCGCCGGCGGACGACACCCGCCACACCTTCTACACCGGCTCGCTGGTCAAGCTGCTGGAATCGGCCTCCGACGAGACCACGTTTTCGGACCTGTTCCGCCTCGTCAAGTACGACGTGCAGAACACCATGCTCAACCACCCGGTGGCGCTGCTGCGGCGTTTTGCGCAGTTCCCCTTCATCGCCGAGAACACGCAGGTGCGGCGCCGCCTGGCGCCGCTGCCCGAACCGCTGGCGGTGGTGGCGGCACCGCCGCCGCGCCCGCCCGACGACGCCGAGAGCTGGGCCCGCCTGCAGGCCGCGCTGTGGCCCGCCGACGTGGCCCGCCGCGCCCAGGAGTACCTGGCCCACCACCCTGGCAGCCCGCTGGCCGGCAGCGCCACGGTGGCGCGCGAAGGCGCGCGCGAGGCGGTGCAGGTGCTCAGGCGCAACGACGTGCGCCTGTTCCGCAGCGCCTTCCAGCCGCCGGCCGAAGGCGGCCAGGCGCTGATGCTGGATGAACTCACCAAGGCGGGCCGCGGCGACAAGGACGCGGCGGCCCGCATCGCGCGCAGTTTCGGCCGCGGCTCCGGGCGCTGGGACATCGGGCGCTACGAAGGCTGGCTGCAGTACGCCAGCGAACTGGGTAACGGCATCGCCGCCTACGAGCTGGCGCTGCACTACCGCCGCATGGACCAGCCGCTGCTGGCCGACCGCTGGGAGCACCGCGCCGGCGACCTGGGCTACACCCCGCCGCCTTCGCTGGACAACGTGCGCAAGTAGCGCGCCCCGGCCGCCACCGCCCCGCGCGCCCGCCGGGGCGATGGCCCAGAATGCAGCGCGATGGAGCCCTGGCCCGCCCACGACCCCGCGCTGCGCGGCCTGCAGGTGTTCGAGCGCGGCTGGCTGTCGTCGAACAACGTGCTGCTGCATGGCGCGGGACATGACGTGGCAGACGACGGCGCGGTGCTCATAGACGCCAGCCACACGCTGCACGCGGCACAGACCGTAGCGCTGGTGCGGCAGGCGCTGCACGGCCGGCCGCTGCGGGCGGTGGTCAACACACACCTGCACTCCGACCACTGCGGCGGCAACGCCGCGCTGCAGCGGGCCTTCGGCTGCCGCATCGTCGTCCCGCCCGGCCAGTGGGACGCCGCCCGCCGCTGGGACGAAGACTTGCTGAGCTACCGCGGCACCGGCCAGATCTGCGAGCCTTTTGTGCCCGACGACCCACTGGCCCCGGGCGACGAGCTGGCCGTGGGCGGCCGCCGCTGGCAGGCGCTGGCGGCGCCGGGGCACGACCCGCACTCGCTGCTGCTGTTCGACGCGGTTGAGCGTGTGCTGATAAGCGCCGACGCCCTGTGGGGCAACGGCCTGGGGGTGGTGTTCCCGGAGCTGGACGGCGAGTCCGGGTTTGAGGAAGCCGGCGCGGTGCTGGACTTGATAGAGGGCCTGCACCCACGCTGGGTCATCCCCGGCCACGGCGCACCGTTCAGCGATGTGGCGCCTGCGCTGGCCCGCGCCCGCAGCCGCCTGGCGATGTGGCGCAGCGAGCCGCAGCGCCACGCCACGCACAGCCTGAAGGTGCTGCTGAAGTACCACCTGATGGAGCTGCAGCAGCAGCCCCTGCCCGCCCTGCAGGCCTGGGCCGGCAACACACCGTTGTTCGTGCGCACCTGGCAGCGCCTGGGCGAGCCCGACGGCACGCCCGCCGAGCACGCCCGGCAGCTGCTGCGCCAGCTGGCTGCGGCGGGTGTGGTACTGATCGAGAACGACGAGGTTTGCGACGTCTGAGACCTGCGCGGCCAGCGCAGGCTGGGGCTCAGGTCAGGGCTTGCCGCGCTCGCGCTGTTCGCGGCGCAAGGCCTCGTCTTCCATCAGCTCGAACCACATGGCGTTGAGCACGGCAAAGGCCGCCGCCAGCGGCAGGCCCAGCATCCAGGCGAAGTACCACATCGTCAGGCTCCGGTTGGGCGTTCAGCAAGGGGTTCGGTGAGGTGTTCAGTACGCATGGCCGCTCTCGTCGCGTATCGCGTCCACATCCACCTTGCCGCGCAGCACGCGGTACACCCAGGCCGTGTAGGCCAGGATGATGGGCATGAAGACCACCGTGCACACCAGCATGATGAACAGCGTGAGGTGGCTGGACGACGAGTCCCACACCGTGAGGCTGAAGCGCGGGTCCACCGACGAAGGCAGGATGAACGGGAACATCGAAACACCCACGCTGAGCACGATGCCGGCGATGCCCACGCCACCGGCCAGCAGCGCCGGCAGGCCGCGCCCGGCGCGCAGCCACCAAGCCGCCAGCAGCGGCATCCCCAGGCCCAGGCCCGGCACCAGCCACAGCAGCGGCTGCGCCGCGTAGTTGGCCAGCCAGGCGCCGGCCGCCGGCACCGCGGTCTTCAGCAGCGGGTTGGAAGGGCCGTCGGTGACGATGGCGCTGGTGATCTGGTAACCCTGCGAACCCAGGGCCAGCCACACGCCGGCCAGCGCGTACAGCAGCACCGTCAACAGGGCCGCGGCGGCGCCCCAGCGCGCCGCGCGCTGCGCCACGGCGCCGGTGGTCTTGAGCACCAGCCAGGCGCCGCCATGCATCACCACCATGGCCACCGCCACCGCGCCGCACAGCAAGGCAAAGGGGTTGAGCAGGCCCAGGAAACTGCCGTCGTAGAAGATGCGCATGTCCGGCGCAAAGTGAAACGGCACGCCTTGCAGCACATTGCCCATGGCCACGCCGAAGATCAGCGTGGGCACGACGCCGCCGGTGAACAGCGCCCAGTCCCAGCGCCGGCGCCAGGCCGGATCTTCGCGCTTGCTGCGGAACTTGAAGCCCACCGGCCGCAGGATCAGCGCCACCAGGATGGCGAACATGGCCAGGTAAAAGCCCGAGAACGACACCGCGTAGATGTGCGGCCAGGCGGCGAAGATGGCGCCGCCGCCCAGGATGAGCCACACCTGGTTGCCCTCCCAGATGGGGCCGATGCTGTTGATGATGGTGCGGCGCTCCAGGTCGTCGCGCCCGGCAAAGGGCAGCAGCGTGGCCACGCCCAGGTCGAAGCCGTCGGTGACGGCAAAGCCCACCAGCAGCACGCCCAGCAGCAGCCACCAGACCAGGCGCAGCACCTCGTAGCTCAACAGTTCATGAAGAATCATCTTGTGCTCCTTGTTCGGTGTGCGCCGTTCAGTGCGCCGCGGGCAGCGCCCGGGGCGGCGGGGTGGCGGGCGCCGGCTCCGAGGGTGCGTCAGGCCCCTGGCGTATGGCCTTGAGCAGCAGCTTGAGCTCGATCACCGCCAGCACCGTGTAGAGGATGACAAAGCCCACCAGCGTGCTCAGCACCGTGCCCACGCCCAGGTTGGACACCGCCACCGCGGTGGGCAGCACGCCCTCGATCACCCAGGGCTGGCGGCCGAACTCGGCCACGAACCAGCCGCATTCCGCGGCGATCCACGGCAGCGGTATGGACCACACCGCCAGCTTCAGCAGCCGCGGGTGGGCGTCCAGCCGCCGCCGCGCCGACAGCCAGAAGAAGGTGGCCGTCAGCACGATGAAGTAGAAGCCCAGGCCCACCATCACGCGGAAGGTCCAGTACAGCGGCGCGACGCCGGGCACGGTGTCCCAGGCGGCCTTTTCTATCTGCTCCGGCGTGGCCTCGCGCGGGTCGTCCACGTAGCGTTTGAGCAGCAGCGCATAGCCCATGGCGTGGCCGTGTTCCTCGAAGCGGCTGCGGTCTTCGGGCAGCACCTCGGCGTCGCTGCCCGCGGCACGAATCTTCTGCAGCGCGTCGTAGGCATGTATGCCCTCGCGTATGCGCAACTCGGCGCGTTGCACCAGCTCTTCGATGCCCGGCACTTCGGTGGTCAGCGAGCGGGTGCCTATCAGGCCCATGACCCAGGGGATGTGGATGGCGTAGTGGGTTTCGCGCGCGGCCTGGTCGGGGAAGCCGAAGGCGGTGAAGGCCGCCGGCGCCGGCTCGGTCTTCCACATGGCCTCCACGGCGGCCAGCTTCATCTTCTGGTGTTCGGTGGAGAGGTAGCCGCTTTCGTCGCCCAGCACCACCACCGACAGCGCCGAGGCCAGGCCGAAGGAGGCGGCCACCGTCATGGACCGCTTGGCCAGCGCCAGGTGCCGGCCCTTGAGCACGTACCAGGCGGAAACGCCCAGCACGAAGATGGCGGCGGTGACGTAGCCGGCCGAGACGGTGTGCACAAACTTGGCCTGCGCCACCGGGTTGGTCAGCACCGCGGCGAAGTCGGTCACCTCCATGCGCATGGTCTGCGGGTTGAAGGCGGCACCCACGGGGTTCTGCATCCAGCCGTTGGCGATCAGTATCCACAGCGCCGACAGGTTGGAGCCCAGGGCCACGCACCAGGTGGCCGCCAGGTGGCCCAGCTTGCTGAGCTTGTCCCAGCCGAAGAAGAACAGGCCCACGAAGGTGGCTTCCAGGAAAAACGCCATCAGCCCTTCTATGGCCAGCGGCGCGCCGAAGATGTCGCCCACGTAGTGGCTGTAGTAGCTCCAGTTCATGCCGAACTGGAACTCCATCACGATGCCGGTGGCCACGCCCATCGCGAAGTTGATGCCGAACAGCACGCCCCAGAACTTGGTCATGTCGCGCCAGATGGTGCGGCCGGTCATCACGTACACCGTCTCCATGATGGCCAGCAGCACCGCCAGGCCTATGGTCAGCGGCACGAACAGGAAGTGGTACAGCGCGGTGATGGCGAACTGCAGGCGCGACAGCGCAACGATGTCGAGGTCCATGGCGTTCCTTGGCGGGTGTCTTGTTGTGTGGGTGTCGAGGTGATCAGTCGGACCGCAGCGAGGCCAGCAGGGCGTCGAAGCCGGCGCTGCCGCGTCGCGCCTCCTGCACCAGGCGGCCTTGCGACAGGGCCAGCAGCCGGTCGGCCAGCGCGGCCTCGCGGCGCAAGTGGGTGGCGATGAGCACGCTGCGGCCGGCGGCCTGTTGTGCCAGACGCGCAAGCACGTCCTGGGCCGTGGCCTCGTCCAAGGCCTCGGTGGGTTCGTCCAGCAGCCACAGCGGCCGCTGGCTCAACAACAGCCGCGCCAGCGCCAGGCGCCGCGCCTGGCCGCCGGACAAGCCCAGCCCGCCCTCGCCCAGCCGGGTGTCCAGGCCGCTGCGCAGCGCGCGCACCTCGGCTTCCAGGCCGGCGGCTTGCAAGGCGGCCCACAGGGCGGGGTCGTCGGCCTCGGGCGCAGCCAGGCGCAGGTTGTCGCGCAGCGTGTCCTGGAACAAGTCCACCCGTTGCGTGAGCCAGGCCGCGGGCTGGGCCTGTACCGCGCTGTCACCGGTGCTCAGCTCACCGGCCAGCAGGGCCAGCAGCGTGGACTTGCCGCTGCCGCTGGCACCCACCAGCGCCACACGTTCGCCCACGGCCAGGCTCAGCGCCGGCAACTGCAGCACCGGGCGCCCCGTGCCGGGGTAGGCAAACACCAGCGGGCCCAGGTTGGCCGCGGAAGCTGCCGTGAGCGCCGGCCTGTCGGTGTGGGGCAACTCAGGCGGCGGCTGCAAGGCCGGCTGCACACGCCGCAGCGCCAGCGCCGCGCGGCCGGCTTCCATCGCGCCGCGGCGCAGCGCCGCCACGGGCTCGGCGGCAGCCAGCGTGGCCAGCAGCAGGAGTGCAGCCACCGGCACGCTGATGTGCCCGGCTTCCACCAGCCCGGCGGCGCCGGCCAGCACCGCGCCCAGGGCCAGCGTGGCGGCAGCACCTTGCAGCCAGGCACCGCGCACTTCCAGGCGGTTGAGGCGGTCGTCGGCCGCGGCCATGCGCTTGTCGGCCGCGGCCAGCGCGGCGCACTGCGCCTGCAGCCGGCCCGCCAGGGCCAGCTCGGTCTGGCCGGCCACCAGGTCGGCGGCGCGTGCGCGCAGGGCTTCCAGCGCCATCGCACGCTGCGCCGCGGGCCGGGGCGCACGCCGTGCCAGCCAGGCCGCGGTGCCCCAGCCGGCCAGCAGCAGCCAGGCAAACAAGGCCAGGCCGGCCAGCGGTGACTGCCAGCCCACGACCACCCCGGCCAGCACGGCCGCGCCCAGCGTGGCCGCCGCCGGCAGCAGCGCGCGCAGGTACGGCGACTCCAACGCATCGATGTCCGCGGTGATGCGAAACAGCAGCCGCGCCGGCCGCCGCTGCAGGCGCCGCGCGCCCTCGGGCTGCGCCCAGCTGCGCCACAGGCGCTCACGCAGCAGCGCCAGCGCGCCCAGCGTGCCGTCGTGTGTGAACAGGCGCTCGCCGTAGCGCGAGAAGGTGCGGCCCAGGGCCAGCAGGCGAATGCCCGCCGAAGGCATGAACACGTCGAACATCAGGGCCGTGGCCACCTGCAGGCCCGCCAGTGCCGTGGCGGCGATGAACCAGCCGGCCAGGCCGAGCAGGCCTATGCCCAGCAGCACCGTGAGCACGCCCAGCACCAGCCCCCAGACCAGCGTGCGGCGCTGCCGCTGCAGAAAGAAGCGCGCCAGCGCACGCCAGGCGCCGTCGCCGCGGGCGGGGGTGGCCGCTGGCGTCGCCGCCTTCATGCCGCCTCGCGCAGCGGGTGGCGCCCCAGTTGCAGACGGCGCGGCAAGCGGGCGATGAGGCGCGGGTCGTGCGTGGCGACGATGAGCGTGCGGCCCTGGGCCAGCGCCAGCAGCGCGTCCATGACCTGCGCCGCGGTCTGGTGGTCCAGGTGGGCGGTGGGTTCGTCCACCAGCAGCAGGCCGGCGCCGGGGTGCACCGCCAGGCGCGCCAGCGCCAGACGCACCGCCTCGCCGCCGGACAAGCCCTGGCCGCCCTCGCCCAGCGAGGTGCCCGGGCGGGCCTGGGCCACGTCGTCCAGCACCGCAAAGTGCATGGCCCGGGCGACCTCATCGCCGGCCAGGCCTTCGCGCCCCAGCGCCACGTTGGCCTGCACCGAGCCGGCAAACACATGCGGGCGCTGGCCCATCCAGCCCATGCGGGACCGCGCCCGGGCGGCGTCCGCGCCGTGCACGTCCCAAGGCCCCAGTTGCACACGGCCGGCCTGCGGCGCCGCCAGGCCCGCCAGCAAGGCCAGCAGGCTGCTCTTGCCGCTGCCGCTGGGGCCTGTCAGCGCCAGGTGCTCGCCGGCACGCAGCTGGAAGCTCAGGCCGTCGAACAGCAGCGCCTCGCCGGCGTGGCCGAAGCGAAGCTCGTGCACTTGCACGGGCAGCGCTTGTGGCTCGCCAGGCGGCGAGGCTGGTGTTTCAGGCGCCACCGGTTGCACCGCACCAGGCAGCGGCACACCAGGCAGCGGCGCACCGGGCCGCGCCAGCTGCTGCAAGGTGGCCAGCGCCGCCTGGCCGGCAGCGCGGTCGTGCCACACCGCCGCCAGGTCGCGCAGCGGCTCGAAGAAGGCCGGGGTCAGCATCAGGATGAACAAACCCTGGCCCAGGCTCAGCGTCACGCCCCAGGCGCCGAAGGGAAGCTGGCCCAGCAGGTGGAAGCCCACGTACACCGCCACCATAGCCACGCCCAGCGCAGAGAACAGCTCCAGCACGGCCGACGACAGGAAGGCGATGCGCAACACCGCCATGGTGCGGCGCTGCAGGTCCAGCGCCGTGGCGCGCAGGCGCAGCGCGGTGGCTTCGACAGCGCCCAGCGCGCGCAGCGTGGGCAGGCCGCGCAGGCGGTCCAGCAGGAAGCCGTTCATCTGGCCCTGCTCCAGCATCTGCGCCTGGCTGGCCGCCTGGGCGCGCCAACCGATGATGGCCATGAACAGCGGGATCAGCGGCGCCGCCAGCAGCAGCACCGCCGCCGCCGCCCACGAGTACCAGGCCACGGCCAGCAGCAGCAGCGGCGGCATCACCAGCAGGCGCAGCCGCACCGGCGGGTAGCGGCTGAGCGCCGGCAGCACCGCCTCGGCCTGCTCGGCGATGGCGCTGGCCACCTGGCCCGAAGCGGGGCGGTCGCGGTCCAGCGGCGAGTTGCCGGCCACGGTGGCCGCCACCTGCGCGCGCAGCACGCTCAGGCGCTGGCGGGCTTGCAGAAAACTGCGGCGCAGGCCCCAGGCCTCGGCGGTGGCTCGCAGCAGGCCCAAGCCCACCACACCCAGCACCGCCGGCCACACGGCACGCAGGCCGGCACCATCAGCCAGTTGCTGCACGGCCCAGGCCAGGCAGGCCGCCATGGGCAGCCACAAAGCCGCCGCCAGCAACTGCGCCCAGGCACCGGGGCCGGCCGGCGGGAGGGGGTCAGCGGGGGCGGGGGTCATGGGCGGGAGACACAAGCCGGGCGCCGCAGCGCCTTCGCGCCCCAGGCCCTGTCGGCTGACTGCCCCCGGCCGCTACGGCGGCGGCGCGGCCCGTCAGGCCTTGCGCTGCAAGGGGCAGGTGTTCAGGCCCAGCAACCGGTACAGCGGGCAGAACCCGAACAAGCCGGTCAGCAAGGGCACCACACCCAACCAACCCCACCAGCCTATCACGCCCAGCGCAGTCAGCACGACCAGCAGGCCGCCGGCCAGGATGCGCAGCGCCTTGTCGGCGCCTCCTACGTTCTTGTTCATGAACACTCCTTGTCTTGCCGAGCTTGGAAACACAGCCTGAGACCCGCGCGGGCTCAGGGGCAGAAGATGTCCTTCAAGGTGGCCACCAGCTTCAGCACCTGCGGGTTGGCGATGCGGTAGTGCAGCGTCTGCGACTCGCGGCGGTAGGTGACCAGGCCCTCTTCGCGCATGCGGGCCAGGTGCTGCGACAGCGCCGAAGGGCTGAGCGGCACCTGCTCGTTCAGCGCACCCACGGTCATCTCGCCGTGCGTGATCAGCAGGCACAGCAGCAGCAGCCGGTGTTCGTTGCCCACCGCACGCAACAGCGCAGCGGCCTGGGTGGCGCCGGCCTGCATGAACAGCGAAGGCGCTGCCGGCTTGCGCCGCTGTTTCGTGGAGGTCGGGCTGGGCATGGTCGCTGTCGGCTGCTCGTCTGGGTTGCTATTATTCAATATATTCTAATTTAGTTATTATTGATTCAATATTGCTTCAATACCCTGCCATGATTCACCGCTGACGCAGCCCCATGCTCAACGACCACCCGGCCCTGCCCCGCAACATCGCCGCCCACCGACCAGCGCTGCGATGCACGCCGCGGATGCCGCCGCGGCCCTTCGGCAGTTCTGCGGCGCCGTCACGCCGGTCTGAGCGGGCTTGATGCGAACCCGGCCGTCGGCACCGTGAACCAGGCCTTGCAGATCGGGCCGCTGGCCCTGCCCATGGGGGTGCTGCTGTTCTTCGCGGCGGCGGCGCTGGGTCTGCTGGCGGCTGCGCTGGCGGCACGCCGCAGCGGCGTGTCGGCGGAAAACACGCTCTACCGGGCCTTGCTGGTGGGGTTGCTCACGGCGCGCCTGGGCTTCGTGTTCCAGTTCCGCGCCGCCTACTTCGCCGAACCCTGGAGCATCCTGGACCTGCGCGACGGCGGCTGGGATGCGCAGTTGGGCCTGGCAGGCGTTTGGGTGTACGCGCTGGCGCAGTGGCGGCGCAGCCCGGCCCTGCGCCGGCCGCTGCTGGCGGCGCTGGTCAGCGGCAGCCTGGCCTGGGTGGCCGGCACGGTGTGGATGGTGGCCTCGGGCCCCGGCCCGCAGCCGCTGCCGGCCTTCACCGCCCAGTCGCTGAGCGGCGAGGCCGTGGACATGCAGCAGTTCGCCGGCAGGCCGCTGGTGGTCAACCTGTGGGCCACCTGGTGCCCGCCTTGCCGCCGCGAGATGCCGGTGCTGGAGCAGGCGCAGCAGTTGCACGCCGACGTGCACATCGTGTTCCTGAACCAGGGCGAAAGCGCGGCCACGGTGCAGCGCTTTCTGGCGGCGCAGGGCTTGTCGCTGCAGCACGTGCTGCTGGACCCGCGCCGCGAACTGGCGCGTGACTTCCAGCAGACGGCCCTGCCCACCACCTTGTTCTTCGGCGCCGATGGGCGGCTGGCCGGCCTGCGCGTGGGCGAGCTGTCGCGCGCCACGCTGGAGCAGCAGCTGCGTGCGCTGCGGTGAGGCCGGCGCGCGCATGGTAGGGTGACAGGGGTCAACGCCTTGCCTGCCTCGCGCCTTGTGATGTGAACACCTTGCAGCCCCGATCCCCTGCCCCCGTGCGCCAGCGGCTCCTCACGGCCGGCGCAGGGGTGTTGCTGACACTGCTGCTGGGTTGCGGCGGCGGTGGAGGCGGTGGCGGCAGCGCCGCCCCGCCCCCGAGCCCGCCTCCTGTCAACGAAGGCCCCACGGTCCTGGGCACCAACACCGCCGCCTATGAACGCTACGTGGCGCAGCAAGGCCGCGCGCTGACCTCCGTCACCGACGACGGCAACTTCGCAGATCTCGCGGTCCTCGACCCCCACCTGGCCGGCCGGCGCATCGTGCTGCTGGGCGAAAGCACGCATGGCGCGCGCGAGATGAACCAGGTCAAGACGCGCCTGATCAAGTACCTGCACCAGCAGCACGGCTTCGACGTGCTGGTCTTCGAAAGCGGCCTGTTTTCCTGCACGCGCGGGCTGGAGCAAGCCGAAATCGCGGCGGCCGTGCTGATGCGCAGCTGCACCTTCGGCGTGTGGTGGACCCACGAGGTGGTGGAGCTGTTCCGCTATGTGCTGGCCACCCAGGCCACCGACCGGCCGCTGCGCCTGGCCGGCATGGACGTGCAGTTCAGCGGCAACGAAGACGACGCCATGCGGCTGCGTCATTGGCTGGACGTACAGCTGGCGCTGCAGCCGCCGCCACCCGGCCTGCCGGCCACCGCCGACTGGCATGCCGCGGTGGACCAGATGTTCCAGTTGCAGCCCTTGCTGCAGGCCTGCTGGGCAGGCAACGCCACGCAGTGCCAGGCGGTGTTGGCGGACCATGCCGCGCCGCTGGCGGTGCTGCAGGCTTTTGCCGACGCGCTGACCCCGGCCGACGACGCCTCGCCCGAGCGCTGGCTGCTGGCGCTGCAGGCACGCAACCTGCCGATGATCCTGCGCCGCATGGCCGAGAACGCCGGCGGCTACAACGGTTCGCACGGCCTGCGCGACCGCTACATGGCCGACAACCTCACCGCGCTGGCACGCCATGTGTACCCCGAAAGCCGTCTGATGGTGTGGGCCCACAACGCACACACCATCACCGACCACTACGGCGATGCCTCCCGCAACGCCGACGACCGGCCCACCGGCATGCACCTGGCCGAAACCTGGGGCGACGAGCTGTACAGCCTGGGCCTGTTCATGCTCAGCGGTGTCAGCGGCAACACCAGCAGCGGCGCACTGGAAACCGTCGCCGTCACGCCGCATTGGGCCGACTCGCTGGAAGCGCTGGCCGCCAGCGTGCCGCACGAGCTGATGTTCCTGCCCTTCACGCGCAGCGACGAGCCCGGCCCCGAGGACGACTGGCTGCACCGGCTCACGCTGGCCAAGAACTGGGGCGCCTGGGACACGCGCATCTTCCCCAGCCGCAGCTTCAACGCGGTGATCACGCTGCGCCGCACCAGCCTGCCGGCTTATCTTCACTTTCTGGACTAGGACCGCTGGCGCCGGTGCCGGCCCGCCGCGGGTCTTGAAGGACAATCCGGCCATGGAGACCCCGGGCAACCTGTTCTGCGTGGCGGCGCCCAGCGGCGCCGGCAAATCCAGCCTGGTGAAGGCGCTGCTGGAGCTGGATTCGCACCTGGCCGTGTCGGTCTCGCACACCACGCGCGCACCGCGCGGGCAGGAGCTGGACGGCCGCGAGTACTGGTTCACCGACGAGGCCAGCTTCCGCGCCATGATCCAGCGCGGCGAGTTCTTCGAGTGGGCCCAGGTGCACGGCAACCTGTACGGCACCTCGCGCCGCGCCATAGAAAGCCGCCTGGCCCACGGCGAGGACGTGGTGCTGGAAATCGACTGGCAAGGCGCGCTGCAGATCAAGCAGCTGTTTGCCCACGCAGTGCTGATCTTCGTGCTGCCGCCCAGCTGGGACGAGCTGCGCCAGCGCCTGCAACGCCGCGGCGAGGACGGCGAGGACGTGATCAACCGGCGCATGGCCAATGCGCGTGACGAAGTGGCGCAGGCCCGCCACTTCGACTATGTGATAATCAACAGCTTGTTCGAGACCGCCTTGTTCGACCTGAAGACGGTGGTCCACTCGCAGCGCCTGAAGTACGCCGCCCAGTTGCGCAACCGCTCCCAGGTGTTCGCGGCGCTGGGTCTGGAACAGCCCCCAGGCTCGCCCAGCCCCGCCGACTCTGCGGCCCCAGGCCCGGCCTGACCGCCGCCTTCCTCTTCCCTTCACCAAGCAGCCCGCTACAGACCATGGCCCGCATCACCGTCGAAGACTGCCTGCAGAGGATCCCCAACCGCTTCCAGCTGGTGCTGGCCGCCACCTATCGTGCGCGCATGCTCAGTCAGGGCCACGCGCCCAAGATAGAAGCCCGCAACAAGCCCAGCGTGACCGCGCTGCGCGAGATCGCCGCCGGCGAGGTGGGCCTGGAGATGCTGCGCAAAGTCCCCACCTGAGCGGGTTTTGCGCTGCGGTGAAGCGCCCTTGACGGCGCCCCACCGCGGCCGCACCACAGCGCCGGGCCGTCAGGCCGCGGCGCTTTTGTGTTTCTGGCGCCCTGCTTGCCCGTGCTGTGCGTGCCCCCACGCACGGCGGCGCCGGCGGCACCGGTGCAAAGCAGGCTAAATTCCGGCCATGGGTCTTCGTTCCTTGGCCGCCGAGCTGCTGCCTGCCGCGCTGCAGGGGCTGCAGCGCAACGCGCCCGCCCCGGCCGAGCCGGCGGGCGAGGTGACTTCGTTCGCCGGCCTGGCCGACAAGCTGGGCTATCTCAGCAAGGCCGAGCTGCGCCAGGTGCGCGAGGCCTACAAGTTTGCCGACGAGGCCCACCTGGGCCAGTTCCGCGCCAGCGGTCAGCCCTACATCACCCACCCCATCGCGGTGGCCGGCCTGGTGGCCGACTGGAAGCTGGATGCGCAGGCCATCATGGCCGCGCTGATGCACGACACCATCGAGGACCAGGGTGTCACCAAGACCGAGCTGATAGAGAAGTTCGGCGCCCCCACCGCCGAGCTGGTGGACGGGCTGACCAAGCTGGACAAGCTGCAGTTCAACACGCGCGAGGAGAACCAGGCCGAGAGCTTCCGCAAGATGCTGCTGGCCATGGCGCGCGACGTGCGCGTCATCCTCATCAAGCTGGCCGACCGCCTGCACAACATGCGCACCATGCAGGCCATGGCGCCCGACCGGCGGCAGCGCATCGCCCGCGAGACGCTGGAGATCTACGCCCCCATCGCCCACCGCCTGGGCCTGAACCAGAGCTACCGTGAGCTGCAGGACCTGTGCTTCGAGCTGCTGCACCCCTGGCGGCACGCGGCGCTGGCCAAGGCCCTGGCGCGCGCGCACGGGCACCGGCGCGACATCGTCGACCGCGTGCAGCAGGACGTGCAGCGCGCCTTCACGCAGCAGCGCATGAAGGTGCAGATCACCGGGCGCGAAAAGAGCCTGTACAGCATCTACCGCAAGATGCGCGAAAAGCACGCCGGCTTCGCGCAGGTCAACGACATCTTCGGCTTTCGCATCGTCGTGCCCACGCTGACCGACTGCTACGTGGCGCTGGGCGTGCTGCACCAGCTGTACAAGCCGGTTCCCGGCCGCTTCAAGGACTACATCGCCATCCCCAAGGCCAACGGCTACCAGAGCCTGCACACCACGCTGGTGAACCCGCTGGGCACCTCGGTGGAGTTCCAGATGCGCACCGAGTCCATGCACGCGGTGGCCGAAAAAGGCATTGCCGCGCACTGGCTGTACAAGGTGGGCGGCAAGAACAGCGCCGCCGACGCGCAGCGCCTGTCGGCCATGTTCCTGCAGAGCCTGCTGGACATCCAGGACGAGACGCGCGACTCGGCGGAGTTTCTGGAACACGTCAAGGTGGACCTGTTCCCCGAAGCCGTCTACGTGTTCACGCCGCGCAGCAAGATCCTGGCGCTGCCGCGCGGCGCCACGCCGGTGGACTTCGCCTACGCCATCCACTCCGACGTGGGCGACCACACCGTGGCGGCACAGGTCAACGGCGAACCGGTGGCGCTGCGCACCGAGCTCAAGAGCGGCGACGTGGTGGAGATCATCACCGCCCCAGGCGCCAAGCCCAACCCGGGCTGGCTGAACTGGGTGCGCACCGGCCGCGCACGCAGCAAGATCCGCCACTACCTCAAGACCATGGAGACCGAGGAGTCGCGCGCCCTGGGCGAAAAGATGCTGGCCCAGGCGCTGCGCGCCGAAGGCCTGCAGATGCCCAGCGCCGACCCCGGCGACGAAGCCGCCGCCGCGCTGTGGCAACCGCTCACGCGCTGGAGCGGCAACCGCTCGCGCGCCGAGCTGATGGTGGACATCGGCCTGGGGCGCAAGATCGCCATCATCGTGGCCAAGCGGCTGGCGCAGATCATGGCCGAGCACGGCATACGGCCGGACGCCGTGACGCTGAGCCTGGGCCGCTTTGCCGCCGACGACAACGTGCCCACCCAGGGCGTGGTGTTCGTCGACGGCAGCGAAGGCGCCTCCATACGTTTTGCCCCCTGCTGCCGCCCCATACCCGGCGACGCCATCACCGGCTACCTGGGGCGCGGCGAAGGCCTGCTGGTGCACACCGCCGACTGCCCCACCGGGCGCCGCCTGTTCGAGCGCGACAGCGAGCGCTGGATGCAGGTGGAATGGGCCGAGGAGATGACACGCTCCTTCGACACCAGCCTGCATGTGCTGGTGAAGAACGGCAAGGGCGTGCTGGCCCAGGTGGCCGCCGCCATCAGCGCCGCCGAAGCCGACATCGTGCACCTGGACATGGACCCGGCCAGCGTCGTCGGCGCCGCACTGGCCGACACGCCCAGCGAGGAAACCACCGAGCTGCGCCTGCTGGTCAGCGTGCGCGACCGCGTGCACCTGGCCGATGTGTTGCGCACGCTGCGGCGCAGCCCGTCGGTGCAGCGTGTCTCGCGCTACCGGCCCCACTGATGCAGACCCCCCACACCTGCCCGCCCGCGGCCGAGACCGCGGGCCCGCAGCAAGCGCCGCGCGCCGCGGTGCGCAGCTACGTGCTGCGCGCCGGCCGCATGGGCCCGGGCCAGCAGCGTGCGCTGTCGGAACTGGGGCCGCGCTACCTGCTGCCCTTTGCCGAGACCACGCCCGACTGGGACACCGTGTTCGGCCGCCGCGCGCCGCGTGTGCTGGAAATCGGCTTCGGCATGGGCGACGGCACCGCCGAGGTGGCCCACGCACAGCCGGATCGCGACTTCCTGGGCATCGAGGTGCACCCGCCCGGTGTGGGCGCGCTGCTCAAGCTGGTGGGCGAACGCGGCCTGCAGAACGTGCGCATCGTGCAGCACGACGCGGTGGCGGTGCTGCGGCACATGGTCGCGCCGGGCTCGCTGGCCGGCGTGCACATCTGGTTTCCCGACCCCTGGCCCAAGAAGCGCCACCACAAGCGGCGCCTGATACAGCCCCCGCTGGTGGCCCTGCTGGCCGAGCGCCTGGCGCCCGGCGGCACCCTGCACTGCGCCACCGACTGGCAGGACTACGCCCAGCAGATGCTGGCCGTGCTGAGCGCCGAACCGCGGCTGGCCAACACCGCCGCCGACTACGCGCCGCGCCCGCCCACCCGCCCGCTGACACGCTTCGAGCGGCGCGGCCAGCGCCTGGGCCACGGCACCTGGGACCTGGTGTTCACGCGCCGCGAAGACACGCCAGCGCCCACGGCGTGAAACAGCCGACAGCCGGCCGCATGGGCAAGGCCTAGAATCTCGACGGCACTCTTTTTTGTACCCCCGCTGGTATATAGCGATGAACACCGAGCTGGCCCGCTTCAACATGATCGAACAGCAGATCCGCCCCTGGGATGTGCTGGACCCGGAGGTGCTGTCGCTGCTGGCCGCGGTGCGGCGCGAGGACTTTGTGCCGGGGCCCCTGCAGGCCCTGGCCTTCGTGGACACCCAGGTGCCGCTGCTGCCCGGCCAGCCCGACGGCCCGCGCATGCTGGAGCCCAAGGTACAAGCCCGGCTGCTGCAGGAACTGGGCGTGCAGGCCCAGGACCAGGTGCTGGAAGTGGGCACCGGCTCGGGTTTCATGGCCGCGCTGCTGGCCCGCCGCGGCGCCCAGGTGCACACGCTGGAGTGTGTGCCCGAGCTGGCGGCCCGGGCGCGCGAGAACCTGGCACGTGCCGGCGTGCACAACGTGGTGGTGCACGAGGTCCAGGCCGCCGCCGGCGCCCAGGGCCTGCCGGCCACGGCGCCGTTCGACGTCATCATGCTGTCAGGCTCGGTGGCCGAGGTGCCGCAGGCGCTGCTGCAGCAACTGCGTGTGGGCGGGCGTCTGGCGGCCGTCGTCGGCGACGAACCCATCATGCGCGCCCGCCTGTTCCGCCGCACCGGCGAGACGGCCTGGTCGCAGACCGACTTGTTCGACACCGTGGCCCCGCGGCTGCTGGGTTTTGCCGAGCCGGCACGGTTCCGCTTCTAGCGGGCGCGGCGGGCGCCGTCGCCATCCGTCGCCCGTATCCGCCGTCACGGCCTGCAAACTACGCAGATCGTCGCAAGAAGGCTGCGCCGGAGTGGGCGGGCGGTTACAAACGCGGCCGCGCCGTGCCGGCCCCGCCATCAGAACAGTCGACCCGAGGACCCGTATGCCCCAGCCCACTTCCCGCACCGCACGCCCCGCCCTGAAGCGGCTGGCGGTGGCCTTGACGATGCTGCTGCCCGGCCTGGCAACCGCTCAAAGCCTGCAGGAACTGTACGAAGCCGCGCGCCAGTACGACGCCACCTTCCTGGCCGCGCAGGCCAGCCGCGCCAGCGCCGAGTACCGCGCCGCGCAAGCCGATGCGCTGCGCCGCCCCTCCGCCGCGGTCACCGCCGGCGGCTCGCTGGACCGCCTGGACCCACCCCGCTTCGGCGCCGACAGCTCGCACACCGTGCAAGCCCAGCTCAGCGGCCGCTATGCGCTGTACAACCGCAGCAACGCGGTCACCATCGAACAGGCCCAGCGCTTGCTGGAGATCGCCCAGGCCGAGCTGGAAACCGCCGAACAAGACCTCATCGTGCGCCTGGCGCTGGCCTATTTCGACGTGCTGGCGGCCCAGGACAACCTGGCCACCAGCCGCGCCAACAAGGCCGCCATCACCGAACAACTGGCCTCTGCACGGCGCAACTTTGAAGTTGGCACCGCCACCATCACCGACACCCGCGAGGCGCAGGCCCGCTTCGACCTGGCCACGGCGCAGGAGTTGGCAGCAGAAAACGACTTGTTGACGCGCCGCATTGCGCTGGACCAGCTGGTAGGCCGCAGCAACGTGGAACCGCGGCCGCTGGATGTGCCGGTGACGCTGCCCACGCCGCTGCCGGCCGACGCCGACGCCTGGGTCAACGCCGCCGACCAGCAGCACCCGCTGGTGCGCCAGGCCCGCGTGGCGCTGGAGGTGGCGCGCCTGGAGACCGAAAGGGCGCGTGCCGCCGACAAGCCCACGGTGGACGCCGTGGCCTCGCTGGGCGCTTCCGACCTGCGGCGCAGCCAGCTGCAGCCCAACGGCAGCACCCACCGCGCCAGCGTGGGCGTGCAGCTGAACTGGCCGCTGTACTCCGGCGGCGCCACCACCAACCGCATACGCGAGACCCTGGCGCTGGAAGACAAGTCGCGCAACGACCTGGAGGCAGCGCGCCGCGCCGTCGCCCAGGGCACCCGCGTGGCCTACTTCGGCGTGCAGTCGCTGGCAGCGCAGGTGCGCGCGCTGGAAGCCGCCGAGGCCTCGTCCAAGCTGGCCCTGGAAGCCACGCAACTGGGCTACCGGGTGGGCGTGCGGGTCAACCTGGACGTGCTCAACGCCCAGACCCAGCTGTTCCAGACCCAGCGCGACCTGGCCCGGGCACGTTACGACGTGCTGCTGAGCAGCCTGCGCCTGCGCCAGGCCTCGGGCCAGCTCAGCGAGGCCGACGTGCAGGCCATCAACCGCCTGCTGGCGCGCTGAGCGCACCCCGCTGAACACCGCCCGCGGCCACGGCGGGCCGGTCAGCCCCCCTGCCTCTTCTCGGCAATGGCTGCGGCCATGCGCCGGGCCGCCCCGCGGTGCTCGCTGGCGAAGGTCGATGCCCGGGCCGCCATCACGTCACGCGCCGGGTCGTCCACCAGCGCCGCGGCACGGCGCACCGCGGCCGGCAGGTCGCCGGGGCGCTCCGCGGCGCCGGCAGCCAGCGCCTGCTCGGCGGCCTCGGCGAAGTTGAAGGTGTGCGGGCCCAGCAGCAGCGGGCAGCCGCAGGCCGCGGCCTCGATCAGGTTCTGCCCGCCCAGCGGCGCGAAGCTGCCGCCCAGCAGCGCGATGTCGGCGGCGGCGTAGTACAGCGGCATCTCGCCCAGGCTGTCGCCCAGCCAGACGTCGGCGCCGGCGGCGGCCAGTGGCGGCTGTTCGCCCCAGCCGCTGCGACGCAGGCCCTGCAGGCCGGCCGCCGCCACGGCGGCCTGCACCTCGTCGAACCGCTGCGGGTGGCGCGGCACCAACAGCAGCAGCGGCCGCGGGGCGGGCAAGGCGCGCCAGGCCTGCAGCAGCGGGCGCTCTTCGCCTTCGCGCGTGCTGGCCGCCAGCACCACGCGCCGGCCGGCAGCCGCCAGGGCCGCCCGCCAGGCGCCGCCGCGCGCCAGCAGCCCGGGCGCCGGCGACATGTCGAACTTCAGGTTGCCCATCACCTGCACGTGGCGTGCGCCGCTGGCGCGCAGGCGCTGGGCGTCGCCTTCGGTCTGCGCCAGCACGGTGTCAAAGGCCGCCAGCGCCGGCCGCAGCAAGGCCTCAAAACGTTGGCCGCGCTGCTGGCTGCGCGCCGACAGCCGGGCGTTGGCCAGCACCAGCGGCACGCCGGCGGCCTGCGCCTGCAGCAGCAGGTTGGGCCACACCTCGGTTTCCATCACCACGCCGACGCAGGGCCGGTGCGTGCGCAGAAAACGCCGCACCGCGCCGGGCGTGTCGTAGGGCTGCCAGCACTGCGCATCACCCTCGCGCAGCAAGGCAGCGCCGGCTTCGCGCCCGGTGGCGGTGCCGTGGGTCAGCAGCAGCTTCAGGCCGGGCCGGGCCCCGCGCAGCGCGTCCACCAGGGCGGCAGCGGCGCGGGTTTCGCCCAGCGACACGGCGTGCAGCCACAGCCGGCCGGGCACCGCCGGGCCGTCGAAGCAGCCCAGGCGCTCGCCCCAGTGCCGGCGGTAGGCCGGCTCGCGCCGGCCGCGCCACCACAGCCGGGCGAAGTACAGCGGCGTGAGCGCGCGCAGCAGCGCCGAGTACGCAGCCCGCACAACCACGGGCGCGGGCACGGTCAGTGCGCCGCGGCGGCGATCTGGGCGTCGGGCTTGACGCTGGCCAGCACGGCCATCATCGTGCCCTGTATGCGCTGCAAGGCCTCGGGCGTGTGGCCCTCGAAGCGCAGCACCAGCACCGGCGTGGTGTTGCTGGCGCGTATCAGGCCGAAGCCGTCGGCAAAGTCCACGCGCAGGCCGTCTATGGTGCCGACCTCGCCGCCGGCAAACGCCAGCCGGCCGTCGGCCACACGCTTGAGCAACTCGGCCACGATCTGGTGGTGCTCGCCCTCGGCGCAGGGCACGTTCAGCTCGGGCGTGGCATGGCTGGTGGGCAGGGCGTCCAGCAGCGCGCTGGGGTCCACCTCGCGCGAAAGGATCTCCAGCAGCCGCGCCGCGGTGTACGTGGCGTCGTCGAAGCCATACCAGCGCTCGCCAAAGAACAGGTGGCCGCTCATCTCGCCGGCAAAGGGTGCGCCGGTTTCGCGCAGCTTGGCCTTGACCAGCGAGTGCCCGGTCTTCCACAACAGCGGCACGCCGCCGGCTTCGCGCACGGCCAGCGGCACACGCTGGCTGCACTTGACGTCGAAGATGATGGTGCCGCCCGGGTGGCGCTTGAGGATGTCGCGCGCGAACAGCATGATCTGCCGGTCGGGCCAGATCACGTGGCCGTCTTTGGTGACCAGGCCCAGGCGGTCGCCGTCGCCGTCGAAGGCCAGGCCCAGCTCGGCCTCGGTGGCATGCACCACCTTGATCAGGTCGGCCAGGTTCTCGGGCTTGCTGGGGTCGGGGTGGTGATTGGGGAAGTTGCCGTCCACGCGGCTGTACAAGTCCACCACTTCGCAGCCCAGCGCGCGCAGTATGGCCGGCGCGCTGGCGCCGGGGATGCCGTTGCCGCTGTCCACCACGATCTTCATGGGCCGCGCCAGCCGGCAGTCGGCGACGATGCGGTGGGCGTACTCGGGCACGATGTCCAGGCGCGCCGCGCGGCCGCGCCGCTTCGTGTAGTCCTCGGCGTCCATGCGACGGC
Source organism: Burkholderiaceae bacterium (assembly GCA_037190565.1). Taxonomy (GTDB): domain Bacteria; phylum Pseudomonadota; class Gammaproteobacteria; order Burkholderiales; family Burkholderiaceae_C; genus Rubrivivax. The sequence goes on from JBBCJV010000029.1 coordinate 26,628, forward strand.
GCAGGCGCTGTATGTCCTCGCCGTGTATGGCGCGGCCGGCCAGCACCATCTTGAAGCCGTTGTAGTCCTTGGGGTTGTGGCTGCCGGTGACCTGTATGCCGCTGTTGCAGCCGTGTTCGCCGCGGGTGGCGGCCACGTAGTACAGCATGGGCGTGGTCACCGGGCCCAGGTCCACCACGTCCAGCCCGGTGGAGACCAGCCCGCGTATCAGTGCCGTGGCCAGCGCCGGGCCCGACAGCCGCCCGTCGCGGCCCACCGCCACCGCGCGCTCGCCGGCGGCCAGCGCTTCGGTGCCGAAGGCGCGGCCCAGGTGCTCGGCAAAGGCCTCGTCGATGGTGCGGCCGACGATGCCGCGTATGTCGTAGGCCTTGAAGACGGTGGGATCGGTCTGCATCGGTAGGCGCTGAAGCGGGTCTGGGGGGATCGGGTCATTCTAGGAGGCCACGCTCAGACGGCTACCTGCAGACGGCCCGCTGCACGCGCCGGTGATCGCGCCCACTGTCGACAGACGCCGCCGGCTCGCCGTTCGTCGCAGGCGCCGCCGCCGCGGCCGGGCGGCTGCCTACACTGCCGCCGCATGGAAGCACCGCCTCCCCCCCCCACGCTGCGCGACCAGCTCGCTGCCTCCTGGCGCGCCTGGATAGGCAGCGACCTGGAACCCACCGGCCCCAGCTGGCTGCAGTGGATGTGGACGCTGCTGGTCTGCGCCGGCATCGCGCTGGTCTTCACCTTGCTCAACCTGGCCTTCAACATCGGGCGCCGGCCCGAGCTCTGGCTGGACGCCGGCTGGTGGTGGCGGGCCTACCGCGCCAACTTCGTGATCACGCTGGTCATCAGCATCCTCATCCACCTGCTGTTCATGGTGCTGATTCCATGGGTGACGCCGCGGCGCATACGGCGTTTTTCCCCAGCGCAGCGGGCGGTGTTCTTCACGGCGGTGCCCTTGTCGGGCCTGGTGGTGGGCTGGCCGCTGGGGGTGTGGCTGGTCAGCCAGGCCGGGCTGGGCTGGATGCGGGTCAACGCCACGGCGGTGGCCGGCAGCGCGGTGCTGGGCCTGGTCATCAGCTTCATCATCTTCCTGGTCTTCAACGCCAAGGCCCAGCAGGCCCTGGCCGAGAAGCGCGCCGCCGAGGCGCAGCTGCGCCTGCTGCAAGGGCAGATCGAACCCCACTTCCTGTTCAACACCCTGGCCAACGTGGTGGCCTTGATCGACTACGAGCCGCGCCAGGCCAAGCAGACGCTGACCGCGTTCACCGACTACCTGCGGGCCAGCCTGGGCGGCCTGCGCCGCGACGCGGTGCCGCTGGCCGACGAGCTGGCGCTGGCCGAGGCCTACCTGCGTGTGCAGGCCTCGCGCATGGAAGACCGCCTGCACTACACGCTGCAGGCCGACGACGACACCCGTGGCGCGCTGATGCCGCCGCTGCTGCTGCAGCCGCTGGTGGAAAACGCCGTGCTGCACGGCCTGGAGCCTTCGCTGCAGGGCGGCACCGTGCAGGTCACCGCCCGGCAGCAGGGCGAACACCTGCTGATCGAGGTGCGCGACGACGGCTGCGGCCTGGGCGCCTCGCGCCGCAGCGGCAACGGCATAGCGCTGGAGAACCTGCGTGAACGCCTGCGGCAGCGCTGGGGCCCGCGCGCCTCGCTGACACTCACCGCTGCCGAGCCGGGCACCCGCGCCGAGCTGCGCCTGCCGCTGGAGACGAGCTGATGACCACCGCCCTGATCGCCGACGACGAACCCCACCTGGCCCGCGCGCTGCGCGAGCAACTGGCCACTGCCTGGCCGGCGCTGCAGGTGCTGCACGTGGCGCGCAACGGCGTGGAAGCGGCCGAGCGCATCGCCGCACTGCAGCCCGATCTGGCTTTTCTGGACATCCAGATGCCCGGGCTGACCGGCCTGGAGGTGGCGCAAGGCATAGAAGGCGCCACGCGGGTGGTCTTTGTCACCGCCTACGACGAGTACGCGGTGCGCGCCTTCGAGCAGGAGGCGCTGGACTACGTGCTCAAGCCGGTGGATGCGGCGCGCCTGGCGCGCACGGTAGAGCGCCTGCAGCGGGCGCTGGCGCAGCCCGCGGCGCCCGCCGCCGCAGCGGACGGCGCAGCCGGTGCCGACGACGCCCGCCTGCTCGCCGCACTGCAGCGCCTGGCACCGCAGCCGGCGGCGGCACAGGCGCCGCTGCGCTGGATACGCGCCTCGGCCGGCGCGCTGACGCAGCAGGTGGCCGTGGAAGACGTGCTGTTCTTCCACGCCGACGACAAGTACACCGTGGTGCGCACCCTGGCCGGCGAGGAGCACCTGATACGCACCGCCATCTCCGAGCTGGCCGCGGCGCTGGACCCGCAACAGTTTGTGCAGGTGCACCGCTCCACCATCATCAACCTGGCCCAGTTGCAGGCCACGCGGCGCGACGAAGCCAGCCGCCTGTTCCTGCGCATGCGCGGGCATGCCGCGGAGCTGCCGGTCAGCCGCGCCTATGTGCACCTCTTTCGTGCGATGTGACCTGAACTGACCGGGCCCGGTGCCGCCGGCCCGGGGTGTCGGCGCTTCAGAACCCGTTGCGACTTGCCGATTCCAGGCTCGGGGGTCGGGCGTGGCGCGCCCAAGGCCCGCCTGTACGTCCACCTGAACGTCCCGCTGCACGCCAGCCTGCAAGCCCGCCATCGGAGCACCCGCATGAACCTTCGCACCCTGACCCTGGGCGTCGCACTGGCCGCCGTGGCCGCCGGCTCCCAAGCCTACGACCCCAAGGCCACCATCGCCGACCTCGACGCCCGCCTGGCCCGCATAGGCACGGCCAAGATAGACGGCACCGCCGTTGTCGCCGGCGAAGCCGTGCCGGCCATCTTCTTCGGCGAGCGGCGCATCAACAACAACTACGACGTGGTGGACGCCATACGCCGCAGCCACAACGCCACCGCCACGGTGTTCGTCAAGCATGGTGACGAGTACGTGCGTGTCAGCACCAACGTGCTCACGCCCGACGGCAAGCGCGGCATAGGCACCAAGCTCGCGCGCAACGCCGCCTACGAGGCCGTCAGCAAGGGCCAGCAGTACTGCGGCCCCATCGACGTGCTGGGCACCGCCTTCGACGCCTGCTACAACCCGATCAAGGACGGCGCCGGGCAGATCATCGGCGTCAGCTACATCGGCCACCGCAAGTAGGGCCGCCGGCTCCCTTTCTCGGGCCCGCGGTCGGCAGCGCCACCCGAGCCTTCGGCGACCCCTTGCAGGAGACAGGCCATGAGCGCCCAGAACCGATTCCGAAGCACGCTCGACAAGCTGTCGGTGCGCCAGCAGCTGTATGGCGGCTTCACCGCCGTGCTCGTTTTCGCCGCGGTGCTCGGCGTTGTTTCCTTGCTCGAACTGCAGCGCCTTGAAAACCAGGCCAGCACCCTGGCCGACAAGTGGCTGGTGGGCGTGGGCCAACTGGCGCAAACCCGCTCACTGCTGGTCGAGGGGCGCGAAAACGAGATCAAGCACAGCCGCAGCGACGACAGCAGCTACCACGCCGAGTACGAGGAAAAGCTCACCGACACCCAGCGCGAGATCGACGAGCTGCTGAAGGGCTACGCCTCGCTGGTGGCCGACGACGGTGAGCGCAAGCTGCTCACCGCCGTCACCGGCACGCTCAAGGCCTTGCGCGACGCCCAGCAGCGCGTGGTGCAGGTGGGCCGCAGCGGTGCCCAGATGGACGCCGCCGATCTCAGCGACGGCATCGCCTCCATGGCCTTCGACGAGGCGCTGATGGCCCTGACGGCGCTGACCGAGTTCAACTTCGAAGGCGGCCGCGCCGCCGCGGCCCGCGGGCAGCAGGTCTACCAGCGTGCCCTGTGGGTGGTGGCCGGCCTGCTGGGCACGGCGCTGCTGGTGGGCGCCGGGCTGGCCCTGGCCATCACGCGCCGGCTGCTGGGGCAACTGGGCGGCGAGCCGCAGGACGCCGCCGGCGTTGCCCGCGCGGTGGCCGAAGGCGACCTCTCCACCGCCATCACGCTGCGCCACGGCGACACCCACAGCCTGCTGGCCCATCTGCAGACCATGCAGCGCGGCCTGGCCGACGCCGTGCTGCGCGTGCGCCAGGGCTCGGAGTTCGTGGCCAGCGCCAGCACCCAGATCGCCCAGGGCAACCAGGACTTGTCCAGCCGCACCGAGCAGCAGGCCAGCGCGCTGCAGGAAACGGCCGCGACCATGGAGCAACTGGGCTCCACGGTGCGCCACAACGCCGACAACGCGCGCCAGGCCAGCCAGCTGGCCCAAGGCGCCTCCACCGTGGCGCTCAAGGGCGGCGAGGTGGTGGGCGAGGTGGTGCAGACCATGAAGGGCATCAACGACAGCAGCCGCCGCATCGCCGACATCATCGGCACCATAGACGGCATCGCCTTCCAGACCAACATCCTGGCGTTGAACGCCGCGGTGGAAGCGGCACGCGCCGGCGAACAAGGCCGCGGCTTTGCCGTGGTGGCCGGCGAGGTGCGCAACCTGGCCCAGCGCAGCGCCGAGGCAGCCAAGGAGATCAAGGCCTTGATCACCGCCAGCGTGGAGCGTGTGGAACACGGCAGTGCGCTGGTGGACCGCGCCGGCCAGACCATGGGCGAGATCGTGGAAGCCATACGCCGCGTGACCGACATCGTGGGCGAGATCAGCGCCGCCAGCAGCGAGCAGAGCAACGGCGTGGCGCAAGTGGGCCAGGCCATCTCGCAGATGGACCGCGGCACGCAGCAGAACGCCGCGCTGGTCGAAGAAAGTGCCGCCGCGGCCGAGAACCTGAAGCTGCAAGCCCAGCAACTGGTGCAGGCGGTGGCGGTGTTCAAGCTGGACAGGTCGCCCGCGACGCCGGCCTTCGGCCGCGTGCCCACCCCGGCCGCGGTGACCGCCACCGCGCTGCACAAGGCCTCGGCCGCGAAGCCGGCGGCGGCGAAACCCGCGCCCAAGGCCGCGGCCCGCAGCGCCCCGGCTTCCGCAGCACCGGCGCGGGCACCGGCCCCGGCCGCCGCTGCCGCGACCGCGGCGACCGTGGCCACAGCGCCCGCTGCCGCCGCAGCATCGGCCGACGACGACTGGCAAAGTTTCTAGAGGCACCGATTCAGGGCCTGCAGCGACAGGTCCGAAAACGGCGAGTCCCCAGCCGGCACGCGGCCTAAGATGGCCGCATGTCGCCCCTGGACCCCAACGCCGCCTACCGTGCCCTGCAGGCCCGCGATGCTCGTTTTGACGGACGTCTGTTCGTGGGCGTCACCTCCACCGGCGTGTACTGTCGGCCGGTGTGCCGCGTGCGCACGCCGCGCCAGGCCAACTGCCGCTTCTTCCGCAGCGCGGCGCAGGCCGAGGCCGCCGCCTTCCGCCCCTGCCTGAAGTGCCGGCCGGAGATCGCACCCGGGCTGTCGATGATGGATTCGTCGGCCAGCCTGGCCGACGACGCCGCGCAGTGGATCGCCCAGACGGTGCAGGGCGGCCAGCCGGCCGAACCGGCGATGCTGGCCGCGCTGGCGGCACGGCTGGGCGTGACCGAACGCCACCTGCGGCGCATCTTCCAGGCGGCCCACGGTGTTTCGCCGCAGGACTACCTGACCACGCAGCGCCTGCTGCTGGCCAAGCAGTTGCTCACCGACACCGACCTGCCGGTCACCCGCGTGGCCCTGAGCAGCGGCTTTGCCAGCCTGCGGCGCTTCAACGCCGCGTTTGCGGCGCGCTACCGCATGAGCCCTTCGCGCCTGCGGCGAGACGGCGCCGGCAGCGCCGGCGAAACGCCGCTGCGCCTGGCCTACCGCCCGCCGCTGGACCACGCTGCGCTGCGCAGCTTCTATGCCCAGCGCGCGGTGCCCGGTGTCGAGCAGGTGGAGGACACGCCCGACGGCGGCTGGCTGCTGCGGCGCACGCTGGCCCTGCCGCAAGGCGGGCAGACGCTCAGCGGCTGGGTGGAGTGCCGCTTCACGCCCGAGCGCCACGAGGTAACACGCCACGAGGTGCATGTGCACGCCGCACCGGCGCTGGCGCCGGCCCTGGGCAGCGTATTGCAACAGGTGCGCCATGCCTTCGACCTGGACGCCGACCCGGCGCAGGTGGACGCCGCCCTGGCGCCGCTGGCCGCGCGCGGCCTGGCAGCGCGGCCGGGCCTGCGCCTGCCCGGGTGTTTTGACGGGTTCGAGCTGGCGCTGCGTGTCATCGTGGGCCAGCAGGTCACCGTGCGCGCGGCGCACACCTTGCTGCAGCGGCTGGTGCAGCGTTTCGGCGAGCCGGTGGCCACGCCCTTCGCGGGCTTGCAGCGCCTGTTCCCCAGCGCAGCCTGCATGGCCCAGGCCGACCCGGCAGAGATAGGCCGGCTGGGCATCGTCCGCCAGCGTGTGCGCGCCATCCAGGCGCTGGCCGCTGAGGTGGCCGCCGGCCGCCTGCGGCTGCAGCGCGGCGCACCGCTCACGCCCACCTTGCAGGCCCTGCTGGCGCTGCCGGGTGTGGGGCCCTGGAGCGCCCAGCTCATCGCCATGCGCGCCCTGGCCTGGCCCGACGCCTTTCCGGCCAGCGACATCGGCCTGCTCAACGCCCTGGGCACGCGCGACGTGGCCGAGGCCACCCGCCTGGCCGAGGCCTGGCGGCCTTGGCGGGCCTACGCCGTGATCCGGCTGTGGCTGTCTTTGGAGAACCTTGCATGAACCACCCCTACCACCTGCCGCCCGACCTGCTGGCCCAGGCCCAGTTCGACTCGCCGGTCGGCCTGCTGACCACGGCCGCCAGCCCACGCGGCATCTCGCTGCTGGCCTTCGACCTGCCGCTGCTGCCCGGCGTGGCAGTGGACCCGTCCCAGCGCTGGCTGGCCCAGCTGGGCGCCGAGTTGGCGCGCTACTGGCAAGAACCGGCGCTGCCCTTCCGTGTGCCGCTGGACATGCACGGCACCGCCTTCCAGCGCAGCGTGTGGCAGGCGCTGACCGCCATCCCCAGCGGCGCCACCTGCAGCTACGCCGACATCGCGCGGCGCATAGGCTCGCCCAAGGCGGTGCGCGCCGTGGGTGCCGCCAACGGCGCCAACCCGGTGGCCATCGTGGTGCCCTGCCATCGCGTGATCGGCAGCAACGGCACGCTCACCGGTTACGGCGGTGGCCTGCCGCGCAAGCAGACCCTGCTGCAACTGGAAGGCGTGCTGCTGCTGTGAACCGCCGCGCCATGGCCGAGCTGCTGCTGCTGGGCGCGCTGTGGGGCGCGTCCTTCCTGTTCATGCGCATCAGCGCGCCGGAGTTCGGGCCGGCGGCACTGGTCTTCCTGCGGGTGGGCGGTGCGGCGCTGCTGTTGCTGCCGTTGGCGCTGCTGCGCGGCCAGGGCGCCGCCCTGCGCCGCCACGCGCCGGCGCTGCTGGTGCTGGGCCTGATCAACTCGGCGCTGCCCTTCGCGCTGTTCATGGTGGCCGCGCTGGCCCTGGGCGCCGGGCTGATGGCGGTCTTCAACGCCACCACGCCCTTGTGGACGGCGGCGCTGGCCTGGGCCTGGCTGGGCGAGCGCCCGGCGGGCCTGCGCATCGTGGGCCTGGCGACCGGGCTGGCCGGTGTGCTGCTGCTGGCCGGCAGCGAGGCCGACCTGCGGCCCGGCGCCCATGGCATCAGCCCAGCATGGGCGGTGGCCGCCTGCCTGCTGGCCGCCGCCCTGTACGCCTGGGCGGCACTGCACGCCCGGCGCCGTCTGGCCGGCGTGCCGCCGCTGGCGGTGGCCGCCGGCAGCCAGGTGGCGGCGGCCTTGTTGACCCTGCCCACCGCCTGGTGGCTGTGGCCGGCCCAGGCGCCCAGCGCCGGCGCCTGGGCCAGCACCGCCGCGCTGGCGCTGGTGTGCACCGGGCTGGCCTACCTGCTGTTCTTCCGGCTCATCGCCAACGCCGGGGCCACCACCGCGGTGTCGGTCACCTTCCTGATCCCGGGCTTTGCGATGGCCTGGGGCTGGCTGCTGCTGGGCGAGCAGCCCACGCCCACCATGCTGGCAGGCTGTGCGGTCATCCTGCTGGGCACCGCCTTGTCCACCGGCCTGCTGGCGCCGGGCCGGCGCCAAAAACAATGAGGCCGCCCTGCGGCGGCCTCGGCAACACTTCGGCGCAGCCGGTTCAGCGGAAACGGGGCTGCGGCACCACGCGCAGGTCGCCGGGCAGCGTGGCCAGGAAGTCGGCCATGGCCTTGAGCTCGGCGTTGCTGAACTGCTTGACCTGCGCGCCCATGATGGCGTTGTTGCGGCCCACGTGGGGGTTGCCCTCGACCTTGTACGAGCGCAGCGCCACGTACAGGTAGTCGGCATGCTGGCCCGCGATCTTGGGGTAGCTGCCGTCTATGGGCTGGTTGTAGTTGGCGCCGTGGCAGGAGGCGCAAACGCCCTTCTCCAGCAGCGCCTGCACCGCCGCCGACGGCTGGCGCGGCGTGGTGGCGGCCACGGACTTCACGCTGGAGGCGCCGTCCTGCTCGTAGAAGGCGCCCAGGTCGGCCATGTCGTCGTCGCTCAGCGACGCCGCCAGGCCGCGCATGGTGGGGTGCTTGCGGTCGCCGCGCTTGTAGGCGGTGAGCGACGCGATGATGAACTTGGCGTTCTGGCCGGAGATCTTCGGCACCTTGTGGATCTCGGGAAAGCTGGCCTGGTAGCCCGGAATGCCATGGCAGCCAATGCACATGGCCGCCTTCTGGCGCCCCTTCTCGACATCGCCGGCCAGGGCCGGCGCAGTGGACAGGGCGCCGGCCAGGGCCAGCATCAACGGAATCGCTTGCTTCATCGTGGCGGTCATCAGATCGGTGCGCCGGGCATTATAGGGGGGCCCTTATACTGATTTTTTCGCCTTTTCCTTCAGGCGCCCAGCGGCGCCGGGCCGCACGATGAAGTTCCAGGGTTCGGACCAGTACGTCGCCACGCAAGACCTGATGCTGGCCGTGAACGCCGCGGTGACGCTGCAGCGCCCGCTGCTGGTGAAGGGCGAGCCCGGCACCGGCAAGACCATGCTGGCCGAGGAAGTGGCCAGCAGCCTGGGCCTGCCGCTGTTGCAGTGGCACATCAAGAGCACCACCAAGGCGCAGCAGGGCCTGTACGAGTACGACGCCGTGAGCCGCCTGCGCGACAGCCAGCTGGCCGACTCCGACAGCTCCGAGCGCGTGAAGGACATACGCAACTACATCGTGCAGGGTGTGCTGTGGCAGGCCTTTGCCGCCGAGCAGCCGGTGGCGCTGCTGATCGACGAGATCGACAAGGCCGACATCGAGTTCCCCAACGACCTGCTGCGCGAACTGGACCGCATGGAGTTCCACGTCTACGAGACGCGCGAACTGGTGCGGGCACGGCACCGGCCCATCGTCTTCATCACCAGCAACAACGAGAAGGAACTGCCGGACGCGTTTTTGCGCCGCTGCTTCTTCCACTACATCAAGTTCCCCGATGCCGACACCATGAAGGCCATCGTGGACGTGCACTTCCCCGGCCTGAAGCAGGAGCTGCTGTCGGCCGCGCTGAAGACCTTCTACGACGTGCGCGGCCTGCCCGGCCTGAAGAAGAAGCCCAGCACCAGCGAGCTGCTGGACTGGCTGAAGCTGCTGGTGGCCGAGGACATCCCGGCCGAGGTGCTGCACAGCAAGGACGACAAGGTCACCGTGCCGCCGCTGGTGGGGGCGCTGCTGAAGAACGAGCAGGACGTGACGCTGTTCGAGAAGCTGGTGTTCATGCAGCGGAACAACCGTTGACCCCCACGCTCCCTCCCGGTCGCTGCCCCCCGAGGGGGCGTCTTGCGACGGACCGGCGAAGCCGGATCCGTGCAAGGGCTGGGCTTTGCCGCTGAGTTCCACGACCGGAGCGCTGAAGCCATGTCCTGGCCCACCCCCGTCACGCTGCGCGGCGCACATGCACGCCTGGAGCCGCTGAGCCCCGAGCACCACGACGGCCTGGTGGCTGCGGCGCGCGACGGCGAGTTGTGGCGGCTCTGGTACACGGTGGTGCCCACGCCGGACGGCATGGCCGCGGAGATTGAGCGCCGGCTGGCGCTGCAGGCGGCGGGCTCCATGCTGCCGTTCACGGTGTTCGACGCCGCCGGGCGCATCGTGGGCATGAGCACCTACATGCACATAGACGCAGTGAACCGCCGTGTCGAGATAGGCAGCACCTGGACGGCCGCCGGCGCGCAGCGCAGCGGGCTCAACACGCAGTGCAAGCGCCTGCTGCTGGGCCATGCCTTCGAGGTGCTGAACTGCATCGCGGTGGAGTTCCGCACCCACCGGCTCAACACCCAGAGCCGCCGCGCCATAGAGCGCCTGGGCGCGCAGCTGGACGGTGTCCTGCGCTCGCACATGCTCGGCCGCGACGGCGCGCTGCGCGACACCGCCGTCTACAGCATCACCGCGGCCGAGTGGCCCACGGTGCGCCAGCACCTGGACTGGCTGCTGACACGCCCGCGCTGACTTCCACCTCCTTCGTTCCCCTTGTTGTCTGTTGTTTGCCGCCGTGCAGGGAGCCGCCTTGGCCAAGAAGAACCAGCCCATCACCGTTGAAGACCTGTGGAAGATGCAGCGCCTGGGTGCGCCCAGCCTGTCGCCCGACGGCGCACAGGCGGTGGCCAGCGTCACCAGCTACTCCATGGAGGAAAACAAGGGCCGCAGCGCGCTGTGGCTGCTGTCCACGCTGGGCGGGCAGCCGCGGCAGCTCACGCAGTGCGGCGACAAGGACGGCAGCCCCCGCTTCAGCCCCGACGGGCGCTGGGTGGCCTTCACCGCGCGGCGCGAGCAGGAAGGCCGCAAGGACGACGAAGCGCAGCTGTACCTGATCGCACCCGACGGCGGCGAGGCGCGGCGCGCGGCCAGCGTGGCCACCGGTGTGGAGGCCTTTCGCTGGGCGCCCAACAGCCGCTCGCTGTTGTTCATCTCCTGGGTGCGGCCGGGCCTGAAGGGCGCCAAGGCGCAGGCCGAGGCGCACGAGGCCTTCCGCAAGCGCAAGGAAACCGCCTACGTCACCAGCGAGCCGCAGTACCGCCACTGGGACCACAACCTGCCCATGGACCGCGTGCCGCACCTGCACCTGCTCACGCTGCCGCGCAACGGCGGCGCCGGCAAGGCGCGCGACCTGTTCGAGGGCAGCGACTGGGAGCTGCCGCGCGCCGAGCCCGGCACCGAACACTTCGACATCTCGCCCGACGGGCGCCGTGTGGCCTTCGTCTGCGACCCGCAGCCGGTGAAACGCGCCGACCACCGCCTGGCCATCGCCGAGATGGAACTGGCCAGCGGCCGCGTGCGCGTGATCCTGCGCGACGACGACTGGAGCTTCGGCGCGCCGCGCTACAGCCCCGACGGCGAGCGCCTGGCCTTCACCGCCAGCCACCAGGCGCGCAAGCACACCATGCCCGAGCAGTTGGCGCTGTGGACGCGCCGTGGCGGCGCGTGGGAAGTCCTGAGCGCCGACTGGGACCACGAGGTGCAGGCCCCGCTGCAGTGGGCCGACGACGGCCGGTCGCTGCTGTTCGCCGCCGAGCAGCAGGGCCGCCGCCACCTGTGGCGCTTTCATCTGGACGAGCGCCGTGCCGAGGTGGTGGTGGCCGGCGGCTGGGTCAGCGCCTTCGATGAAGCCGCCGGCACGCTGGTAACCCTGGCCGACAGTGCCCTGCACCCGGCGCGTCTGCACGCCCGGCACGAGGGCGGCGCGCCGCGGCGCGTGGAAAGTTTCAACGACGAGTTGCTGGCCGGCCTGCAACTGGGCCGCGTGGAAGAGCGCTGGGTCACCGGCGCGCAAGGCGACCCGGTGCAGGTGTGGCTGACCTTTCCGCCGGCCTTCAGCCCGCGCAAGAAGCACCCGCTGCTGCACAACATCCACGGCGGCCCGCACACCGGCCCCGGCGACAACTGGCACTACCGCTGGAACACCCAGGCCTTCGCGGCTCAGGGCTACGTGGTGGCCAGCGTCAACTACCACGGCTCCAGCGGCTTCGGCAACGCGTTCCTGGACAGCATCACCCACCGCTGGGGCGAGCTGGAACTGCAGGACGTGGAGGCCGCCACCGACGCGCTGCTGAAAGAGCCCTGGATAGACGCCAAGCGCGTGTTCGCCGCCGGCGGCAGCTACGGCGGCTACATGGTGGCCTGGATGAACGGCCACGTGCCCGCCGGCCGCTACCGCGCCTACGTGTGCCACGCCGGCTGCTTCGACTGGCAGGCCATGTTCGCCGACGACGCCTGGTACTGGCACGCCAAGGAACTGGGCGGCTGGTACTGGGACCAGCCCGAGCGCATACGCGCGCAAAGCCCGCATGCCTTTGCCGGCGCGATGAAGACGCCCACTTTGGTCATCCACGGCGCGCTGGACTACCGCGTGCCCGACGCCCAGGGCCTGGCCTACTACAACACGCTCAAGGCGCTGGACGTGCCGTCACGGCTGGTGTGGTTCCCCGACGAGAACCACTGGGTGCTCAAGCCGCGCAACAGCCGGCTGTGGTACCAGGAGTTCTTCGCCTGGCTGCAGCAGCACGACACCGGCCGCAAGCGCGGCCGTTGAAGGTTGGCCGCAAACGAGGTCGTTGAAGGCCGGCCGCAAACGCGGCCGCTGACCCGCTTCAGGTAGCGACCGGCGCCGCGCCGTGCACCACACGGCTGCGGCCGCCGGCCTTGGCGGCGTACAGCGCGGTGTCCACGCGGCGCTGCAGCGAGTGCAGGCTTTCGCCGCTGGCGTCGGAGGCCACCACGCCTATGCTGACGCTGACCCGCAGCTCGGGGTCCACCTGCGGGAAGGCCAGCACCGCCAGGGCCTGCATCAGGCGTTGCGCCGTCTGGTCGGCCCCGGCCAGGTCGGTGTCGGGCAGCAGCAGGCAGAACTCCTCGCCGCCCATGCGGCCCACGCTGTCGGTGGTGCGCAGCACACCGCGCACCGCGCGCGCCACGGCCACCAGCACCGCGTCGCCGGCCTGGTGGCCGTAGCGGTCGTTGACACGCTTGAAGTGGTCGATGTCCACCGACAGCAGCGCATAGGCGCCGCCGTGGCGCAGGCGCCGGGCTTCCTCGGCCGCCATGCGCTCGCTCATGCCGCGGCGGTTGAGCACGCCGGTCAGCGTGTCGTGGTCGGACGCATGGCGCAGCCGGCGCACCAGCCGCACCACCACCAGCGTGATCATGCCGGCGTTGATGCTCAGGCCGCAGGCCAGCGCCATCCACAGCAGCAGCAGGTTCACCGGCTGCACGTCCACGATCTCGTGCGACGAGGGGTTCGGGAACAGCAGCCCCAGCACCGTGCGCAGCGCAAACAAGGCGCTGAAGAAGGCAAACGGCGCGGCGCACAAGAGGGCCGTGCGCACGCCGAACTCGGCGCCCAGGCGCCGCGTGCACTCCAGCGCCGTGCGCCCCAGCAGCCAGGCGATGACCACCGTCACCGGCAGTGTCACCCACAGCAGCGGCGCCTGCAGCGCCAGCGTGCAGCTCAGCGCCAGCGCCATGGCGGCCAGCAGCAGGTGCTGTTCGCGGTCGTGCCCCGGCGGCAGGCGGCCGGCGAACACCAGCACGCCCCGGCGCACCAGAACAAAGCCGGTCAGCAGGGCCATGTTGCCGCCCATCACGCTCCACCAGGGGCTGATCTGGCCGCGCATCATGATCAAGGCCATGCCGCCGGCGAACAGCACCGCCGAGGCCCCCCACTGCCAGGCGGCGCGGCGGGCCAGCTTCAGATGGGCGGCGCCCAGCCACAGCAGGGCAAAAAACGCCTGCTGCAGCACCAGCGCCGACAACAGCGCCACCGTGGCGGTCATCGTCGTCGTGTGCCGCCCCCCCGGGCCGCCGGCGGTGGCGGGGTGGCGGCGAGGGCAGGCTTGCAGGTCATCGACATGATGTCGGCCCTGTCCCGCGCGGACTTGAGGCCATAGACCGCGCCGGCGCCCGCGGCAGCGCACAATGGCCGCCTGGAACGCCTGCCGCCATGCTGATCGACTTTTTTTACACCCTGCGCGCCGCGCGGCTGCCGGTTTCCGTGAAGGAATACCTGACGCTGCTGGAGGCGCTGCGCGCCGGCGTGATCGGCCCCTCGGTGGACGAGTTCTACATGCTGGCCCGCACCACCTTGGTGAAGGACGAGGCCCACTTCGACAAGTACGACCGCGCCTTTGCCGCCTACTTCAAGGGTGTGCAGATGCTGACGGACTTCACGCGCGACGTGCCGCTGGAGTGGCTGCGCAAGACGCTGGAACTGAACCTGTCGCCCGAGGACAAGGCCGCCATCGAGAAGATGGGCTGGGACGAGCTGATGCAGACGCTCAAGAAGCGCCTGGAAGAGCAGAAGGAACGCCACCAGGGCGGCAGCCGCATGATAGGCACCGGCGGCACCAGCCCCTTCGGCGCCTACGGCTTCAACCCGCAGGGCATACGCATAGGGCAGGCCGGCGGCCGCAACAAGAGCGCGGTGAAGGTCTGGGACCAGCGCGCCTACAAGGACTACGACGACACGCGCGAGCTGGGCACGCGCCACATCAAGGTGGCGCTGCGCCGCCTGCGCCGCTTTGCCCGCGAAGGCAGCGAGCTGGAGCTGGACCTGGGCGACACCATACACAGCACCGCGGCCAACGCCGGGCTGCTGGACATACGCATGGTGCCCGAGCGCCACAATCGGGTGAAGGTGCTGCTGCTCATGGACGTGGGCGGCACCATGGACGAGCACATCCACCGCGTGGAAGAGCTGTTCTCCGCCGCCAAGAGCGAGTTCAAGCACCTGGAGTTTTATTACTTCCACAACTGCGTCTACGACTTCGTGTGGAAGAACAACCGGCGCCGCTTCTCCGAGAAGCTGGCCACCTGGGACCTGATACGCAAGTACAACCGCGACTACAAGCTGATCTTCGTGGGCGACGCCACCATGAGCCCCTACGAGATCCTGCAGCCCGGCGGCAGCGTGGAGTACAACAACGAAGAGCCCGGCGCCGAGTGGCTGCAGCGGCTGACGCACGCCTTCCCGCACAATGCCTGGATCAACCCCGAGCCGCAGGGCGTGTGGGGCTACCGGCAAAGCATCTCGCTCATCCAGCAGCTCGTGGCGCAGCGCATGTTTCCGCTGACGCTGGCCGGGCTGGAATCCGCGATGAGGTTGCTCAGCAAATGACGTGGTCGCGGGCGGCTGCGCGGGCCCTGGGCCTGGCCGTTTGGGCGCTGGTGGCCGTGGCCGCCGCGGGTTGCGCCAGCCTGGGCGGCGAGGGTGGTGAAGGCGCCAACCCGGCCGACCCGGCCCAGGCCGTGCCCGGCCCCGCACCGGTGCGGCCGGCCGATGCCGGCGTGCGCATAGAGATACAGGCGCCGGACGTGCTGCGCACGCTGCTGCAGCGCCACCTGGACATCGTGCGCCTGGGCCAGATTGCGCGCGAGGAGGTGGACGACAGCGAGTGGTCGCGCCTCATAGACGCCGTGCCCGCCCAGGTGCGCGAGCTGGTGCAGACCGAGGGCTACTTCAACCCCACGGTGCACATGGAGCGCCTGCCGTCGCCCGACGACCCGCAGGCCGAGGTGGTGCGGCTGGTGGTGCAGCCCGGCGAGCGGGTGCGTGTCTCGCGCGTCACGCTGCAGGTCCAGGGCGCGCTGGAGCGCGCCGCCGAGGTCGGCGACGTGCACGCCACGCAGACGCTGGAAGCGCTGAGTTCGACCTGGGAGCTGCCCCCCGGCACCGCCTTTCGCAACGCCGACTGGGGCAACGCCAAGGCCGCCACGTTGGCCCAGTTGCGCGCCGCCGGCTGGGTCAGCGCCAACTGGAGCGGCACCGCCGCCGACGTGGACGTGGCCAGCGGCGAGGTGCGCCTGTTCCTGGTGGCCGACAGCGGGCCGCTGTACCGCTTCGGCCACCTGTCGGTGGAAGGCCTGCACGCCCACGAGCTGCAGACCGTGCTGAACCTGCTGCAGACGCCGCGCGGCGCGCCGGTCAGCGAAGCCTTCTTGCTGGACTTCCAGGAGCGGCTGCAAAAGACCGGCCTGTTCGAGAGCATCAGCGTCACGCTGGAGCCCGACCCGGACAAGGCCGACGACGCGCAGGTGGTGGTGCGGCTGCGCGAGGCCCCGCTGCAGGTCTACACGGTGGGCCTGGGCATCAGCGCCAACGTGGGCCCGCGCGCTTCGGTGGAACATGTCTGGCGCCGGGCCTTCGACCGCCCGCTGACCGCCATCAACAAGATAGAGATCGGCGGCAAGCGCCAGGCCTGGGACGGCGAACTCTCGACCCACCCCAACGACCGCCTGTACCGCAACCTGGTGGGCGTGGCCGTGGAGCGGCTGGAGTCCAACACCGACGTGGTGACCTCGCAGCGGCTGCGCCTGGGCCGCACGCAGGACACGCAGCGCATAGAGCGGCTGTACTTCGCCGAAGTCGAACGTTCGTCGCGCCTGCCTGAAACAGGCCTGCGCACCGATGCCTTCGCGATCTCGTACAACTACCACGGCGTGTGGCGCAGCCTGGACAGCGTGCTGCTGCCCACCGAAGGCTTCACCTTCGCCGGCCAGGCCGGTGTGGGCCGTTCGCACGGCACCAACGCCGCCAGCGGCTACTTCTCGCGCGCCTACGGCCGCCTGACGGTGTACCAGCCGCTGGGCAACACCTGGTACGGGCAGGCGCGGGTGGAGGTGGGCAAGGTGTTCCTGCGGCCCAACATGGTGGTGCCCGAGTCGCAGAAGTGGCGCGCCGGTGGCGACGAATCCGTGCGCGGCTACGGCTACCGCAGCCTGGGGCCACTGCAGGACGGCCTGGTGGTGGGCGGCACGGCACTGGCCAGCGTGAGCCTGGAGCTGGCGCGCCCGATACTGGCCAGTATGCCTTCGCTGTGGGGCGCGGTGTTTGTCGATGCCGGCAACGCCGCCGACAGCTTCCGCTCGCTGGACCCGGTGCTGGGCTTCGGCGTGGGCGTGCGCTGGCGCAGCCCCGTGGGCCCGCTGCGGCTGGACTGGGCCTATGGCCGCGAGCTGCGCAAGACACGCCTGCACTTCAGCGTGGGCATTGCCTTCTGATGTGGCCCCCAAGCTCCCTGCCGGTCGCTACCCCCCAAGGGGGCCGTCCGCCAACGGCCCGGCAAAGCCGGATCCGTGTCGGGAAGCTGGGCTGGGCCTGCGGACTTCATGCGTCGTGGGTGACGTGAAACGCCCATGACCCGCGAAGATGCTTCCATGAGCGCCCCGACACCGCCTTCCAAGCGCCTCGGGGCGCTGGGCCGCGCCTCGCCCTGGCGCACCGCGATGACGCTGCTGTGGCCGCTGCTGGGCGTGGCAGCGGCCGCGGTGGTGGCGCTGGCCGGCCTGGCCGGCAGCGCCTGGTGGCTGATGCTCAGCGAAGGCGGCAGCCGCTGGCTGCTGTCGCAGCTGCCGGGCGTGTACGCGCAGAACTTCCAGGGCGCGCTGCTGAGCGAACGTTTTTCGGCGCAGCGCCTGGAGCTGCGCTGGAACCGCGGCCGCGCCTCGCTGGTCATCGACGACTTGCGGGCCGAAGGCCTGGTCTGGCGCTGGCGGCCCGACGAGCACGCCTGGGTGGGCCTGCAGGCGGCCCAGGTGTCGGCACGCCGCGCCACGCTGGTCAGCGGCCCGCCCGGGGCGCCGTCGCCGGCCCCCACCGACCTGGGCGTGCCGGTGTCGCTGCAGTTGCACCGCTTCAGCCTGGAGGAGTTGCGCCTGGACGAGCAGGCCCCCCTCACCGCCGTGCTGCTGACCGGCCTGGCCCTGAACCCGGCGCCGGGCGGCGGCTTTGCCCTTGAGCAACTGCAGGCCCAGTGGCAAGGCCTGGCACTGCAGGCAGAAGGCCGCATAGGCCACCAGGCACCGCTGCCGCTGACGGTGCACGCCCAGGTGTCGCCGCTGGCCGTGGGCGATGCCGCCCCGCCCTGGCGCGTGGCCCTGACCGCCGGCGGCGAACTGGCCCGCATGGACTTGCAGGCCACGCTCAGCGGCGTGGCACGCGGCGGGCAGCCGGCGCCCTCGGCCCAGCTGCAGGCCGAGCTGCTGCCCTTCGCGGCCTGGCCGCTGGGCGCGTTGCAGTTGCAGACGCAGGCGCTGGACCTGTCGGCCTTGTTGCGCACCGCACCGCAGACCCGGCTGCACGGCCGTGCCGAGCTGCGCAGCACCGCCGCCAACGCCCCGCTGAGCGCCAGCGTGGCGCTGGAAAACCGCCTGCCCG
The DNA here is from genome assembly GCA_037190565.1 of Burkholderiaceae bacterium. Lineage (GTDB taxonomy): Bacteria > Pseudomonadota > Gammaproteobacteria > Burkholderiales > Burkholderiaceae_C > Rubrivivax. The sequence continues at coordinate 44,724 of JBBCJV010000029.1, forward strand.
GCCGCTGGAACGAAGGCCGGCTGCCGTTGCAGCGGCTGGCCCTGGAACTGGCCGGCCGCCTGGACCAGCGCGACCGCCTGGAGGCCCGGCACTTCGAGCTGCAGTTGGCCGACGCCTTGCGCAGCGCCGGCAGCCTGCGCGGCAGCGCCGTCTGGCAAGGCCACGAACTGCTGCTGCAGGCCGAGCTGCAGGACGTGCACCCGCAGCGCCTGGACGGCCGCGCCGCCGCGATGGCCATGACCGGGCCCTTGCAGGCCACGCTGCGCGGCCTGCCTTCGCCCGACACCGGCGCCGCCAGTACACCACCGCCGCTGCACGCCAGCTGGCAGCTGGACCTGACCGGCCGCCTGGACGCCGCCCCGCGGCCGGTGCGGCTGCACCTGCAAGGCCAGGCCGACGAGAACCGGCTGGAACTTTCGCAGGTGCGGCTGACCAGCGCCCAGGCCGCCGCCGAACTCACCGCCTTGCTGCAGCGCCATGGCCGCGACCAGCGCACCGAGTGGCAGTTGCAGACCACCGGCTCGCTGCAGGACTTCGACCCCTCGGCCTGGTGGCCCGGCGAGGCCGGTTCGGCCTGGCAGCGCGGCCCGCACCGGCTGTCGGGCCGCTGGACGCTGGACGGCCGCCTGCCCGCCAGCGCCCTGGGCCAGCCGCTGCTGGCCCTGCTGCCACGCCTGGCCGCCAATGGCGAGCTGCAGGTGGCCGACTCGCAACTGGCCGGTGTGCCGCTCGCGGCCGACCTGAAGATTGGCTATGCCCGTGCCGCCGCGCCGGCCAGCGGCACGCTGCAAGGCGAGCTGCGCCTGGGCGGCAACGTGCTCACGCTGGACGGCCGCGGCGACCCCCTGGGCAGCGGCGAGGCCGACCGCCTGCGCGCCGATCTGCGCGCCGGCCAGCTGGCAGCCCTGGGCCCGGTGGCGAAGCTGCTGCCGGCCCTGGCCGAGTGGGCGCCCGGCGCCGGCAGCGCCATCGCCACGGTGTCGGTGGACGGCCGCTGGCCCACGCTGCGCAGCGACGGCAACATCGAGCTGCGGCAGGTGGAAGCCGGCACGGCGGCACTGGCCCGCGGCGACGTGGACTGGCGCGTGGACCTGGGCGGCCCCGCCGCGGTGTCGCCGCTGACCCTTCAACTGGACTTGTCGGGCCTGAAGCTGGGCGAACACCGCGCCGACCACCTGCACGGCGAAGTCAGCGGCACCCTGGCCAACCACCGCATCGCGCTGACCAGCGCCTTGCCGGTGGTGCCGCCGCAAGCCGCCGAGCGCATGCTGGGCATACAGACGCAGTCCGGCACGCGCGCCGAGCTGCTGGCCACGGGCGCCTGGGTGCCGGCGGCTCCTGGCGGCGGTCAGTGGCGCTCGCGCATAGAGCTGCTGCGCCTGGGCTCCTGGGACGGCGGCCCCGTCACCGGCGAGCCGGCTTCCACCTGGGTGGAGGCGCGCGGCCTGCAGGCCGAGGTGGACGTGGACGGCGACGGCCGGCTGCTGGCCCTGCATGCCGCCGCCGGCCGCGTCAACGTGACCAACACCGTGGCCATGCAGTGGGACGACGTGCTGGTGGACCTGCGCGGCGAACGTGCGCAGATTGCGCTGACGGCCGACGTGGAGCCCTTTGCCGTGGCCCCGCTGCTGGCCCGCCTGCAGCCCGACATGGGCTGGCAGGGCGACCTGCGCCTGCGCGCCCGCGTGCGTGTGCACGCCGCCGAGCGCATGCAGGCCGACCTGGTGTTCGAACGCACCGACGGCGACCTGCACCTGGGCGGCGGCGACGGCACCCAGCTCATGGGCCTGACCGCCCTGCGCCTGGCGCTGACCGCGCAGGACGGGCTGTGGACCTTCGAGCCCTCGCTGCGGGGCCGCAGCATAGGCGAGCTGGACGGCCGGCTGCTGGTGCGCACCACGCCGCAGCAGCGCTGGCCCGAACCCGAAGCACCGGTCACCGGCCAGGTGCAGGCCCGGGTGGCCGACGTGGGCATCTGGAACGCCTGGGTGCCGCCGGGCTGGCGCCTCACCGGCGAGCTGCGCACCACGGCCGAACTCTCGGGCCGCTTCGGCGACCCGCAGTTCACCGGCGAGCTCAGCGGCAGCGGCCTGGGCGTGCGCAACCTGCTGCAAGGCGTGGCCGTGAGCGACGGCGAGGTGCGGGTGCGGCTGCTGGGCACCTCGGCCCGCGTCGAACGTTTTGTACTGCGCGGCGGCGACGGCACGCTGACCGTGACCGGCGACGCCACGCTGGGCAGCACGCCGCAGGCGCGGCTGGCCGCGGTGGCCGACAAGTTCCGCGTGCTGGGCCGCGTGGACCGCCTGGTGACCGCCAGCGGCCGCGCCGAGCTGGTGATGGACAAGGACAACGGCCGGCTGGACGGCGACTTCCGCGTGGACGAAGGCCTGTTCGACTTCACCCGCGCCGACGCGCCTTCGCTGGACGACGACGTGCACGTGCGCCGCCCGGGCGACCCCGAGCGGGGCAGCGACACCGACGCCGAGCCGCCGGCGCGGCGCGACTTCCTGATGGCCGTGGCCATAGACCTGGGCGACAAGCTGCGCGTGCGCGGGCGCGGCCTGGACACCATGCTGAAGGGCGCGGTGCGCGTGACCAACCCCAACGGCCGCCTGGCCGTCAACGGCACCATACGCACCGACGGCGGCACCTACGCCGCCTACGGCCAGCGGCTGGAGATAGACCGCGGCGTGCTGGCCTTCAGCGGCCCGGCCGGCGACCCGCGCCTGGACGTGCTGGCGCTGCGCCCCAACCTGGACGTGCGGGTGGGCGTGGCCATCACCGGCAACCTGTCGGCACCGCGCGTGCGGCTGCACTCCGAGCCCGAACTCAGCGACTCGGAAAAGCTGTCGTGGCTGCTGCTGGGCCGCGAGTCCGATGGCCTGGGCCGCGACGACGCAGCGCTGATACAGCGCGCCGCCGCCGCGCTGCTGGCCGGCGAAGGCGACGCGCCCACCGACGCGCTGCTGCGCACCTTCGGCATCGACGAATTCGGCCTGCGCAGCAGCGGCGACGGCGATGCCCGCGAAACCGTCATCACGCTGGGCAAGCAGCTGTCACGCCGCTGGTACGTGGGCTACGAACGCGGCGTGAACGCCACCACCGGCACCTGGCAGCTGATCTACCGCATCGCGCGGCGCTTCACGCTGCGGGCCCAAAGCGGGCTGGACAACTCGGTGGACGTGATCTGGACCTGGCGCCTGCAGGAGCCGCCGGCCGACGGCGACGTGCGAAAATCCGTGGTCGTGCCGCCGTAGTTCAATGGATAGAACGGGGACCTCCTAAGTCTCAGATGCAGGTTCGATTCCTGCCGGGGGCGCCAACGAGTGGTCCGATGGCGTCCGACATGATCTGGCGCCTTGCGCCCTCACCTGCCCCCACAGTCAATCGGGAAGGCGGGAAACCGAACCTCGTGGTGCTGACCCGCTGCGGCCGCCACCGTTTGACCGTGCCAGGCCCTCGTTGTCAGTTGCCTACCCCAACTGAGCACCTGCGATTGCAGCCCTCGCCCTCCTGAACCCCAAACGGCAATGAATCACCGCATCTCCGCTGGCGCGCTGGTCGAACACGGCGGCAAGGTGTTGCTGGTGCGGCACCGAAAGGAAGGTTCGTACGACTTCTGGGTGGCTCCTGGCGGTGGCGTGCAAGGAACCGAGTCGTTGGCCGAAGCAGCGCAGCGTGAGGTCAGGGAAGAAACCGGGCTGGAAGTTGTCGCCGACCGATTGGTTTACGTCGAAGAGTTCTACCAACCCGACACACGGCACTGCAAGTTCTGGTTCTCGGCCAGGCTCGTGGGCGGCACGCTCAACTGGGAAGCCCCTGAAGCCGTCAGCGAGCACATCGTTGAAGCAGGCTGGCACACGAAGGAACAAGTGCAGTCCCTGCAGGTCTTCCCCCTGGAGCTTCAAGCGCGGTACTGGCAAGACCTTGCCTCAGGCTTTCCCGGCCCTCATCACCTGGGCCTGCGAAAGATGGCCTTCTGGTAGATGTCTGGTAGGCCGAGGCGCGCGGCTTCGACATCACCGTCGAACACCTGCCAGCTCACTCGTCGAACACGGCGCACCATGATGGACAGCCCCCCAGGCGGTACCCGGGCAGCAACCCGTGCTGTCGGAAGAGAGGGTTCCGGGTGTCAAAGTAGAGGTGAAACATGGCAACAAGTGAAAGAGTTCAAGGCCCCGCGTCCTACTTCCCGTCCATCGAGAAGAAGTATGGGCAACCCGTTGAGCACTGGCTGAAGGTGCTCAAGGGCGCGGGGGATCTCAAGCACATGGAGCTGGTCGCGCTGCTGAAATCAGCCCATGGCCTTGGGCACGGCCACGCCAACGCGCTTGTGGCGTACCACATGGCCAAGAAGTAGCGCTGGCCCTCGTGGGCCATCAAGCCGGGCCGGTGCCCGCTCGGGTCAGCGGCTTGGTCGCCGGGCAACACCCGGCAGCAGACTGAACGCATCCGGCTCCACGCGATCCAACCGCAAGATCAAAGACCGCGGTCGCCTTGGCGCACCCAGGGTGCCGACCGTCCCCGGGCCTCTGCGGCCCTGACCACCCAGGACGACGGACATGACGAACCCACGCTCCCCCCGACGCACGTCGACCCGCAAGTCCGGCCCCACCGTGCGCACGGCCACGGGTGGCTTGCCTCCCGCGCCGCCCCCTCCCCCCGAGGCACTGCCCCTGCCGCACGAGCGTGACGAATCCGGTGGTCACACCGCCTCCCGCCCCGACCCGCTGATGCGCCAGGCCCGCAGCGACATCGACCGAGGCCTTGTCGATACCGACTTGCGGTCCACGCCGGGCCTGGATGCGGCCCGGCGCAAGGCCTTGGTCTCCGGCACCGACACGCAGGTGCTGCCCGCTGATCCGTCGGCATCGCGCCGATCACGCCGCTGAGTTGCCTGCCAGGGCCGGCCTCCGCGCCCGCAAGGCCTGCGCTCAGGCGCCGTAGCGCTGCAGCATGTCGCGCGCGGCGGCCCGCAGCGCCTGACGCAGCTCGGCGGGCTGCAGCACCTCGGCTTCGGCGCCCAGGCAGAGCATCTCGCGCGCTGCGTGTGGCACCGACTCGATGGGCACCTCCACTTCCACGCAACCTTCCACCGCGCAGGGCTCGGCGCTGTCGGCCGCAGCCTGTGCCACCGCGCTGCTGAACTGACGCAGGCGCGCATAGCCGGCCTCGGTGACACGCAGCCGCGCCGTGGCGGTGTACAGGCCGGTCTCGAAACGCGCCGTGTTCTGGCGCCACCAGCCGGCCAGGTCGAAAGGCGGCGCCTTGAAGACCTCGTCCAGCAACTGCAGCGATTCGACCGCCGCCAGCCGGTAGGGCCGCGGCTGCAGCCTGCCGGCGGGACGCGCCACCAGGTACCAGGTCCCAGCCTTGAGCACCAGGCCCAGCGGTTCCACGGTCTGGTCACTGACGCGCTCCCAGCTCTCGTAGCGCATGGCCAGGCGGCGGGCGCCCCACACGCCCGCCGCCGCAGCCTGCAGGTGCGCAGGCGGCAGCGAGGCGCGGTACCAGTCGGCGGGGTCAAGATGAAAGCCTTGCGACAGACGCTGCGCGTCGGCCTGCGTGTCGGCCGGCAGCGCAGCCAGCAGCTTCATTTGCGCCATCGCGGCGGCTTCGCCCAGGCCCAGGTCGCTGGCGGGGCCGGGCAGCGCGGCAAAGCCGAGAGCACGCCCTTCCGCGGCCGTCAGGCCCGTGAGCTGGGTGCGCCAGCCTTCGCGCAGGCAGATGCCGCCATTGCGGCCGGTCTGCGCCCAGATGGGCACCCCGGCGGCGCTGAGCTGGTCCACGTCGCGGTAGATCGTGCGCACCGACACCTGCGCCGCCTCGGCCAACGCCTTCGCGCTCAGGCGGCCGCGCGCCTGCAGTTGCATCAAGAGGGTCAGCAGGCGACTGGCTTGCATGGCTTGGGGCTTTCGAAAAATTATGACATCCGGTGTCATGTTTAAGACGGCAGCATCGCGCCATCACCCACCCGCCCTGGCTTCACGCCGGCACTGAAAGGACCACACCATGCCAACCCAAGAACACGATGGCCGCCACGACTTCGACCCGCTGCTGGGCAGCTGGACCGTGCAGCACCGCCGCCTGCGCGAACGCCTGGCCGGCTGCACCGAGTGGGATACGTTCGCCGGCACCACCCGCATGCAGGCGCTGCTGGGCGGCCTGGGCAACGTCGACGACAACCTGCTGCACCTGCCCACGGGCGACTACCGGGCCGCCACGCTGCGCGCCTTCGACCCCCAGGCGCGACATTGGTCGATATGGTGGCTGGACGCGCGCCACCCCGGCCGCCTGGACCCGCCCATGGTCGGCCGCTTCGACGCCGAAGGCAACGGCAGCTTCTTCGCCGACGAAGCGTTCCAGGGCCGGCCCATCCGGGTGCGTTTCCTGTGGTTGCGCACTCGCAGCAGCGCGCCGCGCTGGGAGCAGGCGTTTTCTGCCGATAGCGGGCAGACCTGGGAGACAAACTGGGAGATGGACTTCACGCGCGCCGCGTGAGCGCACACCGCGGCGCCACGGCAACGCACGGCCGAGTTGCCCCCGGCAGCAGGGCGCGGCAGCACGCGTTGCGGGTAAGTGCATACCGGGCACCCGGGTCTTTTCAAGTTAGGTTCTTCCGTGCCGGGATGAGTCTGGATATAGGGAAGGTACCGCCGATGCCGGCATGGGGGCGGTGCCAAGCGTATTGATGCTGCCAGCAGGCCAGAGCGCGGGTACGCTGAACGGAGTGCTGGTAGGTCCAGCCGTAGGCCGACTCGCGCAGCGCCGATTGGATGAAG
>JBBCJV010000030.1:0-63464 GCA_037190565.1 Burkholderiaceae bacterium
TTGCTTCGCGCACGTGACGCAGCGCTATTGCAACGAGATTGAGCAAGAGCTCAACGACAGGCCGAGGAAGATCCTCGGGTTCAGTACGCCGAACGAGGCGCACGTCGAAGCGTGTTGCACTTAGTATGGGAATTCGTGACGTCTAAAGTTCGAGCGAACCGGACCGCGGAGGCGGACGCCGGCCGGTCGCGGAAGGACAACTCACACGATGGCCCGGAGCGGCCAGATGGTGGCTGCCGTAGGGCGTCGGCGCCTTTGGCGAGGGGTCAGGCCTCAGTGCGCACTGTCAAGGACCTCGCTCAAGGTTGCCCAAGCAGCTTGAGCCTCAACCGCGTTTGTCTGGCTGGTTCCCGCCGCGACGATGGCTGCTTTCCAGAGCGCCCACGCTCGGCCGCGCTGCCACGCTTCCTGGGCCACAGTGAGTCGCTGGCGGAACGTCTCTCGGTCTCGCCCACGAAAGAACGTCCACGCTATCGCCAGATCACAAGCGGGGTCGCCTACGCAAACCTGCCCGAAGTCAATGACGGCAGCGAGTCGACCATTGCGAAGGAGCAAGTTCCCCAGAGCGACATCGCCGTGAACCCACACTGGCCGCCCGCTCCATCTGGATGAGAGAGCGGCTTCCCAGGTGGCGATAGCCGCTGGACCATCGATCTGGTCGCCGAGCGCCCCCACTGCGCGACGAAGCTGCGCGTCGTAGACGGCGAGATCCCCTCCGCGGTAGAAGTTCTCCTGACCAGGCTCCGGCCCACCGTCGCCAGGCACCGCATGCATGGCGTTCATGAAGGCCGCGAGGTCTTGTGCAAACCTTGTCGCATCAATGGCGGCGGTGGTCGCCGCCGTATCACCGTCGATCCAGCCGTAGATCGACCACTTCCATGGGTATCCCTCACCGGGTTGGCCTAGAGCCAGTGGCAGAGGGACGTCAAGCGGCAGGCGAGGGCGCAGATATGGCAGCCATCTTTGCCCCCGGTTCACCTGCGCCTCGTAAGCTGAGGCGCTGGGCAAGCGGGCCACCTTGTCTGTGCCAACGAAGAAGGTTCGGTTGTCCCAGCCGGAGCGTGGCATGGGTTGTATCGGCAGCGTTGCCCATTGCGGAAACTGACTCGCAATCAAGGCCTGCACGAGCGCCGCGTCGATTGGGGTTGCTTGCGGCGCCACGAGACAGAGGATAGGGAGTTCTGAGGCCTAACGTTCGGGCCAGGCCTGCCGTAATGGGGCGGCGCCTTGAACGAGGGGTTAGGCCTCGCTCGGCGGACGGACCATGACTGGGGTGCCATGCCTTGATGCTTGCTCAGGCTGGCCACTGAGCGACGCTCTGGCATGGACAAAGCAGTCGACGTCCGCAGGTAGAACCACGCCAGCTTGAGCCGAGCCGGTCCAAATGTGGCTGGTGATCTCGACTGCGTTTGGGTCGTCATAGCAGCCGCGGGAGATGGCGCGAACCTCGGGCCAGCGTTCGAAAGTCAGTCCGATCGTCGTGCCACAAGAAGGGCAGAAGTGAACGAAGACCTTCTTCCCGCTGCTGTCCGAAACATGTTCGTACTGCCGAAGCTCACCTTCATTGAATCGAACTGCATCCATCGGGAAGATGGACTCGGCATAGAAGGACGTGCCGGTCACGCGCTGGCAGAACTTGCAGTGGCAGACAAAGGTTCGCGTCGGCGGTTGACTGGCGGTGAATCGGACTTTGCCGCAGAGGCAGCCACCTTCGAGGGAGACGGACATTGGCGTGGAGTGTGGATTGCGAGGTCAAGTGTTCGAGCTAAGCGGCGACTGAAGGCGTGGCCGCGCAAGGACGACACCAACAATGGCTTGGAGCGGCCAGACGGTGGCCGCCGTAGCGTGTCGGCGCCTTGAGCGAGGGGTTAGGCGTCATGTCGCGACGCTGAGCAAGGACGGCAGCTCACGCATGTCGCTGAACACAATATCTGCACCCGCTTGGCGCAGCTTCGCAGTCTGACCCATGGCTGCGAACCCGAGGACACGCATACCGGCCGCTCGAGCGGCCGTCACGCCGGTAGGGCTGTCTTCAACTACCACACAGTCGCGAGCGTGCGCGCCGAGTGTGGCCGCGGCGTGCAGGAAGAGGTCCGGTGCCGGCTTCGGTTGCTTGACATCCTGCGCGCTGAAGACCCGGCCGGCGAAGTGCGGCAGAAGGCCCGTGCGCCCGAGCGTGAACTGAATCTTCTCGTGCGGGCCGTTTGAGGCGACGCAGAACTTCACTCTCAGATTGGCAACAAGCTCGACTACACCCGCCACCGGGGCCAGTGAGTTTTCGAACGCTGCGAACGTTCGGTCTCGGAAGTGAGCAAGGAAGTCACTTGGCGGTGGGCGTCCGATGATAGATGCCAGCACCTCAAGGCACGTTTCGGTCGAAGTGCCCATGAAGCGATCAAGAGTCTTTTCTAGAGTCATGTCGACTCCACATTCGGAGACCATCTCGCGAAGGACGGCGTGGCTCAGTCGCTCACTGTCCACGAGGACGCCGTCACAGTCGAAGATGAGTAGGGACGGCGGTGGCACGGGTTACTTGGCGTGACGCCTAAGGTTCGAACCAGGCGGGCCGTGCAGGCAGGTGAGCTTGGCCGCAGAGGAGGGCATGATGCCACCGGCGCCCGGAGCAGCCAAGCGCGGCCGCCGTAGCGGGGTCGTGCTTGAGTGAGGGGCCAGGCCTCACCTTGCCGCAGCCGAACTCAGAAGCTCTTTGTCACTGTGCATTGATCTTGGCGACTCGTGCGGCATGCCTTCCGCCGTCGAACGTTGCAGCAAGGAATGCATCCATGATGTCGATTGCAGTGCCGGCGCCTACAACCCGCGCTCCGACGCACAGCACGTTGGCGTCGTTGTGTTGCCGTGCCATCCGCGCGCTCAGAGGCTCGCTACACACAACAGCTCGCACCGCAGCATGCCGATTCGCCGCGATGGACATTCCAATGCCTGTACCACAGACCAAGATCGCGCGTTCTATCTCGCCGCGTGCAATCGCGTGGCTGACGAGATGCGCGAAGTCAGGGTAGTCGCAAGACTCGCTGGAGCTTGTGCCGTAGTCTTGGACAGTCACGCCTCTCTTCTCTAGTTCTGCCACAAGGGTCTGCTTGAGCCCCAACCCTGCATGGTCGGAGGCGATGGCGATTCGTGCTTGCATGGCTGGGTGGCGCTGCCGCAGGATGTCGGCGCCTTGAACGAGGGGTTAGGCCGCACTCGGGAAGCGAGCGTAGACGCAGGTGTTGCGTAGCGACGAATCCGGAGCGCGCCGCTCGTTGCGCAGCACACCCTCAAGCACGAACCCGCAACGTTCGGCAACGCGTCTAGAGGCAGCATTCTCTTCGTCGGTTATCAGCTCGACACGCGCAGCATGGATGTGACGGAAGGCGTACTCGGTCAACGCGGTGACGGCTTCGCTCACGAAGCCGTTTCCACACGCCTTGGTTCGGCACCAGTATCCAACTTCAGTCTTCGGTGTTTGCCACACCGTACGGTGAAGCCCGGTCGACGCGACCAGCTGCCCGGTCCGTTTCTCGAAGGCGAGAAACGGCAGATCCCTTCGGGCCAAAAAATTGGCTTCTCCATTGCGACAGAAAGTCTCCGCAGACTCGAGCGTTTGCTCAGCTGCTACCCAAGGAAGCGAGGCCAAAAACTGACGGAGCTCCGGCAACGACTCCACCAGCGCTCCAAAGAGCTCTGGCCCGTCCCCGGCGCGCGGTGGACGCAGAGTCAAACGCGGAGTCTCGATGGACGTCGGAAGATCAAGGAGGATGGCTTCTGGCACCGGAGGCACGGATGCGTTGGTTGTGCGGCCTGACGTTCGAGCTGAGTGGGCCGATGAGGCGGGCGCGCTGGCCGCGGAAGGCATGATGCTACTGCTGCCTGGAGCGGCCAAGCGTGGTGGCCGTCGCGGGCCCGTGCCGGAGCGGGGGTCAGGCCGCGCTGCGCGGGACCGATGCCAGCAGTTCGAACACCGAGCACACAACCGGCATGTCTTGTGTTGGCTTGCGGCCAATCCGCGAGCACTGGCGCGAGAAGAAGCTCCAGTGGCCTTGGCGCCAGTACTCGAGAGATCCATCGCCTTCACCCTCAATCGCCGCGTACTCGGCGGTGACGCTGTTGAAAGGAAGCAGGTCAACGCGAGTGATTCGAGTCAGAAGCACGGGTTCATCAAGGTGGTCGACAACGATCTCGATGTCACCCACTTCGGGCATCGGGTCTCCGTCTAGCTCCATTGCCCACAGCAAAGATGTTCCAGCGCGCTTCGGGCCAGAGCGGATGAGCTCTATGAGCTCATTGGATAGCTCAGGTGAGTCTCCGTAACCGTCTACACGAACTCTGCCAGGAGGCACAGAGATGCCTACTGCTTGAAGCTTTGTGATGAGTAGTTCGGTCGGAGGCATGTCCGGGTGTGCGGCTTGACGTTCGAGCTGAGGCGACTGCCGTAGTGGGTAGCCGCTTGAGCGAGGGCTTAGGCCGCACTGGCCGACGCAAGTGAGAGATAAAACCCGACCCACAGGACAACCAAGAGCATGAAACTCACTGCGAACACCGCCAACCGGTGGACCACCCTGTTGTAGGTACAGTGGATGAGGCTGTGCGCAATGCGAAGGCTAACGAACGTCCATGCGCCAACGACGAGCCAGTGTGGGGTGTGCCGCGTGGCAAGTGCCACTGCGACAAGCGCGTAGAACATGACCGGGACTTCAAACAGATTCCTGAAGTTGTCGGAGGCCTGCACGTTTTCCAAGCGACTTGCCATCTTGACCGATGTCGACATGGCCTGCGGATGAATGCGCTTCTTCACGGCCTCCTGAACGCGCGAGAACAAGAGCCATACACCAACGACACCGGTCAAGAGCACGAGGGTGAGTGCGGCGCCGACGAGCTGCAGGGAATTGGTGGGCATTTGTGGCGTAGGCTAGGCTGGCTGCTGTGCGGCGATTGTGAACCGCGAACTCCGTTTGCGCGACCTGACGTTCAAGTTGATCCGACCGCGGAGACGGCCCGCCGTAGTGGGTCGGCGCCTTGAGCGAGGTGTTGGGCCGCGCCAGCGCAGCGATGGCGACTGCTGACCCAAGCTATCGGCGTTCCTTTGCAGCGAACAGGGTCGTCCCTGGGTTCGCGTGTAGACGAGAGGAGAGGCCGTCCTCGGGTCTTAGGGCACGAGCGTCGTGCGAACGTCAACCCATTCTGCCAGCGACAGATCTGCCCGGTGCGGCATGGTGGACCTTGCGCGAGCTATCGCTCCAGCCAAGGCGACCGAGAAGGTGACCAAGAAGGCGATCGCGAGCGGCCAGCATGCATGCCACTCGAGCCCGAAGAACTTCTACGGCCAACGCGCAGACTTTGGACCCTAGCCATTCAGGCTGGCACTCAATGCCCGGATGAAGCGTTCGGGTTCGTCCACGCCTAGCAGTATCTCGCTGGTCTCGCGCTCACCCCAGGGTAGCCGCACGTGGGTGCCGGGCTGCAGGCGAATGCGCACGTTGGCGCGCCCCATGCCCGCGAGACGCAGCTGACGCGGGGCACGTGCCACGGGTTTTCGTGCAGCCAGGTACTCAACGCCTTGCATCGCTTCGAGAGGAAGCTTGGTGTCGATCAAAAGTCCATAGCGCAGGTACAGCGTGTGTTCATCGAGGCTGACCGGACGCCAGCGCGTAGCACGGTACTCGGCCCACAGGTACAGCCAGCCATAGGCACTGACTGCCGTGACCACCCATGCCACGGTGGGGCCAAAGGCCAGGTACACGAAGAAATGCATGATGGGCAACTCAGCACCCATGACGATGACGAAGCCAAGCTGGTTGCTGGCGTTGCTGTGCTGTCGGTGCACGTTGAAGTGCTGCTCGCCGGCGAAGGGTGCCGCCGCCGGCCGGCGCATCAGCGCATACACCCAAAGGCGCGACTCCAACTGAATCAGGCGGCCCGCAACGCCGTCACCGAACACGCGTCGCACGCCTTGCGCCGCTGCCTCTTCTGCGTTGCCATGCTGTCGCGCCTGCCACACCTGGCGCAGTACACCGCTCAACAGCCAAAGCTCAGCCAGCAGCAACAGCGCCAGCAGCAGCCAGCGCATATCGCCCAGCAGCTCCCACAGCGGGTCGCCTTCAGGCGCGAGCCAGCGCCCCAACAGGAAACCTGCGCCGACCAGGCCCAGCGCTGCCGGCCAGCGGCGACGCCAGTCGCGCGGCTTCAGCAGCAGCCAAGCCAGCGGCAACACAAGCAGCAGGTCGACGGCCAATGCCCAGCTGGGAACGGGACCGCCTGGTACCGGCCACGAGCCTTTCATGGCGGCGGTGTACGCGGCCACCATCAGGGCCGCGAACGCGATGAAACCTAGCGTACGCGCGTCAGGCCTGAGGCTTGTGGGCATATCAGTTGGGTCCGTACGGTTAGAGCTACTTCTTGGCTGCGGCCGAGCTGGCGAGAAGTGCCGGCTACAGTTGCGCGACCCATTGCTCAAGGATGAGAAGCACCTCTGCCCTGTGCTTCTGCAAGTCTGCCTCGGACGCCAGCGTCAGCACCGCCCGGTCAGTTGCTGGCCACTTGAGCAGACCCGAGGGGTCGTCAACGACGAAAGCTCTGGCGTTGCTCTTGACCGTGGCTCCCGTATGCAGGATCAGCTGAATACTCTTCGGCGGATGAAGCCTGAACGTCGCAAAGTGGCTCGCCTTCTTGAAGCTCGGAGCGTTCCACTTCACTTCTTCGGTGATGTGCTCGTTCAGCGCGAGAATCCAATTGCGCAAGGTTTCGATTCCAGCTTTGTGCGGATGCTCTATGGCGGCAAGCAGCGCCGACGCAGCGGTGGACTGACGCGCAGCGGGGTTCGATTTGACAGTGGGCATTGGAAGCGGGTGTGGTCGTGCGGCCTAAGGTTCGGGCCAAGGCTGCTGTAGCAGGGCGGCGCCTTGAGCCAGGGGTCAGGCCGCACTCGCAGTGCCGGGATGTTGCGGCTCTCTGTATCTCCGGAGCAGCCCATACACCCAGGAATCAGAGACTTCACCATTGACGATGCAGTCTTCAAGATGGGTGCCTTCTCGTAGGAAGCCGAGCTTCTCAAGCACGCGTGCCGATGCAGGATTCCGAGTATCGAGTGCTGCCTGAACGCGGTTCAGGTTGAGCGTGTCGAAGGCCCACTGCAGCAGTGCGCCCAGTGCCTCGGTCGCGTACCCTTGGCCCCAGACCGCATCGTCGAAACAGTATCCGACCTCTGCGCTGCGATAGGTCGGGTTCCAGCTGAACAGGCTGCACTGGCCCAAGAGTTGACCGTTCGCTGCTTGAGTGACAGCCAGTCGCGCGCCGCTGCCTTCGTCTTCAATTTTTCTGGAAACGACCACAAAGCGGTCTGCCTGTGCGGCCGAGGCCCAGGCCGGTCCGTCCCAGTAACGCATGACACGAGGGTTGCTGAAGATACGAAAGATCGCATCCTTGTCGCCTTCATTGAAGGGACGCAGCAGCAAGCGGTGCGTGCGAAGCGTGGGGGTCGGCAGAGCCATGGGTTGCGGGGCGCAAGGGAAACCGGAAGTGCGTGTTCTGTGCGGCCTAACGTTCAACCGAGCTGACCGCGAAGGCGGACGCCCTGGCTGCACGGGGCATGATGCCACCGGCGCATGGAGCGGCCAAGCGCGGCTGCCGTGGCGGGGCGGCGCTGGAGGGCAGGGCCAGGCCTCACTGCCCACCCTCGGCCGGGGCTTCTTGTGCGAGTTGTTGAGCGAGCCCGATCAGGATTCCCTCTGGGCCACGGATGTAGCAAAGCCTATAGATGCTCTCGTAGTTGACGACTTCATCGACGACGCTCGCGCCAAGCCGCAGCAGCCGAGACAGCGTGTCATCAAGGTCGTCAACGGCGAACATGACGCGCAGGTATCCCAGCGAGTTGACTGGCGCGCTTCGGTGATCAGAAGCGATGGCGGGGGCGACAAAGCGCGAAAGCTCGATGCGGCCATGGCCATCAGGCGTTCGCATCATGGCGATTTCGACGCGTTGGCCGCGCAGTCCAGTGACGCGGCCGGCCCACTCGCCGTCAATGGGCATGCGGCCTTCGAGTATGAGCCCGAGCTCGGCAAAGAACCCAATGGCGGCATCGATGTCGTGTACCACGATGCCTACGTTGTCCATGCGCTTGACCGTCATGGCTTCACCCGCCCGCAGCGGGCTCGGTGGTTGAACGAGCGGTCAGGCTTCACTGCGCATGCCACTCGAAGCTGGACTCACCCAGCGCGAAGACACCGACTCCGGACGCCTGCCTGGGAAGACGAAGCAGAATCTCGCCGTCCGGCCCGGCGACTGTGCTTTCGCCTCCATCAACACTTTCCTGAGGCCGATTCAATGCGTTCGGCCAGTTCGTCTGAACGACGTAGGCACCCGTGGCTCGCGCCAGACGTTGAATGTTGAGCACGTACTCGGGAGGCTCCGTCCGGGGCTTTTCAGGGTCTTGGCGCAGCGCTCCAGGCACGAAGATCAGATCAACACTTCCGGCCGGGAGCTCTCGAGACACTTGTGCAAGGTCTTCCACTTCGCGACAGATGACCGCAGAGCAACGCAAGCCTTGCAGCCTTCCCACCGGGCGCGCGGACCCTCTCTCGAAGAAGGTGGCTTCCGGTGCAGTGAGGCCCTGTTTGTGAACTCTGGCCACAAGTTCGCCTTGCTCATCAATCAGCAGGTGCGAGAGGAACCGCTTGCCGGTTGCTGCGAAGGTCGGTGCACCAACCGCGATGGCGACAGACAACCTTGCGCATTCCGCTTGAAGCTGACGGACGGCTGGATCTACCAGTTCCGGTAGCGCTTCACGCGCGATCTGTCGGTGAAAACCCGTCACCGCCATCTCCGAGAACCCGCAAATCGAGGCCCCACGCGACTGAGCCAGCGCCATGGTCTGGCCGATAGCCGCCATGTTCTCACCGGTCGTCCAGTGCATGGTGACTTGGGCGATTGCTACGCGTACAGACATCCAGACGCCTACTTCTTGTACCTGGGTTCGTAGAGTTGAACTTTGAAGCCGCCTGGCACCTTGAAGAAGGTGACCAAACCGTAGCCATGGTCTTCGATCTCCTGGGTGAACTCGACGTCACGAAGCTTGAGCTCTGCGACCGTCTCGTGAATCTTGTCGCAGTAGAAAGATATGTCTGCCGTCCCTGAAGGTGGGCCAGCGTCGTCGATTGGATGAACGCCCAGATCAGCCTGTGGCGCATCGAAGATGAGCCACCCGTCTCCCACGTCCGTGTTCGGCAGAGACAGCTTGTCCCTGATGAAGGCGCGGAGCGCTTCGGCCTCGGAAGAGTAGAACATCGCGTGCATTCCACGAATCATCTCGAACCTCACATCCGTCTTCTTGTTGCACCGAAGTGTGCGTCACCGGCTGCTCTGCGCGGCCCAACTTTCGAGCCAAGCGTACTGCGGAGGCGGGCGCGCTTGGGCGTGCGGCGCATGATAGACAACGGGCGGCGCGCGACCGAACGCGGTAGCCGCAGCGGGCCGCCGCCTGAGCGAGAGCTCAGGTTGCACTCGACGCCTCGCGGCTGTGGCGACCACGGTAAGCACGAACCATGAGAGCAACTACGACAAGGTTGAGCACAAGCATCGCTGCTGCGTGCCAACTCGGACGGTGAAGCAGAGCCAGAACCTCGAAAGGCACGTAGATGGCGCCGCTGATGGCGGCAAGAACCGCAGACCAAGAGCGTTCAAGGAAGAGGCCGTAGGCCTCGACGAAGCGGACCGAGGAGTACAGCACCGCGCCGCCGGCCAGCAGGAGAAGCTGTGAGTCCCCCGTGTTTGAAGCGGCGTCAAGAAAGATCTGCGGGTACCGCGACGCGGGGTTGAGGTGGGTGTGCTCAATCAGCTTCGCAACGAGGCCGGGCAGATCTCGATGCAGCAGCGAGAGCAGCCCAGAGCCGGCGAGGAGGACAACAATGCCCTTCGCTGCTTCGAGCCAAGCCACGACGCGCAGCGAACGATCATGAGCCATCGGCATTGATGCGGCGGCGGTGTGCTTGTGCGGCCTAAGGTTCGAACCAAGCGAACCGTGGAACCGGCTAGCCTGCTGCCGCGCAACCCGCTGGTTTGAACACACGCTCAGTCGACGCTGGGTACTTCAACAACTTCTCAGACGGCCTTCTCGGGCGCTGGAGCAACTCCCCTCCACAGTTCGGGCAAGTTCCCGCCAGCTTTCCGTCCGCGCACTCGGCGCAGAAGGGGCACTCGAAAGTGCAAATCCTGGCCCTTGTGGATTCCGGCGGAAGGTTGACATTGCAGCATTCGCAGTTCGGGCGGAGTTGCAGCATGTGTCGGGCTCTGCGTGGGGTGGCGAAGGCGAGAGGCTACGACAAGACGGAGATGCAGCCGGCTGGCGGCGCAAGGACGGTCCTGACAGCGGCCTGCAGCCGCAAACGGCGGCTGCCGTAGCAGGCCCGGTGGTTGAGCGAGGGGTTAGGCGTCGGCGGCGGCGTGGCCCTTGGGGAGCTCATACCGCAGTTCTGCAAAGCCCGAGCCAACTTGACGGACCGAGAGCAGTTTCCAAGCCGGCTTGGTGACCCGGCGGGGAAAGAGTGGCTTACCACGGCCAAGCGTGACGGAACCTACTTGAACGATGGCTTCGTCCAGCACACCCGCATCAAAGAACTGGCCGGCCAGGTCGCCGCCGCCGACGATCCAGACGTTCTTGCCGCCAGCTGCACTGACCATCTCCGCATGCACGCGTTGCACATCTCCCTGAACAAAGCGAATGTCCGCGCCCTGGACCTGCGGCAGCTCGCGATGCGAGAACACCCAAGTGGGCTGCGTGTAGGGCCAGGAAGAACCGGCCTCTTCGGCGACTTTCTCAGCGTGACGAACCATCCAGAGGTAAGTCGATGAGCCCATTGCCAATGCGCCCACTTCGGAGATGAAGCCGGGGTAGCTGGTGTCGTTGATGTCACCGAGCGGAAACAGCCAGTCGAGTGAGTCGTCTTCGGTGGCGATGAAGCCGTCGAGACTTGTGGCGGTGTAGTACTGCGTCTTCATGGTGCTGAATGTACCGCCGAGGGCTGCATGCGCCACCTGGCGTTCCAGCCAAGACGACCGCGGAGGCGGACGCCGCTTGAGCGAGGGGTCGGGCGTCGCCTTGCCGCAGCTACGCGTGCTGGCCGAGGTTGTTTACCTCGCAGGTCATTGAGCGTTCCTGGCTGAGCGGCGAAGCTCCCGTCATGAACAAGACCCTCATCCTTCTGATCCTCGTGCCGTTCTCCGTTCTGAGCCTTGCGGCTTTGTGGGAACACGGCTACTGGGGACTGTTCGAGCCGGCGTTTCGCTCACTGGGAGCGGCGCAGGTACTTGTGGACTTGGCAATTGCGCTCGCGCTGTTCTGTGTTTGGATGTGGCGCGACGCTTCGAAGACTGGGCGGAACCCCTGGTTTTGGCTGGGTATGACTCTGGCGCTTGGCAGCTTTGGGCCGTTGCTCTACCTGCTCTCCGCGCCCACCAAGGCCGTTGACAACTGAGCTCAGCGCATCGCGGTGCACCGCGATGCTTCGAACTGCGACGCCTGGCCTTCGATCTAGGCCGACTTTGCAAGGCCATGACGCGCCAGGAACTCTGCCAGCCCCGCCACGCCGACGTAGTGATGGCTTGTGATTCCCAGGCTCATGGCGCCGAGAACATGCGACTTGGAGTCGTCAACAAAGAAGGTCGAGTGTGGTTCTGAGCCGGCGAGTGCAAGAGCATGTCGGAACATCTCGACATCTGGCTTGGCAAAGCCGATTTCGCTCGAGTTGATGACCTTGTCGAAGGTCTGATCCAGTCCAAGCCGGGTCAAGTCCCGGGGCAATCGACTCGTTCCGTTGGTGATGAGCACAAGCTGACACTTGGATCGCGCACCCGCAACTGCAGCCAGCACCTCTGCATTGAGCGTTCCAGCGGATTCAGACCAGGCTGCTACAGCTTCCGCAGCCGAGGCACCAGGATGGAGTCGACCCAGTTCTTCGGCGACCTCCTGGCGCCAAAGATCGTCGCTCACTCTCCCTGTCACGACCCTCTGAAGTCGCTGCCGCTCGAAGGCGACTGCCATGATCGATCCGACGGGGAGGCGATGCTCTACTTCCAGGGCGTCGTACGCCTTGGGCCAATCACGAATCACTCCGTCGAAGTCAACAAGCAGGGTGGGTTGCATGGTGGTTGGTGCTGTCCAAGGTTCGAGCCAAGACGGCGGCTGCCGTAGGGGGGCGGCGCCTTGAGCGAGGGGTTAGGTCTCGCTCGTTTTGGCGTGCCGGTCGTCAAGCCGTCAAATCATTGCGGCACCGACCGCCTGGCGAACGGGTACGCCCGCCGGATCGAATCCCTCGAGGCAATGCACGTTGATGCCGAGGTTGTCTGGAGTGACGCGCTTG
The DNA here is from genome assembly GCA_037190565.1 of Burkholderiaceae bacterium. Lineage (GTDB taxonomy): Bacteria > Pseudomonadota > Gammaproteobacteria > Burkholderiales > Burkholderiaceae_C > Rubrivivax. Next base: position 12,351 of record JBBCJV010000030.1, read on the forward strand.
CGATGAAAGGGGTAGATGCCGCAGACCTTGCAGAAGTAGTGCCGCGCCGTCTTGGTATGGAACTGGTACTCCGTCAGAGACTCGTCCCCGGAGACAAGCCGAAACTGGCTCTCGTGAACCTTGACCATGAGGGCGTTCTTGCGCCTGCAGATCGAGCAGTCGCACATGGTTAGCTCAGGGAAGTCTGTCTCGATCTCGAAGCGGACCGCCCCGCAGTGACAGCTGCCTTGGTACTTCTGCATCGGACGGGAACCCACGGGCAACTCCAAGCGTTGAATGGCCTGGAGCGGAATGGTGCCAGACGCGAGGCTTCGGGGCGTGGATCGCGAGGCCTAACGTTCGCGCTGAGCCGACAGTGCAGACGGTGGCTGCCGTAGCGGGTCGGCGCCTTGAGCGAGGGGTTAGGCCTCGCCTTGCAGTGCTCGCAGGAAGAGTTGCGCTTCCTTGGGGCTTCGAAACTCGTGCCATACAAGATGAGGAAACGTACGGGACTCTCGCAGCCGGCGATACTTCGTGCGGTTCTTTCCGAACGTCGTGAGTGACCACAGAACGATGCTGTCTCGGGAGAAAAGAGCCTTGCGGAAGGACTCCTTGTTTCCGGCCCAGAGGACTTGCCGCCGCGCAGCGCGAGTGACGGTTCTCTTGACAATGCGTGCGAAGACCGTGAAGCGACTGAAGTTCAGCCAAACGACGTGAGTGGCGCGCGGCCAGAGGATGTCGCGCGTGGCACTGTAGTTCCCATCAGCGATCCAGCGTTCTCCGGCCGTCGCCGACGCGACCTTTTCCTGGAAGTCTGCTCGGTCCCGCTGTGTCCAGTTGGGGAGCCAGAAGAGTTCATCGAGTTCAACGTAAGGCGAGGCCGTTGCCTGAGCAAGCGCCTGAGCGAAGGTGCTCTTGCCTGAGCCACTGGTTCCGACGACAACGAAGCGCACGATGGAGGAGCTTGCAACGCTTACCGCCGAGGTCGAAGCTTCAGCTCGCCCGGATAGAAGACATTGAACGGGTGCACGTCGAAGGCGAAGGTTCCCGCTGCGATGGACGGGTCCTGATCCATCAGGGCGCGCGCCTCGGCGAGGTTGCCTGCGGCCACGACCACCAGCCCCTTGTCGGAATAGCGAGCGCCCATGACCAGGCTGCCGCTCTCCCTGAGGCGTCGCAGGTGGGTGGAGTGCTCGCGGAAGTAGGCCTGGTCTTGCGGTGGCTTCGATGCGTCCCACTTCGGGCCGACCCTGATCTCTATGGCGAACAGTGGCAACTCGGCAGCGGTTGAGGGCTCACTGGCTGCTTGGCCAAGCGCACCCGCAGGAGACAGGGCGACCATCAGCGCTAGAGAAAGTGCGAGGCTGAGTTTGCAGCGCATGAGGTTCTCCGGGCGTGTCTTGGATGCGTCGTCTGGCACTCAAACCGAGCCGACCGCGACGGGCGGGCGACCCGCTGGCGACAGCGGCCGTTGAGGGCCGGCTTGGCTGGGCCGTTCGCAAGGGGGGAGGCTTCTTGAGCAAGGCGTCAGGCCGCACTCGGTGGCGATGCGGTATCGGACGTTCCCGCAGAGGCGGCTTCCGGTACGTTCGGGCATGGCAGCGCCTGGTGTTGAATGAATTGACTTGCGGCAGTGTGCCAGCTGTGCGGGCCAAGGTTCGGGTGAGGTGGCGGCCATCGGCGGGCGACGCCGTAGCTGAAGACGTAGGAGCGACCGTCGATGCTCAGCCCGCACTCTCCATGTGAACTGCGTGAGCGTCTTCTCCGGTTGCCGCAAAACCCTGATGCGTCCAGAAGCCGCGTGCCGGGTTGGCTCTGAACACATGCAGCCGGACCGGCACACCGCATGCGCTCGCTTGGGAGGTAACCAGGTGCACCAAGGCGGTTCCGATGCCCAGAGATTGCCACGCAGGCAGCAGGCACAAGGTGTCGAGCCACACCTCATCGGGCTTGTGCTTGTACCGGAGCGCGCCTATGCGTTGCCCTTCGAGAGTGATGATGTTGAACTCTCCATCGGCGCAATGCTGTCTGAGACGCCGCTGCACGCGCTCTTCGGGCCAGACCTGGCCGGAGTTTTCCAGGTGCTGCCTGAGGGTGATCGTGAGAACGTCGTAGACGAACCCCAGGTCGGTCGAGGTCGATGAACGCAGCGAGAAGGGCGGCACGATGCGCTGCAGATGCGCTTCAGTTGCGCTGCAGTTGCGCGGCCTACATGGCTCGCCACCACTTCTTTCCCTGCACCCTGACAGGCAGCACGAACACCAGGAAAACGACGCCGAGTATGACGGTGCCGGCGACGCCGGCAATGGCGCCAAACTTCCACTCGAAAACGTACCCTAGAACAAACAGCGCAACCGAGATCCCGATCAACTGCAGCAGCAGCTTGAACTTGCTGTCGGTCAGTACGCCGCCCTTGTAGCCGTAGTACGCGCCACATTCGCAAACAAATGCGCCCGCGGGAACGGTATGGCCGCTGAATGGACAGACTTCGCCCGCTGGCCCGGGCGAAGCACCCAGGCCGGCACTTGTTGCCTGCGAAGCGGAGCCGGCTTGGCTGACCGGCGCGCCGCAGTTCGGGCATGCCGTGGCTCGGTCAGAAACCGACTTGCGGCAGTCGGGGCAGGTGATCAAGGCCACGCGCGCGCTCCTGAAGATTCGACCGCAAAGGGCGGGTGCGCCTGGCCGAAGTGGGCATGATGCCACCGGCACCCGCAGCGGCCAAGCGGGGCTGCCGCAGGGCGGCTTCGCAGCTCGCCCTGCCTCAGTGTCGTATCAGCGTCAGCCCCGACTCGGGGTCGTAGCGCCGGCACAGGTAGGCCGGCGAGTCCACCAGCATCACCTCCAGCGTGGGCCGCACCTGGGCCTTCAGCAGGTGGCCGCCCACGGTGCTGCCGTCGCGGCGGCCCAGCACGGCGTGCACGTGCACCTTGGGCTCTTCGCCTTCCAGCGCGATGTCGCCGGTCAGCACCAGCACTTCCACCTGCTCGTTCACCGGGATGTGCTCGTACTGCTTGGTTTCCCAGTTGAAGTAGCCCAGCGTGGCGCTTTCCAGTGCGCCTATGGCGGTGAGGCGGCTGGCCGTCAGGCCCACCTGCGTGGCGTACCGCTGCAGGCAGTCCATCACCTCGTCGCCGTGGTCCAGCACCAGGGCGATGGTGCGCTCCGGTGCCTCGTTGAGAATCTTGGCTCGCATGGCCGTCTCCTGAACATCAAGAGAACCAAGCCTGCCTGAGCCGCACGTGCCCGTGGTCGGGGCAGGGTCGTTGCGGGCGGGCTGCGAGAGGCCTCAGCCCGCCTGCTGCTGCAGCGCGCCGGCCCTTTCCTTCTCGCGCGCCCGCAGGTGGCCGCGCACCGTGGACCACACCGCCCACACCAGCAGCGCCGCGGTGCAGGCCAGCAGGCCGGCGCTGATGGGCCGCTGTATGAAGACCATGGGGTCGCCGCGCGACAGCAGCAGGGCGCGGCGCAGGTGCTCTTCCAGCATAGGCCCCAGGATGTAGCCCAGCAGCAGCGGCGCCGGCTCGAAGCGCAGCACCATCAGCACGTAGCCCATCACGCCCAGCACCGCCACGGCGTAGATGTCGAAGACGTTGTTGTTGACGCTGTACACCCCCATCGCGACGAACACCAGAATGGCCGGGTACATCCAGGCGAAGGGAATGCGCAGCAACGCCACCCACAGGCCTATGGTGGGCAGGTTCAGGATGACCAGCATCAGGTTGCCGATGCCGAAGCTGACGATCAGGCCCCAGAACAGCTCGGGCTGCTCGGTGATCAGCATGGGGCCGGGCTGTATGCCGTGGATGATGAGCGCACCCAGCATCACCGCCATCACCGCGTCGCCCGGTATGCCCAGCGACAGCGAGGGCACAAAGGCCGTCTGCGCCGAGGCGTTGTTGGCCGACTCGGGCGCCGTCACGCCCTCGATGGCGCCCTGTCCGAAGCGGCTGGGGTCCTGGGCGATGCGCTTCTCCACCGCATAGGCCATGAACGCGGCGATGGAGGGGCCCACGCCCGGCAGCGCGCCCAGGGCCGAGCCCAGGGCCGAACCGCGCACCATGGGCTTGACCGTGGCGCGGAACTCGTCCTTGCTGGGCACCATCTCGCGCAGCGTCACCTTGGCAGGCTTGCGGTTGGCATCGGCCGAGTTGATGCAACGCACCACCTCGGCCACGCCGAACAAGCCCATGGCCAGCGCGATGAGGTTGACGCCGTCGCTGAGCTCGGGCACGTCGAAGGCAAAGCGCTGCTGGCCCGACTGCACGTCGGTGCCTATCATGCCGATCAGCAGGCCGAAGATCACCATGGCCAGGCCCTTGGCGGCCGAGCCAATGCTCATGGACGATGCCGCCACCAGGCCCAGCACCATCATCGAGAAGAACTCGGCCGGGCCGAACTTCAGGCCGATCTCGGCGATGGAGGGCGAAAACAGCGTCAGCAGCACCAGGCCGCTCATGGCACCCACCAGCGAGGCGATGGTGGTCACGAACAAGGCCACGCCGGCCTTGCCCTTCTTGGTCATGGGGTAGCCGTCCAGGCAGGTCACCGCCGACGACGGGGTGCCCGGCAGGTTCAGCAGGATGGACGCGGTGGAGCCGCCGTACTGCGCGCCGTAGTACACGCCGGCCAGCATGATGATGGCCGCGGTGGGGGGGATGTGGTAGGTCAGCGGCAGCAGCAGCGAGATGGCTGCCAGCGCGCCTATGCCCGGCAGCACGCCCACCACGGTGCCCAGGAACACGCCGAAGAAGCAGTAGGCCAGCGTGATGGGTTCGACCGCGACCTGCAGGCCCAGCCAAAGGTTGCTGAGAAGATCCATGGGTCTTGTGCCTTCGTTGCGTCAGATGTTCCAAGGCCACAGCGGCAGGATCATGCGCAGGCCTATGGGGAAGATCAGCGTGGTCAGCAGCGCCACCACGACGCAGATGACCAGGCGTGTGCGCCAGGCCATGCGGGCCGGGCCCAGCGCCAGCAGCGCCGCGATGAAGGACGCCAGCACCACCCCCAGCGTGCGCAGCGTTAGGGCAAAGGCCACCAGGCTGAGCACGCACCAGAACAGGCAGCTCCATTCCATGCTCACGGGCGTGCCGCGCCGCCACCAGGCGGGCAGGGCGATCAGAGCCCCCAGCACGGTCAGCATCCAGCCCAGCACCACCGGGAAGTAGCCCGGGCCCATGCGGGCGGCGGTGCCGAAGTTGTATTCGCGGCCGTAGATCGCGAAGAAGAGACCGGCAGCCATCATCAACAGGCCGCCGACCAGGTCGTGGGTGTCTCGGGTGGTTTTCATAGTCGATGAAGCGGGCCTGTACAAGCCCCGCGATGTGTGGGCGGCGTGCGCCGGCGCGCGTCGCCGTGGTGGCGGCTGCACCCATCGGCGGCCGGGAAGGTCGCAGACAGCTTAGGTGGCGCTTCCTGACCGGAGCCTGAGCGCGCGCAGTGGGAATACCACGTACACGCGGCGGCGCCGGCGTGGTGCAGCGCAGGCGGCCGCCCCGGTGCTAGAGTCGCGGCCCGCCGGTGTGGCCATGCTGCCGGCAGCGCTCGTTTCGCCCGGGCCCCAGCCATGCCGGCCCGTCCCGCCTACAGGCGGCTTCTCCGTGCCCAGGCGCCTGTGAACCGTCCACCCCACGATGCCGTGCCGCACCGCCGCCCTGCGGGCCGGGGCGCCGCGCCGCCGGCCGCGGGCGTGTGGCGCTGGCTGCCGGGCCTGCACACGCTGGTGCACTACCAGCGGGCCTGGCTGAAACACGACCTGGCCGCCGGCCTGGCCTTGACGGCGGTGCTGGTGCCGGTGGGCATGGCCTATGCGTCGGCCTCGGGTGCGCCGGCCATCGCCGGGCTGTACGCCACGGTGCTGGCGCTGCTGGCCTACGCGCTGTTCGGCCCCAGCCGGCTGCTGGTGCTGGGGCCGGATTCCTCGCTGGTGGCCTTGGTGCTGGGGGTGGTGTTGTCGCTGTCCGGCGGCGACCCGGCGCGTGCGCTGGCGCTGGCGGCGGCCATCGCGCTGGTGTCGGGCCTGCTGTGCCTGCTGGCCGGGCTGGCCAAGCTGGGCTTCATCACCGAGCTGTTGTCCAAGCCCATACGCTACGGCTACATGAACGGCATCGCCATCACGGTGCTCATCAGCCAGGCACCGGCGCTGCTGGGCCTGCAGGTGGAGCGCAGCGACCAGTTGCTGGGCACGCTGTGGGCCGCCGGGGCCGAGCTGCTGGCCGGGCGTGTGCACTTGCCCACGGTGCTGCTGGGCGGCGCTGTGGTGGCTTGCATCGTGGTCTTGCGCCGGGTGCCGCGCCTGCCCGGTGTGCTGGTGGCGGTGGTGGGGGCCACGCTGGCGGTCACGCTGCTGGACTTGTCCACGCGGCACGGGGTGGAGGTGCTGGGCGCGGTGCCGCAAGGCCTGCCTTTGCCTATGCTGCCGATGTTGACGTGGCAGGACCTGCTGCCGGTGCTGCTGGCCGGCCTGGCGGTGGCGCTGGTGTCGTTTGCCGACACCTCGGTGCTGTCGCGCAGCTACGCGGCGCGCACGCGCACCCCGGTGAACCCCAACCAGGAAATGGTGGCCCTGGGGGCGGCCAACCTCGCGGCCGGGCTGTTCCAGGGCGTGCCGGTCAGCGCCAGTTCGTCGCGCACCCCGGTGGCCGAGGCCGCCGGCGCGCGCAGCCAGGCCGCGGGCCTGGTGGGGGCCTTGGCGGTGGCGGCGCTGCTGGCCTTCGGCACCGGGCTGCTGGCCGACCTGCCCCGGGTAGCACTGGCGGCGGTGGTGGTGGTGGCGGCGCTGACCTTGATCGAGCTGCGCGGCCTGCGCCGCATACACCGCATGCAGCCCTGGGAGTTCTGGCTGTCGCTGGGCTGCACGGCGGGCGTGGTGGTGCTGGGGCCCATCGAAGGCATTGGCCTGGCGGTGCTGCTGGCGGTGATCGAGTTCCTGTGGGGCAGCTGGCGGCCGCACTCCGCGGTGCTGGGCAAGGCCGACGGCGTGGAGGGTTACCACGACGTGCAGCGCTACCCGGCGGCGCGGCGCGAGCCGGGGCTGGTGCTGTTCCGCTGGGACGCGCCGCTGTTCTTTGCCAACGCCGAGTTCTTCCGCGAACGTGTGCTGCAGGCCGTGGCCGCTTCGCCCACGCCGGCACGGCAGGTGGTGGTGGGCGCCGAGCCCATCACCAGCGTGGACGTGACCGCGGCCGACGTGCTGGCCGAGCTGGACGCCGAGCTGCAGGCCCAGGGCGTGGTGCTGGTCTTTGCCGAAATGAAGGACCCCACCAAGGACAAGCTCAAACACTTCGGCCTGTTTGCTGCCCTGGGCGAGCACCGCTTCTTCGCCACGCTGGAAGAAGCGGTGGCCGGCTTCGCGGCGAACGGTGGAGCCCCGCCCCCGGACTGCGGGTAAGGCCGGGCGCCGCTTTGCACGCGCACGGCACAATGGGGCTCAGATGGTCTTCACCTCCCGCGCCCTGACCGCCCTGGCCGCCGCCGCGCTGCTGGCCGGCTGCGCCACGCGCTCGGTGGATGTGCAGCCCGAGCCGGCCGACCCGGCGGAGTTCCTGTCCTGGAGCTGCACGCGCATGGACGACGAGCTGGACCGTGTGCAGCAACGCGCCGCCGACGTGGCCTGGGCGGTGGACGAGCGCGCCGGCAACAACATCATGGCGCTGGGTGTGGGCGTGGCGGTGTTCTGGCCGGCCATCCTGGCCATGCGCCCGGCGGGCCTGGAGGCCAGCGAGCTGGCGCAGCTCAAGGGCCGCTACGACGCGCTGCGCATCGCGTCTGAACGCCAGGCCTGCCCGCCGGCCAGCCTGCCGCCGGAGCGCCTGGCCACCTGGCCCGTGTCGCGGGGCGAGCGCCTGGTCTACGAAGACCGCTCGTCGGCCCGCCAGCCGCCCAGCACCTGGGTGCTGCGGGTGCGCGAGGTGCGGCGCAACGAGGTGGAGTTCGTCACCGAGTCGCGCGACGGCGCCGTGTGGCTGCAAGACCAGGCCGGCAATGTGCTGCGTGCGCCCGACGGCGCGCTGCTGTGGCAGCGCCTGCTGCGCCAGGACCTGGCGCTGGGCCAGGTGCTGGCCGGCGAGATCCTGGTGGCCGGCGACCCGCTGGCGCGCGCCCGCGTGCGCGGCCAGGTGGTGGCCATAGGCCCGCAGATGGTGGCCGCGCGCCGCTTCGACGCCGCGGTGGTGGAGCTGTTCGGCGATTCGCAGATCGGTGACTCGTTCACCCGGCTGGACGGCGCGCTGGTGGTGGACCGCAGCAGCGGCGTGCTGCTGCGCCTGGACCTGCGCAGCGCGCACGCGCTGTTCTCCACGCAGCGCCGCCTGATGCGCGTGGAAAACGCCGATTAGCGCTGCGGCGCCGCCACCCGTCGGGCCGGCGCGCCGCCGGCCCGGGTACATGTTTCTTTACCTGCGAGGCACAGCGGCGACAAGCAGCCGCCGCAGCATGGGAACCGTCGAAACCCACTGCCTGGAGATGACGATGACGACTGCCACCCCTGTTTCCCGTGCTTCCCGCTCGCCCCGCAGCCTGCGGGTGTTGGCCGCCGCCAGCCTGCTGGCCCTGGGCGCCGCCGTCGCGCTGCCGGCCGCCGCCGAGCGTGAGCATGCAGGCCCCCGTGCGGCACACGCCATGGCCGAGTTCCACGGCGGCTTCGGCGGCCTGCCCATGAGCGAGCGCGCGCTGGACCGCGTCGGTGCCAGTGCCGAGCAGAAGGCCCAGATCCGCGAGATCATGAAAGCCGCGCGTGCGGACATGAAGACCCAGCGCGAAGCCGGCCGCACGCTGCAGAACCAGGCGCGCGACCTGTTCGTGCAGCCCACGGTCGACGCCCGGCAGGCCGAGGTCTTGCGCCAGCAGATGCTGGCGCAGCGCGACCAGTCCAGCCAGCGCTGGATGCAGGCCTTGCTGGACGTGAGCCGCGTGCTGACCGTGGAGCAGCGCCAGTCGCTGGCCCAGCAGCTGGAGCAACGCCGCGAGCTGATGCAGCGCCACCAGCGCGAACGTCACCAGCTCGACGGTGCGCGCCCCGGCCCCCGTGAACGCCGCAGCGCCACCCCGGCGCCGGACGCCAGCCGCAGCTGAGCGTGCAGCGAGCGCGGGCCGTGGCATGCTGCCGCGGCCCGTTGCTCCCGCCCCGCCCGCCATGAACCGCCTGCTGCTGATAGACGACGACACCCGGCTGACCGACATGGTCGGCCGCTACCTGCGCGGCAACGGCTTCGAGGTGGACACCGCCTCGTCGCTGGCCCAGGGCCGCAACAGCCTGCAGGACGGCCTGTACGACGCGCTGGTGCTGGACCTGATGCTGCCCGACGGCGACGGCCTGGACTTCACGCGCGAGCTGCGCAGCCAGCCGCGCACACGCCGCCTGCCGCTGCTGATGCTGACCGCGCGCGGCGAGCCCACCGACCGCATCGTGGGCCTGGAGATCGGCGCCGACGACTACCTGCCCAAGCCCTTCGAGCCGCGCGAACTGCTGGCGCGCGTGAAGGCGCTGCTGCGCCGCACCGCGCCGCAGGAGGCGACCGAGGACGAAGTGCTGCGCTTCGGCCGCCTGGAGATCGACCTGGGTGCGCGCCAGGCGCGCCTGGACGGCCGCGCCTGCGACCTCACCGGCCACCAGTTCGAGCTGCTCACCGTGCTGGCGCGCAGCCCCGGGCGGGTGCTCTCGCGCGACCAGATCATGGACGCGCTCAAGGGCCACCCCATGGAGGCCTTCGACCGCAGCATAGACGTGCACATCTCGCGCATACGCGCCGTCATCGAAGACGACGCCAAGAGCCCGCGGCGTGTGCTCACCGTGCGCGGCGCCGGCTACGTGTTCGCGCGCAAGCAGGACGCCGAGTAGGGCGGCCGCCGGCATGCGCTCGCTGTACCTGCGCATCTGGCTGACGGTGGTCGCCGCGCTGGCGCTGTTTGCGCTGGTCAGCGGCTGGCTGCTGCAACGCCACCTGGACGATCAGCGCCAGCGTGCCGAAACCGTGGTGCAGGAGCGGCTGGCCGCCTGGTCCGACCTGCTGCAGCGCACGCTGCCCGCCGCCGACGCGCCGGCTGCCGACCAGGCCCAGGCGCTGCAGGACTGGTCCGAACGCCTGCGCCTGCCCATGGCCCTGGACAACGCAGCCGGCCAGCGCATTGCCGCCAGCGACTCTTTCGAACGCCGCGAAGACCGCACCGGCCCCGGCGTGCGCCTGCTGTCCATACGCCTGGACGATGGCCGCACGCTGTGGGTGCCGCGCCCCGGCCCGCGGCGGTCGCTGGGCGCGGTCGGGCCCGGCGGCGAGCCTGCCGCGGCCATGCCCGGCGAGCGGCTGCTGCGCGAGCGTCGCCTGGTGGAAGGCCCGGGCGGTGCCGGCCCGCCGCGCTGGGGGCCTGCGGCCCGGCCGCCGTGGATGCCGGAAGGCCTGGGCCTGGTGCTGCTGCTGGCGCTGCTGTTCCTGGCCGTGGCTGCCGGGGCCTGGCCGGTGGTGCGGCGTCTCACGCGCCGGCTGGAGGCCTTGAAGCAGGGCGTGGAAGCCTTCGGCGCCGGCGCCTTGCACCAGCGCGTGGACGAAGGCGGCCGCGACGAGGTGGCGGCGGTGGCCGTCAGCTTCAACCGCGCCGCGGCGCGTGTGGAGGCGCTGCTGCGTTCGCACCAGAGCCTGCTGGCCAATGCCAGCCACGAGTTGCGCAGCCCGCTGGCGCGGCTGAAGATGGCGGTGTCGCTGCTGGACGAAGCCGACGCCGCCCAGCGCGGCGCGCTGAAGCAGGAGATCACCACCAACATCGCCGAGCTGGACGCACTGGTCGAGGAAGTGCTGCTGGCCAGCCGGCTGGACGCCACCGCCACGCTGGACCGGCGCGACCCGGTGTCGCTGCTGGCGCTGGCGGCCGAGGAAGCCGCGCGCCACGGTGCCGAGGTGGATGGCGAAGACCTCGCCGTGGCCGGCGACGAACGCCTGCTGCGCCGCGCCGTGCGCAACCTGCTGGAGAACGCGCGCCGGTACGGCGGCGACGCCGTGCAGGTGCAGCTGAAGCGCCAGGCCGGGCGCGCCGAGCTAGCGGTCAAGGACCGCGGCCCCGGCGTGCCCGAGGCGCTGCGCGAACGCATCTTCGAGCCCTTTTTCCGCCTGCCCGGCCATGCTGAGCGCGAGGGCGGCGTGGGCCTGGGCCTGGCGCTGGTGCGCCAGATCGCCGAGCGCCATGGCGGCACGGTGCGCTGCGAAGCGCGCGCAGGCGGCGGCAGCCGTTTTGTGCTGAGCCTGCCCCTGGGCTGAAGAACGGTACGCCCGGGGCCTTCATATCGGCGGCCAGCCGCCGATAGGAAACCCTGGTGTGTTGTTTCTTCGAGAGGTGCGCCGCGATGCGTCGGTCCGGGCTGCTGCTGCCCCTGGTGTGGGGCTTGTTCTTGCCGTTGGCAGCGGCGCAAAGCGGGTCGGCGGTGCGCATCGCCTGCGACGGCGCCAACGTGGGCGCCGAGATCCACATCAACGGCGACTTCAAGGGCGAGTGCCCGCTGGACGCCGAGGTGGCCGCGGGGCAGGTGGAGATCACCGCCGTGAAGAAGGTGGACGCGCAGCGCGAGCGGCGCTTCAGCACCCGCTTCGGCATAGGCGACGGCGTGGTCAAGCGCGTGGAGGTGCAGCTGGGCCAGCCCGCGCTCACCGAGCAGGCGCGCCAGGCCCAGGCCGAGCAGCAGCGCGCCGAAGCCGAACGCCGCCGCCGCGAAGAAGACCGCCGCCGCGCCGAAGCCGCCCGCCAGGCCGAGCTGGAGCATCTGGCGCAACAGCAGCAGGAACGGCGCCGCCGCGAACACGCGGCACGCGTCAACGAGGCCTTTGCCGCGGCCGGCCTGCGCGCCGGCACCGGCCAGGCCTTCCGCGACTGCCCCGACTGCCCGGAAATGGTGTGGATGCCGCCGGGCCGCGCGCCGCAGTTGCCGGCGGCCAACGCCTCCCAGCGCTGGTTCAACAGCCTGGAGCTGATGACGCCGGTGGCCGTGGGCCGCTTCGAGCTCACCTTCGCCGAATGGGACGCCTGCGTGGCGGCCGGCGCCTGCCAGGCCAAGCCGGCCGAGGGCGTGACCGAGGGCATGATCTTCGACAGCAAGTGGGGCCGTGGCCGCCAGCCGGTGGTCAACATCACCTGGAACGACACCCAGCAGTACCTGGCCTGGCTGAGCGCACGCACCGGCCAGCGCTACCGCCTGCTGTCGGCGCAGGAGTTCCACTACGCGGCGCGCGCCGGCAGCGATCAGCCCTACCCCTGGGGCGCTGCGCTGGCGGCCGACGCGGCCAACTGCGTGGGCTGCGGCGGCAAGAGTGTGCCGCGCACCCTGGCCGTGGGCAGCTTCGCGCCCAATGCCTGGGGTCTGCACGACATGACCGGCAACGTGGCGGAGTTCGTGGCCGACTGCTACGGCTCGGCGGCTGCCGGCAGCCGTGACATCCCCAGCTGGGAGCGCTGGGTGGACCTGCCCCGGCAGGTGGCCGACGGGCGGCCCATGGACCGCTGCAGCGCCGCCCCGGGCCGCAACGCGGTGCAGGACCCGGCGCACGGCATCCTGGGCGGTGGCTTTCGCGACCGCCCTCCGTCGCACGGCCGGCATGGGCAGTGGCTCCGGGCCGACCGCGCGCTGAACTTCGTGGGCCTGCGCGTGGCGCGCGACTTCACGCTGCCGCAGACCACGGTGGACCCGGCCTCGCTGAAGCGCCTGCGCGATTGCGACGACTGCCCCGAGATGGTGGTGCTGCCCGGTGGGCGCTTCGAGATGGGCACGCCCTACCTGTTCGACCAGGGCTGGCACGAGGACGAAGTGCCGCTGCGCTGGGTGGAGGTGCCGGCCTTCGCCATCGGCCGCTTCGAGGTGACCCGCGGGCAATGGGCGGCCTTCGAGCGTGAACGCGTGGTGGCGGCGCCGGTGGCGGTGCCGGCTGCCGGCGACAGCGTGACCACGGCGCTGGAGCCGTTGCCGCTGGCCGTGGCGCCGGACGTTGGCGCGCCTGTTGTTGAGCCGGTCGCTGCGCCAGTCGCGGCGACGCCGGACCCCGCGGCGCCGGCAGGCGACGAGCCGGTGGGCCAGTGGGTGTCGCCCAGGCCGCCGCAGACACCGGCGTCACCGCCGCCGCTGCCGGTATCGCCGACATCGCCGGTGTCGCCGCCCCCCACGCCGGCACCGCCGCCCGTGGCCGAGCCGCCGCGGGCGCAGCGCACCGCCGGCTGCGGCGTCGTGCGGGTGCAGGAAGGTGCGGCGCGCTTTGTCGACGACCCCGCCGGCGACTGGTCGGCCCCCGGCTACCCGCAGGGCGACGACCACCCGGTGGTCTGCATCACGCACGAGGACGCGCAGGCCTATGTGGACTGGCTGAGCGCGCGCACCGGCCAGCGCTACCGCCTGCCCACCGAAGCCGAATGGGAGTACGCGGCGCGTGCCGGCAGCGACGACCGCCGGCCCTGGGGCCTTGACTCATCGCGCAGCTGCCAGCTGGCCAATGTGCGCGACACCAGCTTCCGCGAGGCCTTCGGCACCCGCGAGACGCTGGCCTGCAGCGATGGCCACGCACACACCGCCCCGGTGGGCAGCCTGCCGCCCAACGCCTGGGGCCTGCACGACATGGTGGGCAACGCGGCCGAGCTGGTGGCCGACTGTTTCGGCCTGTACCGCGATGCCCCGCGTGACGGCAGCGCGGGGGCCACCACCGGCTGCGAGCTGCGGTTGAGCCGCGGCGGCTCGTGGCTGGGCACCCCCACGCACCTGGCCACCACGGTGGCCGGCCGCGCCAAGCTGCAGCCCGGCCGTGCCCTGGCCACCACCGGCCTGCGCGTGGTGCGCGAAACCGGCCCGCGGCCGTGAGGCGCCTGAGCCTGTTGCCGGCGGTGGCCGTGGCCCTGCTGCTGGCCCTGGGGCCGGCCGTTGCGCAAAGCCCTTCGCGCCTGCTGGATCTCACCGACAAGCTGGACCGGCTGGACCGCGCTGACCTCGGCGCCCACCTGGAAGAGGCCGAGCGCTGCATTCCGCGCCGCCGCTGGAGCTGCGTGGACGCCGCGCTGGCCCAGGCCGACAAGGTGGCCGTGGCCGGCGCCGACCGGCGCCGCCTGGACGCCGTGCGGGCCAGCGCACGCGCCGAACGCCAGCGCGAGGACGACGAAGCCTACGAGCGCCGCCAGGCCGAGGAGCGCGAGCGCCGGCGTGTGCTGGCCGAACGCCGTGCGGCCGAGGAGCGCCGCGCCGCCGAGCGCCGCCATGCCGAGGCGCAGGAACGTGAGCGCCGCAACGCCGCGCAGCGCCTGGCCTTGGCGCAGTTGGCGCAGGACAACGAGCGCCGCCTGCTGGACCACCAGCGCCGCGTGCGCGAGATGCAGGCCGACGCCTCGCGCCGCCGCGAGGAGCAGGCGCGTGCCGACCAGGAGCGCTGGCAGCGCGAACGCCAGCAGCAGCTGGCCCAGTCGGCGCAGAACCAGCAGGACCGCGACGCACGCCGCCTGGCCGACGAGCAGGCGCGCGAGCGCGAACGCCAGGCCGAGCAGGCGCGGCGTGAGCGCGAGGAACGTGAACGCGAGCTGCAACGCCAGGCCGAAGAGCGCCGGCTGGCGCAGGAGCGCCAGCGTGCCGAGTTGCAGGCGCAGCGCGAGCAGGAAAGGCGCGAGCGCGAAGCGGCGGCCCAGGCCCGGCGCGATGCCGAGGAACGCGAGCGTCGCGAGGCCTTCGACCAGTTGCGCAGCGGCACGCGGCTGGCAGCGCGCACCTGCCCCGGTGGCGAAGGACGCCAGTTCGTGGTCGGGCGCGTGCCGCAGGCGGCCAAGAACAAGGCCGGCTGCATAGACGTGAGCTTCGTGGCGCGCTGCCCGGGCGACTCGGTGGGCAGCCGCGGCACGGCACGCAACTTCCTGGGTGCCGCCACCGACTGCTACATGGGCGACACGGTGGCCATCTCGCCGACGCCCTCCTGCCAGGCCGACCAGGTGCGCGTGGAAGTGACCGACGTGCGCGCCTGCGGGCGCTGATACCGATTCGCCTTCAAAGCGACAACGGCGTTGCTTCGCCTCGCCGTGCTACAGCACGGTCTTCGGCTTCGCGCCTTGTTCTCGCTTTGAATGCAAACCGGTATGCGCCGTCAACCCCGGTTCAAAGGCGCTGCCGCCGCAACACCCAGGCCAGCAGCGCCATCATCAGCGTGCCGGCCACCAGCAGCCCCAGCGTGGAGCCGAACCAGAAGCCCGGCGCCGCGTGCAGCGACGCCGGCACCCAGGCCGGCGGGTGGAAGGCCAGCACGTAGCCGCTGCCCAGGCCCACGCCCCACAGCGACAGCACGTACACCACCAGCGGCAGCGTGGCGATCTTGTAGGCGCGCAGCACGAAGCCGGCGATGGTTTGCGCCGCATCGCCCAGGTGGAACAGCGCCACCCAGGCTACCAGCGGCAGCGCAGCGGCGATGACCGCGGCGTCGTTGGTGTACAGGCGCAGGATGGGCTCGCGCAGCCCGTACACCAGCGCACCCAGCAAGCCGCTGACCAGCAGGCCTATCTGCAGGCCATGCCAGCCCAGGCGCCTGGCGTCGCGCCCGTCGCCTGCGCCTATGCGCTGCGCCACCAGCGTGCTGGTGGCACTGGCCAGGCCCAGCGGCACCATGAACAGCAGCACCACGATGTTGGCCGCCAACTGGTGCCCGGCCACCGCGGTGGTGCCCAGGCGCGAGATGAACAAGGCCATGAAGGAAAAGCCCGTCACCTCCACCAGGATGGTGGCGCCCATGGGCAGGCCCAGCTTCAGGAAGGCGCGCAGCGAGGCGCCGTGCGGCCGGTCCAGCCCGCGCCCGGCGATGGCAAAGCGCCCGTAGAACGGGTCGCGCCGCAGCACCGCATAAGCCGCCAGCAACTGCGCCCACATGGCGATGGCGGTGGCGATGCCGCAGCCCACCACGCCCAGGGGCGGTATGCCCAACGCCGGCACGCCGAACACCAGTGCGGTGGACAGCGGAATCTTCAGCGCCAGGCCCGAGAGCTGCAGCATCATCACCGCCTTGGGCCGCGAGACCGCGGTGTTGAAGCCGCGGTACACGGTGAACAGCAGCGAAGCCGGCAGCGAAAACGCCAGCGCCATCAGGTAGCCGCGCACCTTGTCGGCCACGTCCGGCCCGGCCTGCGACAGCGCCAGGAACGGCGCCGGAAACAGCAGCAGCGTGCTGCCCAGCGCCGCCAGGCCCAGCGCCACCCACACCGCCTGGTGCACTTGCGCGCCGGCGTCGCGGTCGCGCCCGGCGCCGAAGAGCTGGCCCACGATGGGCGAGATCGCGAGGATCACGCCCATGAAGCCTATGAACACCGTGATGTAAGCCGCGGCGCCCACGGCCAGTGCCGCCAGGTCGGCGGCCGCATAGCGCGCCACCAGCACCGTGTCCACGGTGGAGAAGGCCAGCACCGACACCTGGCCGATGAACACCGGCCAGGCCAGCGGCAGCAGCCGGCGGGCGCTGTCGCGCAGCGTGGGCCGCGCGTTGGTGGCAGCAGCGGCGCTCAAGAGCGCGCTGCCGGCACGGCCGGGTCGGGGCTTGCGAACAGCGTGGGGTCGGGGTGGTCCGCGCCCGTGGCCTGGCGCGCACGCTCGGCATAGCGGTTGAAGCGCCAGGCCGTGCCTTCCATGGTGATGCGGCGCCACACGGCACGCTTCTCGGCCGGGCTCAGGCCGGGCCAGTGCTGCACCTCGTCGAAGCTTCGGCCGCAGCCCTTGCACACCGCGTCGCCCTGGCTGGTGGAGCAGATGGCGATGCAGGGCGCATCCGGCGTGGTGGCGTACCAGGCCAGCCAGGCCTCGCGCGCGCGGGCCGGCATGCTGTGCTCGTCGGCCGTCTGCTCGTGGTAGTACACCAGCAGCGCATACACCTCGGCCAGCGCACGCACCTCGGCGCAGGCCGTCACGCCGTCGGGCGAAGGCCGGCGCTCTCGCCACCAGTTGATGGCGGCTTCGATGTCGGTGATGTGTATGCCGGCCATGGCCGTGGCGGGAAAGGGTGGGGTGGCGCCGATCTGGGACAAGGGGCACCGCAGGCGCGCGCCGCGCCGGTGCTTCAGGGGGCGAGGAGTGTAGCCGGGCGGGTCGGGAGGGCGGGCCCCGATGCCCGGCCTACACTAGCGGCATGTCGCAAGCTTGGCGCCGCCTCGTCGCCTGGACCCTGCTGCTGTGGCTGCCGCTGCAGGGCGGGGCCGCGCTGGCCATGGGCCTGTGCGCGGCCATGCAGGCGGCTGCGCCGGCCGCGGTGGTGCTGGCGACGGAGGTGCCTGCGGCTGACACGGCCGCGCCCTGCCACGGGCCTGAGTCGCCGGCCCAGCCCGATGCCACGGTGGCGCACGATGGCGCCGCCTGTGCGCACTGCGCAGCCTGCCAGGCCCCGGCCGCTGCGGCGCCGGCCTGGGCCTTGTTCGGCGCGCAGACCTTGCCCGAGCAGTGGCAAAGCGCCCGCTTCGGCATGCCGCCGGCCCCGCTGCCGGACACACTGGAACGCCCTCCCAAGGCCGGGCTCGTCTGAGTCTCTCTTGAGCCTCACTTGAGCGTTTGACCCCGGAGCGCGGCGCAGGCCGCCGCTTCGGCCCGCCGGCCTGCTGATGCTTCAGCCTGTGGTGCCGGTGTCCTTTGGAGTTGTGTTCCATGTACAGCCTCCTGTGCAGCCTGGTACGGGCTGCTGCGGGCGCGTGGGTGCTGCTGGCACCGGCGGTGCTGCTGGCCGCCCCGCCCACCGCATCGCCGCCACCGGCCGGTGAAACTGCCGCCGCCGCCGACCCGCTGAACCCCCAGGCCCCCGTGCCGCGGCTGCGCTACCAGCCGGCCCTGCAGGGCTTCCGGCCGCTGGCCGACACGCCGCCCGGCGATTGGCGGGCGCTCAACGAGCAGGTGTTGCGGGTGGGCGGCTGGCGCAGCTACCTGCGCCAGGCCCATGCGCCGGAACCGCCGGAGCCGCCGGCATCCGCGGCGTCGGCCGCGTCGGCGGCATCGCCGCAGCGTCACGACCACCCGACCGCCTCACCGCCGCCCGCCGGAGGCCGGCCATGAAGCGCCTCTCCTGCTTTGCAGCTTGCGCCATGCGGCGGCTGGTTGCCGCCGGCGCGGCGCTGCTGCTGACGGGCTGCGCCAGCCTGGACCCGGCCGCCACCTGGCAGCCGGTGCAGGCGCTGGTGCAGCAGCATGCCGGCGCCGAGTTGCCCGCGCCGAACGGCGACGACGATGCGGCCTTGCGCGCGCGCGTGCAAGAGCTGCTGGCCGCCCCGATGACGGCCGACAGCGCCGTGCAGATCGCGCTGCTCAACCACCGCGGCCTGCAGGCCCGCTTGCAGGACCTGGGCATTGCCCAGGCCCAGGTGCTGGCCTTGTCGCGCCTGCCCAACCCGGGCTTCAGCTTCGGCCGCACGCGCCAGGGCGCGGAGCGCGAGATCGAACGCGGCCTGCACTTCAACCTGGCCGCGTTGGCCCTGCGCCCGCTGGCCTTGCAGGCCGAACGCCGGCAACTGCAGGCCTTGCAGCAGGCGGTGGCGGCCGATGCGCTGGCGCTGGCGGCCCAGGCCCGCAAGGCCCACATCGACGCCGTTGCGGCCGAGCAACTGCTTCAGCACGCCCGCCAGGTGCTGCAGGCCGCCGAGGCCAGCGCCGAGCTGGCACGCCGCATGGCCGAGGCCGGCAACTTCAACCGCCTGCGCCAGGCCCGTGAGCATGCGTTCTACGCCGAGGCGGCGCTGAGCCTGGCGCGTGCCCAGCATGCGCAGGTGGCGTCACGCGAGCGGCTGATACGCGCGCTGGGCCTGTGGGGCGAGCAGACCTTGTTCATGCTGCCGGCACGCCTGCCGGACTTGCCCGAGGCCTTGCCGATGCAGGGCGACATCGAGCAGCAGGCCATCGCGCAGCGCCTGGACGTGGCGGCCGCGCGCGCCCAGTTGCAGGCCACCGCCGACGCGATGGGGCTGACACGGGCCACGCGCTTTGTCAGCGTCTTCGAGTTCGGTCTGTCGCACAACAGCTCCAACGAAGGGCCGCGCCAGACCGGCTGGGAGATCGGCTTCGAGATCCCGATCTTCGACGGCGGGCAGGCGCGGCTGGCGCGGGCCGAGGCGCTGTACCGGCAGCGGGCCTTCGAGGCCCAGCGTGTGGCCATAGACGCACGCAGCGAGGCGCGCGAAGCCTGGCATGCGCTGCTGACAGCGCACGACGTGGCGCGCCATGTGCGCGACGAGGTCGTGCCCACCGCGCGCCGCATAGGCGAAGAGAACCTGCTTCGCTACAACGGCATGCTCATAGGGGTGTTCGAACTGCTGGCCGATGCGCGTGCGCAGATCGCCGCAGCCAGCGCCGCCATCAACAGCCTGCGCGACTACTGGGTGGCCGAGGCCGACCTGCGCGCCGCCCTGGTGGGCCGCCCGGCGCTCGCCGCGGCCGTGTCGGCCACCGGTGCCGCTTCGTCAGCCTCTTCGTCAACCGCTTTGGCCCCTGCCGCAGGCGGGCATTGAACAAGGATTGCTTCGATGACGATGAACAGACGTCAATGGCTGGGCGCCGGTGCCCTCACCGCCGCTGCCAGCACCGCCGCCGTCAGCCGCGTGGCGCTGGCCGCGCTGCCCGAGCCGGTGATACAGACCAGCGCCGACACCGCGCCGCCGCTGCAACCGTCCACCGGCCGGCCTTACCGCCCGGTGGTCACGCTCAACGGCTGGACCTGCCCCTGGCGCATGAACGCCGGGGTCAAGGAGTTCCACCTGGTGGCCGAGCCGGTGGTGCGCGAGATGACCGAAGGCCTGAAGGCCCACCTGTGGGGCTACAACGGCCAGAGCCCCGGGCCCACCATCGAGGTGGTGGAGGGCGACCGCGTGCGCATCTTCGTCACCAACCGGCTGCCGGAGGTGACTTCCATCCACTGGCACGGCCAGCGCCTGCCCAACGGCATGGACGGCGTGCACGGCCTCACGCAGCCGGGCATACCGCCGGGCAAGACCTTCGTCTACGAGTTTGTGGCGCGCCGGCCCGGCACCTTCATGTACCACCCGCACGCCGACGAGATGGTGCAGATGGCCATGGGCATGATGGGTTGCTGGGTCACGCACCCGCGCGCGAAACACCCGCTGATAGACGAGGTGGACCGCGACTACTGCTTCTTGCTCAACAGCTACGACATCGAGCCCGGGAGCGCCACGCCCAAGGTCATGACCATGACCGACTTCAACATCTGGAGCTGGAACAGCCGCGTGTTCCCGGGCATCTCGCCGCTGGTGGCCAAGCTGGGCGAGCGGGTGCGGGTGCGCATAGGCAACCTGACCATGACCAACCACCCCATACACCTGCACGGCCACGAGTTCCTGGTGACCGGCACCGACGGTGGGCCCACGCCCAAGTCGACCCGCTGGTACGAGGTGACCACCGATGTGGCGGTGGGCCAGATCCGGCAGATCGAGTTCATTGCCGACGAGGAGGGCGACTGGGCCTTCCACTGCCACAAGAGCCACCACACCATGAACGCCATGGGCCACGACGTGGAGACGCTGATAGGCGTGGACCACAGCGGCCTGGCCCGGCAGATCACGCAGCTCATCCCCGACTACATGGTGATGGGCGAGCGCGGCATGCACGACATGACCGAGATGGAGATGCCGCTGCCCGACAACAGCGCACCCATGATGGCCGGCCAGGGGCCTTTCGGCGCCATAGGCATGGGCGGCATGTTCAGCGTGTTCAAGGTGCGGCGCGAGCAGCGGGCGGGCGACTACAGCGACCCAGGCTGGTTCCAGCACCCGCCGGGCACCGTGGCCTACGAATGGGCCGGCGCCGCGCCGGCCGCGCCCGCGGCGCCAGCGTCTGCAGGCCCCGCGGCCATGCCGCCGGCTTCGGCACCGTCGCACCACGGCGAACCGCGCGCGACCGAGCTGCGGGTGCGCAAGCCCGCCGGCGGCCACCACTGATCTCTTTCTTGACGACCAAGGAGTACAGCGATGAACAAGCGACAACTGCTGCTGGCCGCCGGCCTGGCCGGTGTGACGGGCCTGACGGGCGTGGCGGCCCACGCCCACGGCCAGGCCGGACATGGCGGACATGGCGGTCATGGCGCACATGGCCGAACGGCCGCGCCGGCGCGCAAGGAGCAGAAGCCCTGGGGCGTGGCCGGCGAGCCGCGCGCCGCCCGCCGCACGCTGGAAGTGCGCATGAACGACCAGATGCGCTTCGTGCCCGACCGCCTGCAACTGCGCGAAGGCGAGACGGTGCGCCTGGTCATACACAACGACGGCCGCCTGGTGCACGAGTTCGTGATGGGCACCAAGCAGGAACTGGACGAGCACGCCGAGATGATGAAAAAACACCCGGGCATGGAACACGACGAGCCCTACATGGTGCACGTGGACCCGGGCGGGCGCGGTGAGATCGTGTGGCACTTCAACCGCGCCGGCGAGTTCGACTTCGGCTGCCTGATCGCCGGCCACTACGATGCCGGCATGGTGGGCCGCATCCAGGTGGCAAAACGATGAGCACCGCACCCGTATCCACAGCACGCCGCCGCTTTGCGCTGGCCGCCGCGGCGCTGCTGCTGGCGCCGGCCGCGCGCGCCCAAGGCCCGGCCCAGGCGCCGGCACTGCACATGGAGCTGTGGAAGAGCCCCAGCTGCGGCTGCTGTGCCGACTGGGTGGAGATCATGCAGCGCGAGGGCTTCAGCGTGCGTGTGCACGATGTCGGCAACACCGGCGCGCGCCGGCGCCTGAAGGTGCCCATGGAGCTGGGCTCCTGCCACACCGCGCAGGTGGGGTCTTACGCAGTGGAAGGCCATGTGCCGGCGCGCGAGATCAAGCGCCTGCTGCGCGAGAAGCCCGCGGCCATAGGCCTGGCGGTGCCGGGCATGCCGGTGGGCTCGCCCGGCATGGACGGCCCTGAGTACGGCGAGCGCCGCGACCCTTACGACGTGCTGCTGATCAAACCCGATGGCAGCACTGTCGTGTACGCCAGCTACTTCAAGTAGCTATCAAGCCGGCGTGTAGCCGGCCTCCACCAGCCGCGCCACCACCTGCTCGCGCGGCACCGCGGTCTGCACCTGCACGCGGTGCGTGGGCAGGTCGATCTGCAACGCCGCCGCCGGGTCGGCGGCCTTCACGGCGGCGGTCACGGCCTTCACGCAGTGGCCGCAGGTCATGTCGGGGATCTGAAGGTCCAGCATGGGGTCTCCTGGAAGGGGCTGCTCAATGCCTGAGCCTGGGTGGAGATTGTGAACCTTGACATCGTGGCAAGGTCAAGCCGAGTGCCTCGGCGTCGCTGGGCTTGACTCTGACATCATGTCAAGCTTGACACTGCGGCCATGCAAACCACCCCAGGCACCCTGGACCGCTCCGCCCACTGGGCCCTGCCCGTGGACGGCATGACCTGCGCCTCCTGCGTGGCGCGGGTGGAACGGGCCGTGCGCGCCGTGCCGGGTGTGCAGCAGGCCAGCGTCAACCTGGCCACCGAGTCGCTGGCCGTGCTGGCGCCGCCGGCGCTGGCTGCGGCGGTGGGCGAGGCCGTGCAGCGCGCCGGCTACGAGGTGCCGCAGCACAGCGTGCAACTGGCCGTGGAAGGCATGACCTGCGCTTCCTGCGTGGGGCGCGTGGAGAAGGCGCTGCGGCGCAGCGAAGGCGTGGTGTCTGCCACCGTCAACCTGGCCACCGAACAGGCCAGCGTGGTGGTGGCCACGCGCGACGCGGCCCGCCTGCGCAGCGAGTTGCTGGCCGCGGTGGAGCAGGCCGGTTACCACGCGCGGGGGCTGGATGAAGCCGGTGGCGGCGCGGCGGCGCAGGCCCCGGATGCCGAAGACGCTGCGACGCAACGCCACCGTGCCGAGGGCCGGCGCGTGCTGATCGCCGCGCTGCTGTCGGCGCCGCTGGTGCTGCCGATGCTGCTGGCGCCGCTGGGGGTGCAGTGGATGCTGCCGGGCTGGCTGCAATGGCTGCTGGCGACGCCGGTGCAGTTCTGGCTGGGGGCGCGTTTCTACCGCGCCGGCTGGCATGCGCTGCGCGCCGGCACCGGCAACATGGACCTGCTGGTGGCCCTGGGCACCAGCGCCGCCTATGGCCTGAGCGTGTGGCTGCTGTGGCAGCACGCGGGCCATGGCATGCACGACCACCTGTACTTCGAAGCCTCGGCGGTGATCATCACGCTGGTGCTGCTGGGCAAGTGGCTGGAAGGGCGCGCCAAGCGCCGCACCACCGAGGCCATACGCGCGCTGCAGGCGCTGCGCCCGCAGGTGGCGCGGGTGCGCCGTGCCGACGGCAGCGAGCAGGAAGTTCCGCTGGCCCAGGTGCAGGTGGGCGACCAGGTGGTGGTGCGCCCCGGCGAGCGCGTGGCCGTGGACGGCGTGGTGCTGGAAGGCAGCAGCCAGGTGGACGAGTCGCTGATCACCGGCGAAAGCCTGCCGGTGGCGCGTGCCGAGGGTGATGCCGTCACCGGCGGCGCCGTCAACGGCGAAGGGCGGCTGCTGCTGCGCACCACCGCCGTGGGGGCGGAATCCACGCTGGCGCGCATCGTGCGGCTGGTGGAGTCGGCCCAGGCCGGCAAGGCGCCGATACAGAAGCTGGTGGACCGGGTGGCGGCGGTGTTTGTGCCGGCCGTGCTGGTGGTGGCGCTGCTCACGCTGCTGGCCTGGGGCCTGCTCACCGGCGACTGGGCCGCCGGCCTGCTCAACGCCGTGGCGGTGCTGGTCATCGCCTGCCCCTGCGCGCTGGGCCTGGCCACGCCGGCGGCCTTGATGGCCGGCATGGGCACGGCGGCGCGCCAGGGCATTCTCATCAAGGACGCCCAGGCGCTGGAGCTGGCGCACCGTGTGCAGGTGGTGGCCTTCGACAAGACCGGCACCCTGACCGAAGGCCGCCCGCGCCTGGTGGACGCGGTGGCGGTGCAGGGCAGCCGCAGCGAGCTGCTGGCCGCTGCGGCGGCTTTGCAGGCCGGTAGCGAACACCCGCTGGCGCGTGCCGTGAGCGAAGCCGCCGCAGCGGAGAGCCTGGCCGTGCCCGCGGCCACGCAGCTCAGCGCCGTGGCCGGGCGGGGGGTGCGCGCCATCGTCCATGGCAGCGCCTTGCGCCTGGGCAGCGCCCGCTACATGGCCGAGTCGGGTGTGGACCTGGCGCCGGTGGTACCCGCCGTGGCGGCGGCGCAGGCCCGGGGCCGCACCGTGTCCTACCTGGCGGCAGAAAAGGGCGGCCGCTGGGTACTGCTGGGCTGGCTGGCCTTTGGCGACACCATCAAGACACAGGCGCGTGAGGCCTTGCAGCGCCTGCATGCGCTGGGCTTGCGCGCGGTGCTGGTTTCCGGCGACAACATCGGCGCAGCGCAGGCGGTGGCGCAGCAGCTGGGCCTGGACGACGTGCGCGCCGAGGTGCTGCCCGAAGACAAGGCGCGCATCGTGGCCGAGTTGAAGGCGGGGGGCCGTCACGTGGCCATGGTGGGCGACGGCATCAACGACGCCCCGGCGCTGGCCGCGGCCGACGTGGGCATCGCCATGGGCAACGGCACCGATGTCGCCATGCACGCCGCCGGCGTGACGCTGATGCGCGGCGACGTGCGCCTGGTGGCCGACGCGGTGGACATCTCGCGCCGCACCGCGGCCAAGATACGCCAGAACCTGTTCTGGGCCTTTGCCTTCAACACCGTGGGCATTCCGCTGGCGGCGCTGGGGATGCTGAGCCCGGTGATCGCCGGCGCCGCCATGGCCTTCAGCAGCGTGGCCGTGGTCAGCAATGCGCTGCTGCTGCAGCGCTGGAAAGGAGCCGGTGCATGAACGATGCCTCGATGAACATCGGCGAGGTGGCGGCGCGCACGGGCATCTCGCCCAAGATGGTGCGCCACTACGAACAACTGGGCCTGCTGCCGCGCATCGCACGCAGCGACGCCGGCTACCGCCGCTACGGCAGCACCGAGCTGCACACGCTGCGCTTCATACGCCGTGCGCGCGACCTGGGCTTTTCCATGGCCGAGATCGCCGAGCTGCTGGCCCTGTGGCAGGACCGCCGGCGTGCCAGCGCCCAGGTCAAGCGCATCGCGCTGGCCCATGTGGCCGACCTGGACCGCCGCATGGCCGAACTGGCGCAGATGAAGTCCACCCTGCAAGGCCTGGCCGCCTGCTGCCACGGCGACGAGCGGCCGGACTGCCCCATCCTGGACGAGCTGGCCGCGCACCCGGCGCCGCCTTGACACCGGCTCAGGCGGGCGCCGCCGCTTTCGCCGATGCCGCGCGGGGCAGGCCGGCCAGCAGCTCGTAGGAGCGCAGGCGCGTGGCGTGGTCGTGCACCGCGCAGGCCACGATGAACTCGTCGGCGCCGGTGCGTGCCAGGATGGCGCCCAACTGCTCGTGCACCCGCTGCGGCCGGCCCACGGCGCTGCAGGCCAGCATGCGCTCCACGCCGGCATGTTCCGCCGGGGTGCACATCGCTTGCCACTGCTGTGGGGTGATGGGGCGCGGCAGCAGCCCGCGCTGGCCTCGCTGCATGCCCAGGAAGCGCAGTTTCAGGGACGTGGCCGCGGTGTCGGCCGCCTCGTCGTCGTCGGCCACGATGACGTTCACCCCCACCATGGCATGCGGGCGCGGCCAGCGCGCCGAAGGGCGGTAGGTGGCGCGGTAGACCTCCAGCGCCTGCTCCAGCAGGTCGGGCGCAAAGTGCGAGGCAAAGGCATAGGGCAGGCCCAGGTGCGCGGCCAGTTGCGCACCGTACAGGCTGGAGCCCAGTATCCACACCGGTACCTCGGTGCCTTCGCCGGGGATGGCACGCACCGCCTGGCCGGCGCGCGCCGGTGCCAGGTAGGCCATGAGCTCCATCACCTCGGCCGGGAAGTCGTCCTCCGCCCCACGCCCCAGATGGCGGCGCAGCGCGTGCATGGTGGGCCGGTTGGTGCCCGGCGCGCGCCCCAGGCCCAGGTCTATGCGCCCGGGGTGCAGCGTGGCCAGGGTGCCGAACTGCTCCGCAATGACCAGCGGCGCGTGGTTGGGCAGCATCACGCCGCCGGCGCCCAGGCGTATGGTGCGTGTGCCGGCGGCCAGGTGGGCGATCAGCACCGCGGTGGCCGAGCAGGCCACGCCGTCCATGTTGTGGTGCTCGGCCACCCAGTAGCGCTGGTAGCCCCAGGCTTCGGCGTGCTGCGCCAGGTCCAGGCTGTGGGCCAGCGCGGTGGCGGCGTTGCCGCCTTCGACGATGGGCGAGAGGTCCAGAACCGAAAGGGGAGGCAAGGGCAGGGCAGCAGTCATGGCGCCATGATGCCAAGGCTGCGGCGCCACAATGCGGGCCCGACTATTGCCGCCCCTCTGCCGGCCGCCCGGCCGCACCGCACTTGGACACCGCCCCGCACCTGCTGCTGACCCTTTCCGCCGCGCAGACCGCCGTGGAGGCGCTGGCCACGCTGGCCTTTGCCTTGTCGGGCCTGCTGGCGGCGGCGCGCAAGCGCCTGGACGCCGTGGGTGTGTGCATCGTCGCCGGGCTGGCGGCCTTTGGCGGCGGCACGCTGCGCGACGTGCTGCTGGACCGCCGGCCCTTCTTCTGGGTGGAGCACGCGCACTGGCTGTGGGCGCTGCTGGCGCTGGCCATCGTGGCCATGCTGTTCCTGCGTGCGCGCCACTTTGCGCCCACCGAGCGCGCCATGCAGTGGCCCGATGCGCTGGGCCTGGGCCTGTTCACCGCCATAGGCACGCAGATCGCGCTGGAAGCCGGCATGCCGGCCATCGTGGCGGTGCTGATGGGCATGATGACCGCCGTGTTCGGCGGCGTGCTGCGCGACATCGTGTGCAACGACATCCCGGCCGCCTTCAGCGACCACCGACCCTACGCCGTGTGCTCCTTCGTGGGCGGCTGGGTGCTGGTGGGCGCCACCACCCTGGGCGCCGGCGAAGGGCTGGCGCTGCTGCTGGGCGCCACCGTGGCAACCGTGCTGCGCGGCGTGGCCTTGCTGGCCGACTGGCGGCTGCCGCCGTGGAAGGTGGGCGGCTCCTAGGGCGGCGGCCTACAACACCGCCAGGTGGTCCACGTCGATCTCGGGGCTCTGCAGGAACTCGCGCTCGACCTCGCCGCGAATGCGCAGCCGGGTCTGGGCGTCCACGCGCACGCTGGGGAAGTCTTCGTCCTCGATCTCCACGCGGATCTCGTCGCGCCCGTCGGAGAAGATGTACTTCTCCTTGCCCACCTGGCGTACAAGGTAACCCTCCAGCTCCACCCGCGCGTCATCGGGCGCGTCACGCAGCACCTCGGCGATGCTGTTGAAGACCTTGGAGGCGCCCGGGCCCACGTACTGGGCGGTGGCGGTGCCGGCACAAACCAGGGCCACCGCGGCGGCAAGAACCAAACGCTGCATCATCATCAAAGCATCATAGGCAGGGCCGGTCACCCGGCTGAAGGCTGCGGCAGTGGCCGCGCAGGGCGTGAGGCTTACGCAGCACGGGCTTGACGCGCGGCGCGCCGATATCATCGCGCCCGCCTTCGCACCGCAAGCGCAGAACCCACTTGGCCACCTCCAGCGCCGCTGCGCCGCAGTCCGTGCAGCGCATCTTCACCATCATGCAGTTTCTGGCCGCGCGGCCGGAAGGCGGCACGCTGTCGGCCATCGCACGGGCCGCGCAGGCACCCAAGAGCAGCGTGGTGGGCCTGCTGGCCGGCATGGTGGCCAGCGGCCACCTCACGCGCGACGAGGCGGCGGTGTACCGCCTGGGGCCGAACATGTTCTCGCTGGCGGCGCAGGTGATAGGCAGCATGCGCCTGCCCATCCTCTTGATGCCGGTGCTGGACCGCCTGATGCAGGAAACCGGCGAAACTGCGCTGGCCGGCTACCTGGCGCCGGACGCCGACGTGCTGGTCTACGTGGCCAAGGTGGAAAGCACGAACCCGGTGCGCTACACCGTGCCGGTGGGCGAGCACCGCGAGCTGTACAGCACCGCCATGGGCAAGCTGCTGCTGGCCTACATGGAGCCGCCGCGGCGCCGCGCCTACCTGGCCAGCCACGAGCTGCATGCCTACACGCAGCGCACCATCACCAGCGTGGAACGCATGCAGCAGGCGCTGCAGCAGGTGCGTGAACAAGGCCTGGCCGAGACCCGTGACGAACGTGTGGTGGGCGCCAGCGCCCTGGCCGCCCCGGTGATGGGGCGCGACGGGCGGCTGCTGATAGGCCTGGGCATTGCCGGGCCCAGCGAGCGCATGCGTGCGCACCGCGAGCAGCACGCAAGCACGCTGCTGCGCGAGGCGCAGTCGCTGTCGCGCCTGATCGCCCACACCCCCGACGACCTGCGCGAAGCCTGGCGCGCCTGACTGCGGGTTTGCCCCGCGTTGCCGCCGGCCGTACCGGCCTAGGATGATTGGACGCATATTTGTTCATTTGTTCGTATATACGAACATCTACATGAACTCCAGCATCAACGCGGCACAGCCGCAGGAGACCGCACCCATGGCGCAAAAGACCTTCGAGGAGTACTTCATCGGCGAGGTGTTCGAAAGCTACGGCCGCACCATCACCGAGACCGACCTGGTCAACTTCACCTGCTTTGCCGGCCTGAAGCTGCCCATGTTCATAGACGAGGAGTTCTCCAAGATGCACAGCCTGTACAAGACCCGTGTCATCCCCGGGCTGATGACCGCCTCCATCGCCGCCGGCATGCTGGAAGACATCCTGGGCAAGTTCACGCTGGCGGCGCTGGGCCTGGACCGCTTCAAGTTCCGCGCGCCGGTGAAGATCGGCGACACGCTGCATGGCCGCATCACCGTGGAAGACCTGAAGGACGTCTCCGACAAGAGCCGCGGCGTCATCTCGGTGAAGGTGGAGGTGGTCAACCAGGAGGGCGTGGTGCCCTGCGAGTTCCACGGCGCCTTCATGATGCGCAAGGGCTCGTTTTGAGCACAGCGCCGCTGCAGGGCCTGCGCGTGGTGGACTTCGGCCAGGGCGTGGCCGGGCCCTACTGCGGCCAGTTGCTGGCCGACCACGGGGCCGACGTGATCAAGGTCGAGCCTCCGCGCGGCGACTGGTCGCGCACGCTGGGCGCCGAAGGCGGCGTGTTCTACAGCGTCAACCGCAACAAGCGCGGCCTGTGCCTGGACCTGCGCGACGAAGAGGCCTGCGCCGCGGCGCGCACCCTGGCGCTGGGCGCCGACGTGGTGGTGGAGAGCTTTCGCCCCGGTGTGATGGACCGCCTGGGTCTGGGCGCCGCCGCGCTGCGCGCGCAGCGCCCGGCGCTGGTGTACTGCTCCGTCACCGGCTTCGGGCCCGACGGGCCCAACGTGGACCTGCCTGCGGGCGACTCCATCATGCAGGCCTACGGCGGCCTGATGAGCATCGTGGGCGAGCGCGACGGCAGCCCGCTGCGTGTGGGCAACGTGGTGTCGGACATGGTGGCCGGCACCAATGCGTTTGCCGGCGTGCTGCTGGCGCTGATCGCGCTGCGCCAGGGTGGGCAGGGGCAGCATGTGCAGGTGTCGCTGCTGGACTCCATCGTGGCCTTCCAGGCGCCGCCGCTCAGCGAATTCCTGCTCACCGGGCGCGCACCGCGCCGGGTGGGCAACGACCACCCGCTGATCGCGCCTTCGGGCACCTTTCACGCCAGCGACGGCGCGCTGACGCTGACGGTGTTCGACCACCAGTGGCCGGCCTTCTGCGCCGGGCTGGAGCGGCCGCAGTGGGTGGACGACCCGCGCTTTGCCAGCTCCGAGCTGCGGCAGCGTCACCGCGACGAACTGGGCGCGGCGCTGGCGCCGCTGCTGCGGTCGCGTACACGCGCCGAGTGGCTGGCCGAGCTGCGGCGCATAGACGTGCCTTGCGCGCCGGTCAACGAGTACCCCGACCTGGTGGCCGACGCCCAGGTGCAGCACAACGGCCTGGTCGGCAGCGTGCAGGATGGGCAGGGCCGCAGCGTGCCGGACATACGCGGTGCGATACGGCTGCAGGCGCCGTCAACGCCGGCCCGCGCCGCACCGCGGCTGGGCGAGCACACGCGCGAGCTGCTGGGCGGCCTGGCGGGCTGCACGCCCCAGCAGGTGGCGGCCCTGCTGGCCCGCGGCGCGGCCCTGGCGCCGCCGGAAGGCCCGTCCTGAGCCCTGGTACGGCTGCACGCCGGTTTGCACAAGAACCCGGGCGCGGCGCGCCCCAAGTACATGAAGGAGACAGACATGATCAAGTTGAAGTTCACCCAGGCGTTGCTGGTGGGTGCCGCGGCGGCGGCCGCGTTGCTGCCCGTGGCGGCGGCCGCCGACGAATACCCGTCGCGGCCGATACGGCTGGTCGTCGCCTACGGCGCCGGCAGCGGCGCCGACACCATTGCGCGCATCCTGGCCGAACACCTGCAAGGGCCCTTGAAAGGCTCGGTGGTGGTGGACAACCGGCCCGGCGCCGGCGGGGCCATAGGCACCCAGTCGGTGGCGCGTGCGCCGGCCGACGGCTACACGCTGATCCTGGCGCCGACCACGCTGACCGTGAGCCCGCACATGCAGGCCGCGCCCACCTACGACGCGGTGAAGGACTTCGCGCCCATCATGCGCGTGGCCATCCTGCCCATGACGGTGGTGGCGGCGGCCGACGCGCCGTTCAAGACGCTGCCGGAGCTGGTGGCGCAGGCCCAGGCGCGGCCGGGGCAGCTGCACTACGCCACCTCGGGCAAGGGCTCGCCCAGCCACCTGGAGATGGAGCTGCTGCGCAAGCACTTCGGCATCCAGGTGCGCGACGTGCCCTACCGCACCGGCTCGCAGGCGCTGACCGATCTGATCAGCGGGCAGGTCTCGTTCTACTTCCCAGTGCTGCCCGCGGCGCTGCCGCAGATGCAGGCCGGCCGGCTGCGCGCGCTGGCGGTGGGCACGCCGCAGCGTTCGCCGCAGGCCCCGGACGTGCCCACGCTGGCCGAGCTGCTGAACAAGCCCGGCTACGAGGCCAGCGTCTGGTACGGCCTGCTGGCGCCGGCCGGCACGCCGCCGGCCATCATCGAGCGCCTGCACCGCGCCACCGCGCAGGCGCTGGAATCGCCGCAGCTCAGGCAGGCGGTGGTCAATACCGGCTCCGAGGTGTCGGCCATGCCGCCGCCGCAGTTTGCAAGCTTCATACGCGAGGAAAACACCAAGTGGGGCGCGCTGGTGAAGGAGCTGGGCCTGCAGGAGTGAACCGCCGCCCGTTGGGCGACCGGGCAGGCTGCGGCTAGGCGCCGCCTCAGTGCAGCGGCGCCGGGCGCGTGATGCGGTCGGTCTCGGCCGCGGCCGGGGTGGCCGCAGCGGCCTGCAGCCGCGCCTGGTAGGTCTGCGCCCAGGCGCGCAGCGCGCCGGCAGGCAGCGGCTTGCTGTAGTGCCAGCCCTGGGCTTCGTCGCAGCCCATGCGCTCCAGCAGCCGCGCCAGGGTCTCGTTCTCCACGCCCTCGGCCACGACGGTCAGGCCCAGCGCATGGCCCACGTCGATCATGGCCTTCACGATGCTCACGTCGCGCGTGTCGTGCTGCATGCCCTGGATGAAGCTCATGTCTATCTTGAGCTCGTGCACCTGCAGGTTCTTCAGGTACTCCATGGACGAGTGGCCGGTGCCGAAGTCGTCTATGGACAGCAGGTAGCCGCGTTGTGCCAGGCGCGCCAGCGTCTGGCGCGCGCGGTCTATGTCGCCCATCACCGCGCTCTCGGTGGTCTCCAGGCACAGGCCCTCGGCCCAGCCGCCGTGGCGCTGCAGCAGCGCCTCCAGCTTGGCCGGCAGGTCCAGGTCCATCAGGTCGCGCGCCGAGAGGTTGATGGAGATGCGCTGCACGCCCTGCGCACGCAACGCCGCCTGCTCCTTGACCACCGCCTCGAACACCCACAGCGTGAGGTCGCGGATGATGGGCGTGTCTTCGGCGTAGGGGATGAACATCCCCGGCGGCACCATGCCGCGGCGTGGGTGTTCCCAGCGCAGCAAGGCCTCGGCGCCGGTGATGCGCCCTTCGCTGAGCGAAACCTGCGGCTGCAGGTGCAGGCGCAGCTCGCCGTTGTCGCGCGCGTGGCGCAGCTCGCTGAGCAGCGACAGGGTCTGCAGGCTGCCGGTGTCGAAGCCTGGCTCGTACAGCAGCACCGCTTCCTTGCGTTCCTTGGCGGTGTACATGGCCACCTCGGCCTGGGCCAGCAGGCGGTCGGCATCGCCGGCCTGGCGCGGCGCGCAGGCAATGCCCACGGCCACGTGCAGGTCCACCTGCTTGTCGTCCAGGTCCAGCGGCTGCTCCAGCGCGCTGCCCACGCGCGCCGCGGCGCGCAGGGCGTCTTCGGTGCTGTCGTCGGGCAGCAGCCAGGCGAAGGTGTCGCCGCCCATGCGCGCCACGAAGTCGCCCGGCCGCACCAGTTGCTGCAGGCGCCCGCCCAGCGCCTGCAGCAGGCGGTCGCCGGCTTCGTAGCCCAGCACGCGGTTCACGTGCTTGAAGCGGTTCAGGCCCAGCAGCAGCACGCTGGCCGGCTGGCCCTGCGCCAGGCGGGCCGCCAGCACCTGGCGCAGCTGCAGGCGGTTGGGCAGGCCGGTCAGGCGCTGGTCGAACAGCATCTCGCTGCGTATGCGCTGGCGCATGCGCTCGAAGGCGGTGCCCAGCTGGCCGAACTCGTCGCCGCGGTCGGTGTGGGCCAGCGGGGTGTCGTAGTGGCCCTGGCCCAGGCTTTCGGCGGCGCCCATCAAGGCCACCAGCGGCCGCGTGACAAAGCGTGCCATGCCGTAGCTGAGCAGCGTGAACAAGCCCACCGCCGCGACGGTGATGGCCAGCAGCCACAGCTGCAAGGCCTGGAAGGGCGCCAGTGCGCGGGCCAGCGAACCGGCCAGTTCCAGCTTCAGCGCCTGCTGCGCGTTGCGTGTGAGGGGCAGGCGTTGCCACAGCAGCGTCTCGCCGTCGATCACGGCCTCGCCGGCCGGCACGCCGTCGGTCTCGCGCTGCAGCTGCAGGGCGCCGGGCAGCGTGGCGTACAAGGCTCGCTCGGTGCCGTTCGCGCCGCGCGTCAGCAGCGTGGCATGCAGGCCGGTGATGCCATGCAGCTGGCTCAGCACCGCCTGGTCCAGCGGAAAACCCATGAGCACCCAGCCCGTGGTCAACGGTGCCCGCATCGGCACCATCACCAACTGGTAGGGCCGGCCCTGCACCAGCTCCACGCCCCAGCCGCTGCCGGCCAGTTGCGTCGCCATGGCGTGCAGCGCATCGGATTGCTGCACCCCTTCGGGCAGCAGCGCGGCCACCGGCTGCAGCTGCGTGTCGAACACCGCGGCCACGCGCGCGTTGATGCGGCCGGCATGGTTCTCCAGTGCCGAGACCAGCGTCTCCTGGTCGCCGCTGGCCACCGCGTCGCGAAAGCCGAAGTCGCTGGCCAGCACGCCGGCGGCCTGGCGCAGCCGCTCGGCGCGCTGCTCCAGCAGCTGCTGCCAGATGCGGGCACCCACGTCCAGGTCGGCCACCAGCGCGCGCCGGGCGTTGCTGTCTATGGTGGCGCGTATGACGCCAAAGCCGGCCAGCTGCAGCAGCAGCACCAGCAGCACCGAGAAGAACACGATGCGCACCCACAGCGGCCAGTAGCGGCGGCGTGTGGTGGCGGTCTCCAGGGTGTTCATCGCGGCTGCGCCGATGCGCGCGGGGCTGCGCGTACGCCGACTTGCAGCGCTGCGGCTGCCACCTCCACAGGCTGCGACAAGGCGGGGTCGCCTACCGCAAAGCTGGCGTGCCAGGTGCGCAGCGCGTAACGGCCGGCCGGCACCTGGGGCCAGCGCGCGCGGCCCTGGGCGTCGGTCTTGGCGAACCAGGGGGTTTCGACGATCACCACCCAGGCGGTCATGTTGTCGTGGATGTTGCAGCCCAGCAATGCGATGCCGGGCTGGTCGAACACCACCGGCGCAGCCGGCGTGCCCACGTAAAGCTTGATCTCGAAGCGCTTGACCGGCGAGAACGAGTAGACGTGGTGGCGCACCGTGTCCAGGTTGGGGAAGTTCACCGCGGTGCCGGTGGTGACCACGCTGACCAGCGGGCGAAACTCCCGCTGCACCTGCACGATGTCCACCCCGGGCAGGGGCCGCGCGGCGGCCTTCGCGGCGCTGGATTCCAGGAACACCACCGCATCGGCCAGCGGGGCGCCGGCGGCGTCGGTCACCACCACCTCCACCGGCGCGGCCAGTGCAGCGGCGCTGACGACGGCAGGCCACCCCGCCCGCAGCGCGGTCGACCATACCGCCCGCAGCGCGGCCGACAGCCGGGCGCCCATCAGCCGCTCAGGGCTCTATCGCCAGCCCGCGCAGGGCCTGGCCCTTGCCCACCGTGCCCAGCAAGGTGGCGCGGCCGCTGGCCAGGTCCAGCAGGTACAGGCGGGTGCGGCCTTGCTGGCGCAGCGCGGCCAGCGCGGTGTTGTCGGTGTCGGCGATGTCGAAGGCGGCGTCTTCCACCGCGCCGGTGCCCAGCGGGCCCACGTCGAGGATGCGCCCGGTGTTGGGGCTGAGCACCGGCTCGCGGCCTTCCACCGAGCCCTGGGTGACCAGCCAGCCGCGCGCGATGTCTATCGCGTAGTTGGTGGTGATCTTCTCGTCGCGCTTGTTGTAGGTGTAGGCCGCGCCGGCGATCTGCGGCGCGGCAGCGGCCTCGGCGGCCAGGGTCGGGTCGGTGGCGGCGACAGCGCCGGTGTCGGGGTGCAGGCGCAGGTTCTGCCCGCTGTCGCTGACCACGCGTATGCGGTCGGCCGCCGGGTTGAAGTCGAAACCGAAACGCTGGCCCTGCAAGGCCACGGGCGGTGCCGAGCCCACCGGCGAGACGCGGCCGCTGGCGGTGTCTATGGTGAGCAGGCGGCCGGCCGAGCTGAGCCCGTACAGCACGCCGCGCGCGACGCGAAAGTCGATGCCCACCAGCGTTTCGCCGGCGGCCAGCCCGGCCAGCGGGGTCTGGGTGTCCAGGCGGTTCGGCGTGCCGGCGTTGAACTTCAGCAGCAGGTTGCTGTCGGTGACGGCAAACACCGTCTGCGGCCGCGGCGCGCCGGGGGGCTCGGCAGGCGGGGTGGCGCAGGCGGTGGCGAGCGTGGCCGCCAGGGCGGCGGTCAGGAGGCGCGTGTTCACGGCGGTACTTCCTTTGGGCGGTGGGCGCGGCACCGGGGCGCCGTTCGTGCGAGGGCACGTGCCAGGGTATCGGCCGTCGGCGGGAAAACTTGACCTCCGGGGGCTTCCTGGGCCGGGGCGGCCCGGCGCAGCCGACGCCTCAGGCGCCCAGCCCCCAGCGTGCCGGCGCGTAGGGCGCCGGGTTCAGCGCCGGGCGGCGGCCCAGCAGCAGGTCGGCCAGCAGCGCGCCGGAGCCCGCGGCCTGTGTCCAGCCCAGGTGGCCGTGGCCGGTGTTCAGCCACAGGCCGGGCACGCGCGTGGCGCCTACCAGCGGCACGCCGTCGGGCGTCATGGGGCGCAAGGCGGTCCAGGGTCGGGCCTGTTCTGCCGGCACCGCGGCGCACACCGCGGGCATCACGCGCGCCAGCAGGCGCTGCAGGTTGGCCACCCGCGCGGGTTTGAGCCGCAGGTCCATGCCGGCGAACTCCGCCGTGCCGGCCACCCGCAGGTGCTCGTCGCCCACCGGCACCACGGCCACGTGCAGCGCGGCGTCCACCACCGGCGTGTGCGGCAACACCACGCCGGCGCGGCGGGCCGCGGCCAGCGGCAGGGTGACCGAGTAACCCTTGGCCGGCCGCACCGGCAGCGCCAGGCCCAGCGGCGCGGCCAGGGCCACGCCGGGCGCGGCGGCGGCCAGCACCACGGCGTCGGCCGGCACGGTTTGGCCATCAGCCAGCAGCAGGCCGCTGACACGGCCGCCGGCGGTGGCTATGCGGCGCACCTCGGCGCCGTACTCCAGGCGCACACCGCGGGCTTGCAGCGTGGCAGCCAGGCCGGTGCAGAAGGCGTGGGCGTCGCCGCGTTCGTCGTCGGGGTGGAACAGCGCGCCGGCCAACTCGCCGGCCAGCGGCGCCAGTGCCGGTTCGTGCTGCAGCACCTGGCGCACCGTCCACGGCGTGCTGCGCAGGCCGTCGGCCGCGTAGCGCGCCGCCTCGGCCACGGCGGCTTCCAGCGCGGCGGGGTCGCGCATCAGCAGCAGCGAGCCGCTGGCGTGCGCCTGGTAGCGGATGCCGGCTTCGCGCAGCGCGGCCATGCGTGCCACGCTGTCGCGCGCCAGCGCCAGGTTGGCGCGTGTGTTGGCCTCGAAGCGCGGCGGTGAGGACTGGCGCAGGAAGTGCCAGCCCCAGCGGCCCAGCGAAGGCAGGGCGCGCAGCCGCAGCAGCGCCGCGGCGTCTTCGCGGCCCAGGCTGCGCAGCAACTCGCCCAGCACGCCGGGGTGGTTCCAGGGCTGCACCAGGCTGGGGTGCAGCAAGGCGCCGTTGGCAAAGCTGGTTTCCAGGCCCGGGCCTTCGCGCCGCTCCAGCACGGTGAGGGGGCCGACGCCGGCCTGCTGCAAGGCCCAGGCGGCGCCCAGGCCGGCCAGGCCGGCACCGATGATGGTGATGTGCATGGGTGGGCAGAAGCTGTGCGGCGCAGCCATTGTCAGGGGTGGCATGCCGGCGGGTGCGGGGGCCGGACCAGGGGGCTTGCGCACATCCGAAGACTGTATGAATATACAGCTATTGGGATAACGCCATGTCCGCTGCCACGCCCCCCGAGAACCCCGCCGCGTCGCCGCGCCTGCTGGACAGCCTGCGCCACCAGGTGCGCGCGCTGCACTACAGCCTGCGCACCGAAGAGGCCTACGTGTACTGGGTGCGCAGCTTCATCCGCTACCACGGCCTGCGCCACCCGGCGCACCTGGCGCGTGACGAGGTGGAGGCCTTCCTCACCTGGCTGGCGGTGGAGCGCGGCGTGGCGCCATCCACCCACCGCCAGGCCTTGTCGGCGCTGCTGTTCCTGTACCAGAAGGTGCTGCGCCAGCACCTGCCGTGGATGCAGGACATCGGCCGCCCACAGCCGGCGCGCCGCCTGCCGGTGGTGTTGTCGCACGACGAGGTGGCGCGCGTGCTGGGGGCGCTGGACGTGCGCGCCGCCGCGGCCGAGGACGCCGGCACCGTCGCCCACGGCCTGCTGGCGCGGCTGCTGTACGGCACCGGCATGCGCATCAGCGAAGGCCTGCGCCTGCGCGTGAAGGACGTGGAGTTCGACCGCCGTGCGCTCATCGTGCGCCACGGCAAGGGCGGCAAGGACCGCGTGGTGATGCTGCCGGCGGCGCTGGAAGGCCCGCTGCGCGAACAGCTGGCGCGCTCGCAGCGCCTGTGGGCCGCCGACCGCGCCGCCGGTGTGCCCGGCGTGATGCTGCCCGACGCGCTGGCGCGCAAGTACCCGCGCGCCGCCGAGTCCTGGACCTGGCACTGGGTGTTTCCGCAGTCGCAGCTGTCCGACGACCCGCGCAGCGCTGTGCGGCGGCGCCACCACCTGCACGAAAGCAGCTTCCAGCGTGCCTTTCGCGCCTCGCTGCTGGCGGCCGACGTGCACAAGCCGGCCAGCCCGCACACGCTGCGCCATTCCTTCGCCACGCACCTGCTGCTGGCCGGCTACGACATACGCACTGTGCAAGAGCTGCTGGGCCATGCGGATGTCTCCACCACCATGATCTACACCCATGTGCTGCGGCTGGGCGGTGGCGCGGTGCGCAGCCCGCTGGACGCGCTGCCGCTGGCCACGCCCGGCGCCTGGCCGCCGCAGCCTGGGCCTGCCACGCCGCCGCGTGCCCACGAGCCTGAACCGTGTCACATCCGAACCCTGCTGACGCTGCCGCCGAGCTACCGGCGTACGCCGAACTGCACTGTCGCAGCAACTTCAGCTTTCTGAGCGGGGCTTCGCACCCCGAGGAGCTGGTGCAGCGGGCGCATGGCCTGCGCTATGCGGCCCTGGCTCTCACCGACGAGTGCTCCCTGGCCGGCGTGGTGCGCGCCCACGGCCAGGCCAGGCAGCTGGGCCTGCCGCTGATCGTGGGCACCGAGATGCGGCTGCACCACGAAGCCCCGCCGCACATGCGGCCGCCGGCCCATCTGCAGGAGGGGCCGCGCAGGGAGGCGGCCGATGACGCCCTCGTGCAAGACGAAACAGGCGACGACGCAGACGACCCGCCCGCGTCCACCGCCGACCCCAGCGCCGACCCCAGCGCCGACGCCGGCGGCCCACGCCTGGTGCTGCTGGCCATGACACGCCGCGGCTACGGCCAGCTGGTGCGCTGGATCAGCCTGGCGCGCCAGCGCGCACCCAAGGGGCAGTACGTGGCACTGGTGTCCGACGTGCAGGGCCAGGCACCCGGTGCCAACGAACTGGCCGGCCTGCCCGACTGCCTGGCGCTGCTGGTCGCCGCCGAGGTGCTGGCCAGCCCGACGCCCGAGCAGACCTTGCTGCAGCAGGCGCGCTGGCTGCAGCAGTGGTGCGGCGACCGCGCCGCGATCGCCATCACGCTGCAGCGCGGCCCGCACGACGCCTGGCTGGCGCAGATGGTCGAGCAGGTGGCGGCGCAGACCGGCCTGCTGGTGGTGGCCACGGGCGATGTGCGCATGCACCAGCGTTCGCGCAAGCCGCTCTTGGACGTGCTGACCGCCACCCGGCAGCGCTGCACCGTGGCCGAGGCCGGCTGGGCGCTGGCGGCCAATGCCGAAGCCGTGCTGCGCCGCCGCCAGGCGCTGGCCCAGCTGTACCGCCCGCGATGGCTGCAGGCCACGGTGGCGCTGGCCGCGCGCTGCAGCTTCGTGCTCAGCGAACTGCAGTACGAGTACCCGCGCGAGATCGTGCCCAAGGGCCACACGCCCACCAGCTGGCTGCGCACGCTCACCGAACGCGGCCTGCGCTGGCGCTACCCTGAAGGTGAACCGCCCGCGGTGCGCCAGACCATAGAGCGCGAGCTGGCGCTGATCGCCCAGCTGCGCTACGAGGCCTACTTCCTCACCGTGGCCGGCATCGTGTCCTGGGCGCGCAGCCAGCGCATCCTGTGCCAGGGCCGCGGCAGCGCGGCCAACTCGGCGGTGTGTTTCTGCCTGGGCATCACCTCGGTGGACCCCAAGGTGCACACCATGCTGCTGTTCGAGCGCTTCGTCAGCGCCGAGCGCAACGAGCCGCCGGACATCGACGTGGACTTCGAGCACCAGCGGCGCG
This sequence comes from Burkholderiaceae bacterium, assembly GCA_037190565.1. Classification (GTDB taxonomy): domain Bacteria; phylum Pseudomonadota; class Gammaproteobacteria; order Burkholderiales; family Burkholderiaceae_C; genus Rubrivivax. Next base: position 51,346 of record JBBCJV010000030.1, read on the forward strand.
AGGAGGTCATACAGCACATCTACCAGTTCTACGGCCGCCACCGCGCGGCGCTGACCGCGGTGCTCATCACCTACCGGCCGCGCAGCGCGCTGCGCGACGTGGGGCGGGCACTGGGGCTGGACATCGCGCGCATCACCGCCGTCGCCAAGAGCTGGCAGTGGTACGACGGCTCGCAGCTGGACGCCGAGCGCTTGCGCGAGCAAGGCCTGGATCCCGATTCACGCGTGGTGCGGTTGTGGCTGGAACTGGCGCAGCAGCTGATCGGCTTTCCGCGCCACCTCAGCCAGCACCCCGGCGGCTTCGTGATCGCACGCGACACGCTGGCCGACCTGGTGCCCGTGGAGCCGGCCACCATGCCCGAACGCAGCGTCATCCAGTGGGACAAGGACGACCTGGACACCATGGGCCTGATCAAGGTGGACATCCTGGCCCTGGGCATGCTCAGCGCGCTCAGGCGCGGGCTGGAGATGGTGGGCGCCAAGCGCGGCGCGCCGCTGGCGCTGCACGAAGTGCCGCAGCGCGACGAGCCCACCTACGCCATGCTGCGGCGTGCCGACAGCGTGGGCGTCTTCCAGGTGGAAAGCCGCGCGCAGATGAGCATGCTGCCGCGCCTGAAGCCCGAGGTGTTCTACGACCTGGTGGTGCAGGTGGCCATCGTGCGTCCGGGCCCCATACAGGGCGACATGGTCCACCCCTACCTGCGCCGCCGCAACGGCGAGGAGCCGGTGGACTACCCCGGCCCGGGCGTCAAGAAGGCGCTGGAGCGCACGCTGGGCGTGCCCATCTTCCAGGAGCAGGTCATGCAGCTGGCCATAGAAGCGGCCGACTTCACGCACGGCGAGGCCGACGCGCTGCGCCGCGCCATGGCCGCCTGGAAGCGCAAGGGCGGTCTCGGGCCGTTTCACGACCGGCTGGTGGAGCGCATGGTGGCCAACGGCTACCAGCGCGAGTTCGCCGAGGCGCTGTTCCGCCAGATCCAGGGCTTTGGCGAGTACGGCTTCCCGGAAAGCCACGCCGTCAGCTTTGCGCTGCTGGCTTACGCCAGCGCCTGGCTCAAGTGCCACCACCCGGACGCCTTCCTGGCCGCGCTGCTGAACAGCCAGCCCATGGGCTTTTACGCACCGGCGCAGCTGGTACGCGACGCCCGCGCCCACGGTGTCGTGGTGCGACCGGTGGACGTGATGTGCAGCCAATGGGACAGCACGCTGGAGCCGCCGCTGCCATCGCTGCCGTCAACAGTGGCCGCCGGCGCGCCCTTGCACCCGGTGCGCCTGGGCTTGAGCCGCATTGCCGGCCTGGCGCAGGAGGGGGGCGGGCGCATCGTCGCCGCGCGCGCCCAACAGCCCTTTGCCGGGGTCGAAGACCTGGCGCGGCGGGCGCAGCTGGACGCGCAGGCGCTGAAGCTGCTGGCGCGCGCCGACGCGCTGCAGGCCCTGGCCGGCCACCGCCATGCCGCGGCCTGGGCCGGCGCCGGCGTGGACACCCGCGCCACCGCCTTGCTGGGTGCCACGCGCACGGCCGAGCCCGAACCACCGGCCCAGGCCTTGCCCGCGCCGCGGCTGGCCCAGACCGTGTTGGCCGATTACCGCGCCACCGGGCTCAGCCTGGCGGCGCACCCGTTGTCGCTGCTGCGGCCGCAGCTGGCGGCCTGGCGCGTGCGCACGGCTGCCGAGCTGCACGACTGCCCGAACGGCCGCCTGGCGCGTGCCAGCGGCCTGGTCACGCACCGCCAGCGCCCGCAGACGGCCAAGGGTGTGATCTTCGTGACGCTGGAAGACGAGACCGGCCCGGTCAACGTCATCGTCTGGCCTGCAGTGGCCGAGGCGCAGCGCCAGCCCCTGCTGGCCAGCCGGCTGCTCACGGTCTACGGCATCTGGCAGCGCCAGGGCGAGGTGCGCCACCTGGTGGCGCGCCGGCTGGTGGACCACTCGGCGCTGCTGCAAGGTTTGGCCACCAGCAGCCGCGACTTCCGTTGAAGGCGCGGGGCTGTGAGGAGTGCACAGCCGCGACTTCCGCTGAAGGCGGGGGGCTGTGGGCGGTGCACAGCCGCGACTTCTGCTGAAGGCGGGCGACTGCAACTTCAGCCGCGGTAACCCAGCAAGCGCGCCGGCAGGTACAGCACCGCCTTCAGAAAGGCAAACACGGCGCCTACCGCGATGCCCAGCAGGCGCAACGGCAGCGTCAGCAGCCATACCAGCGGCATCAGCACCAGGGCCAGCAGCGCCACCGGCCAGGCCACCACGAACAGCAGGCACCAGACGACAAACAGGATCAAAGCCTTCACCGCACACTCTCCCGACACGGCCGCGGGCCGCGGCCAGCCTGCCCAAGCTGGGCACAGGCTGTCAGCGTGCCGGCAACAAGGCGGTGGCGCAAGAGGCCAGCGACAGGCTGCCGCAGGGGGCGACAGGCCGGCCACCGCCAGGCTCGGCAGCCAGGGGCCTTTGCGTTTGCGGGCGATCCGTATGGCGCCGCACGGCCGCTGTGGCCTCGCGCCGCAGCGCTTGTCGTCAGCGCAACTGGCTCAGGCGCTGTGTGCCCAGGCGCGCTGCTTCGGTGTCCGGATATTCCTTCACCAGCGCCTGCAGCGTGGTGCGCGCATTGCGCACGTCGCGTGTTTCCGCCTGGCTGATGCCCATGGACAGCAGCGCGTCGGGCACCCGCGGGTGCTTGGGCGCCTCCGCCACGAAGCTGCGGAAGGCCGCGATGGCCTTGGCGTGGTCGCGCTGCGCGTACAGCGCGCTGGCCAGCCAGTAGCGGGCCGAGGGGCCGTAGCCGCTGTCCGGGTGCTGCTGCAGAAAACCCTCCAGCCGCGTGGTCGCGGTGGCGAAGTCGCCGGCACGCAGCGCCGTCATTGCGCGGTCCCAGGCCTGGGTCTGGGCCGGCGTGGCCTCGAACTCGGCGCCGTCCAGCTCCACCCGCATGGGCTCCAGCGGGCGCAGGCGCGCCTGCATGGCCTGCAGTTCCTCGTGTTGCTGGCGCTGCACCTGCGTCACCGCATGGGCCAGCCGCTCGTCCTCGCCGCGCAGTTGCGCCAGCTCACCGCGCAGCGCGTCCAGCGAGGCGTTGACCTCCAGCAGGCTGTGGCGCAGCGCCGTGAGCTGTTCGTTGAGCGCGGCGTGTGTCGCGCCCAGCTTGTCCAGCTCTTCGCGCTGCGCGGTGTCGTGGGTGGCGACACGTTCGCGCAGCTCTAGGATGGCGCGCCGCGCCTCGTTGTCCTTGAACAACTGGGCCTGCGCCGGCAGCGCGGCCAGCAGCAAGGCAAAGGAGAGGGAGGCAGCGGCGGGGATGTTCATCGGGTTTGGATTTCAGCGCGGCGGTTCTGTGCCCAGGCCTGTTCGTCGCTGCCGCTGGCGGCGGGGCGTTCCGCACCGAAGCTGATGGGCTCCAGGCGGCTCTGGTCGGCACCGGCCAGCACCAGTGAGCGCACCACGGCTTCGGCGCGGCGCTGGCCCAGGGCCAGGTTGTACTCGCGGCCGCCACGCTCGTCGGTGTGGCCGGCCACGGTGAGCCGCTGCTGGGGCTGGGCGGCCATGCGGCGGGCGTTGGCGTCTATGACCGGCACGAACTCGGGGCGCACCACGTAGCTGTCGAAGTCGAAGTACACCACGCGCGCAACTTCCTGCGCGGCGGCGGCCTGGCGGGCGCTCAGGTCCACGGTGGACACCTGCGACTGCGCGGTGCCGCTGGCGTCGGCCGACGGTGCGGCGGCCTGCGGCGCGGTCTGGACCACCGGGCGTTGTTCGACCGGCGCGACGGTGTCGTCGAGCTTCACGCCGGAGGCGCAACCGGCCAGCAGCGCAACGGTCAGGACGGTGGCGGCGGTAAAGGGCAAGGCAGGACGAAGCGACATCGTGGGCTCCTGTACTAAGAATCTTAGCGTGGGTGGAAGGTGGCGGGCCGCGCGGGCTGTGCAGCAGCCTGGGCTTGGCCGCCCCGGGATGGATATCGGCCGGCGCGCCGAGTTCCCGAGGTCCCGCACGGAAGTTGGGGCTTTGGGCCGGCACGGGATGTGAGTGTTTGTGAAAGACGCTGCACGAGCAGACACAAATGCTGCCGCTTGTGCAAGCCCGCGCGCGGTGCGACCATCGCTGCCAGCCGCACCTTCACCCCCGCACAGGAGACGCCATGGCCCAGCCTATGTTCGACGCCGAAGCGCTGATCGCGATGTTCGAAAACGCCACCGCCCGGCAAGGCGCCCAGCTGAAGAAGGCCGTGGGCGACGCCACGCTGGCGGCCTTGCAAGGGCGCGAGCTGACGCTGAAGAACATACGCGCCACGCTGAAGTCCGTGGCCGAAGCCGCCAGCACCGGTGCCGCGCGCAACGTGGTGCCGGGGGTGGACCCGGCGGCGCTGCTGGACCAGGCGGTGGCCGGCATCGACGATTCGCTGCTCAAGGCGGTGCAGGCCAACCGCGTGGCGCTGGAGCGCCTGGCGGCCCAGGGGGCCGACCTGCGCGAAAAGCACGTGAAGAAGGCGCTGGACGACCTGGACCGTTTCGAGGACACCATCTTTGCCGCCTTCAAGAAGGCGGCCGCGGGGGCGGGCGACGGCCCGGTGGCCGAGGCCTGGAGCCAGGTGCTGGGCAAGCTGCAGGTGGGCGGCACCGCCAGCGGGGCGCAGGCTGCCAGCACCGCGCTGCAGCTGGCCGAGCAGATGCAAGGGGCCATGCGCCAGTCGCGCGCGGCCTCGGTGCGTGCTGCGCAAGCCCTGGCCGAAAGCTACACCGCCGTGGTCAGCGGCGTGCTGCTGGGCCTGGCCGACGCGCTGCAGCACGGCGCGCCGCCGCCGCCGGCCAAGAAGACCACGCGAGGCTGAGGCCCAGTGCACCGCCATGCAGCGCGGTGTTAGGGTAACGAACGTTGCTGAAAAACCGTTGCATGGAGGATCGTGATGTCCGAGATGACTTCTGCCCAGAAGGACAAGCTGGTGGCTGACCTGCGCACCGTGGTGGCCGACGCCGAAGAACTGCTCAAGCTCACCGCCGACGAGCTGAGCGAAAGCACCGCCGGCCTGCGCGAGCGCCTGCGCGACCGCCTGGCGCGCGCCAAGGACGGCCTGCTGGACCTGCAGGACAACGCCGCCGAGCGCGCCAAGGCCGCCGGCCGTGCGGCCGATGACTATGTGCACGACCACCCGTGGACGTCCATAGGCATAGGCGCCGGCATAGGCCTGCTGGTGGGCCTGTTGATCAGCCGCCGCTGAGCCGCATGCCGGCCCTCCGGGTCCGGGGAGGGGCCACGGCCGCCCCGGCGACGCCCACGCCCGGCGCCCGCCCGTGAGCGGGCTGTTCGATTCGCTGCGCCGGCTCGCGGACACCGCGGTGTCCGCGGCGCATGTGCGGCTGCAACTGCTGGGCACCGAGCTCGAGCAGGAGAAGCTGCGCCTGCTGGACGCCCTGTGGCAGGTGGCCCTGGCGCTGCTGCTGCTGGGGCTGGCGCTGGTGGGGCTGTTCGGCTTTGTGGTGCTGCTGTTCTGGGAGGGCTACCGGCTGCCGGCCATAGGCGTGCTGACCCTGGCCTTTGCCGGCGGCGGCGCCTGGCTGCTGTGGCGCGCACGCGAAACGCTGCGTGCGCCCGAAGGCGGGCTGTTTGCGCTCAGCCTGGCCGAGCTGCGGCGCGACCGCGAAGCGCTGCGCAGCGACGACCGTGGCCGCGGCGACGCGCCCGCGCCGCCGCGCCCCCCCCGGCCGCCCGCGCCGCCCCGCCCGCCGCCCGCCGCATCACGATGAGCGACATAGACCGCCGCATCGAGCTGGCCAGGCGCCAGCAGCAACTGCTGCTGCGCAGTGCCGAGTTGCGCAACCGCTGGTCGGCCCAGGTGCAGCCCTGGCAGGCGCCGCTGGCCGTGGCCGACCGGGTGCGTGAAACCGGCCGCTGGCTGGCCAGCCACCCCGAGGCACCGCTGGCCGGCCTGGTGGTGCTGACGGTGATGCGCCCGCGGCGTGTCTGGCGCTGGGGCCTGCGGCTGTGGTGGGGCTGGCGCACCTGGCGCCAGCTGCAGCGCCGCCTGGCGGTGCTGCGCCCGCGCTGAGCCGGGGCGCAGCCCGCGCTGCGCTATCGTGGCGCGATGGACGCCACGACCACCTTCTTCTGGCACGACTACGAGACCTTCGGTCGCGACCCGCGCCGCGACCGCCCGGCGCAGTTTGCCGGCCTGCGCACCGACGTCGAGCTCAATCTGATCGGCGAGCCGGTGATGCACTTCTGCCAGCCGGCGCCCGACTTCCTGCCCGACCCCGAGAGCTGCCTGCTCACCGGCATCCTGCCGCAGCAGGCCTTGCAGCAAGGCCTGCCCGAACACGCCTTCGCCGACCGTGTGCTGGCCGAACTGGGCCGCGAGGGCACCATAGGCGTGGGCTACAACAGCATACGTTTCGACGACGAGGTCACGCGCCACCTGTTCTGGCGCAACCTGCTGGACCCCTACGAGCGTGAATGGGCCGGCGGCTGCAGCCGCTGGGACCTGCTGGACGTGGTGCGCTGCTGCTGGTCGCTGCGGCCCGAGGGCCTGGAATGGCCGCGCTACACCAGCGGCGAGATCGCCGGCCGGCCCTCGTTCCGGCTGGAAGACCTGGCGGCGGCCAACGGCCTCACGCACGAATCGGCGCACGACGCGCTGTCGGACGTGCGCGCCACGCTGGCGCTGGCGCGCCTGCTGCGCGAGAAGCAGCCGCGGCTGTGGGACTTCTGCCTGCGCCTGCGCCACAAGGACGCGGTGCGCGACGAGATAGGCGTGGGCCGGCCCTTTGTGCACATCTCCAGCCGCTACCCGGTGGAGCGCGGCTGCCTGGCCGTGGTGTGGCCGCTGGCGCCGCACCCGGTGAACCGCAACGAGCTCATCGTGTGGGACTTGTCGCACGACCCCGGCGAGCTGGCCGACCTGGACGCCGCCACGCTGCGCCAGCGCCTGTTCACGCGCAGCGACGATCTGCCCGAGGGCGTGTCGCGGCTGCCGGTGAAGACGGTGCACATCAACAAGTCGCCCATCGTCATCGGCAACTTGCGCACCTTGGGCGCGGCGGCGCAGCGCTGGGGCCTGGACCTGGCGCAGGTGGACCGGCACGCCGCGCTGGCGCCGGCGGCTGCGGCCGCCGTGGCGCCGCGCTGGGCGGAGGTGTATGCGCGCGAGGCGCCGTCACAGCCCGTGGACGTGGACGAGGACTTGTACGGCGGCTTTCTCAGCCACGCCGACCGCCGCGCGCTGCAGCGGCTGCGCACGCTGGCGCCGGAGCAACTGGCGGCGCGCCGGCCGGCCTTTGAGGACGGGCGGCTGGACGAGTTGCTGTGGCGCTACCGCGCCCGCAACTTCCCGCACACGCTGGACGACGATGAACGTGCCCAGTGGCAGGCCCATTGCCACGAACGCCTGCTGGGCGGCGTCGGCGGCTTGTCGCTGGCCGCTTACCAGGAGCGCATAGACACGCTGGCCGAGCAGGCCATGGAGCGCGACGACGAGCGCGCGCAGAGCATCCTGGAAGCGCTGGTGGACTACGCGCAGCAGATCGCGCCGTAGCCGCCCGTGCAGGGGCCGCGTGGCAGCCCCTGACCCGCTAACCGGCTAGTGCACCGGTCAGTGCACCGGTCAGTGCGCCGGTCAGTGCGCTGCTCAGTGGTGCGGGTGGTGACCCTGGCCCTGGGCCTCGTTGTCCTTGGCCCATTGTTCGGCCCAGGCGTCGGAGCGGGCCTGTTCGCGGGCGCCCATGGTCATCAGCCAGGCAAGGCAACCGGTGGCAAACAGCAGCGGCATCAGGGCGAGAAACAGCGAGACCATAAGGCAGTTTCGGGTGTCTGTAAGGCAGGGCAGGCGGGCGCGGGGCCCGGGCGAAGCGACGGGGGCCTGGGCCCCCGTGACGCTGCATTATCGCTGCGCTGCAGCACGCTGTGTCGGCCGGCGGGCAAGCCCTGCCGTGAAGCAGGTCCTGCCGCGGCCTGCGGCGCTTCGCGCGGCGGCGGGCCGCTCAGTTGCTGGCGACCACCGGGTCCTTCTGCTGCGCGTGCAGGCAGGCGTCCACCAGCCGGCGGCCCAGCTTGGCGTTCATCAGCATGGACTTGGCCGGTATCTGCAGCCAGACGATGCCGTTGGTCTTGTCCTCCAGCCGCACCGCGCCGGTGGTGGTTTCCTCGGGCACCACGGTCCAGCTGTTCTTGCCGAACTGCAAGGTGAAGTGGCCGGGCTTGCCGGCCAGCGGCGTGAGGTGCACCTGCTGGTTGAACTCGCAGTCGGCGGTGCCGTGGAAGACGTTGTCGGCAGCGGCCAACTGGCCGGCAGACAGCAGGATCTCGGCGTGGGCCGGCAAAGTGGCCAGCAGCAGCGCGGCGGCAAAGGCAGGGGCGAAGCGGCGCATCGAAACTCCCGAAGGGTGGGCTGAGGATGGGCGCATTCTTCGAAGCCCCAGGGTGTTCAGGCGTTGGGGAGTGCAAGCGACTGCAAGTTCCGCCGACGCTGCCTCACCACGGCGTGAAGGAGTTGGCGGCCGCACTCCGCAGGCTCAATGCCCGAACCAGGCCAGGCGCAGTTCGCCCGGCAACTGCGGTGCGCCGGGCAGGGCGGTGCGGTGTGCACGCTCTATGAGCTGCCAGTACCAGCGGTAGCTGGCGCGGTCGTGCAGCCGGTCGTGGTGGCGTATGGGCGCCCAGCCGGCGGCCTGTGCCGCCTGTATCACTTCGATGGCCTGGTCCAGCTCGGCCGCGGTGGGCGCAAACGCCTCCACGATGGGCGAGATCTGGTCCGGGTGGATGCTCCACATGCGCGTGTAGCCCAGCTGGCGGGCGGCGCGCTCGGCGGCCTGCGCCAGCGCACGCCGGTCCTTGAACTCGGTGACCACGCAGTGCGAAGGCACCTTGGCATGGGCATGGCAGGCGGCGGCGATCTCCAGCTTGGCGCGCAGCACCAGCGGGTGCTCGAACTGGCCGCTGGCGCTCATGGCCGACACCGGGATGGCGCCGCGGTGCGCCGAGACAAAGTCCATCAGCCCGAAGGACAGCGATTCGATGCGCGGGTGCGCCGCAATCGCCTGCACCTCGGCCAGCGCACCATGGGTTTCGATCAGAGCGTGCAGCGGCACCGCGCTGCCGCCGGCCGCGTCCACCAGCGCTGCGGCGCGCTGCACGTCGGCCAGGCCGCGCGGCTTGGGCAGCATCAGGTAGGCCGGCGCCTTGGCTGCCGCCAGCACGGTGTGCAGCACGGTCTCGAACTGCGGGTGGTCGACCTGCAGCAGGCGCACCCCCACACGGCCGTGGCGGTTGTCGTCGCTGGCCAGCAGCGCGGCGATCAGCAGCGCGTGCTCGGCCTCGCCGCCCACCGGCGCGCCGTCCTCGTTGTCCAGCGTGAGGTCGAACACCGGCCCCATCTGGGCCTGCAGCTGCAGCGCCTTGCGCATACGCGCCTCGACGCCGGCGTAGTGGTCGCACACCGGCAGCACCGGTGCCACGTCGTCGGCGTCGAAAAGCACCTCGCGCGGGGAGGGCATGGGCGCGCGCCTGGCCGGTCTTACAGCAGGTGCTTGACGCCGTCCTGCTCGGCGATCAGCTCGGCCAGCGTCTTGTCTATGCAGCCCTGGCTGAACTCGTCGATGGGCAGGCCTTCGACGATGCTGTACTTGCCGCCGGCGCAGGTGACCGGGTAGCCGAACATCACGTCCTTGGGGATGCCGTACTCGCCGTTGCTGGGGATGCCCATGGTGACCCACTCGCCGCCGGTGCCCAGGGCCCAGTCGCGCATGTGGTCGATGGCGGCGTTGGCGGCGCTGGCCGCCGAGCTCAGGCCCCGGGCCTCGATGATGGCGGCGCCGCGCTTGCCCACGGTGGGCAGGAACACATCCTTGTTCCAGGCGTGGTCGTTGATCATGTCCTTCACGCTGGCGCCGTCAATGGTGGCGAAGCGGTAGTCGGCATACATGGTGGGGCTGTGGTTGCCCCACACGCCCAGCTGTCTGATGCTGGCCACCGGCTTGCCGGTCTTGGCGGCCAGCTGGCTGAGCGCGCGGTTGTGGTCCAGGCGCAGCATGGCGGTGAAGTTTTCGCGCTTCAGGTCGGGCGCGCTCTTCATCGCGATCCAGGCGTTGGTGTTGGCCGGGTTGCCCACCACCAGCACCTTCACGTCGCGGCTGGCGTGGTCGTTCAGCGCCTTGCCCTGGCCGATGAAGATCTGGCCGTTGATGGACAGCAGCTCGGCACGCTCCATGCCGGCCTTGCGCGGCATGCTGCCCACCAGCAGCGCGTAGTCGGTGTCCTTGAAGGCGGTGTTGGGGTCGCCGTGGGCTTCCATGCCGTGCAGCAGCGGGAAGGCGCAGTCTTCCAACTCCATCATCACGCCCTTGAGGGCCTTCTGCGGGCCTTCGGCCGGCACCTCCAGCAGTTGCAGGATCACCGGCTGGTCCTTGCCCAGCATCTCGCCACTGGCGATGCGGAACAGCAGGGCGTAGCCGATCTGGCCTGCGGCACCGGTGACGGCAACGCGGACGGGCTTCTTGCTCATGGGGAGGGTCTCCTGGACGGGCGTAATGAACAGACTGGGGGAAACGCGCATTCTAGGCGCGGCGGGCGCCGGAGGTCTTATGTCTTATGCAGGACTGCTTGGGCGACAATAGCCCCCATGCCGACCGAGACCGCCGCCGCCACCGCTGCCTCTTCGGTGGACACGGCGCCGGCCTTCAGCCCGTTGTACCGCCAGATCAAGGCCTTGCTGGTCAAGAGCCTGGAGGCCGGCGACTGGGCGCCGGGCGAGGCCATCCCCAGCGAGATGGAGCTGGCCTCGCGCTTCCGCGTCAGCCAGGGCACGGTCCGCAAGGCCATAGACGAGATGGCGGCCGAGAACCTGCTGGTACGCCGCCAGGGCAAGGGCACCTTCGTCGCCACGCACGCCGAGGCGCAGACGCAGTACCGGTTCTTGCGCCTCACGCCCGACGACGGCAGCGCCGCCCCGCTGCAGCGCAGGCTGCTGGACTGCCGGCGCATGCGCGCGCCGGCCGAGGTGGTGCGTGCGCTGCTGCTGCCCCGCGGCGAGCCGGCGGTGCAGATCCGCCGCCTGCTGCTGGCGCAGGAAGGCGCCGTGCTGCGGCCGGTGGTGCTGGACGACGTGTGGCTGCCCGGCACCCCGTTTCGCGGCCTCACCGCCGAGCGCCTGGAGGCCTGGCGTGGGCCCATGTACCGCATGTTCGAGGCCGAGTTCTCGCTGCGCATGATCCGCGCCGAAGAAAAGCTGCGCGCCGTGCCTGCCGACGCCGAGGACGCGACGCTGCTGGAAGTGGCGCCGGGCACGCCCCTGCTGTCGGTGGAGCGCCTGTCCTTCACCTACGGCGACAAGCCGGTGGAGTGGCGGCGCGGCCTGTACCTCACCGACCACCACCACTACCGCAACGAGCTGGGATGACGACGGCCTGGCAGCGTGCGCAGCAAGACTCCCACTAGCCTGCTGCGGTAACGCGATGCAATAGACTCGTCAGGTTTACCCGGACAGCCACAGAGAGATCGAAGATGCCCGAGATCATCCGACAACGCCCCGGCACGATGAGGTTGCTGGACGCCGTGAAGTACCGCCTGCCGGCGGCCGGCGTGGTCTCCATCCTGCACCGCATCAGCGGCGGGCTGATGTTCGTGCTGCTGCCGTTCGTGATCTGGCTGTTCGACCTGAGCCTGAGCTCCGAGGCCAGCTACGACCAGTTTGCCGCCGTGTTCATCGTCGGGGCGGGGCCGTTTGCCGGCTGGTTCATCAAGCTGGTGTGCCTGGCGCTGATCTGGGCCTACCTGCACCACTTCATCGCCGGCGTGCGCCACCTGTGGATGGACGCCACGCACAGCGTGTCCAAGGCCCAGGGCAGCAGCACCGCGCGGCTGACGCTGCTGCTGAGCCTGCTGCTGACGCTGGCGCTGGGCGCCAAGCTGTTCAACCTGTACTAGGGCCTGTTAACGCTATGGGAGGGCTCGCGTGACTCAGCAAACGGCCGCCAGCAAGGCGCGCGGCGCAGCCCAGGCTGGCCGCCTGGGCAAGCCGTGCAACGCGGCTGGCGGCCGTTTGCTGAGATCACCCGAAGGGCCGCCGTCTGGCAGGCCCCAGGGCGTTGTTGCTCGCTCGTTGCGTGCCACAGGCACGCGGCCTCACTCGGGCCTAGCCCTGGG
>JBBCJV010000031.1:0-5855 GCA_037190565.1 Burkholderiaceae bacterium
CGGCCATCAGGCGGCCGCTGGCCAGCAGCGGCTCGCCGTTGTCCACCTGGCCGTCGCCGTCCACGTCGCGGTACAGGCGTATGTCGCCCAGGTCCAGGTCGTCGCGCCCGGTGCCGCTGGCCCGCAGCGTGAGTGCGTTCAGCCGGGCCACGCCGTTGGCTGGTGTCAGCCGCACCTGCAGCATGGACACGCCCTGGCTGCCCTTGGCCACGTCGCCGTCCACCGGCGTGGCCGGGCCCAGCACCGCGCTCAGGGTGACGGGGGGCGGTGGCGGCGGCGGGGTGTTCACCCGGCCGAACCCGGGCGAGAGATCACGATGGCCGTCGGCCAGGATCTGGCACACCAGCCGATTGGGCTCATCGCGGCTGCAGCCGGTGAAGTTGCGGTCGAAGCCCGCCGACCAGCCCGGGGCCGGGTGGGCGATCACGCGCACCGTGGAGTCGAAGTCGAACTCGGCGCTGCACTGGCTGTTCACGGTGAGCGGCCGGCAGTTCAGGCCCGCCGGTTCGCTGGTCACTGTGCCGGCCTCGGGCGGGGTGGTGTAGGTCTTTATGGTGAACAGACAGCGTGTGCCGGTGTAGCGCACGGTGAACTCGGTGAGCTGGCCTTCGCGCACGACCACCCGTTCTTCGGGGTTGGTGCGCACCGGCTTGCAGTGGCCCGCCATGTCGGGCGTGAGCAGGTCGTACTCGCCCACCGCTGTCAGGTTGCCGCCGTTTTCGCGCCGAAACTGGGTCGGCGCCCAGTACTTGTCGCCATTGCTGCCGTCGGTGTTCTCGAAGGCCAGGCGCACGCCGTTGCCGAAGCCGGGATACAGCGGCACAGGGTGCCGGCCCTCCCGCTCGTCGAGCACAAACCGGTAGGCCACCGAGCCGGCCCGCACACGCATGGTGACACGCAGCGGCCCGTTGATGCACTGGCCCTGCGGCAGTTCGGAAACCACGCCGTTGCAGATCTCGCTGACCAGCTCTTCGCGGCTGTTGTCGTACTCCACCACCATCGCGTAGCGGGCCACGTCCCCGGGTGACAGGTAGTTGCACAGGCCCGGCCCCAGGCAGCGGCGTACGCCCAGGGAGCGGTTCTCCTTGTCCCAGAACTCGACCACGATGTGGGTGTTGGTCTCGCGCCGGTGGGTGGGGTAAACGCCGCTGTCCCGGGCGTAGTCGATGCCGGCCTGCGGCACGGCCTGCGCCGCGGCCTGCGGCAGGTAGGCCGCCAGCAGGGCCGGAAGCGCAAGCAGCGCCAGCAGCAGCCAGCGGCCTGCAAGTGATGAACGAGTGGGTGGCATGGAAGCTCCGGGGGTTGGGCGGCAACAGAAAAGGCCGGGCCTGCGCCTCAGCACAGGCCGCGTGATGAAGTCGGGGCGGCGTCGGGGGCGGCTGCGGCTGCAGCGGCGGGCGATGAGGACGTGACGCGGGCAGCGAAGCGGGCCAGCTCGAACGGGCTGTGGAACTCGTGCACCCGGGCATCGAGGCCCACCAGCCGGGCGCGCCAGGGGGTGGCCGGCGGCAGCCACAGGCTGAGCAGCATCACGCAGCTGGGGACAGGGCCGGCGCGGGTGGCGGGCAGCGGCAGGTCCATCGCAGGCTCCTCGTGCAAGTGGCCCCATCGGCCACGGCCGCGAAGATGCCCAGCTGCCGTTGCGCAGACGTTGCGGCGCTGCGCCGGCGCCCTGGCGGGCGCCGTTGCGCGGCCTTCAAGCAGCCGTCGTCAGGCGGCTCGGTTCAGGAAGGCTGCCCGTTGTGCCGGGTGGGCCTGCAGCGACTGCGCCAAGACCGCGACGAAGGCCTGCCAGGCCGCAGCGTTGTCGGCCGGCACGCCGCGCAGGCCTTGTCGCCGGGCCTGCGCCAGGGCCTGGTGCAACTGCAGCGTGGCGGGCGCGCAGGCCATAGGCGCGGCCAGCATGCGTAAGGCCGCGGCCACGGTGTCATCGCGCCAGCGGCCGGCGGTGCCCTGGGCGCGCAGGCTCAGCGCCAGGGCCCGGGTGCGCATCTCGTCGTTCATGCCCTCGGCCCCGGCCGCCGGCAGCCGCCCCAGGGCCTCGTCGGCCTGCCCCTGGGCCAGGTGCAGCTCGGCCAGCGCCAGCGCGTGGCGGGCGCGCACCCGCACGTCGGCAATGTCCGCCGCCGGCGGCACCAGCGCCAGTGCCTGCGCCGCCGCCGCCGCGTCGCCCAGGGCCAGCTCAAACTGGGCGACGGCGATCCAGTACTCCGAAGCCAGGTACTGCTGCTCCTGCAGCATCTGCGGCGTGATGCGGCCCAGCACCTGCCGCGCCAGCGCCGTTTCGCCCAGCAAGCCCAGCAGTTCCAGCGTGGGCAGGCAGGCGGCACACAGCGGCTGCGCCTCGGCCTGCGCCTGGGCGAAGGCCAGGGCCGCCTGCGCATGCACCCAGGCATCGCCCCACTGGCCCAGCGCCACCTGGATGTCCACGAAGGCCACGCGGTACATCATCCACAGGTCGCCTTCGGGCAGCGGCGGCTGCAAGCCCCAGCCCTGCTGCACCACGGCCAGCGCCTGTTCGCTGCGGCTTTGCGCGGTGTAGGCCAGCGACAGGTTGTACAGCACGATGCGCTGCCGGTAGACCGAACCACGGCCGCCGAAGCTGCGCGCGCTTTCGCCCAGCTCACGTTCGGCGCGCTCCAGGTCGCCCTCTATCAGCCAGGCCATGCCGCTGCGGAACAGCGCGCGCGCAGCGATTTCCTCGCTGCCCACGGCGCGGCCCAGCTCCAGCAGCGCCGCAGCGTGCTCGCGCATGGGCGCCATGCGGCCGGCGCTGAGCTCTATGGACATCAGCGAGTCCAGCAAATCGCTGCGCAGCGCCGTCGTCAGGCCCGGCAGCGCCAGGGCCGCCAGGGCCACGCCACGGGCATCGTCCATGCGGCCCAGCGAACGCAGGGCACGGGCGCGGATGTTGTCCGCGCGCGCCCGGGCCGCCGGCGCCAGCGTGGCCGTGTCCACCCGCTGCAGCACCGCCAGCGCTGCCTCGGCGCGGTTGACAAAACACAGGTTGTCGGCCACTGCCGCCAGCGCAGCGGCACGGTCGTCGGCCTGCAACTCAGCGGTGTCGGCGGCCAGCGCCTGCAAGGCCTCGCCCTGCACCTGCATGGCGTCGAAGTCGCAGCCCAGGCGCGCACCCAGCATCAGGCCCTGGCGGGCGACCAGGGCCTGCTGCGGCCCGGCACCATCGGCCAGCGCCTGCTGCCAGTGCAGCAGGGCCTCGGGCATGGCGTGCAGGCGCTCGGCCCGCTCGGCCGCCGCCAGCCGGTGGACCACGGCGCGGTGCGGCTCACCGCTGGCCTCGTGGTGCCGGGCGATCACCGCGGCCGGCGCCGCGGCCGCCTCGGCACCCAGCGCCAGGCGGCGGTGGATGAGGCGGCGGCGCTCGGGGCCGGGCGCGGCCTCCAGCGCCTGCTGCACCAGGTCGTGGGCGAAGGCGTAGCCGCCGCTGTCATGCTCGCGCAGCAGGCCGGCCGCCACCGCGCGCTCTATGGCCAGCACCGCCTCGATCTCGGACATCGCGCAGGCCGGCGCCAGCAGCGCGGGCAGAAAGGGTTCCGCCGCCAGCGCCGCGGCCTCCAGCACCCGTGCATCGGCTTCGCCCAGGCGTGCCACGCGCGCCAGCACCGCCTCGCGCACCGAGGCCGGCACCGGCAGCTCGTGGTAGTCGCGCGTGTCGTCGTCGAAGGGGGTGCGCCAGACCCCGTCGCTGCCGGCGGTCAAGGCGCCGGTCTCGGCCAGGTGGTGCAGGGTCTGCGCGAGAAAGAAGGGGTTGCCCTGGGTGGCCGACTGCAGCCGCGCCGCAAACCGGGCCGGGTCGCGCGCGCCCGAAAGCTGCTGCACCAGGCCGAACACCACGGCCGCCGACAGCGGCTGCAGGCGCAGGTGCAGCCGGGGCTCGGCGTCGCGCAGCGGCTGCGTTGCCGCCACCGCGGTGCGCAGCAACACCATGACGCGGGCGTTGCCGGCGCCAGGCGCCCCGCCCCGCTGCACCACGTAGGCCATGACCGCGTTGCTGGCGGCATCGGCCAGGTGCCAGTCGTCCAGCAGCACGGCGTCGAAGTTGCCTGCGCTCAGCGCCTGCCAGCCGGCGGCACAGGCCTCGAAGAAGCGGCTGCGCTCTTCGTCCGATCGCATGGGCGCCGGCACCCCGGCGGGGCCGGCCAGTTCCGGCACCAGGCGCGCCAGCTCGTCGCAGGCCCAGCCCGGCAGCGCCGCCAGGCTGGCACGCGTGAGCGCCGGGCCGGCCAGCGCGCGCAGCACGCGCGTCCACGAGGCATAGGGCACGCCGGCGTCGCTGCTGCGGCAGCGAGCCAGCGCAAACGGGCCGTGGGCGGCGGCGAAGTCCAGCGCCAGGCGTGTCTTGCCTATGCCGCCCTCGCCTTCTATCAGCATGGGGTGCCCGGCCTGCCAGGCGGCCTCCATGGCGGCCACTTCCGTGTCGCGGCCCACAAAGGGCAGCGGGTCGGGCAGCCGAGGGGGCTCGGCGCTGGGCGGCACGGACGGCTGCTCCTGCGCCGGCGGGTCGTCGGCACCTTGAGCGCCCTGGCCGGCCAACGCGCGCAAGGCCTCGGTCGGTGCCGAAGGCGCCAGACCCAGTTCGTCGCGCAGCAGCCGGCGGCAGCGCTGGTACTGCGCCAAGGCCTCTTCGCGCCGGCCGGCGGCCAGGTGCAAACCCATCACGGCCTGGTGGTGCTGCTCCTGCAGCGGGTCGTCGGCCAGCAGGGTTTGCCAGTGCAACAGGGCTTGCTGCGGCGGTGCACTTTCGGCGGCGGCCTGCACAGCCTGGCGCCACAGCCCGTGCAGGCGGCTGCGCTGCCCGTCCAGCCAGCTGTCGAAACCCGGTGTCTCCTGCGTCACCAGGCCGTCGGCCAGCTCGCCTTGCCACACCGCCAGCGCCGCGGCGCTGTCGCCGGCTTGCAGCGCGGCCTCGAATGCCGGCAGGTCCACCTGCACCGCCGGGTGCAGCGCCAGCCGGTCGTCGGCCACCTGCAGCAGCCCGGGCACACCGGCCTCGCGCAGCCGGGCCAGTTCGCGGCGCAGATTGCGGCGGCCCGTGGCCTCGTCCAGCGTGGGCCACAGGCTGGCCACCAGCCGCGCGCGCGGCTGCGCGCCCTGGCAGGCCAGCAGCAACAGCAGCGCCCAGCTCTTGCGCACCGTCAGCCGCACCGGCTGGCCATCTCGCCAGAGCGTGGGGGAGCCAAGCAGTTGCAGCGCCAGCATCACAGCATGATGCCAGCGCTGCCCGCCCGCGCTCAGCGCCGCGGCAAGGATGAAAGCCGGGCAGCGGGCCTCAGGGCACCACCGAGATCACGGCGCCGTTCAGGGGCGTGCCGGTGACCTCCACCGTGGCCGGCGGGTTGGCCGTGTCGCTGACCTCCAGCTCGCTGAGTTGCAGGCGATAGGTCACCGGCGGAGGGGGCGGGGGCGGCGGCGGGGGAGGCGGAGGAGGCGGCGGCGGTGCCGGGGGCGGCGGCTGCACCGCGGGCGGCTCCTCCTCGGCCTGCGGTTCGTCGCCCCCGCCGCAGGCCACCAGCAGCAGCGTGGCACCGGTCACCAGCACCAGCAGCCCGCGCCGCGACCAGCGCCGCCCGGTGGGCCAGGCCAGCCCCAGCAGGCCCAGCGCCATCAGCGCGCCCCCGGCCGCAGCCGCGCTGTTGACGGTGCCCGCGATGTCGGTCACCACCAGCAGCGTGGTGGCCTCGGAGAACTCCAGTGGCGCCGCCAGCACCAGGCGCAGGCTGCCGTTGTCGGCCATCAGGCGGCCGCTGGCCAGCAGCGGCTCGCCGTTGTCCACCTGGCCGTCGCCGTCCACGTCGCGGTACAGGCGTATGTCGCCCAGGTCCAGGTCGTCGCGC
>JBBCJV010000032.1:0-53434 GCA_037190565.1 Burkholderiaceae bacterium
CACCAGGATGGCCCGGTCGGCGCCTATGGCCATGGCGGTGCGCAGGGTCTCCTGGCTCTGCGTGACGCCGCAGGACACCGCCACCACTTCGGTGACCACGCCCTTCTCGCGCAGCCTCACCGCTTCTTCCACCGCTATCTCATCAAACGGGTTCATGCTCATCTTGACGTTGGCGATGTCCACGCCGCTGCCGTCTGCCTTCACCCGCACCTTGACGTTGAAGTCCACCACCCGCTTCACGGGGACCAGCACCTTCATCTCACGCACTCCTTGTGTTTTGTCGGTATCGCGCGCCACTGCTCGTCGTGCAGCCGGGCGCGCCCTTCTTCGCGCAGCTTCTCCAGGTGCGCCAGCAGCGAACGGCGCGCCACCGGGTGCATGCGTGCCGGCACGTCGTCGTAGACCCCGGGCAGCAGCGAGTCCAGCGTCGCATCGGCCGCCCGCTCCAGCACACGCAACACCTTGGCTTCGCGCGCCAGCCGGTGGCGTATGCGCAACCGCAGCGCATCGGCCGGCTTGTCGATGAGAAAGCCATGGCCCGGGGCCAGCCAGTCCAGATCTTCCTCCAGCAGCGCCTGCAGCGAGGCCACATAAGCCTGCATGTTCCCGTCCGGTGGGTTGATGACGACGCTGGAGCCCTGCATCACATGGTCGCCCGTGAACAGCAGCTTCTGCTCCTCGAGCAGGAAGCACAGGTGGTTGGAAGCGTGGCCTGGGGTGTGCAGCACCCGCAGTGTCGCGCCGGGGCCGAACCTCAGCCGCTCGCCGTGCTGCAGTTCGCGCGCGGGCGAAAAGCTGGCATCGTGCGACTCGCGATGCGATGCCAGACGGCCCAGCACCGGGCTGCCCGTCCTCGCGGCGATGGTTGCGGCAGCCGGCGAATGGTCGCGGTGCGAGTGCGTGACCAGGACCATCGTCACCCGCCCCGGCGCCTGATCGAGCAGCGCCTGCACATGAACCGGGTCATCGGGACCGGGATCTATCAACGCGCAGTCGCCGCCCTCGGTACCGACGAAGTACGCGTTGGTGCCCGGCCCGGTCATCGCACTGGCGTTGGGTGCTGTCAGCCGCCAGACGTGCGCCGAAAGGCGCACGCGGCGCCCGGGAACGATCTCGTAGGCCGCCTGGCCCTGCCCGTCGGGGTCCACGAGACCGATCTCGGCGTAAGGCGGCTCGTCCGGCATCACCGGCCGCCTGCCAGCGGCGCCACCCGCCAGCCGCGGCAAGATCCGGCGGATGTCGCGCAACGACCGCACAGCATCGAGACAATCTTGCACGCTGGCAAAACGGACCAGCGACTGCAATGTTCGGCGCGTGGGGTGCGGCAGCTTGAAGCCGCTGTCAACCTCCAGCGCAGCCGCCGCCCGAACCCACCGGTGCTCGACCACCTCGCCGGTTCGGCAAACCACTGTGCAGCCCGACGGCACGGCGGCCACGAAGAAGCGCGTATCAAAGCGACGCGGCATGCCCACCGGCGTGAGCCAGTGGCTGTGATAGGCCAGCGACGCCACGTCCAGCCGCCACCCATGTCTTCGGCACAGCGCCTCCAGAGGTGACCCGTCGTACACCGCGTCACTCACGGGCTGACCATCGGCGTCCACCACCAACAGCAGGCCGGTCTCCTCGGCGCACTCGCGCACCGCTGCGACGAAGTAGTCCAGCCCGGTTCGACCCGACACTGACAGCTGCGCGCTGGCCTGGGCCGCGTCAAGGTTCAGCAACGCGGCGTCAAACTCCCCGTCGGCGGTGTCCAGCTTGCCCCCAGGGAAGACAAACGCCCCGCTGCTGGCGTCGTTGACCGCGTAGGGCCGCTGTACCAGCAAGACCTCCAATCCGTCGGCGGCATTACGAAGCAGGACGAGCGTACTGGCAGCCTGGATGGAATGGTTCATGACGCCGCGAAGACCGTGGCTCAATGCCACATCTTTGATGGTTATTGGTTCTACCTTTAATGTATCACAGCGGCGATGACGAACACGTGCACCTCACGCCTCGGATCCCTGGCGCCCCCCCGCCCATGCCACGGACACTGGCCGCTGTTCCCGGCGGGCCTGAGTCACCCGAGGAGTGGAGCCGACCCACGGCCAAGCGGCGAACCGCGACAGCGGTCGGCGTCTTCAGAGGAGGCGACCGATTCCTCGCCCAGAACGTCACAGGCAGTCACGATGCTTCCGTCCTACGTCACTGTCGAGCTAGGCTGCGGCTTGCAGCTGCCAATTCGGTTTAGCCTCTTCGCCCCGCTAGACCAGCGAGCTCAAGTAGCTGTCGGCGTCATCGACGCCCAGCTCTATCCACATCGGCAAGTGATCGCTCATACGGTACGTGCGCCAGTCCTTGAAGCTTCGTCCAGGCTTCTGAGCCCTTTCAGTGGCGTACTCGGCCTCGTCTTCGAGCCGGTACACGTGCTCGAAGAAGTCGAACACACCGGCCCTGCCGGTTGGCTTCATGCGCGCCAGACGCTTGTAGTAGGCGATTTGGTCGTAGTGCTTGTTCTTCGCGACGTTCGACCCGGGGATGTTGTTCAGCTCCTCTGGAACAACGAAACCCGCCTTCGTGATGGCCTCCATCGTCACGTCTTTGCGATTGAAGATGTTGAAGTCACCCAGCATGATGAGGTTGTCGGGCAGTGGCGCCGCGCCGGGCGCTTGCTGTGGTGCCCCGGACAGCTTGGCGGCGTTCTTCGCAATCGTCTTGCTGAACGTGGTGATCTCGGCGAGGCGGCGTGGGTCCACTGCCACGCTCTTGCCGTAGTAGATGTGGACCGTTGCCAGGGTCAGGTAGGCCCAGCCTGCGCGAAAGCCCGCGATGTAGGGTGACCGCGCGAGTTGCAAAGGCTCCTCCTGCGCGTTCTTCTCCTTGGGCAGGACCAGCTCTGCGGCCAACCCGGTGAAGTCGACCTTGCGCCGGTCGTACAGATAAGCCATGCGCTCGGCATTGCCCGAGGTGCCCAGCGTCACATCGGTGACGAGGAAGTCCCAGTCATCCCCCAGGAGTCGGCGTAGCAGCTGCAAGGGGTACAGCCCGTCGCGCACCTCCTGGATGGCGATCAAGTCAAAGCGACTGAGGATCTCCGCGATGTAGTAGTAAGGCTCTTCCGCCCGATAGCCATACTTGCCCGAATCAAACTCGCGGATGTTCCAGGTGGCCAGCAGCAGCGTCTGCGTCGCCGTCCTCAAAGGTATGGCTTGCGCTAGCGCGGACCGAAGCCTTTGCAGGCCCGCGACCGTCCGCCGTCGCACAGCGATGTCTTTGATCCGCTTTAGCCCGGCGTAGTAAGGCATGGCCCCTCCTTGCGTGACCAGAATGCAGCCTGGAGTGTTGTGCGCGGCGTCGGATCACGTCAACGATCGCTGGTAGCCAGTCCCCATGAGCGGGCAGTCGTCTGGGTGCACCCCAAGCTGGCTGCACATGTCGTTGTCCGTCCAGCGCGGCCGGAGGCACGAAACCCTACCCAATCCAGCGGCCAAGCCCGCTCCGTCTGCCCCTAGGCTGGCCGCAGACTCCTTCTGCTGGACCGCTGCCATGCATCGAACACAAGCTCCCGTTGCCGCGCCGCCACCGGATCAACGCCCTCGGTTCGCCCGTCTACCCAGTGTGTTGCGGTTCACCGGCCTGGGCCGCTCGACCATCTACAGGATGATTGCGGCCAAGGCCTTCCCCGGCCAGGTCAAGCTCGGCCCGCGTGCAGTTGGATGGCGCTGGTCAGACCTGGATGCCTGGAGCGATGAACGAGCAGGCGGATCCCACTGACCCCGGGTTTCGGCGCCAGCTCAGTCTGCCAGTGTGAGCTTTGGCACCAGACCTGCCCTCAGTACTCGGCCCAGGACCTTGACCCAAGCGCAGGTCAAGAGACGGTCAGGCGGGCTGCCCCGGGGCCCTTTCGAAGCCATCGCCACGCGGCAAGCTGACCCACGCAGAGGCTCTTCCGGTCGCGGAGCGCATCCGCCACACCCACAGCGGTGCGAGACTCGGCTGTCACAAGACACACCGTCCGGCTGGACCATGATCTGTGGCTGAACGTCTTGCATGACGATGCGCTCCCTGCGTCGGTCTTGGACCGGCATCGGGCGCTCCGATGCGACTTGACGTTTGTGCCGCCTGCCGTCGCGGCAGCCCGCCCACAGCCCGGCAGGCGACTTGACCCGCACAAGGGCACCAAGCGACTTCGTGGCGCACGACAACGTGCCGTAAGGTCTGTTGTGCTGGGGCCGTCACCAGGCCGGTTCCGCCAACACACATCGGTGCTCCCTTTCGGCAACGCCGGCTACCCTCAGTTCCTAGGAAGTCGCCTTGGGCGCCCTACCCTCGGCGCAAGATCTGGCCAGGAGTGATTGCCGCCCCGCAATCGTCGGTCGCCATGCGCAACGAGAACGCCGTGAGCACTTCGATCCACGGTCGCGAAGACACCTAGACCGCCAAGTCACGAGACGAAGTGGGACGGAAGCAGCAGCCCAGCTGCAGCAACCGAAGTAGCAGTTCGATACGTCCCCGCCCTGGACATGGTTCTGCGGTACGAACTTGAATGCTCCACATCTCAACGGTCGAAACGACGAGCTGTACGCAATGGCCGCCGATCGGCCTGCACGTCCAGCGCATCGGAGCCCTGGCATGAGCACTGACATGCTGTTGACCACCGCATCTCCGCTGTCTCCAAAGGTCGACCTGCCCACGACCGCGACTACCCACGACCGACACGCTCTGCGTGGGGACAAGGCGCCGCCGCTTGGGGGAAAGGCGATGGCTCTGCAGCGACGCCGCCGCAGCCATCAATCCGCCCGCTGCCTTGCGAACCTGAACACGCTGGGCGAGGTCACTGTGAGCAATGCAGACGCGACCCTTGCCTTTCGCCTCCTTCCGGTACCACCTGGTCTGCTGATAGATCGCGTTCAGCACCACGTGGAGGGCCATGTCCTCCGCCAGACCCTGGTGCTCAACCAGCAGCAGTTCGAGACCTGGTGCTCACTGGAGCCACTGCGTCTCGAAGAGCCCGGAACCTGGGCGCGATTGCGCCGCTGCGCCGATGCTGCCCTATCCGCACGGGCATGAGAACGGCAGCCCGGGAGCCCCCTGCAACGCCCCTGCGTGGGGGCTGCAGGCCTTTGAGGAGATCCTGAAGCTGGCCACCTTGGGTGAACGCGAAGAAGTTCTGACCGCCTTCGCGAAGGCCACACAGCTGCTCGGTGCAACCGCGGCTACCTTTCTCAGCTTCGTCCAAGACGACGCGCTGCTGGCCACCTACAGAAGCATCCACCTCGGTCATCCAGCTTGGCCAACCGAGTATGCCCAAGGCAACTGGCTGACCGAAGACCCTTGGCTTGCCTACGCGATGCGCGAATCCGAGCCAGCTCTGGCACGGGACATTCCGACGTCATCTCCCAAGCAGCGCGCATTCGCCGAAAGTGCCAGTAGGCTCGGCTACGCGGCAGCCCTCATCGTTCCGGCACCTTCACCGCAGGGCTCATCCCGCGTAGGTGTGTTGTGCCTGGGCCATGACGTCGAAACCCGATTCGATGACGGGCAAGCCATACGCCTGCTGCTGACACGCTCGCTGGCCATGGAGATGCATGAGTGGGTGCGCCGAACCCTTCGTGACGACCTGCTGCGCCGAACGGGCCTCAGCCAGACAGACCTGAGCCTGCTGGGCCACGAACTCGCCGGCCGCAGCAGCAAAGCCATCGCTGGTCTTCTGGGCACGGAAGCCAAGACCATCGACTGCCGCTTCCAGCGGGTCTGCGCCAAGCTCAACGCCCCCAACCGCCGGACTGCCGTGCGCGTGGCGCTTCTGTACGGGCTTCTTTAGCCTGCCCCCCTCGTCCCGGCACCCGGGGACAAACGACCACCACTGGCCTGCACCTTTGGCGCTAGGCCCGCCTGTCGGCACCAACTGGCCGCATCGAGCCGCGCGGTTGAGGCGAAGTCCAGCTGTGCACCCGGCGGCTGGAAACACGCGCCAATCCAGCCCCAAGGACCCGACGTTCCGCTCCTAGAGTGATCTCAAGGCGAAACCACAACCGGGAATCGACCATGAATCTCCTAGGAGCAAGACAAGCTGCCGGCAGCTACCCGTGCGGTCGCGACGCACCAATCGCTGGCACGAGGCGCGCCGCGGCGCTGGGTACGGCGTTCGTCCTCGCGCTGGCTGCAGCGACGTCCACAGCCAACGCCGCGAACGGTTGCCTGGTGCTGTTGTGTCTTGCAGCGCCGAGTTGGACCGCCATCCCGCAGTGCGTCCCGCCGGTGCGCCAGCTGTTCCTCGACATCGCGCGCGGCCAACCGTTCCCGCGCTGCGCGATGGCCGGCAGCGGCAACTCGGCCGGCAACGACTGGGCGAGCGCCCCTTCGTTCTGCCCTCCGCAGTACGCACGTATCTTCGACGGCGAGAGCGCCCCGATCTTCGCCTGCGACTACGTGGGCGCCATCGCGGTCCGCGTCGGCGGTCAGCTTTTCACCCGTACCTGGTGGAGCACGGGCGGCGACGCGGTCACCGAGTTCTCGGACGCCGCCAAGGCGGCGCTCGGTACCTGGGACACCCGCTTCGACGACGACTACGCCAGGTGGCTGGCATCGCAGCCGCCCACCCCGCCGGCCGCCCCGGACTCGGGAGCCTGACGATGGATCCGACCCTGCTCTCCGCGCTGCTGGCGACCTGTTCCCCGCAGGTCCACCCGGCGACGGCCCGGGCGCTGGTCGCCGTCGAGAGCGCCGGCAACCCGCACGCCATCGGGGTCGTGGGCGGCGTCCTGCTGCGACAGCCCGCGAACCGGGCCGAGGCCCTCGCGACGGCGCGCGCCCTGCACGCCGCCGGCTGGAACTTCAGCGTCGGCCTCGGGCAGATCAACCGGCACAACTTCGCCAGGCTCGGCCTGAGCATCGAGTCGGCCTTCGAGCCATGCACCAACCTCAGCGCCATGCAGTCCGTTCTGGCGGAATGCTTCGACCGTGCCGCGCGGCACATGCAGCACGAACCGGAGGCCCTGCGCGCCGCGCTGTCCTGCTACTACAGCGGCAACTTCAGCACCGGCTTGCGGCACGGCTACGTGCGCAAGGTCGTGCTGGCATCCGTTGCCGCCTCCACGTCGCCAACTTCCAAGGAGGGATCGTGAACGACTCGATTGCCACCCCGCACGATGCAGTGATTCTGCGCTTGCTGCCCTCGACCTTGCTGGCGTTCATCGCTGTGGCCATGCCGGCGTTTGCTTTTGCCCAGGGCTTCGAAAAAATCAACACGACGGTCAACAACGTCCAGGGCATCCTGGTCGTGATCTCGATCGCCGTCGTCACGATTGCCATCATCTGGGCCGGCTTCAAGATGATCTTCCAGGGCGCGCGCCTGGCCGACGTGGCCAACGTGCTGATCGGCGGCACGCTGGTTGGCGGCGCGGCCGCCTTCGCCAGCTACATCGTCAGCTGAAGGCGGGCCATGGTCCCCCGCGAGTCCATTTACAAGGGCGCAACGCGGCCAGCGATGAAGCTGGGCATCCCGCTCGTGCCTTTGGTCGTGCTCATGGGCCTGGGCATGCTGACCGCGATCTGGGGCGGCATCCTGCTCAGCGGGTGGGTCGCCGTAGCCACCGTGCTCGCCGTCGGGCCGGCGCTGGCCTGGATGCGCTTCATCACGCGCCTGGACGACCAACGCTTCCGGCAGATGTTCGTCACCGCCAAGCTGCAGCTGCACGACCGCAACCGACGGCTGTGGCGTACGCGCAGCTACTCGCCCAACCTCTACCGCGGAGCCCGCGATGCCTGGCACGCTTGATCGCGAACGGCCAGGTCGGAACCCCGTACAGGCCCTGCGTCCCCGTCTGTGGAGGGAGGCCGCCCAAGAAAACCCTCTGTCCCGCTTCATCCCCTTCTCGTCGCTGGTCGGCGAACACGACGTGATCACCCGCGGCGGCGACTACTTGCGCGTCTGGCGGCTGGACGGCGTGCCCTTCGAGTGCGCCGAAGAGCACCTGGTCGCCGAACGCCACGAAGCGCTGTGCAGCCTGCTGCGCAACCTCGCCGGCGGGCAATGGGCGGTGTGGACGCACCGGCTGCACCGGCGCATCACCGATGCGCTCGGGGATCCGGGCGAGCCGGGCTTCGCGCGAGACCTGTCACGTGCCTACCACGACCGCATCGCCGGCCAGCCGATGATGAGCAACGAGCTCTACCTGACGCTGGTCTATCGGCCCAACGCTTCGCGGCTCAGCCGTGCCTTGCGGTCGACCGCGCGCAACCGCCAGGAGATCGCGGCTGCCCAGGCCGAAGCGCTGCGCGCGGTGGCCGAGAAGTCGGCCCTGGTCGAGCGCACGCTACG
Organism: Burkholderiaceae bacterium; assembly: GCA_037190565.1. GTDB lineage: Bacteria > Pseudomonadota > Gammaproteobacteria > Burkholderiales > Burkholderiaceae_C > Rubrivivax. The sequence goes on from JBBCJV010000032.1 coordinate 8,300, forward strand.
GGGTTTCGGGCCCGAGTTGCTCGGCGTGTGCCGGGACCGCGGCCGCGACTACAGCGAGGTCGCCGAGTTCCTGGGCTACCTCGTCAACGGCCGCCAGCGCCCAGTGCCGCTGCGGGCCGGCCCGCTGTACCGCACACTGCCGACCACGCGCCTGTCCTTCGGCGCCGACAAGCTGGAGCTGCGCCACGGCGACGAACGGCGCTTCGCCGCGCTGGTGGACATCAAGGAGTACGCCGACGCCGTTGAGCCCGGCATCCTGGACGCGCTGCTGTACGAAGCCAGCGAGTTCATCGAGACTCAGAGCTTCTCGATCCTGCCGCGGCGCGAGGCGATGCGGGCACTGGAGCTGCAGCGCGACCAGCTCGTCGCCAGCGACGACGTTGTGGCCACCCAGATCGCCGAGATGGACGTGGCGCTCGACGAGCTCGGCGACGGCCGGTTCTGCATGGGCGAGTACCACTACAGCCTGGTCGTCTTCGGCGACCACGTCGCCGACGCCGGCCGGCGCGCGGCCCGGGCCATCGGCGCGGTCGGTGAGGCGTCGAGCCTGCAGATGGCGCCGGTGGACCTGGTGGCCGACGCGGCCTGGTTCGCGCAGTGGCCCGGCAACTGGCAGTGGCGCCCCCGCGACGCCAAGCTGTCGTCGCGCGCCTTCGCGGCGCTGGCCGCCGGACACAACTTCCCCCGCGGCAAGCGCGACGGCAACCCCTGGGGCGAGGCGCTGGCGCTGCTGCGCACGCCTTCGGGCCAGCCCTTCTACCTGAACCTGCACGCCAGCCCGGAAGGCGAAGACTCGGCCGACAAGAAGCTGCCCGGCAACACGCTGATCATCGGCTCCACCGGCGTGGGCAAGACGACGCTGGAGATGTTCCTGCTGGCGCTGACGCGCAAGTGGAACCCCGCGCCGCGCCTGGTGCTGTTCGACCTGGACCGCGGCTGCGAGATCGCGATGCGGGCGCTGGGCGGGCGCTACTTCGCATTGGAGGCCGGCCGCCCGACCGGCTGCAACCCGCTGCAGCGCGACCCGACCCCGGCGCGCGTCCAGTTCTGGGAACAGCTCGTGCGCACCTGCATCGAGACGCCGGTGCTGCCGCTGCTGCCGGCCGATGAGCGCGCAGTCGCCGACGCGGTGCGGGCCGTGGCGATGATGCCGGCCCATCTGCGCCGCTTCTCGACGCTGCGGCAGAACCTGCCGAAGACCGGCGAGAACAGCCTGTACGAGCGGCTCGGCCGCTGGTGCCGCGGCGGCGCACTTGGCTGGGTCTTCGACGAAACCGACGACCGGCTCGGCGACCTTGGCGACGCGGCAGTCATCGGCTTCGACACCACCGAGTTCCTGGACCTGCCCGAGGTGCGCGCGCCGGTGATGCTCTACCTGCTGCAGGTGATGGAGGAGCTGGTCGACGGCCGGCGGCTGATCTACGTGATCTCGGAGTTCTGGAAGGCGCTCGACCACCCGGTCTTCAGCGACTTCGCCAAGCAGAAGCAGAAGACCATCCGCAAGCAGAACGGGCTGGGCATCTTCGACACGCAGAGTCCCTCAGACGTGTTGGACCACGCCATCGGCCGGACCATGGTCGAGCAGAGCGTCACCAAGATCTTCCTCGCCAACCCCGAGGCAGTGCGCGACGAGTACGTCGAGGGTTTCGGGCTCAGCCAGGCCGAGTTCGAGACCGTGCGCAGCCTGGGCGCCCAGGGTGGCCGGCGCTTCATGGTCAAGCAGGGCCACGCCAGCACGATCTGCGAGCTGGACCTGTCGGGGCTGGACGACTTCGTCACCGTTCTCTCGGCGAGCACCGACAACGTCGCACTGCTGGATGAGCTGCGCGTACGACACGGTGACGATCCGTTTCATTGGCTTCCCGCGCTGCTGCGCGAGGTTCAGGATCGCAGATCCAGAACCTCCAGGAGAGCGGCATGAAGCGGGTCCACCTGATCGTCGCCATCGCGGTCGCGGCAGCCGTCCCGGCCGGCGCGATGGCCCAGTTCGTCAAGGGCAACGAGGCAGTGCACGTGATGCCGGACGGTACGAAGAAGGTGGAGACGCCTCCCATCCCTGGTGGCGGCCTCCCGCCTCCCTGCCCGGCCGAGAAAGCGGGTTGCGCTGGCGGTGGCTGGCGGATGGTTGAGACAAAGGATGGTCTGCGGGAGTGCACCGAGATCCATGCGCGTCCCGGGACGTGCCGCGCATCGACCTATGGCGCCGAGAAGCGGCCTCGCGTGTGGATCGTGAAGTCCGGCGGACAGTGGATGCAGTGCTCTTGGCCCGACCTCGGCAGGAAGTGCGTCAGTACGACGGCCTTTCCGTTCAGGGAAGTCCAGTAGGCGGAGCCGCAACGATGTTCACCTGGATCGGTGCGCAGTTCGACGGCGTGATCAGCACCTACTTGCTGGGTGTCGTGTCCTCGCTGATGACTGCGATCGCGCCGATCGCCCTGACCGCGATGACGCTGTGGATCGGCCTGTATGGCTGGGCCGTACTCCGCAACGAAGTACCTGAATCGGTGCCGACCTTCTTGTGGAAGATGTTCAAGATCGGCCTGGTCCTGGCGTTCGCGCTGCAGTCGGCCTTCTACATCAGCAACGTCGCCGAGACGGCCAACGCACTGGCAACCGGTGTCGCCACCACGTTCCTGCCCGTAGTCGCCGACCCGACGGCGATCTCTTCGCCCTACGCCCTGCTGGATGCCTTCAACGACAAGGCGAGCAAGCTCGCACTTGACCTGCTGAAGGATGCCGGCATCACGCGGCTCGACCTGATGTTCGCGGCCGTCGTCTGCTCGATCGGGAACGTCGTGTTCCTGTGCGTCGCCTTGTTCGTCGTGAGCCTGGCGAAGCTGGTGATGACTTTCGTGCTGGCTGTTGGTCCGATCTTCGTCCTCTGCCTGGCATGGCGGCCCACCGCCAGGTTCTTCGATAGCTGGCTGTCGATGCTGCTAAACGCGGTCGTACTGACGTGGTTCGCGTTCTTCGCGCTGGGACTGAGCGTGTACCTCGGCGAAGCAATGGTCGAAGTGGTTAACAACCAAGGTGGCTTCCAAGGGCCGACCTTCAACGTCGTCGGCGAGAGCCTGAAGTACTGCATCGTGATGGTACTCATGGCGATCGTCTGCTTCCAGGCACCGGGCCTGGCCGCGGCCCTGACCGGCGGCACCGTCGTGCAGCAGGGCATCCAGATGGTCCAGAACGCCTTGATGATCGCCGGCCTGCGCTCCGCCGTATCGGCCCGCTCGGGCGGCACGGCTGCGGCCGCCGGCGGCGCCGTCCGGGCCGGCGCCGGCCTGCCCCATGCCGCCGGCCGGATGGCCGCCTACCAGCTCGCCGCCCTGCGCGGCCGTACCTGACCCATCCACCCCAAGGAGGTCCGCATGCACAAGCTGCTCCGCATCCCCGCCGTGCTGGCACTGGCCTGCACGGTGTCGCTGGCCCGCGCCGCCGGCATCCCGGTCATCGACGTCGCCAACCTGCTGCAGACCATCCAGCAGGTGATCAACGACATCACCAAGATCCAGAACCAGGTCCAGCAGATCACGCAGTTGCAGGACCAGCTCGCCAGCATCAACGGCATGCGCAGCCTGGGCAACGTGTTCAACAACCCGCTGCTGCGCAACTACGTGCCGGCCGAGGCCTACACCTTCGTCAACGCGGTCAACATCGGCGGCTACTCGGGCCTGACAGGCACCGCCCGGGCGCTGCGCGACGCCGGCATGGTCTACAACTGCATGGACCTCGCCGGCGACGCGCGCATCCGCTGCCAGGCGGTGCTGGCCCAGCCGTACCAGCACAAAGGCCTGCTGCAGGACGCCATGGCCTCTGCCTCCGGCCGGCTGTCGCAGATCCAGTCGCTGATGAACCAGATCAACGCGACCACGGACCAGAAGGCCGTGCAGGAGATCCAGGCCCGCATCGGCGCCGAGAACGCGCTGCTGTCCCACGAGGCGACGCAGATCCAGATGCTGCAGGGCATGGCCGACAGCGAGGAGCGCATCGCCCGATCGCGCGACCGCGAACGTCAGTACGAGATGCTGGGTCGCACCGGCCGCATCGCCGACTACCTGCCGTAGCGCCGACGACAGGACACGCCATGAGTGCCGTGCTCGAACAAGGCAGAGCCGCTGCATCGCCCTGCGATGCTGGCGAAGCCATCGCATCCAACCGGGCCTGGGAGGTCGACCGGGCGCTGATGCTCGAACGCTCGGAGCGCCGGGCCTGGCTGGTCGCAATCGCCGGAATTTTCCTCGGCCTGGTCGGCATCGCCGCCGTCTTCGTCCAGGGCCCGCTGCGCCGCATCGTCGAGATCCCGATCGTCGTCGACCGGGTCACCGGCGAGACCACCGTGCAGCAGCGGCTGGCCGTCGAGACCATCCCGCCGCTGGAGGCGCTGGACAAGCACAACCTCGCCACCTTCGTCCGCGCCCGCGAGGGCTACAGCTGGATGTGGTTGCAGCGCGACTTCGACCAAGTGGCGCGCATGGCCGTGCCGGTGGTCTTCGCTGAGTTCGGACGCCGCTTCGACGGCGACGCCGCGCTGCAGCGGAGACTCGGCGCCGCCGAAGAGTGGCGCATCCACGTGGTCGGCGTGCGACTGCTGGCCGAGGGACGCTCCGGCAACCGCGGCGAGGGCACGGTCACCTACGACAAGGTCGTGCGGCTCACCGACCGCAACCTGCCCGACGTGACGACGCGCCACGTCGCCAGCGTCGTCTACGAGTACCAGCCCAGGGTACTCGCCAGGGAGCGCGACCGGCTCGAGAACCCCTTCGGCTTCGTCGTCACGGCCTACCGCTCCGACCCCGAGATCAACACGGCGCCGGAGGCCGGGAAGCCATGAGGGCCGCCGTGGTCCGCGTCGGCGCACCCTACTTGGTGGGCACCGTCCTCGCCATGCTCGTAGCCGGTGCCGCCGGTGCAGAAGCACCCGACCCCAGGCTGCGCGAAGTCCGGTACGACGCCCGCGCCGTGGTCACGGTGCCGGTTAGGCGCGGCGTCGTGACGCACGTCGTGCTCGGCACGGACGAGGCGATCACCGACGTGGGTGCCGGCCTTGGCGGCGACTGCAGCAAGCCTGAGGCCGCTTGGTGCATCGCCGCGCAGCCCGGCGGGCGCAACCTCTTCGTCAAGCCGAAGTCGGGTGCCGGCGCCGCGAACAACCTGGCGGTCGTCACCGACCGGCGGACGCATTCGTTTCGTTTCGTCGTGCTGCCGGACGGCGACCCGCGCCCTGCGGTGTACCGGCTGGTCGTTAAGCCGCCCGCACCGCCTGCCGCCCAACCGGCGCCCGCGGTGTCTGCCGCAACGGCTGCGGCGCTGCTACTCGCCCAGCCCTTGCCGTCCACAGCACCGATGCCGCCGGAGGCGATCGTCGCCTACCGCCTGGCGGCCCTGCCCCAGGTCGTGAACGCCGCGTACTCGATCGGCGAGGGCAAGGCCTCCGAGGACATCGTCCCAACGCTGGTCTTCGACGACGGCCGCTTCACCTACTTCCGTTTCCCCGGCAACCGCGAGGTACCAGCGGTGTTCCACGTGCTGGGCGACGGCAGCGAGTCGCTGGTCAACACGCGCATGGAAGGCGAGCTGCTCGTCGTCGACCGCGTCAGCCGGCGCCTGGTATTGCGCGCAGGCCCGGCCGTGGTCGCCGTCTGGAACGACGCCTTCGACCTCGAGGGCGTGCCGCCGCGGGACGGCACGACGGTGCCAGGTGTGGAGCGCGTTCTCAGGACCAAGCGATGAACGCACTACCCGACCCGCGACCGGACGCCGACGAGCCTCGGCACGTGGGTGAGATCCGCCCCTTGCCGGGAGAAGCCGGCATCCCCGACGTCGAGGAACGGGTGCACCGGCCGATGTCCAGGAAGGGGCTGCTGGCCGTCGGCCTGCTGCTCGTGTCCATCATCTCTGTCGCAGTCTTCGGGCTCGCGCGCCTGGGCAGCGGCGCCGACAAGGCGGAGGATGCCGGTTCCCGGCTCGCCGGCAACCGGCCAAGCGCGGCGACGGCCGAGCCGCGCCGGCTGGAACTGCCGCCACCCCAGGCGGCCGCCCCATCCACCCTTCGCGTGCCCGCGCTCGTGCCGACGGCCGACGAGTTGGCCGAGCCGATCGGCGTTCGCCGCACGGGACGCCCTTCTCCCCCGGGCGCCATAACCCGGCCAACGTCCCCGGACGACGCCCCCGTGATGCTGGTCAGCAGCCGCCCTGGCACGCCGACGGGCTCCGCCGGACTATCCCGGACCGATACCCCAACCAGCGCAGAAGATGCCGCTGACCCGAGCTCCCTGCCCGCACCAGACCCGCTCGCGCAGACGCGGCAGAATCTGGAGGCCCACCAGCGCCAACTGCAGGGCCTGCTGAACGACCTTACGCGGGCCACTACAACGGCAATCGGCGACGCAAGCGGCTCACCCGCAGGAGGGACACCCATCGGCACGCGTACGACGGTGGGCCAGCCTCCGCTGGTCGGTGGCATACCTTCACGTGGCCTGTTTAGCGGCACCCTCCAGGGTTCTGCCACGCCGCGCGTCACCGCGTCGAGGCTCGGCAATCGCAGCCTGGTGCTGCCCAAGGGCACGGCCTTCACCTGCGCGCTCAAGACCCAGGTCATCAGCGCCGCCTCGGGCTTCGTCGGCTGCCAGGTCCAGCGCAACGTGTTCAGCGACGATGGCCGCGTGCTGCTCGTCGAGCGCGGTTCGCACCTGGACGGCGAGTACCGCATCGCTTCGGTCCGGCCCGGCACGGTGCGCATCCCCGTGCTGTGGACGCGCATCCGCACGCCGTACGGCGTGACGGTGGACATCGAGTCGCCGGGAACCGGCGCGCTCGGCGAGTCTGGCATCGACGGCCACGTCGACAACCGCTGGGGCGAGCGCATCGGCGCGGCGATGCTGCTGTCGCTGATCGACGACTCCGTCAAGCTCATCATCCAGAACCAGGCCAGCGAAGGCAGTGCCGACACGATCGTGCTGCCCTCGACGACCAGCAACACCGGCAAGCTCGCCGAGAAGGTGCTGGACAGCACCATCAACATCCCGCCGCTGATCTACCGGAACCAGGGCGGCATCGTCGGCATCTACGTCGCGCGCGACGTGGACTTCTCGCCGGTGTACGAGCTGCGGCCGACGGCACTCGCGGCGCCCGCCCCGGACGCCGGCGACCCGGAGGACCGGCCGTGAACGAAGCTCGCGCTGACCGGGCCGAGGGCAGCGCCGACTGGCAAGGCGACGCCACCTCGGTCGTCGAGTTCCTGCGCCCGCTGCGCGAGCAGCTCGACGCGCCTGGCGTGCTGGAAGTCTGCGTCAACCGCCCCGGCGAGCTCCTGGTCGAGACCGTGGAGGGCTGGAAGACGGTCATGGCGCCCGAGCTGACGCTGGAGCGCTGCCTGTCGTTGGCAACGGCGGTGGCGACCTGGTCCGACCAGGAGATCAACCAGACGCGGCCGCTGCTGTCGGCCACGCTGCCCGGCGGCGAGCGCGTGCAGTTCGCGGTCCCACCGGCGGTGTCGCGCAGCACGGTGTCGATCACGGTCCGCAAGCCTTCCGAACTGGTCAGATGTCTCGGCGACTTCGAACGCGACGGCCTGTTCGAACGCACGGCCACGGTCACGCATGCCGCATCGAGCGAGCCGCTGGACTTCGAGCGCAAACTCGTGGAGCTTAAGAACGCGGGGCGTTACGCCGACTTCCTGCGCCTGTCCGTGCGCCGGCACCAGACCATCGTCGTCAGCGGCAAGACCGGCTCGGGCAAGACCACCTTCATGAAGGGCCTGGTCGAGGAGGTGCCCCGGCACGAGCGGCTGATCACGATCCAGGACACGGCCGAGCTGACGCTGCCCAACCACCCCAACGCTGTCCACCTCTTCTACAGCAAGGACGCGCAGGGCACGGCCCGGGTGACGGCCAGGTCGCTGCTGGAGGCCTGCCTGCGCATGCGGCCCGACCGCATCTTCCTGGCCGAGGTGCGCGGAGACGAGTGCTTCCACTTCGTGCGCCTGGCGGCCTCGGGCCATCCGGGCAGTATCACCAGCGTGCATGCGGGGAGCTGCGCGCTGGCCTTCGAGCAGATGGCGCTAATGATCCGCGAGAGCGGTGCTGGCGGCGGGCTGCGCATGGACGAGATCAAATGGCTGCTGGGCGTCGTCGTCGACGTGGTCGTGCAGTTCGACCGCGACGAGCGCGGGCGCTTCGTCTCCGAGCTGTACTACGAGCCAAGGCGGCAGCGGCTGGCGCGCTGGGAGGATGCGGTGACGGGCCGCCGCGGCGCAAGGGGGTCGGCATGAGCGGCATGGCCCTGCCGGCGTCGGGCTGGTCGCCGGGGCGCAAGGTCGCAGCGGGCGTCTTCGGCGTGCTCGGCTTCGGGTTGCTCTGCCTCGGCGCCGCCTACCTCTCTGCGGTGCTGTTCCTGGTGCTCAACAAGGCCAACCCCGGCCAGGCGCGCTTGCACAGCTTCGCCGGCTACTGGCAGCTCTACGCCGGCGACCCGGTCCAGCGCAGGAAGCTGGTGGCGGCTGCCGCGATGGCCGGCATAAGTCTGCTCGTCGTGCTCCCGGCGAGCCTGGCCGCCGCCGCGCGGCAGCAGCGCCCGCTGCACGGGGCGGCCCGCTTCGCGACGACGGCCGAGGTCGAGCGGGCGGGCCTGCTGGGGCCGTCCGGGACCAAAGGCCCAGCCATCCTGGTCGGGCACCTGGGCCGGCGCTTCCTCTCGCTGCCGGGCCAGCTCTCGGTGATGCTGTCGGCGCCCACGCGCAGCGGCAAGGGCGTCGGGGTCGTCATCCCCAACCTGCTGAACTGGCCCGACTCCGTGGTCGTGCTCGACATCAAGGGCGAGAACCACGCGGTCACCGCCGGCTACCGCGCCGCGCACGGCCAGGCGGTGTACGCCTTCTCACCTTTCGACGAGCAGGCGCGCAGCCATCGCTGGAACCCGTTGTCCGCGGTGCGCACCAGCGCCCTGCACCGCGTCGGCGACCTGATCGCGATCGGGCAGGTGTTCTTCCCCACCGACGGCGGCAGCACCTCGTCGGAGGCCTTTTTTAACGACCAGGCGCGTAACCTGTTCCTCGGCCTTGGCCTGTACCTGCTGGAGACGCCCGACCTGCCTCGGACCGTCGGCGAGATGCTGCGGCAATCCTCGGGCAAGGGGCGGCCGCTCAAGGACCACCTGGCCGCCGTCCTGCGCGAACGCCGGGAGGGCGGCCAGGCCCTCTCGGACGAATGCACCGATGCGCTGCAGCGGCTGTTGTCGAACTCGGAGAACACGCTGGCCAGCATCGTCGCGACCTTCAACGCACCGCTGGTGATCTTCGCCGCCGCGGTGGTCGATGCAGCGACTGGCGCCGACGACTTCCGGCTGGAGGACGTGCGGCGACGGCGCATGTCGGTGTACGTGCGCGTCCCGCCGGACAGGCTGACGAGCGCTCGGCCGCTGCTCAACCTGTTCTTCTCGCAGCTCGTGAGCCTGAACACACGCGTCCTGCCGGAGCAGGACCCCGGCCTGTCGGTGCAGTGCCTGCTGGTCAACGACGAGTTCACGGCGATGGGGCGGGTCGGCGTGATCAGCACCGCAGCGGCCTTCCTGGCCGGCTACAACCTGCGGCTGCTCACGGTCGTGCAGGCAATGTCGCAGCTCGATGCGGTCTACGGCGACAAGGAGGCGCGGACTTTCGCGACCAACCACGGGCTGCAGATCCTCTACGCGCCGAGGGAACAGCGCGACGCGGACGAGTACAGCGCTATGCTGGGCCACTTCACCGAGAGAGCAACTTCACGCGGAAGAAGTAGGTCCTTCAGCGGGCGAAGCCACACGACGGTCAGCCGCAACGAGTCCGAGCAGCGCCGCTCGCTGCTGCTGCCCCAGGAGTTCAAGGAGCTGGGCTCGGAGCGGCTGGTCGTCGTGATGGAGAATTGCAAGCCCATCCTCGGCGAGAAGATCCGCTACCACCGCGAGAAGGTCTTCACGGGTCGGCTGCTGCCGGCGCCGCCGGTGCCAGCGATGGACATGGAGCTGCACTTCGCGCGAATCCAGCAGCGCTGGCGGGAGCTGGACGGCGAACTGGCGCCGGGCGAAGTGATCCGCGTCGAAGCGCTGGCGCACGACCTGGCCGAGCTGCCCGACCTGGACGCCGGGCCGCCCATCGACGTCGCCGAGGCGCTGGTCGGCTTCTTTGCGCAGTCCGCGCTCGAGGCTGGGGGCGCGATCGAGGCTGTGGCGGACGAGGACGGCGTCCTGGCCGAGGACCGGGAAGCGGCCGGGGACCGGGCCGAACCCGCAGCCCGGCGCTGAGCCGACGAAGGGAACCGCGATGCGCCCAACTCTCCCGATCCTTCCGTGGCTCCTGCTCCTGGGTTCGTGCAGTTCTCCTCCCAAGCCGCCCACGGTCGACGAATCGACCCGGCGACCGGCCAACACCACGCAGGCGATCGAGCTGCAGTCCTGCCGCGCCGAGCTGCAGCACACACGCATCCTGGCTAGCGAGGCCGGCCGCACAGCCGGGGCGGCAGCGGCCACGGCAGCGCGCCTGCACGAGCGGCAGCAGGTACTGGCCGCCCTCGTCGCTGCCGCGGCGCCACCGCCTTCCTTGAAGGTGCCGGCGAACGCGGTTTTCATGGTCCGCTTCGAGTACGGCAGCGCCCTGCTCGACGTGCCCCAGGGCGTAGCCGACGCGCTGCTGCCGGCTGCGCGCTCGGCGCCGCTGATCGTTCTGCGCGGTCGCACCGACGGGACGGCCGACTCGCCCGGAGAGAACCGCATCGCCCGCCAGAGGGCTGCTGCCATGCGCGACTACTTGGTCGCGGCCGGCGTCAATCCCGGGCGCATCCGCGAGACCTTCCAGCCCAGCGGCGACCACGCCGCCGACAACGGCACGGCCGCCGGCCGCCGGTTCAACCGGCGCGTCGAAGTCGAGGTCTACCAGGCGCTGCCGGTCACGGCGACCGACGCTGCGCCGGCGACGCCTTGACCGGTCGGCAGCACGAAGCGAAGACCATCATGGATGCTGACGACGGCCAAGCGCGCGGCAGTGGCCGCTCCCGGCTGCAGGGTGCCGGCGGCACGACGGAGCCGACCAACCGCTCCGACGTCGCCACTGCCCGCTCCAGGACACCGACTGGCACGGCGGAACGCAACGAGCTGCCCGACCAAGTCATCGACAACGTCACCGGCAAGGCATTCGCCGTCGTCAGGGTCGGGCCTCTGCACGCCGCCCAGCCGGACTACACGACCGAGCCCGCATCTGCAGAGCGAACAGCGGCCAAAGTGGACGCCGAAGCGGAGCGCGCAGCGCTCACGGCCCGGCTCGAGGCCGCTCTGGTAGAACGCTACGTCATCAAGCGCGCCCCGGCCACCGTCGCTAGCCTGCCGATCGGCCGCACCGAGTACCGGTTCCGCGGCGACACGACGCGGGTGGCCTTCACCGAGTCGATTTTCCGGCTGGCAACGGACACCAACAGTCCGGTGGTCGCCCGCTCAATGGTCGACGTCGCCCAAGCGCGTGGATGGCACGCACTGCGCGTTTCGGGGAATGAGGACTTCAAGCGCCTTGTGTGGCTGGAGGCCACGGTGCGGGGCCTCAGATTGCTGGGCTACGACGCCAGCCTGCTCGACCTAGAAATCGCTAGGCGCGAGCGCGATGCGCGCGCCGTGAACCGCATCGAGCCGAAGCGGAGCGAGGCTGTCGCAACATCGCCAGTAGCGGCCGAGAATGGCTCGGGCCGAGGCGGCGGACGCAAGGCGGTGTTGGCCGCGATCGAGGCTATCCTGGTCGCGAAGCGTGTGCCGCAAACACGTCGCGAGGCGGTGGTGGCCGCAGCCGCCGAGATTCTGGCCAGGCGCACCAGCCGGAGCGAGCCAGTCAAGGTGAAGGTGTACGACAAGGCAGCGCCGGTGCGGCGGCCGGTCGTCGTTCCGCCGGCCGAGCTGCAACGTGCCAGGGAGCCTGCGTCGCCAGTTCGATAAGGCGCGAAGCGACTTGCAGGCGTATCGGAAGGACGAACGGCCGGTACTTGCTCATGTGGCTTGCCGTGTTGTGTCCGCGGCGCCGAGCAGTCCTACTGACTCGCATGCAGCCCGTGGAGAACCGCCGCTCGACGGCAAGATGCCGCAGTTCATGTGTGACTAAAGCGCCGGCTGGCCCGCCAGCCAGAACTCATGCAGCTTGGCTTGAAGCAGCGCCTTGTCCGGCAACTGGGTCTGGTACTCCGCAATCAGCGCCGGGCTAGCAGTGCGGCTAAGCGCGTACTCGACAACCTCGTCGTCCTTGCTGGCGCACAACAGCACGCCGATGGCCGGGTTCTCGTGCGGCTTCTTCACGTCGCGGTCCAGCGCCTCGACGTAGAAGCCGAGCTTGCCCAGGTACTCGGGCTCGAAGCGGCCGACCTTCAGTTCGATAGCCACCAGGCAGTTCAGTCCGCGGTGAAAGAAGAGCAGATCGAGCGCGAAGTCCCTCCCGCCGACCTGCACCAGGAACTGGGAGCCGACGAAGCAGAAGTCACGCCCCAGCTCGATGAGAAACTCCCTCAGCCGGGCCAAGAGGCCGGCATGCAGGTCTGCCTCCGAATGCCCCAACGGCAAGCCTAGGAACTCGAGCATGTAGGCATCCCTGAAGGCGCCAGCCGCGTCAGGGTGCATTTGTGTCAGCGCTGCTGACACTTTTGGCGGCTGGGCCACGACTCGCTCGAAGAGAGCGAGCTTGAACTGCCGCTCAAGCTCCCGGCTCGACCACCTCTCCCGGGCAACGAGCCGGAGATAGAACTCGCGTTCCTCTGGGCTCCTGCTTTGGCCAAGGATGATCAGATGGTGTGTCCACGGAGTTTGTGCCAGCAGCGCTGACACGAACTCGGCCGGCTGGTACGCCTCGTAGAACTGCCGCATGCGGAACAGGTTGCGCCGCGTGAAGCCACGAAGCCCAGGATGCGTGCGAGCGATGTGGGCGGCCAGCCGGTCCACCACGCCATCGCCCCATTCGGCCGCCGAGATCTTGCGGCTGATGTGCTCACCGACCTGCCAGTACAGCTCGATCAAGGCGGTGTTGACGGCTTGGAAGGCCCGCTGGCGGGCTGCGTCGATGAGCCGGACTATCGCGTCGAAACTCTCGTCCGCCGACACAACGGTCGACGCCGCGGCAGGCTTCGCCGGCTTTCGGGTGGTGGTGAGCTTGCGCGTCATGCTCGCCCCTGGTCGTTGCTCATAGGCCCGTGGCTCGGTTCGGCGCGCCAGGGTCGCGCAACTCGGCGATCGACAACACCCGTTGGCCGTTGACCAACGCCGCCAGGGGCAGCGAAGGTAGATTGGCAGGCTGTGGCCCCATCAGGGCCTCGGGCAGCGTCGGCGCGTTCATGAGGCAGCAAGATGAGCAGAGGCCTCTTCATGGGCGGCAATCTCATTCAGCAAGGGTGCGGGCGATGAGGGCAGCGCTTGTTTGACCCGCAGTCAACGGGGACGGTCGCCTGAAGACTGCTCGGGTTGGCGGCCTTGGGGACCGGGCGTCAGCGCTCGTTCTTCCGCAGGCAATAGATCTCGCGTAAACCGTCCGATCGCCTCGGCAAGCCTACGGTCGGCTGCATCGCCTGACTTCGCCAGCGCACCGGCGATCTCCTGCCACGCTCGACGAGCCTCAGCCCGGCTGGCGGCTGCGGCCGCTCCTCTCCGGCGGGCGCTGCGCGGCTGCGCAAGCCGTCCGTCCGCGGTCGCTTTCACCCGCCACAGGTCAGATTGGTTGCGAGCCGCACCGCGCGTCGCCTGCCGCGTCGCCTCTGCGTCGATGCCCCAGCCGCGCAGCTTCTCGGCGAACACCTCTCGCCAGCGGTGCAGGTCGGCCTTGCGCGGGTTCAGACGCCTGCCGTGCCGGGACTCGGCGCGCACGCTCAGGTGCACGTGCGGGTTAGCCTGGTGGTCGTGCAGCACCATCGCGTACTTGTGGTCGGCCAGTTCGTCGCGCGCGAACTCACGCGCCGCGCGCAGCACGACCTGCGGGTCGGTGCCGCGCGGCATCGACAGCATGATGTTGAAGGCCTCCCGGCGCGGACTCTCGTCGCCGATGTACGAGCCGCCGAAGCGCCACTCGTCGACCAGCGCCGGCACGGCGTCCTTGCCCTGCAGCACCTGGCCGCGGTCGTCCTCGATGTCCAGGCGGCCGTTCTTGCTGATGTAGCGGAAGTGCGCCGCGATGGCCTTCATGCCCCGGCCACCACCGGTGACCTTGACCATCACCTGCGGTGCGCGTCGGACGACGGTGTCTTCGATGCGCTGACGAACGGCGTCGGCGCGTTGACGCCGCGACGGGTCGCGCAGCCTCGGTGTGCGGTCGCGCACGACGCGGTTACCGGGATAGAACAGCCGGTCGCCCCATGTGGCGAGGACGCTGTCGACATCGGAACTCCCTGCCATGCCTGCCTCAAGCGGGCTGGCGCGGTCGTGCCGGCACCTGTCTCGGCAACCTCAGTTCGCCCAGCGCGCGTGCCGCCAGTTCGAGATGGGCGCGAACGTCGCACGACAAGCCCGCTAGCATCGGCCGGTACTCGTCCGCGGCGCGCCAGGCGCTTTGCCGAAGCAGCACGCCCAGGTGGTTCAGGTTGCGGTCCAGGGAAGCCAGCTCCGCGTTCGTTGCCGTCAGCGCTGCCACCAAGTCGCGCCGCGAAGCGCCATTGGCAACCGACGGAACACCGGCGACCAGCTCGAACAGGAAGGCGCCCACCGGCATGCCTGCGGCGCGCGAGGCATCGGCGATCGCGGCAGCCTGGTCGCGCGTCACGCGGAGCGACAGGCGGACCGGCACATGGCCTGTGCTGGTCGGCAGCAGCGGGCTCGGCGCGCGTCCGCCATCAAGCGCCGCAGCCAGTGCGTCTCGCACGAAGCCCGAGGGCGTGACGCCCACAGCCCGGGCGCGTTCAAAGAGCGCGGCCTTCAGGCCGCGCAAGTCAACGCTGATACGGTCTCTAGACGAGGATGCCATCCGAGTCTCCTGACACGCTTCAGCGTGTCCGACACCGGCGCCGCGGCGCCTATCCTGCACTCAACCACGCATTCAGTTTGACCTCGAACAAAGACGCTGGGCTGCTGGATTCGGGTTCAAATCCATCCCACCCCTTTGCGGGGTGTTTGACGGTCAAACACATTGCGATGTCGCGCGGGGTCGAGGCCACCGGCTGCCGTCGCCAACCGTCGACGCCGCAAGAGACCCCTCGCTCGCTCGCGATACCGACTACATCGCGACGGGAATCTCGTCCAGCCTGGATGTATAGCGAGGCGACATCCGTTCACGCCTGGACTGGTAAGCCCTGTGCACGACCGGCTCCAGAGCGCTTGCCACGCCGACGGCCCCTCTGCCGAACCTGCGATTGAGTGTGTCCATGGCGCTCATCAGCCTGCCGTGGGTTCGTTCGGTATGCGCGACCTCGTCGGGCTCGTCGAACAAACCCGGTTCGGCCTGGCCATGGCCCGCCGGCCGCAAGTCGACCAGCATCACGCCCGCCTTCGCATAGTTGAAGCCCGGGCGGAAAATGCCTTCAAGTGCCTCCAGCGCCGCCCGGACGATGCGCCGGGTGTCGGCGGTGGGCCGCAGCAGCGGCAAGGTCACACTCGCGCTGTACTGCCGGTCGCGACGGAAGGGGCTCGTGGTGATGAAGACATGTACCGCCGCCGCATCACTCTGCTGCTGCCTCAGCTTCTCCGCCACGCGCGTGGCGAACTGGCTCACGACCTCGCCCAGGGCCGCCAACTCCACCACCGGCGCACCGAAAGACCTGGAACACATGATCTGCTGACTGGGCTCTGGCGCGTCGTCTACCTCAAGGCAGCGTGTGCCGCGCAACTCAAGCAAGGTTTTCTCCAGCACAACGCTGAATTCCCGCCGAAGCGATGCCGTGTCCGCGCGCACCAGATCCAGAACGGTGTGTATGCCCACCGCCTTCAGCCTGGCCGTCGTCTTGCGCCCTACACCCCAGACCGCACCGACATCCGTTCGCCGCTGCACGTCCTCAAGCTGAGCACCGGTCATCGCCCCGAAGTGGCACACCTGCGCCAACTCCTGGGGATAGCTGCCCGGCTTTCTGTCCGCTGTCTTGGCCACATGGTTCGCGAGCTTGGCCAGCGTCTTGGTAGGCCCGAACCCTACGCTGGTGGGCAGGCCGGTCCAGCGTAGAACCTTGGCACGCAGCTGTCGGCCCATGGTCACCAGGTCATCGCGAACACCGTCGCAGTCCAGGAAACACTCGTCGATGCTGTAGATCTCCTGGCGAGGTGCAAACTCCGCCGCCAGCGTCATCATCCGGCTGGACATGTCTCCATAGAGCTCGAAGTTGGCCGACAGCGCGATCAAGCCCGCGGCTCGCTCCAAGTGGCGCACTTGGAACCACGGCTGGGCCATCTCGATGCCCAGATCCTTGGCCTCGTTGCTGCGCGCGATGCAGGCACCGTCGTTGTTCGAGAGCACCACCACCGGGCGCCCGACCAAGGCCGGCCGAAAGACACGCTCGCAGCTGACGTACATGTTGTTGACGTCGACCAGGGCGTACATGCGTGGGCCTCTCAGACCGCCAACGCCTTGATCACCGTCGTGACGACACCCCACACCCGGAGTTCTTCTCCGTCGCCCGGGACAACATCCTGACCGTCGTCACCACCCAGGCAGAGCACCGCCCCCTGGCAGATCAGCCGACGGCATACAAACTCGTTCTCGACCACAGCGATGACGACATGCCCGTGCTGAGGGTGCACCGCACGGTCCACGAGCACCAGGTCACCCGTACCGATGCCGAAGCTGCGCATGGCGTCGCTCCCGACCCGCATCAGGAAGGTGGCCTGTTGGTTGCGAACCAGCACGTCATTGAGGTCCAGCCTCGTGACGCCGGAGTCCTGTGCCGGTGAGCCAAAGCCGATTGCGACGCTTGTCTTCAGCGGTCGCCGAGGCCCGTCGCCGGTGCCGCGGCCCACACGCACCCAGGGTTGCGACACGGCATCGTCCACGGCCTACTGCCCTTCGCGAAGCGAAGCGCTGATCGGCTCGACGGGCTTGCCGTTGACGTAGGAAACCCCGTCCTTCACCTCGATCAGCATGGCGCCGAATCGGCCTTGCCACACATAGCGCAGCACGCCCTCAGTTTCCAGAGGAAGCGGCGGCTCAACGGAAGTGTCGACGCCGAGGAGAACCTCGGCCAGTGGCGGGGCGTTCATGGGTACAGCAGTCAGCGGCTCGGATGAATACTGTATATTCATACAGCCTCACTTTCAACACGGACACCTTGCTCCATGACCCAAGCCGAACTGCTAGACAGCGGTGGGTCGCCCAGCCCTGTGGGCCGGTGCGGCAACGTACGTGTCGGCCTGTGCAGTTGGAGCGATCCGACGCTGACCAAGTCCAAGGCCTTCTACCCGCGCGGCTGCAGCTCTGCCGAGGCGCGCCTGCGCTTCTACGCCCAGAACTTCTCGGTGGTCGAGGTGGACAGCAGCTTCTACGCCCCGCCCGACCCGGCGAACGCCGTCAAGTGGGTGGCACGCACGCCAGGCAACTTCCGTTTCAACGTCAAGGCGTTTCGGCTGCTGACCGGGCACCAGACGCCGCCGCAGGTGTTCCCGCCGGATCTTTGGGCGGCGCTTCCGCCGCTGAAGCGCGGGAGACGCAGCCACTTCATCACCGACCTGCCGGCCGAACTGGTCGACGAAGCCTGGCGCCGCTTCCTGATCGCGATAGACCCCTTGCGGGCCGCCGGGAAGCTGTTGGCAGTGCATTTCCAGTTTGCACCCTGGGTCAACCACACCAGCGCATGGCGCAGCCATGTCGAAGACTGTGTGCGGCGCATGGCTCCACACCTGGTTGCCATCGAGTTCCGCAACGCGTCCTGGTTTGGCGGGCGGCAAGCCGCCGACACACTGGCCTGGCTGCGCGAGCTGCATGTTGCGCACACCATCGTTGACGAACCGCAGGGCGTTGGCAACTACACACAGAGCGTGTGGGAAGTTACGCACCCCGATCTGGCCGTGGTGAGGCTCCATGGCCGGAATGCCGAGACTTGGGCCGCAACGGGCGTGGCCGCTTCATCGGACCGATTCAACTACGAGTACACCGACGCCGAACTTGACGAACTCAGCCACCACCTAGAACGCATCGTGGACCAGGCGCTGCAGGTGGTGGTGTTGCTGAATGTGAACCACGAAGACCAGGGTGTACGTGCTGCACGGGCTTTGGAGCGCAGGCAAAGGCGCATCCTGGAGCAGTTGCAGTGACCTCAGGCCCGCTCCGCGCCCCCGAAACCGACCCCTATGCTGGCCTGAACGAGGCCCAGCGCGAAGCTGTCGAACACGGCCTTGAAGACCTAGCACAAGCCCGTGCGCTGTTGGTCATCGCCGGCGCAGGCAGCGGCAAGACACGCACGCTGGCGGCACGCGTTGCGCGCCTGGTGGCCGGCGGCGCCGACCCGCAAAGGTTGATGCTGCTCACCTTCTCGCGTCGTGCCGCTGTCGAGATGGTTGCCCGCACGGGCGGGCTGCTGCAGCTGGCCTTGCGGCTACCCTCTGGCAATGCATTGCCCACCCTGCCCTGGGCTGGCACGTTCCACAGCCTGGGCGCCAGGCTGCTGCGCCAGTATGCGCCGCAAGTCGGGCTGCGCGAGTCGTTCAGCATCCTCGATCGCGGCGACGCCGAGGACCTGATGGGCATGGTGCGACAGGAACAGGGTTTCGCCGCAACGCACAAGCGTTTTCCGATGAAGGGCACTTGCCTGTCCATCTACTCTCGCGCAGCGAACAGCCAAGCCAGCTTGCCGGAGGTGCTGGCCGCTGCCTACCCCTGGTGCGCCGACTGGGCCGACGAGCTTCAACGCCTTTACGCTGCCTATGTCGGCGAAAAGCACAAGCAGCAACTTCTCGACTATGACGATCTGTTGCTGTACTGGCACACGATGCTGGAGGAGCCGACGCTGGCTCGGCACATCGGCGCACGCTTCGACCACATCCTGGTCGACGAGTACCAGGACACCAATCGCCTGCAGGCGGGCATCCTCAAGCTGATGAAGCCCGACGGCCGCGGGCTCACTGTGGTCGGCGACGACGCGCAGGCCATCTACTCGTTCAGAGCTGCTGAAGTTCGCAACATCCTCGACTTCCCGCGCCAGTTTGGCGAACCGGCACAGGTTGTCACGCT
This sequence comes from Burkholderiaceae bacterium, assembly GCA_037190565.1. Classification (GTDB taxonomy): domain Bacteria; phylum Pseudomonadota; class Gammaproteobacteria; order Burkholderiales; family Burkholderiaceae_C; genus Rubrivivax. The sequence continues at coordinate 27,423 of JBBCJV010000032.1, forward strand.
GGAACGCAACTACCGGTCCACACAACCCATTTTGGAAGCTTCCAACGCGGTGATGGGGTTGGCAGCCCAGAGGTTCACAAAGAGCCTTTGGACAGACAAGCCATCTTCCCAGAAGCCGCAACTGGTGATGCTGGCAGACGACGCCGCGCAAGCCCGCTGGGTCGCCGACCAAGTGCTGGAGCAACGGGAGCGCGGGACGCGCTTGAAGAGCCAGGCCGTCCTGTTCAGGACCTCGCACCACAGTGCGTCGCTGGAGTTGGAACTCGCCAGGAGGAACATCCCCTTCGTGAAGTACGGCGGCTTGAAGTTCTTGGAAGCGGCACACGTCAAGGACATGCTGTCGGTGCTGCGCTGGGCGCAGAACCCGCGCAATCGCCTGGCGGGTTACCGTGCGGCCCTGCTGGTTGACGGCGTAGGCCCGACACGCGCAAGGCGACTGATGGATGCCATAGAAGCGGCACGGGACCCGTGGCAGGCGATCCTGGACTTTTCTCCTTCGCCCAGGTCGGGCACAGAATGGGCGACGTTTCTGGACCTGCTCAAGCATTTGCGCACCGGCTCGAACTGGCCCGGCGAACTTCGCCAGGTGCTCGACTGGTATCTGCCTCAGCTTGAGCGCTTGCATGACGATGCACGTATCCGCTATGCAGACCTGGTCCAACTGACCCACTTGGCCAAAGCTCACTCCAGTCGCGAGCAGTTTTTGACCGAACTGGCGTTGGACCCACCGCAATCCACCAGCGACGAGGCCGGAGCACCTAACCTGGACGAGGACTACCTCATCCTGTCGACGATCCACTCGGCCAAGGGGCAGGAGTGGCAGGCGGTGTACGTGCTCAACGTGGTCGATGGCTGCATGCCGGGCGACATGGCCACCGGTTCGGAAGATCAGATTGAAGAGGAACGCAGGCTGCTGTACGTGGCGATGACGCGCGCCCGGCACATGCTCAGCCTGATGGTGCCTCAACGGTTCTACGTGACGCAACAAGGCCGATTCGGAGACCAGCACATGTACGGCGTTCTGACGAGATTCATTCCGCTGGAGCTGGCAAGTCTGTTCGACAAAGTGGCTGAATCGCCCGGAGCGAACGAGCCTTCTCCAGGCTTGCCCCCATCGACGTCGTTGGACCTTCCATCCCAAGCGCGTGCGCGGTGGACCTAGGGAGACTCGCAGCGCCCGGGCGTGGCGCTGGGCGGTGAGCTTCCGCTTGGCAGCGTATGCCGCTGCTGGCCGCCAGTGCTCCAACTGGCGTTGCCATGCGCCAAGCAGTCGTTGGCGGTCGCCGCGGCAATGAAGCCTGGAGGCCTGTCAAGCGGTCCACCCGGCCGACGTTGGCCGGCTGCTCTGCCTAGGCGATGCCGCCAGAACCGCTGAGCGGATCCCTGAAGCTCTCGTGCCAGAACGGGCTCTCCTCCTTCAGGAAGAAGTTCGTCATACCACCCATGTCCGTGTTTCCGGCTTCCGTGGGGTAAAGCCCGCTGCGGCTGCCGAAGACCACCCCAACGATGGGATCAGGGGCGTTGGTGAGGAAACTGCTGACGCCCAGCCGTAGCCCCGTCGGCCGCTGGCCGGGATCACTGTCCTGTTCGTGTACCGACATCAACTGTTCAGCATCGATTCCCTGCAACGCGACCCAGAACAAGGCACCGCGCTGCCCCGAAAACTGCCGAGAAGCCGAGTCTTTGAGGGTATCGAAGACTTGGCCCAAGACATCGTCCTCGATGGCACTTTGCATCACGAAGGCCAGCAACCCTCCGGCCGGGGTGCCATACAGCGCCACTTCTCGGTTGGTCGTCCCGGTCACCACATTGATGGCCGTGCGCATAGCCTGGCGATCGCCGTCGATTACGGCCTTTACCAGGTTCGGATCGAAGTTCTGCACGCGCATGTCTGATCCATCGATCAGCCGGGCGCCGGTGCCAGCCACAACCTGGGAGACAACTTCCCGCGCCAGCGCTGCCCGCTGACCTGGCTCATTTGGCAGCCGATACGGCACCGTCAATACGACGGTCATACCGGTGTGCAGATACTGAACCACCGAGGATATGTCTTTCCACACCGTTCCCCAGAAGGTCAGCGCATCCAATCGATGGATGCGCCGGCCCTTGTTGTCAGAGATCGACTTGCACTCGACTTCGAGCCCTGATGGCCCAAGATCGTCCACCAGGAGATCGTAGGTGCCAGCGTTGTTCGCCCGGTGCCAAGTCACGTGCTTGCCTCGGCGCGTGAAGTGAGTTGCCGCCTGCAACTCCAGGCGCAGCCCGTGCATGTTCTCCGCAGTGCCGAAGGCCGTCCTGACGCGCTTCACAAAGGTCCTCGCCTGCTTGTTGGTGCAGGTGTTCAGGACTCCAAGAACCTGAGCCGCGAAGCCAACCGCCGGGAAGACGGATCGGTCGTTGCAGAACTGCAGAGGTACGTCGCCATGTGCTGCAACCAGGACTCGTAACTTGTCCAGTTGGTACGCAATGGTGTACTCGGAACGCAGGTAGTCCTGCAGGAAGTGGTTCGAGCGAATCGCCGCTTCCTGCCTCGCCACTGCCCCCTGCCAATGCTCCGGCCCAATCGCGGTCGCAAGGCGCCGATAGACGGCGGACACCTGGGCCGTGGTCATCTCAGTTGCCAACACTTAAGTTCAACGTCTTCGCTTCGTGGCTTTCCGGAACGGCCACTCATCCTACCCCGCGTCCTCGTCATCCATCAGCTCGGTACCGAACGGGCTGGACAGATGCCCCCCGAGTTCATGGAACATCACCTCGATCGCTTCGTCGAACGAGGTGTCGCGGCGGTAGATCGACTCGCCCTTGGCGAAGGACAGCTTGATCTTGCGCGCGTAGTCGATGAGCCACTTGCGTTGCCTCTCAGGCATAGCTGGCCTGTAGGTCTTGTAGGCCCAGAGGTACAGGATCGCATAGGCATGCAGGCCTACTCGGCCTGAGGTTCTAAGTCCAGCCTCGATGACCTGGAACACCGACAACTGCGGGCTGTAACTGACCGCCCTTCCGATCTGGATCGATAACAGCACGGCGAGGACGCCGTGGTATCCGTAGAAGCGTGACTCACGCAAGCACTCGTAGCCAGGGTGCCATGCAGTGTGCTCCTCCAGCTTATCGACAATCGCCACAAGTGCTCGGCGTTCTTTCTCTTGGTGGTCGCTCGCAAAGTAGCGCAGTGCGGCTTCCCGGTACTCGGCAATTCCGGCGCCCCACTGTCTCGCCTGTTCTGCTCTCGACGCCTCGACTCTTTCGTGCTCGATCTGCTTTCGTCGCGCTTCGTAGTCGAAGAAGTAGGGCCGCCACGTATCGGTAGGTAGCTTCAAGTCGGCCATGCAGATCGGCGTCGCCTGCCAGGTGTCGCGCCACCTCCAGTTCTCGTCCAGCGTCGGCGCCTGGTGATAGCCACTGAACGTCAACGCCAACCGCTCGCCCGTGTGTTGCCTAGCCTCGGCATCAATCACGAACAGGTTGCGCCTGTTGAAGAACGCCTCGTCCGTCACCGCAGCACGGCTGCGATCGAACTTGGCGAACACCCAGATCACAAAGGTCTTCTCTCGACGATAGAACGCATCGCGTGCGATCACGTCCGACAGGAACGTGTACGACAGCTGGATCTCGAAGATCAACTTCACGCCTGCGTACAGGCACTTTACGTCCGGCCGGCGCCACTCTCCCTTGACCACCTCGCTGAAGGTTGTCTGCTCGCAATCTACATCGGAGACTAGCGGTTCCTGCCCCAGCCAGTGCGCGATGTACTCCTTAAGTTCACGGTGCTCGCGGCCCTCCTGCTGACCTCGGTACACGAGGGCCTTGATCTGCTCCGGCGCCAGACGATTCCCCTCGTACCAGGGGCAGTCGCCGGACTTGCCGTCGTGCACGAACCAGCGGTTCTGTGCCCCGGTTATGCGCCGAGAGAGGTACAGGGGGTGCTTGCAGATCGCGCACTGGTAGCGGACGGCCCGGCCACCTTTGCGCCGGTCGACACGTGCCTCCATCGCCTCTCGCCGCAACCCGCTGAACTCGTCTTCGGGCATGGCCAGCAGCGCCTCAGCGGGAACGAGTTCACCGGTCTGCCTGTCGATGGCCAGCCTGACGGTTTGCTGAGGTCCTGGACCCGATGGCGGTTGCATAGCTTCGATGCGCCAGGACTTGCCTGGCGTTCCTCACGTGAGCTACCATTCTCATCGGCTGCCCGAGCCTGCCGTGCACCCGCACACCGCGGAAGGTAAACCAGGGTCACTGACTTCCTCCCGCTTGGTACCTCGTGAACTGGGCGCGGCAAGGTGCACACCGCAATGCCCACTTCTACTCGAGGTATTGCATGAACTCCCCGCTTCTTCAGGACTTCCCGGCCGGCCGCTGGGACGAGATGTGCGTTCGTCTTGCGCCGCTGCTCGGCGACGTCAAGGGCGCCTTGGGGCCGCAGTGGCACGAGAAGGCCGAAGCCTTCTTCAGCGAGGCCGATTTCATCGTCGCCGATGCCATTCTCAGCGGCCCGAAGTCCGTTCCGGACTGGTTCATCATCCGGTACACCCCGGCAGGGCGCCATCTGGACGATGAGGGAGATACGGTCGCCTGCGCTGCGTCCTGGTCTGATGGGCTGGCTGTCTTGCTCCGTGCCTGTGAGAGCAATCGCAGTCTGCCAAGTCGGGTGGAGTGCGATGGGGCAGCGCGTACGCTGCGGCTCTTCGCCGGCGAGGAACTGCTCGCCACCTTGCTGCCACTCCCGGCTGCCTACCTCTCTCCGGAGCTCCGCAGGCGTGCATTGAGCACCATCACGGGTCTCAGGAAATCAGCTGACACCGATGCCGAGTTGCTCAAACGAGCGCGCAGGTGGCCCGGCCTGTCGGCGCTCGGAGCGGTTGAAACACGAGCCGGCCATGAGATGCATGAGTTCCGTGAACGGATGGCGCACCATCCGATCCCCCTTGAATGGTTGCATTCGGCCAGGATGCTGTGTGCGGCTTGCTCTAAGCCCGAACCCGACACGGCGACCGTGCAGGCTGTCGCTGCGGCGGCGCTGGGCGCCACGAGCTGGAATCACCTTGCGGCTCCGCACGGTGAATTCAGTGCGCGCCTGCTGCAACCCTGGTACGTCAGCAAGGATGACGAGATCTGCGCGTTTCATGCCGACGCCATCGATGCAGTCGCTGACCTGTTCACTCGAGGCCCCAAGGTTTGGGCTGCAGGCTGGGCTGGCATCGTGCTCGAAAGTCACTACGGCATCATGGCGCCAGACTACGTGCCCATCTACACGTTGCGCGAACCTTCGCGGGACACGGCGCGACGGTCGTTTGATGAACGGCAGGTTGCGGTCTATCCGGTGAGTCGATCTAAAGCTGAGACGGAGGTCTTGACGCGTGTCGCCGGCGTGAACCCGGAATCAACCGAGGCGATTGCTGCAATGTTCGGAATCGGGCTGCCTGTAGACGTCAAGGCGAGAATGCTCGACGAGCGGTCAGACGAGATCCTGATCGTGCAGGACGGGCCGTGGCGGTTCACCAGGAGCGGTGATCCGCTCGACCAGCACACCTCGATCTGGGTCCACCGCGTGGGCATCAATGGCAACAGCCTCTGGTCCGCGGCGGTTCCTGCCTACAAGGGGCTGCTGCAGACGCATCGCGAGACTGGGTTCTACGTCTTTTGCGCCGACTATGACGGCGCACACCCGGTCGCCGTGATCGATGGATTGAGCCCCTCGGCTGTCGCTCAAGTCAGAGCGAACTTGCGAGATACGACCGAGGATCGATTGGAGTTCCGGGAGGAAAGCCGGAGCGCGCGTGACAGGGATGGCTTCAGGAAACTCCTTGATCGGGCTTTGTCCAGGCGCTCAGTGGCTTGAGAAGGCCTGTTGTTTCGTAGTGGAAGCGGCTCGGATTCATGTCCATGCCACGGAGGCGGGCAATCCGAACCGCCCCAGCAGAGCCTGACCGGCCGGTTGTGGGGGCCGCCGACGCTCGCCGCAGCGAAGCGGCTGACCGCGACCAGTCTGGACCGCCGATCCTGTAGCACATCATCGCGGGACAAAGTCTGCCGGCACTTCCGACCGTGAAGCGCCATCCGCGGTCCTGACCTCGACGCCCCGAAGCCAACCGTAGTCCCCCAACGCCAAGGTCCGCCTTCGATAGGGGTGCCTCAAGGCCCGCCGGTGTCACAAACTCCTCGCACCAAGCCGCACCGCCAGCGGCAGCCCGGAAGGCGCGGCGCCGCCCGCGGACACGACGTCGGATCATCCAGGCCAACCTGAAGGCAAAGTCCGAACCGCCGCCTGCGAACGCTCGCTGGCTTTCCGAGCCGGGTCAGAACGATGGCGCTTGCATCAAACACACGCACTCCATGCCGCTGCCGCCGGGTCCTGGAATCACAGTTTGGTCTTGACGAGATCGGTCAAAAGTTCTACGCACTGCGTGCGAGACCGCCGATCAGGCTCGACGATCGAGCTCCACAGCACGACGGCAAGTAGGCCGACCAGGATGGCCTGCGTCCAGCAGCGCAGGCGGGGGAACCCTCGGCACGGTGCATCGGCAGGTGCGGCCTGGGAGACGGGCATGTTCATGAGCGCGTTTCCGTGCGAACGGGGATGGCACGACGACGGCAGCGCGGGCAACATGGCGCCCAACGAAAACAGCGAGGAGGAACTCTTGAGCGAGGATGCAGAGTCCGTCGTCGCGGGGGGCGACGGCAAGGCGTTGGCCTTCAACGCCTTCCTGTCCTACAGCCACGGCGAGCATGTGCAGCTGGCCGCGGAAGTGCAACGCGCGCTGCACGGAATCGCGCGGCCCTGGTACCGGCTGCGCGCGGTGCGGGTCTTCCGGGACCGTTCCAGCATGGCGCCGTCGGAGAGCCTGTGGAAGAGCATCGAGGAGGCGCTTTCGCAGTCGGAGTACTTCCTGTTGCTGGCCTCGCCGCGCGCCGCGCTGTCGCCGTGGGTCGAACGAGAGGTCGAGTGGTGGCTGCGCCATCGTGGTACGCGCAACCTGATCCTTGTGGTCGGCGCCGGGCAGGTGGTGTGGGACGCCGCAGGCCGCGACTTCGACCGCGGCGCGAGCACCGCGGTGCCGGCGTCGCTGTTCGGCCGGTTCGCGAGCGAGCCGCTGTGGGTGGACATCTCGTTCGCTGCGGCAGCACGCGGCCGCGAGCTGAGGAGCCGGCTGCAAGCAGAGCTGCTGGTCGTGGCTGCGCGGCTGCACCACAAGCCACCCGACGTGCTCGGCGGCGAGGATCAGCGCCGCCGACGCACGGCCTACTTGGCGGCAGGCACGGTCGGCTTTGTCGCGCTGGCCGCGCTGGGTGCAGGCCTGTTCAGCGCCCGCGAAGCGGCGCTGCGCGAGGAACTGGCGCTGGGCGAAAGCCGCCTGCAACGCGAGCTGGCGACCAAGGAGCGCCTCGATCGGGTGGCCAACGTCGCTGCGCAGGCGGCGGCCAACGGCGGCGTGTCGCCTCTCGCGGTGGCGCAGCTGGCCTACGCGGCACTCGCGGCCACGGGCGATGACGCAGCGCGGCACCGCCAGGTGCTGGCGCACTGGCTCCAGTACTTGCCGCCCATGTCCGAGGTGCTGGAGCGCCGATCGCCGGCCAACTGGGGCGAGCAGGCCTATCTGCTGCACCAGGGCCAGGTCGTGCCGGTGGAAGGCGGCCGCAAGGCGTGGATGGCAATGTCGGCTGACGGCCAGATGCTTTACAGCGCCGACGAAGCGACTGGCAAGTTCGCCATCCACCGCCCCGACACCGGCAGGAGCGTGGTCTCGGTCGACATCGGCGAGCTGACCATCGACAGCGACAGCCTCGCAGCCTACGAGCTGGCGGGCGGGCGCGTGCTGATGCTCCGGGGCGGCACGCAAAGCTCGTCCGCTGGCGGCATCGAGCCGCGGTTGCTGTTCGTGCGCACCGACAGCGGCGAATTCCACTGGGTTCATCCGAGCGGCTTCCATCCAGTCGTCGCGAATGCCGGCTGCCGTCGCATTGAGGCCATCGAGTCCGGCGACAACGCGCAGGGCGAGTTGGAACAGCAGCTCGCAACCGTGACGGTGGCGGCGGACGGTGGCCTTCGCATCGAGCGCCGCGTGCTGCCCGAAGGCGCCCCGGAGCGCAGTCGCGATCACAGCCACCCAGACGGGGCGGAAGCCGTGTGCGACATGCTGAAGCGCACACCGTCGACGGCGCCGCTCGACTTTCCGGCCAAGCGGCCGGAAAGCGCGCTGTGGCAGGCGCTTGACATACCCGATCTGCAAGCGATCGACCCGAAGGCGACCGCCGCCGGCTTCGGCGCCGAGCGCAACGCGCTGTCAATGAAGGACGGGTCGCGCCTCCTGCTGCCGTCGGAGGTCGACGAAGCGATCTCGCGGCTCCAGGCCGACGTGGAAACCATCGAACGCCGGGGCGAGGCCGCGATGGAGGCGGAACTGGCCGCCGCCTCGGCCGCCGGCCGGGACGTGACGACGACGCCTCCAGAGGTGCTGCTGTCGCTCTACGCCCAGGCGCTGCTGGACGACCTCGAAGGCGGGCGCGAGAACGGCCGCGTGTTCGCAATCGACGCGCCTGCCGGCCCGGTGCTCTGGACCTGGATGGTGGCCGGCGCGCAGTTCGGCGAGCACCTCTACTGCCGGCTGCCCCGGCCCAGCGGGGAGGTGCGGTGCGCGACGTACAACTTTCACGGCAACTTCGGCGAGACCGTGATTTCGCCCGACCGGCGCTACGTCGCGGTGTTCGACATGGCCTACATGGGCCACGACAGCGTGGCGCTGATCGACCTCGAGGCGATGAGGACGCTGGCGTTGCCCGACCCGCCGCAGGGCACGGTGGTCGCGGCCCGGTTCCATCCGCAGCAGAAGCTGCTCGCCACGTTGGCTGCGTCGGGCGACCTGCACGTCTATGGCCTCGACCCGAAGCCAACGTTGCTGTTGCGGGCGGCGGCCGACGTGAAACCGATGTCCATCGCCGAAGCGCTGGAGCGTCCCGCGCCGTGTTTCCGCCTCGCGGGCGATCGACTGGTCTACTGCAACGCCGGTGGCGGGCTCACGGCGATCTCGCTGGCTTCAGCCGAGATCCTGTGGACGACGCCCCGCCTGCTGAAGAAGGACCAGGCCGCGACCCTGCTGTGGCAGGAGGACGCGGCCGTCGGGCTGCTCGGCACCAAGGACGGTCTGCTGCTGTTCCGGGCCCACGACGGCGTGGTACTCAGCGACTGGGTGTCGCAGGGTGCGCTGCAGCCGCGCGCCCGGGCGCTGCAGGATGTGGCGCTGGGCGCAGACGGCGCGGTGTTGGCGCAGCTGAACAAGCGCTGGTACCGGCGCCGGCCGCCGCTGTCGCCGGCGGCTTTGACCGCGGCGTTGGCGAACCTGCCGTGCCTGACCGGTTTCGAGGCCGGACTGGCCGTCAAGCGCGCGGCGAGCGTGCGCTGCGCCGCGCCGCCGGCCCGGTGAGCAAGCGCCGCCTCGTCCGCGCCCACCGCTTCGCGTTGGCCACGGCCTTGTGGTGCAGCGACGGCAGCGCACCGTACGTCGGCCGCGCCGCCGCGCGCACCTGGGCGACGCTAACCCCTTGCGGCCGCGCGCATGCCCCATGGCTTGCGGCTGGGGTCTTCTCGATCACCAACTGCTCGAGGATGGCCGCGATTGTCTTGAGCGCCCGCCGACCGCGCTGGACCGGGAACTCTCAGTCGAGAACCAAGCGCAAGCTAGCCAGCGCGCCAACCGGCGCAGACGTCCACTTCCCTGTTCCCTTGACCTTCACAAACACCTGGTCCGTCTCCGCCGGCACCCGGTCCAGGCGCACATCAACCCATTCGCCATCCAGCCTTCCCTGAAGGCTGGGCCCGCGCCGCCGGGGTACATCTGCGGAGTACCCGCCCTGCCCCCGTTGTTTACCGCCTGAGACCTCCACACCTTCGCAGTCAGCTCCCCCGGCCGCTGAGAACGGGCGCCCCCTGGACCGCAGTTCGCGCCGCGTGATCGCCCCCTTGTTCGCCGCCAGTTGCTCCATCTCGAACCCCGGCTCTGCGGCCAGGCGCCGCAGCTCATAGAGCTCGCGCAGGCCGCGGCAACGCCCCTCCCGGTACGCAGTCAGCAGCCAGTCCGGTGCGTCTATCAAGGCCGACGCATAGGTCACATAAGCCCGCCCCTTGCCCATGCGCCGCGCGATCTCGGCCTTCGAGTCGCCAGCGGCCAGGCGGCGTTGCACAAACATCGCCAGCTCCAAAGGTTTGAGGGCCTCACGCTGTTCGTTCTCGATGACCTGGTCATAGTCGTCAGCACCTAGGTCGACAAACGCCGGGATTTCCGCCCTGCCGGCGATCCGGCTGGCCCGCAGCCGCCGCGCGCCGAAGTTCAGCAGCCATCGGCCCTCGACCGCCGGGTGGGGCCGCACCGAGATGGGCTGACGCACGCCCCGCTCGCGAATGGTCGCTGCCAGTGCCAACAGCGTCTCCTCGTCAAACTCTCGTCGCGGCTGCGCCGGGTCTTCGTCTATGGTGCCCACCGCCAAAAGCATGGGCGCCCCGCCGGGGGCGGCTTCGCCCTGGCCCAGCAGATCCAGCTTTTCAAGAAGAAGCGCCAACGCCAGGCTCCTGTTCGGCGACTGTTGACTGCCCTGCCTTCTCAACCGGTATCGGCTTCCCGTTCAGGTCGCCAGGCAGGCTGGCAGCCGCCACCACGGTGGCAGCGATGACCCTCAGGCTGGGTTCGACCTCCTTGTACGCGTCCCGCGCTGCCGTCTTCTTCATCTCCCACAGCACCTCGCCTGCGGCCTGAGCCTCGGCCACCGCCGAACGCCGCGGGATGGCCGCAAAGTCTCCCGGCCCCTCGCCGGTGCGGATCAATAGCCGGTGGTAGTGCTGCACCAGTTGCGTAAAATTCGCCCGCTGGAACGGCGTGGCCTCGACCATCACCGGCAACAGGCCCACCAGCTGCAGCCCGGGGTTCAGCACCGCCTTGATCCGACGCACGCCCACCCGCTCGTGGTTGAGCAGCCCGCCCACCCCGTCCATGGCCTCCTGGTTGAGCTGTATGGGCGACAGCACAGCGTCCGCCGACGCCAGTGCGGCGATCACGCGGATGTCGGGGTTGGGGTTGGTGTCCACCAGGCACACCTCGAACCGCGCTGCCAAGCTGCGCAGGCATCGGCGCAGATGGGTGGCGAAGGCGTTGTGTCGGTCCGGCTGCCGCTCCAGCGTAAGCAGGTGCTGATCGCCAGGCACCAGGACAAACTCGCCCTGCGGCATTGCCAGGCCGCATGACGTCACCGCGCAGCCGTCTGACGCCGGCGCACCAACCGGTTCGGCCAGCAGCCGAGAAGCCCCGAACGACGTCTCAACCGCCCGCCCTGAAAGCCGCAAGGCCTGCGATAAGTTGCCTTGGTGGTCCAGGTCGATCACCAGCACGCGCCGGCCGTGCCGGCGCAGGTAGTGCGCCAGCAGTGTCGCCACCGCCGTCTTGCCGACGCCACCCTTCTGGTTGGCCAGCACCAGCGTCTTCATAACGGGCTCCCTTGCCGTACCGGCGCCGCTGTGCCACTGCACGCCCTGCCCTGCCTATCGTCAGGCACCTGCCTCTGGCCGCGGGCGCTGGAACCAGTGGCGCTTCCAGCGCGGCCTGTGGTCCCGTCGTCACTCGACTGACGCCGCTCCTGGCTCGCTCAGCTCTCGCCCGGCCAGCGCAAGCCCCACCGCAGGATCACCGCCCGCACGCGGGCATCACCGCGCGGCACCAGCCGGTGCAAGTCGGCGCGACCCCAGCGAAGGCCGTCCAGGCAACTCAGCATGTCGTCGCTGATGGCCACGTCCACCGCGCGCAACTCGAACGGGTTCAGCGCAAACGCTTCACCGTTGTAGGTGGCCGCCAGGAAGCCGGCCACGCGCTTGACCTGGCCCGACTGTTGGCGCTCTGCCAAGGCCAGCAGGCGCGCAAACGCCGCGCCCGCGCGCCGGGTCGCTTCCTGCGACCGGACAGCCATCACATCCACCTCGTCAAGACCCGTGGGCGAGTTCATCGCGTCACCTCCTTTCACCATGGCTTCAGGCGCGCCAGGCAAAGCGTCGCGAGCCGGCGCACCGCGGCAGACGCGCCGAACCCGAAACCACGCCCGGCGCGTCACGGTTTCAGGCCTTGAGCCTGCGCATCTCTTCGGCCAGCGTCCACAGCGCCCGGTTCAGGCTCACGCTGCGGTCTATGGCGGCCACCGGCCGCGTGCGCATGCGCCTGCCTTGCGCCGTGCGGCCGAACAGCCCGCCGCGCATCACGTTCTCCTGGACGCGGTGCAGCGTGGTCCACAAACTGCCGCCCATATCCTCAACACGGCGGCCCTCGTTCAACTGCGAGGCGGTCACCGGCGGCTGCCGCAGCCTGCCGGGTTCGTCGTCGCTGCGGCTTGCACCAAACCGCAGCGCCAGCGCGGATGCCGCAAACGCCAGTTGCTCGGCCGGCGCCAGCGTCAAGGCCCGCATGGCCTCGGCGTGTTCGTCCACCAGGGCAAACTCGTCGAGCACGCGGAAAGCCGCCTCGATGACCTCGTCTTGCGCATGGCCCTTGTGCGGGATGCGCACATCTTCCACCACGTCGCCGACCACCAGCCCGTTGCAGCAAACGAAGCGAAACACGCCGGCCAGCATCTGGTAGCTGCTGGCCCCATCGTGGCTGTTGATCAGGATGATCTCGTTGGCCTCCGGCCGCGGCTCTGCTTGCCGGGCATGCCGCAACCGGATCATGTGCTTGGTGTACTCGGTCTTGCCCTCCACGCGGCTTTGCCCCTGGGCCACCAAGAAAGGCTCGAAGCCCTCGCGCCGCAGGCCCCGCAGTACCTCGATGGTGGGGATGTAGGCATAGCGCGCGGAACGGCTGGCATGCCGGCCGCCGGCGAAGATGGAAGGCGCGGCCACCCGCATCTGGTCTTCGCACAAGGGCACCTGCCCCTGCAGCACGCGGGTGCTGCCTGCGAAGCGCGTGGCCAGCGACGGCCGGGCGAAGGATTGAAGCATGTTCATCTCGATACTCCTGCTAGGACGGTGCAACCGGGCGAGGCGCGCCGCGCCCCGCCCCCTGAAACCCAGGCGGCGCTCAGTGCGCCCCGGTTCCTGCTGGCGTGGACGCCGCCGCATCGCCCCGCACGGGCCGGCGTTGCCCGGGGACACGAGCCGCTCCTGACAGCTGCGCTGCGTCCGCGTCGCCGGCGGCCTGGGCCTCGGCGCCCGAGCGCCCGCGCCGGGCATCGGCCTCAGCCTTGCTGTCCAGGTAATCCACTTCCGCGGCCGTGAACTCCAGCCCGAAGACGGTTTGCCCGTCCTTGTCGTAGTGGTTGTTGCGCACACGGCCCACCACGTTCACGTGGCTGCCCTTGCCCAGGTAAGCGGCCGCGTTCTCCGCCTGCTTGCCCCACAGCGTCCACTGGATCGCTGTCGGCTCCTCCTCGCGCGTCTCCCCCGACCCGCGACGGGTGTTGCTGATCGCAGTCAACACGGCCTTGGCGACCTGGCCTTCCCGGCCATTGACCCAGGACAGTTGCACCGGCCCAGCCAGGTGGGCACTGCGTTGCTCGACTCGAACGTAAGCCATGACGGCCTCCTCACAAGAGTGAACCGGCCGGGCACCGTGCTGGCACCCTGAAAACCGATCCTCTCGCTCGGCTCTCCTCGCACTCGCCCCTGGGGGCGAGCGGGGAGTGGGGGTGGCTGTTGCCGCCCTTGCCGGCAGCCGAAACGGTGAGCCGGTCACCCGGCCCACCGTTCGAAGATCCCCCCACAAGTCCCCCTCACACCAAGATGGGGGTGCCGTGGGGGGAGCACGGTGGGCTGCCCGGCGCTCGGCTGCAAGACGCCCTCCTTGCCAGGGCCCGAAGCCGAAGCGACAGCTGTGACAGCCCGGCTGGCGCAGCAGACGCGGCCCAGGTGCCCGCCCCAATCCCCGAGGGCCGGCGCCTCCGCGACCGGCGTGCCACCCGGCGCAGCGGCTGGCACCCCGGACGAGCCGAACCGAGCTCACCTCAACACCGGCCCGGCACCGGGCTTGGCGGGTGGCCGGGGTGGCGGTCGGGCCTCCATGGCCCGGCCGACCACCGGTTGCGCGAAGAGGATGGCGGTCGCGCAAGGCGCAACGGCCATCAGCGCAACCGGGCGCCCCGGCCACGGGAAGGGCCGCTCCCCTCATCTGGGCTGCGGGGCCAAGGCCACCGCCTCTTCCGCCAACCGGCTGGCCGGCAAGCCCAGCAGCACCGCATCCGCAGGGCGCAGCCTGCAGGCGCGCATCTGTTCGCTCAGCGTCGACCGTGAGCGCCGGAAGTGCCGCGCTACCGACGCCGCGGAGCACAAGCCCAGGTCCACCGCCAAACATGCCACCAAGGCACGCCCCCTGGACCCATCGCGCCCGGATGAACCGTGCAGGTCCACCTGCCCACGCAGGCCCAAGCGGACCAGGACCCAGGCCTCCAGCAGCCGCAGCGCACCGACCACGCCTTCTCGCCCGCCGGCAGCCACCAGCAGCGCCAGCGCAGCGTCGTGCCGCTGAGCCAGCCCCATCGCACGGGCGCCGGCGGCCGCAGGCGCCACCACCAACCCGCGCATCAGCTCCCAGGCGCGGGTCTCCCGCTGCGTAGGCCGGGCGGCCAGCCAGGCCCGCATCGCCTGCCGGGCCTGCGGCACCGCCTCGCCGAAAACACCCAAGGCCAGCTTGGGCTCAAAGCGCTGCTGCACCGCCAGCCCCATCACCGCCCGCAAGGACGTGTGGGCATAGTGCGTCGGCGTCTTGCACAGACCCAGGTGCACCGGTCGCCATGCCAGCATGCGCAACTCATTGCGCAGCGCCTGCAAGGAATCCAGCCGGTGCGCCCGAAACGCCCCAGCAAACACCGGGCTGTACAAGCGCTGGCCATCGCGAACCCAGCGCGAGACGATGGTGCCGATGCCGCGGGCAAGGCCACTGCAGCTGTCGGCCCGCGACAGGCGCGACACCAGGTGGATCTCGCCGGGCAGCAACAGATAGCCGATCAGCCCTCGGCCCCGCTGCCCGTGGGCCTCGATCAGGCGGGTCCTGACGCGCGCGTACAGCGCTTCATCTGCAAAAAACTGCCTGCCGACCGCGGCCTGCCAGCACAGGTGCCAGTCTGCACCAGGCTCCATGGGCAACGCCCCGGTCGAATCGAAGGCCTCCATACCTGTTTGACGATTCGGCGGTGCAAATCCTCAAGTCCCGTTGAGGAGCAATCGGCTCAACGTTCGGGATTGCCCCCCGCAAGGACGGACCCCGCAGCGCAACGCCGAACGCGAGCAAGCCGGCTGCCTCGGCGCGCGCATCGGCACGCCGGCCGCACCCGCCTATGCCGACAGCGACACCTGCCCCGCCCCGGTCGCCGAACACGGTCGACCGATCGACATTTGTCTTGCCGCGGCCCAACAAGCGCGCGTACCTTGTCCGTGCCCAAGGCAACCAGCTGCGGGCCGCCAAGTACCCCATCTCAACCTCAAGGAGTTCGTCATGAACGAGACCACGCAACTGGAAGTGATCGAACTGGGTGACGCCAAGACCCTGACCCAGGGCGAGCTGAACCAGATCTACAGCGAGGACAACGAAGAGCTGCCCACCCGCTCGACGCCGTGACCCGGCCGGCCCGCCGACCGCGCGGGCCGCCGACACCCTGTCTTTCCCCATCAAGGAGCCCAACATGAACCAACAGCCCGTCCTGCAAGTCGTCGACCTGGGAGACGCCAAGGTCGCGACGAAGGGGCCTTTCGGCCCGGTCGTGGAAGACCACCCCGACCTGCCCATGCGCGAGGAAGACTGAGCTCGCGCCAGGAGGGCGGCCGGCACGTCCGCGTCACCCTCCTGGCTGGGCCACAGATGCTGCGACTCCATCCCCGTGCATGCCACCGCACTCCCCAGACTCCGGCTCGCACCGCATGTGCGCGCATGCCGCTGCGGTGGCCAGGTCATCCTCCTGGACCTTCGTCGCAACAGATACCTCGGCATCGCTGGGCCAGCGCAAGCCGCGCTCTCAGGCGTCGTCCTGGGATGGCCGGCCTCTGCCTGCAGCGCCGAGCCTGCAGTGGAGGTCTTGGACAGCGACGCGCTGACGGCGCCGCTCATCGCGCAGGGTTTGCTGAACCGCAACCCGGAGCCTTACCAGCCTCAGGTCAAGGCGGAGGAGCCCCGTTGCTCCATCACCGCTGACGACAGGTTCCAGGGTGTCGTCGTCGGGCCATGGCGAACACTGCGCTTCATCCGCAGCGCGGGCTACGCAGCACTGTCCCTTCGACTCCTGTCACTGTGGACAGTCGCAACAAGGCTAGGCGCCAGTCAGCGGCGACTGCGACACCAGGCAACGCCTTCCCATGAAGCCTTGCGCCACGCCGTGGGTGCTTACACGGCGCTACGCCCGCTGGTGTTCACCGCCCAGGACAGGTGCCTGCATGACTCGCTGGCGCTCATGCACTTCCTCGCCGGCGAGCAGATCGCCGCGACCTGGGTGCTGGGCGTCGCAACGGGTCCCTTCTGTGCCCACGCCTGGGTTCAGCGAGCCGGCGTCGTGCTGAACGACCAGCATGAGCACGTCCTTCGGTACGAGCCCATCCTCACCGTCTGACAGCGACCAGGAAGCCACCCGTGTTTCGGTACATCGCGCTAGCCTGGAACCCCCACATCGTCAACGCAGACCACGTTGCGCGGCAATTCGGGCAAGTCCTTCAGGCTGCCCCGGGATGGTCGCTGCAACAGAGCCGCGCCGGCTTGCTGGTCTTCGTCACCGGCGGCCGTGACCGCGTCAACGTCGTCTACCCATTGTCCGGCGCTGATGGACTGGTGCTGGGCAAGCTGTTCCGGCGCTCAGAGCTGAACCACCGCCCCAGCCGCGAAGTCCAGCTGACCGACAGCGAATCGCAGGCCATCGTCAGCAGCCGTGGCCAAGCCCTGATCGACCGCTTCTGGGGGCGCTACGTCGCTTTCCTGCCCGCCAGCATCAGCGACATGCTGGTCGTCCGCGACTCCGGTGGTGCCCTGCCTTGCTTCCGCACCCGCCATGAAGGCGTGCACATCGTGTTCTCGTGGCTTGAAGACCTGCTGACCGCCCTGCCCCTCCTGCCCCGGCCGCGCGTGAGCTGGCCCGGCCTGGCCGCCCACCTGTTGCACGTCAAGATCAGCGGCCACGGCACCGCCTTGGAAGGCATCCACAAGGTCCTCCCTGGCGAAGTCGTCGCGCTCGGCGAACAGGACGGTGCTTGCACGCTGCTGTGGGACGCTGCCGCCATCGCCCTCCAGCCACAGGACATGGCGCCAGAACAAGCTGCGCCGCAGTTGCGGCGCATGGTACGGGCTTGCGCCCAGCACTGGGCCAGCTGCCACGACCATCTGCTGCTGCGCCTGTCCGGCGGTGTGGACTCCTCGATACTGTTGAGCTGCCTGGACCACCAGGCGACCGCGTCCCGCGTGACCTGCGTGAACTACCACTCGCCAGGCCATGACAGCGACGAACGCAGCTTCGCGCGCCTGGCAGCCCGGCGCGCAAAGCGGGAACTCGTTGAGCGCGAGCGGGACGCGCAGTTTCACCTGGAGCAGGTGCTGGACATTGCACGCACCCCCGAACCCTGCAACTACGTGGGCCGGACCGGCACCGGCCGCATGGATGCGATGCTGGCCAGGGAGCGCGGCGCCGACGCCCTGTTCACCGGCGCCGGCGGCGACCAGTTGTTCTTTCAGATGCGGGGCTGCTGGCCCGCTGGCGACTACCTGCAACTGCGCGGGCTCGATGCCGGCTTCCCAGGCGCGCTGATGGACGCTGCCCGCCTGGGCCGCGTCTCCGTCTGGCGGGCCTTGCTGGCTGCCGTCCGCAGCGTCGGCACACCTTCCGAGACCTGGCGCAGCGCCGGCATGCAACTGGCTCTCGTCAACCAGGAGGCGCTTCCACGCCACCTCCTGAGCGACGAGATCGTCCATCCTGCACTGCTGCGCGCCCGCAAGCTGCCCATGGGCAAGGCCTTCCAGACGCGGCAGTTGTTGCATCCATTGGACGGCTACGACCCCTTCGAACGCGAGGCAGCACCAGAACTCGTACACCCGCTGCTGTCCCAGCCACTGGTCGAGCTGTGCTTGAAGCTCCCCACTTATGTGCTGACCCACGGCGGCAGGGGCCGCGCGCTGGCGCGCGAAGCCTTTGCCAATGACATGCCTGCAGAGATCGCCGGCCGTTGGTCCAAGGGCGGCATGGGCGAACACCTGCAGCACATCTTGCACAGGAGCATGGGCCTGGCGCGCAGCCTGCTGCTCGACGGCGAACTGGTCCGCCACGGCCTGTTGAACCGGGCCCGGGTGGAGGAAGCCTTGTCGGACCGCCCCACGGCCTTGGCGGCGCATCTGCACGAGATCCACGTCTGCATCGGCATCGAGGCTTGGCTGCAGCGCTGGCCGCGCAACTTGGGCAGCTCACCACCAGCAGCTTGAAGAAGCAGGATGGCGCTGCCCTCGGCCGTGAAGGAGACGTTTGGGCTGCTGCGGGCCTGCACAGACGCCAGGGTGCGGCGGCGGTGGCTGGCAGCCGTTGTCCTGGTGAGTGCAGGCGGGCTGCTCGCGGCCCTGGCCCCGCTGGCCTTGAAGAGCATGGTCGACGCCGTGGCCGGCAGCACGGCGGCCGACCAGGCTGCCGCAAGCGCCGTCGTGCTGTTCGGTGCCGCCTACGTCCTGGCCCTGGGCCTGGGCCGCTTGCTGGCCGAGGTGCGCCCCTTGCTCACCGGCACCGCGGAACAGCGGCTGCTGGCCCGACTGACTCAGCGACTCTTCAAGCACCTGCTGGCCCTGCCATTGCAGTTTCATCTGGACCGGCGCAGCGGCGAGCTGGTCCATGGTGTGCACCTGGCATCGCGCGGCTTCCAGCTGTTGGTCATCCATGTCGTGACCAGCCTGCTGCCCGTGGTGGTGGAGATCGCGACCGTCGCCGTGGTCCTGGCCAGCCTGGACCAACCGGCCCTGGTCGGCTGCTTCGCCGCGACGGCCCTGGCCTACCTGGTCGTCTTTGCCTCGGCATCGCCCGTCATCACTACCCGCGCACGCCAGGTGTCGGAGGCCAGTGTGGGCGTCAATGCCACCCTCACCGATGCGCTGTCCAACTGCGAGACCGTCAAATGCTTCGTCGCGGAGCCGGTCGTGCGAGCCCAGCTGGCTGCTGCAACCGACGTGCTCGAGTCGCGCTGGCATGGCCTGTACCGGCTGCGGGCCCGCGTCGGCTTGTGGGTGGCCGCCATCTTCATGCTCTCGGTGGCCGCATCGCTGAGCCTCGCCGCCAACGCGGTGGCCGGCGGCACACTCACCATAGGCGGCTTCGTGCTGGCCAACGTGTACATGCTGCAGATCGTGCGGCCCCTGGAGATGCTGGGCAACGCCGCGCGTGACCTGTCTCAGGCCCTGGGTTTCATACGCCCTGCGCTGGAGGTTCTGCGACAACCCACCGAGGACCAACCAGCCCCCACCCAGGCGCAGCCGGCAACTCCGGGTGATGAAGCCGGCCAAGCTGCATCGACAGCGGCCACGGCCAGCCTTCATCGAGGGCAAGCACCGGCTGCGGGACGACGTGGCCCGCGCATACGCTTCGAACAAGTCTGCTTCGGCTACGACACCCGACGGCCGGTGCTGAGGTCGCTGCACCTGGACATCGCTGCCGGCAGCACGCTGGCCATCGTCGGTGCCAGCGGGTCGGGCAAGTCATCGCTGGCCAGGCTGCTGATGCGCCTGCACGAACCCCAGTCGGGGCACATTCTGCTGGAGGGCCGGCCCATTCAGGGTTTGCCGCACAGCACGTTGAGATCGCTCATCGCACTGGTGCCCCAGGACACTGCCCTGCTCAACGACACCCTGGCGCGCAACATCGGCCTGGGCAGACATGACGCCTCGCAAGCGGAGATAGAACTCGCTGCCAGGCGGGCACAACTGCACCCGTTGACCAGCACCCTACCCCTTGGATACGACACCCTGGTCGGGCAACGCGGCCTCAAGCTCTCCGGCGGCGAACGCCAGCGCGTCGCCATCGCGCGCGCCTTGCTCAGAAACCCGCGCGTTCTCGTCCTGGACGAGGCCACGTCCATGCTGGACAGCCAGACAGAGAGCACCATCCTTCGCGAACTGCGGGCCACCGCAGCCGCCTGCACCACCATTGTGATCGCTCACCGCCTGTCCACGGTGCGGCACGCCGACCACATCGTCGTGCTCGAGTCCGGTAGGGTCCGCGAGCAAGGGTCGCACGCTGCGCTGATGGCACGAGGCGGCACCTACGCAATCCTCTGGCATCGCCAACACACAACGCCATAGGCAGACGGAGCGAACAGCCCGCACACCCACTAGAACGGCTCACTCACCCGCGCACACCTCGGCCGCGCGTCGTCGACACGCTTGAACACCTCCATCTGGCGCCAACGGGCGTACTGGTTCTGCAGCGTCTGCGAAGACTCGCCGGGCAGCAACACCTCGGTGCGCTCCTCGCCCTTCAGCCAGAACCGGTACCAGTCCACGTTGCCTTGCAGAGAGATCATGCGCTCACTGGGGCGCGAGAGCGAATGCGTCCCCTCCGGGATCACGACCATCTCTGCAGCCTTGTGCTGACGACGCAACAGCGCATAGATGTCCCAGTTGTTCAGTACCGTCGGGCCGTAGGTCTCTATGCGCAACGCCGCCCGCACGCAGTCGGTGTGCAAGGACGGATCGCTGCGAACCCATTGGGCCAGCGAACTCCCGAAAGGCTGAGACTGATTGACCAACTCCCTGCGCGTGGACATCGCATCACCGGCGCCATAGGTCACCGTGGCGGAGAACAAGGTGTTGGCGTCACCGTCCAGCAGCGAAGCCGCGCGTATCGGCGTCTTCGCAAACGTCACCAGGTTCAGCACCCGTTCACCGGTGGCGCTCCATCCCAGAATGCCCACCCGCTGGGGGTCGACCAGGCCCTGCCTCACCAACTCGTCGACCGCGCCCTGCACCCCGTCCATGAAGTCCTGCACGCCGCCACGGGGGCTGGACGGCATGTCGGGTGACGGCCCCCAGGGCAAGGCCAGCACCAGCAGCCCCTCTCTCAGGAAGGCACGCCCCGCAAAGCCGCTGCTGAAACCCGCTCCCGGCCCGTCCAGGTAGAAGCCATCGCTCACGAATCGGTAGGTCTGTATGACCAGGGGCTGCGGCCCGCCCACCCGCGCACCGGAGGCCGACATCAAGCCCCCGTGCCAGCGCCGGCCCTTGGCATCCGTCCAGCCGAACGGCCTCATCACGCCCCAGCGGTCGGCATCGAACTGCGGGTTCAAGCGGGTCATGGCCACCCGGGCGCCCTTGGGCCCCAGGGCCACGACATCGGCCGGCTGGTTCAAGCCCTGCTCCACAGCCAGCCGCCACGCCGGGGGTTCTACCCGCTCGGGCGCCAAGAGCTCCTCCGAACCGGAGCGCACATCAACTTCGCGCCAACCGCCGTCCTCACTTCGCTCAAAACGCCGCCGCCTGTCGCCGTCCTGCGCCACGAAGGCACCCGCACGCGCTGGGTCGGCGTACGCTGCCCTCAAACCCTGGTCCAGCGCCGCGATCACCTTCCATCGCCTGGCGTCGGGCCAGTACTCGACGATGTGCGGCCGCCTGGACAGATCGCCATCCCCCGCCCCCGCCACCAGCGGCAGGTGGGTACCGGCCAGCACCACCGACGTGCCGCCACCCTGCCACAGCCTGTCCTGCCGCCACTGGGCGGCATTGGTGATCGCATCATCCGGCGCGTCCAGCACCGCCTGCTCGCTGCCGTCGGCCACCCTGTAAGCCACCAGCCGCCGCGGCACGTAGGCCGTGGGGCGGGAGAAGTAGCGCTGCGGGTCCAACTGCAGCGAACGGCTGAACCGTGCCGTGGCATCCGCTACGAAGGGGTAGCGCTCGGCCCAGGCACGTTGGCGTTCCGGCTCGTACCGGGGCACCAGCACCCAGCGCCCATCGGGCGAAATGCTGGGGCTGGGTGCGTAAGGGCTGCTCTCGAAGGGCTCACCCAGTGCACGTCCCGGGCCGGGCGACCCGGCCTCCGCCACGAAGAACTGGTGGCGCCGCATCTGCGGGCCCAGGCGCATGTGGCCGAACTTGACGCTCCAGAACGACTGGTTGTCCACCACCACGTGGTGGGCACCTTCGGGCAAGGCCGGGTTGGGCAGCTGCGCCACATAGACCACGTGCCTCATGTCGTCGGACACGTCGTACGAGACGATCAAGCCCTTTGCTTGTGTCAGTTGTGTCACCCGCCGCGAGCCTATGTCCAGCCTGTACACCTGCAACGGCGTTTGGTTGAGCCGGGCCAGGAAGACGATGCTGTCGTTGCCCACCCAGCGGGCCTGGCGGATCGACGGAAAGAGGTAGGCCTGGTCTTGGGTGTCCTCGACACGCAGCAGCCGCTGAGGTTCTTCGTAGCCTCCCCGCGCCAGCCGCTGCGGACTCAAGTCCAGCAGCAGGATGTCGAATCGGTTCTGGTCCGTGGCCACATCTGCTTGTCGTGTCACGATGAACGCCCGTTCCCCATCCGGGGACCGCTGCGCCTGAAGCTCTTCATCACCCCCGCTGCGCGGTTGAACCAGCGTGGTGAACTCCACCACCTCGCGCACCGTGGGCCCCAGCCGCTCGCCGCCGGCGCCAGCGTTGACGCCCGGTGCCCAGAACACCACCAGACAGAACAGGCACGCCAACAGAGGCATCACGATCTGGCGGGGCGCGACGCGGCGCACCCAAGTGTTGAACTGCATGGAAGAGACTCCCGGAGTCGATACAACCGGCATTCGCTGCGACACCAGACGAGACCGGCATAAGCCACGGTTGCGCCTGCCGCAGCACAGGCAACACGGCGGCAATGGATCGTGTTGAGAAGGCGCACGGCACGGCGCGCGCCGAATGGCAAGCCGGGGTGGCCCCGGCGTCAGCTACCAGTCGACAGACAGCCGCACGCTGGCATAGCGCCCGCGCCAGTCCGACTGTGTTGGGTCGTAGTACGGTGCCGACAACATGAACTGCGGCTCGCGGTCCATCAGGTTGTTCACCGCCAGCGACAAGGTGGCCGCCTTGACACTGGCTGTGCCCAAGCCCAGCCTCTTCAGGTCGACCCTGCCCGACAGGTCATGCATCCACAGGCCGCCCAGCCGCTGTGCCGCAGCGCCCGTGTCCTTGTAGCTGCCCAGGTAGCGGCTCGTCGCGGCGATACCCCAGGCACCGTGTTCAAAGCCTACGGAAACACGGCCCTTCCACTCCGGTGCCCAGTGGTCCCGGAAGCGACGCCCCAACCGGTCTTCCGCCGGCGAGTTCGGCGTCAGGGTGACACGGTACTTGCTGTTGTGCGTGGCGCCCGTGGACAAGGTCCAGCGCCCTGCCCCGGTACGCCAGCTGTGGGCGGCCTCGAAGTCCATGCCCGCCGTGTGCACCTGGCCCAGGTTGACCTCGGTGTACAGGACGTTGGTCACCCGCCCCGGCAAGCCGTTGCTGGCCGGCTCCCGCGTCACGAAGCCCAGGAACAGGCCTTCATTGGCCAGTACCGTCGCCGGCGCCAACAAGGTGATCAGGCCGTCGATCTTCACGCGCCAGGCCGACAGGCCCAGCCGCAGGCCGGGCAAGCGCTCTGGCTCCCACACGGCGCCCAGCGCCATCGCCCTGCCCTCCTCCGGGCCCAGGTCACGGTTGGGCCTTCGGTTCAGCTCACCGGAAGTGATGCGCTCGTTGCCCCTGGCGGGGTCGGTGACCTGAAAGTTCGCCAAGGCATAGTTGGCCTCGTCGACATTCATCTGGTTCAGCGTGGGCGGTTTGAAGGATGTCGCCAGCGAGGCGCGCAACAACAGCGTGCGCGCCGGCCTCAGCTCCAGGCCGGCCTGGTAGGTGTTGGCCGAGCCGAAGTCGCTGTACCGGTCGTGCCGCCCTGCCAAGGTAAGCGCAGCCAGATCCCAGGACTGGCCCTGCGCCGCCGCCGCGCGCATGAGCGGTGCACGCAGCTCTGCATAGCCTGCGCTGTAGCGCCGGCTGTGGGAACGAGAGATCGCACCCGTACCCGTGATGACCGTGGAAAACCAGTCACGCGCGGCCTCTACGCCGGCAATGGCCTCGACGGGCCCAGCCGGCAGCTTGGCCACCGGCCCGCGCGCAAAGGCGCTGAACTGGTCCTTGCGCCCATCGCCGAAACGCTCGCTGTCGGCCCAGATCTGCCGGAGCAACTCGTCACTGGCCGCCCGCCCCGCGGTAAAGGGGTTCAGGGCGGACGCAGGGTCCGTGGCCGCCAGTGCCGCATCCCGCGCCGCAGCGTTCAAGGTGTTGCGTGTGGCGACCCGGTGGCTGTCGTCCCGTGACGTGGACGCGGTCGCCTCCAGATCCCACCCCCCACCAAGCTCGCCACGCACGCCGGCCAGC
Source organism: Burkholderiaceae bacterium (assembly GCA_037190565.1). GTDB lineage: Bacteria > Pseudomonadota > Gammaproteobacteria > Burkholderiales > Burkholderiaceae_C > Rubrivivax. The sequence continues at coordinate 51,770 of JBBCJV010000032.1, forward strand.
AAACGGCCAAAGCGGCTGTGCCGGTCAAACACCTGCACGCCGTTCTCTGGCCCCAGCACCGTGACCACCCGCACCGGCACGCCGAAGGGGTTGTAGGGGTTGCTGGCGGGCACCAGCACGTTGTTCAGCGACACGCCGGTCTCGTCGGCGCGCACCCGGTCGTCGGCCAGCGTCAGTTCACCAAAGACCGACCAGCGGGCGTTGAAGTACCAGTCGCCAGCGGCATGCAAGCCCATGGACTCGGCGCCGTGCACCAGCGCAAACCCGCCGCCCGTGGTGATGGAGTTGCACAGGTTGGCCTGCCCAGCCGAAGGCACGAAGCTGTCCACCGTCAGCGGCACCCCCGGGGCCAGGGTCGGGATGCCGGCGAACGTGGCGTCCAGGCCGGGCAGGTTGTCGGCCGTGGCGCTGACGACCGTGCCGGGCGTGCAGCTGCGCCCTCGCACGTCGGCCCCGCCGAAGCGCCTGTAGTCGGCATCGGTGAAGAAGGAACGCTCGTTCATGCTCAGCGGCAGCGTCTTGCTGAAGGAGCCCAGCAACAGGAACGAGCCCCGCTCCCCCGTACCGCCGGTGGCCAGCGACACGCTGCGGTCGCCCGTGCCCTTGGCCGAGCCCAGGCGCAGCGCCAGCGAACTGCCGTCCATAGACTTCTTCAGGATGATGTTCACCACACCGGCCAGCGCGTCCCCGCCATAGATGGCCGACGAGCCCACCGGCACCACCTCCACACGCTCCACGGCCGCCAGCGGAATGAGGTTCAGGTTGAAGTAGTTGGCAGCAGACGAACCCGCCGCCTGCATGCGGCGGCCGTTGACCAGCACCAGCGTCGTGCCCAGCGGCAGGCCCCGCAGCTGCACCGTGCCCTGGCCCAGGGTGGAGCCGGCCGTGCCCTCCCCCGCCGTCATCGCTACCTCGTTCAGGCCACTGAGAAACCGCTCCAGCGTGGGCTGCCCGCTGTTGATGATGTCGCGCTCGGTGTAGGTGTTCACCGGCATCGGGCCTTCGGTCGAAACCCGCTTCAGGCGCGACCCGGTCACCTCCACCCTGTCGCCCGCGCGGGCGGTGCCGTCGTCCGCCGGCGGTGGCTCTGGCGCGGCCTCGCCCTGCCCGCCGGAGGCCGAGCCATCGCTGCGAACCACCTCGGGCCCGGCAGCCTGCGCCAGCCGCACGCTCTGCACACCGGCACCGACACCGCCGCTGCCTGGCGGCAACGCGGAGCTGGGCTGTGCACGCGCCGGCAGCGGCCGGCCGGCGCGCGGCGCCGACACATGCCGCACGACGATGGCGCCGTCGACCATCACGTCTGCCGTGAGCGCCGTGCCTTCCAGCACCTGCGCAACCGCCTCGGCGGCAGACAGGCGCCCGGCCACCGGGCGCGCCGTGTAGCCGCTCACCACGGCCGGGTCGAACACCAGCGCCACGCCGGTTTGCCTGGAGATGGACAGCAGCGTTTCCGACAAGGCCCGTGCAGGCTGCTCCATGTCGTACTGGCTGGTGCCCGGCGGCTGCGCCGCGGCAACAAAACCCGACCAGGCCAGCAGCACGGCCAGGGTGCCCGCCGGAAGAAACCTCCGGCCGCAGTTTTCGCAGATGGTGACGATGCGGCGCATCTCGTGCCCTTTCGACGTCGCAGGTTGAAAGACCCGTGAAGACGAACTTGTCGAG
>JBBCJV010000033.1:0-89515 GCA_037190565.1 Burkholderiaceae bacterium
CCACCTGGGTGTTGAAACGCTCGGCGTGCTGCTGGAAGCGCTGCATCAGCTCCGGGCCTTGCACGCCGGCCACGTCGGCGGGCCAGTTGTCCACGTCGGTGGTGGTCATCAGCTGGCCGCCCTGGGCGATGCCGGTGATCAGCAGCGGTTGCAGGTTGGCGCGGGCGGCGTACAGCGCGGCCGTCCAGCCGGCCGGGCCGGAGCCCAGGATCAGCACGCGGGCGTGGGTGGTCGAGGTGGTGTTCATTCGGTGTCTGCGGTCGAGGAATGTGGTCGAGAGAGGCCGGCCCGCGGCGCGGCGCATGGCGGAAGGGAGTGGGAGTCGAACCGACGGAAGACCGCCAGGCAGCCTTCACCGGAGTTGAAGTCCGGCCGCCCCACCAGGGACGATTCCCCTCCTGGATGTGCTTGTCGCCCGTATCAGCCCAGGCGCGCCTTCACGGCCTGGGCGGTTAGGCGGCCGTCGGCGACCGCGTCGGTCAGCCAACCACCGAAACCCGCCCTCACCTGCCCTACGGCCCACAGCGCGGGCAACGTGGTTTCGCATTGCGCATTCACCAGCAGGTGTCCGCCGGCGTCGCGCGCCGCGCCTTCAGGCGCCAAGGCGCTGTTGGGCTGCAGGCCGGTCAACACAAACAGGCCGGCGGCGGGCAGATCGCGGCTGGCGCCTGTCGCGTCGCGCAGGCGCACACCGATCATGCCGGCGTCATCGCCCAGCACCTCGGTCACCTGCGTCGAAGGGTGCCAGTGGATGCGTGGGTCTTCCTGCGCGCGCCGCAGGTTGTCGGCGCAGGCCGGAGCTTGCGCCTGGGCGTGCACCACGTGCACGGCGGCGCACTCCTGCGCCAGCAGCAGCGCGTCCTGCAAGGCCCAGTCACCGGCGCCTGCCACCACCACCTCGGCATCGGTGAACATCGGAGCATCGCAGTCAGCGCAGTGTGAAACACCGCGCCCTTCGTACAGGTCTTCGCCTGGAACACCCAGGGACTTGAGTCGCGCCCCGCTGGCCAGCACCACCGCGCGTGCCGTGCAGTGGCCGTCATCGGCCACAAGCTCGAAGCCTTGCTCCAGCACCCGCACCGCGGTGACCGCCGCCATGCGGCCGGCCACACCGGCCTTCTGGTTGTCACGGGCCTGCAGCATCGCGTGGTCCATGCCCGACAGGCCCTGGGCTTCGTCGAAACGGTGCAGCTCGTTCACGTTGGCAACCAGGCCGCCGGGGAAGTCGCTTTCGAAGTTGGCGACGCGCAGGCCCAGCCGGGCCGCTTCGCCGGCACAGGTCAGGCCGGCCAGGCCTTGCCCGATCACGATGAGGTCATAGTCCACTCAAGGTCCTTTCTTGCAATCTGCAGGTGTGGGCAGGGGTTCGGCCTCGCCCAGCAGGGTGGTGAAGTCCTTGCAGGTGCGACGCAGGTCGCCGCTGCGCAGCGTCAGGCCCAGCCGGTCAAAGAACTCCAGGTAATGGATGGCGAGGCCGCGGCCGGTGCCTATGAGGTCGCGAAACTGTGCCGCGGTGAACGCTCCGCCGTCGGACTCGCGCGCCAGTTCTGCCGCGGTGGCCGCCAGCCGCGCCAGTGTTTCGCGCAGGCAGAAGCGCTCGGCAGCAATACGCAGTACTTCGCCGGTGCGGCTCTTGCGGTGCAGAAAGTCGCGCAGCAGCGGCTCCTTCACCCCCAGGCTCAGTGCCAGATCGGCCAACAGCGGCACCTGGACGCCGGCCCGTGTCAGCTGCGGGCGCACACGTGCCCACAACTGCTGGTCCTGGTCGTTGGCCGTGGCTTCGTGCTCCTTCAGCCGCGCCGTGTCGTTCGACAGCACGATGAGCTGGCGGTTGGCCAGCTCGCGCACAAAAAACTGGAAAGCCGGCAACGGCAGGCGCGAGCCCACCGCACGGCGCAGCGCCGCGATCTCCATGCCGCTGGCCTGCGGCCGGCCGACATGAAAGGCCTGCAAGGCCGCCGCCACCTGGGCGGCCAGCAGGTCCGCGCTGGCGCGCGCGATGCCCAGCGGGCGCTCCTTGCCCAACACGACGGTGCGCGACGCCTGCTGCAGTGCCGCCGCCCGGGCCGGTGTCAAGTTCAAGGTGCGTGCAACCGCCTCCAGGTCCAAGCCGCTGGCGCTGAGTTCCAGCAGGCCCTCCAGGATGTGCGCCGGCGAAGCCCTTTCCAACACCTGAAGCTGGGCGGTGTGCAGCGCCGCGCGGCGCGTTCGTCGCGCGGCAAACGGGTCCAGCACCACGCCGCCGCCCAGGGTGCGGCGAGCGCTCTGGTCGCGCAGCACAAAGCGATCACCATGCAGCGCCGCTACCGGACGCTCCAGCACCAGCTGCGCAAAGCCAGCCTGGCCTGCTGCAATGTGGCCTTCGGCAGCCACCACGGCGCGGGCCGGTACGTCGGCCGTGCCCAGGTGCAGGTGCACCGGCGTCCAGTGTGCCAACGGCGTTTCTTCGCTGACCAAAACCTGCAGGCGCACGTCCAGCCGAGTCGTGGGTGCGTGCAGGCCGGGGTGCACCACCCAGTCGCCACGACCGACCTCATCGACCGCCACGCCGGCCAGGTTCAGCGCGCAACGCTGCCCCGGCAGTGCACGCGCCGAGGCTGCGCCCTGCACCTGCACGCCGCGCACACGCACCGGTCGGCCCGAAGGAGACACCACGAGGTGTTCGCCGGGCTGCACGCAGCCGCTGTGCACGGTGCCGGTGATCACCGTGCCACTGCCCACCACGGTGAACACCCTGTCGATGGCCAGGCGAAAGTTTCGGCCGTCGTTCACCGCTGTCGCCTGGCCCGCCGCCTGCGCGTGCAGCCAGGCACGCAGTGCCGGCAGACCGCGGCCGGTGACGGTGGAAACAGGAAACACCGGCGCGCAGGCCAGCGAGGTATCCCCCAGCAGGCTGGCCACCTCGGCCTGGACCCGCTCCACTCGCGCGGCGGCCACCAGGTCGGTCTTGGTGATGGCCACCGCTCCGCGGCGCACCTCCAGCAGGTCCAGGATGCGCAAGTGCTCCAGGGTCTGTGGCATCAGGCCGTCGTCGGCAGCCACGACCAGCATGGACGCATCGATGGCGCACACACCGGCCAGCATGTTGCGTATGAAACGCTCGTGCCCCGGCACGTCGATGAAGCTCACGCGGCGGTCATCGCCCAGGTCGGCATGGGCAAAGCCCAGGTCTATGGAGATGCCGCGGGCCCGCTCCTGCGGCAGGCGGTCGGTGTCCACGCCGGTGAGCGCTTTCACCAGGCGCGTCTTGCCGTGGTCGATGTGGCCCGCGGTGGCGACGATCACGCCGGCACCCCGTCCGCACCCATGCCCTGCCGCACGGGCCAAGGGTGAGAACCGCGGCGCGCCCTGTCCATGCTCAGGCCGGCCCAGGCTCCGGCAGGTCCGGGGCCCAGCCCTGCGCGGCGGAGATGGCCAGCGCCGTGGCCTTGACCATCTCCTTGTGTTTGTCCAGCGAAGCCAGCATGCGTTCGCTGGGCCCGGCCAGACCGCAGGCGGCGTGCACTTCGCCGTGGCGGTCGCGTATGGGTGCGGCAATGGCGGTCGCGATCAGGTTGAACTCCTGAACCACCACCGCCAACCCCTCGTGCCGCACCTTCTCCAGCCGTGACAACAGGGCCTTGCGCGTGGTGACGGTGTTGGCGGTGAAGGGTTCCAGCACCGCGTTCTTCAGCAGTTCGTCGCGGCGCGCCTGCGGCATGAAGGCCAGCACCGCCAGGCCGCTGGAGGTGCAGTGCAGCGGGCGCACTGCGCCCAGCTCGGCCACATAGCGCACCGCATTGCGGGAATCGACCTTGTCCACGTAGACCACGCTGCCGGATGCGGGGGGCAGCACGGCCAGCATGCAGGACTCGCCGGTCTCCACGCTCAGGCGCACCAGGAACGGCCGCACCAGTTCGCGCAGCTCCTTGCGCTCCGGCGCCCAGCGCCCGCCGAACAGCGGCTTGGAGGTCACCTGGTAGGTGGCCGGTTGCGGCTGTTCGAGCCAGCCACGGGCCACCAGCGTGCGCAGCAGCGGCAGCAGGCTGCTCTTGGGAGCGCCCATGCGCGCGCTCAGCGCGGCCAGCGTGGTCGTCTCGCCGGACGAAGCCAGGTACTCGAAGGCCTCGAGCACGCGGCTCGTGGCGCGGTGGGTGGGGTTGCTGTTGTCCATAAACTGAAATCGGTTAGGATTGTGCCACAGTACAAACGGTGTTCCGAATACGGAACGAATCTTAGCCTGACCAGTGAGTCGACCATGAGCGAAACTGCACTCGCCAGCGCCGTGCTCGAAGCGGAAGACGCCTTCGAGGTGAACGAGATGTACCAGCGAAACGGCTGGACAGACGGCCTGCCCATCGTGCCGCCGACCGAGGCGCTGGTCCGCCGCTTCGTGGAGGCCATGGGCCTGCAACCGGCCGACCTGCTGGGTGTGGAGCCGGTACGGCGCCGCCACATCTCGGCCGAAAAGGTGGCCATCGCCGCGGTGATGGCCGGTTGCCTGCCCAGCTACATGCCGGTGGTAGCCGCCGTCGTGCGGGCCATGTGCGCGCCGGAATTCGGCCTGCACGGCTGCACCGCCAGTACCGGTGGCAGCGCGCCGCTGATCATCGTCAACGGCCCTGTGCGCCAGCAGATCGGCATGAACGCCAAGCACAACGTGCTGGCCAATGCCAGCCGTGCCAATGCCTGCATAGGCCGCACGGTGCGGCTGATCCTGCTGAACATCCTGGGCGGCATCCCAGGCCAGCTGGACCGCTCCACGCTGGGTCACCCGGGCAAGTTCACGTTCTGCATCGCCGAGGACGAGGAGGACAGTGCCTGGCTGCCGTTGGCGCAGGAGCGCGGCATCCCGGCCGGCACGTCCGCGGTGACAGTGTTCGCCGTCGAGTCGCCGCACCAGATCATGAACGAGTGGACGCACGACCCGAAGGAGCTGCTGGACACCTATGCCGCGGCGGTCCAGGGCAACCTGCTGATCTACTCCATCTACGCCGGCAACTACGCGATGGTGGTCTCGCCGCAGAACCGCGAGGTCTTCAATGCCGCCGGCTGGACCAAGCAGGACATCCGCGAGTACATGTACGAACGCTGCCGCGTGACGCGGCGGCAGTGGCGTGATGTCGGCAAGGCCGCCGTCGCCGGCCGCAAGGACGAGGACGCGGTCTACCGCGCCTTGCGCAGTCCCGACGACTTGCTGGTTGTCGCCGCCGGCGGCCCGGCGGGCGGCTTCGGCGCCGTTGTGCCGCCCTGGTACGGCAAGAAGTCCCTGGCTGTCACGGTGCCCGTGACCCTGCCTGCCCACACCGTTTGAGACCCCAAAGGAGCAGACCCATGGTTCTGAGAGTTCTGGACCCGCGCCTCAGCGCCGAAGGCGAGGCCCTGCGCCCCGCCCCCGCGCTGAAGTCGCTGCAAGGCGCCGTGATCGGCATGGTGGACAACACCAAGATAGGCACGAGCAAGCTGTTCGGCTTCATCGCCGAGATCCTGAAGCGCGAGCACGGCGCGCGCGAGTTCCTGCACGTGCGCAAGACCGACCACACCAAGCCCGTGGACCCGGCCATGCTGGCCACCCTGGGCGGCGCCGACGCCATACTCACCGCCACCGGCGACTGAGGTTCCTGCTCGTCGTGCAGTCTGCACGACGCCATCGAAGCCGAACGGATGGGGATTCCCGCCGTCGGCATCATGACCGACCGCTTCCAGCGCAGTGCCGAGCTCATGGCCGAGCTCAACGGCCTGCCAGGCTACCCCTTTGCGGTCATCGGTCATCCCATCGCCAACAACAGCGATGAGTTGCTGCGTCAGAAGGCGGAGATCGCCTGCGCACGCATCGTCGAGCTGTTGACGCAGCGTGAAACATAAGCGTGAAAGCGGACCGCCCAGCCCGGGCGGCCCGCTGCACCCGCTGGCACGGCCGTCTTGGCCGGGCAGCCGCTGCCGTGGGCAAACCACCCCGAGGCCTTGCATGCATCTGCCTGAGAACCAACCGGCGGCCGCCGCCGTGCACCTGCGCCCAGCGCTGCCCCTGACCCTGTGGGAGGCGGCATGAACAAGGTGCTGGAAGGCGTGGTGGTGCTGGACCTCACACGGTTTTTCTCCGGGCCACAGGCTTCGCTGTTCCTGGCCGGGCTGGGCGCCGAGGTCATCAAGATCGACAACCCGCAGACCGGCGACCCGACGGCATTCGCTCCACCGTTCGCCGGGCCCGACGGCGTCTCCTTCGAGCGCCAGTCGGACCAGGACATGGGCATCGCTTACCTCAAGCGTGCGCGCGGCAAGAAGTCGGCCACGCTGAACCTCAAGTCCGAAGAGGGCCGCGCCATCTTCCTGCGCATGGTGGCCGCGGCCGACGTGGTGATAGAAAACTTCAGCGCCGGCGTGGCCGAGCGGCTGGGCATAGGCTATGCGCAGCTCAAGGAAGCCAACCCGCGCATCGTCTACTGCGCGCTCACCGGCTACGGCTCCACCGGCCCGGACAAGCACCTCAAGGCCTACGACCTGATGGTGCAGGCTGCTGCGGGCCTGATGAGCATCACCGGGCGGCCCGACACCGGGCCCATGAAGGCCGGCTCGCCGCTGTCGGATGCGATCGCCGGCACCTTCGCGGCGATGGGCGTGGTCTCGGCGCTGCTCCACCGCGAGCGGACCGGCGTGGGCCAGGCGGTGGATGTGTCCATGGTGGACTGCCTGTTCGCGCTGCTGTTCGATGAACCCATAGACTGCTACGAACGGCTGGGCATGAGCCTGCAGCAGGGCAACCGCATCATGCGGTTCTCGCCCTTCAACGCCTACCCCACCGCCGACGGCGCCATCACGATAGGCGTGGCGCTGCAAGCCGAATGGCTGGCGCTGGTGCAGGCCATGGGGCAACCGGCGCTGGCGCAGGACCCGCGCTTTGGCGACGTGGCGGCGCGCATACGCCACAACGAGCAGCTCGACGAAATCGTCGCAGCGTGGACACGCGCGCTGCCCACCCAGACGCTGCAGCGCATGTTGGTCGAGGCCGGTGTGCCCAGCAGCCCGGTGCACCAGATCACCGACGTGATGCGCTGGCGGCAGCTGCAGGCACGCGAGATGCTGGCCCCGCTGGTGAACCCGCTGGCCGGCCAGGTGATGCAAGCCGCCGCGCCGGGCTTCCCCATCAAGTTCAGCGCCACGCCGGGCGGCTATGACAGCCCGGCACCCACCCCTGGCGCTCATACCAACGAAGTGCTCTCACGACTGGCCGGGCTCAGCGAGCCCGAGATCAGCAGGCTTCGTAACGCCCGCATCGTCTGAGATGCGCAGCAAACCTCAGGAGAACCACATGTACACCAGGAGACTTTTCGTCGCCGCGTCCATCGCGGTATGGACCACCACCGCCGCCGCGCAGGACTACCCGGCCCGGCTGGTGAAGATCATCGCGCCCACCGCGCCGGGCAGCGGCACCGACGTGACGGCACGTTTCATCGCCGACCGCCTGAGCAAGGAGTGGGGCGTGGGCGTGGTGGTTGAAAACCGCGTCGGCGCCAACGGCATCCCGGGCGTGGACAGCGTGGCCAAGTCGCCGGCAGACGGCTACACGCTGCTGATGGGCTTGTCGGCCATGTACGTCAACAAGTCGCTGTACAAGTCGCTGCCCTTCGACCCGGTCAAGGACTTCCGCGTGCTGCTGGGCGTGAACGACCTGTACCTCACGGTGGTGGTGCCCACCAGCTCGCCGATCAAGACGGTCAAGGACCTCATAGATTACGCCAAGGCCAATCCGGGCAAGGTCACCTATGGCTCGGGCGGCGCCGGCAGCATGACGCACCTGGGCCCGGCGCTGCTGGGCAGCATGGCCGGCGTGGACCTGCTGCACATCCCCTACCGGGGTGCCGCCACCGCGCTGACCGACACCATCTCCGGGCAGGTCAACTTCGCCTTCACGGCCATCGCCCAAGGAGCGCCGCAGATCAACGCCGGTCGCCTGCGGCCGCTGGCGGTAAGCGGGCTGCGCCGCTCCAAGAGCCTGCCGGATGTGCCCACGCTGCACGAAAGCGGCCTAGCCGGCTTCAACGTGTTGTCCAAGACCTTCCTGGCGGCCCCGGCCGGGCTGCCGGACGCGGTGGCAGAGAAGATCACCACGTCCGTCAGCAAGATCCTGCAGTCGCCGGAGTACCAGCAGTTCTTGGACCAGCAGGGCTTCGAGGCCGAGCCCGACTCGCCGCAAGCCTACCAGCGCAAGGCCGAGGAAGAGGTGCGGCACTGGGCCGAGATCATCCGCATCACCGGCGCCACACCGCAATAGGCGCTGCGCCTTGCATTCCTCCAACCGGGCCTGCGCGGCGGCCGCCCCGCGCCGCCGTGCAGGCTCACCGCAAGGCCAGAAGGCCCACACCACCGCACCATGAGCGCACTGAACTCGCTCTCGCTCACCGCGCTGCCACCCGACGCCCAGGCCCTGCGTCAGCCGGTGCGCGAGTTTCTGCAACAGGCCGTGGACACGCTGCCGGCGCGTGTGCGAGCTCGTTCCTGGGGCGGCTACGACCCGGCCTTCAGCCGCGAGGCCGGTCGCCGCGGCTGGTTGGGCCTGACGTTGCCCAAAGCCTACGGTGGCGGCGGGCGCGACGCCTTTGCCCGCTATGTGGTGGTGGAGGAGTTCCTCAACGCCGGCGCGCCAGTGGGTACGCACTGGATTGCAGAGCGGCAAAGCGCCCCGCTGATCCTGAAGTACGGCAGCGAGGCGCAACGCCACTTCTACATCCCGCCGGTGTGCCGCGGAGAGTCCTACTTCTGCATAGGCATGAGCGAGCCCGGTGCCGGCTCAGACCTGGCGGCGGTGCGCACACGCGCCGTGCGCAACGAACCCGGTTGGCTGCTCAACGGCCAGAAGATCTGGACCACCAACGCGCACCACTGCCACTACATGATTGCGCTGGTCCGCACTGCGGGGTCGGCCGAAGACCGGCACAAGGGCTTGTCGCAGCTGATCGTGGACCTGCGGCTACCGGGCGTGACCGTACGCCCCATCGAGGACTTGTCCGGCGACTCGCACTTCTGCGAGGTTTTCTTCGATCAGGTGCAGCTGGGGCCCGACGCGGTGCTGGGCCGCGAGGGCGAAGGCTGGGAGCAGGTGATGTCCGAACTGGCCTTCGAACGCAGCGGGCCGGAGCGGCTGTACTCCAGCATGGTGCTGTACGACGAGTGGCTGGCCTTTGTGCGCACACCGCAGGGCCGCAGCCCGGAGGCAAACCGCCTGGCAGGCCGGCTGCTGTCGCTGATCGCGCCGCTGCGCGCCATGTCCATTGCCCTTACCGCCAAGCTGGCCCAGGGCGAGAGCCCCGCCATCGAGGCGGCGCTGGTCAAGGACCTGGGCACCGGCGTCGAGCAGCTGATCCCGACATTGATCGCCGACGACCTGGGTCGTCGGCCGCCGCAGCAGGTGCCGCTGGAGCTGCTGCACGCCCTGAACTACGTGACCCAGGTCGCGCCGTCGTTCTCGCTGCGGGGCGGCACGCGCGACATCCTGCGCGGCATGATCGCCCGCGGCCTGGGCCTGCGCTGAACCGGAGGCCCCATGGACGATCTTCTGACCGACGCGCTGCGCCGCCTGCTGACCGACCAGTGCACGCCCCGGCAGGTGCGGGCCGCAGAAGCCGGCGAACAAGCCACCGCGCTGTGGCACAGCCTGGCGCAGGCTGGCTTTGCCGACGCCCTGCTGAGCGAGGACCAGGGCGGCGCCGGTCTTCGGCTGGCCGAGGTGTTCCCGCTGATGGAACTGTGCGGCTACCACGCGGTGCCGCTACCGCTTCCACAGACCATGCTGGCCCGAGCGCTGCTGGCGCAGGCGGGTGTGGCTGCGCCGCCTGGCCCCATCGCCATCGCCTCGGCGGCCGTACAGGAACACGGTCGCGTCAGCTGCCCGCTGGTGCCCTTCGGCCGCACCGCCGAGACCGTGCTGCTGACGCTGGACGGGGCCACCCGGTTGCTGCCTGCCTCGCACGGCCAGGTGTCGCCCGCCGTGTTTGCGCTGGACGCGCATCTGCAATGGGACATCGCCGCCTGGCAGCAAGGCACGCCGGTGCCGGGCATGCACGAGCTGCAGACGCTGCAGGCCTGCTGCGCCGCCGCGCAGATCGCCGGCGCCTTGATGAGCTTGTTTCATCGCACCCTGCAATATGCCAACGAGCGCCAGCAGTTCGGACGCCCCATCGGCAAGTTCCAGGCGATACAGCACCAGATCAGCGTGCTGGCGGAACACAGCTTCGCCGCCCGCATGGCGGCGCAGATTGGCTGCAGCGCCGCGTCGTGGCAGCCCGGGCGCCTGCAGGTGGCCATCGCCAAGGCCAGGACCAGCGAAGCGGCCGTGGAAGGTGCCGCCATCGCCCACGCCATACACGGCGCCATAGGCTTCACCGCGGAGTTTGACCTGCAGCTTTACACACGCCGCCTGCACGCCTGGCGGCAGCAGGCAGGCTCGGAGTCGTACTGGCACGGGGTGCTGGGCGAGGCATTGACCGACCACCACCATGGCATCGCGCTGGACCTGATGCGCGAGGCCAGCGAACCGCTATGAACAAGGACCGTTGATGAGCTTCCTGAAGATTGATCGCGACGATGCCATCGTCATCCTGACCATGAACGAGCCGCAGACGCGCAATGCGCTCACCGGCAACACCGCGGTGGATGAGTTCGTGCACGCCTGCGCCTACATCCAGGCCGACCGCGCCGTGCGCGCTGTGGTCATCACCGGTGCCGGCCCCGTGTTCAGTTCCGGCGGCAACGTCAAGGCCATGCAGAGGTACTTCCTGCATCCGCCAGCGCCGGACGCCATACGCGAGGAGTACCGACGCGGCATACAGCGCCTGCCCATGGCGCTGTACCAGCTGGACGTGCCCACCATCGCCGCCGTCAACGGCCCGGCCATAGGCGCCGGCTGCGACCTGACCTGCATGTGCGACATACGCATCGCCAGCGAAACCGCCAGCTTCGCCGAAAGCTTCGTGCGTGTGGGCATCGTGCCTGGCGACGGCGGCGCCTGGCTGCTGCCGCGCGCCGTGGGCCGCTCCAAGGCCGCGGAAATGGCCTTCACCGGCGAGGCCCTCAGTGCCCAGGAAGCGCTGGCCTGCGGCCTGGTGTCGCGCGTCGTCGCGCCGGAACAGCTGATGGAGGCCGCGCTGAGCCTGGCACGCAGGATCGCAGCCAACCCCAGCGGCGCGCTGCGCATGACCAAACAGCTGCTGCGCGAAGGCGAAGCCTCCACGCTGGAGTCGCTGCTGGAAATCTCGGCCGCCTACCAGGCCATCGCCCACCTGGACCCGGACCATCACGAGGCGGTGCGCGCCTTCGTCGAGAAACGCGCTGCCCGGTTTTCCTGATCGGACGACACCGACCTGTAACCGAACTTTTACGCAACCCATGACCAAGGCCCATATCGTTTACTGCCACCCGGAACCCCGCTCCTTCGTCGCCGCCATGGCGCAGACCGCGCAAGAAGCGCTGCGGCAGCAGGGCTACGAGGTCAGCCTGTCCGACCTGTACCGCAAGGGGTTCAACCCGGTGGCCAGTGCGGCGGACTTCTCCGAGCGCTCCAACGACCAGCACCTGGTGTATGCGCTGGAGCAGCGCCATGCACACAAGCACGGCCACCTGGCACCAGACATCGTGGAGGAGCTCGAGCCGGTGCTGGCGGCCGACCTGCTGGTGCTGGTGTTCCCGGTGTTCTGGTACTCGGCGCCAGCCATGCTCAAGGGCTGGTTCGATCGCGTGTTTCTCTCGGGCACCTTCTACGGCGGCCTGCGGGTGTATGACGGCGCCGGCATGGTGGGCCGCAAGGTGCTGGTGCTGACGTCGGTGGGCGGGCGTGAGCACATGTTCGGCCCGCGCGCCCTACACGGCGAACTGGCCGGCGGGATGCTGCGCCACCTGCTGCAAGGCACGCTGGGCTACGTGGGCTACACGGTGTACGAACCTTTCATCGCCTACCACGTGCCCTACATCACCCAGGAAGCGCGGAGCGAGATGCTGGATGGGCTGCGAAGCAGCTTGGCACAACTCGCCCAGCGGCCCACGCTGAGCTTTCCTTCGGTGCACAACTTCGACGCAGAGTTCCGTCCCCTGCCCCCGCCCGCCACACCAACCCGGAGCACCGCAGCATGACGCCCAGGACCGACAACTATCAGACGCTGCGCCTGGCCCAGGACGGCGGTGTGGTGTTGCTGCAGCTGCACCGGCCGGAGCAACTCAACGCCTTCACCGTGGAGATGGCCAACGAGTTGGAGCAGGCCTTTTGCAGCCTGAGCGAAGACGACACCGTCGGGGCCATCGTCGTCACCGGGGCCGGCAAGGCCTTCTGTGCCGGCATGGACCTGCAACGGCCGGGCAACGTGTTCGGCCTGGACGAAACGCTGGACTTGTCGCTGCAGGACCTGGAGGAGCGTTTCGACGACCCCGCGGTCGTCGCCGGTGTGCGCGACACCGGCGGCCGCGTGACGCTGGCCATACACGACTGCAAGAAACCGATCATCGCCGCCATCAACGGCGCCGCGGTCGGCATAGGCGCGACCATGACGCTGGCCATGGACGTGCGCATGGCCTCCACCCGCGCCCGCATGGGCTTTGTCTTCGGCCGGTTGGGCATCGTGCCCGAGGCCTGCTCCACCTGGTACCTGCCGCGGCTGGTGGGCCTGCAGCAGGCCCTGGAGTGGGTGTACAGCGCCGACATCTTCGATGCCGAGGAAGCCTTGCGCGGTGGACTGCTGCGCAGCATCTCCGAGCCCGACGCCCTGCTGAACGATGCCATCGCGCTGGCCCGGCGCTTCTGCGAGGGGCGCTCGGCGGTGGCACTGGCGTTGACACGCCAGATGATGCGCCGCAACGCGGCCCTGCCCGACCCGAGGCAGGCCCACGCCATCGAGTCGCTGGCCATGTGGGCCACGAGCGTGGGCGACGGCAAGGAGGGCGTGGCCGCCTTTCTGCAGAAACGCGCACCGCAGTTTGCCGCCAGCGCCGGCGCGCAGATGCCGGGCTTCTACCCTTGGTGGCAGTCCTAGCCCGCCCGGGCCGCCGCACACCGTCCTCGACCACCCCCGCCCCTCACCCCCAAAACCCGATGAGCAACATTCCCATCACCCGCTTCGGCCGCACCGGACTGAAGGTGTCCCGGCTTGTTCTGGGCACCATGACCTTCGGCCTGCAGACCGAGGAAACCGTGTCGCGGCAGATCCTCGACAAGGCCTTCGACGCCGGCATCAACTTCATGGACACCGCCAACCGCTACCCGTCCGGCGGCGACTACGACACGGCGGGCCGCACCGAAGAAATCATCGGCCGCTGGCTGCGCGACAAGGGTCCGCGCGCGCGCGGCGACGTGGTCATCACCACCAAGGCCGGCGGCATCATGGGCCGCAACGACTGGGACCGCGGCAACTCGCGCAAACACCTGCTGGATGCCATTGACGCGTCGCTGAAACGCTTGCAGACCGATTACGTCGACCTGTACCAGTTGCACCAGGACGACCGCGACACGTCGCTGGAAGAGACGCTGCACGCCCTGGACACCATCGTGCGCAGCGGCCGCGCCCGCTACGTGGGGGTGTCCAACATGCTGGCCTACCGCCTTGCGCGCGCCATCGGCCTGGCCGAGTTGCACCGGCTGGCACCGGTGGTGTCGGTGCAGACACGCTACAGCCTGCTGTTCCGCGAGATCGAGCGTGAGCTACTGCCGCTGGCGCAGGAGGAAGGCCTGGCGGTCTTGACCTACAACCCGCTGGCCGGCGGGCTGCTTAGCGGCAAGTACAAGGCCGGCTCGGCGCCCGAGAAGGACACGCGGTTCACCCTGGGCACCGCGTCGTCTCTCTACCAAGGGCGGTACTGGAACGAGCGCTGCTTTGCCACGGTGGAGAAGCTGCAGGCGTTGTCGCAACAGGCCGGCATCGCGATGCCCACGCTGGCCGTCGCCTGGGTGATGTCGCACCCGGCGGTGACTGCGCCGCTGCTGGGCGCCTCCAAGCCCTCGCAACTGGACGCCACGCTGGCCGCCGCCACCTGCACGCTGGACCCGGGTCTGAAGCGCGAACTTGATGAACTGACGCTGGAGTACCGCCGCGGCGACGCGCCCCACTAGGCTCACAACTTGGCGCCCCACCAGCTTCGCCATTGAGAGGCGGGCGGGCCGGCCCACGTGCCCGCGGCTATAGGGCCGGTTTGCCTCGGGTTTCAGAACAGCGAACCCTGCCCCGCCACACGCGCCGGCGGCCGGAACTGCGACAAGTCCAGCGGCTGGCGCTCGCGGTTGAAGCCCAGCCGCGCGCAGGCCTTGTTCACACGCTGGCGCAGCAGGTCGGCCCACACGCCCTGGCCGGTCATGCGGGCGCCGAAGCGGCTGTCGTTGTCGCGCCCGCCGCGCATCTCGCGTATGCGCGCCATGATGCGCGGCGCGCGGTCCGGCACATGGCGTTGCAGCCAGTCCTGGAACAGCGGGTTCACCTCCCAGGGCAGACGCAGCACGATGCTGAAGGCGCTGCTGGCGCCGGCGTCGCGCCCGGCCTGCAGGATACGCTCCAGCTCGGGCTCGTTCAGGAAGGGGATGACCGGCGAGACGCTGATGCCCACCGGCACGCCGGCCTTTGCCAGCGTTTCTATGGTGCGCAGCCGCCGGTGCGGCGCCGCGGCGCGCGGCTCCATCACGCGCGCCAGCGCCGGGTCCAGCGTGGTGATGGACACGTAAACGGCGGCCAGCCGGTCTTTGGCCATGGGCGCGATCAGGTCCAGGTCGC
Source organism: Burkholderiaceae bacterium (assembly GCA_037190565.1). Lineage (GTDB taxonomy): Bacteria > Pseudomonadota > Gammaproteobacteria > Burkholderiales > Burkholderiaceae_C > Rubrivivax. The sequence continues at coordinate 14,721 of JBBCJV010000033.1, forward strand.
GCTCGACCAGGCTGGACTTGGTGATGATGGAAAACGCGTGCCGCGCCTCGCTCAGCACCTCGATCACCGAGCGCGTGATGCGCAGGCGGCGCTCCGCCGGCTGGTAGGCGTCGGTCACCGAACCCAGGTTCAGGTGCATGGGCACGTAGCCGCGCGCGCACAAGGCCTCGCGCAGCTTGTCGGCGGCGTTGACCTTGGCCACGATGCGGGTCTCGAAATCCAGCCCGGGCGACAGGTTCAGGTAGCTGTGCGTGGGCCGCGCGTAGCAGTAGATGCAGCCATGCTCACAGCCGCGGTAGGGGTTGATGGAGAGGTCGAAGCCCACGTCCGGCGAGTCGTTGCCGGAGAGGATGCTGCGCACCTGCTCGTCCACCACCTGGGTGCCGGGCGCCAACTCGGTTTCGGCTTCCTCCTGCGCCGCCTGCTGCAGCGAACCCCAGCCGTCGTCGAAGCTGCTGCGCGAGCGTTCGTCGAAGCGGTGCTCTATGGCCCAGGCCGTGCCGCGGCCCTTGCGCGTGCCCAGGGCCGCTGCGGGCGGCACAAACACCAGCGTGGCCGGCGGTGCGCCGTCCAGGCGGCGGGGGTGGTGCGGAGAGGTGTGCTGGGGCGCAGGCATACTGTTAATTTATACAGTATTCCTGCGCTTGGCAAGCGCCCTGCCCTCAGGCGCCTAGGGCCGGCCTGTCGGCCGGCCTGGGGGCACTCAGTACTCGCTGCCGCCGTCGGGCGCCCAGTTGTCGAAGCGGGTGAAAGGCTTCAGGAAGGTCAGCTTCACCGTGCCCACCGGGCCGTTACGCTGCTTGGAGATGATGATCTCCGAGACGCCGGGTTCCTTGCTGTCCTTGTTGTAGTAGTCGTCGCGGTAGATGAACATGATGACGTCGGCGTCCTGCTCGATGGCGCCGGACTCCCGCAGGTCGCTCATCATGGGCCGCTTGTCGTTGCGCTGCTCCACGCTGCGGTTGAGCTGGCTCAGCGCCATCACCGGGCATTGCAGCTCCTTGGCCAGGCCCTTGAGGCCGCGCGAGATCTCACCCAGCTCGGTGGCACGGTTTTCCTCGTTGCCGCCGCTGCCGCTCATCAGCTGCATGTAGTCGATGACGATCAGACCCAGGGTGCCGAACTGCCTGCCCATGCGCCGCGCGCGCGCGCGCAGCTCGGAAACGGTGAGGCCCGGCGTCTCGTCTATCAGCAGCTGCACCTGCGACAGGCGCTCCACGGCCTCGGTCAGGCGCTCCCACTCGCCGGCGTCCAGGCGGCCGGTGCGCAGGTTCTGCTGGTTGATGCGCCCCAGGCTGCCCACCAGGCGCAGCGCCAGCTGGGCGGCGCCCATTTCCATGGAGAACACCAGCACCGGCAGGCCTTCCTGCACCGCCACATGCTCGGCGATGTTCAGCGCAAACGCGGTCTTGCCCATGGACGGGCGCGCCGCCAGCACCACCAGGTCGCCCTTTTGCAGGCCCGCGGTCATGCGGTCCATGTCGTAGAAGCCGCTGCGCACGCCGGTGACCTCTTCGGCGCCGCTGTCGTGCAGCTCCTGCACACGGTCTATGAGCTGCACCACCAGCTTGTCTATGCCCTGGAAGCCCTGGCGCTGGCGCGAGCCTTCTTCGCCTATGGCCAGAATGCGGCTCTCGGCCTCGTCCAGCACGGTGTTGACGGCGCGGCCTTGCGGGTTGAAGGCGCTGGTGGCGATCTCGTCGCTGGCCGAGATCAGCTTGCGCAGGATGGCGCGCTCGCGAACGATCTCGGCGTAGCGGCGCAGGTTGGCGGCGCTGGGCACGCTTTGCGCCAGCGCGTTCAGGTAGGCCAGGCCGCCGCAGTCGGCCGCCTTGCCCAGGGCCTGCAACTGCTCGAACACGGTGATCACGTCGGCCGGTTTGCCGGCGCCGACCAAGGCGCCTATGGCGGCGTAGATCAGGCGGTGTTCGTGGCGGTAGAAGTCGCCGTCGGTCAGCAGGTCGCCGGCCCGGTCCCAGGCCAGGTTGTCCAACAGCAGGCCGCCCAGCACACTTTGTTCGGCCTCCACGGAATGAGGGGGTACACGCAGGCGCGCGACGTCGTCGTCGCGGCGGTTGGGAAGGATGTCGGTGATGCTCATGAAAGGTGTTCGCGGCTGGCGCTGAAGGTGCCGCCGGGGGGAGCCGCAGAGTGTGCCGCCCAGGGCGCCGTCAGGCCAGTGCACAGGCCTGTGGATATCAGGTGGTTTCGCCGTGGACAAGGGCCGGTGGGCCTGATTCGCAGCCTGCCTTGGGGCCTTGGCTGCGCAAGACCGCGGATTGCAGCATATTCAGGCCACCAAGCAGCTTGCAGAACGGAGCGCATGCCGTGTCCTCGGGTTCGGGGTCCCCACCACGTTTGGCGGTCATAGGCACCGGCCTCGGCGGCCTGGCTGCCGCCTGGCTGCTGAAGCCGGCCTACGAGGTCACCGTGTTCGAGCAGCAGGCGCGGCCCGGCATGGGCGTGTTCACGGTGGACTACAGCAGCCGCGGGCGGCAAACGCGCATAGACATCCCCACCCGCGTGTTCTGCGACGGCTACTACCCGCACCTGCTGGCCTTGTTCAAGACCGTGGGCGTGCGCCTGCACGCCACCGACCACTCGGCGGCCTACGCCGATGCCCAGGGCGAGGTGTTTTTCCACTACGGCAACCTGCGCCTTCTGGGGCGCGCCTGGAGCTACCCCAAGGGGCGCAGCGTGTTCAGCGCCACCGCGCACCGCCTCGCCCTGGACAGCGCACGCTTTTTTGCGCGGGCGCGCCGGGACCTGGCCAACGGTGCCGCCGATCTGGCGCGCATCAGCCTGGGCGAGTACCTGGACGCCGGGCTGGCGCAGCAAGCCTACGGCCGGCGCTTCGTGGAGCAGGTGCTGCTGCCGGCGCTCAGCGTCATCTGCACCTGCAGCTACGGCAGCGTGCGGGCCTACCCGGCCGACCTGCTGCTGGAGTACCTGTGCAGCGGCGTGATGAAGCAGGGCGTGGTGCGCGCCGAACACGGCGTGCAGGACATCGTGCAGCGCCTGCTGACCGACTTGCAGGTGGTGTGCGGCCAGCAGGTGATGCAGGTCGAGAAAGCACCCAGCGGCCTGGCGGTGGTGACGGCGGACGGCCAGCGCCGCCAGTTCGACCATGTCGTGATGGCCTCCCAGGCGCACCAGGCCGCCGCCATGCTGGCGCCGTTTCCGCAGCACCGCGCGCTGCTGGAACAAGTGCCTTTCGAATCGTCCCGCATGCTGGTCCACACCGACGCCGGGCTGTTGCCACGCACCGGCGTGCCGCTGTCGCCGGTGACCTACCACCTGCCGGCAGGCGCGAACCGCCCCGAAGTCACGGTGGACCTGACCAAGGCCTTCCCCAGCTACCGCGGCCAGGCGCCGGTGTTCCAGACCTGGAACCCGTTGCGTGAGCCGCGCGAGGCCTGCCGCCTGGCCGAGGCCGATTTCACCCGGCCGCTGGTGACCCTGCAAAGCCGCCAGGCCATGCGCCAGTTGCGCGAGCTGCAGCAGCGCGAGAACCAGGGCCTGTGGTTCTGCGGCGCCTATGTGGCCGACCGGGTGCCGCTGCTGGAAGCGGCAGCGGCCTCGGCGGTGGAGTTGGCGCAGCGGCTGGGGGTGGAGGTGCCTTGGCACCGGGTGTAGCCGGCGGCTGTACAGCGCGGCCGCTTGCGGCGGCAAGCGACGCAGAAACAAGAAGGCCGGCTTGCGCCGGCCTTCACCACCTGACCCGCGTGCGGGCCGGGCGTTGGCGGGCAGCCGACTCAGTCGACCAGCGCCACCACCTGCACGGTGAGCTCGACCACCACGTCGCCGTGGGGCGCCACCGACACCGGGAACTCGCCCACGGTCTTCAGCGGGCCGCTGGGCAGGCGCACCTGGGCCTTGTTCACCGCCAGGCCTTGCTGGCCCAGGGCGGCGGCAATGTCGGCGTTGGTCACGCTGCCGAACAGGCGGCCGTCCACACCGGCCTTCTGGGCGATGCGCACGGTCTTGCCGGCGAGCTTTTCGCCCAGGGTCTGGGCGGCGGCCAGCTTCTCGGCGGCCACCTTCTCCAGTTCGGCGCGACGGTCGGCAAACTCCTTGAGCGCGGCGTCGGTGGCGCGGCGCGCCAGCTTGCCCGGGATCAGGAAGTTGCGCGCATAGCCGTCCTTGACCTTGACGACATCGCCCAGGTTGCCGAGCTTGCCGATCTTCTCCAGCAGAATCACTTGCATAGTGGGCTCCTCGCTCAGACCTTGTGCTGGTCGCTGTACGGCAGCAGCGCCAGGAAGCGCGCACGCTTGATGGCGGTGGTCAGCTGGCGCTGGTAGAAGGCACGCGTACCGGTCAGGCGCGCCGGCGTGATCTTGCCGTTGTCGCCTATGAAGTCGCGCAGCACGTCAACTTCCTTGTAGTCGATTTCCTCGACACCGGCGACGGTGAAGCGGCAGAACCGCTTGCGGCGGAACAGCAGCGACTGGTTGTTGCGGCGGGGCCGCTTGTCCTTGCCGAATCGGCCTTTGCCACGGGGTGGGGGCATGGTGGATCTCCTGAAAAGCAGTGAATGGGGTTCGTCAACTCAGCCTGCGGGCACAGCCGCGGCAGGCTCCAGCTCGGTGATGTGCAGCAACCATCCGCGTCCGTTGCGCGAGGCGGCCAGAAAACCTGCGTACAGGCCCGGCTCGCCCAGCGCCATCGCCGTCAGCGGCTGCGTGATCGCCCCTATCGCCACCGCCCGCATCTCGAAAGACACCTGGCGGGGCTGACCGTCCTCTGTGACCTTGGAGGTGTGCTGAAGCACCACATCCAGGGCCGGCAGGCCGGCCGGGGTGTAACGCAGCGCCGAACGCTGCACCAGCGTGGCCGACAGAACCAGGCGGTTCATCGGCGCTCAACCGGCGCAGGGCGCGGCGGGCCGCTTCAGGCCTGCGCCTCCTGACGCTCCTTGCGCGCTTCTTCGCGCTCGACGGCCTTCATCATCACCGACGGCGTGGTTTCGGCCTTGGCGCGAACCACCGTCAGGTGACGCAGCACGGCGTCGTTGAAGCGGAAGCCCGTCTCCAGCTCACCCAGCGTCTCCTTGCTGGTCTCGATGTTCAGGCACAGGTAATGTGCCTTGACCAGCTTCTGGATCGGGTAGGCCAGTTGGCGGCGGCCCCAGTCCTCGACGCGGTGGACCTGGCCGCCGGCGGCGGTGACGATCCCCTTGTAACGTTCCAGCATGGCCGGAACCTGCTCGCTTTGATCCGGGTGGATCAGCAGCACGATCTCATAGTGACGCATGAATACTCCTTGTGGTTTCCTGGTACAGGAAGCCGCCCCGCGAGGCGTCTGGTGTGCGGGTGCGGCAAGGGACGAAAAGCCTTTGAGTATAAAACGAAAACGGCCCCCAGGTCACCCCGGGGGCCGCCAGGCTGGCTGGGCCGGGCTCAGGCGCTCACGCCCGACCCCGGTGCCATGAAGCTCAGCTCGTCTTCAGGCTGGGGTAGCGCAGGCTTTCCACCAGGTCCTGGATCTCCTTCTTGGGCGCCGGCGTCAGCAGGCTGACGATGATGATCGCCGCGAAGCCCACCGGCACGCCGAACACGCCGGCGGAGATGGGCGAGATGCCCCACCAGGTGTTGTCGGCCACCGACGACGTGACACCGAAGATGCCGCGCAGCCAGACCTGGGTCGTTGCCATGTAATAGAAGGTCACGCTCAGGCCCAGCACCATGCCGACCACCGCGCCCCACTTGTTGGCGCGGCGCCAGAAGATGCCCAGCACCAGGGCCGGGAAGAAGGCCGCCGCTGCGAACGAGAACGCCGCCGAGACCAGGAACAGGATGTCCGCCGGTTTCTGCGCCGCCACGTAGGCCGCCGCCAGCGCGACGATCAGCAGCAGGATCTTCGAGACCGTCACGCGACGCGAGGTGGAGGCGTTCGGGTCCAGCATCTTGTAGTACAGGTCGTGCGACAGCGCGTTGGCCACCGTGAGCAGCAGGCCGTCGGCGGTGGACAGCGCCGCGGCCAGGCCGCCGGCTGCCACCAGGCCCGAGATCACGTAGGGCAAGCCTGCGATCTCCGGCGTGGCCAGCACCACGATGTCGCCGCCTATGCGCATCTCACCCAGCTGCAGGATGCCGTCACCGTTGATGTCGGTGATGGACAGCAGCGCCGGGTCCACGCGCGCCCAGGCAGTCACCCACTGCGGCAGGTCGGCAAACGCCGTTCCCACGAGGTTGTTGAAGACCTCGTACTTCACCAGCACCGCCAGGGCCGGCGCCGAGAAGTACAGCAGGAAGATGAAGAACAACGACCAGGTCACCGAGATGCGCGCCTCACGCACCGATGGTGTCGTGTAGTAGCGCACCAGGATGTGCGGCAGCGCGGCCGTACCCACCATCAGGCAGAAGATCAGCGCCAGGAAGTTGCGCCGCGAGGTGTCGTACGACGCCTGCTCGGCCGGTGTGCCGTCCGGGTTGCCGGCGAACTGCTGCGCATGGCGTGGCATGCCTGCCAGCGGCACCGCGCGTGCCGCGTTGGTGGTGCGCTCCGCGGTCCAGGCGGTACGCGCCGCAGCCTCGTCGGCCGGCACGGCAGCCAGCGCACGCTCGGCGGCCTGGATCTCGGCCAGCGGCGCATTGCTGGCACGCAGCGAATCCAGCCGGCCTTGCGCGTCGGTGCGCATGGTTTCCAGCGCGGCCGGCACGTTCTCCAGGCGGGCTGCCGCCGCATCGGCGCGCTGCCGGTAGATCGTGATGACCTCCTGCTCCTTGGGGTCGGCCAGCAGTTGGCCTTCCAGCGCCGTCACCTTCTCCAGCTGGTAGCCGTAGATCAGCTGCGGCAGCGGGAAGTTGACCTGCTTGATGCCCAGCCAGGCCACCGGGATCAGGTAGGCAATGATCAGGATGATGTACTGCGCCACCTGCGTCCAGGTCACGGCACGCATGCCGCCCAGGAACGAACACACCAGGATGCCGCCCAGGCCCAGGAAGATCCCGATCTCGAAGGCCACGCCCGACAAGCGCGAGGTGATCAGGCCCACACCGTAGATCTGCGCCACCACGTAGGTGAAGGAGCACAGGATCGCGGCGCAGATGCCTATGAAGCGCGGCAGGTTGCCGTCATAGCGTGCGCCCAGGAAGTCGGGGATGGTGAACTGCCCGAACTTGCGCAGGAACGGTGCCAGGAACAGCGCCACGAGGCAGTAGCCGCCGGTCCAGCCCATCACGAAGGCCAGGCCGCCGTAACCGGTGAGGTACAGCGTGCCGGCCATGCCTATGAACGAGGCGGCGCTCATCCAGTCGGCACCCACGGCCATGCCGTTGTAGACGGCCGGCACACGGCGCCCGGCGACGTAGAACTCCGCCGCGTCCATGGTGCGGCTCATGATGCCTATGCCGGCATACAGGCCTATGGTCGCCAGCAGGAAGGTCATGCCTATCCAGGAGCGGGGCAGGCCCATCTGCTCCAGGATGGCCAGCACGATCACGAAGATCGCGAAGCCGCCGGTGTACCAGAGGTAAACCTTGTTGAGTTGCTTCTTGAAGGCCGCGTTGGCGGCGGCCCCGGTACCACTGTGGGTGGTGTCAAACAAACCGGCCATGTCAGTCCTCCTCCGCCACGCCGTGCTCTTCGTCGAGCCGGTTCATGTACCTGGCGTAGTACCAGATGATCGCCACATAGACCACCAGCGCGCCCTGGGCACCGACCCAGAAGCTGAATGGCCAGCCAAAGAAGTTGAAGCCCAAGGGCCGCGCGACGAAACCCACGACGTAGGTCACGACGAACCAGATGGCCATCAGGACGGCCGTCACCTTGAGCTTCTTGCTCCAGTAGCTGCGGTGTGTTTCTGTCAAGTTCACACTCATCAATGCACTCCTCGTGTGGGCCCCGCAGGGCTTGTCCCCTTCCCCTGTGGAATCCGGCGCTGCGTGCCGCCGGAAGATCTGTCCGCCCTGCCCGGGAAGGCGCAAAGCGGAAAGCTCGTGGTCACCGCACCGCCCGTGGTGCGGTCAGGCCGGTCTCGCGCTCGAGCCGCGCCGCCACCATGGGCTCGAAGCCCTTGAGGTGGCTGATGATCTTCACCGTCTCGTCGGGCTCCTGGCGCCCGAAATGCACCACGGCCAGCTGGTACCAGCCGTAAGGGCTCATGGGTTGCAGTTCGGTGTTGCGCTTGAACGCGGCGACGGCCTCGTCGCTGCGCCCCGCGTGCACCAGCACCAGGCCCAGGCCATACCAGGCGCGGTCCAGCTTGGGGTCCAGCGCAATCGCCTGGCGAAAGCACTGTTCGGCTTCGGCGCGTTCACCGGTTTCCTCGAGCAGAAAGCCCAGGTTGAACCAGCCCAGCGCGGCCTGGGGGTCGCGGGCGAGCATGCGGCGGTAGTCGGCCACCGCCTGGTCTCGCCGGCCCGCCTGGGCGTGCAGGTGGGCACGGCTGGCCAGCAGGTAGGGGTCGTCGCCGAACTCGGCCAGCAGGCGGTCGTAGACCGCAGACGCTGCGGCGTAGCGACCAAAAACGATGAGCGCCTGGGCTTGCCACTTCAGCAGCCGGTAGCGCAGCGAGCCGTTCATGCTCATGGAGCCCCCTTGGCACTGCGTGCCCGCCCCCGCGGCACCGCAGGAGCCGCTTCACGGCCCTGGGGGAGCGAGCACCTTAGGAACGGCCTTGCGGTGCTCATCGCAAGCAATGCTCCACACCGATGTTGCCGCAGATGACAGCCTTGGCCACGGTGGCGGCGAGCCAGATCATGGCCAGCAGCAGGAAGGTCACGTAGGGCACGTGACGGTCGATCAGCAGGCTGGGGGTGACGAAGCGCGTGGCGCGCACAAACGGCCGCGTCAGCATGGACAGCAACTGATAGAACAGGTTGCGGTCGCGCTTTTGCCCGGCCAGCAGCGCAAGCAAGCCCTGGCCCAGCAGCGCCATCAGCGCTATCTCGGCGACCAGCTTGACGGCCATGGCCAACGTCAGGGAATGCACGACGAACTGTCTCCACAAAGCCTTATGGTTTGTGGCGCATTCTCGGTCCGGGTCTTACGGGTCTCTGACAAACCGAGACCACCGCGGGCACGCCCGATCAGGACATACCCTGGACTGCCTGCCGCAGGGACGCCGGCGCCAGCCCGCGGGCCGACACCGGCGTGTGCGGTTTCAGCTCTCGTCGGACGAGGCCAGCAGTTGCCAGGTGTCGACCACGGTGTCCGGGTTCAGCGAGATGGACACGATGCCTTCGGCGGCCAGCCAGCGCGCGAAGTCTGCGTGGTCGCTGGGCCCCTGGCCGCAGATGCCCACGTACTTGCCGGTGGCGCGGCAGGCGGTGATGGCGCGCGAGATCAGCGCCTTGACCGCCGGGTCGCGTTCGTCGAAGTCGTGCGCCAGCTGTTCCAGGCCGGAGTCGCGGTCCAGGCCCAGCGTGAGCTGGGTCAGGTCGTTGGAACCTATGGACATGCCGTCGAAGTGTTCCAGGAACTGCTCGGCCAGGATGGCGTTGCTGGGCACCTCGCACATCATGATCAGGCGCAGGCCGTCGGTACCGCGCTTCAGGCCGCGGTCGGCCAGCATCTGCGTCACCGCCGCCGCCTGCGCCACGGTGCGCACGAAGGGCACCATGATCTCCACGTTGTTCAGGCCCATGTCGGTGCGCACGCGGCGCAAGGCCTCGCACTCCATGGCAAAGGCATCGGCGAACTCGCCGCTGATGTAGCGGCTGGCGCCGCGGAAACCCAGCATGGGGTTTTCTTCGTCGGGCTCGTAGCGCTTGCCGCCTATGAGCTTGCGGTACTCGTTGCTCTTGAAGTCGCTCAGGCGCACGATCACCGGCTTGGGCCAGAAGGCCGCGGCGATGGTGGCCACGCCTTCGGTAAGCTTGTCCACATAGAAGGCGCGGGGGCTGGCGTGACCACGCGCCACGCTTTCCACCGCCTTCTTGAGCTCGGGGTCCACATTCGGGTAGTCGAGTATGGCCTTGGGGTGCACGCCTATGTTGTTGTTGATGATGAACTCCAGCCGCGCCAGGCCCACGCCGGCATTGGGCAGCTGGGCGAAGTCGAAGGCCAGCGTGGGGTTGCCCACGTTCATCATGATCTTGATGGGGCAGTACGGCATCTCGCCGCGCTGCACCTCGGTGACCTCGGTCTCTATCAGCCCGTCGTAGACGAAGCCGGTGTCGCCCTCGGCGCAGGAGACGGTGACCAGCGCACCGTCGGCCAGGCGCTCGGTGGCGTCGCCGCAGCCCACCACGGCCGGGATGCCCAGCTCGCGCGCGATGATGGCCGCGTGGCAGGTGCGCCCGCCGCGGTTGGTGACGATGGCGCCGGCGCGCTTCATCACCGGTTCCCAGTTGGGGTCGGTCATGTCGGTGACCAGGATGTCGCCCGGCTGCACACGCTCCATCTCGGCGGTGCTGGCCACCAGGCGCACCGGCCCCGTGCCTATCTTCTGGCCTATGGCCCGGCCTTCGGCAAGCACCGGCGTCTTGCTCTTGTCGCCCTTGAGCCGGAAGCGCTGCTCCACCAGGCTGCCCTGGCTCTTCACCGTCTCGGGCCGCGCCTGCAGGATGTAGAGCTGGCCGTCCTCGCCGTCCTTGCCCCATTCGATGTCCATGGGCCGGCCGTAGTGCTGCTCGATGATGAGCGCGTACTTGGCCAGCTCCACCACCTCGGCGTCGTTGATGGAGTAGCGGTTGCGCTGCTCCGGCGGCGTGTCCACGGTGCGCACCAGCTTGCCGCCGGTGCTGCCCGCTGCACCGCTGCGCGGCGCGAACTCCATGCGCTGCAGCTTGGAGCCCAGCGCCCGGCGTATGACCGGGAACTTGTCGGCGCGCAGCATGGGCTTGTGCACGTAGAACTCGTCGGGGTTGACGGCACCCTGCACCACCGTCTCGCCCAGGCCGTAGCTGGCGGTGATGAACACCACGTCCGAAAACCCGCTTTCGGTGTCTATGGTGAACATCACGCCGGCGGCACCCAGGTCGGAGCGCACCATGCGCTGCACGCCGGCGGACAAGGCCACGTCGGCATGCGCAAAGCCCTTGTGCACGCGGTAGCTGATGGCGCGGTCGTTGTACAGCGAGGCAAACACTTCCTTGATGCGGTGCAGCACGTCGTTGATGCCGTGCACGTTCAGGAAGGTTTCCTGCTGGCCGGCAAAACTGGCGTCCGGCAGGTCTTCGGCGGTGGCCGAGGAACGCACGGCAAAGCTGGCGTCGGGCAGGTCGGCCGTGAGCTGCGCAAACTGCTGGCGTATGGCCTGCTCCAGCGCGGCAGGCAGCGGGGTGTCCACCACCCACTGGCGAATGCGGGCGCCGGTTTCGGCCAGGGCGCGCACGTCGTCCACGTCCAGCGCTTCCAGCGTGGCCTGTATGCGCTCGTGCAGGCCGCCTTCACGCAGAAACTCGCGGAAGGCATGCGCCGTGGTGGCAAAGCCGCCGGGCACACGCACGCCGGAGGCGGCCAACTGGCTGATCATCTCGCCGAGGCTGGCGTTCTTGCCGCCTACCACCTCGACATCGGTCATCCTCAGTTGTTCAAACGGCACGACCAGGGCGGTCGCCAAAGCGGGGGCCAATGACATGGGGAAGCTCCGTGATGAAAAAAGACGGGGGCTAACGCATGGGCCTGCAGACGCAGCGGCACGCTGGCGGTTTGGACTTCTTCTTGGGAGCCAGGGGCGGTCATGGGCAGGGCCAGACGGCAGGGGGTTGCGGCGATTCTACGAAGATCGTCCTTATGATGGGGCGACTTGCTGCCCCTGGACACCCCCATGCCCGAACGCACCGTGTTCTTCGTCTCGGACGGTACCGGCATCACCGCCGAGACCTTCGGCAACTCGGTGCTGGCGCAGTTCGAGGCCCGGCCGCGGCATGTGCGCCGCCCGTTTGTGGACAGCAGCGACAAGGCCGTGGCGGTGGTGGCCGAGATCAACGATGTGGCCGCGCGCGAAGGCAAGCGCCCCATCGTCTTTGCCACCCTGGCCAACGAGGAGGTGCGCCAGATCCTGACCGGCCCCGACTGCCAGGCCCTGGTGCTGGACATGATCCGTACCTTTGTCGAGCCGCTGGAAGCCGAGTTCGGGCTGAAGAGCAACCACCGCGTGGGCCGCTTCTCCGACGCCAGCACCAGCCGCGAGTACAACGACCGCATAGACGCCATCAACTTCTCGCTGGCACACGACGACGGGCAGTCCTCACGCAACCTGGACGTGGCCGACGTCATCCTGCTGGGCGTCAGCCGCAGCGGCAAGACGCCCACCAGCCTGTACCTGGCCATGCAGCACGGCATCAAGGCGGCCAACTACCCGCTGATCCCGGAAGACTTTGAACGCAACCAGATGCCTAAGCCGCTGCTGCCGTACAAGCGCAAGTGCTTCGGGCTGACCATAGACCCGGCGCGGCTAGCCGCCGTGCGCCACGAGCGCCGACCGGGCAGCCGCTACGCGGCGTTGGAGAACTGCCGCTACGAGGTGAACGAGGCCGAGGCCATGATGCGCCGCGAGGGCATCGCCTGGCTGTCGTCCACCAGCAAGTCCATTGAAGAGATCGCCACCACCATCCTGCGCGACCTGCGGCCGGACCGGCTGGTGTACTGAACCCTCTACGCCCTGTGCAACTGCCTGGCCGATTCGTACAGGCACACCGCCGCGGCAGCCGCCACGTTCAGCGACTCTTCGCCGCCGGGCTGCGGTATGCGCACCGCCAGGGCACAGCGCGCGCGCAAGGCCGGCGCAACGCCCTGCCCTTCGTGGCCCAGCACCCAGGCGCAGCGCGGCGGCAGCTCGGTCGCGGGCAGCAGCGTGCCGGCGTGCACGTCGGTCGCCACCAGCGGCACCGCCAGGGCCTGCAGGTCGTCCAGACCCAAGCCTTCCACCAGGCGCAGCGCAAAGTGCGCGCCCATGCCGGCGCGCAAGACCTTGGGCGACCACAGCGCCGCGGTGCCACTCAGCGCTAGCACCTGCGGCACGCCGAAGGCCGCTGCGCTGCGCAGGATGCTGCCCACGTTGCCCGGGTCCTGCACCCGGTCCAGCACCACGGCGGCGGCCTGGGGGTCCAGCGCCGGCGAGGTCGGCAAGTCGATCAGGAATGCGATGCCCGCCGGCGAAGGCAAGGCGCTCACCGCGGCGAACAGGCGGTCTTCCAGCAGCGCGACGCGCGGCGCCGCGGCGGCCAGGTGCCGCAGCCCGGGCTGCGCCCAGGCGCTGACGCTGGCCACCGCCTGCGCCGGCACGCCGCCGCGCGCCAGCAAGGCCGCGCACAGGTGCTCGCCTTCTATCCAGGCCTGGCCGCCGCGCCGGTAGGCGTGGCCATCGGCCACCAGCCGGCGCAGGCGCACGAGCAGCGGGTTGTCGCGCGAGCGTATGGGTTCCGGCGAGGCGTTCATGACAGCGGTGCTGGCGCTTCACCTTCTGCTGGCCCCGCACCCCGGCCCAGGGCCCCGGCGCGCACCGGCGCAAAACTGCGCCGGTGGTCAGCACAAGGCCCCAGCCGACGCAGCGCCTCCAGGTGGGCCGCCGTGGGGTAGCCCTTGTGCGTGGCAAAGCCGTAGCCGGGATGCCGCTGCTCCAGCTCGTCGCACAGGCGGTCGCGCGTCACCTTGGCCAGGATGGACGCGGCGGCGATGGCCGGCACCCGCGCGTCGCCCTTGACCACCGCAGCCACCGGCACTTGCAGCGGCGGCGTGCGGTTGCCGTCCACCAGCACCCGCCGCGGCGGCAGGCGCAGGCTGGCCACCGCGCGGCACATGGCCAGCATGGTGGCCTGCAGGATGTTGAGGCGGTCGATCTCTTCCACGCTGGCCAGGCCCACGGCGCAGCACAGCGCGTGGGCCCGTATGGCGTCGTGCAGGCGTTCGCGCCTGGCCGGGCTGAGCACCTTGGAATCGGCCAGGCCGGCAATGGGCACCCGTTGGTCCAGGATCACCGCGGCCGCCACCACCGGGCCGGCCAGAGGCCCGCGCCCGGCTTCATCCACGCCGGCCAGCAGGCCCGGCGCGACCCAGTCCGGGCCCAGCTCAGCCAGTCTGAACGACTTGCGCGATGGCATCGCTGGCCTTTTGCGCCGTGTCCTGGCGCAGCAGGTGGTGAAGCTCTTCGAAGCGGCTTTGCAGGCGCTGCACCGCCGGGGCATCGTCCAGCCAGCCCAGCACGGCCTGGGCCAGCGCCTGCGGTGTGCAGTCGCCCTGCAGCAGCTCGGGCACCACCAAGTCGCGGCACAGGATGTTGGGCAGGCCCACCCAGGGCTGGTAGCGCATGTGGCGCATGATCTGCCAGCTCAAGGGGTGGATGCGGTAGCCGATGACCATGGGCCGCTTGAACAGCGCCGCCTCCAGCGTAGCGGTGCCGCTGGCGATCAGCGTCACGTCGCAGGCCGCCAGCACGGCGTGCGACTGGCCGTCCAGCAGTTGCAGCGGCGTGCCGGGGGCATGCTGCGCGGCCAGCGGCTCGACCAGATCGCGCAGCCCCGGCGCCATGGGCAGCACAAAACGCAGCTCCGGCCACAGGCGGTGCAGTTGCGCCACGGCCTGCAAAAACACCGGTGCGTTGTACTGGATCTCCGAGCGCCGGCTGCCGGGCAGCACGGCGACCACGGGCTCGTGCTCGCCCAGGCCCAGCGCCGCCCGGCTCTGCGCACGCGGCGGCTGCAGCGGAATGGCATCGGCCAGCGGGTGGCCCACGTAGGTGGCGTCCAGGCCGTGCGCCTGCAGCAGCGCGGGCTCGAACGGGAACAGGCACAACACGTGGTCGCAGCTCTCGGCCATGCGCTTGGCGCGGCCGCCGCGCCAGGCCCAGATGGACGGGCACACGAAGTGCACGGTAGGCACACCCGCCTGCTTGAGCCGCTTCTCCAGACCCAGGTTGAAGTCCGGCGCATCGACGCCCACGAACACGTCCGGCGGGCTCTGCAGCAGGCGGTCGCCCAGCTCGTCGCGTATGCGCTTGATGCCGCGGTAGTGGCGCAACACCTCGAAGTAGCCGCGCACCGCCAGGCGGTCGGCCGGCCACCAGGCCTCAAAGCCCAGCTGGGCCATACGCGGCCCGCCTATGCCGAAGGACTGCAGCGCCGGCCAGCGCCGGTGCAGCCCTTGCATCAGCAGCGCGGCCAGCAGGTCGCCCGAGGCCTCGCCAGCGACCATCGCCAGCTTCATGGGATCGCCCGGCGCCGGGCCGCCCCAAGCCGGGCACGACCCCCTCGGGGGGCGGCGAAGGCACGCAGTGACAAGCCCGGGGGCTCCCTATCTCACGATGCCGCGCGTGGACGCCGCCAGAAAGTCCAGCAGCAGCGTGATGTCGGCGTCACCGCCTTGCACCGTGCCCGCCAGCGCGGCGATCGCTCCGCGCGCCTGCTCCAGCGTGAGGCCGTCGCGGTACAGCAGCCGGTGCATCTGCTTGACCAGCGCGATGCGCTCGCGCGAAAAGCCGCGCCGGCGCAGGCCTTCGATATTGAAACCGTGCACCGCCAACGGGTTGCCGGAGACGGTCATGAACGGCGGCACGTCCTGCGAGACATGGCTTTGGAAGCCGGTCATCACGTGGGCGCCTATGCGGCAATACTGGTGTACGCCGGTGAGGCCGCCCACGATGGCCCAGTCGCCCACGTGCACATGGCCGGCCAGCGTGGCGTTGTTGGCCAGGATGGTGCGGCTGGCCAGTTGCACGTCATGCGCCACGTGCACGTAGGCCATGATCCAGTTGTCGTCGCCTATGCGCGTGACGCCGCCGTCCTGCACCGTGCCGCGGTTGATGGTGCAGAACTCGCGGATGGTGTTGCGGTCCCCTATCACCAGCGCGGTCGGTTCGCCGCGGTACTTCATGTCCTGCGGCTCGCCGCCCAGGGCGGCATGCGCGAACACACGGTTGTCGCGGCCTATCTCGGTGGGCCCGTCGATGGTGACGTGCGAAGCGATGGTGGTGCCGGCGGCAATGCGCACGCCGGCGCCTATCACCGCATAGGGCCCGACGACGACGCCGGCGTCCAGTTCGGCCGCGGGGTCGACGATGGCGGTGGGGTGTATCTGCGCCATGGCGGCGGTACCGTCGCCTGCGCTCAACCGACCTTGCGCATGGTGCACATCAGCTCGGCCTCGGCGGCCAGCTGGCCGTCCACCGAAGCGCGCGCGCTGAAGCGGTAGATGCCGGCCTTGATGCGGTCTATGCCGGCTTCTAGGATGAGCTGGTCGCCGGGGCTGACCGGGCGCTTGAAGCGCGCGTTGTCTATGCCCACGAAGTACACCACTTCGTCGGCTTGGATGGCACCGGCGGCGCTGCTGTCCACCGCCAGCAGCGCCGCGGTTTGCGCCAGCGCCTCCAGGATGAGCACGCCGGGCATCACCGGCCGCACGGGGAAGTGCCCCACGAAGTAGGGCTCGTTGATGCTGACGTTCTTCAGTGCCCGTATGCGCTGGCCGCGTTCTATCTCGAGCACGCGGTCGACAAGCAGGAAGGGGTAGCGGTGCGGCAGCTTCGCGAGGATCTGCTGGATGTCCATGGTGTTCATGCTTTTCTTTCCAGCGCACGCAGTCGCTCGCGCAAGGCGTACAGCTGGCGTAGCGTGGCGGCGTTCTTTTCCCAGGCCGCATTGTCGTCGAACGGGAAGGTGCCGCTGTACAGGCCCGGCTTGAGGATGGACCGCGTGACGACCGTGCCCACGGTAATCTGCACGCGGTCGGCAATCTCCAGGTGGCCCAGGATGCAGGCCGCGCCGCCTATGAAACAGTGGCGGCCTATGCGCGCACTGCCGGCGATGCCCACGTTGCCGGCGATGGCCGTGTGGGCGCCTATGTGCACGTTGTGCGCCACCTGCACCAGGTTGTCTATCTTCACGCCGTCGTCGACCACGGTATCGGTCAGCGCGCCGCGGTCTATGCAGGTGTTGGCGCCTATCTCCACGTCGTCGCCCAGGCGCACCGCACCCAGCTGCGCGATCTTCTCCCAGCGCCCGTCCGCTGCCACCGGTGCAAAGCCGAAGCCGTCGGCCCCGATCACCGCGCCGCCGTGCACGATGCCGCGCGCGCCTATGCGGCAGCCCTCGCCCAGCTGCGCACGCGGGTGCAGCAGCGTGTGTTCGCCGACGGCTGCGGCCGCGCCCACATGCGCCTGCGCACCGATGACGGCGCCGGCGCCGATCACCGCGTCGCGCCCGACGAAGGCCAGGGCCCCCACCGATGCCGAAGGGTGCAGTTGCACGCCCTCCTCGACCACGGCGCTGGCATGCACGCCCGCCGGCGCGACGCGGCGCTGCCGGGCGGCCCACCACTGCGTCAGCCGGGCAAAGGCGACGTAGGGGTCGTCGCAGACGATGGCGGCGCCACGCGCGGCAGCGGCCTCGCGCTGGGCCGGCGCGACGATCACACAGCCGGCCTGCGAGTCGGCCAGCTGTGCCTGGTAGCGCGGGTTGGACAGAAAGCTGATGGCATCGGCCCCTGCCTCGTGCAGCGGTGCGATGCGGCTGACCTCGGCCGCGGCGTCGCCCAGCAACTCGCCGCCCAGCAGGGCGGCCAGTTCACCCAGGCGTGCGCGCACCGTCACCGGCGGCTGCCCCGTACCGCTCAGCGCGGCGGTGTGGAGGGCGCGGCGCCGGTGGTGCCGCCTGCGCCCGGCGCGTTCAGCGCGCGAATGACCTTGTCGGTGATGTCCACGCGCGGGCCGGCAAAGACGACCAGGCCACCTTCCTGGATGATCAGGTCGTACTTCTCGGCTTCGAAGATCTGCTTGATCACGCGGTTGGCGCGCTCCAGCACGTTGTTCTGCTCTTCGAAGATGCGCTGCTGGCGGTCTTCCAGGAATTCGCGGCGCTTGCGCTGGAAGTCGCGGTCTTCGTCCACCAACTCGCGCTCGCGGCGCTGGCGCTCGGAAGCCGACAGCGTCGGCATCTCCCGCTCCAGGCGGTCGGCGGCGGACTTCAGGCGCTGCGCCTGCTCGCTGAGTTCACGCTCGCGGCGGCTGAACTCGGCCTCCAGCTTGGTCTGCGCGGCGCGGGCTTGCGTGGACTCGCGCACCACGCGGTCCGCGTTGATGTAGCCGATCTTGAGCTCCTGCGCCGCCGCCGGCAGCGTGGCCATCAGGCCAAGCGCCACGGCGACCAGGCTCTGGAGAACAAACGTCTTCATCAGAAGGCAGTCCCGATCTGGAATTGGAAGCGTTGGATTCTATCGTTGCGCTCCACGCGCACCGGCTTGGCCCAGCTGAGCTTCAATGGCCCGACCGGGGATATCCACGACAGGCCCAGGCCCACCGATGCACGCAGCGAACCGGCGTCCATGCGCTCGTCTTCGCGCCACACGTTGCCGGCGTCGGCAAAGGCAAAGATGCGCAGCGAGCGGTCGTTGCCGGTGCCGGGCACCGGGAAGTACAGCTCGGTGTTCAGGTTGAACCGCTTGGCGCCGCCGATGTAGGCACCGGTGGGGTCGACGATGCCCAGCGACCCCTGCTCGAAGCCGCGCACCGTGCCCAGACCGCCGCCGTAGAAGTTCTTGAACACCGGGAAGGGGTTGCCGCCCATGCCGCGACCTATGCCCAGCTCGGCGTTGAGGCCCAGCGTCAGCCGCCAGGGCAGCGACCAGTACTCCTGGTACTGCAGGTTGGTGCGCAGGTAGCGCACGTCCCCGGCAAAGGCCCACTCCAGGTTGACACGCTGGTAGCGGCCGGCACTGGGCACGAGGATGCTGTCGCGGTTGTCGCGCGCCCAGCCCAGCGTCACCGGGAAGGCGTTGGCCTTGTCACCGTAGAGCACGCGGTAGTTCAGGTAGCTCAGCGGTATGCCTATGGAGGTGCCGATCTCGGTGCGTTCGGCGCCTATGCCCAGGAACACCGTGTCGTACTCCGAGAACGGAATGCCGAAGCGCACCGTCATGCCCGGCGTCTTCAGGTCGTAGCTGTCGCCCAGGCTGTTGAACGGCCGGCTGGTGCGGTAGTAGATGTCCACCGCACGCGAGATGCCGTCCACCGTCCAGTACGGGTCCACCGTGGACAGCAGCAGCGTGCGGTTGTAGCGGCTGGTGTTGATCTCCAGCCCCATGTAGTTGCCCGAGCCGAAGGCGTTGTCCTGGCGTATCGACGCGCTGAAGGTGAACTTCTCGGCGTTGGAGTAACCGGCACCCACCATCAGGTTGCCGGTGTTCTTTTCCTTGACCGTGACGACCAGGTCCACCAGGTCGGGGGCACCGCTGACTTCCTCGGTATCGATCTCGACGTCGCTGAAGTAGTCCAGCCGGCGCAACCGCTCCTGCGAGAGCTTGATCAGTCCGCCGTCGTACCAGGCCCCTTCCAACTGGCGGAACTCGCGGCGTATGACCTCGTCGCGGGTGCGTGTGTTGCCGGCGACTTCGATGCGGCGCACATAGAAGCGGCGCAGCGGCTCGGCGGTAAACACCACCGCCACCTGGCCACTGCTGCGATCAATCTCCGGGCGGGCCTCCACACGCGCAAAGGCGTAGCCGTACAGGCCGAACATGTCCTGGAAGCGCCGTGTCGTCTCGGCCACCGCGTCGCCACGGTAGGGCTGGCCAGGTCGCAGCAGCACCTCGGCGCGGAAGTCATCGTCCTTGCCCAGGTAGTCGCCTTCCAGCCGCACGCCGGTCACCGTGTAGGGCTGGCCCTCGCGCACCGAGATCGCCACGGAGATGGACTGCTTGTCCGGCGAGATGGTGACCTGCGTGGACTCGACCGCAAATTCAAGGTAGCCGCGGTTGGTGTAGTAGGCGCGCAGCTTCTCCAGGTCGGCATTGAGCTTGGCGCGCGAGTAGCGGTCGTTCTTGCTGTACCAGGACAGCCAGCCGGTCTTGTTCAGCTCGAACAGGTCCAGCAACGCGCTCTCGCTGAACACGGTGTTGCCGATGATGCGTATGTCGCTGATGCGTGCTGCGCTGCCTTCGGTCATCGTGAAGGTCACGTTGACACGGTTGCGCTCCAGCGGCGTGATCGTGGTCACCACCTCGGCGCCATACAGGCTGCGCGTCAGGTACTGGCGCTTGATCTCCTGCTCGGCGCGGTCCACCAGCGCGCGGTCGAAAGGCAGGCCTTCGCCTATGCCGGAGTCGCGCAGGCTCTTGGTCAGCGGGTCCTTGTCGAACTCCTTCAGACCGACGAAGGTGATGGTGGAGACGATGGCGCGCTCATCGACGATGATCACCGGCACGCGGCCTTCGATCTCTATGCGCACATCGCTGAACAGCCCGGTGGCGAACAGCGCCCGCAGCGCCGCCGAACCCTTGTCGTCGGTGTAGGTGTCGCCTATGCGGAAAGGCAGCGCGGCAAACACCGTGCCGGGGTCGGTGCGCTGCAGGCCTTCGACACGGATGTCTTCAACGACAAACGGCTCGACCGCCAGCGCGCCGGCCGCGGCCACGCAAGTGACGCACGCCACAGCCACAGGGCGCAGCGGCCCGAACGGGAACGAAGGAAACATGGGGACTCAATGCAGGCCCAGCAAGCGGGCCACGTCGTTGAACAGGGCGAGCGACATCATCATCAGCAGGACCACGATGCCGCCTCTCTGCAGCCGCGCCAGCCACAGGTCAGAGACCGGCCGGCCGGTGACGCCCTCGAAAATGTAATACATCAAATGCCCCCCATCGAGCATGGGCAGCGGCAGCAGGTTCAACACCCCCAGGCTGACGCTGACCAGCGCCAGGAAGCCCAGGTAGTAGGCCAGGCCCTGCTGCACCGACTGGCCGGCGTAGTCGGCAATGGTCAGCGGGCCCGACAGGTTCTTCAGCGAAGCCTCGCCTATCAGCATGCGGCCCAGCATGCGCACCGTCAGCACCGACAGCTCCCAGGTGCGCTCGGCGCCCAGCCACAGGCCGTCGAACACGCCATGGCGCACCGTGACCATCTCCGGCGGCTGGCCTACAAAGGCCTCCACGCGGCCTATCAGCCGCTCGCCGTCACGCACGGGCCGCGGCAGCACCTGCAGCTCCAGCGTGCGGCCATTGCGCTCCACCAGCCAGTTCTGCGCCACCGGTTGTCCGTCGCTCCCCCCGCTGCGGACGCTGTCGCGTATGCGCTCGCGCAGCGTCTGCGCGTCGGCCAGTGCCGCACCGTCCACGGCCAGCACACGGTCGCCGCGCTGCAGGCCGGCCTCGGCCGCGGCGCCACCGGCGCGCACCTCGCCCATCACCGGTTCGCTGTAGGCGCCGCCCAGGCCCACCTTACGCATCACCTGCGCGTCCACGTCGCGCGGGTCGAAGCCGCTCAGGTCCAGCAGCAGGCTGCGCGAGCCCCGGCCGTCGCGGTCGGTGACCTGCAGATGCAGGCTGCCGCGTTGCATGGCGGCCTGCGTGACCTGCCAACGCAGATCGGTCAGCGACTGCACGTCCAGCCAGCGGCGCCCGTCGGTGGACAAGGAGCGCACCCAGTCGCCCGAACGCAGCCCGGCGCGTTCGGCCGCGCTTTCGGCCACCGGCGGGCCCAGCACCGCCTTGGGTTCGGACAAGCCTATCCAGTGCGCCGCGGCATACAGCAGCACCGCCAGGCCCAGGTTGGCCAGCGGCCCGGCGGCCACGATGGCCGCACGCTGCGCCAGCGGTTTGCGGTTGAAGGCACCGGCCGCCGCCTCGGCTTCGGGAATGGGCTGGCCCTCGCGCTCGTCCAGCATGCGCACGTAGCCGCCCAGCGGCAGGGCGCACACCACGAACTCGGTGGACTGCGGGGTTTTCTGCCAGCGCCACAGCACACGCCCGAAACCCACCGAGAAGCGCAGCACCTTCACGCCGCAGGCCACCGCCACGCGGTAGTGGCCGTACTCGTGCACGACGATCAACACCGCCAGCGTCAGCAGGAAGGCCAGCACGGTGATCACGCCGTCAGCTCCTTCATCACCGCACGCGCCACTTCGCGGGCGCGCCGGTCCAGGGCCAGCAAGTCGTCCAGCGAAGCGGTGTCACCCAGGTGGGCGGGCAGGCGGTCCAGCGTGCGTGCATTGACGCTGTGAATCGCCGTGAAGGCGATGGTTCCGGCCAGGAAGGCGTCCACCGCTTCCTCGTTGGCGGCGTTCAGCACGGCGGTGGTGCCGGGCGGGGCGCGCAAGGCGTCCCAGGCCAGTTGCAGGCCGGGGAAGCGACGCAGGTCCGGCGCCTCGAAGCTCAGGCCGGCCAGCGAGGTGAAGTCCAGCGCCGGTGCGCCGGAGGCGATGCGCTCGGGGAAGGCCAGGCCGTAGGCAATGGGTACCTTCATGTCCGGCGTGCCCAGCTGCGCCAGCACCGAGTTGTCGCGGCACACCACCATGGAGTGCACGATGCTCTGGGGGTGGATCACGACGCGGATCTGCTCCGGCGCCAGGTCGAACAGCCAGCGCGCCTCTATGACCTCCAGCGCCTTGTTCATCATGGTGGCGGAGTCCACGCTGATCTTGCGCCCCATCACCCAGTTGGGGTGGGCCACGGCCTGCTCGGGCGTCACGCCGTGCAGGCTGTCCGGGTCGCGGCTGCGAAACGGGCCGCCGCTGGCGGTGAGCACGATGTGGTCTATGCGCTGGCCCCAGGTGCTGCGGTCTTCCGGCAGGCACTGGAAGATGGCCGAATGTTCGCTGTCTATGGGCAGCAGCGTGGCACCGCCTTCGGCCACGGCGCGCATGAACAGCGCGCCGCCCACCACCAGCGCTTCCTTGTTGGCCAGCAGCAGGCGTTTTCCAGCGCGTGCTGCGGCCAGGCAGGGCGGCAAGCCGGCCGCGCCGACGATGGCGGCCATGACGCTGTCCACTTCGTCGGCCGCCGCCAGTTCGGCCAGGGCCGCAGCACCCACGCGCACCTCGGTGGCCACGCCGGCGCCGGCCAGGCGCTCGCGCAGCGCGGCGGCGCGTGCTGCGTCGGGCAGCACCGCCACCCGCGGTCGGAAGGCCACGCACTGTTCGAACAGCGTGTCCACGCGCTGGTACGCGCTCAGGCCCACCACCTCGAAGCGCTCCGGGTGGCGCGCCACCACGTCCAGCGTGCTGGTGCCCACGGAACCGGTGGAGCCCAGGATGGCCAGGCGCTGGCGCGTCATCGTCAAGGGGCTCCCAGCGCCATCAAGGCCAGCGCCGCCGGCAGCACCGGCAGCAAGGCGTCCACACGGTCCAGCACACCGCCATGGCCGGGCAGCAGGCGGCTGCTGTCCTTGGCGCCGGCGGCCCGCTTGACCAGCGATTCGATCAAGTCGCCCAGCACGCTCAAGCCGCACAAGACCAGCAAGGCGCCCACCAGGCCCCACCAGCCCAGCGAGGCCAGCAGCCGGCTGTACAGGCTGGGGCCGTCAAAGCCCAGCCAGCGGTCCAGGGCGATCCAGAGCACGGCCAGCGCCAGCACGCCGACCATGCCCGACCACACGCCCTCCCAGCTCTTGCCCGGGCTGACGCTGGGCGCCAGCTTGCGGCGGCCGAAGGCGCGGCCACCGAAGTAGGCTGCGACGTCGGCCATCCACACCAGGCACAGCAGCGACAGCATGAAGTTCACGCCTATGACGTGGGCGTGCGTCAAGGCCAGCCAGGCCGGCCACAGCAGCGCCAGCCCCAAGGCCCAGCGCAGTGCACGCGGCCAGGCCGTCCAGGCCACCGGACCGCGGCTCAGCAAGGCCGCGCCGAACACCAGCCACAAGCCGGCGGCGGCCCACCACAGGCCGGCCGGCGCCTGCTCGCGCCAGGGCCCGGCCAGCGTGGCAGCGCCCAAGGCGGCCAAGGCCCCGCCCAGGGCCAGCGCCAGCGCGGTACCGGCCTGGTTGAGCCGGGCCCATTCCCAGCCGGCCGCCGCAATCAGCAGCAGGGTCAACAAGGCAAAGGGCCAGGGGCTGTCGGCCGCCAGCGCGCCCAGCAACACGGCCACCAGCACCAGGGCCGTGATGATTCGCTGGCGCAGCATGAACTGAAGACCTCAGCCCTGTGCGTCGGTCGCCACCACCGCCGGCGGCCGTATGCCGCCGAAGCGGCGGTCGCGCTGTGCGTAGGCGGCCAGTGCGGCGTCGATCTCGGCGGCGCCGAAGTCCGGCCACAGGCATTCGGTGAAGAACAGCTCCGAGTAGGCGGCCTGCCACAGCAGGAAGTTGCTGATGCGCATCTCGCCGCCGGTGCGTATGAACAGGTCGGGGTCGGGCGCGAAGGACAGCGCCATGTGCCGCGCCAGCCAGGCCTCGTCCACCTGCTCGGCGGGCACGCCCTGCTCTATGGCACGGCGGCAGGCCTGCACCACATCCCAGCGGCCGCCGTAGTTGAAGGCCACCGCCAGCGTGATGCGCTGGTTGTGCTGGGTCAGCTGCTCGGCGTGTTCCCAGGCCTGGCGCAGCTTGTCGGACACCGCCGAGCGGTCGCCGATGATGCGGATGCGCACCCCGTCGCCGGCCATCTTGGTGAGGTACTTGGACACCGCCACCAGCACCAGGCTCATCAGGCCCGAAACCTCTTCGCTGGGGCGCTTCCAGTTTTCCGACGAGAAGGCGAACACGGTCAGCACCTGCACGCCGCGGTCGGCAAACAGGTTGACGGCACGCACCAGCGCGTCCACGCCGGCCTTGTGGCCGAAGAAACGCGGCATGTAGCGCGAGCGCGCCCAGCGCCCGTTGCCGTCCATCACCAGGGCCACATGCCGCGGCACGGCAGCATCTTGCTCGGCGTGCGCGATCAGCCCTTCACTGTGCAGGTCGGACATGGTCAGGGTCGGGCCGGCCGGCCGTCAGACGGCCATGACCTCGGCTTCCTTGGCCTGCACCAGGCGGTCCACCTCGGCGATGGTGCGGTCGGTCAGCTTCTGCACCTCGTCTTGCGCGCGGCGCTCGTCGTCCTCGGTGGCCAGCTTGTCCTTGAGCAGCTTCTTCAGGTGCTCGTTGGCTTCGCGGCGCACACCGCGCGCGGCGATCTTGGCCTCTTCGCCGGCGTGGCGCACCACCTTGGTCAGCTCGCGGCGGCGCTCTTCGGTCAGCGGCGGCATGGGCACCCGCAGCAGGTCGCCCTGCGAGGCCGGGTTCAGGCCCAGATCGCTCTCGCGAATGGCCTTCTCTATCTTCGCGCCCATGCCCTTTTCCCAGGGCTGCACGCTGATGGTGCGGGCGTCCAGCAAGGTGACGTTGGCCACCTGGCTGATCGGCACCAGCGAGCCGTAGTAGTCCACCTGCACCTGGTCCAGCAGGCCCGGGTGGGCGCGGCCGGTGCGTATCTTGTGCAGCTCGCCCTTGAGCGTCTCGACCGAGCGGCCCATCTTGTGCTCGGCGGTCTTGCGTATGTCGGGGATGGTGTGCGCCGTGCTCATGCGCCGGTTCTCCTCAAACGTGGACCAGGGTGCCCTCGTCATCACCCATCACCACGCGCTTGAGCGCGCCGGGCTTGGTGATGCTGAACACCTTGATCGGCAGCTTCTGGTCGCGGCACAGCGCAAATGCGGTGGCGTCCATCACCTGCAGGTTCTTCGAGATCGCCTCGTCGAAGCTGATGCGGCTGTACAGCGTGGCGGTCGGGTCCTTGTTGGGGTCGGCGCTGTAGACGCCGTCCACCTTGGTGGCCTTGAGCACCACCTCCGCACCAATCTCGGCGCCGCGCAAGGCGGCCGCGGTGTCGGTGGTGAAGAAGGGGTTGCCGGTGCCGGCGGCGAACACGACGACCTTGCCCTCTTCCAGGTACTGCAGCGCCTTGGGGCGCACATAGGGCTCGACCACCTGCTCGATGCTGATGGCCGACATCACGCGTGCCGTCATGCCTTCCTGGCGCATGGTGTCGGCCAGCGCCAGCGAGTTCATCACCGTGGCCAGCATGCCCATGTAGTCGGCGGTGGCGCGGTCCATGCCCACCGAACCGCCGGCCACGCCGCGGAAGATGTTGCCGCCGCCTATGACCACCGCCACCTCGCAGCCCAGCGACGTGACCTCCTGCACCTCACGCACCATGCGCACGATGGTGGCGCGGTTGATGCCGTAGGCGTCGTCGCCCATCAAGGCCTCGCCCGAGAGCTTCAGCAGGATGCGTTTGTACGCGGGCATCGGGTTCGTCTCTCCCTGGACCTGGGCGCCTCAGCGTGCGCCACCGGCCGTCAGTGTAAGGGCGCCCCGCCGAACGGCCGGCGGGGCGTCACCGGCGCTTACGCCTGGGCCTTGGCCGCGGCCACCTGCGCCGCCACCTCGGCGGCGAAGTCGTCGGTCTTCTTCTCTATGCCTTCGCCCACCACGTACAGCGTGAAGCCCTTGATGGTGGTCTTCTTGTCCTTGAGCATTGCACCCACGGTCTGCTTGCCGTCGGCGGCCTTCACGAACACCTGGTCCAGCAGCGAGACCTCCTTGAGGTACTTCTGCACCGAGCCTTCGACCATCTTGGCGATGATCTCGGCCGGCTTGCCGCTTTCGGCCGCCTTTTCGGTGGCGATCTTGCGTTCCTTCTCGACCAGCTCGGTCGGCACGTCGGCCGACGACAGCGCCGCCGGCTTCATCGCGGCGATGTGCATGGCCACGTCCTTGGCCGCCACCTCGTCACCCTCGAACTCCACGATCACGCCTATGCGCGTGCCGTGCAGGTAGGTGGACAGCGTGCCGCCGCCGGCGTAACGCTGGAAGCGGCGGATGGACATGTTCTCGCCGATCTTGCCGATCAGGCCCTTGCGCACCTCTTCCACCGTGGGGCCGAAGCCTTCCAGTGTCAGCGGCAGCGCGCCCAGCGCGGCCACGTCGGCCGGCGCATGCTGGGCCACCAGGCCCGCGCTGGCCTTCACGAAGGCGATGAACACCTCGTTCTTGGAAACGAAGTCGGTCTCGCAGTTGACTTCCACCAGCGCGCCGGTGCTGCCGTCCACCACCGAAGACACCACGCCTTCGGCGGTGACGCGGGCGGCGGCCTTGCCGGCCTTGTTGCCCAGCTTGACGCGCAGGATTTCCTCGGCGCGGGCCATGTCGCCTTCGGCCTCGGTCAGCGCCTTCTTGCACTCCATCATGGGCGCGTCGGTCTTGGCGCGCAGCTCGGCCACCATGCTTGCGGTAATCGCGGGCATTGTTCAGTGCTCCATCTGAATCGGTTCAGCGCCGCTGCCTGCAGGTGACGCAAGGGCCACATGCCGGCAACGGCGCGGTAGAAACGGTTCGCGGGGCCGGCAGCGGCAGGCGCCGCCGTGGTCTGGCCCCGCGCAGGCCCAGGCCCTCGGGCCTCAGGCTTCTTCGCTGACCTCGACAAACTCGTCGCTGCCGGTCACCGCCGCCACGACGTCGTTGGTGGCGTTGGCCTTGCCTTCCAGCACCGCGTCAGCCACGGCGCGCGCATACAGCGCCACGGCCTTGGCCGAGTCGTCGTTGCCCGGGATCACGTAGTCGATGCCCACCGGCGAGTGGTTGGTGTCGACGATGCCGATGACCGGGATGCCCAGCTTCTTGGCCTCGGCCACCGCGATCTTGTGGTAGCCCACGTCGATGACGAACATCGCGTCGGGCAGCGAACCCATGTCCTGGATGCCGCCGATGTCCTTCTCGAGCTTGCCCAGCTCGCGGTCGAACAGCAGCGCTTCCTTCTTGATCATCGCGTCGGTGCCGGCCTCCTTGGTGGCCTGCATGTCCTTGAGCTTCTTCAGCGAGCCCTTGACGGTCTTGAAGTTGGTCAGCATGCCGCCCAGCCAGCGCTGGTCCACGTAGGGCATGCCGGCGCGCTGCGCTTCCAGCGCGATCACCTCGCGTGCCTGGCGCTTGGTGCCGATCATCAGGATGGTGCCGCGGCGGCTGGCCAGCTGGCGTATGAACTTCATCGCGTCGTCGAAGAGCGGCTGCGTCTTCTCGAGGTTGATGATGTGGATCCTGTTGCGATGGCCATAGATGTAGGGGGCCATCTTGGGGTTCCAGAAGCGTGTTTGGTGGCCGAAATGCACACCCGCTTCCAGCATGTCGCGCATGGAGACAGTCATGAAGGACTCCGAAGGTTACGTCTAGAATCCCGCCGCTCAATCACCGGCAACGGCAGCGCGGCTTTCAGCGCTGCAACATGCACCGGCGACACCTTGGTTCGGACGGGTTCGCGATTCGTCTGCCCCGCGGCAAGAGCCTGGTACAGGCCGCCAGCGATCCCGGTAGACCCGGGGCGCGGCGGCCGTGCCAGTGGCCCGACCGTTGCGGACGGCGCTTGGAAAAAGCACCGTCCTTCGAGGTAAACCTGATGATTCTAGCACGGGGCGTTTCCCTGCCCGCCACCGGCCTGCATGCCCCTGCCTGGGCGAACGTTCGAGCCACTGCACGGTGAAGGTCGCCGTCATAGGCGCCGGCATCGTCGGCGTCACCACTGCCTACGAGCTGGCGCTGGCCGGTGCGGAAGTCTGCGTCTTCGAGCGCCAGGCGGGCGTGGCCAGCGAGTGCAGCTTCGCCAACGCCGGCGTCGTGGCGCCGGGCTATGTCTCGCCGTGGGCGTCGCCGGGCATGGCCTGGAAGGTGCTGCGCCACCTGCCTTCGAGCGATTCGCCGGTGCGCTTCGAAGGCGGCGGCCTGCTGGGCCACCTGCCCTGGCTGTGGCGCTGGTGGCGTGCCAGCCGCCCGGCGGTCTACGGCCCCAACCGCCGCGCCATGCAGCGCCTGGCGCTGTTCAGCCGCGAACGCCTGCATGAACTGACCGCCAAGCTGCACCTGGAGTACGAACTTTCCAGCGGCTACCTGGTGCTGTTGCGCAGCAAGCGCGAGTGGCGGCTGGCCCAGCAGTCGGCCGCCATGCTGGCCGACCTGGGCATACGCCACGAGCTGGTGGACGCCGAAGCCTGCCGCAAGCTGGAGCCCGGCCTGAACCCCGGCACGCCACTGGTCGGCGGCCTGCACCTGCCGGGCGACGAAGTCGGCAACTGCCGTCACTTCGCCCAGTTGCTGAAAGTGCAGGCGCAGCGCCTGGGCGTGAGCTTCCGCCTGCAGACCACGGTGCGCTCGCTGACCGCAGGCCGGCCGGCCCGCGTGACACTGGCCGATGGCGAGGTGCAGAACTTCGACGCCGTGGTCGTTTGCGCCGGCGTGGGCTCCGCGCGGCTGCTGGCACCGCTGGGGCTGAAGCTGCCGCTGGCGCCGGTGTGGGGCTACTCGCTGACCGCGCCGCTGCGCCACGTGGATGAGCACACCGTACTGGGGCCGCGTTCGGCCTTGATGGACGAGCGCTACAAGGTAGCCATCTCACGCCTGGGCGACCGCGTGCGCGTGGCCGGCAGCGCCGTGCTGGGCGGGCGGGCCAGCCACCTGGACCCTGCCGCGCTGTCCACGCTGTACCGGGTGCTGGACGACTGGTTCCCTGGCGCCGTCGCCACGCAGCATGCGCAGCGCTGGAAGGGCGCGCGGCCCATGCTGCCCGACGGCCCGCCGCTGCTGGGCAACGCCGGCCTTGACGGCATCTGGCTGAACCTGGGCCATGGTGGCAGCGGCTGGGCACTGGCCTGCGGCTCGGCACAGGTGCTGACCGAGGCGGTGCTGGGGCGCCCGGCGCCTCTGGACCTGGACCGGCTGACCATCGCGCGGCTGGGCTGAAGCACGGCAAACACGCAGGTGCGCGGCACCGCTGCCGCCACCGTTGTCGCCGCCGTTGTCGCGGTTACGCTAGCGGGTCATGGCCCTGCCGCTCCCACCCAGCCGCACCTCTTCGCCCGCGCCCCTGCCGGTGCGCGCCGACAACGGCCCCTGGGCCCTGCACGACGCCGCCACCACGCGGGCCATGGAGCAGGCCGCGCTGGCAGCCACGCCTGAGCACACGCTGATGAGCCGCGCCGGCCAGGCCCTGGCGCGCCTGGCCATCGCCAGGGCACCGCAGGCTGGCCGCACCGTGGTGGTGGCCGGGCCGGGCAACAACGGCGGCGACGGCCTGGTCGCAGCGCGCCTGCTGCACGCCGCCGGGCTGGAGGTGGCCGTGTGGCTGGTCGGCAACCCGGCGCAGCGGCCCGCCGATGCGGCGCAGGCCCTGGCCCAGGCCCGCGCCGCGGGTGTGCCGCTGCTCGAAGACCGCTCGGCACTGCAAGGCGCCGGGCTGGTGATAGACGCGCTGCAGGGGCTGGGGGCCACACGCGCGCCTCGCGACAGCGTGGCCCAGGCCATAGACGCGGTAGGCGCCCAGGCAGCCCCGGTGCTGGCCGTGGACCTGCCCTCCGGCCTGCATGCCGACACCGGCGTGCTGCTGGGCCGCCAGGCGGTGCGTGCACAGGCCACGCTGTCGCTGCTGACGCTGAAGCCCGGCCTGTTCACCGGCCACGGGCGCGACCACGCCGGCGAGGTGTGGCTGGATGGGCTGGGCGTGGACGCGAGCACCCTGCCCGGCGCGCAGCACCGGCCCACGGCCTGGCTCAGCGGCCCACCGCCGGCGCGCTTGCGCCGCCACAGCGCCCACAAGGGCAGCCATGGCGATGTGCTGGTGGTCGGCGGCGCACCGGGCATGGCCGGTGCCGCCGGCTTGGCGGCGGGCGCTGCGCTGACCGCCGGCGCCGGACGTGTCTACGTGCACCTGCTGGACCCACAGGCCGCCGCAGGTGCGGTGCCGGCCTCGCGCCCCGAGCTGATGCAGGCCGGCGCCCACCGGCTGGCCGACCCGGCTTGGCTGGCCGCCAGCACCGTGGTCGCCGGCTGCGGCGGCGGCACGGAAGTCGCCGCCGCCCTGCCGCCCTTGATCAGCCATGCCGGCCGCCTGGTGCTGGACGCCGACGCGCTGAATGCCGTGGCCGCCGACATCGGCTTGTTGACCCTGTTGCGCCACCGAGCGGCGCGCGGCCGGCCCACACTGATCACCCCCCATCCGCTGGAAGCGGCGCGGCTGCTGGCCTGTGAGCTCCGCGAGGTGCAGCACGACCGCCTGGCCGCGGCGCGCCGCATGGCCGCCGCCACCGGTGCCACGGGCTTGCTCAAAGGCTCGGGCAGCGTCGTCGCCGCGCCCGACGGCCGCTGCCGCATCAACCCCACCGGCAACGCCGCGCTGGCGGGGCCTGGCACCGGCGATGTGCTGGCCGGCTGGGCGGCCGGCTTGTGGGCGCAGCGCCGTGAAGCCGATGCCTTGGAGGTGGCCGTGGCGGCGGCCTGGCAGCACGGCCGCGCCGCCGATGTGTACGCGCTTCAGTTCCCAGGCCGCCCGCTGCCGGCGGCCGACCTGGTGCAGGCGCTCTGGGCCCTGCCCTGAGGCCGGTTCGCGCCGCTCAGCGCCGTGCCTTGCGCGTGCCGCGCTCCTTGCCGCCGGGCCGCTTGGACGAAGCAGCGCCTTTGCCGGCCCGGCCCTCGGCGGGGCGCCCACGCGCTGCGCGGGTGCCGGCCTTGGCCTTGCGGTCGGCCTCGCGCAAGGTCTTGAGCTCTTCGCTGGCCGACGGCCGGCCGCGGGACAAGAGCTTGTCGCTTTCGCCTTCGCGCACCATGCGGAAGTCGATCTTGCGCCCGTCCAGGTCCACACGGCTGACCTGCACGCGCACCCGCGTGCCCACGGCGTAGCGTATGCCGGTGCGTTCGCCGCGCAACTCCTGGCGCAGTTCGTCGAAGCGGTAGTACTCGCCCCCCAGCTCGGTGATGTGCACCAGGCCTTCCACGAACATGGCGTCCAGCGTGACGAACAGGCCGAAGGCCGCCACCGTGCTGACGGTGCCGTTGAATTCCTCGCCCAGGTGCTCGCGCATGTAGCGGCACTTCAGCCAGGCCTCCACATCGCGGCTGGCTTCGTCGGCGCGGCGTTCGTTGGCGCTGCAATGGGCGCCGGCGGCTTCCCACAGCGCCATCTCCTGCGACAGCGGCTTGGCCGGCTTGACGGGCCGGCCGCCGCGCCGGGGCTCGGGCGCGCGCGTCTTGCTGCTGGCCGCCAGGTGGTAGCGCTTGCCGGCCAGCAGCGCCTTGATCACGCGGTGCACCAGCAAGTCCGGGTAGCGGCGTATGGGGCTGGTGAAGTGCGCGTAGGCCTCGTAGGCCAGGCCGAAGTGGCCGCTGTTGGTGGCGGTGTAGATGGCCTGCTGCATGGAACGCAGCAGCATGGTGTGTATCTGCGCCGCGTCCGGCCGGTCCTGCGTGGACTGCGCGATGGCCTGTATCTCTGCCGGCGTGGGGTCGTCGGACAGCGCCGCCTGTATGCCCAGCGCCTTGAGCATGTTCTGCAAGGCCACGCGCTTTTCCGGCGTGGGGCCTTCGTGCACACGGTACAGGCAGGGGTGCTTGCCCGCGGCGATGAACTCGGCGGCGCAGACGTTGGCCGCCAGCATGGCCTCTTCGATGAGCTTGTGCGCCTCGGTGCGCACACGCGGCACGATCTTCTCGATGCGGCCCTGCTCGTCGCAGACGATCTGCGTCTCGGTAGTGTCGAAATCCACCGCGCCGCGCTGCGCACGCTGCTTGAGCAGCGCGCGGTAGACCTCGTGCAGGTGCAGCAGGTGCGGCACCTGCTCGGCACGGCGCTGAGCCTCGGGCCCGCGCGTGTTGGCCAGGATGGCCGCCACCTCGGTGTAGGTGAAGCGGGCGTGCGAGTGCATCACCCCGGGGTAGAACTGGAAGGCGTCTATGCGGCCTTCGCTGTCCACCACCATGTCGCACACCATGCACAGGCGGTCCACGCCGGGGTTCAGCGAACACAGGCCGTTGGACAGTTTCTCCGGCAGCATGGGGATCACGCGCCGCGGGAAGTACACCGACGTGGCGCGTTCGTAGGCGTCTTCGTCCAGCGGTTCGCCGGGCTTCACGTAGTGGCTGACGTCGGCAATGGCCACCAGCAGCCGCCAGCCGGTGAGCGCGGTCTTGCCGCGGCCGCGCTTGAAGGGCTCGCAGTACACGGCGTCGTCGAAGTCGCGCGCGTCCTCGCCGTCTATGGTGACCAGCGGCACGTCGCTCAGGTCGACGCGATGGCGGCGGTCGGTGGCGCGCAGCTTGTCGGGCAGCGCCGCGGCCTGGGCCACGGTCTCGGGGCTGAAACGGTGCGGCACCTCGTACTTGCGCACCGCGATCTCGATTTCCATGCCGGCGTCGTCGATCTCGCCCAGCACCTCGGCCACGCGGCCCACCGGCTGCGAGTGCAGCGAAGGCGGCTCGGTGAGTTCCACCGACACCACCTGCCCCACCGCCGCACTGGCGATGGCGTTCTTGGGGATCAGGATGTCCTGGCCGAAGCGGCTGTCTTCGGGCGCCACGATCCACTGCCCGCCTTCGTGCAGCAAGCGGCCGATGATGGGCGTCTTGCGCCGCTCCAGGATGTCCAGCACACGGCCTTCAGGGCGGCCGCGGCGGTCCAGCCGCAGCACGCGCACACGCAGGCGGTCGCGGTGCAGCACGCTGCGCATTTCTTGCGGCGCCAGGTAGATGGGGCCGCTGCCGTCCTCGGGCCACACGAAGCCGTGGCCGTCGCGGTGCCCTTCGACCCGGCCTTCCACTTCGCCCAACAGCGAAGCAGATGCGGGGGTACTTGAGTTGTCTGACTTTTTGATGCTATAGTCCTCGGTTCCTGAAGCCCAGGTGGCGGAATTGGTAGACGCACTAGTTTCAGGTACTAGCGCTGAGAGGCGTGGAGGTTCGAGTCCTCTCCTGGGCACCAAACTTGGCAAGGGCCGGTTGCGAAAACAACCGGCCCTTGTTCTTTTCTAGACGGCGAACTTCTTCGCCAGGCCGTCCGGCCGCAGGTTGTCGTACTCCTCGAACGGCTGGTGTATCCACGGGCTGGTGGGCAGCTTCTCGCAGTAGTAGTCGGGGGTGTAGGTCGAGACACCCTTGACCCACAGCACCGCCGCGCGCAGCTCGCGTATCGCCGGCATGCCGCGCAGGCGCTCCACCACCGCCTGCAGCGTGACGCCGGTGTCGGCCAGGTCGTCCACCAGCAGCACGCGGCCGGACAGGTCGCCCTTGGGCATGGTGATGTACTTGGCCATGTCCAACCGGCCCTGGATGGTGCCGGCCTCGGCGCGGTACGAGCTGGTGGACATGATGGCCAGCGGCTTGTCGAACACGCGCGACAGCACATCGCCCGGCCGCATGCCGCCGCGCGCCAGGCACAGGATCTGGTCGAACTCCCAGCCCGAGGCATGCACCTTCAGCGCCAGGCGCTCGGTCAGCAGGTGGTACTCGTCCCAGGATACGTACAGGTGCTTGCCGTCGTCGGTGAGCATGCGGGGGTCCTTCTCGGGTGCAAGGGGGTGGCTGTTCAGGCGCGGTACGGGTGGCGCAGCAAGATGGTGTGCAGGCGGTCCGGCCCGGTGGACACCACGTCTATGGGCACGCCTATGAGCTGCTGCAGGCGGCCCAGGTAACGCTTGGCGTTGGCCGGCAACTGCTCCCAGTTGGTCAGGCCGGCGGTGGTTTCGCGCCAGCCCGGCAGCGTTTCGTACACCGGCACGCAGGCGGCGATCTCGTCGGCGTCCAGCGGCAACACGTCCAGCGAGCGGTCGCCCAGCTTGTAGCCGGTGCAGATGCTGATCTCGGGCAGGCCGTCCAGCACGTCCAGCTTGGTGATGCACAGGCCCGAGACACCGTTGATGATCATGCTGCGCTTCAGCGCCGCAGCGTCCAGCCAGCCGCAGCGCCGCGCGCGGCCGGTGACCACGCCCTTTTCCTGGCCCACGGTGGACAGGTGGTGGCCCACGCTGCCCGGGGTGTTGATGTCCAGCTCGGTGGGGAAAGGCCCGGCGCCCACGCGCGTGGTGTAGGCCTTGGTGATGCCCAGGATGTAGTGCAGCTGCCCCGGGCCCAGGCCCGAGCCGGCGGCCGCGTTGCCGGCCACGCAGTTGCTGCTGGTGACGTAGGGGTAGGTGCCGTGGTCTATGTCCAGCAGCGTGCCCTGCGCGCCTTCGAACAGCAGGTTGTCGCCGCGCTGGTGGGCCTGGAACAGACGGTAGCCCACGTCGGCCAGCAGCGGGCGCAGTTGCTCGGCCGCGGCCAGCGTCTGCTCCAGCATGGGCTGCAGCGCCAGCGGCTCGGCGCCCAGCACGCCGCTGAGTTCGGCGTTGTGCAGCACCAGCAGCTCTTCCAGCTTGGCGCGCAGCCGCTCGGGGTGCTTCAGGTCTTGCACACGCAGTGCGCGGCGCGCCACCTTGTCCTCGTAGGCCGGGCCTATGCCCTTGCCGGTGGTGCCTATCTTGCCGTCGCCGCTGCTTTCGCGCCGTGCCTCGCGGGCGCGGTCCAGCTCCACGTGCACCGGCAGGATCAGCGGGCAGCTTTCGCTGATGAACAGGCGCGAACGCACGTCCACGCCGATCTGCTCTATGCGCGCGATCTCGGCCAGCAGGTGCTGCGGGTCCACCACCACGCCGTTGCCTATGTAGCAGGCCACGCCCTCGCGCATCACGCCCGAGGGGATGAGCTGCAGCGCCGTCTTGCGGCCGTTGATGACCAGGGTGTGGCCGGCGTTGTGGCCGCCCTGGAAGCGCACCACGCCCTGGGCGTGGTCGGTCAGCCAGTCGACGATCTTGCCCTTGCCTTCGTCGCCCCACTGCGTGCCTATGACGACGACGTTGCGGCCGGCGCCCGGCTGTATGGCTGCTTGCATGGTGTTTGGAGTCTCGAAGTCAGTTCTATCAGGAAGGCAGCGACCGCAGCACCCAGCGGCCGCCGACCTCCACCAGTTCACGGTCACATTCAAAGGTGGCGGCTTCGGGCTCGTGACCAGGCAGCACCGCCAGCACGGTTTCACCGGCCTCGCGCAGTCGGCGCACCGCGGCGCGCAGCGCCGGGTCTTCGCCCCAGGGCGCACGCACCGCGGCCGGTGCGGCCGCCGGCGCGGCAGCGGCCGCCAGCGCTTTCAAATCCAGGCTGAAGCCTGCCGCCGGGCGGTTGCGGCCGAACACCGCCCCCACCTCGTCGTAGCGCCCGCCGCGCACCAGCGCGCCGCCGGCCTGGCCTTGAGCCTGGTTGCCGGCACGGCCGTACACCACGAAGCGTATGCCGCTGTAGTAGGCGTAGCCGCTGAGCTCGGCCAGGTCAAAGCCCACGCGCAACTGCGGATAGGACGCGCGCAGGTGCCGGGCCAGCCACTGCAGTTCGTCCAGGGCGCGGGTGACCAGGGGCCGCGCCGGCAGCTCGCGGCGCGCGGCTTCCAGCACCTCGTCGTCGCCAAACAGGCGCAGCAGCGCCAGCAGGCCTTGGCGCGCCTCGTCGGGCACGCCTTCGCACAGGCCCAGCAGCGCCGCAGCGTCCTTGCGCGCCAGGGCCTGCACGATGTCGTGCAGGCGCGCCGCTTCCAGCGGCACCCCGGCCAGCACGCCGCGCAGAACGCGCGCGTCGGCCAGGTCAATGACCAGCGGATGCACCTGCGCCATCTGCAGGCAGTCCAGCGCCAGCTCGGCGGCTTCCAGGTCGGCCTCCAGGCCGGCGTGGCCGAAGATCTCGGCGCCGAACTGCAAGGGCTCGCGCGTGGCCAGCGGGCCGGCAGGCCGCGTGTGCACCACCGGGCCGCAGTAGCACAGCCGGGTCACGCCTTCGTGGTTGAGCAGGTGGGCGTCTATGCGCGCCGCCTGCGGCGTGGTGTCGGCCCGCAGGCCCAGCAGCCGGCCGCTGGCCTGGTCCACCAGCTTGAAGGTCTTGAGGTCCAGCTCGGTGCCGGTGCCGGTGAGCAGCGAGTCCAGGTGCTCCAGCAAGGGCGGCATCACCAGCTCGAAGCCGTATCCGCGCGCGCAGTCCAGCAGGCCGCGGCGGAGTTGCTCGATGCGTCGCGCCTCGCCCGGCAGCACGTCGGCGATGTGCTCGGGCAGCAGCCAGGCAGACAGCATGAAACCCAACCGTTGTTAAAAGGGGCATTGTACGGGCCGACTGCAAACGGCCCAACCGCCACCCCGACGGTCCGTCAGAACCAGATCAGCAGCAGCAACAGGCCCAGCACCATGCTGGTCAGGCCTATGAAGCGGATCTGCCCATCGCTCATGCGCGTGGCGCGCTCGAACACCTCGCGCCAGGTGCGCGGGCTCCAGAAAGGCAGCAGCCCCTCGAAGATCAGCACCAGCGCCACCGCGCCCAGCAGCAGTTCAACCACTGCGGGCCCGTGCGGCGCCCAGCCCTGACGCGCCCAGCCTCAACGCGCCGGCGCGGTGCCGCGCATGGCGCGGAAGAAGTCGTTGCCCGGGTCCAGCACCATCACGTCGCTGCGGTTGCGGAAGGTGGCGCGGTAGGCCTCCAGGCTGCGGTAGAACTGCGCAAACTGCGGGTCGCGGCCGAAGGCGTCGGCGTACAGCGCCGAGGCGCGGGCGTCGCCCTCACCCTTGATCTTCTGCGCGTCGCGGTAGGCCTCGGCGACCAGGATCTCGCGCTGCCGGTCGGCGTCGGCGCGTATCTTCTCGGCATCGGCGGCACCTTCGGAGCGCAGCTCGTTGGCCACGCGCTTGCGCTCGGACTCCATGCGTCGGTACACCGATTCGGTGATGTCGGCGACGAAGTCCACGCGCTTGATGCGCACGTCCACGATCTCTATGCCGAAGGGCTTGGACTCTTCGACCAGGCGTGTGCGCACGTCGGTCATCACGCGCTCTCGCTGCGTGGCCAGCACGCCGCTGACGGTGCGCCGCGTGATCTCCTCGTTGAACACCGCCTGCACCACCGGCGCCAGGCGGATCTCGAGGTTGCGGAAGTCCACGCCGTTGTTGCGAATGAACTGCCGCGGGTCGTTGACGCGCCACTTCACCAGCCAGTCTATGACCAGGCTCTTCTTCTCGGCGGTGAAGATGGGGCGCGTCTCCGGCGCTTCCAGCGTCTGAACACGCCGGTCCAGGAACTCGACGTTCTGGAACGGCGGCGGCAGCTTGAACTTCAGGCCCGGCTCGTTGTAGACGTCCTTTATTTCACCCAGTGCGAACACCACGCCGACCTGGCGCTGGTCCACGACAAACAGCATGCTGCTGGCGGCCATCAGCGCGATCAGGGCACCGGCAATGATCAATCCAATGCGGTTCATGGCTCAACGTCCTTCGCGGTCACGCGTGCGGCTGCCGTCGCGCGAGCGCACATCCACGGTCTGGGCGGCTGCGGCGGCAGCGGCGCCTTCCGGCAAGCCCTGGCCGGGCGTGATGGTGGTTCCCGGTGGCGCACCGGCCTGTTGCAACAACCTGTCCAGCGGCAGGTACAACAGGTTGGAATTGCTGCGGCTGTCCACCAGCACCTTGCTGACGTTGGCGTACACCTGCTGCATGGTCTCCAGGTACAGGCGGTCGCGCGTGACGCCCGGTGCCTTCTGGTACTCGGCCAGCACCGAGCGGAAGCGTTGTGCATCACCCTCGGCCTGCGCGACGACCCGGCCGCGGTGGGCTTCGGCTTCTTCGATCAGGCGCGACGCCGTGCCACGGGCACGCGGGATCACGTCGCTGGCGTAGGCCTGGCCTTCGTTGCGGAAGCGGTCGCGGTCGGCGCCGGCACGCACGGCGTCGTTGAAGGCCGACTGCACCGCATCGGGCACCAGCACGCTTTGCAGGTTGACCGTGGACACCACGATGCCGGCATTCAGGCGGTCCAGCTGCACCTGGATCAGGCGCACCAGGTCGGCGGCGATGGCGTCGCGCTGTTCGTACAGCACCTGGTCCACCAGGCTGCGGCCCACGATCTCACGCACCGCGGTCTCTGCGGCCTGGATGACGGCGTCGTCGGGGCTGCGGTTCTCGAACAGGTAGTTGCGCGCGTCGGCGCGGCGGTACTGCACCGTGAAGCGCAGGTCCACGATGTTCTCGTCCTGCGTCAGCATGGACGAGTCGCGCAGGCCGGTGATCTGCATCACCGTGGAGCGCCCCACGTCCACCGACTGCAGCTGCGTCACTGCCACCACCTCGTGCGACTGCACCGGGTAGGGCATGCGCCAGCGTATGCCGGCGTCCACGGTCTGCGAGTACTTGCCGAAGGTAAGCACCACGGCCTGGTGGCCTTCCTGCACGATGAACAGGCCGCTGCCCAGCCAGATCAGCAGCGCCACGCCGCCAATCAGGCCGGCGCCTATGCCTGCGCTCTTGGCGTCGGGCTGGAACGAGGGACCACCGCCGCCGTCGCCGCTGCCATTGCCCCGCGGGCCGCCCGGGCCCTTGCCGCCGAACAGGCCGCTGAGCTTGCGGTTGAAGTCGCGCCACAGCTCGTCCAGGTCGGGCGGGCCGTCGTTGCGGTTGTTGTAGATCAGCGTGCCGCCTACCGGCCGCAGCACGGCGGCACGCAGCCAGGCCGACAAGGCGGCGCCCACGGCCGACAGCCGGGCGGTGAACGGGGGACGGTCAAAGTCGCGCATGGGTGTTCGCGGCGCCGGTGCTGGCCGGCAAGTCGGAGAGGTCTTGAAGATCATGAAAACGCGGGTCGCCGGCACGCAGCGACGCCAGGGACTCGCCGCCGTTGCGCAGCAGCGCCTGCTCGGCGATGGCTTCGCGCAGCCGCGGCAGGCCTTCGCCGGTGACGGCGCTGACAAAGACGCGGCGGCGACGCAGGCCGGGGGCCACTTCTATCCAGTCGGCCGCCTCGCGCGGCTGGCGCGACGATTCGAGCAGATCGCACTTGTTGTAGACCAGCACCTGCGGCACGCCGGCAGCGCCGATCTCCTCCAGCACACGGTCCACCTCGGCCATCTGCTCGGCCAGTTGCGGGCTGGCGGCGTCCACCACGTGCAGCAGCAGGTCGGCATCGGCGGCCTCCTGCAGCGTGGCGCGGAAGGCCTCCACCAGCTTGTGCGGCAGGTCGCGTATGAAACCCACGGTGTCGGACAGCGTGACCGCGGTCTGCGCCTCGGGCAGCCACAGCTGGCGCGTGGTGGTGTCCAGCGTGGCGAACAGCTGGTCGGCCGCGTAGCTGCGCGCCTTCACCAGCGCGTTGAACAAGGTGCTCTTGCCGGCGTTGGTGTAGCCCACCAGCGAAACGGCAAAGGTGCCGCGCCGCTCGCGCGCGCGACGCTGCGTGCCGCGCTGGCGCTTGACCTTCTCGAGCCGGTCTTTCACGGTCTTGATGCGCTCGCCGATCATGCGCCGGTCCAGCTCGATCTGGGCCTCGCCGGGGCCGCCGCGCGTGCCTATGCCGCCTTGCTGGCGCTCCAGGTGGCTCCAGCGGCGCACCAGCCGCGTCGCCACGTACTGCAGGCGCGCCAGTTCCACCTGCAGCTTGCCTTCGTGGCTGCGCGCGCGTTCGGCAAAGATGTCCAGGATCAGCCCGGTGCGGTCGGCCACCGGCACGCCCAGGTGGCGCTCCAGGTTGCGCTGCTGCGCCGGGCTCAGGGCCTGGTCGAAGATCACGCCCTGCGCCGAGGTGGCCGCCACCAGGGCCTTGATCTCGTCGGCCTTGCCGGAGCCGACAAACAGCGCCGGGTCGGGTGCCTTGCGCCGCGCGGTGACGCGTGCCACCGCGACATCGCCGGCCGAGGCGGCCAACAAGGCCAGCTCGTCCAGGCTGTCGTCAAAAGCAGCGTCAGCGCCGACGTCGACACCGACCAGCACTGCGCGCGTGAGCCCGTCACCCGCGGTGACGGCAGGGGTTGGGGCAGAACTCAAGGTGGGTTCGGCAACTTCAGCGGGGTCAGCTCGGTTCGTTGCTTTCGTGGGGGTGGAAATTCACCGCCCGGCTGGGCACCACCGTGGAGATGGCGTGCTTGTAGACCATCTGCGTCACGGTGTTGCGCAGCAACACCACGTACTGGTCGAAGGATTCGATGTGGCCTTGGAGCTTGATGCCATTGACGAGGTAGATCGACACCGGCACATGCTCTTTGCGCAGCAGGTTCAGAAAGGGGTCCTGCAAAAGTTGGCCTTTGTTGCTCACGATATGCTCCGTGTTGAAGGGGGCTGGGAAAAGCAGCAGGTTATCACGCGATGACGCCCCGCTGGGCAACGGGGCCACTGGCGCGCGACGGGCCTGCCCACCGTGCCGCTGCGCCGCATCAGCCGCGCCGCTTCTCGCCCTCGGTGAAAGGGTTGTGGGAAGAGCGCATCTCTATGCGCACCGGCGTGCCCACCAGCTTGAAATGCTCGCGCAGCCGGCCTTCCAGGTAGCGCTTGTAGGCGTCGGTGACGTGTTCGAGCGAACTGCCGTGGATGATCACCCGCGGCGGGTTCTGCCCACCCTGGTGGGCGTAGCGCATCTTGGGCCGGAAGTTCCCTTCGCGCCGGGGTGCCTGGTGCTCCACCGCGTCGTGCACCAGCCTGGTGAGCACCGGCGTGGACATCTTGACCGTGGCCGAGGCATGCGCCTGCCCTATCGCCTTCCACAGCGTGGACAGGCCCTGGCGGCGCAAGGCGGAAATCTGCAGCATGGGCGCGAAGCGCAGGAAGGGCAGGCGGCTTTCGATGGAACGCTGCAGCAACTGGCGCTGGTACTCGTCCACCGCGTCCCACTTGTTCAGCGCCAGCACCACTGCACGGCCGGACTCGAGGATGTAGCCGGCGATGTGCGCGTCCTGCTCGGCCACGCCTTGCGTGGCGTCCAGCAGCAGCACCACAACGTTGGCATCGGCGATGGCCTGCAAGGTCTTGACCACCGAGAACTTCTCGACCGCCTCGAACACCCGCCCCTTGCGCCGCAGCCCGGCAGTGTCTATCAGCTCGTAACGCTGGCCGTTGCGCTCCAGCGGCACGCGTATGGCGTCGCGCGTGGTGCCCGGCTGGTCGTAGGCCACCAGGCGCTCTTCGCCCAGCCAGGCGTTGATCAGCGTGCTCTTGCCCACGTTGGGCCGGCCGGCCACGGCCAGACGTATGGCGCGGCCGGCTTCTTCGCCCGCCTCGGCTTCGTCGCCGGCCGCCTCGGCGGCGGCTATGAAGTCGTCCAGCACACGTTCCAGCAGGCTGCGCACGCCCTGCCCGTGGGCCGCCGACACCGGGTGCGGCTCGCCTATGCCCAGCTCGTGAAACTCGGCCAGCAGCGGGCTTTCGCTCA
This sequence comes from Burkholderiaceae bacterium, assembly GCA_037190565.1. Classification (GTDB taxonomy): domain Bacteria; phylum Pseudomonadota; class Gammaproteobacteria; order Burkholderiales; family Burkholderiaceae_C; genus Rubrivivax. The sequence continues at coordinate 56,356 of JBBCJV010000033.1, forward strand.
TGCCCTCGGCCTTGTTGACGGCCAGCACCACCGGCTTTTGCTGGCCGCGCAGGTAGCGGGCGATGTCGTGGTCCTGCGCCGACAAACCGGCGCGCACATCGGCCACGAAGATCACCGCGTCGGCCTCCGCCACCGCCTGGCGCGTCTGGCGCGCCATCTCGGCGGCCACGCCGGTGGGCTTCTCGGGTTCGAAGCCGCCGGTGTCCACGACGATGAACTCCAGCTTGCCCAGCCGCGCGTCGCCGTAGTGGCGGTCGCGCGTCAGGCCGGCGAAGTCGGCCACGATGGCGTCGCGGCTCTTGGTGATGCGGTTGAACAGCGTGCTCTTGCCCACATTGGCGCGGCCCACGATGGCGACGACCGGCTTCATGCGAAGGTTTCCTGACCCGGCTTCAGTCGCGGCGGAAGGCGAACAGCCCACCGTTCCTGGTGACCACCAGCAGCGTGTTGCCGGCCAGTGCCGGCGTGCCCACCACGGCGCTGCCGTCGGTGGGCAGGCGCAGCTGCACCTCGCCGCTGTCGCTGGCCAGGAAGTGCAGGTAACCCTGCAGGTCGCCGAACACCACCGCCGAGCCCAGCATCAGCGCCCCGCTGAGCTGCCGGTACAGCAGTTCTTCGTTGTTCCAGCGCAGGTCGCCGGTGTCGGCGCGCCAGGCGGTGATGCGGTCGGTGGCATCGGCCCCGACCACCACCTGGTCATCGCCCGCCACGGCCTGCACGCCGGCCGCATTGCGCGACCACAGCACCACACCCCGCGCCGCGTCGGCGCAGGCCACCGCGGCCTGGAAGGCACGCGCGCAGACGCGGTCGCCCACACGCACCAGCGGGCCTACCAGGTCGGCCAGGCGCTCCACCTCGTTGGTGCCGCGCGGCGACGCCATGGTCACGTCCCAGCGCACGGTGCCGCGCAGCGGGTCCACGCCCAGCAGTTGCGGCCCGTTGCCCACCAGCAAGGTGTTGCGGAACGGCGCCAGCACGCTGGGCTGCGCCAGCGTCAGCGCCTCGCCGGGCCGCTGCAGCGTCCACAGGCGCCGCCCGTCCAGCGCGTCGAAGGCATGCACGGCGCGGTCCACGCCTTTGACAAACACCCGTTCGCCGGCCACCAGCGGCGGCGTGACCACGCTGGACTCCACCCGGCGGCGCCAGGTTTCGCGCCCGCCCTCGAACACCACCACCTCGTTGCCGCGCGTCACGACGGCGGCAAAACGCCCGTCGCTGCCCACACCGGCGGCCAGCGGGCCCCCGGCACTGGCCTGCCACAGCACGGCGCCGTCTTCGGCGCGCAGCGCCATCACCTCGCCGTCGCCCGAGGCGACGTGGAAGGCGCCGGCGGCCACCGCGGGCACCAGCGGGAAGCGCGGCTCGCCCATGCGCTGCTGCCACACCTGGCGCGCGGCGATGCGTGGCTCCACGGGCTTCAGCGGCGTGGGGTCGGGGCGGTCGGCGGCGCAGCCGGCCAGCAGCGCTGCCGTCAGGCCGGTCGCCAGCAGGCTCAGCAGCCTGGCAGGTGCAACGCGCCTCACCGCGGCGTCCCGGCCGTGTTGGCGGCGGCCGCGCCAGCGCCCGGAGGCGCGCCCAGCGCGGTCAGCTTGGCGTCGACCAGCCGGCGGTACTCCACCTCCGGGCCCATGGCTGCCCAGGCGGCCTGGTAGGCGGCCTTGGCCTCGTCCTTCTTGTCCTGGGCCATCAGCACGTCGCCACGGCGGTCGGCCACCAGGCCGGCAAAGGCCGGCGAGTTGGCACCGGCCAGGGTCTGCAAGGCCTGGTCGTGCTGGCCGGCCTGCGATTGCAGCGCCGCCAGGCGCAGGCGCGCCACGGTGCGCAGCTCGGGGTCGGGCCCGTTGTCCACGGCCCAGCTCAGCGTGGCCGCGGCGCCTTCGGCCTGCTCCTTGTCGAACTGCACGCCGGCGGCGCGCAGCGCGCCTTGCTGCGCGTAGGCGGTGCGCGGGAAACGCTCTTTCAGGTCGCCGAAGATGCGGGCGGTGCGCTCGGCGTCGCCGGCTTCGGCGGCGCGGTCCAGTTCATCGAACATCGCACCGGCCTTCACCGCCTGGTCACGCTGCCACCACTGCCAGCCGTTGTAGGCGGCGAAGGCGCCCAGCGCCAGGATCAGCGTCCAGGTGATGAGGTTGCCGTATCGGTTCCAGAACGCCTTGAGCGCGTCTAGCTGTTCCTGCTCCTGCAGGTCGAGTTGGGTGGCCATGGCGGGCTGTGCGTACGAAAAACCTTGATTATCCCTTGAGCAGGTCGGCCGCCCAGGCATGGGCGCCGTCCAGCGGCCGCAGCGCCTGCGCCGCACCGGCTTCGCGCAGCGGCTTGACCGCCACCTGGCCTTGCGCCAGCTCGTCGGCACCGAGCACCAGCGCATGGCGCGCGCCGCTGGCGTCGGCCTTCTTGAACTGGCTCTTCAGGCTGCCGCCACCGGCGTGCATCTGCACCGCCACGCCTGCGGCGCGCAGCGCATCCAGCACCGGCAATACCTGCGGCAGCGCCACGCCGTCGGCGATGACGGCGTAGGCGTCGGGCGCGCTTGAGGGCACCGGCAGGCCCAGCTCCTGGATCAGCAGCAGCAGGCGCTCCATGCCCAGGCCAAAACCTATGGCCGGCGTGGGCTTGCCGCCCAGTTGTTCGAACAAGCCGTCGTAACGCCCGCCGCCGCACACCGTGCCCTGCGAGCCCAGGTGGTCGGTGACCCATTCGAAGACGGTGAGGTTGTAGTAGTCCAGCCCGCGCACCAGGCGCGGGTTGAGGCGGTACGGCAGACCCGCCGCGTCCAGCACGGCGCACACGGCGGCCAGGTGGGCACGCGAGGCCTCGCCCAGGTGCTGCTCCAGCTTGGGCGCAGCTTCCACCAGCGCCTGCATGGCCGGGTTCTTGGTGTCCAGTATGCGCAGCGGGTTGCTGTGCAGGCGGCGGCGTGCGTCTTCGTCCAGTTGCTCGGCGTGCTGTTCGAAGTAGGCCACCAGCGCAGCGCGGTGGGCAGCGCGTTCTGCCGGCTGCCCCAGGCTGTTGAGCTCCAGCCGCACATGCTGGCCCACCACCAGGCCCAGGGCCTGCCACAGCTGGCGCACCAGCAGGATGAGCTCGGCGTCCACATCCGGCCCGGCAAAACCCAGTGCCTCCACGTCCAGCTGGTAGAACTGGCGGTAGCGCCCCTTCTGCGGCCGCTCGTGGCGGAACACCGGGCCTATGGACCACACCCGCAGCGGCCCGTTGTACAGCGCGTTGTGTTCCACCATCGCACGCACGATGCCGGCGGTGATCTCGGGGCGCAGCGTGAGCGCGTCGCCGTTCATGGCGTCGGTCCAGGAGTACATCTCCTTCTCGACGATGTCGGTGGCCTCGCCTATGCCGCGCACAAACAGCGGCGTGGGCTCCACCACGGGGGTCAGCAGGTGCTGGTAGCCGTGGCGCGTCATCACCGTGTCCACGGTGCGTTCAAACCAGCGCCACAGCGCGGAGTCGGGCAGCTTGTCCTTGCGCGGCACACTGGCCGGCAGGATGTCGTTCATGCCTTTCACCGCGGCCAGCGGCGAGGTGTTTGCCTTGGCGGCAGAGAGCTTTTCAGCCATGCGTATGCGGCGCCCGGCGGCGCCAGAAAAAGGTTCGGGGGGCAGGCGAGCGTTGCGGCGGCAGCGTCAATGCGCTGCCGTCACGCTGCCGAAGCGGCGCTCGATGTAGCCCTCGACGATCTTGTGGAATTCCTGCGCGATGCCTTCGCCGCGCAGCGTCATGGCCTTCTGGCCGTCTATGAACACCGGCGCCGCCGGTGCCTCGCCCGTGCCCGGCAGGCTGATGCCGATGTCGGCGTGTTTGCTCTCGCCCGGGCCGTTGACGATGCAGCCCATCACCGCCACCTTCATGTTCTCGACGCCGGGGTACTTGGCCTTCCACACCGGCATCTGCGCGCGCAGGAAGTCGTCGATCTGCTTGGCCAGCTCCTGGAAAGTGGTGCTGGTGGTGCGGCCACAGCCCGGGCAGGCGGTGACACTGGGGTTGAAGCTGCGCAGCCCCAGGCTCTGCAGGATCTCGGCCGCCACCACCACTTCCTGCGTGCGCGCCTCGCCCGGCTGCGGCGTGAGGCTCACGCGTATGGTGTCGCCTATGCCTTCCTGCAGCAGGATGCCCAGCGCGGTGCTGGAGGCCACGGTGCCCTTGGTGGCCATGCCGGCTTCGGTCAGGCCCAGGTGCAGCGCGTAGTCGCAGCGGCGCGCCAGCGCGCGGTACACGCTGATCAGGTCCTGCACGCCGCTGACCTTGCAGCTGATGATGATGTTGTCGGGGTTGAAACCCAGCTCGCGCGCATAGTCGGCCGAGCTGAGTGCACTTTGCACCAGGGCCTGGTACATCACCTGCTTGGCGTCCAGCGGGCGCGCACGGCGGCCGTTGGCGTCCATCAGCTCGGCCAGCAGTTCCTGGTCCAGGCTGCCCCAGTTGACGCCTATGCGCAGCACCTTGTCGTGCCGGATCGCGGCCTCGACCATCATCGCGAACTGGCGGTCCTTCTTGTCGCCCTTGCCCACGTTGCCGGGGTTGATGCGGTACTTGGACAGCGCCGCGGCCATGGCCGGGTACTCGGTCAGCAGGCGGTGGCCGTTGTAGTGGAAGTCGCCCACCAGCGGCACCGCGATGCCCATGCGGTCCAGCTGCTCGCGTATGTAGGGCACGGCCTCGGCGGCTTCGGGCGTGTTGACCGTGATGCGCACCATCTCGCTGCCGGCCAGGGCCAGCTCCTTCACCTGGATGGCGGTGCCTACCGCGTCCACGGTGTCGGTGTTGGTCATGCTCTGCACACGCACCGGCGCGTCGCCACCCACGGTGACGACATGCTCACCCCAGGCCACGCGCGCCTGGCGGCTGCGCCGCGGCGCGGGCGCGGCGGCGTCGATGATGTCCAGCGGTTCGGGTGCGTTCATGCGCGAATCCTCACTGCCCTTGCCGGCCTGACTGCCTGGGTTGCCGCCGGGCCCGGCTCACTGCAACTCGACGCGCGCCACGTTGTCGCGCGTGCGCGGCGCCAGGTCCACCGGCTGGCCGCGGAAGCTGAGCTCGGTGGCGCTGGCATTGCCCACCACCAGCCGCAGCGGCGTGGCGCCGTCCAGCCCCACGGTTTCGCCCGGCTGCACGGTGCGCGACAACAGCACGCGGTCGCGCCCGTCGCGCACTTCCACCCACGACACCTCGCTGGTCACCAGCTGCAGCAGACGCGCGGTCTGCGGCTCGCCGGGCGACGGCGTGGACGGCGCGGCAAACACGGTTTCGCCGGCGGGTTCGGAGGCCGCAGCTTCGGGCGCTGGCAGCACGGCGGTCCCGGGCGCCGGCGCGGCCGTACCGGCCATCGGCGGCGCAGAAGCAGCGGCATCGGCCGCATCGGCACCGCCCGGCTCGGAAGCCGCCGAGGGGTTGCCCAGCACCACCGGCGCCGGCGTCACGACCACGGTCTCGGCCGCCGGGGAACCCGGCGAGGACACCCGCTGCAACAGGTCTTGCGGCAGGAAGTAGACCGCCACCGCCGCCAGCATCAGCGCTGCCGCCGCCCACATCATGGGCCGTATGGCAGCGAAGGCCCGGCCGGGCGTTTCGCTGCCCGGTCGCCCTTCGAAGGGCATGTTCAAGCCGCCGCCGGCCGGCTCCAGTGTCGCCGCGCCGGCAGAAGGCAGCAGCTCCAGCACCGGCTTGGCGTCTATCTTCAGCGAGCGACACACCGTTTGCGCCAGGGCACGCGTGAAGGTGGCGTCGGGCAGCTCGTCCCAGCGGTCGTTTTCCAGTGCGTCCAGCTTGCGCGGCGCCACCTTGATGGAGGCCGCCAGCGCGGCAATGTGCAGGCCTTGTTTTTCGCGCGCGGCGCGCAGCAATGCGCCGGCGCTGGGGCGCTCGTTGGCCGGAGCATTCACTGGAAACGCCCCCGTTCGAACTGCAGGGTTTCGGTGGACTGCGGATAACGGTCGCGCAGTTGGCGGCCCAGGTCGCGCAGGCGGGCCTGGTCGCCCAGGCGGTGTTCAATGCGCGCCGCCAGCCACAGGCTTTGCGCCGTGACCTGCTGCGGCTGCATGTTGATGCGGCCCACGTAGAAGCGCGCCCGCTCCAGCTCGCCACGCTGCAACAGCACCTCGGCCAGGTTGTAGGCGGTGACCGGGTTGGCCGGGTCCAGCTCGTAGCTGCGCGACAAGGTGCGCTCGGCGGCCGCCCAGTTGCCGGCACGCGCCTGGCACACGCCCTGGGCCAGCAGCGTGCGCATGCCTTCGCGGTACTGGGGTTGGGCCAGCGCACGGTCGAACTGCTCGCTGGCTTCGTCCCAGCGCCGTTCCTGGCACAGGAACCAGCCGTAGTTGTGCATGGTGTCGGCACTGCGCGGCGCCATCTGCAGCGCGCGCCGGAAGCTGTCCTCGGCACGGCTGGCGTCGCCCAGGCTGGCGTAGATCAGGCCCTGCAGGTCGTAGGCCTCGGGCAGGTTGGGCTTGGCGGCCAGCGCCTGGCGCACCTCGCCCAGGGCCGTCTCGGCCTGGCCGCGGCTGAAGTACAGGCCGGCCAGCTCCAGGCGCACCTGGGCGCGCCGTTCGGGGTCGCCGGCGTCCTGGCCGGGCCGCGGCGTACCGTCGGGGCTGACGGCCACGCAGCCGGCCAGCACCAGCGCCAGCGTCAGCAGCAGCAGGTGGCTCAGCACACGCATCATGGTGCGGCCCTCACCTCGGCGAGCGGCGTGACGGGAATCACCCCGCGGCGGCGCGCCAGCCGCTCGCGTGCGTTGGTGCGGTCCTGCACCTCGCCGGCCAGCTGGCCGCAGGCGGCGTCGATGTCGTCTCCTCGGGTCTTGCGCACCGTGGTGACGATAGCCGCGTCCTGCAACACCTTGGCGAATGCGGTGACTCGTTCACGCGGCGAACGCCGCAGCCCCGAAGCCGGGAACGGGTTGAACGGGATCAGGTTCAGCTTGCACGGCACGGCGCCCACGCCGCGGCTGGCTTCGGCGCGCCCCTGCACCAGCTGCACCAGCGCCTGGGCCTGCGCCGGCGTGTCGTTGACACCGTCCAGCATGCAGTACTCGAAGGTTATGAAGTCGCGCGGCGCGGCGGTGAGGTAGCGCTGGCAGGCCGCCAGCAGCTCGGCCAGCGGGTACTTGCGGTTCAGCGGCACCAGGTGGTCGCGCAAAGGGTCGTCCGGTGCGTGCAGCGACACCGCCAGCGCCACCGGGCAGTCCTCGCGCAGGCGGTCCATCATGGGCACCACGCCGGAGGTGGACACCGTGACGCGCCGGCGCGACAAGCCGTAGCCGTGGTCGTCCAGCATCACGCGCAGCGCCGGCACCAGTGCGGCGTAGTTCTGCAAGGGCTCGCCCATGCCCATCATCACGATGTTGTCTATGGCCCGTTCGCCGGGCTTCAGGCCCAGCTCGGCGCGCAGGCGGTGCTCGGCGTACCACAGCTGCGCCACGATCTCGCTGGTGGCGAGATTGCGGCTGAAGCCCTGGTGGCCGGTGCTGCAGAAGCGGCAACCCACCGCGCAGCCGGCCTGCGAGCTGACGCACAGCGTGCCGCGGTCTTCCTCGGGGATGAACACCGTCTCGACGGCGTTGCCGCCGCCGACGTCGAACAACCACTTGACGGTGCCGTCGGCCGAACGCTGCTCGCTGATGGGCTCAAGCGCCCGCACCTCGGCCGCGCCGGCCAGCTTGCCGCGCAGCGAGCGCGCCAGGTCGGACATGCGCTCGAAGTCGGCCTCGCCCCGCTGGTGTATCCAGCGGAACAGCTGCACGGCGCGGAAGCGTTTTTCGCCCAGGCCTTCGCACCACGCGGCCAGGCCGTCGAGGTCGAAGTCGAGCAGGTTGACCGCTGCCACGCCGAGCGTCAGCCGCTCAGCGGCTGTAGACGTTCATGCCGGGGAAGAAAAACGCCACTTCGACGGCGGCCGTCTCGGGCGCGTCGGAGCCGTGCACGGCGTTGGCATCGATGCTGTCGGCGAAGTCGGCACGAATGGTGCCCTTCTCGGCCTTCTTCGGGTCGGTGGCGCCCATCAGCTCGCGGTTCTTGGCGATGGCGCCTTCACCTTCCAGGGCCTGGATCATCACCGGGCCGCTGATCATGAAGCTGACCAGGTCGTTGAAGAAGGGGCGTGCCTTGTGCACGGCGTAGAAGGCCTCGGCCTCGCCACGCGACAGGTGCGCCATCTTGGCGGCCACCACTTTCAGGCCCGCCGCCTCGAAGCGGGCATAGATCTGGCCGATCACATTCTTGGCCACGGCATCGGGCTTGATGATCGACAGGGTGCGTTCGACGGCCATCACGAGTTCTCCAAAAGAATCAACAACTTGGCAAAGCCCCTGATTGTAGCCTGGGGCGCGGTGTCATCGGGCTGTCAGCGGCTGCGCCGGCCGCGCGGCCCGCGCGCCTTGCCGCCCCCGCCGGCGCCGCCCGGGCGCAGGAAGGCGTCGGCACCGATGTAGCCCACGGCGGTCTTCATCGGGTCGGGCTGGCCGCCCTTGCCGCCGCCGGCGCCCTTGTTGCCACCACCCCCTGCGCCACCGCCGCCACGACCGGGCTTGCCGCCCTTGCCGCCGCCTCCGCCACCACCGGCGCGGCCACGGCCCTTGCTGCTGCCGGGCAGGCCCAGCCCGTTGCCGCCACCACCGCCGCCGCCGGCAAAGCGGCGGTCGTAGGTCTGCTGCAGCGGGTTGGGTATCGGCCCGTCTTCCGAGATCTCGCGGCGCGGTGCACGCTCGCGCTGCAGCGCCCGCTTGTCGTAGGTCTGCTGCAAGGGGTTGGGGATGGGCCCGTCCTCCGGCATGTCGCGGCGCTGCTGGCGCTCTTGCTGTATGGCGCGGCGGTCGTAGGTCTGCTGCAGCGGGTTGGGGATGGCACCGCCCTCGCCCAGCTCGTAGTCGGCCACGCGCGGCCCGCGATCACGGCGATCCGCACGCTCGCCGCGGTCCGGGCGCTCTGCGCGCTCAGGGCGGTCGCCACGTTCCCCACGCTGGCCACCGCGCCGCGGCTTGTTGCGGCCCTTGCCGCCTTCACGCGGCGGGCCGTCGGCCGGCACGACACCGCCGGGCGCCGCCAGACGGCGCAAGTTGCGCACGTCGTTTTCCGACAAGTCCACCCAGACGCCGCGCTTCAGGCCACGCGGCAGCACCACGCTGCCGTAGCGTATGCGGATCAGGCGGCTCACCGCATGGCCCACGGCCTCGAACAGCCGCCGCACCTCGCGGTTGCGCCCTTCGGTGATGACCACGCGGTACCAGTGGTTCACGCCTTCGCCGCCGCCGTCGCTGATGCTCTTGAGCGCGCAGCGCTGCCCATCGAGCTCCACGCCGTCCAGCAGGCGCTGGCGTTGTTCTTCGTCCAGCACGCCCAGCGAGCGCACCGCGTACTCGCGCTCCACGCCGAAGCGCGGGTGCATCAACTGGTTGGCCAGTTCGCCGGAGTTGGTGAACAGCAGCAGGCCTTCGGTGTTGATGTCCAGCCGGCCTACCGACTGCCACTTGCCCTGCTGCAGGCGCGGCAGGCGGCGGAACACGGTGGGGCGCTGCTGCGGATCGTCGTGCGTGACCACCTCGCCGGCCGGCTTGTGGTAGGCCAGCACGCGCGGCGGCGGCGGTGCGATGCGCACCTTCACCGGCTTGCCGTCTATGGTGATGCGGTCACCGAAGGAGATGCGCTGGCCGGTGTGCGCCGGCTCGCCGTTGACCGCCACGCGGCCGGCCAGGATCATCTGCTCCAGGTCGCGGCGCGAGCCGGCGCCGGCCTGTGCCAGCACCTTGTGCAGCTTGGGCGCGTCACGCTCCGGCGCGAGCACGCGCCGCTGCGGCCCGGCGGCCTGGGCCTGCGGCGATGCGGCGTCGCCGGAGCCTTCGCCGGCTGGGTCGCTGCTCTCGCCGCTCTCGCCACTTTCGCCGTCCTCGCCGCCGGCTTCGGCCTCGTTGTCGCCGCCGTCTTCCAGGGCCCGCTGCGGCGCACCCGCGGCCTCGTCGTCGGCAGCGGCCATCGCCTGGCCCGTTGCCTCGTCGGCCGATGCCGGCAAGCCGGCGTCATCCTCACGGTCGAAGCTGCCGGAGAGCAGTTCGGCAAACACTTCGCCCGCCTCGGCCGGCAACACCGCCACCGGCATGGCCGCACCGGCCCCACGGGCATCGCGCGGCTGGCGGCCGTCGGCGCGGGCCCCCTCCGCGGCGCCCTCGCCGGCACGGTCTCGCCCACCGTCTCGCCCACCTCGGCGGCCGCGACGGCGGTTGCGGCTGCGGCGGGCGCCGCGTTCACCCTCGGCCCGGGCTTCGTCGGTGCCGCCGCCTTCCGGCGCCGACGAGCCGGCTTCTTCGGCCTGCCCTTGCGTGCGGGCTTCACGGACCTCTTGCGCGGGCCCGCCATCGCCCGAGGCCGCGGCTGGAGCCGGCGCAGCCGGTGCCTCGCCGCCCGTCGCCGGGGCGGATTGGGCTTCGGCCGCGGCCGTCGCGGTCTTGCGCGGCGCGCGGCGGCGCTTGGGCTTCTCGGCCTCGGTGCTCGAGGCCTCGGCGGCGGGCAGGTTGTCGGCGTCGGAAGCGTTCATGCGGAGGCGTTGCTAGGGGTGGAGTCGGCAAGCGGGGCCTCGGGGGCCTCAGGGTCTTCTTCAGCGGGCGGCGGCACTTCGACAGCTTCGACAGCTTCGACAGCTTCGGAGCGCTGGGTCTCGTCCGCGTTCAATTCGGCAGCGGCCGGCGCCTCGGCGTCCAGCGGCAGCGTGGCCTGCGGCTCGCCCAGCAGCGAAGGCGTTTCGCCCAGCGCGGCCAGCGCTTCGGCGGCGCGCGCCTCGTCGCCCGGCCCTTGCAGCGGCGGCAGCTGGTCCAGGCTGGCCAGGCCCAGGTCGTCCAGAAACTGGCGGGTGGTGGCATACAGCGCCGGGCGGCCCGGCGCCTCGCGGTAGCCGATGGCCTCTATCCAGCCGCGGTCTTCCAGCTGCTTGACGATGTGGCTGCTGACCGTGACGCCGCGTATGTCTTCGATGTCGCCCCGCGTCACCGGCTGGCGGTAGGCCACGATGGCCAGGGTTTCCAGCGCCGCGCGCGAGTACTTGGGCGGCTTCTCCGGGTGCAGGCGGTCCAGCCAGGGCCGCATCTCGGGCCGGCTCTGGAAACGCCAGCCGCCGGCCAGGGCCACCAGTTCCACACCGCGGTCTTCCCAGTCGCGCGCCAGCTCGTCCAGCAGCACACGCAGGGTGTCGCTGCCCACCTCGCCGTCGAACAAGGCCCGCAGGTCGGCCAGCGGCAACGGGGTGGCGGCGCAGATCAGCGCCGTTTCGAGGACACGCTTGGCCTCAGTTGTGTTCATGGGCTGCAGAGGTGGGGCTGGGCTGCCGGTGGGCCGGCGCCGGTACGGTCTCGTCGGACGCTGGGGTGGGTTGCGGCGCCGAGGCCATGCCAGGGCGCAGAGGTCAGGCGCGGCGCATCGTGGCCGGCGCGTAAGCGCAAACGGGGTGCGAGGCCGCCTGCGTGGCGCTGTGCCGGGCAGGACGGGCTGGCAAGGTTTCAGGCGAGGCCTGCGGGGTTGCAGCAACAACCCGGCGGCCTGCGGCGCTGATGTCGGCCCGCATTGTAACGGCAGCGGGGCGGGTCAGGCGGCCGGCAGGCGTGACCAGTCGCACTGCCAGTCGGTACCTGGCAACAGTTGCTGCCAGGCCTGGGCAAAGTCCGGCGGCGGCGCGAGGCGAAAAGCCAGCGGGCGCGCGGTGATGGGGTGGGCCAGCCGCAGCTCCACCGCATGCAGCGCCTGGCGCTCCATGCCCAGCAGCGGCCGGCCGCCGTAGAGCGCGTCGCCCAGCAGCGCATGCCCCTGGTGCGCCAGGTGCACGCGGATCTGGTGCGTGCGCCCGGTGTGCAGCGTGCACACCAGGGCACTGGCCGCGTCGCGGCCCTGGCCGGCCTGGCCCAGCACGCCGAAGTCGGTGCGGGCCTCGCGCCCGCCACGCAGCACCGCCATGCGCAGGCGCTGGCGCGGGTCACGCGCGATGGGCGCGTCCACGCTGAAGCGCTGCACCGCCGGCACGCCGTGGGCCAGCGCGACGTAGCGCCGCTGCACGTCGCGCGCGGCGATGGCCCGCACCAGCGCGGTCACGGCGGGCAGCGTGCGCGCCACCAGCATCAGGCCCGAGGTGTCCTTGTCCAGCCGGTGCACGATGCCGCCGCGCGGCAGCGTCGCGGCCGCGGCATCACGGGCCAGCAGGCCGTTGAGCAGCGTGCCCGACCAGTTGCCAGGCGCCGGGTGCACCACCAGGCCCGCCGGCTTGGCGATGACCAGCAGGTGCTCGTCCTCGTGCACCACGTCCAGCGCCATGGCCTGCGGGCGGAAGGCCAGGCTTTCCTCGGTGGGCACCAGTTCCAGCCGCAGCCGCTGGCCGGCACGCAGCCGGCGCGACGCGGTGGTGGCCGCGGCCCCGTCCAGCGCCACATGGCCGCGGCTGATGAGACCTTGCAGATGGCTGCGGGAGAACTCCGGCGCCAGGCTCACCAGCACCTTGTCCAGGCGCTGGCCGTGCGCTGCGGCATCGACCTGCAGCTCGCGCACTTCAGCGGGCTCGGCCAAGGCCTCTTCGGCCGCCTCGGCAACGATGCCCTCCCGCAGGGAAGCGGCAAAGGGGCTCTGGCTACAATCCGCGGCTTCGCGACCCACCCGCACCTTCCGTGATGACCGTCTTTTCGTGGCGCCGCACCGTGTTGCCGGCCGCGCTGAGCCTGATGCTGCTGCTGGCGGGCTGCGGGTCTTCGTCCGAGCTGCCCAACAGTGCGGCAGCGGTGGACAAATTGTACGGGGAGGCCCGCGAGGACATGGCCGCGGGCAGCTGGGACCGCGCGATCCGCGGGATGGAGCGTGTGGAAGGCCTGGCCGCCGGCACGCTGCTGGCCCAGCAGGCGCAGCTGGACATGGCCTACATGCACATGCGCAACGGCGAGCGCGAGCAGGCCTTGTCCACGGTGGACCGCTTCATACGCCTGAACCCTTCCAGCCCGGCGCTGGACTACGCGCTGTACCTGCGCGGGCTGATCAACTTCAACGACAACCTGGGCCTGATGGGCCGGCTGGCGCGGCAGGACCTGTCCGAACGCGACCAGCGCGCCTCGCGCGATTCCTGGCAGTCGTTCAAGCAGCTGGTGGACCAGTTCCCCGAATCGCGTTATGCCGACGATGCGCGGCTGCGCATGAACTACATCGTCAACACGCTGGCGAACTACGAAGTGCATGTCGCGCGCTACTACTACCGGCGCGGCGCCTACGTGGCGGCGGCCAACCGGGCGCAGCAAGCAGTGGCCGAGTTCCAGCAGACCCCGGCGGCCGAAGAAGCGCTGTACCTGATGGCGCAAAGCTACGACAAGCTGGGCCTGACCGAGCTGCGCGACGCCGCCGACCGCGTGCTGCGCCAGAACTTCCCCGACAGCGACTTCCTGGCCGAAGGCGGCCCCGGGCGCAACCGCGCCTGGTGGCGGTTCTGGTAAACGGGCGTCCTGGCCGTCGCCGTAGCGGGCTGATGGCCTTCGGGCGGCCACTCAGGCGATAGCGCGCAACCAGTCCAGCGCCTCGTCCTCTTCCCCCAGCCGCCCCATGGGCGGCAGCGCCGCCAGCAGGCGGCGGCCGTAGCCCATCTGGCGCAGCCGCGGGTCGCACACCACCAGCAGGCCCTGGTCGGTTTCGCTGCGAATCAACCGGCCGGCGCCCTGCTTCAGCGATATCGCCGCCTCGGCGACGAAGTAGTCGTCAAACGGGCTGCGGCCTTGCGCGCGCAGCGCCCGCACGCGCGCTTCCACCAGCGGGTCTCCCGGTGGCGGAAACGGCAGCTTGTCTATGACCACACACTGCAGCGCCTCACCCGGCATGTCTATGCCTTCCCAGAAGCTCTGCGAACCCACCAGCACCCGCCCCTGGCCGTCGCCATAGCGCTGCAGCAGTGCACGCCGCGGCTCGCTGCCCTGCACCAGCACCGTCAGGCCTTCGGCCTGGCGTGATATGACTTCCGCGATGGCCGGCAACACCCGCAGCGTGGTGGTCAGCACAAAGCAGCGGCCGTGCAACGCCGTCGCCAGGCGCGCCGCCAGCGCACCCACGGCGGCCGGGTGGGCCGTGGCATTGGGCAGCGGAAACCGCGGCGGCACCCACACCCGCGCGTTGGCCGGGTAGTCGAAGGGGCTGCCGACACGCAGCCGGCGGGCATCGGCCAGGCCGGTGCGCGCGCTGAACCAGCTCAAGGCCTCGTCGTCGCCCAGCGTGGCCGAGGTGAACACCCAGGCCTTGGGCGCCGCGGCGCGCTGCTGCGTCAGCATCTCGGCAATGTCCAGCGGCGACTCCACCAGCCGCGCCTGTTGCGGCGTCAGGTCCACCCAGCGCACATGGCCTTCGGCCGCCGGCTGCTCGAAACGCGCCGCCAGCGCCGCCAGCGTCAGCGCGCGTTCGTGCAGGCGGGTGAACTCCGGCGCGGTCTCCTGCACCACGCCGGCCGCCGCACCGGCGGCCCGTGCCGCTTCGGCCAAGGCCTGCAGGCGTGGCGGCAAGGCTTCGTCCACCTCTTCCCAGCGGCGCTTGAGCACGCCGCGCACATCGGTGATGCGCCCCGCGGCGGCCAGGCGCAGTTCGCGCGCGGCCAGCTCCAGCGCCGCCTTCAACTCGGCCCAGGGCTGCAGGCCGCGCGCATGGGCCAGGCCGGCGGCCAGCAGGTCGCGGCCGAACTCCAGCGCCTGGCCGGTGGCCAGCTGGGTGCCCAGGAACTGCACACCGGTTTCCACCAACTGGTGGGCCTCGTCGAACACCGCTGCGTCCACCGTGGGCAGCAGCTCGGCCACGCCGGTGTCGCGCAAGGCCAGGTCGGCGAAAAACAGGTGGTGGTTGATGACCACCAGGTCGGCCGCCATGGCCTCGCGCCGCGCCTGCACCACGTGGCAATGGCGGTACTGCGGGCAGTCGCTGCCCAGGCAATTGTCGCGCGTGGAGCTGACCAGCGGGATCACCGGGCTGCGTTCGTCCAGCCCCGGCACCTCGGCCAGGTCGCCGCTGCGCGTGGACACCGCCCATTGCTGCACCCGTTGCAGCGCGCGCACGGCAAAACGGTCGGGCAGTTGGGCGTTGTGCTCGGCTTCCTGCAGCCGGTGCAGGCACAGGTAGCTGCCGCGCCCCTTGAGCAGCGCGATGCGCAGCGGCAGCTTCAGCGCATCGGCCAGGCGCGGCAGGTCGCGCAGGAAAAGTTGGTCCTGCAGGCTCTTGGTGGCGGTGCTCACCAGCGCACGGCGGCCGGCCAGCAGCAGCGGCACCAGGTAGGCGAAGGTCTTGCCGACACCGGTGCCGGCTTCGGCCACCAGCGTCTCGCGCTGCTCCAGCGCCTGCGCCACGGCCAGCGCAAAACGCAGCTGCACCTCGCGCGGCATGTAGCGCGCCTCGGCGCGCGCCAGCGGCCCGTCCACGGCAAAGGCGTGTTCGACGGCGTCGACCAGGGCAGCTGTCACGCGGTGGGGGGCCTGGGGCCGTTCAGGCCGGTTCCGGCGGTTCGAGCTGGCTTTCCAGACGCGAGATCTGGTCGCGCAGCAACAACCGCCGCTTCTTCAGACGCCGCAACGCCAGCTCGTCGCCGGGCAGCGCCGGCACGTTGCGGTCTATCAGGTCGTCCAGGTCGGCGTGCTCCATGCGCAGCTCGATCAACCGGCGCTGCGGGGAATGCAGGTTCTCGTCCATTGCTGCACGCTTGTCGGCTGGGGTGGGAGTTTATAGTCCGCCGGATGCCCGCTGCGCCTGCCCAGTCCTTCCGTTTCAGTGCCTCCACCGGGCTGCATCGGGGCGACCGCGCCTACCAGCAGGACCAGGTCGAAGTCATCGTGCACCCGCGTGTGCAGGGCACCGTGATGGCGGTGGTGGCCGATGGCATGGGCGGCAAGAGCGGCGGCCGCAAGGCGGCCGACCAGGTGCTGCTCACGGCCCGCCAGATCTTCGAGCGCTTCGTGCCCGGCGAGGACGACGCGGCCGACATGCTCAAGCAGGTGGTGCAGGAGTCGCACCTGATGATCAAGCTCACGGCCATCGCCGCCGAGGAAGAGCCGCACAGCACGCTGGCCGCCTTCTCCATAGGCCCGCAACTGCAGTGCGACGTGATACATGCCGGCGATTCGCGCGTGTACCACTTCCGCGGTGCCGAGCTGATGAAGCGCACCATAGACCACTCGTTCGTGCAGCGTCTGATAGACGAAGGCAAGCTCAGCGAGGAAGCGGCCAACTCGCACCCGCAGGCCAACCTGCTGACCGGCTGCCTGGGCACCCACGCCGACCCGCCGCTCAGCCCCTGGCGCATAGACCGCCTGGAGTTCGGCGACACCATGCTGGCCTGCAGCGACGGGCTGTGGCACTACTTCACGCCCAAGGAAATCGGCGCCATCCTGCACGCCCTGCCCCCGCGCGAGGCCAGCGAGATGCTGATCAACAAGGCCCGGCAGCGGGCGCGCGGCGGCGGCGACAACCTGTCGCTGGCCCTGGCGCGCATAGATCCGCTGAAGTAGCCGCGCAGCAGCGCTCAGGTCAGCGAGGTATCCACCTCGCGCGGCGCCAGCGCCAGGAACTCGGCAGACTGCATCTCGTGCAGGCGCGACACGGTGCGCGGGAACTCGTGCGCCAGCGGGCCTTCGGTGTACAGCGCCTCGGGCGCCACCGCCGCCGACAGGATGAGCTTGACCTGCCGGTCGTACAGCACGTCCACCAGCCAGGTGAAGCGCCGCGCCTCGCTGGCCAGCCGCGGCGGCATCTGCGGCACGCCCGACAGCAGCACGGTGTGGAAGCGCGAGGCGATCTCCAGGTAGTCGTTCTGCGAACGCGGGCCGCCGCACAGCGTCTGGAAGTCGAACCACACCACGCTGCCGGCGCGCCGCAGCGCGCGGATCTCGCGGTGTTCTATGTGCAGCACCGGGTCTTCGTCGTGCGCCTCGGCCAGCTGCTCGAAGGCCTGCTGCATGGCCGCTTCGGCCTGCTCGCCCAGGGGGCTGTGGTACAGCTGCAGCCGCTGCAGGGTGCGCTGGCGGTAGTCCACGCCGCCGTCCACGTCCACCACCTCCATGTGCTGCTTGAGCAGCGCGATGGCCGGCAGGATGCGGTCGCGGTGCAGGCCGTTGGGGTACAGGCCGTCGGGCGCGAAGTTGCTGGTGGTGACGATGCCCACGCGGTGCTTGAACAGGCTGTCCAGCAGGCGGTGCAGGATCATCGCGTCGGTCACGTCGGCGACGTGGAACTCGTCGAAGCAGATCAGGCGGAAGCGCCGCGCCACCCGCCGCCCCAGTTCGTCCAGCGGGTTGGCCGTGCCCTTGAGCTCCTGCAGCTCGCGGTGCACCTCGCGCATGAACTCGTGGAAGTGCAGGCGGGTCTTGCGCCTGAGCGGCACGCTGCGGAAGAAGCAGTCCATCAGGAAGCTCTTGCCGCGGCCCACGCCGCCCACCATGTACACGCCGCGCGGGATCTGCGGGCGCACCAGCAGCCGGGTCAGCGTGTTGCCACGCCGCGCCAGGTAGGCCGCCCAGTCGTTCTCGCAACGCTCCAGCGCGGCGACGGCAAGCAGTTGCGCCGGGTCGGAGCGATAGCCGCGCTCGGCCAGCGCGGCCTCGTACAGCGCGCGAACACCCACGGCGGCCCGCCTGCGCGTGGGCGTCAGAAGTTGAGGCTGCGCTTGTCCACCGCCAGCGCCGCTTCCTTGGTCGACTCCGACAGCGAGGGGTGGGCGTGGCAGATGCGCGCGATGTCTTCGCTGCTGGCGCGGAAGGACATGGCCACCACCGCCTCGGAGATCAGTTCGCTGGCCTGCGGGCCTACGATGTGCACGCCCAGGATCTCGTCGGTGGCGGCGTCGGCCAGGAACTTGACGAAGCCCGTGGTGTCGCCCAGCGCCCGCGCGCGGCCATTGGCCATGAAGGGGAAGCTGCCGGCCTTGTAGGCACGCCCGGCGGCCTTGAGCTGCTGCTCGGTCTGGCCCACCCAGGCGATTTCCGGGCTGGTGTAGATGACCCAGGGGATGAGGTTGAAGTCCACGTGCCCGTGCTGGCCGGCAATGCGCTCGGCCACCGCCACGCCCTCTTCCTCGGCCTTGTGCGCCAGCATGGGGCCGCGCACCACATCGCCTATGGCCCACACACCGGGCAGCGCGGTGCGGCAGTCGTCGTCCACCACGATGGCGCCGCGCTCGTCCAGCTTCAGGCCCACGGCGTCTGCGTTCAGGCCGGCGGTGTTGGGCACACGGCCTATGCTGACGATGAGGCGGTCCACCTCCAGCTTCTGCACCGCGCCCTTGGCGTCGGTCCAGTTCACCGTGACGCCCTTCTTGCCGGTCTTGACCTCGCCCACCTTGGCACCCAGGTGAATGGCCAGGCCCTGCTTGGTGAAGGCCTTGTGGGCCTCCTTGGCCACTTGCTCGTCCACCGCGCCCAGGAACGTGGGCAGCGCTTCCAGCACCGTCACTTCCGCGCCCAGGCGGCGCCACACCGAGCCCATCTCCAGGCCTATGACGCCGCTGCCTATCAGCGCCAGCTTCTTGGGCACGGCCGGGATGCGCAAGGCACCGTCGTTGCTGAGCACCAGCTGCTCGTCAAACGGCACGCCGGGCAGCGCACGGGCGCTGCTGCCGGTGGCCAGCACGATCTGCTGCCCCACCAGCACCTCGTCCTTGGCGC
Organism: Burkholderiaceae bacterium; assembly: GCA_037190565.1. Lineage (GTDB taxonomy): Bacteria > Pseudomonadota > Gammaproteobacteria > Burkholderiales > Burkholderiaceae_C > Rubrivivax. The sequence continues at coordinate 74,996 of JBBCJV010000033.1, forward strand.
CGGAGACGGTGATCTCGTAGCCGCCGCCCACCACCGCCTTGCCGAAGGCGCCGCGGCCGTGGAAGAAGCTGACCTTGTTCTTCTTGAACAGGTACAGGATGCCGTCGTTGTTCTGCTTGACCACGGTGTCCTTGCGGCCCAGCAGCTTGGCCAGGTCCAGGCCCAGGTTGCCCACGGTGATGCCGTGCTCGCCGAAGTGCTTGGCCGCGTGTTCGTAGTGCTCGGAACTCTGCAGCAGCGCCTTGCTGGGAATGCAGCCCACGTTGGTGCAGGTGCCGCCCGGGGCCGGGCCGCCGGCAGCGTTTTTCCACTCGTCTATGCAGGCCACCTTCAGGCCCAGCTGGGCGGCGCGTATGGCCGCGATGTAGCCGCCGGGGCCGCCGCCGATGACGATGACGTCGAAAGTCTGGGACATGGGGTTCTCTACAAGTCGGTTGGGCTGCAGGGCCGGGTCATTCGTTGGGCACGAACAGCCAGAGCAGCGCGTACAGCAGGATGCCGCTGCCGCCGAAGAAGGCCAGCGCCACGGCGATCAGGCGCCAGATCCAGGATTCCACGCCGGTGGCCGCCGCCAGGCCGCCGCAGACGCCGCCTATCCAGCGGTCGCTGCGGCTGCGGCGCAGGCGGTTGATGGCCTGCACCGCGGCACTGTCGGCCGCCGGGGGCGTGCTGGCGTCCAGCAACCGCGCCTTGGCGCGCTGGAACTCGTCGTCGCTGAGCGTGCCGCGGGCACGCATCTCTTCCAGGCGGTGCAGGTCGTCAGCGAGTCCCATGGCGTGCTCCCGGCCGGCAGGCCGTTCAGATGTCGAACAGCAGGCGCGCCGGGTCTTCCAGCGCTTCCTTCATGGCCACCAGCCCCAGCACGGCCTCGCGGCCGTCGATGATGCGGTGGTCGTAGCTCATGGCCAGGTAGTTCATGGGGCGCACCACGACCTGGCCGTTTTCCACCACCGCGCGGTCCTTGGTGGCGTGCACGCCCAGGATGGCGCTTTGCGGCGGGTTGATGATGGGCGTGCTCAGCATGGAGCCGAACACGCCGCCGTTGCTGATGGAGAAGGTGCCGCCGGTCAGGTCGTCCATGGACAGCTTGCCGTCGCGCGCCTTGGTGCCGAACTCGGCGATCTTCTTCTCGATGTCGGCAAAGTTCATCTGGTCGGCGTTGCGCACGATGGGCACCACCAGGCCGCGCGGCGAGCCCACCGCGATGCCGATGTCGAAGTAGCCGTGGTACACGATGTCGTTGCCGTCCACGCTGGCGTTGAGCACCGGGTACTTCTTGAGCGCGTGCACCGCCGCCTTCACGAAGAAGCTCATGAAGCCCAGCTTGACGCCATGCTCCTTCTCGAACTTTTCCTGGAAACGCTTGCGCATCTCCATCACCGGGGCCATGTTGACCTCGTTGAACGTGGTGAGGATGGCGTTGTTGGCCTGGCTTTGCAGCAGGCGCTCGGCCACGCGGGCGCGCAGGCGCGACATGGGCACGCGCTGCTCGGGGCGGTCGCCCAGGTTCAGCGAGCTGGGCGCGGCCACTGCCGGCAGCGCGGCGCGCGGTGCCGCAGCCGGCGCGGCGGCTGCGGGCGCCGGGGCCGGCGCGGCCTTGGGGGTGGCCACGGCGGCCAGCACATCGCCCTTGAGCACGCGGCCGTCCTTGCCGGTACCGGCCACCGAACCCGGCGGCAGGCCGGCGTCGGCCATCAGCTTGGCGGCGGCCGGCATGGCGACGCCGGCGGCGGCGCCTGCCGCTGCCGGTGCTGCTGCGGCCGGCGCGGGTGCCGGCGCTGTCGCCGCAGCCGGCGCGGGTGCTGCGGCCGGTGCAGACGCAGCCACCGCGGCCGTGCCTGCGGTGTCTATGCGCGCGATGACCTCGTCGGCCACGCAGCTGGCGCCGTCACCCTTGACGATCTCGGCCAGGATGCCCGCCGACGGCGCCGGCACCTCCAGCACCACCTTGTCGGTCTCGATCTCGATCAGGATCTCGTCGATGGCGACGGCTTCGCCGGGCTTCTTCTTCCATTGCAGCAAGGTCGCTTCGGCAACCGATTCGGAAAGCTGCGGGACCTTGACTTCAACGATGGCCATGGTGTGTCTCTGTAGGTGTATGGGTCGGGTGCGGAGGGGCTTGCGGGCGGGAGGCCGGCACGCCATGCGGCGGCCGGCGGCGCCGGCACAACCGCCGGCGCGCCGGGTGCGGCGTCACTTGGTGAGCACGAAGCCCTTGATCTTGCCGAAGGCCTGGTCCAGCAGCGCCTTGAGCTGTTCCTGGTGCAGGTGGGCGTAGCCCACGGCCGGCGAGGCCGAGGCCGGGCGCCCGGCGTAACCGAGTTTCTGGCCTTCGAGCATGTTTTCGTGGATCTGGTGCTGGATGAAGAACCACGCGCCCTGGTTCTGCGGCTCGTCCTGGCACCACACCACCTCGGTGGCGTTCGGGAAGCGTTTCATCTCGGCCGCGAAGGCCTTGTGCGGGAACGGGTACAGCTGCTCCACGCGGATGATGGCCACGTCCCAGGCCTTCTTCTCGTCGCGGCGGCGGATGATGTCGTGCGCCACCTTGCCCGAGCAGGCGATGACGCGGCGCACCTTGTCGCCTTCCACCTCGTCGCGCGAGGGGCCGATCACGGTCCTGAACTCGCCCTTGGTGAACTCGACCAGCGGCGATGCGGCGTCCTTGTGGCGCAGCAGGCTCTTGGGCGTCATGATGACCAGGGGCTTGCGGAACTGGCGCACCATCTGCCGGCGCAGCAGGTGGAAGATCTGGCTGGCCGTGGTGGGCTGGCAGATCTGCATGTTGTTGTCCGCCGCCAGCTGCATGAAGCGCTCCAGGCGCGCCGAGCTGTGCTCGGGGCCCTGCCCTTCGTAGCCGTGAGGCAGCATCAGCGTGAGGCCGTTGACGCGGCCCCACTTCACTTCGCCGCTGGCGATGAACTGGTCGATGACCACCTGCGCGGTGTTGGCGAAGTCGCCGAACTGCGCTTCCCAGATGACCAGGGTGTTGGGTTCGGCGGCGGAGTAGCCGTACTCGAAGCCCAGCACCGCCTCTTCCGACAGGATGGAGTCGATGACGACGAACGGCGCCTGGCCGTCGGCCACGTTCTGCAGCGGGATGTAGCTGCCTTCGTCGTAGCGCTCGCGGTTCTGGTCGTGCAGCACCGCGTGGCGGTGCGTGAAGGTGCCGCGGCCGCAGTCCTCGCCCGACAGGCGCACCGCAAAGCCGCTCGCCACCAGCGAGGCATAGGCCAGGTGCTCGCCCATGCCCCAGTCCACGTTGATCTCGCCGCGGCCCATGGCGGCGCGGTCGGCGATGACCTTCTCCACCAGCGGGTGCAGCTTGAAGCTGGCCGGGATGGTGGTGATGCGCTCGGACAGGCGGCGCACCTCGGCCAGCGGCAGCGCGGTGTCGGCCGCGTCGGTCCACTTCTTGCCCAGGAAGGGCGCCCAGTCCACCGCGTACTTGCTCTTGAAGTTGGTCAGCACCGGGTCCACCGTGTGCTTGCCGGCGTCCATGGCCGCGCGGAAAGCCTTGGACATGGCTTCCGGGCCGTCCTCGGGCAGCACACCCTGCGCCACCAGCTTGTCGCCGTACAGCCGGCGCGTGCCCGGGTGCTTGGCGATCTTCTTGTACATCAGCGGCTGCGTCAGCGAGGGCGTGTCCTGCTCGTTGTGGCCCAGCTTGCGGAAGCACACGATGTCGACGACGACGTCCTTGTTGAACTCCTGGCGGTACTCCAGCGCCAGCTGGATGCACAGCACCACGGCCTCGGGGTCATCGCCGTTGACGTGCAGCACCGGCGCTTCAACCATCTTGACGACGTCGGTGCAGTACAGCGTGGAGCGGGCGTCACGCGGGTCGCTGGTGGTGAAGCCGATCTGGTTGTTGATGACCAGGTGCACCGAGCCGCCGGTGTAGTAGCCGCGTGTCTGCGCCAGCGCCAGCGTCTCCATCACCACGCCCTGGCCGGCAAACGCCGCATCGCCGTGCACCTGCACGGGCAGCACCTGGTCGCCCTCGGCGTCGCCGCGGCGGTCCTGGCGGGCACGCACCGAGCCCACGACCACCGGGTTGACGATCTCGAGGTGGCTGGGGTTGAAGGCCAGGCTCAGGTGCACCGGGCCGCCAGGCGTGCTGACGTCGGAGCTGAAGCCCTGGTGGTACTTCACGTCGCCCGAAGGCAGGTTCTCGGGCGCGGTGTGCTCGAACTCGGCGAACAAGTCCTTGGGCATCTTGCCCAGGGTGTTGACCAGCACGTTCAGCCGGCCACGGTGGGCCATGCCGATGACGATTTCCTGCACGCCGCGTTGACCGGCGCTCTGCACCAGTTCGTCCATCGCGGCAATGAAGCTCTCGCCGCCTTCCAGGCTGAAGCGCTTCTGCCCCACGTACTTGGTGTGCAGGAAACGCTCCAGGCCCTCGGCCGCCGTGAGGCGGTCCAGGATGTGGCGCTTCTTCTCCGGCGTGAACACCGGCTTGCTGCGAATGCTTTCCAGCCGCTCCTGCCACCAGCGCTTCTCGGCGGGGTCGGTGCAGTGCATGAACTCGGCACCGATGGTGCCGCAGTAGGTCTCGCGCAAGGCCTGCACGATCTCGCGCAGGGTCATGTGCTCGGCCTTGGTGAAATACGTGTTCGTGGCGGAGAACGTGATGTCCATGTCCGCCTCGGTCAAGTCGTAGAACGCCGGTTCCAGCTCGGGAATCTTCGGGCGCTCGGTGCGCTTGAGCGGGTCCAGGTCGGCCCAGCGGCTGCCCAGGAAGCGGTAGGACGCGATCAGCGACTGCACGTGCACCTGCTTGCGGGCCACGGCCAAGTCGGCTTCGCTGGCCTTCAACGCAAAGGCGTTGGCCTTGGCACGCTGTGCGAAGCTTTCCACCACCGGGGCGTGGGCCACGTCGCGGCCGTCGCTGCCGTCCACGGCAGGCACGTGCTGCAGGTTGTCGAAGTAGGTGCGCCAGTTGTCGGGCACGCTGCCGGGGTTGTCGAGGTAGGCCTCGTAAAGCTCCTCGACGTAGGGTGCATTGCCCCCGAACAGGTACGAATTCGACCTGGACTGCTGCATCATCTTTCGCTCACCTTTCGCGCCGGTTTCCAGCGCTTTCGATGGGTTGACAAACCTTCCGCCAACCCGGCTGCACCAGGCCCGCGGACCAGCGACCTGCCTGGTGCCGCCCGAGGCTGCCGCGGCAGCCTGCAGGCACAACCCGGCGAAGACGGCCAGTTGAGCTATAGGTGGCACTCTATCACTGCCGCCCGGCACTGTGGGGCCGCCGCCACAGTCCCGCCTGCGAACAGGGCCGCGAGCGGGCTGTTGGTGTTTCCCCGCTCACGCAGGGCAACGGCCGATCTAGCATCGCGCATTCTCCTCAGCTTCCCTGGAGCCCACCCATGAAGTTCCGCACGCTGATGGCCGCCGCCGCCCTGGCTGCCGCGGTCGCGCTGCCCACCCAGGCCCAGACGCTGCGCTGGGCCGCGCAGAACGACATCCTGACGCTGGACCCGCACTCGCAGAACCACAGCACCACCAACGCCATCCTGTCGCACTCGTACGAGACGCTGGTGCGCTACACCGCCAGCTACGACATCGAGCCGGCGCTGGCCACCAAGTGGACTTTCATCTCGCCCACGCAGCTGCGTTTCGAACTGCGCAAGGGGGTCAAGTTCCACGACGGCACGCCGTTCACCGCCGACGACGTGGTGTTCAGCTTCGGCCGCATCAAGCAGCCCACCAGCACCACCGCCATCTACGTGGCCGGCGTGGCCGACGTGAAGAAGGTCGACGACCACACGGTGGACTTCATCATGGACGGCCCCAACCCCGTGGTGCTGCGCAACGCGACCAGCTTCTTCATCATGAGCAAGGCGTGGTCCGAGAAGAACAACACTGTGCGCGTGCAGGACTACAAGGCCAAGGAAGAGAACTTCGCCAGCCGCAACGTCATGGGCACCGGCCCCTACAAGATCACCAGCTGGACGCCAGACCAGCGCGTGACCATGACCATCAACAACGATTGGTGGGACAAGCACACCAACAACGTGAAGGACGTGATCTACACGCCCATCAAGAGCGACCCCACCCGCGTGGCGGCGCTGCTGTCGGGTGACGTGGACATGCTCACCGACATCCCCACCCAGGACGTGGCCCGCCTGCGCTCGGACTCCAAGCTCAAGATCCTGGACGGCCCCGAGGTGCGCACCATCTTCCTGGCGCCCGACCTGGGCAGCGCCGAGCTGAAGTACAGCAACGTCAAGGGCAAGAACCCGTTTGCCGACAAGCGCGTACGCCAGGCGCTGTCCATGGCCATAGACCGCGAAGCCATCAAGCGCGCCACGATGCGCGGCCTGTCCATCCCGGCCGGCACCATGGTGGCCCCGGGTGTCAACGGCAACACGCCGGCGCTGGACACCATCACCAAGTACGACCCCGAAGGCGCCAAGAAGCTGCTGGCCGAGGCCGGCTACCCGGATGGCTTCGAGGTGCGCCTGAACGCACCCAACAACCGTTACGTCAACGACGAGGAGATTGCGCAGAACATCGTCGCGATGTGGGCCCGCATCGGCGTGAAGGTGCAGCTGATGGCCGAGAACATGGCCACCTTCAGCCAGAAGTTCCAGAACTTCGACTCCAGCCTGTACATGCTGGGCTGGGGCGTGGCCACCTACGACGCGCAGTACACCATCCAGAGCCTGGTGCGCACCCGCACCTCCGGCGCCGACGGCAACTTCAACTTCAGCCGCATCAGCGACCCGGTGGTGGACCGCCTGACCGACGCGATGAAGACCGAGATCGACGTCGCCAAGCGCAACGGCATGATCGTCGAGGCCCTGCAGCGCATCAAGGACGAGGTGCTGTTGATCCCGCTGCACCACCAGATGCGCCCCTGGGCCATGAAGACCGGCGTGACCACGGTGCACCGCTCCGACGACCGGCCGGAAGCGCGCTTCACGTCGGTGCGCTGACCGCGTGGCAGCCAACAGGCGGGCGCCCTGCCCGCCTGCCTGCCGCCAAGCACGAAGGCCCCTCGGGGCCTTCGTTTCGTCTGGCGGTGTGTCGTCGGCCGGCCGGTCCTACACTGGGCCGCAGACGCGGCGACCAGCCGTGCCGGTCAGGGAGCCGATCACGATGAAGACGCTGCAAGTGGTTGTTCGCCGGGGGCGTAGCCTGGTGTGGGCTCTGCTGCCGGCCCTGTGCGCCGCCGTACCGGCGCACGCCAACACGCCGCCACCCATCGAGCACTTCGTTCGCCCGCCCGCAATCTCCAGCGCGGTCATCTCGCCCTCCGGTGACCGGGTGGCCTTGATCGTCCTCTTGCCCGACGGCTACCACGCGCTGGCGGTCATGCCGCTGGGCAGCAGCGATCTGCGCGTCATCAGCCGGTTCACCGACGCCAACATACTGACCGTGGGCTGGGTCAACGACCAGCGCCTGGTTTTCGAGGCCTTCAAACCCGGCGCCGTGATCAAGGAACACGGTGCAGGCACCTTTGCCATCAACGCCGACGGCACCCAGCGCCGCCAGCTCATCTCCTGGCGCCACTCCAACCATCGCACCCACTCAAGCGTCCCCCTGCAAGGCTTGTCCCTGGGCTGGTTCTGGCACCGCACGCTGGACGACGGCAGTGACGACATCCTGGTGCGCCACCAGAAGAAGGATGACGACGGCGACGCCACCACCGGCCGCCTCGCCCGGCTGGACACCCACACCGGCCGGCTCAAGCCGCTGCCCGAGAACCCGCCGCCCTTCGGCTACGGTTGGCTGATGGACGCCCAAGGCGGCATTCGCGTGGTGGCCACGCATCGCGACGGCCGCCACCGCATCCATTGGCGCGCACCCGGCCAGGACAACTGGACGGTGGTGCTGGACCAGGACAGCCTGGCTGCCGACCTGGTGGAGCCGCGCCTGCTCAAGGACGAGCGCACGCTGGTGGTGGAAGGCCGGGTCGCCGGCCGCGACACCAGTGCCTTGCACACCCTGTCGCTGCAAGACGGGCGCCTGGACAGCGAGCCCATGCTGGCGGTGACCGGCTTTGATGCAGACGCCGTGGTGGAGATGGACATGCGCCATTGGCGAGCGGTCGGCGTGCACACCGCCGGGCCCAGCGGCGCCAGCGCCTGGTTCGACGAAGGCCTGGCGCTCATCCAGCAGGCGGTGGATGCGGCGCTGCCGGGGCGTGTCAACCGGCTGAGCTGCGGCCGTTGCCTGTCCACGCGGCACTTCATCGTGTACTCCTACAACGACCGCGAACCCGGCGAGTACCTCCACTACGACCACGAAAACAAGACGCTGCGCACACTGGGCCGCACACGCCCCTGGATAGACGAAGGCAGGCAGGGGCGCAGCAGCTTTCATCGCGTCGCTGCGCGTGACGGGCTGACGCTGCCGGTGTACATCACACACCCGCCGGGCCAGGCCCCGGCCGACCTGGCGCAGGGTGCCAAACTGCAAGCGCTGCCGACGGTGGTGCAGGTGCACGGCGGGCCGTTTGTGCGCGGGCACAGCCTGCGCTGGTCTGCCGAGGCGCAGTTGCTGGCCAGCCGCGGCTACCGGGTGCTGCAAGTGGAGTACCGCGGCAGCACGGGCTACGGCTGGCAGCACTTTCGCGCCGGCTGGAAGCAGTGGGGCACCGGCATGCAGGACGACCTGGCCGACGCCCTGGCCTGGGCTGCCGCACAAGGCCTGACCGACCCGCAGCGCGTGTGCCTCATGGGCTACAGCTACGGCGGCTACGCCGCGCTGATGGCCCCGATACGCCACCCGGGCCTGTTCCGCTGCGCCATCAGCGGCTTCGGCGTCACCGACCCCCTGCTGATGTACACCGCCAAGTGGAGCGACATCACCGAACAGTCCAAGCGCTACTTCTTTCCCGACGTGCTGGGCGACCCGGAACAGGACGCCGAGCTGCTGGCCGCCGCCTCACCGCTGAAGCGCGTGGCGGAGCTGAAGCTGCCCGTACTGCTGAGCTACGGCGGCGAAGACCTTCGCGTGCCGCAGGAGCATGCGGGCCGGTTCTTGCGGGCGGCCCGCGCAGCGCGCGTGCCTGTAGAGGTGATGCCCTTCCCTGACGAAGGCCACGGCTGGTTCAAAGGCCAGAACCACATCCGATTCCTGACCCGCGTGGAGAGCTTTCTGGCCGACGCCTTGAAGAAGCCGACAGACTGAGCAGCAGCTCAGTGCGCGCCGGCCTGGCCTGCGGGCCGGGGCTCGCGCGCACCCTCGTGCGCATCGCGCAGCACACGCCCGCCCTGCATCAACAGCCTGATGCCGGCCGCCGGGTCGGCCAGCGGCGCCAGGTCCTGGGTCGGATCGCCGTCCACCACCAGCAGGTCGGCAAAGGCGCCGCGCACCAACTGGCCCACCTGCGATTCCAGGCCCATCAGCCGTGCCGCGGTGATGGTGGCGCCCTGCAGCACCTCCAGCGCCGGCTGCGCTGCGGCACGCAGCGTGAACTCGCCGCTCTGCCGGTCGTGCATGTGGCCCAGCAGGTCGGTGCCAAAGACCACCGGCACGCCTTCGCCGCGCGCCAGGCGCAGGGCATCCAGCCCGCGCGATTTCACCACTTCCAGCTTGTCCAGCATGGCCGGGCTCCAGCCCAGGCGCTGGCCCTCGGCGGCCAGCGCGTCGTAGGTGGACAGCGTGGGCACCAGGTAGGCGCCGTGCTGCTTCATCACCCGCGCCGTGGCTTCGTCTATGAGGTTGCCGTGCTCGATGCTGCGCACGCCGGCCTGCACGGCCCGCGTCACCGCGCGGGGCGAGTAGGCGTGGGCCAGCGCGTAGAGGTTGGCGGCCTCGGCCTCCTCCACCGCCGCGCGCAGCTCTTCCAGGCTGAACTGGGTGCCGTCCAAGGGGTCGGTGGGGCTGCTGATGCCACCGCCGGCCATGATCTTGATGTGGTTGGCGCCGTTGCGCACCTGCTCGCGCACCGTGCGCCGCACCTCGCCCACACCGTCGGCGATGGCGCCCACCAGGCCCAGCCCGGCGCAGCTGCAGAACATCTCGGTGCCGCGCGGCCCACGGCCCACGCCCTTGGGCCGCATGTCGGCATGGCCGCCGGTCTGGCTGATGGGCTGGCCGGCGATGAACAAGCGCGGGCCCTGGTACAGACCGCGCGCCACGGCCTCCTGCAGGCCGAAGTCGGCTCCGGCCGCGTCGCGCACGGTGGTGAAGCCGCGCATCAGCATGCCGCGCATGATGTGGCTGCTTTGTGCACCCACCAGCGAAGGCGGCTGCCAGGCCAGCGCCACCAGGTCGTGCGAGGCCGCCACCACGTGCACGTGGGCGTCTATCAGCCCCGGCAGCACCACGCGGCCGCCGGCGTCTATCAGCTCGGCGTCGTGCACCGCCGGTGCGCCGTCCAGCACGTCGGCGATGCGCTCCCCTTCTATGACCACCACGCCGGGGCGCAGCACGCCGGCCGCGCTGTGGAAGACACGGCCGTTGACGACGGCCAGACGGCGCGGCAGGCTCACGGGGCCGTCACTTGCCGGCGCCCGAAGCCACGGAAGCCGGCGCCGAAGCCGCAGAGGCCGCCGGCGACGCTGCGTCCGGCGTGCGCTCGGGCAGGCGACCGCTGGCCCCCACGCCCACCGACACCCCGCCGCGGCCCACGCCGGCGCTGCCGCTGACGCTGCCGTCGCTGCCCACCGACACGCCCACGCCGCCTATGCCGCCTATGGGCAGGCCCACGCCCAGCCGCACCGAACTGCAGGCCGCCAGCAACGCGGCGGCGGCCAGCAGCAACGACACTCGCCAAGTCTTCATGCCGTCTCCTTGAAGCCCGCCAGTCGGGCATTCAGCCCTTGCAGGCCAGCCTGCATCTCGCGCGCCAGCCGCGCCACCAGCTCGGCCGCCGGCACCACCGCCTTGAGCGGCGCAATGCCCTGGCCGCAGCCCCAGATGTCCTTCCAGGCCTTTTGACTGCCGGCCCCGCCGAAGTTCATCTTGCTGGGGTCGCTCTCGGGCAGTTGGTCCGGGTCCAGGCCGGCGGCGCGTATGCTGGGCTTGAGGTAGTTGCCGTGCACGCCGGTGAACAGGCTGGAGTAGACGATGTCGTCGCTGTTGCTCTCGACGATGCACTGCTTGTAGGCCTCGCTGGCGCGTGCCTCGTCGGTGGCGATGAAGGCGCTGCCTATGTAGGCGAAGTCGGCGCCTGCGGCCAGCGCTGCCAGCACGCCGTGGCCGGTGGCCAGCGCGCCGGACAGCGCCAGCGGCCCGCCGAACCATTCGCGTATCTCCTGCACCAGCGCAAACGGGCTCTTGATGCCGGCATGGCCCCCGGCCCCGGCGGCCACGGCGATCAGGCCGTCGGCGCCCTTCTCTATCGCCTTCTTCGCAAATGTGTTGTTGATGATGTCGTGCAGCACCACGCCGCCCCAGCCGTGCACCGCGTCGTTGATGTCGGTGCGCGCACCCAGGCTGGTGATGACGATGGGCACCTTGTACTTGGCGCACATCTGCATGTCGTGCTCCAGGCGGTCGTTGGTCTTGTGCACGATCTGGTTGATGGCAAACGGCGCCGCAGGGCGCTCCGGGTGCGCCCGGTCCCAGGCCGCCAGGCCTTCGGTGATCTCGGCCAGCCACTCGTCCAACTGCGCTGCCGGGCGCGCGTTCAGCGCCGGCATGCTGCCCACCACACCGGCGGCGCACTGCGCGATCACCAGCTGAGGGTTGCTGACGATGAACAACGGCGCGCCTATCACCGGCAGCGGCACCCGCTGCAAGGCGGCGGGCAGGGCTTGGCGGGCAACGGTCATCAGAAGGCCTCCAGCGGCATGTCGGTCACCGAATCAGCCCCTTCGACGATGCTGTCGCGCCAAGCGCCGGCGCGCACCAGCAGGTGCTCGCCGTAGAAGCGCGCGGTGACGATCTTGGCGCGCATGAAGTCCGGGTCTTCGCCGGCGGCCAGCGCGTCTTCGGCGGCCATCAGCGCCCGCGCCATCTGCCAGCCGGCCACCACGGTGCCGGCCAACATCAGGTAGGGCACGCTGCCGGCGAACACCGCGTTCGGGTCGCCCTTGCCCTGGGCCACGACAAAGTCCACCACCTCGCTGAAGGCCTGCCGCGCCGCGCCCAGGCGCCGGGCCAGGGCCTGGCCGGCGGCACTGCCGCGCGCAGCCAGCTCGGCTTCGGTGGCGGCGATGCGCTGGGCCACGGCGCGCGCGGTGGCGCCGCCGTCGCGCGCCGTCTTGCGGCCCACCAGGTCGTTGGCCTGGATGGCGGTGGTGCCCTCGTAGATGCTCAGGATCTTGGCGTCGCGCAGGTGCTGGGCGGCACCGGTTTCCTCGATGAAGCCCATGCCGCCATGCACTTGCACGCCCAGGCTGGCCACGTCCAGGCTCATCTCGGTGGACAAGCCCTTCACCAGCGGCACCATGAACTCGTAGAAGCGCTGGTTGTCCTCGCGCACCGCAGCGTCGGCGTGGGCATGCGCGGCGTCGTAGGCGGCCGCGGCCACCAGCGCCATGGCGCGGCAGCCTTCGATCTGCGCACGCATGGTCATCAGCATGCGCCGCACATCGGGGTGGTGCACGATGGCTGCGGCGGCCTTCACCGAGCCGTCCACGGGCCGGCTCTGCACGCGCTCGCGCGCATAGGCCACGGCCTGCTGGTAGGCCCGCTCGGCCACGGCCACACCCTGCATGCCCACGGCGAAACGTGCCGCGTTCATCATGATGAACATGTACTCCAGGCCGCGGTTTTCCTGGCCTATGAGCTGCGCCACCGCACCACCGTGGTCGCCGTACTGCAGCACCGCCGTCGGGCTGGCCTTGATGCCCAGCTTGTGCTCGATGCTCACGCAGTGCACGTCGTTGCGCTGGCCGTCGGCCAGGACCTTGGGGCACAGGAACAGGCTGATGCCCTTCACGCCCTCGGGCGCACCGCTGATGCGGGCCAGCACCAGGTGGACGATGTTGTCCGCCATGTCGTGCTCGCCGTAGGTGATGAAGATCTTGGTGCCGAAGAGCTTGTAGCTGCCGTCGGGCTGCGGCTCGGCGCGCGTGCGCACCAGGCTCAGGTCCGAGCCGGCCTGCGGCTCGGTGAGGTTCATGGTGCCGGTCCAGGCCCCTTCGATCATCTTCGGGATGAAGGTCTGCTGCTGCTCGGGCGTGCCGGCGGTCAACAGCGCCTCGATGGCGCCGTCGGTCAGCAGCGGGCACAGCGCAAAGCTGAGGTTGGCGCTGTTGACCATCTCGTTGCAAGCCGCGCCGATCAGCTTGGGCAGGCCCTGGCCGCCAAACTCGGCCGGGTGCTGCAGGCCCTGCCAGCCGCCTTCGGCAAACTGGCGGAAGGCTTCCTTGAAGCCGGCCGTGGTGCGCACCTGGCCGTCGTGCCAGGACGAGGGGTGGATGTCGCCTTCGCGGTTCAGTGGCGCCACCACGCCTTCGTTGAACTTCGCGCACTCCTGCAACACCGCCTCGGCCGTGTCGTAACCGGCATCCTCAAAACCCGGCAGGCGCGCCACCTGGTCCAGGCCGGCCAGCGCCTTCATGACAAACAACATGTCCTTGACGGGGGCGCGGTAGCTCATGGCTTGTCTCTCTCCGAAGTAAACGGGGCGCCCTTGGGCGCCCCGGTCGTTGCCTTGCCGCTCAGAGCTTCTCCACCAGTTCCGGCACGGCAGTGAACAAGTCGGCCTCCAGCCCGTAGTCGGCCACGCTGAAGATGGGCGCCTCCGGGTCCTTGTTGATGGCCACGATGACCTTGCTGTCCTTCATGCCCGCCAGGTGCTGGATGGCCCCGCTGATGCCCGCGGCGATGTACAGCTGCGGCGCCACGATCTTGCCGGTCTGCCCCACCTGCCAGTCGTTGGGGGCGTAACCCGCATCCACCGCGGCGCGGCTGGCGCCCAGCGCAGCGCCCAGCTTGTCGGCCAGCGGCGTGAGCACTTCGCTGAACTTCTCGCTGCTGCCCAGCGCGCGGCCGCCGCTGACGATGATCTTGGCCGCGGTCAGCTCGGGCCGGTCCAGCTTGGCGATCTCGGCACCCACGAAGCTGGAGCTGCCACTGTCGGCCACGGCGCTGATGCTGTCCACCGCGGCGCTGCCGCCGGTGGCCGCTGCGGCATCAAAGCCGGTGGTGCGCACGGTGATGACCTTGGTGGCATCCGCGCTCTGCACGGTGGCGATGGCGTTGCCGGCGTAGATGGGCCGCTCGAAGGTGTCGGGGCTGATGACGCGGCTGGTGTCGCTGATCTGTGCCACGTCCAGCAGCGCGGCCACGCGCGGGGCGGTGTTCTTGCCGCTGGCGGTGGCCGGGAACAGGATGTGGCCGTAGTCCTTGGCCAGGGCCAGCACCTGCGCGGCGAGGTTCTCGGCCAGGCCGTGGGCCAGGCTGTCGCCGTCGGCGTGCAGCACCTTGGCGACGCCGGCCACTTGCGCGGCGGCCTGGGCGGCAGCGGCGGCGTTGTGGCCGGCCACCAGCACGTGCACCTGCGGGTCGCAGGCCAGCGCGGCGGTGACGGTGTTGAGGGTGGCGCCCTTCAGGGTGGCGTTGTCGTGTTCGGCGATGACGAGGGCTGGCATCAGCGGTCTCCGG
>JBBCJV010000034.1:0-10864 GCA_037190565.1 Burkholderiaceae bacterium
TCCTTCGCCGAGCGCATGAAGTTCTCCGCCGTGATCTTGTTCTCCGTGCTGTGGTTCACCTTCAGCTACATCCCCATGGCCCACATGGTCTGGGGCGGCGGTTTGCTGGCGGCCGACGGCGCGCTGGACTTCGCCGGCGGCACCGTGGTGCACATCAACGCCGGCGTGGCCGGCCTGGGTGGTGCGTTCATGGTCGGCACGCGCCTGGGCTACGGCCGCGAAGCGATGCCTCCGCATTCGCTGACGCTGACCATGGTCGGTGCCTCGCTGCTGTGGGTGGGCTGGTTCGGCTTCAACGCCGGCTCCAACCTGGAATCGACCGCGGGTGCCGCGCTGGCGCTGCTGAACACGCTGCTGGCCACCGGTGCCGCCACGCTGGCCTGGTGCGCCGGTGAAGCGATGGCGCGCGGCAAGGCCTCGATGCTGGGCGCTGCCTCGGGTGCGGTGGCCGGCCTGGTCGGCATCACGCCGGCTGCCGGCCTGGTGGGGCCGATGGGCGCGATCGTCATCGGCCTGGTCGCCGGCTTCGTCTGCCTGTGGGCGGTCAACGGGCTGAAGCGGCTGCATGGCGGCGATGATTCGTGCGACGTATTCGGCGTGCACGGCGTGGGCGGCATCGTGGGTGCCATCCTGACCGGTGTGTTCACGGCCCCCGGCCTGGGCGGCACCGGCGACGCCGACTTCGCGATGGCCTCGCAGGTCTGGATACAGATCAAGAGCGTGCTGCTGACCATCGTGTGGTCGGGCGTGGTGGCCTTCATCGCCTACAAGATCGCCGACTTGGTGCTGGGCCTGCGCCCCACCGAAGAGGAAGAGCGCGAAGGCCTGGACATCACCTCGCACGGCGAGACCGCCTACAGCAAGTGATGCAGCGGCTGCGGCGGGCGCAAAACGCCCGCTGCACCACCCGCCCGGCGCTGCCGGGCGGGCGCGGCAGAGGATGCCGCAAACGCAAGGCCGCCTTCGGGCGGCCCTTGTCTTTTGGGCGGCCCCGTAGAATCCGGCGATGGTTCCTCACCTCACCACCGCGCTGACCGGCCCGATCAACGAGCTGGAGGCACGCATCCTGGAGAGCATGCCGGCGATAGAGCGCTGGTTCCGACTGGAGTGGATGGAACACACGCCGCCGTTCTACACGGCGGTGGACCTGCGCAACGCCGGCTACAAGCTCGCGCCGGTGGACACCGACCTGTTCCCCGACGTCTTCGGCAACCTCACCGCCGAGATGCTGCCGCTGGCGGTGCAGGCGGCGATGGCCGCCATCGAGAAGATCTGCCCCGAGGCCCGCAACCTGCTGCTGGTGCCCGACCGCCGCCAGCGCAGCGGCCTGTACCTCAGCCACCTGCAGCGCCTGGTGCAGGTGTTCACGCAGGCCGGCCTGAACGTGCGCCTGGGCACGCTGGACGACCAGGCCGGCGGACCGCTGACGCTGGCGTTGCCCGAGGGTGGCGAGCTGCGGGTGGAGCCGCTGCAGCGCCAGCGCGGCCGCCTGGGCCTGAAGGACTTCGACCCCTGCACCATCCTGCTCAACGACGACCTGCGCAGCGGCGTGCCGTCGCCGCTGCTGTCGCTGTACGAGCAGTACCTGCTGCCGCCGCTGCACGCCGGCTGGGGCGTGCGGCGCAAGAGCCGGCACTTCCAGAGCTACGAGGAGGTGGCCAAGAAGTTCGCCAAGCTGCTGGGCATGGACCCTTGGCTGATCCACCCGCTGTCGGCGCCCTGCGGGCGGCTGGACCTGGGCGAGCCCGCCGGGCTGGATGCGCTGAAGGCCCAGGTCGACGCCATGCTGACCCGCGTGCGTCGCAAGTACAAGGAATACGCCATCAGCGAGCGGCCGTTTGTCGTCGTCAAGTCCGACGACGCCAGCGAAGCCGGCGTGCTGACGGTGCGCGACACCAAGGACCTGGACGACCCGGCGCGGCGCGAACGCTGCCGGCTGCTGGCCGGCCACGGCGAGCTGATCGTGCAGGAAGGCGTACCCACCTTCGAGCGCATCAACGAGGCGGTGGCCGAACCCGTGGTGGTGATGATCGACCGCTACGTGGTGGGCGGCTTCTACCGCGTGCACGCCGGGCGCGGCACCGACGAGAACCTGGACGCGCCGGGCTCCAGCTACGTGCCGCTGGCCTTCGACCCCAGCGGCCACCTGCCGCGCCCGGGCGCGCGGCCCGGTGCCAGCGCACCCAACCGCTTCTACATGTACGGCGTCATAGGCCGCCTGGCCATGCTGGCCGCCGCCTACGAGCTGGAAGCCACCGACCCCGAGGCCGACAGCTACGACTGAACAAGCCGGCCGGGCAGGGCCCGGCCGGCGCTTGTCGTCAGAAGTAGCTCAGCAGCAGCGTGTAGGCGCCCTCGCTCGCCCCGGTGCCGCCGCCGGCGTACTGCACGCGCACGATGTAGGCGCGGTCGAACACCGTCTGGTTGGGCGCCTTCACCAGCACCGGTTGCCCGGCAGCGCCGGTGGCCGTGGCCAGCACCTGGCCTTGTGTGGTCAGGATCGACACGTTGGCGCTCAGGTCCGCGGCCGGCGTCACCGTCGCGAACAGCGTGTACGCCGCACCCACCGCCACGCGGTAGTGGTCCACGTCGGCCGGGCTGGCGATGCTGGCGTTCACCTGCACCGGCGGCGTGGCCATCTGCTGGGCGTTGGCCAGGCTGTCGTTGGGCTCCACTTCCGTCACCACCAGCGGCGTGCTGGCCAGGATGTTCAGGAAGCTGGCCGTCACCGGCCCCCAGGTGCCGCCGGCATCACGTGCCCGCACGTACACGATGTGCCGGCCCGGCGTCAGCCCGGCGGTCTTGAGGCTGCCTGTCAGTGCCTCGGTGGGGCTGTTGAAGCTGCCGTCGGCAGCCTGCAGCGCACGCGGGCGTGCGCCGGTGGCCCAGGGCGGCGTGCCTATCGTGTACTCGGCCGCGGCAATGGCCTGCACCGCCTCCGCGCCGTTGCTCTGGTTGAAGCGGGTGTCGGTGGCCGAGGCGCTCAGCGTCACCGGCGTGCCGGGGGCGACGCCGGCGCCGGCGGCGTCGTTGCTCAGCGTCAGCCCGGTCACGTCAGGCCCGTTGGGCGTGATGTACGGCGTGCGCACCACCTTGGCGGCGTAGATCAGCGCCGGCAGGTTGTTGGGCTTGATGGTGTTTTCGTAGACGCTGCAGCTCTGGAAGAACGAGGTGCCCAGCTCGATGGTGTAGGCCGGCACGCCCAGCTCGCCGTAGCTGACGTTGTCGCTGGTGCCGTCGGTGGGGTACAGGCCCACCGACTGCGTGGGCGTGTAGCCGTTGAACCAGGCCAGGCGCCGCCCCAGCGTGGCGAGCCCGGCGGCGTTGGGTGCCGGCGTGGCGTTTTCACCCCAGGGCCACAGCACCAGCTGGCTGTAGCTGTGCAGGTCGATGTGTATGCCGCTGGTGTCCAGCGGGGCCGGGTCGTTGCGGTCTTCGCCGCGGCGGTCGGGCCACAGGCTGCGCACGTAGCTTTCTATGGCCTGCGTCTCGGGCTCGGAGCCGGCCGAGGGGCCGCGGTAGGTGGCGTTGCACACCGCGCCGCTGGAGCCCACGCCGTTGGTGGTGTTCCAGCCGAAGGTGAAGTTGCGGTTGAGGTCCACGCCGCGGTTGTTGCTGTTGGCGCAGAAGTTGTTGTTGACGTTCTTGCGCCAGGACAGCCCGGTTTCGGCGCGCTTGCGGCCGTCGGGGTTGGCGTGCAGCATCAGGTGCACTTCGTGGTGGTCCAGTATCCAGGTGGCGTCGGCGTTGCTGCCGTGGCCGTTGACCAGCCAGCGCGCGAACTCCAGCGCCAGCGGGGCGGTGGTGTACTCGCGGGCGTGCATCGCGGCGTGTATGAACAGCTTGGGCTTGTCGCCCGTCACGTCGGCGTTGGTGAGCTTGAGCACGCGTATGTCGTAGCCGCCGGCGTTCTGCGTCTTCAGCCACGACTGGCCGGCGATGACCCAGCTGGCCAGCGTGGGCCGCGCGGCGATCAGGCCGTCGCCGGCGGTGAAGGTTTCTTCCACCGTCTCGTAGCAGCTGTAGCCCGGGATGGACGCCGGCTCGGCGGCGCTGGGGTCGCGCCGTGCCAGGCGCATCTGCAGCTCGGTTAGGCGGCGGTTGCGCTTTTCTATGAACTCGGTGGCCGGCGCGAAGCGAAAGCCGAAGGCGCGCAGCCGGTCCATGTCCTCGGCGTCCAGCTCCAGCACCAGGTAGCCGGCGTCGTAGTGGCTCTCCAGCAGCTGGCCGTGGAAGCTGATGGCGGCGCGGCGTGCCAGCTCCAGGCTGGGGAAGTAGGCCTTGTAGATGTCGGTGGACAGCTTCTCGGCTTCCAGCTGGTCGTGCAGCGAAACCTCGGCGCCGGGCAGCGCGGCGCGGGCGGCGGACGGGCTGTGGCGCGGGCCGTGGGCGGCGGCGGCGCAGCTCAGTGCGGCAATGGCCAGCGCCAAAGCGCTGCGCCCCAGGAAAGCGGGAAGCGGGGTCGTCACAACGGGTACTCCTGAAAGAATGGGAGCGGACCGCGGTGTGAACAAGGCCCGCTACTGTGTGCGGGCAATCATAGGTGCGTGTGCCGGCCGGTGGCGGGGCCACTCCCCCGAAGCAAGGGGAGTGGCGGCCTCGGGTTCACACCTTCTCAGGCGGCCAGCAGGCCGCTGAACAGCGGGTCGTGCCGCGGGCGCGGCCGGTAGGCCCCCACGCGCCGCGCGATCTCGCTGATGTGCTCCGGCGTGGTGCCGCAGCAGCCGCCGGCGATGTTCAGGAAGCCGGCGCGCGCAAACTCTTCCAGCAGCGCACCGGTGACCTCCGGCGTTTCGTCGAAGCCGGTTTCGCTCATGGGGTTGGGCAGCCCGGCGTTGGGGTAGCAGCTCACCCAGGTGTCGGCCGCCACGCGCGACAGCTCTTCGATGTAGGGCCGCATGACCGCCGCGCCCAGGGCGCAGTTCAGGCCCACCGCCAGCGGCCGCGCGTGGCGCACCGAGTGCCAGAAGGCGGCCACGGTCTGGCCGGAGAGGATGCGCCCGGAAGCGTCGGTCACGGTGCCGGAGAGGATCACCGGCAGCCGCTCGCCGCGCTCTTCCATCAGCTCGTCCAGCGCAAAGATGGCGGCCTTGGCGTTGAGCGTGTCGAAGATGGTCTCAACCAGGAACAGGTCGCAACCGCCCTCCAGCAGCCCCTCGGCCTGCTCGCGGTAGGCGTCGCGCAGCCCGTCGAAGTCGATGTTGCGTGCGCCCGGGTCGTTGACGTCGGGGCTGATGCTGGCGGTCTTGGGCGTGGGGCCCAGGGCGCCGGCCACGAAGCGCGGCTTGTCGGGCGTGCTGAGCTCGTCGCAGGCCTCGCGGGCGATGCGCGCCGCGGCCACGTTCATCTCGCGCGCCACCTCGGCCAGGCCGTAGTCTTCCTGTGCCACGGAGGTGGCGCCGAAGGTGTTGGTCTCCACGATGTCGGCGCCGGCGCGCAGGTACTGCGCGTGGATGTCGCGGATCACGTCGGGCCGGGTCAGCACCAGCAGGTCGTTGTTGCCCTTCAAGTCCTTGCCGTGCCCGGCGAAACGTGCGCCGCGGAAGTCGGCCTCGGTGAGCTTGAAGCGCTGTATCAGCGTGCCCATCGCACCATCGATGATGGCGATGCGCTGCTGCAGGATGCCCGGCAGCGCCGCGCCGCGGGTGTAGGCGGTGGTTGGCGTGTTCATGCGGCCATTGTAGAAAGCGGCCGGCGGGCGCGGCCCGGGCTCAGGGGCGGGAGGGCTGGGCCGGCGGTGCTGCTTGCGGGCCCGTCTCCGGGCCTATCACCGAGTCGCGGATGATGGAGTCGCGGTCGGGGGTGGTCAGCCGGGCGCCGCGGCGGCTGCGGTCGTTGCGGCGGCGCAGGTCGTGCTTGCGCTGGCGGCGGCGCAGTTGCAGGTCCATCACCATCACCGCCAGCAGCAGCGGCACGATGACCCCGCCCACCAGCGCCAGCACCGAGGCCGATGCCTCGCGGTGGAACACGGTGCCTACCTGCGCTAGCAGGCCGGCACCGGCCATCAGAACCTCTTGTGCGGCCATCAAGGCCAGCCCCATCACTGCGGCGGCGCCCACGCGCCAGACCTGGCGGCGGCGGCCTTCCTTGCCGCCGCCCAGGAACGACAGGTACAGCGCCGCCAGGATGCCCAGCGCCGCCGTCAGCGCGGCCGCCAGTTGGAACTCCGGGCGCCAGGTCACGCCGGGGCGGAAGCCGGCGGCCCAGATCCAGGCCGACTGCACCACCACGGCCAGCGCGGCCAGCCACAGCGCGCCGCACACGATGGACAGCCAGTTCTGCTGCCTCGCCAGCCAGGCCAGTACGGGCAGGCCGGCCAGCATCGCGCCCAGCCAGATCAAGGGCACCGCCCCCCAGCGGAACCCGACCCGGAAGGGCAGGGCCTCGGAGGCCAGTGCCAGCACCATGGCGGCGCACAGGCCGGTGCCATACACGGCGCCGGCCAGCAGCAGGCCGCGCCAGCCGGCGGCCAGCGAAGGCTGGTGCCAGCCCTGGCGCACCCAGCCCAGGCTGACGTAGGCCGCCAGCGTGGCCACCAGCGCACCCAGCAGCCACAGCAGCAGCGACGATTCGGCGACGGCGGTCGGGCTCATGCAGGGGGCGCCAGGCGCGGGAGCAAGGGGCCGGCATCATCGCACGCAGGCCTGCCGGCGCGGGGCCTGCCAAGGCCGGCACGGCCGCAAGAACGGCCGGAGTGCGGCATCTGCCGCGGCCGGCCGCGGCGCGTGGCTCAGTGCATCACGACCGGGTGCTGGGCCAGGATTGTGAAGCGGCCTATGAACTCGTCCAGCGCCTCTTCGGTGGGGCCGGCTTGCACCAGTTCTTCCACGCCGCGCTGGAAGCGCTCGGCCAGCGCGCCTTCGATGTAGATCTCGCGGCGCGCGTGCTTGTCGACGATCTCGTAGCCGCCGCGGGCCAGCGGGGCGTCCTGCGCCGCCGTTGCCTGCTCCGCTTGGGGCAGGTCGAACTGCACCACCACGTAGCTGTCGGAGTTGTAGAGCATTTGCATTGGGGGGCTGGCCTCCTGGTTGTGTCAGATGGGTGGCCTGAGCCGGATTTCAAGCAAACAATGCACCAGCGGCCCGGCCACTCAGTCCGCACCCTCGTGCAGCCGCAGCTCGCTGACCTGCCCGCTGCCCACCACCGTGAAGCGCAGCTGCACCGGCAGGTGGCCGCGCAGCGGGTCCAGCCAGGCTTCTATGCGCCAGTCCCAGGCGCGCGCGGGCTCGCGGCGCAGCAACAGCACGGCGACCGGGCCGCCGGGCAGCGCCAGCGTTTCGCGGCCTTGCACACTGAACTGCCAGACCTCGGCCTCGCCACGCACGCCGGCCACCGGCAGCTGCAGCGTCTGCGGTGGTTCGCGCAAGGCCTCGTTGGCTTCCAGCACCGCGGCCAGCTGGGCGATCCAGCTCAGCCGGTCCTGGGCGCCGGGCTGCAGCGCGGCGCTGCCGGCGGCGGCGCTCCAGGTGATCAAACCCTTGTCGCGCTGGAAGTTCACGGCACGCTGCTCGCGGCCGCGCCGGCTTTCGACGTAGCGCAGCGGCGCTACGCCGTCAGCGTCCAACACACCGCGGCTGACGCGGGCGCCGGGGTCGCGGCCGAAGAAGACACCTTCCAGCGCCAGCGTGTAGCCGGTGTCGTCCGGCTGCCAGCGCAGCCGCGCTGGTGAGGACCGGCCGTCGCGCCACAGCCGGTAGTGCAGCTGCTGAGCCGCCGGCGGCCGTGTGGCGTAGCGCGGCGGTGCCTGCTGGCCGGCAGTTTCGACCGGCGCGGTTGCAGCCCCGGCAGGCCGTGCACGCAAGGGGGCAGCGTTGGGCGCGGGCGCCGCTTGGCGTGCTGCGGCCGGTGGCGTGGTTGCCGGGGTGGCGAGCGGCTCAGGTGGCAGCACCTGGCGCACCGTCATGCGCACCATGCCCGGCTGCGGTGGCTCGCCGGTGCGACCAGAGCCGGGGGCGGGGCTGCGCCACAGCAGCACATGGGCTGCCAGCACCGCGGCGGTCAGCAGCAGGGCGCCGGCGCGCCGCCGCCCTTGCGCCGAAGGGGGGTGTGACGGCGGTGGCGCGGGCGGCGGGCGGGCCATCGGACAATGCTGCCCACGGCACGCCGCGCCGGCGTTCCCCCGCAGGGAGTCCCCCACAAGCATGAAACTCGCCACCTTGAAGGACGGCTCGCGCGACGGCCAGTTGGTCGTGGTCTCGCGCGACCTGGCCACCGCCCACCACGCCACCGGCGTGGCCGGCACGCTGCGCCAGGCGCTGGACGACTGGGCCTTCATCGCACCGCAGCTTCAGGACTTGTACGCCACGCTCAACGACGGCAAGGTCCGCCATGCCTTCCCTTTCGACCCGCGCCGCTGCATGGCGCCGTTGCCGCGGCCGGCGCAATGGCTGGCGGCGGTCGATGGTGGCGTTGAGGGAAGCGGTGATGCACCGGACGACCGGCCGGCCCTGCTCCAGGGCGGCAGCGACGACCTGCTGGGCACCGGCGACGACGCCTGCTTCGTCAGCGCCGACGACGGCACCGACTGCGAGGCCCAGCTGGCCGTCATCACCGGCGACGTGGACCGGGCCACCGGCGAAGAAGCCGCGCTGGACGCGGTGCGCCTGGTGACGCTGGCCAACGCCTGGACGCTGCGCGAGCGTGTGCCGGCCGAGCGCGCCGCCGGCTGGGGCCTGCTGCAAAGCAGGCCCGCCGCCGCCTTCGGCCCGGTGGCGGTGACGCCCGACGAGTTCGGCGAAGCCTGGCAAGGCGGCCGCCTGCACGGCTGGATGCAGGTGCGGGTGGACGGGCGCGAGGTGGCGCGCCAACACAGCGCGCACGGCATGCGGCACCACTTCGGCCGCCTGATCGCCCACGTGGCGGCGACGCGCCGGTTGCGCGTCGGCAGCCTCATCGGTGCCGGGGTGCCCCGCAACGCCGACCCGGCTTTCGGCAGCGGCGCCGGCAGCCTGGCCGCGTTGCGGGCCGCGGAGGCCGCCGCCAGCGGCGCGGCGGTCACGCCCTGGCTGGCCTTCGGCCAGCATGTGCACATCGAATGGCAGGACGACGAAGGCCGCAGCGTGCTGGGCGCCCTGGCGCAGGTGGTGGCCCCCTGGCACCGCGACGCGCCATGAATGACGTGCCCCGCTGGCTGAAACACGCCACCGTATGGTCGCTGCTGACGCTGGCGGTGTTCCTGGGCGTGGAGGCCTGGCTGGACCGCCAGCAGGCCACCCGTTTCAACCTCAGCGGCGGCACGCTGGAGATACGCCGCAGCGGCGACGGCCACTACCACTGGCCGGGTCACGTGGACGGCCGGGCGGTGGAGTTCCTGGTGGACACCGGCGCCACCGGCACCGCCATACCGGCGTCGCTGGCGCAGGAGCTGGGCCTGCGCGGCCTGGCCAGCGTGCGCTCCAACACCGCCGGCGGTGTGGTCACTGGCACCGTGGTGGTGGCCGACCTGGAGCTGGACGGGGGCGTTCGCGTGGAGCGCCTGCGCATGGTGGCCTTGCCGGGCCTGCACGCGCCGCTGCTGGGCATGGACGTGCTGGCCCGCCTGCGCTGGACGCAGGAAGGCGGGCGCCTGCGCATAGAGCTGGGGGGCGGGCGGTGATGAGGTTCCAGCTGGCCTGGCGTGCGGTGCTGCAGGCCTCTTTGCGAGCCGGTGTGCGGGTGGCGGTGGCGGCCTGGGCGGGGCTGGCAAGCCTGCTGGGCACCGGCGCACTGGCCCAGCCGTCGCCGCCGCATCCCTGCCCGCCGCCGCTGCCCTCGGCCGAAGCACCGCTGCCGGCCGACCGCGGGCTGCTGTGGCGCATCAGCCGCGACGGCCGCGACTCCTGGCTGTACGGCACCCTGCACGTGGGCCGCCCGGCCTGGCGCCAGCCCGGGCCGCGCCTGGACCAGGCGCTGCGCGCGGCCGATGTGCTGGCGCTGGAGCTGGACCCTTCCGACCCCGCCGTGCTGGCGGCGCTGAGCGAGACCCAGCCGGCCCCGGCGCTGGACCCCGCTTCGCGCCACCTGCTGGACCGCGCCTTCGAGCGCGCCTGCCTGGCGCCGCAGACGCTGGCGGCGCTGCACCCGGCCTTGCAGGCCACCACGCTGATGCTGCTGGAAGCACGCTGGCTGGGCCTGGACCCGGCGTACGCGCAAGAGTCGCTGCTGGCGGCGCAGGCACGCGCCGCGGGCAAGCCGGTGCTGTCGCTGGAAACGGCGGCGCAGCAGAAGGCGGTGCTGGTGCCCGAGCAGCCCGAGGAGCTGCGCTTGATGATCGAGCAGACGCTGGCGCAGATCGTGGACGGCGGCGGCCGGCGGGTGCTGCAGCGCCTGGTGGCGGCCTGGGAACAAGGCGACCTGGCGGCGCTGGAAAACTACGAGGCCTGGTGCGAATGTGCCGCTACCGAGGCCGAACGCCGGTTCCTGCGCCGGCTCAACGACGAACGCAACCCGCCGCTGGCCGACGGCATCGCCGCGCAGCACGCCCAGGGCCGGCGTGTGCTGGCCGCCATAGGCGCGCTGCACATGACCGGGCCGCAGGCGCTGCCGCGGCTGCTGGCCCAGCGCGGCTTCCGCGTCGAGCGCGTGCACTGAGAAGGTGTGAACGAACCCGACATGGCCGCTCATCCCGCCCACAAGGCCTCACTCGTCGTTGCAAATGCTCGCCGTAGCGCCCGCTACGGCTGCGCTTTGCGCCTAGGGCCTGTTAACGCTATGGGAGGGCTCGCGCCGCCGTCTGGCAGGCCCCAGGGCTAGGCACGAGTGAGGCCGCGTGCCTGTGGCACGCAACGAACGAGCAACAACGCCCTGGAGCCTGCCAGACGGCGGCCCTTCGTGTGATCTCAGCAATCGGCCGTCAGCCGCGTAGCACGGCTTGCCCAGGCAGCCA
>JBBCJV010000035.1:0-33800 GCA_037190565.1 Burkholderiaceae bacterium
CCGGCCACAGGGCAGGCCCGGCGAGCACCGGTATCGGGCGGCGCGCAGCCGGGCCTGCCCTGTGGCCGGCGCTCACCGCGCGCAGCACGCTGCCCTCGCCCGCACAGCCGCCAGTCAGTCGCATCAAAATAAAGGGTTAACCCTTAAATCACCAGGTTGCACCCCGCCGAAAATCCGCCCACCGCCATCCACGGAGCGTTGCAGACATGGCCGCAGTCACCCTGGGCGTCAAGATGGACGAAGCGCTGCGCGAGCGGGTGCGCCAGGCCGCTACGCAGCTGGGCAGAACGCCTCATTGGCTGATCAAGCAAGCCGTCCTGCAGATGGTGGACGCCGTGGAACGCGGCGAGTTGCCCCTGGGTGCAACCGGGCGCACCGACAGCGCCGCGAGCGATGCCGACGGCGAGCCGGCCGACGAGCCGCCACCCCCGCCCGCCGGCCCGCAGCCGTTTCTGGAGTTCGCCCAGGGCGTGCTGCCGCAGACCGACCTGCGCGCCGCCATCACCGCCGCCTGGCACCGGCCCGAGCCGGAATGCCTGCCGGCCCTGCTGCGCGCCGCCACCGTGCAAGAGCCGGTGCAGCGCGAACACATACGCCGCACCGCCACGCGGCTGGTGGAGGGCCTGCGCACCCGCCGCCAGCGCGACACCGGCGGCGTGGAGGCGCTGGTACAGGAGTTCAGCCTTTCCAGCCAGGAAGGCGTGGCGCTGATGTGCCTGGCCGAGGCCTTGCTGCGCATTCCCGACAACCCGACGCGCGACGCACTGATACGCGACAAGATAGGCCGCGGCGACTGGCACAGCCACCTGGGCCACTCGCCCAGCCTGTTCGTCAACGCCGCGGTGTGGGGGCTGATGCTCACCGGCAAGCTCACCGCCACCGCCAGCGAAAAGACGCTGGCCAGCGCGCTGACGCGGCTGATCGCCAAGGGCGGCGAGCCGCTGATACGCCAGGGCGTGCACCGCGCCATGAAGCTCATGGGCGAGCAGTTCGTCACCGGCCAGACCATAGGCGAGGCCCTGGCCAACAGCCGCAGCTGGGAACGCAAGGGCTTTCGCTACAGCTACGACATGCTGGGCGAGGCCGCCGCCACCGAGGCCGACGCGGCCCGCTACCTGGCCGCCTACGAGCAGGCCATACACGCCATAGGCAAGGCCAGCCACGGCCGCGGCATCTTCGACGGGCCGGGCATCTCGGTGAAGCTCTCGGCGCTGCACCCACGCTACAGCCGCGCCCAGCGCGAGCGTGTGATGGCCGAGCTGCTGCCCCGCCTGGCCAGCCTGGTGGTGCTGGCGCGGCTGTACGACATAGGCCTGAACATAGACGCCGAAGAGGCCGACCGCCTGGAGTTGTCGCTGGACCTGCTGGAGGCCCTGGCCTTCGACCCGCGCTTCAAGGGCTGGAACGGCATTGGCTTTGTCGTGCAGGCGTACGCCAAGCGCTGCCCTTATGTCATCGACTGGTTGATCAACCTGTCGCGCCGCAGCGGCCGCCGGCTCATGGTGCGCCTGGTCAAGGGCGCCTACTGGGACAGCGAGATCAAGCGCGCCCAGCTGGACGGGCTGGACGGCTACCCGGTGTACACGCGCAAGGTGCACACCGACGTGGCCTACCTGGCCTGTGCGCGCCGGCTGCTGGCCGCGCCCGATGCGGTGTACCCGCAGTTCGCCACCCACAACGCGCAGACGGTGGCCAGCATCGAAGCCCTGGCCGGTGGCAACTACTACGCCGGGCAGTACGAGTTCCAGTGCCTGCACGGCATGGGCGAGCCCTTGTACGAGCAAGTGGTCAGCCCGTTGGCCGAAGGCGGCCTGGCACGCCCCTGCCGCATCTACGCGCCGGTGGGCACGCACGAAACGCTGCTGGCCTACCTGGTGCGGCGGTTGCTGGAAAACGGCGCCAACACCTCCTTCGTCAACCGCATTGGCGACCCCGCCGTGCCGGTGGCCGAGCTGGTGGCCGACCCGGTGGACCTGGCGCTGGCCGTGGAGCGCGAGGCCGGCACGGTGGGCGCGCCGCACCCGCGCATCCCCCTGCCGCGGCAGTTGTTCGCGGCGCTGGGCAGCGCCTCGCGCCCCAACTCGTCGGGCCTGAACCTGGCGCACGAACAGCAGTTGGCCTCGCTGGCGGCGGCGCTGTTGAAGAGCACACAAACGCTGCCGGTGGCCGCTGCCACCGTGGACCCGGACGCGGCGGCCGCGCCCTCGGCAAGCACAGGCTGGCAACCGGTGCTGAACCCCGCCGACACCCGCGACCAGGTGGGCTGGGTGCGCCCCACCCCGCCCGCGGTGCTGGAAGAAGCGCTGCGCACCGCCGCCGCCGCGGCGCCCATCTGGCAGGTCACGCCACCGGCCGAGCGGGCCGCCTGCCTGCAACGCGCCGCCGACATGCTGGAACAGCGCCAGCACGCGATGCTGGGCTTGATCGTGCGCGAAGCCGGCAAGAGCCTGCCCAATGCCGTGGCCGAGGTGCGCGAGGCGGTGGACTTCCTGCGCTATTACGCCGCCCAGGTGGCGGCCGGCTTCGACAACGACAGCCACCGCCCGCTGGGCGTGCTGGCCTGCATCAGCCCCTGGAACTTTCCGCTGGCCATCTTCACCGGCCAGGTGGCTGCGGCGCTGGCCGCCGGCAACGTGGTCCTGGCCAAGCCCGCTGAGCAGACGCCGTTGATCGCCGCCCAGATGGTGGCGATGCTGCACGAAGCCGGCGTGCCGCAACACGCGGTGCAACTGCTGCCCGGCGACGGCGAAACCGTGGGCGCTGCCCTGGTGGCGCAGCCGCTGGTGGCCGGCGTGATGTTCACCGGCTCCACCGAGGTGGCGCGGCTGATCAACTCCACGCTGGCTCGGCGCCTGAGCCCGCAGGGCCGGCCGGTGCCGCTGGTGGCGGAAACCGGCGGCTGCAACACCATGGTGGTGGACTCGTCGGCCCTGGCCGAACAGGTGGTGGCCGACGTGCTGGCCTCGGCCTTCGACTCCGCCGGCCAGCGCTGCTCGGCGCTGCGCCTGCTGGCGGTGCAGGACGACGCCGCCGAGCGCATCCTGCCCATGCTGCACGAGGCCTTGCGCGAACTGGTGATGGGCCCGCCCGACCGCCTGGCCAGTGACGTGGGCCCGGTGATAGACGCCGCGGCGCGCGAAGGCATAGAGCGGCATGTGCAGGCGATGCAGGCCGCCGGCATGCCGGTGGCGCGCCTGGCGCGCGACGAAACCGGCGGCCAGGGCCACTTCGTGCCGCCCACCGTGATAGAGATCGACCGCGCCCAGCGCCTGCAACGCGAGGTGTTCGGCCCGGTGCTGCACGTGCTGCGCTACCGGCGCGACGAGTTGCCGGCCCTGGTACAGGCCATCAACGCCAGCGGCTATGGCCTGACCTTCGGCGTGCACAGCCGCATAGACGAGACCATCGCCCAGTTGAGCGAGCGCATCCACGCCGGCAACCTGTACGTCAACCGCAACGTCATAGGCGCGGTGGTGGGCGTGCAGCCCTTCGGCGGCATGGGCTTGTCCGGCACCGGGCCCAAGGCCGGCGGCCCGCTGGCACTGCACCGCCTGCTGCAGCCCACGGCACAAGCCCACCAGCGCAGCCTGGCCGCGCTGGGCACCGCGCCCGCGCCGGGCGATGTGGCGGCGCCGCAGCCCCCGCTGGCGGCCCTGAACGAACTGGCCAGCCAGTTGCGCCGGCAAGCCTTGCCGGGCCTGGATGCTGCGCAGGCCCAGGCGGCCACCGCCGTGTGCGAGGCCTATGCCGCCGCCAGCGTGCTGGGCCGTGTGTGGACGCTGCCCGGCCCCACCGGCGAAAACAACCGCTACCGCCTGCTGCCGCGCGGCGCAGTGCTCGGCATCGTGCACAGCGCTGCCGGCGCCACCCACCAGCTGGCTGCGGCCCTGGCCACCGGCAACCGCCTGCAGCTGGACGCGCGCTTCGCGGAAGCCGCGGCGTGGCGCGCTGCGCTGCCCGCCTCGGCGCGGGCGGCACTGGTGGACGACGCCTCAGGCGCCAGCGCGCTGCTGTTTGAAGGCGACGCCGACACCCTGGCCGCCGAGCTGCCGGCCCTGGCCGCCCTGCCCGGCCCGCTGCTGCGGGTGGAAAGTATGGCCACCGCCGATGCCACCGCCGGCGCGCACTACGACCTGAGCGCGCTGATGCACGAACAAAGCATCAGCACCAACACCGCGGCGGCCGGCGGCAACGCGGCCTTGATGACCATGGGTTGAGTGGCCGGGGCCGGTGCGCTATCAAGCCGCAGGCAGCGTGATGCCCGCCGCCTCGCGCTCCATCCAGGCCTTCATCCACGCGGTGTTGCGGTAGCGGTCCCAGGCGTCGGCCGCCACCGTGACCACCGGGCCGCGCAGGCCCAGTTCGTTGGCGCGCGCCGCCACGCGCAGCGCCGCCACCACGTTCACGCCGGTGGAGCCGCCCACCGTCAGGCCCTCTTCCTTGACCAGGCGTTCGACCATGGCAAAGGCCTCGGCGTCGCTCACCGACTCGGCAGCGTCCAGGCAGTCGCGGTGCAGGTTGCCCGGCACCGCGCCGGCGCCTATGCCTTCGACCGCGTAGGCGCCCTCGGGTGCCAGCGTGCCGGTGGCCACCCAGCCGGCCAGCGCCGAGCCGGCGGGGTCGGCCAGTACCACCCGCGTGGCAGCGTCGTGCTCCTTGAGCCGCCGGCCCACGCCGCTGATGGTGCCGCCGGTGCCGGCGCCGCAGACAAAGGCGCCCGGCACGGCATGGCCCGCGTCGGCCAACTGCGTCAGGATTTCTTCGCCGGTGCCGCGAAACTGCGCCGTGCCGCGGTGCCCCGTGCCGTAGTGCGCCGCCACGTTGGCCGGGTTGTCGAACTGCGCCGTCAGGAACCAGCCGTTCTCGGCGGCCAGGCGCGCCGCCAAGTTGCGGAAGTTGTGCGGCTCCGACAGCGGCCCGTTGCGCGTGACGATGACCTGGGCGCCCAGCTGGCGCAGCGCCACCCGCTTGTCCGGCGCCATCTTCTCGGGTAGCACACACACCAGCGAGTAGCCGCGTGCCGCGGCCAGCAGCGCCAGCCCCACGCCGGTGTTGCCGGCGGTGGCCTCCACCAGCGTGGCGCCGGGTTGCAGCAGGCCGCGCGCCTCGGCGTCCAGCACGATGGCGCGCGCGGTGCGGTCCTTGATGCTGCCGCCGGGGTTGAGGTGTTCACACTTGACGAACACCGGCACCGGCAGGCCGGCGGCCACGCTCTTCAACTCGATCAGCGGCGTGTGGCCTATGGCGGTGATGAGATCCATGCGGCGACGATAACAATGGGGCCGGATCTCTCCAGCCCATCCGACCACCGAACAACGCACATGCCCATGCCCAGACCCTGGCTTGTTCCGGCCCTGCTGCTGGCCGCAGCCCTGTCCATCTTCTCCGCGCCCTGGGCGCTGGGCCTGCCGTGGCTGAACTTTGTGTTCAAGCCGCTGACCACGGTGCTCATCATCCTGCATGCCTGGCCGCGCGGGCGCGAGACGCCCGTGCTGCGGCGCTGGGTGCTGCTGGGGCTGGTGTTGTCGCTGGCCGGTGACGTGGCGCTGCTGTGGCCACGCGAGGGCTTCCTGCCCGGGCTGGTGAGTTTTCTGCTGGCGCACCTGGCCTACCTGTGGGCCTTCACACGCGCTGCGCCGTTCGCGGCGCGCTGGCAGCCCTTTGTGCTGTATGCGCTGGTGGCCGGCGTCGTGTTGTGGGGCTTGTGGCCCGGCGTGCCCGGCGCGTTGCGCGGGCCGGTGCTGGCCTACGTGCTGTGCCTGGCCGCCATGGCGGCGCAGGCCGCGGTGCTGTGGCAGCGCGCCGCGCCGGGCTCGCACAAGCGCCGCGCTGCCGGGCTGATGCTGGGCGGCGCCTTGTTCGTGCTGTCCGATGCGCTGCTGGCCACCAACCGGTTTGCGCTGCCGCTGCCGGCGGCCAGCCTGTGGATACTGAGCAGCTACTGGGCGGCGCAGTGGCTTATTGCGAGCTGGCTGGCGCCGGCGTCGCCAGCGCGGACACCAGGCCGCTGAAGCGGCGTGTAGGCCGCGCCGCGGCGGTCGCCAGCCACTGCGGCTGCGGCGCCACCACGCTCAAGGCGCTGCGGGCCCGCGTGATGCCGGTATACAGCAGCTCGCGCGTGAGCACCGGGCTGTCCTCGGGCGGCAGCACCAGCAGCACGTGCTGAAACTCCGAGCCCTGGCTCTTGTGCACCGTCATGGCAAAGGCGGTCTGCACCTGGGCCAGGCGCGTCACCGAGACGGCATGCAGGCGGCCGCCATCGGCAAAACAGGCCAGCAGCCGGCCGTCGGGCGCGCGCAGCACCAGGCCGGTATCGCCGTTGAACAAGCCCAGGCCGGGGTCGTTGTGCGTCACCATCACCGGCCGGCCGGCGTACCACTCGCCGCGCGGCTGCAACAGCCCCTGCGCCGCCAACGCCTGCTGGATGGCCGTGTTGAGGCCCGAAACGCCCCAGGGCCCTTCGCGCAGCGCGGCCAGCACGCGGCACTGGTCGAAGGCTTGCAGGCAAGCCAGAGCCCAGGCGGGGAAGTCTTGCGTGCCAGGGCCTTGTTGCAGCGCCTGGTACAGCGCCCGCCAACCGGGCGCGCCCTCGCGGCCGTTCAAGGCCAGCGCGGCCAGGTCGACCGGCGTGGCCGCCGACGCCCACTGCAGCGACGCATCAGGCGGGGCCTGCAGCAAGGCCAGCGCCGCAGCCCCTTCGCCCCGGTTCACAGCCATCGCCAGCTCACCTATGGCGCCGTCAAAACGCCGGCTGCGCAGCAAGGTGACCACCCGCGCCGCCAGCGGTGTGCCGGCCGGCACGCTGCACACATCGCCCAGCACCGCACCGGCTTCCACCGAGGCCAGCTGGTCGCGGTCGCCCAGCAGCACCAGGCGCGCCCTGGGCGGCAACGCGGCCAGCAACGCGTCCATCATCTCCAGGTGCACCATGGAGGCTTCGTCCACCAGCAGCAGGTCCACGTCCAGCGGCTGCGCCTCGTCGTGCACAAAGCGGCGTGACCCGGGGCGGGTGCCCAGCAAGGCATGCAGCGTGCGTGCCGGGCCCAGGCGCTGGGCCAATGTGTCCAGGCCCGGCAGGCCGGTGTCTTTGGCCAGCAGATCGTCCAGCGCCTGCTGTATGGCCTGGCGCAGCCGCGCCGCGGCCTTGCCGGTGGGTGCCGCCAGGGCCACACGCAGCGGCTGCGGCCCGCGGTGCAGGGCCTGCAACAACACCAGCAGGCGCGCTGCGGTCCAGGTCTTGCCGGTGCCGGGGCCGCCGGTGACCACGGTCAGGCGGCCGGTGAGCGCCGTTTCGCAGGCCCGGCGTTGGTGGTCCACCTCGCCGTCTTGGGCCGGCGGGAACAAGCGGTCCAGCAGCGCGGTGGCTTGCGCTGGGGCTGCGGCTTCCTCGGCGGCAGCCACGGCGCGCTGGCGCAAGGCCGCCGCTATGCGTTGCTCGTAGCACCAGTAGCGGCGCAGGTACAGCCGCGGGCCGGCCAGCACCAGGGGCGAGGCACCCCGATCATCCGACGGATCGACCTGCAGCACGCTCTGTGGCAACGCGGCCCAGGCCGCGTGCAGCAGGCCCGCATCGCCCAGCAGCTGCGCACAGGCTGCGGCCATATCGGCCGGCAAGGGCGCGCCCAGCACGGCGGCGGGGTCGGCCGCCAGCGCGTGCAGCGGCAAAGCGCCGTGGCCCTGGCCTTCCAGGCGCGCCAGCAGCGCGCTGGCCAGCAGCAGCGAAGCCGGCGCCTCGGGGCCTTGCTGGTGCACGAAGCGCGCAAATGCCACATCCAGCGCGCGCAGGGCGCCGGCTTCGCGCCAGGCTTGCAGCTTGCTCAACATCGCCGAGGCGTTCATGCCGGGTCTCCGACCACGGCCACGCCAGCGCTGTCGTCCAGCATCGCCGCCAGCGCCTGCAGCAGCGCTGGCGGCGGCAGCAGGTGCAGGCAGCCGGCCTGCGGGCCCTGTATGCCACGCAGGAACAGGAAGGTGGCGCCGTGCAGGTGGCGTTCCGGCGCGTAGGCCGTGCCCAGGCGCTGGCGCAGCAGGCGTTGCAGCGCCAACAGGTACAACGCGGCCTGCACGTCGTAGCGGTGATGCAGCACGGCGCGGGTCAAGGCCTCCGCGTTGTAGTCGGCATCGTGCAGGCCCAGCGCATTGCTCTTGTGGTCCAGCACGCCGTAGCGCCCGCCCTGCTCGAACACCAGGTCGGCAAAACCCAGCAACAGGCCGTGCAGCGAGCGGGCCGCGAGCGCCGGGCGCGGCCGGCCGGGCAGCAGGTGTTCGCGGCACAGCGCATCCACGCGCGCTGCGTCCAGGCGCGCCAGCGGCAGCCAGAACTCCATCTCGGGCCAGCGCTGCGGCAGCTGTGCCAGCGTGCAGCCCAGCGGCGGCAGCGGCGTGGCCAGCACCTGCGTCAGCCAGGCCAGCACATCGTCGGCGCGGGCACCCCAGCCCTGGCGCTCGCACCGCCGGCGCAAGGCCTGCTGCAAGGCCGGCGATTCGGCCAGCGCCAACGAGCCCTCGCCGGCCAGCCACTCCAGCAGGCCGTGCAGGAAGTTGCCGGCAAAGGCGCCTCGCGGAAACCGGTGCCAAGGCGCCAGCAAGGCATCGTCACGCACGGGCCGGGCCGGCACACCCGGCTCGAGGCCGGGTTCGGCAGGCGCCACCACATCGTCGTCGTGCAGGCGTTGTTGCAGCGGCGTGGCCAGCTCGCCGGCGGTGTCGTCGCTGTAGGTCGCCCCGGCCTGTGCCTGCGGCAGCGCGCCCAGGTCGCGCACCAGCGACGAGTAGCTGGTGATGCCCCAGCTGCGGTCGAAGCGGGCGCTGTAGGCCGGCGCCGGCAGCAAGGGCGGCAGCGCCTGCCGGGCGCGCCAGGGCGTGCGTGGCACGGGGGCAGGCTGCGGTGGCGGCTCGGTGACACGCACGGCGTCGCAGGCCTCCGCCAATGCCAGCACCTGCTCGCGCAGGTCATCGGCCACCGCGCCTTGCGCGGGCCAGCCGGAGATCAGCGCGCCGGCAGCGCCGCCCAGCCACAGCGGCCGCCCACGGTCGTGCAGCGCCGCCAGGCCCACCCACAGCGCGTGGCGGGCGCGGGTCAGCGCCACGTACAGCAGGCGCAGGTCTTCGCGCAGGCGTTCGGCGTCGGCCAGGGCGCGTGTGGCGGCGTCCGGCGCCAGCACGGCGTGCCTGGCCACGCCGTCTGCACTGTCTGCGCCGTCCGCGCCTTCACCTTCGCCGGGTACAAAGACCACTTCGTCCTGCGCACCCACGGCACGGAAGTCAGCGGCGAAGGGCAGCAACACCAGCGGGTACTCCAGGCCCTTGCTCTTGTGCACGGTGATGACCTGCACCAGGTCGGCATCACTCTCCAGGCGCAGCACGGGTTCGTCGCCACCGCTCAAGCCGGCGGCCGCGTCGTCCATGGCGCGCAACAGCCAGCGCAGCAGGGCATCAGGGCCTTCGTGCTGTTCGCTGGCGGCTTGCAGCAGCTCCGACAGGTGCAACACGTTCGTCAGGCGACGTTCGCCGGCCGGGTCGGCCTGGGCCAGCCAGCGCGCCGGCAGGTCGAAGGCATGCAGCGCACGCCGCAGCATGGCCAGCACGCCCTGCGTGCGCCAGGCTTCGTGCAGTTGCTGCAGGGTTTCGCAGCGGCGGTCGAAGGCCGCGTCGTCGTCGGCCAGCTCGCGCAGCTCGGCCAGCGACAAGCCCATCAAGGGCGTGGCCAACGCGGCACGGGCCAGGCGCGGGTCGCGCGGCGCGGCCACGGCCTGCAGCAGGCGCAGCAGGTCGGGCGCCTCGGCGCTGTTGAACACGCTGTCGCGGTCGGACAGGTACACCGAAGCCACACCGCGCAAACGCAGGGCCTGGCGCACGGCCGCCGCTTCGGTGCCGGTGCGCACCAGCACGGCAATGTGGCGCGGGCGCAGGCGCTCAAAGCCGCGCTGCGGGTCGTCGAAGCCGGCCTGCGGGTCGTTCAGCAGGCCGACGATGTGCTCGGCCGCCAACGCGGCAAACTGCTCCCGCGCCACAGCGCGGGGCTGTGGCGTGGCGTCCAGGCACAGCGTCATGGCCGGCAGGGGCGCAGCGCCCGCTGCCAGGTGCTCGCTGCGGCCTCTTGCCGCCACGGGCACAAACGGGAGCGGGTTGTCGCCGTCATGGGCGGCAAAGCCGAAGGCCCCCGGCGCACCCCGCTGCTCGGCGCGCAGGAACACGGTGTTGACGGCCTGCACCAGCGCCGCCGTGGAGCGGTGGTTGGTGGCCAGCGCGTGGTGGCGCCCGGCGGTGGCCTGCCGCGCGCGCAGGTAGCTGTGGATGTCGGCACCGCGAAAGCCGTAGATGGCCTGCTTGGGGTCGCCAATGAGCAGCAAGCTGGTGCGGCGGTCGTCATCGGCCAGGCGGTACAGGCGGTCGAACACCTGCAGTTGCACCGGCGAGGTGTCCTGGAATTCGTCCACCATCGCTGCCGGGTACTGCGCCACGATGCGCTCGCGCAGGCGGCGGGCGGCGTCGCCGCTCTGCGCCGGGTCCAGCGCATCCGCCAGGCGTTGCAACTGGTCGGCAAAGCCCCCCTGACCGCTGCGCAGCTTGAGCTGCGCCAGCCGCGCCGCGATGCCGGCGGCGGCCTGGGCCAGCAGCGCCGGGCGCAGCGCGGGCAGTTGAGCCAGCGCATCGCGCAAGGCCGGTATCTGCTGCAGGGCCGGTGGCGTGGGCAGCGTCACGCCGGGCTTGACCGCGGCCTGGAAGCCCTCGGGCGTGAGGCGTTCCCAACCGGTTTTGAGGTCCAGGCTGTCAGCCGCCGGATCGCGGGCCCAGTCGGCGATGGCCTGCACCCAGCGCGTGCCGTGGGCCTGGCCCAGCTTGTTGCCGTTCAGCGGCTTGTCCTTGCGCGCCCACAAGGCCTGCAGCTCTGCCAGCAAGGTCTCGGCGCGCTCGGCCCAGCCCTGCTTGGCCGCAGCCAAGGCCTGGGCACGCTGCTGCGATGCTGCGGCGATGCAGGCGCCCAGCGACGAGGCCGGCGCCGCAGGTGCTGCCACCGGCGTCTGCAACAAGGGGCTCACGCGGCGCAGCAGCCCGTCCACGTCGTGCATGGCGGCCCCCAGCTCGGCGTGCGCCAGGGCCAGGGCTTCGTCGGACAAACCGTAGACCTGCTGGCGCCACCAGTCGCGTGCCGCTTCGGCGCGCAGCGCGCTTTCGTCGGGCAGCAGCTCGTCGTCAAAGCCGCCGCCGCTGTCGAAGGCATGCTCTTGCAGCGTGCGCTGGCACCAGGCGTCTATGGTGGTGACGGCGGCGTCGTCCATGGCTTCGGCAGCCATGGCCAGGCGCCAGGCGGCCTGCTCGCGCACGGCACCCGGCGCGTAGGCCGCCAGCAGCGGCGGCAGGAAGCTGTCCTGCGGGTCCACCGCCTGCTCGCCACGGAACACCGCCGCGGCCTGCACCAGGCGCTGGCGTATGCGGTCGGACAGCTCGCGCGTGGCGGCGCGCGTGAAGCTCATGACCAGGATCTCTGCCGGCAGCAGCGGCCGCGCCGGGCGCTCACCTTCCGCGCCATGGCCCAGCACCAGGCGCAGGTACAGCGCGGCGATGGTCCAGGTCTTGCCGGTGCCGGCGCTGGCCTCTATGAGACGGCTGCCGGCCAGCGGCAGCGTCAAGGGGTCCAGGGCCCGCACGGGGGAGCGCGGCGCGGCGGGGGTGTTCATGCACCACCCCCTGAGACCGCGGCTGACCCGTCGTCATCACCCGTGTCATCGTCCAGCGGTGCGGCATCGGGCAAGGCCTGCAGCCGCACGCTGGCCTGCACCCAGTCATGCAGCTCGCCGTACAGGCGCCGTGTCGCCTCTTCAAAGCCCGGGGTGCTGGCCAGCGAGGCGAAGTCGGGGAACAGCTTGGCCAGTGCCTCGTCCTGGCCCTCGCCCGAAGGCCCGCCGAAGGCGCTGCCCTCGAAAGCGGCGCGTGCCTTGCCCGGGTCGTCCGGGTGCGCCAGCCAGGCCAGCGCGGTGCGCGCCGCCGTGGGCCAGGGCGCGTCGCCGGTGTCCGAGGCGCGGCAGGCTTGCATCAGGCGCAACAAGCTCTCGCGGGCCGTGGCCAGCGGTGGCGGTGCCAGGTAGGCCACCGCATCGGCCCCCACCACCACACCAGCCACCGGCTCGCCCGTGGCGGCGGCCGCCAACAGCTGCAGCCAGGGCTGGATGAACTTGTCGGCCTGCGGGCGCAGGCCCTGGGCCGCGAGCCGGCCGGCCACCAGCTCCAGCCGCGTGACCAAGCTGCCCTCGCCCTCGCCCTCGCCGTCACCATCGCCACCGCCACCGCGCCGCAAGCCCAACAACCAGTCGTCCAGCACCAGGCCCGGCACCTGCGGGTCGGCCAGCCACACGGCCCGCTTGTCCAGCGCCTGCGGGTGCTGCGCCAGCAAGGCCTGCCATTGCTGCAGCATGGGTTGCAAGGTGGCGGCCAGTGCCTGCCCGGCCGCACGCCCTGGTGCGCCCAAGGGTAGGCGGCCGGCACGGTGCAGGCGCTGCACGGCGCGCGCCAACCAGGGCGCGATGTGGTCCGGGCCGGCGGCCAGCGCCGGTGTGCGGCGCGCGGCGCGCAAGATCTCGTCTTGCAGTTGCCAGCGCTGCAAGCCGTCCAGGGCGAAGGCTTCGTCGTCGGGCATCGGCGCCGGCAGTTCGTCAAAGGCCACTTGCAGGCGCTGGCGAAAAAAGTCGCGCACCGGTTGGCGCAGGAAGGCGCCCAGACGCGACAAGCTCAAGGGCCGGGGCGGGTGCGCGGCGGGTGGTGCCAGCACGGGGGCTGGCGCGGCCGGCGTGTCCGATGTCTCGTGCGCCGCCCGCCATTCCGCCGCATAGGTGAACACCGGGGAGCCGGGCTCGAAGTAGCGCCGGCTGAAGGGCTGCAAGGGGTGTTCCGTCGTGCGCTGCCGCAGCACCGCCTCGCCCCACACGGCCTGCAGGTGGTCGCGCAACTGGCCCACCAGCACCGAAGGCGGCTGGGCCTGGTTGTCGCGCGCGCTGCGGCCGGCCCAGCTGACGTACAGCACACGCCGCGCCGACAGCAACGCGTCCAGCATCAGCTGGCGGTCGTCGTCGCGGCGCGAGCGGTCGCCGGGCCGCGCCTGCCCGGCCAGCGCCATCAGGTCGAAGTCACTGCGCCGGCTGCGGCGCGGGTAGTCGCCGTCGTTCATGCCCAGCAGGCACACCACCTCGAAGGGCACGGCGCGCAGCGGCAGCAGCGTGCAGAAGGTGACACCGCCGCCGCCGAAACGTTGTGAAGCGGCGCCCGAGGCCGGGTCGTCCACGGTGCTCATCCAGGCTTCGCGCACCACCGCTAGGTCCAGCGCTTCTTCCAGACCGGCGTCTTCGCAGGCTTGCAGCCATTGCGCCAAGGCCTCGTCCAGCGCCACCAGCAAGGCACGTTCGCCGTCGTCACCGGCGGCAAGACAGTCGGCCAGCAGTGCCCGCAGACGTTCGGCCCAGGCGGCCGGCGCGCGGGGCTGCAAGGCGTCCCGCAGCCAGCGCTGCAGCACCTGCAACAGCTCGGCCAGCGCGCCCACCTGGGCGGCGGCCAGGCCGCCCACTTCGGACTGCGGTTCTATGGCCGGCAGCGGCGCTTCGGCGGGCAGTTCGCCGGCGGCATAACCCATCAGCAGCCGGGCCAGGCCGAAAGCCCAGCTGTTGACGTCGCCGCAGCCGTCCAGGCCCAGGCCCTGGCGGTGCTCGGCCGACAGGCCCCAGCGCACCCCGGCCTGCTGCACCCAGGCCAGCAGGCCGGGCAGGTCTTCGGGCGCGATGCCGAAGCGGCGTTGCACCGCCGACAGTTGCAACAAACCCGCCAACTCGCCATAGGTGACGCGCTGCTGCGGCAGGCGCAGCAGCCACTCCAGCGCCAGCACCAGCGGGTGGCGGTCGCGCAGGCCCAGGTCGGTGATGGCCCAGGGCACATGGCGTGCATGGCCGCGCGGGAAGGCGCCGAACACGGCGCGTATGGCGGGCGCAAAGCCGGCGATGTCCGGCACCATGACCACCACCTCGCGCGGTGCCAGCGGCGCCCCGCCGGGCGGGTGGGCGAACAGGTGCAGCAACTGGTCGTGCAGGATCTCCACCTCGCGCTGCGGGCCGTGCGCGATGTGAAAGACGATGGAGCAGTCGTCGGGCGATGGCCCTTGCGCGGCGGCCTGCTGCTCGGCCACGGGCACCAGGTCGCGCACGGCGGCCTGCACCTGCGCAAGCAGCGTGGTGCCCGGGCCGTCGTCGAACAAGTCCACACGCGGCCAGGCCAGGCGCTCGCGCGCCTGCTCGCCTTCGTCCAACACATCGAGCTGGCGCACGAAGTCGCGCGCCTGCCGGCCCCAGGCGGCCAGCAGCGGGTGGCCGAAGGCATGCAGTTGCGCCGGAGGCAGCGCCGCCAGGTCCACACCCGCGCGCAAGGGCTGGCGACGCCGCGCCGCCTGCAGCAGCTCACGCCCGGCCACCAAGTCGGCCCAGTGGTAGCGGCTGGGGTTGGGCACCGCCACCAGCACCTGCACATGCGCTGCCAGCGCCGCCAGGGTGTGCAGCAGTTGCTGCGGCACATGGGTGCTGCCGAACAACAGCAGGCGCCGCGGCAGGCCGGGCACGCGCGATTCGGCCAGCGCGGCGCCGGCACCGGGCAGGCGCTGCAAGGCCTGCTCGAAACGCCGCTGCAAGGCCGGGCGCACGGTGTCGCGCTGGGCCGGGCTCAGTTCGGCCAGCAGTGCACGCCACAACGCCGGCTGCCAGGCCGACGCCGGCGGCAACGTGGCGGCGCGCCCTTGCGCATCACGCAGGCGGTCGTGGCCGGCGGCCCAGTCCTGCAGCCAGTCGGCGCGGTGCACCTGGTACTGGTCGAACAGGTCGGCCAGGCGCTGGGCCAGTTGCCAGCGGCGCAAGGCGTCATCGTCAGCGCCCAGGAAACCCGCCACCGGCGCAAACACCGGCTGCGCCACCAGCGCAGGCAGCAGGCGCATCAGGCGCCAGGCCAGCGGCTGTTTGTCCAGCGGCGAGGCGCTGGGCACGGCCCCGGGCCCCAGCAGGCTGCGGTAGCTGCGCCAGACAAAGCGCGAGGGCAGCTCCACCCGCGTGGCGGCGCACACACCATGCGCCTGCGCCAGGCGGCCCTTGAGCCACTCGGCCATGCCGTTGCTCTGCACCAGCCAGGTCTCAGCCTCCAGCGGCGCCAGAGGGTGTTGCCGCAACCAGTCTGCCAGCACCTCCAGCAACTGCTCCAGGCGGTTGCCGTGCAGCACCAGCAGGCCGGGCGACAACGGCGTGGGAGAGAAACCTGGCTTCATGCGACGTGGCAGCGGGGGTGATGCGAGCATGCACCTGCCACAGGCTCACCCGCTGAGCGGGCCCGGTGAGGCCCCAACCCCTGCCAACGCTTCACCGCGGCCCCAGCCAGCGCGGAAACCGCCGGCGGCACCACTGCTTGGCCCGTTCAACATGGCCCAGCAGTATGGCCAGTGCGAACAGTGCCGCGACCAGCCCCACGATCATGGGCATCCAGCGCTGGCGCGGCTCCAGGCCGCCGGCCTCCTGCATGCACAGCTCCACACGCGCCGCCGTGGGGCACAGCCCATCGAGTTGCGAAGCCCAGGTGATGGACGAGGCCGAGCCGGCATCGACACGCTGCATCAGCAGCGCCTGGAAGTCGCCAGCGGCCGCCGTGGATGGCGCCTGGCGCGCTCGGCAGACCTCGCCCAGCAGACGTTCGCTGGCCAGGTGCTCCATGCCCGGCACGGCGCGGAACACGCCCAGCGCCGGGATGGCGTGGCCATGGTGCAGCTGCATGTCGGCCAGCGCCACCGA
Source organism: Burkholderiaceae bacterium (assembly GCA_037190565.1). Lineage (GTDB taxonomy): Bacteria > Pseudomonadota > Gammaproteobacteria > Burkholderiales > Burkholderiaceae_C > Rubrivivax. The sequence continues at coordinate 15,807 of JBBCJV010000035.1, forward strand.
CAGGCCGTCCGGCGGGCAGGCCGGTTGTGCCAGGCGGTCTTGCACGTCGGCCGCGCCCAGCGAGGCGGCCAGGAACACGCCGAAGACGCCGGCCAGGCGCAGCAGGCGGTCTCGTCCGCGCTCGAGATCCTGCTCCACGGCTTCGCGCGCGTCGCGGCGGCGTTCCAGGTCCTGCTCCAGAAACTCCCGCGCCTCGTGCACATCGCGCGACAGCGCCGATTCCAGCTCGTCCAGCCCCAGGCCGCGCCGCCACAGCGCCAGCACGTCGTTGTGGTGCGCCATGTGGCTGATCTGCGTGAAGCGGTAGCACAGCCGGTAGTTGGTCAGCGCCGCGCTCAGCGAGCGCAGCTGCTCCAGACCGGCCTCTTGCGCCGGGTAGCTCAGGCGGTAGGCCGACTGCTGGGTCAGCCCCACCAGCAGCGCGTATTCGTGCAGGCAGATCTCGGCCAGCGGCAGGTAGGTCTTCAGGAACACGTCGTTCAGGAAGTTGCCCAGAAAGCCGTCGTGCCCCTGCACCTGCACCACGCTAGCCGCGCCCTGGGTGGCCACGCTGTGCACGATGGGCTCGAAGGGGCGCAGGCTGCCCTGGGCCACCGCCGCCGCCTCGGGCCGGTACTGGCCGTCGAAGCGCCGCGCCAGCCTGAAGGCCGCGCGCGCCAGCCCTTCGCCCGCGGCCGGCTTGTCCAGTTGAACGCCCACGTAGGAGTACAGGCGCCGCCGCATCAACACATCGCGCAGCGGTTGTTCGTGCTGCGGCGCGGCCGCGGGTGCGGCCTGGCTGTCGTCGGCAGCATCGGTAGAGCGCTGTGCGGCCACACCGTCGAACGGGCCGATGTGCCGCGGGCTGTCGGGCAGCAAGGCCAGCAGCCAGTCCAGCAGCGACGCGCCCTGGAGCAGCCGCCCGGCCCAGCCGTGCTGGGCATCGCCGCCGTCGGCCACGCTCAGCAACACATGGGTGTGGGCCTCACCGCGCGCCGGCAAACGGCATGGCGACGACTCCGGCCCATCATCGGCCTCCTGCGCCACCAGCAGCGCACCGGGGGCCAGCGGCTGGGGAAGCCGCACCGGCACCACCTGCACACGCTCCAACAAGGTGTGGCCGTCGACGCCCGGCGAAACCACGCGGAACACCGGCTTGCTCGGCAAGCCGCCTTCGCGAAAGCTTGCGGGGTCGCAGGGCTGCAGGCCCTGCAGGGCCTGCGACCCACGGCCGCCGCCGGGTGTCCACAAGGAGCCCTCGGCCACCGTTGCGCCGGGAGCGGTTGCCGCCAGCCGCCAGCTGCCGGCGGGCCGCAGCAGGCTCTTGCCTTCACGCTGCGCCGGCTGCACCAGCTCGTGCACGGCACGTAGCAAGGCGGCCTGCTGCAAGCCGGTCTCGCCAGAGACTTCAAGCCGCAGACCCAGCAGCCCGATGCCGGTGCCGAACAAGCGCAGCCACGCGTCTTCGAACGACAGCCTGAGCAGTTGCCGCCCTTGCAGCAGCATCTGCAGCGAAGCATTGCGCAACCACTGGCCGTGTGCCGACGCGGCCGCCGCCGCATCGCCCTGCGACCGCTGGGACGCCGCAGGCGCGGCCATGCTTTCGTAGAAGTGCCCGGTGTCGCAAAGAATGCGCGACGCGATGCCGTAGAAGTCGCCGCTGTAGCGCTTGGCGGCCAGCGCTGGGTTCACGCCTCGCCACAGCGGGGCGGCGGCGTCGTCGGGCTTGTTGTCTGCGCCTGGTCGGCGGCCTCGCTGCCGGCCCGCCAGGGCCTTCAAGCGGCCGTCGCTGTGCGCCGCGAGCTGACTGTGGAAGTCGGCCCACTCCTCGTCGCTGGGCGCCCGCGCCGGGTCGTCGCCACAAGGCATGGCACGAAACGGCAGGTACAAGACCAGCTGGCACCGCGCAACAGGCCAGGTGTCTTCATCACTGCCGTCTGCACCTGGTTCCGCGCCGGTACGCCCGTCACCCATGGGTTCCCTCTAAGCTTGGCTTCGTGGCAGCGGTTTTAGCACTGCCGCGGCCGGCGGCGGGTTCAACGAAGGCTGAGCGTTCAGCCAGCTCGGTAAACGACAAAGCCCGCGCGAGGCGGGCTTTGAGAGGTGCCTTCAGCTTGCTGAAGACCCCAGGGTTTGGTTGCGGGGGCAAGATTTGAACTTGCGACCTTTGGGTTATGAGCCCAACGAGCTACCAGGCTGCTCCACCCCGCGACTGAGCCTTACATTGTACTGCGATCGGCCTGTGTTGTCACTCGGCCGTGGTTTCTTCGGCTTCCGCCTCGGCCTGAGGCTCGGGGCGGTCCACCAGTTCGACAAAGGCCATGGGGGCGTTGTCGCCCACGCGGAAGCCCATCTTCAGGATGCGCGTGTAGCCGCCCGGGCGCGCCTGGTAGCGCGGGCCCAGTTCGCCGAACAGCTTGGTGACCACGTCGCGGTCGCGCGTGCGGTCGAAGGCCAGGCGGCGGTTGGCCAGCGTGGGCGTCTTGCCCAGCGTGATCAGCGGCTCGACGATGGCACGCAGCTCCTTGGCCTTGGGCACCGTGGTCTTGATGGCCTCGTGCTTGATCAGCGAGTTGGCCATGTTGCGGAACATGGCCAGGCGGTGCGAGGTGGTGCGGTTGAGTTTGCGGGGGCCGTTGCGATGGCGCATGGTGCTTTCCTTTCGTTATCTGAACCTTGGCCGTATCAGGTACCAAGGGTGCACAAGGGGCCGAGTTGCCTCGGCCCAACCCAGCGGACGCCGAGGGAACCGGCTTCGCCGGGCCCTTCGGCGTCGCCCCCTTGAGGGGGCGGCCGAAGGCCGGAGGGGGTGGGCCTGTTACCGCTTGTCCAGACCTTGAGGCGGCCAGTTGTCCAGCTTGGCACCCAGGGTCAGGCCGCGCGAAGCCAGCACTTCCTTGATTTCGTTCAGGCTCTTGCGGCCCAGGTTCGGCGTCTTCAGCAGCTCGGTCTCGGTGCGCTGTATCAGGTCGCCGATGTAGTAGATGTTTTCGGCCTTCAGGCAGTTGGCCGAACGCACCGTGAGCTCCAGCTCGTCCACCGGACGCAGCAGGATGGGGTCGAACGGCGTCTGGCGCTGCGGCTGCGCCAGGATCTCGCCGCTGAGCGGGTTCGGGTCGATCTGCGCGAAGAAGGCCAGTTGCTCCACCAGGATGCGGGCGCTCTGGCGAATCGCTTCCTCCGGCGGGATGGCGCCGTTGGTCTCGATCTCCATCACCAGCTTGTCCAGGTCGGTACGCTGCTCGACGCGGGCGTTCTCGACCGAGTAGCTCACACGGCGCACCGGCGAGAAGCTGGCGTCCAGCACGATGCGGCCAATGCTCTTGGTGGGCTCGTCACCGTAGCGGCGCAGGTTGCCCGGCACGTAGCCGCGGCCCTTCTCCACCTTGATCTGCATGTCCAGCTTGCCGCCTTGCGACAGGTGGGCGATGACATGCTCGGGGTTGACGATTTCCACGTCGTGCGGCGTCTGGATGTGACCGGCCGTCACCGGGCCTTCGCCCTCGTGGCGCAGCACCAGCGTCACTTCGTCGCGGTTGTGCAGCTTGAACACCACGCCCTTGAGGTTGAGCATGATGTGGACGACATCCTCCTGCACGCCGTCGATGGCCGAGTACTCGTGCAGCACGCCGGCGATGGTCACCTCGGTCGGCGCGTAGCCCACCATCGACGACAGCAGCACGCGTCGCAGTGCGTTGCCGAGGGTGTGGCCGTAGCCGCGCTCGAAGGGCTCGAGCGTCGCCTTGGCGCGATGGCCGCCGAGCGGCTCGACCTGGATGGCCTTGGGCTTCAGAAGAGTGGTTTGCATGGACTGTGTGGTTTCCTGTCAATACCCTCGGTTCGTTACACCGATAAGGCTGAGGGACCGCGCCGGGCAGGTTTCTCGGTACTTCGCGCCCGGCACGCGAAGCCCGGCGCCGTGGCGGCACCAAAGGGCCCGCCACCACGCCGCACAAAGCTCAGCGCGAGTACAACTCGACGATCAGCGCTTCCTTGATCTCTTGACCGTGCTGGTCACGGTCGGGCACCTTCTTGAAGGTGCCTTCCATCTTGGTGGCGTCCACCGACACCCAGTCCGCCAGGCCCACGCTTTGCGCGAGCTTCAGCGCGTCTTGCACACGCAGCTGGTTCTTGGACTTCTCGCGCAGCGCCACCACGTCGCCGGGCTTGACCTGGTACGACGGGATGTTGACGACCTGGCCGTTCACCGTCAGCGCCTTGTGGCTGACGATCTGGCGCGCCTCGGCGCGGGTGCTGCCGAAGCCCATGCGGTAGACCACGTTGTCCAGGCGGCTTTCCAGCAGGGCCAGCAGGTTTTCACCGGTGTTGCCCTTGCGGCGCTCGGCCTCGGCGAAGTAGCGGCGGAACTGGCGTTCCAGCACGCCGTACATGCGCTTGACCTTCTGCTTCTCGCGCAGCTGCACGCCGAAGTCGGAGGTGCGGCTGCCGCTGGTGCGGCCGTGCTGGCCGGGCTTGCTGTCGAACTTGGCCTTGTCGCTGATGGCGCGGCGCGCGCTCTTCAGGAACAGGTCGGTGCCTTCACGGCGCGAGAGTTTGGCCTTGGGGCCCAGGAGTCTTGCCACGGTGTTGTGCCTTCTGGTGGGTCTTGGTTTCTGACGCGGCAGCTGCCCGGCAAGGGCAACCCGCGCGAGTCTGGGCTGGCTGTCGGCCGCAGACGGTGGGCTTACGGGGTGGGCCTGGTGCGCACAGGGGCTGCGCCGGCTTTCCTCAGGGACGACGCCGGCGGCACCTTTTCAGGCACTCACCGGCGCGGGGAACCTTTGATTGTAGCGTGCCGTGAAAAACCCACGGCGCGCAGTCAAGATCATCAGATGCGGCGACGCTTCTGCGGGCGGCAGCCGTTGTGCGGGATCGGCGTCACGTCGCTGATGCTGGTGATGCGGATGCCCAGCGAAGCCAGCGCACGCACGCTGCTTTCGCGGCCCGGGCCTGGGCCCTTGATGCGCACGTCCAGGTTCTTGATGCCCTGTTCCTGCGCGGCACGGCCGGCGTTCTCAGCCGCCACCTGGGCAGCAAAAGGCGTGCTCTTGCGCGAACCCTTGAAGCCCTGGCCACCACTGGACGCCCAGGCCAGCGAACCGCCCTGGCGGTCGGTGATGGTGATGATGGTGTTGTTGAACGAGGCGTGCACGTGCGCGATGCCGTCCGCAACGTTCTTGCGGACCTTCTTGCTGACGCGGCGTGCGGCGTTGTTGACAGGTGACTTGGCCATCGGGTGTGATCTTTCGCGTGTTGTATCGCGTTCGCTGCAGGCTTACTTCTTGGTCGCCACAGCGCCACGGCGCGGCCCCTTGCGGGTGCGGGCATTGGTGCGCGTACGCGGGCCGCGCACGGGCAGGCCGCGGCGGTGGCGGAAGCCCCGGTAGCAGCCCAGGTCCATCAGGCGCTTGATGTTGATCGACAGCTCGCGCCGCAGGTCGCCTTCGATGGTGATCTTGCCGATCTCGTCGCGGATGCGCTCCAGCTCCGAGTCGTTCAGATCCTTGATCTTCTTGTTGAGCGGGATGCCCGCCACTTCGCAGATCTTCTGCGCCGTGGTGCGGCCAATGCCGTAGATCGCGGTCAGGCCGATCTCGGTGTGCTTGTGCGGCGGGATGTTGATGCCGGCGATGCGTGCCATGGTGTGTTCCTCAGCCTTGACGCTGCTTGTGACGCGGGTCGGTGCAGATCACGCGAACCACCCCCTTGCGGCGGATGATCTTGCAGTGACGGCACATCTTCTTGACCGAAGCGGCTACTTTCATGGTCTTCTCCTTGACCCGGTTCTCTCTGCGGTAACTTTCACTTGGCGCGGAACACGATGCGTGCCCGCGTCAAGTCGTAAGGGGTGAGCTCGACGGTGACCTTGTCGCCGGGCAATATGCGTATGTAGTGCATGCGCATCTTGCCGGAGATGTGACCCAGAACCACGTGCCCATTTTCGAGCTTGACGCGGAAGGTTGCATTCGGGAGGTTTTCAAGGATCTCCCCCTGCATCTGGATGACGTCGTCCTTGGACATCCGATCAGCTCGGCTTGAAGTTGGCTTTCTTCAACAGGCTTTCGTACTGCTGGCTCATCACGTAACTCTGAACTTGCGCCCAGAAGTCCATGGTGACCACCACGATGATCAGCAGCGAAGTGCCGCCGAAGTAGAAGGGCACGTTGTAGCGCAGCACCAGGAACTCTGGCAGCAGGCACACAGCGGTGATGTAGATGGCACCGGCCAGGGTCAGGCGGCTCAGGATGCGGTCGATGTAGCGTGCCGTCTGGTCGCCCGGGCGTATGCCGGGTATGAACGCGCCACTCTTCTTCAGGTTGTCCGCGGTGTCGCGGCTGTTGAACACCAGTGCGGTGTAGAAGAAGCAGAAGAACACGATCATCGACGCGTACAGCAACACGTAGATGGGCTGCCCCGGCGACAGCATGGACGCCAGGTCGCGCAGCCAGCGCACGCCTTCGCCGGTGGCGAACCAGCCCACCACCGTGGCCGGCAGCAGGATGATGCTGCTGGCGAAGATGGGCGGGATCACGCCGGACATGTTCAGCTTCAGCGGCAGGTGCGAGCTCTGGCCGCCGTAGACCTTGTTGCCGACCTGGCGCTTGGCGTAGTTGACGAGGATCTTGCGCTGCCCACGCTCGATGAACACCACCGCGAAGGTCACGAAGACCACCAGCGCGATGATGAACAGGCAGGCGATGATGCTCATCGCGCCGGTGCGCACCAGCTCGAACAGGCCGGCAATGGCCGACGGCAACCCGGCCACGATGCCGGCGAAGATCAGGATGGAGATGCCGTTGCCCAGGCCGCGCTCGGTGATCTGCTCGCCCAGCCACATCAGGAACATGGTGCCCGAGACCAGGCTCACCACCGCCGTCATGCGGAAGCCGAAACCGGGGCTGAGCACCAGCCCCTGCGAGCCCTCCAGCGCCAGCGCAATGCCCAGGCTCTGGAAGATCGCCAGCACCAGCGTGCCGTAGCGCGTGTACTGCGTGATCTTGCGCTTGCCGGCCTCGCCTTCCTTCTTCAGCGCCTCCAGCGACGGCACCACGTGCGTCATCAGCTGCATGATGATGCTGGCGCTGATGTACGGCATGATGCCCAGCGCGAGCACGCTGAAGCGCTCCAGCGCACCGCCGCTGAACATGTTGAACAGGCTCAGGATGCCGCCACCCTGGCTGTCGAAGAGCTGGCGCATCTGCACCGGGTCGATACCCGGCACCGGGATGTGCGTGCCGATGCGGTAGACCACCAGCGCAAGCAGCAAGAAGACGATCCGCCTGCGCAGATCGCCGAACTTGCCGCTCTTGGCCAGCTGGGACGCCGAAGTTGCCACGTTGTACCGTTACCTTGGCTTGCTGCGGGCCTTGATCAGCCCGCGTCCTGCACGCTGCCGCCGGCGGCCTCGATGGCTGCCTTGGCACCTGCCGTTGCGCCTATGCCCTTGAGCACCACCTTGCGCGACAGCTCGCCGGACTTGATGACCTTGACGTGGCGCACGATATCGCGCACCAGGCCGGCGGCCTTCAGCGCCAGCAGGTCCACCTCGTCGGCACCCAGCTGCTGCAGTTCCTTCAGCGTGATCTCGCCGTTGTACTTCAGCAGCGCCGACTTGAAGCCGCGCTTGGGCAGGCGGCGCTGCAGCGGCATCTGGCCGCCTTCGAAGCCCACCTTGTGGAAACCGCCGGCGCGGCTCTTCTGGCCCTTGTGGCCACGGCCGGCCGTCTTGCCCAGCCCGGAGCCTATGCCCCGGCCGACGCGGCGGCGTGCCTTTTTGCTGCCCTCGGCGGGCTTGATCGTGTTCAGATCCATCACAGCACCTTCACCAGGTACGAGACCTTGTTGATCATGCCGCGCACCGCCGGCGTGTCTTCCAGCGTGCTTTGGCTGTTGAGCTTGCGCAGGCCCAGGCCGCGCACGGTGGCGCGGTGGTCTTCGCGCGTGCCGGCCACGCTCTTCACGAGCTGGACCGTCAGGGTCTTCTTGTCGGACATGTGCAAATCCTCGTCGGCCCGGCCGTTCAGTTGAACAGTTCCTCGACCGTCTTGCCGCGCTTGGCGGCGATCTCGGCGGGCGTGGTCGAGCGGCGCAGCGCATCCAGCGTGGCCCGCACCATGTTGTACGGGTTGCTGGTGCCCAGGCTCTTGGCGACGATGTCGGTCACGCCCATCACCTCGAACACGGCACGCATGGGGCCGCCGGCGATGATGCCGTCACCAGCCTTCGCCGGCGCCATCAGCACCTTGGCCGCGCCGTGCTCGCCGCGCACCGTGTGCTGGATGGTGCCGTTCTTCAGCTGCACCTTGATCATGTTGCGGCGCGCGGACTCCATGGCCTTCTGCACGGCCACCGGTACTTCCTTGGCCTTGCCCTTGCCCATGCCGATGCGGCCGTCGCCGTCACCGACCACGGTCAGCGCCGCGAAGCTCAGCGTGCGGCCGCCCTTGACAACCTTGGTGACGCGGTTGACCGCGATCATCTTTTCCTTCAGGCCGTCGTCGTTGCCTTCGGTCTGGGCGCGGGGGGTGAACTTTGCCATCTTGATCTTCCTGGATGCGCGGTCAGAACTGCAGGCCGGCTTCGCGTGCCGCCTCGGCCAGCGCCTTCACGCGGCCGTGGTACGCAAAACCGGAGCGGTCGAACGCCACCTTCTCGATGCCGGCGGCCTTGGCCTTCTCGGCGATGCGCTTGCCGATCATCGTCGCGGCAGCCACGTTGCTGCCCTTGCCGTCGGCGCCCAGCTGCTCGCGCACTTCCTTCTCGGCCGTGGACGCGCTGGCCAGCACACGCTGGCCGTCGTCGGAGACGATGCTGGCGTAGATGTGCAGGTTGGAGCGGTGCACCGCCAGGCGCACCACTTCCTGCTTCGCGATGCGCGCGCGCGTCTGACGAGCGCGGCGCAGGCGTTGATCCTTCTTGTTCAGGCTCATGGCTGCGCTCCTTACTTCTTCTTCGTCTCTTTGATCACCACGCGCTCATCGGCGTAGCGTATGCCCTTGCCCTTGTAGGGCTCGGGCGGACGGAAGGCCCGCACCTCGGCCGCCACCTGGCCCACGGCCTGGCGGTCGGCGCCGGAGATGATGATTTCGGTGGGCGTCGGGGTGGCCACCTTCACGCCTTCGGGCATGTCCTTGACCACCGGGTGCGAGAAACCGATCTGCAGGTTCAGCTTGCTGCCCTGGGCCTGGGCACGGAAGCCCACACCCACCAGCGTCAGCTTCTTCTCGAAGCCCTTGCCCACGCCCTGAACCATGTTGGCCACCAGCGCACGCATGGTGCCGCTCATGGCATTGGCTTCGGCGCTGTCGTTGGCGGGCTCGAAACCCAGCACACCGGCGTCGCTCTTGACCTTGACCAGCGGGTGCACGGCGCGCGCGAGCGTACCGCCCGCACCCTTGACCGTGATCTGCTCGGCCGTGATCGCCACGTCCACGCCCTTGGGCACGGGGATGGGCATCTTTCCTACACGAGACATGTCGCTTCTCCGATCAGGCCACGAAGCACAGCACTTCGCCGCCGACACCGGTGGCGCGCGCCTTGCGGTCGGTCATCACGCCCTTGGGCGTGGTGACGATCGCCACACCCAGGCCGTTCATGACCTGCGGAATCGAGGTCTTGCCACGGTAGATGCGCAGGCCGGGGCGGCTGACACGCTCGATGCGCTCTATCACCGGGCGACCGGCGTAGTACTTCAGCGCGATTTCCAGCTCGGTCTTGCCGGCGTTGTCACGCACTGCAAAACCGTCGATGTAGCCCTCGTCCTGCAGCACCTGCGCAATCGCGGCCTTCAGCTTGGACGACGGCATCGTGACGCTCGCCTTGTCCACGCTTTGCGCGTTGCGTATGCGGGTCAGCATGTCGGCGATGGGGTCACTCATGCTCATGACTGTTCTCCTGATCTACGCCCGGGGATCACCAGCTGGCCTTGACCACGCCGGGGATCTCGCCCTTGAAGGCGAGTTCACGGATCTTGGTACGCCCGAGGCCGAACACGCGGAAGGTGCCGCGGCCACGGCCCGTGATCGCACAGCGGTTGCGCAGGCGTGTCGGGTTGGCGTTGCGGGGCAGCCTCTGCAGCTCCAGACGGGCGGCATAACGCTCTTCTTCGCTGCGCTTGGCGTCGTCGATGACGGCCTTGAGCTCAGCGTACTTCTTCGCATACTTGGCGACCAGCTTCTCGCGCTTGTCTTCGCGCTGCTTGATGGACAGTTTGGCCATGGTTTTGTTGCCGCCTTAGTTCTTGAACGGGAACTTGAAGGCCGCCAGCAGGGCCTTGCACTCGTCGTCGCTCTTCGCGCTGGTCGTGATGCTGATGTTCAGACCACGGATCGCGTCGATCTTGTCGTACTCGATCTCGGGGAAGATGATCTGCTCTTTGACGCCGATGTTGTAGTTGCCACGGCCGTCGAAGGCGCGGCCGCTGATGCCGCGGAAGTCGCGCACGCGCGGCAGTGCCACGGTGACGAAACGGTCCAGGAACTCGTACATGCGCACGCCACGCAGCGTGACCATGCAGCCGATGGGCACGTTCTCGCGGATCTTGAAGCCGGCGATGGCCTTCTTGCTCTTGGTGACCACGGGCTTCTGACCGGCGATCTTGGTCAGGTCGCCCACGGCGTTGTCCATGACCTTCTTGTCGCTGACGGCCTCGGACACGCCCATGTTCAGCGTGATCTTCTCCAGACGCGGCACCTGCATCACCGACTTGTAGCCGAACTTCTCGGTCAGCTCGGGCACGATCTTTTCGCGGTAGATCGCCTGCAACCGGGCTTGCCCCGCCGGTGCAGCCGCAGCCGCGGCAGCTTGTTTCTTCGCCATGGTTTAAGCCTTGATCTCTTCGCCGCTGGAGCGGAAGACACGCACGGCGTTGTCTTGCGTCTTGCGGGCAGCCTTGTCGTCAGCCGACAGCAGCTTGAAGCCGACACGATCCGCCTTGCCGGTAGCGGCATTGAAGATCGCGACGTTGCTCTGGTGGATGGGCATGGTCTTGTCGATCACGCCGCCGGTCGTGCCCTTCAGCGGGTTGGGCTTGACGTGCTTCTTCACCAGGTTCACGCCCTCGACGACGATGTGCTCGTCGTCGACACGGCGCGTCACCACGCCGCGCTTGCCCTTGTCGCGGCCGGCGGTCACGATGACCTGGTCGCCCTTGCGGATCTTGTTCATTTACAGGACCTCCGGAGCCAGCGACACGATCTTCATGAAGCGCTCGGTGCGCAGTTCGCGAGTGACCGGGCCGAAGATGCGGGTGCCGATGGGCTCGAGCTTGGCGTTGAGCAGCACGGCGGCGTTGCCGTCGAACTTCAGCAGCGAGCCGTCCTGGCGGCGCACGCCCTTGGCGGTGCGCACGACCACGGCGTTGTAGATCTCGCCCTTCTTCACGCGGCCGCGCGGCGCCGCTTCCTTGACGCTGACCTTTATGACATCACCGATGCCGGCATAGCGACGCTTCGAGCCGCCCAGCACCTTGATGCACATGACGGACTTAGCGCCCGTGTTGTCGGCCACGTCGAGCCGCGATTCGGTTTGGATCATGTCTGCTCCCAACTTGTCCCGCCCGCCCGGGCCGCCATCGGCTTCCCGGTCGGCCCGCGGTCAGTCTTGGGCCCCGTTGTATGGGTGATCTGGTTGAAGCCGCGACTGCCGACTTGTCTGCTGCCCAGCAGCAAACAGCCATGCCATCGCGGCGAAGCTGCGGATTATGTCCGCACCCAAGCCCCTCGTCAAGCGCGTGTCCGAAGAGGCTTGGGCAGAGGCCTCTCAGGCCTTGAGCGCCTGGGCCTGCTGCAGCAACGTGGCAGCGTCGCTGACCTCGAACTTGCCCGGTGCCTCAACGTTGAGCGCCTTCACCACGCCGTCCACCACCAGCATGGAGTAGCGGTTGCTGCGCAGGCCCATGCCGCGCGCGCCCAGGTCCAGCGTCAGGCCGGTGGCGCGCACGAAGTCGGCGCTGCCGTCGGCCATCATGCGCACCTTGCCCGCCGTCTTCTGGTCACGCCCCCAGGCGCCCATCACGAAGGCGTCGTTCACCGACAGGCACCAGATCTCGTCCACGCCGGCGGCCTTGAACGCGTCGGCCTGCTCCACGTAGCCCGGCACGTGCTTGGCCGAGCAGGTGGGCGTGAAGGCGCCGGGCAGCGCAAACACCGCCACCGTCTTGCCCGCCGTGGCCTGGCCCACGTCGAAGCTGTTGGGGCCTAGAGAGCAGCCGTTGCCCTCGACCTCGATGAACTCCTGCAGCTTGCCCTCGGGCAGCTTGTCGCCAACTTTCAGCATGGGGTGTCTCCTGAAATGAAACCGGCCGGAACTGGGCTTTCCAGTATCCGGCCGTTTGTTGAACGCTACGGGACAGCGGGGTTTTAGACCAGCTTGGCCTTCTCGACCAGGCGCGTCACCACCCAGCTCTTGGTCTTGCTGATCGGGCGCCCTTCGGCGATCTCGACCAGGTCGCCCATCTTGTAGTCGCCGTTTTCGTCGTGCGCGTGGTACTTGCGCGAACGCGCGACGATCTTGCCGTACAGCTCGTGCGCGGTGCGGCGCTCGACCAGCACGGTCACCGTCTTGGCGCGCTTGTCGCTGACGATGCGGCCGATCAGCGTGCGGGTGTTCTTGACCGGCGCGGTGGCCTGTTCGGTGGCGCTCATTTCGCAGCCCTCTTCTTTTCAGCCAGGATGGTCTTGGCGCGTGCGATGTCGCGGCGCGTCTTGCCCAGTTGCGAGTGATTGGCCAGCTGTTGCGTGGCGCGCTGCATGCGCAGGCCGAAGTGGGCCTTCAACAGGTCGGAGACTTCCTTCTCCAGCGCCGCCACGTCCTTGCCGCGCAGTTCGGATGTTTTGCTCATGTGCCCTCCTTCGATCAGGCGCCAACCTGGCGCGCGACGAACGTGCAGCTCAGCGGCAGCTTCGCGGCGGCCAGCGTGAAGGCCTCGCGGGCCAGCTGCTCAGGCACGCCGTTGATCTCGTACAGCACCTTGCCCGGCTGGATCTCGGCCACCCAGTACTCCGGGTTGCCCTTGCCGTTGCCCATGCGCACTTCGGCCGGCTTGTGCGAGATCGGCTTGTCCGGGAAGATGCGGATGAAGATGCGGCCGCCCCGCTTGATGTGGCGGCTGATCGCGCGGCGCGCCGCCTCGATCTGGCGTGCCGTGAGGCGGCCACGCTCGGTGGCCTTCAGGCCGAATTCGCCGAACGACACCGCGGCACCGCGCGTGGCGATGCCGGTGTTGCGGCCCTTTTGCTCCTTGCGGAACTTGCGACGTGCAGGTTGCAGCATCGTCACTCTCCTTTGTTTTCGCCGCCGGCAGCGGGCGCCGCACGGCGCACACGCTTGACGGCAGGCGTCTTGGGCGCATCACCTGCCGGTGCCGCCGCAGCGGGCGCACCAGCGCCGGCTTCAGCACGCGGGCCACGGTCTGCACCGGGGCGGCCACGGCCACCGGGGCCACCCGGGCCGCGCGGGCCGGGGCGACGCGAACGGCGCTCGTCGTCGGCTTCGGTCTTGGGCAACTGCGGGGCCTCGCCATTGGCCAGGCGGTCGCCGCGGTACACCCAGACCTTGACGCCGATGACGCCGTAGGTGGTCTTGGCTTCCGAGAAGCCGTAGTCGATGTCGGCCTTCAGCGTGTGCAGCGGCACACGGCCTTCGCGGTACCACTCGGTACGCGCGATTTCGATGCCGTTCAGACGGCCGGCCGACATGATCTTGATGCCCTGCGCGCCCAGGCGCATCGCGTTCTGCATCGCGCGCTTCATCGCGCGGCGGAACATGATGCGCTTCTCGAGCTGCTGGGTGATGCTGTCGGCGATCAGCTGCGCATCGACTTCCGGCTTGCGGATTTCCTCGATGTTCACGGCCACCGGCACGCCCAGGCGGCGCGCCAGCTCGGCCTTCAGGTTCTCGATGTCCTCGCCCTTCTTGCCGATCACCACACCCGGGCGGGCCGAGAAGATGGTGATGCGGGCGTTCTTGGCCGGACGCTCGATCAGGATGCGCGAGACCGCCGCATTCTTCAACTTGGTCTTGAGGTAGTCACGCACCTGCAGGTCTTCGGCCAGCATGCCGGCGAAGTTGCGGTGGTTCGCGAACCAGCGGCTCTGCCACGCACGCGTGACGGCGAGGCGGAAGCCGGTGGGGTGGATCTTCTGTCCCATGTGCTTGCTTCCCTCAGTTCCCGACGGTCACGTAGATGTGGCAGGTGCCCTTGCTGATGCGCGCGCCGCGGCCCTTGGCCCGGGCGGCAAAACGCTTGAGCACCGCGCCTTGTTCCACGTAGATGGACTTGACCTTCAGTTCGTCGATGTCGGCGCCGTCGTTGTGCTCGGCGTTCGCCACCGCGCTTTCGACGACCTTCTTGACGATGCCGGCGGCCTTCTTGGGCGTGAACGTCAGGATGTCGATCGCCTTGCCCACCGGCTTGCCGCGGATCATGTCCGCCACCAGCCGGCCCTTGTCGGCCGACAGACGGACACCGCGCACGCTGGCCTTGGTTTCGGTTGCCATGTCGGGCGCTCCTTACTTCTTGGCCTTCTTGTCCGCGGGGTGACCCTTGAACAAGCGGGTGAGGGCGAATTCGCCGAGCTTGTGGCCGACCATCTGGTCGGTCACGTACACCGGCACGTGCTGCTTGCCGTTGTGCACGGCCACCGTCAGGCCGATGAACTCGGGCAGGATGGTGCTGCGGCGCGACCAGGTCTTGATCGGCTTCTTGTCCTTGATGGCGGCGGCCTTCTCGACCTTGGCCATCAGGTGGTGGTCCACGAAGGGACCCTTCTTGAGCGAACGGGTCATGTTCTACGACCTCACTTCTTGCGACGCGAGACGATGAACGTCTGCGTACGCTTGTTGCTGCGCGTGCGGTAGCCCTTCGTGAGCGTGTTCCACGGCGACACCTGCGGCATGCCTTCGCCGGTGCGGCCTTCGCCGCCGCCGTGCGGGTGGTCCACCGGGTTCATCGCCACGCCACGCACGGTCGGGCGTATGCCCTTCCAGCGTATGGCACCGGCCTTGCCGTACTGGCGCAGGTTGTGCTCTTCGTTGCTGACCTCGCCGATGGTGGCGCGGCAGTCGATGTGCACACGGCGCACTTCGCCCGAGCGCAGGCGAATCTGCGCGTAGGTGCCTTCACGCGCCATCAGCGTCACCGAGGTGCCGGCCGAACGCGCGATCTGCGCGCCCTTGCCGGGCAGCAGCTCGACGGCGTGGATGGTGGAACCCACCGGGATGTTGCGTATGGGCAGCGTGTTGCCGGCCTTGATCGGCGCCTCGGCGCCGGACAGCAGCGTCGCACCCGCTTCCACGCCACGCGGCGCGATGATGTAGCGGCGCTCGCCGTCGGCGTACACCAGCAGCGCGATGTGGGCCGTGCGGTTCGGGTCGTACTCGATACGCTCGACCTTCGCCGGGATGCCGTCCTTGTTGCGCCGGAAGTCGACCACGCGGTAGTGGTGCTTGTGACCACCGCCCTTGTGGCGCATCGTGATGTGGCCGTTGTTGTTGCGGCCGGCGTTCTGCTTCTGGGGCTCGAGCAGCGATGCCTCGGGCTTGCCCTTGTGCAGGTGCTTGTGGACGACCTTGACGACGGCGCGGCGACCCGGCGACGTCGGCTTGACCTTGATGACAGCCATTTATGCGGCCTCCCCGGAGAAGTTGAGCTCCTGGCCCGGCTTCAGCGACACGAACGCCTTCTTGACGTGGTCGCGGCGGCCCATGGTGCGGCCGAAGCGCTTGGTCTTGCCCTTCTGCACGGCGGTGGTCACGTCGGCGACCTCCACCTTGAACATCAGCTCGACCGCGGCCTTGATCTCGGGCTTGGTGGCGTTGCGCAGCACCTTGAACAGCACCTGGTTGCGCTTCTCGCCAACGCGGGTGGCCTTCTCGGAAATGATGGGCGCGACCAGCACCTGGGCCAGGCGGCCTTCGTCGAATTTGCGCTCGGCGGGCGTGGGGTTGACGCGGCTCATGCGTACATCTCCTTGAGCTGCTCGATCGCGCCCTTGGTCACCAGCACCTTCTTGAAGTGCACCAGCGACAGCGGATCGGCATAACGCGGCTCAACGACCAGCACGTTGGCCAGGTTGCGGCTGGCCAGCGCGATGTTGTCGTCGATCTGGTCGGCAATCACCAGCACCGAATTGCTGTGGCCGGTGCCCAGGCCCATGGCCTTGAACTTGGCAGCCAGCAGCTTGGTCTTGGGGGCTTCGATGCTCAGCGCATCCACCACCGCCAGGCGGCCATCGCGCGCCAGCTGCGACAGGATGCTGGCCATGCCGGCGCGGTACATCTTCTTGTTGACCTTGTGCGAGAAGTTCTCGTCAGGCCGGTTCGGGAAGATGCGACCGCCGCCACGCCACAGCGGCGAGCTGGTCATGCCGGCGCGCGCGCGGCCGGTGCCTTTCTGGCGGAACGGCTTCTTGGTGCTGTGCTTGACCTCGCCGCGGTCCAGTTGGGCACGGGTGCCCTGGCGGGAGTTGGCCTGGTAGGCCACGACGACCTGGTGCACCAGCGCCTCGTTGTAGTCACGCGCGAACACGGTGTCCGGCGCGTCGACCTTGGCGGTGGCCTGGCCTTGTTCGTTCAGGAGCTCCAGTTGCACGTCAGGCCCCCTTCTTCACGTCTTTGGGAGCACCGCCCTTGGCGGCGCGTGCCTTGACGGCCGGGCGCACGACCACATGGCCGTTCTTCGCCCCCGGCACCGCACCACGCACCAGCAACAACGAGCGCGCTTCGTCCACGCGCACGATGTCCAGGTTCTGCGTGGTGACGGTTTCGTCGCCCATGTGGCCGGTCATCTTCTTGCCCGGGAACACGCGGCCCGGATCTTGCGCCATGGAAATCGAGCCCGGCACGTTGTGCGAACGGCTGTTGCCGTGCGACGCGCGCTGCGAGCTGAAGTTGTGGCGCTTGATGGTGCCGGCGAAGCCCTTGCCGATGGAAGTGCCCTGCACATCCACCTTCTGGCCCGCGGCAAACAGCGTCACCGGCAGCGCGCTGCCGGCCGCATGCTGGCCGGCGACTTCTGCGGTGACGCGGAATTCCTTGAGAACCTCGGCGGGCTCGACACCGGCCTTGGCCAGGTGGCCGGCGGCCGGCTTGCTCACGCGGCTGGCCTTGCGGCTGCCGAAGGCAACCTGCAGGGCGTTGTAGCCGTCGGTGGCCTCGGTCTTGACCTGTGTGACGCGGTTGTTGGACACGTCCAGCACCGTCACCGGGATGGCGTCGCCATCGTCGGTGAAGATGCGCATCATGCCCACCTTGCGCCCGAGCAGGCCGAGCTGTTCGCTCATGCTCATGCGTTTTCTCCAGCGCCCTCCCGCCTGCCATAGGCACGGTAAGGACGCCTTGTTCACGATCCCGACATCGATTGGCCGGGGCGGCCGCCGCAGCCGGCTTCGAGGCCGGCTCTGGCGTTCTAGCCGCCAGCGGCACACCCGAAGGCAGGCCGCTGGCGGAAAAGCTCGCGAGTATAGCCTGGTTTGGCTTTACCGCGGCGTCACTGCAGCTTGATCTCCACGTCCACACCGGCCGGCAGGTCCAGCTTCATCAGCGCGTCCACCGTTTTGTCGGTGGGGTCGACGATGTCCATCAGGCGCTGGTGCGTGCGGATCTCGAACTGGTCGCGGCTGGTCTTGTTGACGTGCGGCGAGCGCAGGATGTCAAAACGCTGCAGCCGCGTCGGCAGCGGCACCGGGCCCTTGACGATGGCGCCGGTGCGCTTGGCGGTGTCGACGATCTCCAGAGCCGACTGGTCGATCAGCTTGTAGTCGAAGGCCTTCAGGCGGATACGGATCTTTTGCTTCGTAGACATGGCCCGACCCTCACTCGATGATCTTGGCCACGACGCCGGCGCCGACGGTGCGGCCGCCTTCGCGGATGGCGAAGCGCAGGCCTTCTTCCATCGCGATCGGTGCGATCAGCTTCACGGTGATGCTGACGTTGTCGCCCGGCATGACCATTTCCTTGTCCTTGGGCAGCTCCACCGCGCCGGTCACGTCCGTGGTGCGGAAGTAGAACTGCGGC
>JBBCJV010000036.1:0-12164 GCA_037190565.1 Burkholderiaceae bacterium
GCGCGACGACCTGGACCTGGGCGACATACGCCTGTACCGCGACGTGGACGGCGACGGCCAGGTGGACAACGGCGAGCCGCTGCTGGCCAGCGGCCGCCTGATGGCCGACAACGGCAGCCTGCGCCTGGTGCTGGCGGCGCCGCTGGAGTTCTCCGAGGCCACCACGCTGCTGGTGGTGACCGACATCGCGGGCACCGTCAACAGTGCTGCTGCGGCCGGTGGCGTGCTGATGGCGCTGGGCCTGCTGGGGCTGGCCTGGCCCACAGGGCGGCGCTGGTCGCGGCGCGGGCTGCTGGTGCTGGTGACCGGTGCCACGCTGCTGCTGGTGGCCTGCGGCGGGGGCGACGAACCGCAGGCCGAGGAGGCGCCGCCTGCGGTGCAGCCGCCGCCTCCGGCACCGCCGCCACCTCCTCCGCCACCTCCCCCTCCGCCGCCGCCGCTGCCGGTGACCTACCAGTTGCAGCTCGGCGCCATCGAGGCGAGCGACACGGCCAACCCGCCGGCCCCGGTGGAGGTCACCGGCACGCCCTTGGACGGCGCCGTGATCTCGGTGGCGCCTTAGGGTCGGCCGGTGCCTGCTGCCGCCTTACTTGCAGCTGGTGCCGGCCGGCAGGGCGCGGGTGACCAGCGACACGTCGCGCACGTTGACCAGGCCGTCGAAGTTGACGTCCGCCGCCGCGTTGAAGCCGGGCTGGCCCTTGCTGGTGCCCAGGGCGTCGCGCACGGCGTACAGGTCGGCGCAGTCCACGGTGCCGTCGCCGTTCACGTCCACCGCGCGGCGGATGGTGAAGTCGGCGTTGGACACGTCGAAGAACACGTTGCCCACCGCGGCCACCTTGACGCGGGCCTGGCTGCTGCCCAGGTCCGGCAGCGTCACCATGCTGGCGCCGTTGTTCGGCACCTTGCTGGCCAGCGTGTGCGGCCAGGTGGCGCCGCCGTCCACCGACAGCAGGATGTCCACCGCCGTGGTGCCCACCGGCGCCACGTTGGTGTTGGCCACGTTCCAGGTCACCTGCGTGCTGCGGCTGCCCACCAGCGTGACGGCGGTGTTGGGCGCGGTCACCAGGAAGGGCCCGGCGCCCGGCGCCAGCGTCAGCACCGTGGAGGCGCTGTTCACGCCGCCCAGGCCGTCACGCGCCGTGAGGCGGAAGTTCAGGCGTGCCGGGCTGGCGTTGACACCGGCGAAGCCCACGTAGGCCGCGGTGGGCAGAAACTCCGAGTAGCACTCGATGTTGGCTTCCGTGGGCGTGGCTTGCACGTTGGGGCAGCCACCGGTCTCGGCGTTGGTGTTGTTGCCGAGGATCTGGTCCCAGTCGGGGAACACGCGGGTGGGGTTGGTCGTGACCTCGTTCTGGCCCGGCGGGTCGTAGATCCACGGGTCGAACACCGCGCGCTTGCCGAACTGGCGGAACAGCGGCCCGCTGACCTTGTTGTCGTTGATCAGCGCGGCCCCGGCGCTGGCGCCGCGGTCGGTCTGCTCCCACATGAAGGTGAGGGTGTCGCCGTCGGGGTCCACGGCGCTGCCGGTCAGCGCGAAGGGCGTGCGCACCGGGATGGTGAAGCCCGCCGGCGCGGTGACCACTGGCGGCTGGTTGCCGGTGGCGACCACGGTGCCGTTGCGCGTGGTGGCGCCGCCCTTGGCCACTTCGCCTATGAAGCCGCTGACGCCCTTGGACAGGCTCTCCACCTGCAGCAGCTGCGCGTCCACCCCGGCCAGCGCGCCGCCGAAGGTGACCTGGAAGCCGCCGTCGCTGACCGAGGCGATGGTCACCGTGCCGCCGGCAGGCCAGCCGGCAATGCCTTCGATGGCCGCCTTGATGCCGGCGGTGGTGTAGTTGCTGCCGCGCACGATAGGCGCCGACACCTGGCCGTTGTAGCTGAGCTGGAACTGCAGGCCGTTGGCGCTGAAGCCGGTCAGTGCCGCCATCTGCACTTCGTTGATGTTGGTCTCGTTGCCGGACAGGTAGGCGGTGATCACGTCCAGGCTGCGGAACGACCAGTACGGGTCGGTGTTGAGCTGCAGGTTGTCGGTGCCGCAGATGCCGGCGTAGGCCATCACCGACGAGCCGCTGCCCGGCTCCACCGAGTTGGCCGCGCTGCGGTTGCCGCCCGAGCAGTTGCCCACCGCGCCGTTGAAGGTGTGGTTGGAGCCGAACTGGTGGCCCAGCTCGTGGGCCACGTAGTCGATGGCCCAGATGTCGCCTATGGGCGGGGCGATGCCGGTGCAGCCCTGCGCCTTGTTGTTGGCGCCCACCACGCCCAGGCTGGCGACGCCGCCGCCGTTGCGGCCCAGCGCGATGTGGCCCACGTCGAAGTTGCTGGCGCCGGCCAGCAGGCCTATGACCTGGCGGGTGCGCGTCAGCGTGCCGCTGCCGCAGCCGTTGGCCTGCGCCGTGGTGTAGCAGGCGGTGGCGCCGCAGGGGCCGTTGGTGCCGGTCATGTCGGCGGCCGTGTTCAGGTTCAGCACGTCGTTGTTGGCGATCAGCACCAGCCGCACCGACGAGTCGTTCTCGTAGACATGGTTGACGCGGTTGATCAGCGCCACCTTGGCCGCCGTGACGTTCTCGGCGCCGAAGTACTCGGCATAGGCCGGGTCGGTCAGCAGGGCCAGGCGGTAGATGCGCAGATCGGCGCCCACCGCGGTGTTCAGCGGCGTGCCCGGTGCCACCACCTGGTAGGCCATGCGGGTGCTGGTGCGGCCGTCGCTGGCGATGACTTCATAGCTGCCGGTGGCGCCGTAGGGGTCGGCGGTGAAGCTGTGGCGCAGCGTACCGTCGGCGCTGGCGGTGGCATGCAGCGTCTGGCGTGCCACCTCGCTGCCGGCCTGCCGCACGGTGAGGGTGACCTGTCCGTTGGGCACGAAGCCCAGGCCTTCGACCAGCACCGCCTGTCCGGCGCGGAAGCGGCTGCTTTGCAGCGAGATCTCGGCGCGCTGCAGCAGCGGTTCGGTGAACGGGGCGCGGTCGTTGGGCAGGTCGCCGCGGAAGTAGCTGACGTACAGGCTGGTGTCGCGCTGGTAGTAAGGGTCTATGTACCAGCCGCCGCGCGCAGAGCGCACCGAGGCCTGCACACCCAGCGGCGTGACGCTCAGGCGCAGGTTGGCGCCGGCGTCGTCCAGGCCGCGGCCGGTGTAGGTGCGGATGTCGGGGTGCTTGGCCGCCAGGCCGGCTTCCACCACCGGCGACTCGACCACGGCAAAACGCTGGAAGCCGCCGCGCGGGTGCGGCAGCGTGATGACCAGCGGGTTCATGCGCGCCGCGTCGCTGCGCTCCATGGGCGCGGCGGTCAGGGCTGCGGCCAGCGCGGTGTGGTCCACCGTCAGTGCCCGAAAGCGCAGCGGCTGCACCGCGGCCTCGGCGCCGCTGGCAGAGAAGCTCGCCGGTGCGCCCGCCGTGTCCTGCCAGAAGGCCTGCGAGGGGTGCGGGGCCGCAGCGCGGGGCGTGGGCGCTGCAGCAGCACCCGAGCGCGACTGGGCCTGCACCGCGGCCGGCAGCGTCAGGGTCGCTGCTGCCGCCAGGCATAACAGGCTCAGGCCTTGCGCAGCACGGCGCCGGGGTTGCGGGCGCACGGCCAGGTCGGGTCGGGGACGCGATGGAGTCATGGGAGAGTCATCCTCTGTGGAGCACCCGCTGTACGGCGTGCGGGGCCTTGTGGTTCTTGACAAACACCTGCGCCGGCGGCGCCGGGCAGGCGGTGACATCGACATGAGAAGATGCCGTGCGGACCAGCTTGCGCCTGCCGCACAGTCTTCAGCCGTTGCGCCTTGGAGCAAGAAGCATGCACATGCAAATGCATAGGCACGATGCACCGTTGCGCTGGCCGACCTTGCCGGGTCACCTGCGAAGGACAAGGCCTGCATTGGCGTTGAAGCACCGGCACCGGTCAACTGCCGCTACTACCGAGTTGCGCTGCCTGCGGCGCCGCACTCCCCGGAATGAGGGGGTGCGATGAGCCCGTCGCGCCGTGGGCGCGCGTCGTGGTGGCCGCATCGCACGGCGCGCGTGGCCCCGGGCGTGCACCGCCGCGTCCTGCTGTGGGCCTGCATCTTGTGCATGGCACCCTTCGCTGGTGCCTGCAGTGCGTCGGGCGCGTCGTCGCCTTCGGCACAGCCGCCCCCGGCTACACCCACACTCAGTCCCACGCTCAGTCTGGAGAGCGACTGCCCCGGCTGCCCGCTGGGGCGCCGCGTCGAGTTGTATGGCGACGGCCGTGCCGTGCTCACCGCCACCGGCAAGGCGCGCCTGCGCACCGCGGACCGTGTCGCGCAAGGCCGGGTGCCTGCCGACGAGTTGCGTGCGCTGCAGCAGCTGGCGCAGGCCCAGGGCTTCTGCGCGCTTGACGAGATCTACGACGACCCCGACACCGCCGACGGGCCCTGGGTGATGCTGCGCCTGCGCTGCGGTGGCCAGCTCAAGGAGGTCTTCCGTCGCGAAGGCCACGGCCCGCCGGCGCTGCTGGCGCTGGAGCGGGCGGTGCAGACGCTGCTGGCGCGCCACGGCCTGGACCGGCTGCCCTGAGCGCCTGCCAGCCAAGGCGGTTCGACTTGCGGCGGCCCCGGCCACGGGACATTCCTCCCCGGGTTTCGGGGGGATGGCGGTTGCGCCCGCGCCGTTACCCTCCACGACCTGCGAGGCAGGCTGCGGCCCGGCACCGCTACATCTGGCATGTGGCGTGCTTGGGGTGTGCGCCTGTACGCCGCAGCCGGGCAGGGCGCCCTCTTGTTTGCGCTCCGGGCCTGTCTGCCGGCACTGTCGTCTTGATCACAAGGAGAAATCACCCATGGCCTCTTGGCGTTCACGGCATGCTTGGAGCAGCCGCTTGTGTATGGCCGCCATGCTTGCTGCGCTGGCCGCGCCGGCGCTGGCCGACGACGCCGTGCTCAGCACCGTCGTCAGCCCCGACCCGGCCGTGCCGGGCAGCAGCGTCACGGTGGACATCGTCATCAGCGGCATCGCCGACCTGTACGCCTACGAGTTCTCGCTGGGCTTCGACCCGGCGCTGCTGCAGGCCACCACGGTCAGCGCCGGCAGCTTCCTGGCCGGCGGCGGCACCACCTTCTTCCACGGCGGTGAGATCGACAACACCACCGGCACCATCTCCTTCGTGCTGGAAAGCCTGATCGGCCCCATCAACGGCGTCAGCGGCAGCGGCACGCTGGCCACCATCAGCTTCGATGTCGGCGCCATGGGCAGCAGCGCGCTGGTGTTCTCCGATGTGCTGGCGCTGAACGCCGGCCTGGCCGACATCGCCCTGACCGTCGTGAACGGCACGGTCACCGCGGTGCCGGAGCCGGCTACCCTGTTGTTGTTCGGCCTGGGCCTGGCCGGCGTCGTCGGCGCCGCGCGCCGGCGCCAGGGCTGAACCCGCAGCGTTGAGGCGCGCGCGGGCTGACGCAGCCCGCGCCGCTGTCACGGCCGTGCCGAATCCGGCGCGGCCACGCCCGTACACTGTGGCGCATGCCCCAGCGCCTGCCGCCCGCCCGCCTGTACCGCTTGCCCGCCTGCCCCGTGGCTGCGTTCTGCCGGCTGTTGCGCCCGGCCGCCTGAGCGCGCATCGCGTGGGCCGCGCATGTTCCCGCACCAGCTCACCGACCGCAGCGCCTTTGCCATCGCCCAGGCGCTGATCGACGGGTTCGACCGCCACTACCACCTGTTCCGCGCCACCAGCGCGGCGGCGCGCCAGCGTTTCGAGGCCGGCGACTGGCACGGCCAGCAGCGGGCCCAGGCCGACCGCATCGCCTTTTACGACCAGCGTGTGGACGAGGCCGTGGCCAGGCTGCGCAGCGAGTTCAGCATAGCCCAGCTGTCGCGCGACACCTGGCAGCAGGCCAAGCTGCACTACATAGGCCTCTTGACCGACCACCACCAGCCCGAGCTGGCGGAGACCTTCTTCAACTCGGTCACCACCAAGCTGCTGCACCGCAGCTACTTCCGCAACGACTTCATCTTCGTGCGGCCGGCGGTCAGCACCGAGTACATAGAAAACGACGAGCCCGCCAGCCAGCCCACCTACCGCGCCTACTACCCGCGGCACGACACGCTGCAGGCCACCTGGGAGCGCATCGTCAGCAACTTCCAGCTGGAGCGCGAGTTCGAAGACCTGCCGCGCGACTGCGGCCACGTGGTGCAGGCCATGTTGTCCGAGCTGGGTGGCCTGCGCCCGCGCGCCAACTTCCAGATCCAGGTGCTGTCCAGCCTGTTCTACCGCAACAAGGGCGCCTACCTGGTGGGCCGCATCATCAACGGCTTCACCGAAACGCCGCTGGCGCTGCCGCTGCTGCACGGGCCCTCGGGCCGGCTGGTGGTGGACGCGGCGCTGTTCGGCGAAGACGCGTTGTTGATGATCTTCAGCTACGCCCGCGCCTACTTTATGGTGGACATGCAGGTGCCCAGCGCCTACGTGCACTTCCTGCGCGGGCTGATGCCGCGCAAGCCGCGCCACGAGCTGTACAACGCGCTGGGCCTGCAAAAGCACGGCAAGAACCTGTTCTACCGCGACTTCCTGGCCCACCTGCGCCACAGCAGCGACGCCTTCCGCATCGCGCCGGGCATCAAGGGCATGGTGATGCTGGTGTTCGACCTGCCGTCGTTCCCGTACGTGTTCAAGGTCATCAAGGACTTCTACCCGCCGCAGAAGGACACCACGCGCGAGCAGATCCAGCGCAAGTACCTGCTGGTGAAGCAGCACGACCGCGTGGGCCGCATGGCCGACACGCTGGAGTACAGCAACGTGGCCTTTCCGCGCCACCGCTTCGAAGAAGAACTGATCGCCGAGCTGAAGCGCTTCTGCGGCAGCCTGCTGGAGGAAGACGGCGACATGCTGGTCATACGCCACCTGTACATAGAACGGCGCATGATCCCGCTGAACATCTACCTGCAGGACGCCACGCCCGAGCAGATGGAACACGCCGTGGTGGAGTACGGCAACGCCATCAAGGACCTGGTGGCGGCCAACATCTTCCCCGGCGACATGCTGTGGAAGAACTTCGGCGTCACGCGCCACGGCAAGGTGGTGTTCTACGACTACGACGAGATCGAGTACCTCACCGACTGCAACTTCCGCCGCGTGCCCGAGCCGCGCAACGAGGAGGAAGAGATGTCCGGCGAGGTCTGGTACGCGGTCGGCCCCAAGGACGTGTTCCCGGAAACCTTCGGCCCCTTCCTGCTGGGCAACCCGCAAGTGCGCGAGCTGTTCATGGCCCACCACGCCGACCTGCTGGACGCGGCTTTCTGGCAAGGCCACAAGCAGCGCATCGCCGCCGGCCATGTGCACGACGTGTTTCCGTACGAGCCTTCACGGCGCTTCACGCTGGCCGGCCGGGGGGCGGGCGCATGAGCCTTGTGGAGCTGCTGGAAATGGCCAGCTACACGGTCACGGTGGTGGGCTTGCCGTTTGCCATCTGGGTGTTTTTCCTGCAGCAGCGCGCCGAGCGCGAGAACGAGGACGAAGAGGCCTACCTGCGGCTGGCCGATGCGTACAACGACTTCCTGAAGGTGGTGCTGGCCAACAGCGACCTGCACCTGCGCACCGCCACCGCGCTGCCGGCGCCCACGCCCGAGCAGCACGAGCGCCGGTTGGTGATCTTCGACATGCTGGTCTCGCTGTTCGAGCGCGCCTTCCTGATCGCCTGGAAGCCGCAGATGTCGCCGGCCGAACAGCGGCGCTGGAACTCGTGGGACGACTACATGCACGAGTGGTGCCAGCGCGAGGATTTTCGGAACACGCTACCCTTCCTGCTGCGCGGCGAGGATCCCGCGTTCCAGGCCTACATACAACGCGTGGCGGCCGAGCACGGCCCCACGCTCTTCGAGACTTCGGCCCCGTTGCCCCCAACCAGGAGTTCCCCATGAGCGATCCCATCGTCATCGTTTCCGCTGCCCGCACGCCCATTGGCGGCCTGCTGGGCGACTTTGCTTCGCTGCAGGCCTGGGAGCTGGGGGCCGTGGCCGTGAAGGCGGCGGTGGAACGCGCCGGCGTGCCCGGCGACGCGGTGGACGAGGTGCTGCTGGGCAACTGCCTGATGGCCGGCCAGGGCCAGGCGCCGGCGCGCCAGGCCATGCGCCGCGCCGGCCTGCCCGACAGCACCGGCGCCGTGACGCTGACCAAGATGTGCGGCAGCGGCATGCGCACCATGATGTTTGCCCACGACATGCTGGTGGCCGGCAGTGCCCAGGTGATGGTGGCCGGCGGCATGGAGAGCATGACCAACGCGCCGCACCTGACCTTTGCCCGCAAGGGCATCAAGTACGGCGCCGCAGCGCTGTACGACCACATGGCGCTGGACGGCCTGGAAGACGCCTACGAGCGCGGCAAGGCCATGGGCGTGTTCGCCGAGCAGTGTGTGGCCAAGTACCAGTTCAGCCGCGAGGCGCAGGACCAGTTCGCGATCGCCAGCACGCAGCGCAGCAAGCAGGCCAACGAAGACGGCAGCTTCGACTGGGAGATCGCGCCCGTCACGCTGCCGGGCAAGGCGGGCGACACCGTGGTCAAGCACGACGAGCAGCCCTTCAAGGCCAAGCTGGACAAGATCCCCGGCCTGAAGCCGGCCTTCAAGAAGGACGGCACCATCACCGCCGCCACCTCGTCAAGCATCAGCGACGGCGCCGCGGCGCTGGTGCTGATGCGCGAGAGCACGGCCAGGCAGATGGGCGTGAAGCCG
Source organism: Burkholderiaceae bacterium (assembly GCA_037190565.1). GTDB lineage: Bacteria > Pseudomonadota > Gammaproteobacteria > Burkholderiales > Burkholderiaceae_C > Rubrivivax. The sequence continues at coordinate 8,660 of JBBCJV010000036.1, forward strand.
CTGGCACGCATCGTGGGCCATGCGGTGCACGCGCAGGCGCCGGAGTGGTTCAGCACCGCGCCGGCGGGTGCTATCAGCAAGGTGCTGAAGAAGGCCGGCTGGCAGCCCGGCCAGGTGGACCTGTGGGAAGTCAACGAGGCCTTCGCCGCGGTGACGCTGGCGGCCATGGCCGAGTTCAAGCTGCCGCACGACATCGTCAACGTGCACGGCGGCGCGGTGGCGCTGGGCCACCCCATTGGCGCGTCCGGCGCGCGCATCGTGGTGACGCTGCTAGGCGCCCTGCGCAAGCAGGGCAAGCAGCGCGGCGTGGCTGCGCTGTGCATAGGCGGCGGCGAAGCCACGGCGCTGGCGGTGGAGCTGGTCTGAGCGCTCCGGTCTGAGCGCCCAGGCGGGGTCAGGTCGCAGCGTCGGCCTGGCCCAGCGTGTCGTTGACGCGCTTGAAGTGGTCCAGGTCCACGGCCAGCCAGGTCATGGGCGCCGGCCGGCGGGCCGCGAAGTGTTGCTGCAGGGCCTGCTTCAGGCCGTTGCGGTTGAGCACGCCGGTGAGAGCGTCCTGTGTGGCCAGCCGTGCCAGCTGGGCGTTCATGCGCGAGAACATCCACCACAGCACGATAGGCCCCAGCAGCAGCCCGCACACCACGAACAACGCGCGCTGCGGCAGCCGCTCGTTCGCCGGCAGGCTGCGCTGCGCGCTGAAGGCGCTGCAGGCGATGGCCAGGTAGACCAGCCCCAGCGCGCCGTTCAGGCTGGCGTGCCGGGCCACCGTGCCCAGGGTCAGCAGCAGCGTGGCGTGCAGCAGCAGGAAGCCGCCCACCAGCAGCAGCGGCAGCTGCGGCGGGCCCACCGGGGCGCCCATCTCCAGCCGGGCCAGGTAGGCGCAGCCGAACAGCCCCAGGCCCAGGCAAAGTCGCGCATGCCATGATGGCCTTCGTTCTGGCGCGCCACCAGGGCCACCAGCACGCCCGTGGACAGCAGGTGCAAGGCAAGCAGGATGACCGCGGTGCGGAGGTCCATGGCGGGCCATGATGCCGGAGCCGGCAGGGCCTGAACAGGCGGAGGAATGCCCTTGAACACGATCGGTGGATGGGAGACAGGTGCGGCGTGGTGGGACCTGCTGCTGCCAGGCCCGGCGCAGTTGCTGGCCTTTGCCGCCGCGGTGCTGGTGCTCAACGCCACGCCGGGGGTGGACTTCCTGCTGATCGTCTCGCGCACGCTGCAGCGCGGTGCGCGCGCCGGGGTGGCAGCTGCATTGGGCGTGGGCCTGGGCTGCACCGCACACCTGCTGGCCGCGGCCTCGGGCCTGGCCGCCTTGCTGGTGCTGTACCCGCAGGCCTTTGTGCTGATACGTTGGGCCGGCGCTGCCTACCTGGCCTGGCTGGGCTGGGGCTTGCTGCGCCAGGCCTGGCGGCCTGCGCCACCGGCCGTGCTGCCCGCGGCCGGTGCCGCGCCAGCGCGCCGCGGAGCGGACTTTCGCGCCGGCGTGCTGACCAACCTGCTCAACCCCAAGGTGGCCTTGTTCTACCTGGCCTTTCTGCCGCAGTTCGTGCCGGCGGTGTCGCCGCACAAGACGGCGTCGTTTGTGCTGCTGGGCGCCTGGTCCATCGTGCAGGGCACGCTGTTCTGTCTGCTGTTGGTGGCGGTGGCGGCGCGCCTGGCGCAAAGCCGGCCGGCACCGGCATTGCGGCGGGGGCTGTCGGCCGTGGGCGGCGGGCTGTTCATGGCGCTGGCCTTGCGGCTGCTGGCCGAGCGGCCTGCGGGTTCCTGAGCATGGGCGGCCGGGGCGCAGGGCCGACAATCGTGGCCCCTTGATTGCTGCGGGCGCCTTGTCCTGTCTCCCACCATGCTGTTGAGCGAAGACCACCTGGCCGTGCAGGACGCCGTGCGCAGTTTCGTGCGCGCCGAAGTGGCACCCCATGCGGCCGCCTGGGACAAGAACCACACGTTTCCGCAGGATGCGCTGGCCGGCCTGGCGGCGTTGGGCTGCTACGGCGTGGCCGTGCCGGCCGAATGGGACGGCGCCGGCCTGGACTACCTGGCGCTGGCCGTGATCCTGGAAGAGATTGCCGCCGGCGATGGCGCCACCAGCACCGTGGTCAGCGTCAACAACTGCCCGGTGTGCAGCATCCTGATGGCCTTTGGCAACGAAGACCAGAAGCAACGCTTACTCAAGCCCCTGGCACGCGGCGAGATGCTGGGCGCCTTTTGCCTGACCGAGCCGCACGTGGGTTCGGAAGCCGGCGGCCTGCGCACCACGGCGCGCCGCGACGGTGACGACTATGTGCTGGACGGCGTGAAGCAGTTCATCACCAGCGGCAAGAACGGCGACGTGGCCATCGTGATGGCGGTCACCGACAAGGCGGCGGGCAAGAAGGGCATCAGTGCCTTCATCGTGCCCACCAGCACACCCGGTTATGTGGTGGCGCGGCTGGAAGACAAGATGGGCCAGCACGCCAGCGACACGGCGCAGATCCGCTTCGAAAACTGCCGCGTGCCGGCGGCCAACCGTCTGGGCGAAGAAGGCCAGGGCTTGAAGATCGCGCTGTCCGGCCTGGAAGGCGGGCGCATAGGCATTGCCAGCCAGGCCGTGGGCATGGCGCGCTCGGCGTTTGAGGCGGCGCTGGTCTACAGCAAGGAACGCATGAGCTTCGGCCAGCCCATCTTCAACCACCAGGCGGTGCAGTTCAAGCTGGCCGACATGGCCACGCAGATCGAGGTGGCGCGTCAGATGATCTGGCACGCCGCCGCGTTGAAGGATGCCGGCCGGCCTTGCTTGAAGGAGGCGGCCATGGCCAAGCTGTTTGCCACCGAGATGGCCGAGCGTGTGTGCTCCGATGCCATCCAGGTGCACGGTGGCTACGGCTACGTGAGCGACTTTCCGGTGGAGCGCATCTACCGTGACGTGCGGGTGTGCCAGATCTACGAGGGCACGTCGGAAGTGCAGAAGATTTTGATCGGGCGGGCGTTGGCGTAGTTTTTGGGCCGCTGCGCGGCCCAGGGTGCTGCGGGCAGGCGGCGGCGCACGACGGAGGCGGCCCGGCCAGCGGCCGGGCTTCCCTGCGTTGCTCGGGCCGGTGGCCCGCCGCACAACTCGCTACGCGGCCTGTGGCCGCTGCGCTCGAACAAGTGCGGCGAGTCAATCAACGAAGCGCGCTGCGCGCGCGGCCACCGGCCCTGCGCTACTCGGCGCCTCCCACGCGCGCCGCCGCCCGCCCGCAGCACCCAGGGCCGAAGCACCACCGAGGTGATTGCGTCAAAAACGCCACGGTGCATCCAGGAGGCCGGTGGTGCTGCCGGTGTGCCGGGCGCATCAGAACCCGCGTCGAGCAGCGCAGGGCGCGCGGCCCGCGCGCGCAGCGCGCCACCTCATCTGACTCGGCGCGGCTGTTCGAGCGAAGCGAGCAAGGCTCGCGCAGCGAGTTCCGCGCCGGGGCCGTGTGACCGAGCAGCGCAGAGCAGTCCGGCTGCAAGCCGGACCGCGGGTTCAGCCCGGCACACCGGCAGCGCC
>JBBCJV010000037.1:0-12015 GCA_037190565.1 Burkholderiaceae bacterium
GCGCGCGGCCGGTGCGCGAGCGCTGCACGCGCAGGATGGCGAAGACCACCAGCAGCGCGCAGCCCCAGCTCAGCAGGGCCATGGGGCGGGGCGCGCTCAGCGACTGGCCGAACAGCGTGAAGGGCGCGATGCCCGCCAGGCCCGAGGCGCCGCCGGTCCAGTCGGCCGCCGCGCGGAAGCACACGGCCAGCGCGATGCCCCAGGCCAGCGTGGTCAGGGCCAGGAAGTGGCCGCGCAGGCTGCTGGTGGCACTGCCGATGAGCCAGGCCGCCGCGCCCGACACGCCCAGGCCCGCGATCAGGCCCGCGGCCGGGTGCAGGCCGGTGCGCGCCACCAGCAGGGCGCTGGCGTAGGCGCCCAGGCCCATGAAGGCGGCGTGCCCGAGCGAGACCTGGCCGCTGAGCGCCAGGATCACCAGCGACAGGCCGAGCAGGGCGTAGATGCCCATGGTGGCGAGCACGGAGGCGTGGAACTCCGCGCCCGCGACCGACACCAGCGCGACCAGTGCCGCGACGACAAGAAGTCCGCGCGCCTCAATGCCCATGAACGACTCCCCGGCGCTTGTGGCGTGCGGTCTGCAGCAGCAGGATGGGAATGATGAGCAGGAACACCAGGGCATCGCGGTAGGCGCTGCTCAGGTAGGAGAACACCGACTCGAAGCCGCCGATCAGCACGCCGCCGACGATGGCGCCGGGGTAGCTCACCAGGCCGCCGAGCGTGGCGCCCACGAAGCCCTTGAGCCCGATGAGGAAGCCCATCTCGTAGTGCACCCCGACCACGGGGGCGATCAGCACCCCGGCCACGGCGGCCAGGCCCGCGCCCAGGCCGAAGGCGCGGCGGCCGGCGCTCGCGACCTCGATGCCGCACAGGTCGGCGCCCGTGCGGTTGACCGCGCAGGCGCGCAGCGCCGTGCCCGCCAGGGTGTGGTTGAAGCCCAGGTAGAGCGCCACCACCAGCAGCACCGTGAGGCCCAGCACCAGCAGCGACTGGTGGCTGATCACCACCGCGCCGATGGCGAGGCTGCCGTCGAGCAGGGGCGCCACCGAGTGGGCCTGCGGACCCCAGAGCTGCAAGGCCAGGCCTTGCAGGATGAGGTGCATGCCCAGGGTCACGATGATGTAGACCAGCACGCTCGCGCGCGCAATGGGCTCGATCGCCAGGCGGTGGAACATGGGGCCGAGCGCCGACACCATGAGCACGGCGGCGGCGGCGTTGAGCGCCGCGGGCGCCCGCAGCGCCGCCAGGGCCAGCGGCAGCGCGAACGCGAGGGTCGCGGTGGCCAGCGCGCCCAGGCAGGGCCGTGCGATGGCCCAGGCCCCCTGGCGGCGGGCCGCCAGGGCGCTGAGCGCGCCCCACAGCAGCGCGCCCGCGCCGAGCAGGTAGCTGGTGCCCGGCAGCAGGCCTTGCTCCAGGCTCACCAGGGTCATGGCCGCGAGCATGGCGAAGTCGCCGTGGGCGATGTTGATGACGCGCGTCACCAGGTAAATGAGCACGATGCCCAGGCCGAGCAGCGCGTACACGGCGCCGCTCGTGAGCCCGTCGATGCCGAGGAACAGCAGGGTGTCCAGCGATGCCACCGCTCAGTCCCCCAGCAGCTTGAAGCGCCCGTTGTCGACGCGCAGCATGACCAGGCCGACATCGTCGAGGCCCAGGTGGTCGTCCTTGGACAGGTTGAAGATGCCGTTGGCGCCGGCGTGGCCGCGGATGCGCTCCATCTGGTCGCGCGCGGCGGTGCGCAGCGCGGGCAGCGGCGCGCCCGCGGGCACCGCCTTGGTGGCGGCCGACAGGGCGCTCAGCGCGAGGTGGGCCGCGTCCCAGCCCTGGCCCGCGAACAGGTCGGCCGTTTCGCCGGGGAATTTGCGCGCGTAGGCTTCGACGAAGCGTTGCAGCGGCTGCTTGAGCGGGTGGCTCGCCGGCAGCTGCTCATGCACCTGCAGGGCGCCGCTGACCACGTAGGCGCCGTCCAGCGAGCCCTTGGCCATGGCCAGGAAGCCGGCGTTGGCCGCGCCCGCGCTGTGGAACACGGGCCGGTCCACCCCCACACGCAGCAAGGCCTGGTGCGCCAGCACGCTGGACGGCGGGATGGCGTGCAGGTAGACCGCGTCGGCGCCGGCCTGGCGGATGCGCAGCGCCTGCGGCGTGAAGTTGGTGTCGGCGCGGGAGAAGCGCTCGCTGGCCACGATCTGCAGGCCGTACTCGGGGGCGAGCTTGCGCAACTCGTTCCAGCCGGCTTCGCCATAGGCGTCCTCGAGCCCGAAGTAGGCGATGCGCTTGGCGCCGCTTTTCTTCAGGCGCTCGAGCGTGAAGGCGATCTGCATGCGGTCGGTCATCGGCGTCTTGAAGGTCCAGTGGCGCTCGGCCACGGGCTCCACCACGGTGGCGGCCGAGGCCATGGAGATGTTGAGCACACCGGCCGCCTTGACGGTGTCCAGCACGGCCATCGAGGCGGGCGTGGTGGTGCAGCAGATGACCACCGCGGCGCCGTCCTCGCTGGCCAGCTTGCGCACCGCGTTGACGGCGCGCGTGGGATCGGAGCCATCGTCCAGGTAGACGAAGCGCGGCTGGAACGGCAGGTCGCCGCGCGAGCGCGCCATCTCCTCGACCAGCTCGATCGCCTTCTTCTCGGGCAGGCCCAGCGCGGCGGCCGGCCCGCTGGCCGATGCCACCACGCCGATCACCAGCGTCGGTTTGCCAGGGGCCTGTGCCCAGGTCGTGGCGTGGGTTGCCGCCAGCAGCAGGGTCGCCGCCAGCAGCCGTTTGATGGGCTTCATGTGAGTGCTCCTCGTTGTGGATGCCGCGACGGTACGCAGCGCGCGCGCTCCTCGCGGTATCGGCCGATACAAGCGCGCTAGGGGAATGCCCTGGCGTGCAGGTATCGACCGATACAGACGCTGCGCGCCGGGCTCGCGAGACTGCGGCCCACCATCAATCACAACGGAGGTCCCCAGGATGGACAGCACTCTCGACAGCCGCCGGTTTCGCGCCGCGATGGCTTGTCTTCCCACCGGCGTCACCGTGGTGGCCTGCGGCACGGCCGAGGCGCCCGCGGCCATGACGGCCAACTCGGTCACCTCGGTGAGCCTGGAGCCGCCGCTGCTGCTCGTCTGCGTGCGCAACGAAAGCCGCTGGCTTTCGCCGCTGCGGCGCCACGGCCGCTTCTCGGTCAACGTGCTCAAGGCCGGCCACCAGGCCGTGTCCCAGTACTACGCCGGCCGCGGCGACGCCGGCTGCGAGGCCCCCTGGGCCCTGGAGCAGGGCGTGCCCGTGCTCGACAACGCCGGCGCCGCCCTGGTCTGCGAGGTCGTGGCGCAGCACGCCGCGGGCGACCACACCATCGTCGTCGGGCAGGTGAGCGCCCTGCGCCACGGCGATCTCGACGCGCGCGCGCTGGTCTACCTGCGGGGCCAGTACCACGAACTCGGAGGGGCCGCCGCATGAGCCGCACCGCAACAGCTTCACCCGCCCCGGCGATCGAGGAACTGGTGGCGCGGGCGCGTGGCCTGGCGCCGCTGCTGCGCGACTGCGCGCCGCGGCACGAGGCCGAGCGCCGCGTGTCCGACGAGGCGATGGCCGCGATGCGCGGCATCGGCCTGTTCCGCATCGTGCAGCCCGCGGCCTGCGGCGGCTGGGACATGCACCCGCGCGCGCTGTTCGAATGCGCGCGCGAAGTGGCCCGCGCCGACACGGCGGCCGGCTGGATCCTCTGCCTGGCGGGCGTGCACCCCTGGCTGCTCGGCATGTTCGAGCCGCGCTTTCAGGACGAGGTGTTCGCCGGCGGCCGCGACGCGGTGGTGCCCGTGCTCAGCGGCGGGGTGGGGCGCGACGTGCAGGTGCGCCTCGAAGGGGATGCGCTGCGCCTGTCGGGCCGCTGGCTGTACGCCTCGGGCGTGGACGTGGCCGACTGGCTGTGCGTGATGGTGGCGGTGCCGCGGGACGGCGGCCCGCCCGAGCAGCGGCTCGCAGCGGTGCCGCGCAGCGCCTTCACGGTCGACGACGCCAGCTGGCAGGTGGCCAGCATGCGTGGCACCGGCAGCAAGGACGTGAGCCTGAGCGACTGCCTCGTGCCGCTGTACCGCACCCTCTCCTGGGCCGACGCGCAGCGCGGCGTGTACCCGGGCCAGGCCCGCAACCACGGCCCCATGTACCGCATGCCGCTCAACGCGGTGTTCGCGTTGTGCACCGCGGCGGGCGTGGTGGGCGGCGCCTTCGGCCTGCTCGACGCCGTCATCGCGCTGGGCCGCAAGCGCATCGCCAACGCCACCTCGACCGCGCAGTCGGAGGACCGCCACAACCAGATCGAACTGGGCCAGGGCGCGGCGCAGATCCACATGGCGCACCGCCTGATCGTCTCCGACATCGACGAGATGCACGCCCAGGCCGAGCGCGGCGAGCCCTTTGACCAGGAACAGCGCGCCCGCTACCGGGCCGACGCCGCGCTGGCCTCGCGCATGGCGGTGGCGGCGGCCGGCCGGCTGGTGGCCACCTGCGGCGGGGCCATCCTGCCGCAGGGGCCGGTGGAGCGCTTCTTCCGCGACATCCACGGCATGGCCTCCCACTTCCTGCTGCAGGCCGAGGTGGGTGGCGAGCTCTACGGCAAGACGCTCTATGGCCTGGAACTGCCGCCGACCACGCGCCTGTGAGCGTGGCATTGAAGGATCGCGGCCATGAAGCTAGATTCCCCCGCCATGAGCGAACGCCGACAAGAAACCTGGGGCCTGTCCCCCGAGGACGTGGAGCTGTGGCTGCGGCACGACTACCTGGCCGACCGCCTGCGCATCCGCAAGGGCAACCTGCTGTATGGACAGGGGGAGGTGTCGCCGCACTTCTTCCTGATCCTCTCGGGCGAGGTGCGCATCTCCTGCTTCGAGGAAGACGGGCAGGAGATCACCATCGAGGTCATGGGCCCCAACGGCCTGTGCGGGGACGCCCCGGCGTTCGACGGGCTGCCGCGCTTCTCCACCGCGGTGGCCCTGCGCGACGCCGAGGTGCTGCGCTTCGACGCGCGGCGCCTGCGCGAGGCTTTCGCTTCCCATCCCGAGCTGGCCCTGTCCCTGCTGCGCATCGTGAGCATCAAGCAGCGCGTGCTGGCCATCCGGCTCGAATACGCCTTCTCGCTGCCCCCCGAGGCGCGCGTGCTGCACCTGCTGCGTCGCGTGGCCGGCATCTTCGGCACCACCACCGCGCAAGGGCGGGAGATGACCGTGCACCTCACGCACGAGCAGGTGGGGCGAATGACCGGCACCTCGCGCGTGACCGTCACGCGCGTGATCAACCGCCTGCGCCAGCGCGGCCAACTGGCGATGAACGGGTCGCGCTTCGTGGTGCTCAACGAAGGCGACCCGCCGGGCGAAGGCTGGCCCGAGACGCGGGCCGAGGCCTCCAACACACGCTGAGGGCGAGCGCCCGGCGCGCCCTCAGCGCGGACTCAGGCCTGGGCCTCGGGTCCGTTGTCGTTGTCCATGTCGAGCATGGCGCGCCATTGCCCGTCGACCTTCTTCCACACCACCACGTACTTGCCGACGAAGCTCACTGGCCCTTCGTCCTTGACCATGCTGATGCGGTAGCGGCCGATGTCGTAGGCCATGTCACCGGCGTCCGACACGTGCAGCGTGGGCGTGTACTCGGCCACGAAGTCCTTGCGCTGCAGGTAGCCGCCCCAGACCTCCTGCAACTTGGCCCGGCCCGTGGCCAGCGGCCGGCCGGGCGGCATGTAGGTGGCGTCGTCGGCGTAGATGGACAGGATGGCCTGCAGGTCGCGTTCGCGGATGGCCTTCATCCACTCCTGGTAACGCTGGGTGATCGCCGCGACGGCGTCGGGGTGCTTGCTCATGAAATCTCCATGTGATCCGTGCAACCGCTTGTGCACGGGGCCATGGTGCGCACGGCGGCCCGCCGTGTCTGTATAGGCCGATACCGAGCGCGGCTCAGAGGCCGAGCCGGCGCATGCGATCGGCCATGTCGGACCAGACCTCCTTGGAGGCGATGAGGCCGTTGTCGATGTCGAAGCGGTCGATGTAGCGCACGCCATCGAAGGCCTGGCCATTGGCGAACACGCCGCTGACCGTGCCTTGGGCGAAGACCACGGTGCGGCCCTGGTGGTTCTGCGCCAGCTCCATCGCGCCATAGGTGTAGGCCACGCGCTGGTAGCGTGGACCGCTCAGGGCGAGGAAATCGGCCACGCGCTGGAAGCGGGTGGGGCCGGGAAAGACCAACTGGGCGTCGGGCGTGAGGCAGCGCTGGGCCGCGTCGGCGTCACCGTCGTTGACGGCGCGGATGAAGCGCTCGATCAGTTCGCGGGCGTGTTCTAGGGGTGTCATGGCGAAGGCCCAAGTGAAGGAAACCCCATTCTTGGGCCGCGGCGCGGGTCGCGGCTGTATCGGGTGATACCGGCGCGGCGGGGGGCGTGGCGCTACCGCCTTTGCGGCCACATTCGAATCAGCGTGTTGTCCCGCGTGATGAAGTGGTGGAACAGCGCCGCAAAGGCATGCGCGCCCACCAGGAAATAGCCCAGCGTGCCGAGCGCTTCGTGGACCTCTTTCAACTGCTTTCCAAGGTCCTTGTTTTCCGCCAAGAGCGCTGGCAGCTGGATGCCGAAGAACGGGATCGGTTTTCCCGAGGCGCTGAGCGTCAGCCAGCCGAGCAGGGGCATGGCCACCAGAAAGACGTACAGCGTGACGTGCATGGCGCTCGCCAGCCATTGCTGCCAGCGGGGCATCGGTGGCACGACGGCCGGGGTCTTGCCCAGGATGCGGTTGAACAGGCGCGGGGCCATGAGGGCCAACACCGCCAGGCCGAGCATGAAATGCCCGTCCTTCAAGGCTTCGCGCGGTGCGCTTCCCTTGGCGAAGAGGTCGGTCAGGTTGATGCAGGCATAGACGCCGATCAAGACGAGCACCGTCAACCAGTGGAGGGTCATGGAAACGGTGCCGTAGCGGCTCGACGTGTTTTTCCAGTTCATTTCGAGAGTCCTTGGTCCGCGGGAGCACGCAGTGTTCAATCCTAGGATTTACGCTGCCTTAAGTCCAAGCCTGTGCGGCCTTGGAGGCGGGCGCCCTGAGCGAGGCCTCGAGTGCCGAAACAAAAAAACCCCGCAACACGAGGGTTGACGGGGCTTTCAGGGCTCTGGGTGAAGCGAGGGCGTCGTTCACATATCGCCGCAGAAGGCTTGTCCTGGCTCAATTCAAGACTGTGTTCATAGGCCGATACCATCACAAATACCATCCCGCTGGAGGTCCTGGGCACCAGGGGCAAGGTCTGGCCCACTCTTAAGCACGAAGTCACAGCTAGCTGCTTTTGGTATCCATGGCGTGCGGACGTGCCGGCCTCAGCCGATGGCGATAGGGCGCGCCCTAGCTGTGAAGTCTCAATAGGTTGTTCATCCGTCCCGGAACTGGGAAGCTGTGGTTACCAGGCCGCAACAACTCAGGACAGGAGAACGGATGAACAGCCATAAGCATGCGCGATTGACCGCGCGAGGTCGAGCCTTGCTGGTCAGCAGGGTCTTGCAAGAGGGTTGGAAGGTGGCCCTGGCCAGTGAAGCGGCCGGAGTCAGTGAGCGCACCGGCTACAAGTGGCTGGCCCGTTTCAAGAGTGAAGGCCCGGCAGGACTGCTCGATCGGACCTCCAGGCCACGGCGCAGCCCTGCGAGCTGCGCGCCCGAACAGGTGCGCCAGTTCGAGCGGTGCCGCCGAGAGCGTGTACCCCTTTGGCGCATTGCCTGTGAGGCCGGGCGCAGCCTGGCCACCGTGGCGCGCCACATGGCTCGGCTGGGTCTGAGCCGATTGAGCTCACTGCAACCACGCGAGCCCGTGCACCGCTACGAGCGAGCCAGCCCAGGCGAGTTGCTGCACATCGACACCAAGCGACTGGGCCGCATCCAAGGCATTGGCCACCGCATCACTGGTGAGCGCCAGCATCGCAACAGGGGCATCGGCTGGGACGCGGTGCACTTGGCCATCGACGATCACTCGCGTGTGTCCTTCGCCTCGATCAAGCCCGACGGGGCAGGCTTGAGCTGCACTGAGTTCCTGCGCGATGCCTTGGCCTACTACGCCAGCTTGGGCGTGAGGATCGAGCGGGTGATGACCGACAACGGCAGCGGCTACGTCTCCAAGGCCTTCAGGAGCGCCTGTCTGGAACTAGGCGTGCGCCACATCCGCACCCGCCCCTACACACCCAAGACCAACGGCAAGGCCGAGCGCTTTGTGCAGACCAGCCTGCGCGAGTGGGCCTATGCCAGACCGTACGAAAGCTCAGCCCAGCGCCACGCCGCCCTGCAGCCCTTCATTGACCACTACAACTGGCTGCGGCCACACTCCGCTCTGCACCATCAGCCGCCCATGACCCGCATCCCGGGCATGAACAACCTCCTGAGACTCAACACCTAGCCGTGGCCTCGGCCATCGCAGCGCCAAAGCGCGGCGCCATTGCGGCACAGCGAATCAGGCTCGCGGTGGACATGCGTTGCGTCGGTTGCGCATCGAGGCCGGTTTTCCCATCTAAGGCTTGCAAGGATGTGCTCGACCGGACATGCAAGTGCCCCGACTGGAATGAGGCAAGGCGATCGCGAGTTAGAAAATTACGCCAGACATTGCGCCATTTCCCCATCGGACTCCCAGCAGTGATCGGCGAACGCCCGCTACGGCGAAATCGCAGTGCAACATTGCATTGCGCAAACACTTGCAAAGGCAGTACATTTGCGTGACATCGTTGCCGAGACGCCGCCATGTCACGCCTGAAAGACGAAACCCTTTCCATCCGCACCTCCGCCGAGATCAAGCAGCTTTTGCGCTTGGCGGCTGATCGCGAGCGCCGCTCGGTGGCATCGATGATCGAAATCCTAGTGCTGGAGTACGCACGCAGTCATGACTTGAGAACGGATCGTCCGAACGGAGAGTCGGCGAAGGCGAACGCTTGACATGTCCGCTCAAGCCGCAGGGAGCCACCTGTCCGCCACACCAACAAATCCATGAGGGCAGGAACAAATCCATGACGACCGTTGAACGCCAAATCGAGCTAGACCTGGTAAGCAAGCTCAGCGACCTCAAGTACACCCATCGCCCAGACATCCGCGACCGCGCCGCCTTGGAAGCCAACTTCCGCGCCAAATTCGAAGCGCTCAACCGGGTGCATCTGACCGACAGCGAGTTCCAGCGCCTTCTCGACAGCATCGTCACCCCCGATGTCTACAACGCCGCCCAGACGCTGCGCAGCATCAACGGCTTTGAGCGAGACGACGGAACGCCGCTGAACTACACCCTAGTGAACATCAAGGACTGGTGCAAGAACGACTTCGAGGTCGTCAACCAGTTGCGTATGAACACCGATAACAGCCATCACCGCTACGACGTGATGCTGCTCATCAACGGTGTGCCGGTAGTGCAAATCGAGCTGAAGACGCTGGCCGTCAGCCCACGCCGGGCCATGCAGCAGATCGTTGATTACAAGACCGATCCCGGCAATGGCTATTCTCTTCACCGCGCGAGACTTTGATGTTGTCAACGGTCTGCCCGTCTACTAAGCGCGAAAAGCGCACATTCTCCTGCTCGTACTGTGCGGGCGCCTTGCCTTCGAATGCACTGGTTAGGAATCCCTTCTTTCATTGGCGATCCGTCAAGTGGATTGGCGAGGCCATCCCGCGCACGCACTTTGGCAAAGACCTGCTGTTCTCCTTCGGCGCGTTTCTGACGATCTGCCGGATCCAACGTAACAACGCGGAGCAGCGGATTGCGGCCATGCGGGCCAACGATTGGAAAGCGGAAACACTATCCGCCCCCGCCAAAGCGGCCACGGCAACGACAACTGATGCCGAGGCAGCCGACACCGATCTGGACGAACTGGCGCGCGACCAGATCGCCGCTCTCGTCTCTGCCCGCTTCAAGGGTCACGGCTTGACCCGCTTGGTCGAAGGTATCCTGAAATCGCAGGGCTACACCACCTACCGCAGCCCGGAGGGCGCAGACGGCGGCGCCGACATCCTGGCGGGCTCTGGCCCCCTGGGCTTTTCTGCACCGCGCTTATGCGTGGAGGTGAAGTCCGAGGACTCGCCGATTGGGCGTGAGCCGGTGGACAAGCTGCTGGGCGCCATGACGAAGTTCAACGCTGACCAAGGCCTGTTCGTGGCATGGGGCGGCTTCAAGGGCAACGTGCAGAAGGAGCTGGCTTCCCAGTTCTTTCGGCTGCGCCTGTGGACGCAAAAGGAACTGCTCGAACAACTGTTCGAGCAGTACGATCGTCTGGATGAAGACCTCAGGGCCGAGCTGCCATTGAAGAGGGTGTGGATGGTGGCATCGCAAGATGAGACGCTTTGAAGCCCAAGCTGGGCAAGGTGAGCCTGTCCGAATTCTTGTTGTGAGGCGCAGGAAGACTTGCCCACCGCGTCTTTCGTTCGTCGCCAGCGACGAACGAAAGAAGGGGATGACGCTGCCACAGGCCCGGCGGCAGGCCGCTACGACGGTGGGGAACGGCGGCAGTACTTGAAGTCTGCTGAACCCGAAGAGCTTCGCCCCGGCGTGTACGACACTTGCCGAGGCTGAGGAAGGCCGAGCAACAACGGCGACCGCGCAAGGTGGCAAGTCACCAGGCTCATGACGACGGGTTCTGGCGCAACGGAACCGACGCGAGGTGCGAGGCGCTGGCGGTGGCCTTGAACCCGATCTACACGGCCGCCAGCGCCGAGGCGGCTGCGCACGCGCTGCAGGCCTTCGAGACTCGCGCCCTGGGCGTGCAGTAGGCAGTCGGTCAGTGTGGTCGAAGGTCTTAGCTGTTGACGATCATTCAAAACTGACCCACCTGTAAGGGGCGCGATCGAGCAAATCTGGCCTGCGCCGGCGCCTGGAGGTTGCGCACACCAAGCTGGCGGCCTCGCGTGCGTTCTGGCTCACGGCCTACCCGGCGCAAAGCCACGAGATGCTGTTCGATGCCCACGCCCGGGCGTTTGCCGCCTTCGGCGGGGTGCCGCGGCGCGGCATCTACGACAACATGAAGACCGCTGTGGACAAGGTGGGCACCGCCTGATGTACGTGGACATGCTCATCCTGGACGAGCTGGGCTACCTGCCGTTCAGCCAGTCGGGCGGTGCGCTGCTCTTCCACCTGCTCTCCAAGCTCTACGAGCACACCAGCGTGGTCATCACCACCAACCTCAGCTTCGGGGAGTGGAGCCAGGTCTTCGGGGATGCCAAGATGACCACCGCGCTGCTCGATCGCCTCACGCATCACTGCCACATCGTGGAGACGGGCAACGAGTCCTGGCGCTTCAGGCACAGCAGCACGAGCGCTGCGCGCTCACCAACCACCAGCAAACGAAAGAATGGAGTTGACCCGGTCCGGTGGACGGTTTCTGGTTTGATTCTCAAACCATCTGGGGCGTCCCGTCAGCATGCTGTGGTTCATGCTCGAGGGCATTGAATCGGGTCTGCTGGCTCCTTTCAAAGTTCAGGGGTGAGAGGTAGCCCAGGCCGCTGTGGCGGCGCCTGGGGTTGTACCAACCTTCAATCCAGGTGAAGACGGCCATGCGGGCCTGCGCTTTGGACTCGAAGCTGTGGCGCTCGATGAGCTCGGCCTCCAGACTGGCGAAGAAGCTCTCGGCCATCGCGTTGTCGTAGGCGTCACCCACGGTACCCATCGAGGGGCGAACGCCCATCTGCCTGCAGCGCTCGCCGAAGGCCAGGCTGGTGTACTGGCTGCCCTGGTCGCTGTGGTGGATGACGTCTTGCGGCTTGCGCTGGGTCAGCGCCATGTTGAGCGCTGAGAGAACCAGGTCGGCCGTCATGCGCTCGCCCATGGACCAACCCACCACACGCCGGCTCCACACGTCGATGACCACCGCCAGGTACAGGAACCCTGTCCAGGTGGGCACGTAAGTCATGTCGGCCACCCAGAGCTGATTGGGGCCGCTGGCCCGGAACTGGCGCTTGACCAGGTCGTGGGCCGGCGAGTCGCGCTTGTCGCGGCGCGTGGTCACGGTGAAGCCCCGGCGGCGGCTGATGCCCCGGATACCCGCTGTGCGCATGAG
>JBBCJV010000038.1:0-43743 GCA_037190565.1 Burkholderiaceae bacterium
TGGTCAGCCGTCGCCGCAAGCTGCTCGACTATCTCAAGGGCCGCAATCCCGATTCGTACCGCGCACTGATCGAAAAACTCGGTCTGCGCAAGTGATCGACGGGGCTGGCTCCCCATGACGCAACCGTGGTCGGTGCGACGCATGTCGCAACGGCCACGGTTTTTCATTTGTAAGGAATAATCGTCATGTTCAATAAAGTGACTAAATCGTTCCAGTACGGCCAGCATACGGTCGTCCTGGAAACTGGCGAAATCGCCCGCCAGGCTTCCGGCGCCGTCGTGGTGTCGATCGAGGACACCGTCGTCCTGGCCACCGTCGTGGCTTCCAAGAAGGCCAAGCCGGGTCAGACGTTCTTCCCGCTGACCGTCGACTACATCGAAAAGACCTACGCCGCCGGCCGTATCCCGGGCGGGTTCTTCAAGCGCGAAGGCAAGCCCTCCGAAAAGGAAACGCTGACCTCGCGCCTGATCGACCGTCCGCTGCGTCCGCTGTTCCCCGAAGACTTCTACAACGAAGTCCAGGTGGTCCTGCACACGCTGTCGGTCAATCCTGAAATCGATCCCGACATCGCCGCCATGATCGGCGCATCCGCCGCGCTGGCCATCTCGGGCATCCCCTTCAATGGCCCGATCGGCGCCGCGCGCGTGGGTTACATCGATGGTCAATACACCATCAACCCGACTGCATCGGATCTGAAGTCGTCCAAGCTGAACCTGGTTGTCGCCGGTACTGAAAACGCCGTGCTGATGGTGGAATCGGAAGCTGACCAGCTGTCCGAAGAAGTCATGTTGGGCGGCGTGGTCTATGGGCACCAGCAAATGCAGACCGTCATCAACGCCATTCACGAATTGGTGAAGGATGCCGGCAAGCCCGATTGGGAATGGCAGGCTCCCGCCAAGGACGAGGCCCTGATCGCCGCGGTCACCGCCGCCGCCCAGGAAGGCCTGAACGCCGCCTACCAGATCCGCGAAAAGCAGGCCCGCACCACCAAGCTGCGTGAAGTGTCGGCCGACGTATCGGCCAAGCTGGCCGCCGCCGCCGCCGAAAAGGGCGAGCCGCTGCCCGATGCCGTGACCGTCGACAACATCATGTTCTCGCTGGAATCGGCCATCGTCCGTGGCCAGATCCTGAACGGCGAACCGCGTATCGACGGCCGCGACACCCGCACCGTTCGCCCGATCAGCGTGCGCCTGGGCGTGCTGCCGCGCGCACACGGCAGCGCCCTGTTCACCCGTGGCGAAACCCAGGCGCTGGTCGTGGCCACGCTGGGCACCAAGCAGGACGAACAGATCATCGACGCGCTCATGGGCGAATACCGCGACCGCTTCATGATGCACTACAACATGCCTCCGTTCGCCACCGGCGAAACGGGCCGCATCGGCGTGCCGAAGCGCCGCGAAATCGGCCACGGTCGCCTGGCCAAGCGCGCCCTGGTGCCGCTGCTGCCGGCGCCGGAAGACTTCCAGTACACGATCCGCCTGGTCTCGGAAATCACCGAATCCAACGGCTCGTCGTCCATGGCGTCGGTCTGCGGCGGTTCGCTGGCCATGATGGACGCCGGCGTGCCGGTCAAGGATCACGTGGCTGGCGTGGCCATGGGCCTGATCCTGGACGGCGGCAAGTTCGCCGTGCTGACGGACATCCTGGGCGATGAAGATCACCTGGGCGACATGGACTTCAAGGTCGCGGGCACCGAGAACGGCGTCACCGCACTGCAGATGGACATCAAGATCCAGGGCATCACCAAGGAAATCATGCAAGTGGCGCTGGCTCAGGCCCGCGAAGGCCGCCTGCACATCCTGGGCAAGATGAAGGAAGCGCTGGACGGTTCGCGCGGCGAGCTGTCGGCTTTCGCTCCGCGCATGCTGACCATCAAGATCAACCCCGAGAAGATCCGCGACGTGATCGGCAAGGGCGGCGCCACCATCCGTGCGCTGACCGAAGAAACCGGCACCACCATTGACATCGGCGAAGACGGCACCATCACCATCGCCAGCACCGACGGTGAGCGCGCCGCGTTCGCCAAGAAGCGCATCGAGGAGATCACGGCCGAGGCCGAGATCGGCAAGGTCTACGAAGGCCCGGTCACCAAGATCCTGGACTTCGGCGCGCTGGTCAACATCCTGCCGGGCAAGGACGGCCTGCTGCACATCAGCCAGATCGCGCACCAGCGTGTCGAGCGTGTCGAGGACTTCCTGAAGGAAGGCGACGTCATCAAGGTCAAGGTGCTGGAGACCGACGAAAAGGGGCGCATCAAGCTCAGCCTGAAGGCGCTGCTGGAGCGGCCCGAGGGCTACGTCGAGGAAGAGCGCCCGCGCCGCGAGTACGGTGACCGGGGCGACCGTCCCCCCCGCCGTGACCGCGACGACCGCGGCCCGCGCCGCGACCGTGAGCCGCGTGAGCCGCGCGAGGCCCGTGAACCCCGCGAGCCGCGCGAGCAGCGCGCCGAAGGCGGCGAAGCACCGGCCGCGCCGGCGCCGGACGACACCCCGCGCAACGCTGAGTGAGCGGCGACATGGGCGGCGCCATGCGCGCGATCGAGATCAGCCAGTTCGGGGCGCCCGAGGTGTTGCGCGAGACGCAGCGCCCGGCGCCGGTGCCGGCGGCCGGTGAACTGCTGATCGCCGTGCAGGCCTCGGGCGTGAACCGCCCGGACGTGCTGCAGCGCAAGGGCGCCTACCCGCCGCCGCCGGGGGCCTCCGACCTGCCCGGCCTGGAAGTGGCGGGCACCGTGGCCGGCGGCGCGCCGGAAGACCTGGCCGCCGCCGGGCTGGCCGTTGGCGATGCCGTGTGCGCGCTGCTGGCCGGCGGTGGTTATGCCCAGCTGTGTGTGGCCCCGGCCGGGCAGTGCCTGCCGGTGCCCAAGGGCCTGAGCATGGTGGAGGCGGCCAGCCTGCCGGAGACCTTCTTCACCGTCTGGCAGAACGTGTTCAGCATCGCCCGGCTGCAGGCCGGCGAGACCCTGCTGGTGCAGGGCGGCTCCAGCGGCATAGGCGTCACCGCCATCCAGCTGGCCAAGGCGCTGGGGGCGACGGTGATCGTCACCGCCGGCAGCGATGACAAGTGCGCCGCCTGCCTGGCCCTGGGCGCCGACCACGCCATCAACTACCGCACGCAGGACTTCGTGGCCGAGGTGCTGCGCCTGACCAACAAGCGCGGCGTGGACGTGGTGCTGGACATGGTGGCCGGCGACTACGTCGGCCGCGAGATCGAGTGCCTGGCGGTGGACGGCCGCCTGGCCCTCATCGCCGTGCAGGGCGGCACCAAGAGCGCCCTGGACAGCGGCCTGGTGCTGCGCAAGCGCTTGGCCATCACCGGCTCCACGCTGCGGCCGCGCTCGGTGGCCTACAAGACGGCGCTGGGGCAGGAGTTGCGCGAGCGCGCGTGGCCGCTGCTGGAAGCCGGCCGGGTGCGCCCGGTCATACACCAGGTGTTTCCGGCGGTGCAGGCGGCCCAGGCCCATGCGTTGATGGAAAGCGGCACGCACGTCGGCAAGATTGTGCTGGCCTGGTGAGCACAGGCAAGGAGCAAACGATGCGACGCAAGCTGGTGGTGGGCAACTGGAAGATGCACGGCAGCCGCCCGGCCAATGCCGAGCTGCTGGCCGGGCTGCTGCAGGCGCGCCCCTACGGCTGCGACGTGGCGGTGTGTGTGCCCTTCGTGTTCCTCAGCGAAACCGCGGCCACGCTGGCCGGCAGCGACATACGCTGGGGCGCGCAGGACGTCTCGGCGCACGAGCAGGGCGCCTACACCGGCGAGGTCTCGGCCGCGATGCTGGCCGAGAGCGCCTGCCGCTACGCGCTGGTGGGGCACAGCGAGCGCCGCGCCTACCACGCCGAAAGCGACGAGCTGGTGGCCGAGAAGGCGCAGGCGGCGCTGGGCCGCGGCGTCACGCCCATCGTGTGTGTGGGCGAAACCCTGGCCGAGCGCGAAGCCGGCCAGACAGAAGCCGTGGTCAAGCGCCAGCTTTCGGCCGTGATCCACCGTCTGGCGCATTGCGCCGCCGAGATGGTGGTGGCCTACGAGCCGGTGTGGGCCATAGGCACCGGCCGCACCGCCACGCCGGAGCAGGCGCAGGCCGTGCATGCGGTGCTGCGCGCGCAGCTGCAGGCCGCCACCGGCCACGGCGAGCGCATGAAGATTCTTTACGGCGGCAGCGTGAAGGCCGACAACGCCGCCACGCTGTTTGCACAAACCGACATTGACGGCGGTCTGATCGGTGGCGCCTCGCTGAAGGCGGCCGACTTCATCGCCATTTGTCGCGCTGCGGGCTGACCCCGCCGGCGCGCTACCTGTTTCCTCTCGGAGTTTTTCATCATGCAGATCTGGATGACGCTGATCCTCGCCGTGCAGTTGCTCTCGGCGCTGGTGATGATCGGCCTGGTGCTGATCCAGCAGGGCAAGGGTGCCGACATGGGCGCCTCCTTCGGCAGCGGCTCGTCGGGCAGCCTGTTCGGCGCCAGCGGCAGCGCCAACTTCCTGTCGCGTTCCACCGCGGCCTGTGCCACGGTGTTTTTCGTGTGCACGCTGGCGCTGGCCTACCTGGGCAGCGACGTCAGCATGGGCGCACGCGAAGGCTCCAGCGTGCTGGACCGGCCGGCTTCCGAGTCTTTGGAAGTGCCGGCCAACGGCAGCATTCCCGGTGCCATCCCTGGTGCGGCGCCCGGTGCGGCGCCGGCCGCCGGCGACGGCGCGTCCACGCCGGCCATCCCGGCGCCGGCCGACGCGGCCTCGCGCTGAGCTGCATCAAGCCGGGGCCGGCCTGCGGGCCGGATTAACCCTGGCTTTGACGCTAGAATCTTGGGCTGTCCCGGGGCGTCCCCCCTCAATGTACGAACCGGGCAGGCTGTGCATCGAGATCGCTCATGCCGACGTGGTGGAACTGGTAGACACGCTATCTTGAGGGGGTAGTGGCGAAAGCTGTGCGAGTTCGAGTCTCGCCGTCGGCACCACGATCTCGATACAGGCCCTGAAGACCCTCTTGTTCAGACGCCGACCAACCCACGATGGACCTGCAACCCTACCTGCCCGTCATCCTGTTCATCCTCGTGGGCGTGGCAGTGGGCGTGGCGCCCCAGGTGCTGGGTTTCATCTTCGGCCCCAACCGGCCCGACGACGCCAAGAACAGCCCCTACGAGTGCGGCTTCGAAGCCTTCGAAGACGCGCGCATGAAGTTCGACGTGCGCTACTACCTCGTGGCCATCCTGTTCATCCTGTTCGACCTGGAAATCGCCTTTCTCTTCCCGTGGGCGGTGGCGCTGCACGACATAGGGCCGACCGGGTTCTGGGCCATGATGGTTTTCCTCACCATCCTCGTCGTGGGCTTCGTCTACGAGTGGAAGAAGGGCGCGCTGGACTGGGAATGACGATGACGAGCAAGCGCAAGGGAGCCTGCCATGGGCATTGAAGGCGTCCTCAAGGAAGGCTTTGTCACCACCTCGGTGGACAAGCTGATCAACTGGTCCAAGACCGGCTCGCTGTGGCCCATGACCTTCGGCCTGGCCTGCTGCGCGGTGGAGATGATGCACGCCGGCGCGGCGCGCTACGACATCGACCGCTTCGGCATGCTGTTCCGCCCCAGCCCGCGCCAGAGCGACCTGATGATCGTTGCCGGCACGCTGTGCAACAAGATGGCGCCGGCGCTGCGCAAGGTCTACGACCAGATGGCCGAGCCGCGCTGGGTGCTGAGCATGGGCTCCTGCGCCAACGGCGGCGGCTATTACCACTACAGCTACTCGGTGGTGCGCGGCTGCGACCGCATCGTGCCGGTGGACGTGTACGTGCCCGGCTGCCCGCCCACGGCCGAGGCGCTGCTGTACGGCATCCTGCAGCTGCAGGCCAAGATTCGCCGCGAAAACACCATCGCCCGCTGAAAGCCCTGCGCCGATGTCCATGAGCGAAGCAACCTTTGCCGACCCCCTGCAGACGCTGGAAGCCACGCTGCGCAGCGCGCTGGGCGAGCACGTCCAGGCGCTGGTGTCGGACCGCGGCGAGTTGACGCTGACCGTGCCGGCCGCCGCCTACGCCGAGGTGGCGCTGCGCCTGCGCGACGACCCGGCGCTGAAGTTCGAGCAGCTGCTGGACTTGTGCGGCGTGGACTGGTCGGACTACCGCAACCAAGCCTGGGACGGCCCGCGCTTTGCCGTGGTGAGCCACCTGCTGTCCGTCACGCACAACTGGCGGCTGCGCCTGAAGGTGTTCTGCCCCGACGACGACCTGCCGCAAGTGGCCTCGGTGACGCCCGTGTGGAACTCGGCCAACTGGTTCGAACGCGAAGCCTTCGACCTGTACGGCATCATCTTCGACGGCCACCTGGACCTGCGCCGCATCCTCACCGACTACGGCTTCATCGGCCACCCCATGCGCAAGGACTTCCCCGTCTCGGGCCATGTGGAGATGCGCTACGACCCCGAGAGCAAGCGCGTCATCTACCAGCCGGTGACCATAGAGCCGCGCGAAAACGTGCCGCGCGTGGTTCGGGAAGACAACTACGGCGGTCTGCACTGACATGGCCGAGATCAAAAACTACACGCTCAACTTCGGCCCGCAGCACCCGGCGGCGCACGGGGTGCTGCGCCTGGTGCTGGAGCTGGACGGCGAAGTCATTCAGCGCGCCGACCCGCACATCGGCCTGCTGCACCGCGCCACCGAGAAGCTGGCCGAGCAGAAGACCTACATCCAGAACCTGCCCTACATGGACCGGCTGGACTACGTCTCGATGATGTGCAACGAGCACGCCTACTGCCTGGCCGCCGAAAAGCTGCTGGGCATCGAGGCGCCGCTGCGTGCGCAGTACATACGCGTGATGTTCTCCGAGCTCACCCGCATCCTGAACCACCTGCTGTGGCTGGGTGCCCACGGGCTGGACTGCGGGGCGATGAACATCCTCATCTACTGCTTCCGCGAACGCGAAGACATCTTCGACATGTACGAGGCGGTGTCGGGTGCGCGCATGCACGCGGCCTACTTCCGCCCGGGCGGCGTGTACCGCGACCTGCCGGAGGCCATGCCGCAGTACAAGGCCTCGCGCATCCGCAACGAAAAGGCCATCAAGGCGCTGAACACCAACCGCCAGGGTTCGCTGCTGGACTTCATAGAAGACTTCGCCGAGCGCTTCCCCAAGAACGTCGACGACTACGAGACCCTGCTCACCGACAACCGCATCTGGAAGCAGCGCACGGTGGGCATAGGCGTGGTCAGTCCGGAGCGCGCGCTGAACCTGGGCTTCACCGGCCCCATGCTGCGCGGCAGCGGCATCGCCTGGGACCTGCGCAAGAAGCAGCCCTACGACGTCTACGCCCGCATGGATTTCGACGTGCCCATAGGCGTCAACGGCGACACCTACGACCGCTACCTGGTGCGTGTCGAGGAGATGCGCCAGAGCAACCGCATCGTGCAGCAATGCGTGAAGTGGCTGCGCGACAACCCGGGCCCGGTCATCACCGACAACCACAAGGTGGCGCCGCCGCCGCGGGTGGACATGAAGGGCTCCATGGAAGAGCTCATTCACCACTTCAAGCTGTTCACCGAAGGCATGCACGTGCCCGAGGGCGAAGCCTATGCAGCGGTGGAACACCCCAAGGGCGAGTTCGGCATCTACTTCATCAGCGACGGCGCCAACAAGCCCTACCGCATGAAGATACGCCCGCCCGGCTTTGCCCACCTGGCGGCGCTGGACGAGATGGCGCGCGGCCACATGATCGCCGACGCCGTGGCCATCATCGGCACCATGGACGTGGTGTTCGGCGAGATCGACCGTTGAACCAGGCAGGCGAGCACAGCAAGACCCGATGATGGAACTCAGCGAAGCCACCCAAGCGCGTTTCGCCCGCGAGGTAGCCAAGTACCCGCCGGACCAGAAGCAGTCCGCGGTGATGGCCTGCCTGGCCATCGTGCAGCAGGAGCAGGGCCACGTGACGCCCCAGGCCGAGGAGGCCGTGGCCGCCTACCTGGGCATGCAGCCCATCGCGGTGCACGAGGTCACGACCTTCTACAACATGTACAACCA
This sequence comes from Burkholderiaceae bacterium, assembly GCA_037190565.1. Lineage (GTDB taxonomy): Bacteria > Pseudomonadota > Gammaproteobacteria > Burkholderiales > Burkholderiaceae_C > Rubrivivax. The sequence goes on from JBBCJV010000038.1 coordinate 8,009, forward strand.
GCAGCCGGTCGGCAAGTACAAGCTGAACGTCTGCACCAACCTGCCTTGTGCGCTGCGCGACGGCGACAAGGCGCTGGACCACGTGTGCAAGCGCCTGGGCGTGCAGCCCTACGGCACCACCGCGGACGGCCAGTTCACCGTGCAGCCCAGCGAATGCCTGGGCGCCTGCGCCGATGCGCCGGTGATGCTGGTCAACGACCGCGAGATGCTCAGCTTCATGGGCCCAGAGCGCCTGGACGAGCTGGTCGACCTGCTGAGGAAGAGCTGAGATGACGCCCGACCTCTCCCGGTTCAAGGCCAGCGGCCGCGAAACCTGCTTCCATGGCCGCCACATCAACCCGCAGATCTACGCCGGGCTGGACGGCAGCAACTGGCGCTTGCAGCACTACGTGCAGCGCGGCGGTTATGCGGCGCTGAAGAAGATCCTGGGCCAGGACGGCAGCGAGGGCCTCACGCCCGACCAGGTCATCGCCGAGCTGAAGCTCAGCGCGCTGCGCGGCCGCGGCGGCGCGGGCTTTCCCACCGGCTTGAAGTGGAGCTTCATGCCGCGGCAGTTTCCGGGTGCCAAGTACCTGGTGTGCAACAGCGACGAAGGCGAGCCCGGCACCTGCAAGGACCGCGACCTGCTGGCCTACAACCCGCACGCCGTCATCGAAGGCATGGCCATCGCCGCCTACGCCATGGGCGCGCGCACCGGCTACAACTACATCCACGGCGAGATCTTCGAGATCTACGAGCGTTTTGAAGAAGCGCTGGAAGAGGCGCGCGCCGCCGGCTTCCTGGGCGACAACATCCTGGGCAGCGGCTTCAACTTCCGCCTGTACGCGCACCACGGCTTCGGCGCCTACATCTGCGGCGAAGAAACCGCGCTGCTGGAAAGCCTGGAAGGCAAGAAGGGCCAGCCGCGCTTCAAGCCGCCTTTCCCGGCCAGCTTCGGCCTGTACGGCAAGCCGACGACCATCAACAACACCGAGACCTTCGCCGCGGTGCCGTGGATCATCAACCACGGCGGCCAGGCTTACCTGGAGGCGGGCAAGCCCAACAACGGCGGCACCAAGATCTTCAGCGTGGTCGGCGACGTGAACGCGCCGGGCAACTTCGAGATCCCGCTGGGCACGCCGTTCTCCAAGCTGCTGGAACTGGCCGGCGGCGTGAAGGGCGGGGCGCTGAAGGCGGTGATCCCCGGCGGCTCGTCGGCCCCGGTGCTGCCGGCGCACGTGATGATGGACTGCACGATGGACTACGACTCCATCGCCAAGGCCGGCTCCATGCTGGGCTCGGGTGCGGTCATCGTGATGAACGACACCCGCTGCATGGTCAAGAGCCTGCTGCGCCTGAACTACTTCTACATGCACGAGAGCTGCGGCCAGTGCACGCCCTGCCGCGAAGGCACGGGCTGGCTGTGGCGCGTCATAGACCGCATAGAGCACGGCAAGGGGCGGCCCGAAGACCTGGACCTGCTGGACTCGGTGGCCTTCAACATCAAGGGCCGCACCATCTGCGCGCTGGGTGATGCCGCCGCCATGCCGGTGGAAGGCATGCTCAAGCACTTCCGCGACGAGTTCGTGCACCACATCGAGCACAAGGCCTGCCGGGTCGGGCACACGGGTCATACGGGTCATACGGCATGAGCATCCCCCAGGTCGACCTCGAACTCGACGGCCAGAAGGTCAGCGTCGCCGCCGGCAGCATGGTCATGCACGCCGCCGATGCGGCGGGTGTGTACGTGCCGCACTTCTGCTATCACAAGAAGCTCTCCATCGCGGCCAACTGCCGCATGTGCCTGGTGGACATCGAGAAGATGCCCAAGCCCATGCCGGCCTGCGCCACGCCCGTGGGCGCCGGCATGGTGGTGCGCACCAAGAGCGACAAGGCGCTCAAGGCCCAGCAGTCGGTGATGGAGTTCCTGCTCATCAACCACCCGCTGGACTGCCCCATCTGCGACCAGGGCGGCGAATGCCAGCTGCAGGACCTGGCGGTGGGCTACGGCAAGTCGGCCTCGCGCTACGAGGAAGACAAGCGCGTGGTCTTCCACAAGGACGTGGGCCCGCTGATCTCCATGGAGGAGATGAGCCGCTGCATCCACTGCACCCGCTGCGTGCGTTTCGGCCAGGAAGTGGCCGGCGTCATGGAGCTGGGCATGGTGCACCGTGGCGAGCACAGCGAGATCACCACGGTCACCGGGCGCACGGTGGACAGCGAGCTGTCGGGCAACATGATCGACATCTGCCCGGTCGGCGCCCTCACCAGCAAGCCCTTCCGCTACAGCGCCCGCACCTGGGAGCTGAGCCGCCGCAAGAGCGTGAGCCCGCACGACAGCACCGGTGCCAACCTCATCGCGCAGGTCAAGAACGGCCGCGTGATGCGCGTGGTGCCGCTGGAAAACGAGGCCGTCAACGAGTGCTGGATCGCCGACCGCGACCGCTTCAGCTACGAAGCCCTGGGCAGCGACAGCCGCCTGACGCAGCCGCGCATCAAACAAGGCGGCCAGTGGCAGACGGTGGACTGGCCCACCGCGCTGAACTACGTGGCCGACGGCCTGAAGCGTGTGAAGGCCGAATTCGGCAGCGCCGGCCTGGGCGCCGTGGCGCACCCGTCTTCCACCGTGGAAGAGCTGCACCTGCTGGCCAGGCTGGTGCGCGGCCTGGGCAGCGAGAACATCGACCATCGCCTGCGGGGTGGTGGTGAAGGTGGCGGCGCCGTGGCACCGGCAGGCCACGCCCGCTGGCTGGGCCTGCCCATGGCCCAGTTGTCGCAGCTGGACCGCGTGCTGGTCGTCGGCTCCTTCCTACGCAAGGACCACCCGTTGTTTGCGCAGCGTATACGCCAGGCGGCGCGCCGCGGCGCACAGGTCAGCAGCCTGCACGCGGTGCACGACGACTGGGCGATGCCTATGGCCCACACGCTCACTGCCGCACCGCTGGCCTGGCCGCAGGCGCTGGCCGAAGTGGCCGCCGCCGTGGCCGCTGCGCAAGGCCTCGCCGCGCCGGCCCCGGCCGATGCCGGTGATGCGGCGCGTGCCATCGCCGCTTCGCTGCTGTCCGGCGAACACAAGGCCGTGCTGCTGGGCAACACCGCCATGCAGCACCCGCAGGCCGACAGCCTGCTGGCCCTGGCGCAGTGGATTGCCGAGCACACCGGCGCGCGCGTCGGCGTGCTGGGCGAGGGCGGCAACGCTGTCGGTGCCCAGCTGGTGGGTGCCACGCCCGGTGCCGGCGGCCTGAGCGCGGCACAGATGCTCACGCAGCCCATGAAGGCGCTGCTGCTGCTGAACACCGAGCCGCTGCTGGACGGCCCCGATGCCCAGGCCGCCAAGCAGGCGCTGGCCGGTGCCGGCCTGGTGGTGGCGCTCACGCCGTTTGCCGACCTGGATCAAGGCCTGGCCGACGTGGCCGATGTGCTGCTGCCCATCGCACCCTTCACCGAGACGGCCGGCAGTTTTGTCAATGCCGAAGGCCGGCTGCAAAGCTTCCACGGCGTGGTCAAGCCGCTGGGCGAAACCCGCCCGGGCTGGAAGGTGCTGCGGGTGCTGGGCAACCTGCTGGAGCTGCCGGGCTTTGATGCCGACAGCGCCGAGCAGGTGCGCGAGCAGGCCCTGGGCGACGGCAGCGGCATCGCCGCGCGGCTGGACAACCGCAGCCAGGCGGACGTCGTTCCCGCTGTGACTGCGACGCAGCCCACAGGCCTGCAGCGCGTGTCCGACGTGCCCATCTACAGCGTGGACGCGCTGGTGCGCCGAGCTTCTTCTCTGCAGCTCACGGCCGATGCCCGCGCGGCGGCCGTGGTGGGCTTGCCGCGCACGCTGTGGCGGCAGCTGGGCCTGCAGGCGGGCGGCAAGGTGCTGGTGGGGCAGGGCGAGGCGGCCGTGGTGCTGCCGGCGCAGGAAGACGCCACGCTGGCCGAAGGCACGCTGCGCATCGCCGCCGGCCACCGTGACACCGCAGTGCTGGGCGGCCTGTTCGGCGCCGTGACGGTCGAGAAGGTGTGACCACCATGGACTTCTTCGAACCGCTGCACCAGCTCGGCAACAGCACCCTGGGCCCCACGCTGTGGCTGGTGCTGTGGAGCCTGATCAAGATCGTCGCCGTTGTGCTGCCGCTGATGGGCTGCGTGGCCTACCTCACGCTGTGGGAGCGCAAGGCCATAGGCTGGAGCCAGATACGCCCCGGCCCCAACCGCGTGGGCCCCTTCGGCCTGCTCACGCCCATTGCCGATGCGGTGAAGCTGATCTTCAAGGAGATCATCCGCCCCACCGCGGCCAACAAGGGGCTGTTCTTCCTGGGCCCCATCATGACCATCATGCCGGCGCTGGCGGCGTGGGCGGTCATTCCCTTCGGGCCGGACGTGGTGCTGGCCAACGTCAACGCCGGGCTGCTGTTCCTGATGGCCATCACCAGCCTGGAGGTCTACGGCGTCATCATCGCCGGCTGGGCCAGCAACTCCAAGTACGCCTTCCTGGGCGCGCTGCGCGCCTCGGCGCAGATGGTGAGCTACGAGATCGCGATGGGCTTCTGCCTGGTCGTGGTGCTGATGGTCTCGGCCAGCATGAACTTGAGCGAGATCGTGATGCAGCAGCAGCGCGGTGTGTTCGCCGACATGGGGCTGACCTTCCTGAGCTGGAACTGGCTGCCGCTGCTGCCCATCTTCGTGGTGTTCTTCATCTCGGGCCTGGCCGAAACCAACCGCCACCCCTTCGACGTGGTGGAAGGCGAGAGCGAGATCGTGGCCGGCCACATGATCGAGTACTCGGGCATGAGCTTCGCCATGTTCTTCCTGGCCGAGTACGCCAACATGATCCTGGTCAGCACCATGACCGTGCTGCTGTTCCTGGGCGGCTGGTCCAGCCCGGTGGGCTTCCTGCCCGACGGCTGGTTCTGGCTGATCGCCAAGGTCTTCGTGGTGGTGACCATGTTCCTGTGGGTGCGCGCCACCTTCCCGCGCTTCCGCTACGACCAGATCATGCGCCTGGGCTGGAAGATCTTCATCCCGGTCACCCTGGTGTGGCTGGTGGTCGTGGGGCTGTGGATGCAGACGCCCTTCAACGTCTTCAAACCGCTATGAGCACTCTCGCCGCTGTCAAGGACGTGCTGTCCAGCTTCATGCTGACAGAGCTGTTCAAGGGCCTGAAGATCACCGGGCGCCACTTCCTTTCGCCGCACATCACCGTGCAGTTCCCGGAAGAGAAGACGCCGCTGTCGCCGCGCTTCCGCGGCCTGCATGCGTTGCGCCGCTACGAAAACGGCGAAGAGCGCTGCATCGCCTGCAAGCTGTGCGAGGCGGTGTGCCCGGCCATGGCCATCACCATAGAGAGCGACGTGCGCGCCGACGGCACGCGCCGCACCACGCGCTACGACATCGACCTGACCAAGTGCATCTTCTGCGGGTTCTGCGAAGAGAGCTGCCCGGTGGATTCCATCGTCGAGACCCACCACTTCGAGTACCACGGCGAAAAGCGCGGCGACCTGTACTTCACCAAGGACATGCTGCTGGCGGTGGGTGACCGCTACGAACGTGAGATCGCCGCCAACCGCGCGGCCGACGCGAAGTACCGCTGACGGCTGCCCGCGCAACGCAGCGCGCACCACGCACACCATGGACACCACCACCGCCTTGTTCTACGTCTTTTCCGCCGTGCTGCTGTTTGCAGCCGTGCGGGTCATCACCGCGCGCAGCACCGTGCATGCGGCGCTGTTCCTGGTGCTGGCCTTCTTCAGCGCCTCCTGCGTGTGGATGCTGCTGCACGCCGAGTTCCTGGCCATCACGCTGGTGCTGGTCTACGTGGGCGCCGTGATGGTGCTGTTCCTCTTCGTCGTGATGATGCTGGACATCAACTCCGACCGCTTCCGCGAAGGCTTCTGGAAGCACCTGCCGCTGGCGGCCGTGGTGGGCGCCCTGATCGCACTGGAAATGGCGCTGGTGCTGATGCGCGGCTTCGGCAACGAGGTGCCGGCCCCGGCGCCCGAGCCGCAGGCCTACGGCAACACGCGCCTGCTGGGCATCGCCATCTACACCGAGTACCTGTACCCGCTGCAACTGGCGGCGGTGCTGCTGTTGGTGGCCATCATCGCGGCCATCACGCTCACGCTGCGCGGCCGCAAGGACAGCCGCGCCATCGACCCCGCCACCGCCGTGCGTGCCAAGAAGGCCGACCGCGTGCGCCTGGTGAAGATGCCGCCCACCGTGGCACCCATCCCCAAGGCGGCCGACGGCGCGCAGGAGGGCCAACCGTGATGGGCACCGTCACCCTGGGTCACTACCTGTCGCTGGGCGGCATCCTGTTTGCGATATCGGTCGTCGGCATCTTCCTGAACCGGCGCAACCTCATCGTGCTGCTGATGGCCATCGAGCTGATGCTGCTGGCCGTCAACATCAACTTCGTCGCGTTCTCGCACTACCTGGGCGACATGGCCGGCCAGGTGTTCGTGTTCTTCATCCTCACGGTGGCGGCCGCCGAGTCGGCCATCGGCCTGGCGATCCTGGTCGTGCTGTTCCGCAACCGGGCCTCCATCGACGTCGAGACACTCGACGAGCTCAAGGGTTGACCGGCATGTCTGCCACGCTTTCGCAAGGACTGCTGCTCACGGTGCCGCTGGCGCCGCTGGCCGGCGCGCTGATCGCCGGCCTGGCAGGCCGCTGGGTCGGCCGCCGCGGCGCGCACTTCTTCACCATCCTGGGCGTGGCCATCGCCTTCGTCATCTCGCTGCTGGTGCTGCGCGACGTGGCCGCCGGTGCGCGTTTCAACGAAACCATCTACCAGTGGGCCGTGCTGGGCAACCTGGTGATGGAGGTCGGCTTCCTGGTCGACGGCCTCACGGCCATGATGATGGTGGTGGTGACCTTCGTGTCGCTGATGGTGCACATCTACACCATAGGCTACATGGAGGGCGACCCGGGCTACCAGCGCTTCTTCAGCTACATCAGCCTGTTCACCTTCTCCATGCTCATGCTGGTCATGAGCAACAACTTCCTGCAGCTGTTCTTCGGCTGGGAAGCGGTGGGCCTGGTCAGCTACCTGCTGATCGGCTTCTGGTGGAAGAAGCCCACGGCCATCTTCGCCAACATGAAGGCCTTCCTGGTGAACCGGGTGGGCGACTTCGGCTTCATCCTGGGCATAGGCCTCATCGCCGCCTATGCCGGCACGCTGAACTACGGCGAGGCCTTTGCCAAGGCCGACGAACTCTCGCGCCTGACGCTGCCGGGCACCAGCTGGGGCCTGCTCACCGTGGCCTGCGTGTGCCTGTTCATAGGGGCCATGGGCAAGAGCGCGCAGTTCCCGCTGCACGTGTGGCTGCCCGATTCCATGGAAGGCCCCACGCCCATCTCGGCGCTGATCCACGCCGCCACCATGGTGACGGCCGGCATCTTCATGGTGGCGCGCATGAGCCCGCTGTTCGAGCTGTCGGACGCGGCGCTGAACTTCGTGCTGGTCATAGGCGCCATCACGGCCCTGTTCATGGGCTTCATGGGCATCATCCAGAACGACATCAAGCGGGTCGTCGCCTACTCCACGCTCAGCCAGCTGGGCTACATGACGGTGGCGCTGGGCGCCAGCGCCTACGGCGTGGCGGTGTTCCACCTGATGACGCACGCCTTCTTCAAGGCGCTGCTGTTCCTGGCCGCGGGCAGCGTGATCATCGGCATGCACCACGACCAGGACATCCGCAACATGGGCGGCCTGCGCAAGTACATGCCCTTCACCTGGTTCACCTCGCTGCTGGGCAGCCTGGCGCTGATAGGCACGCCGCTGTTCGCCGGCTTCTACAGCAAGGACAGCATCATCCTGGCGGTGGAGGCCTCCAACCTGCCGGGCACTCCGTTTGCGATCTTCGCGGTGGTGGCCGGTGTGTTCGTCACGGCCTTCTACTCGTTCCGCATGTACTTCCTGGTCTTCCATGGGCCGGAGCGCTTCCACCACAAGCCTTTCCCGCCGGAAGACGACCACGCGCACGGGCACGACGAGCACGACGACCACACGCCGCACGAATCACCCTGGGTGGTGACGGCGCCGCTGATCCTGCTGGCCGTGCCTTCGGTGCTGATCGGCTACATGGCGATAGGCCCCATGCTGTTCGGCGACTTCCTGAAGGACGCCATCACGGTTGACACCGCACGCCACCCGGCCATGGCCTCGCTGGCCGAGGGCTTCCACGGCGCCGCGGCCATGGCGCTGCACGGCCTGCAGACGGCGCCCTTCTGGCTGGCGCTGGCCGGCGTGGTGGTGGCCTGGTGGTTCTACATCAAGCAGCCTTCCATCCCGGCCTGGTTCGACAGCAAGCTGCGCCCGCTGCGCACGGTGCTGGAGAACAAGTACTACATGGACTGGTTCAACGAAAACGTGCTGGCACGCGGTGCGCGCGGGCTGGGCACCGGCCTGTGGAAGGGCGGTGACCAGGCCGTGATCGACGGCGTGCTGATCGACGGTTCGGCGCGCACCGTGGGCCGCCTGGCCGGTGTGCTGCGCCGTGTGCAGACCGGCCACCTGTACCTGTACGCGCTGGTGATGCTGCTGGGCGTGTTCGGGCTGCTGACCTGGCAGCTGTGGCCCTACCTGTCGGCGGCCCTGCGCTGACGGCGAAGAACAAAGACTGAAGAGAACCAAGACATGGGTCTGTTGAGCGCTGCGATCTGGCTGCCGATTGCCTTCGGCGTGCTGCTGCTCGCCTTCGGCCGCGACAGCCAGGCGCTGACCGTGCGCTGGACGGCGCTGGTGGGGGCCTTGCTGTCGCTGCTGGTGACGGTGCCGCTGATGACCGGTTTCGACAACGGCACGGCGGCGATGCAGTTCGTCGAGCGCCTGTCCTGGGTGGAGCGCTTCAACGTGCACTACCACCTGGGCGTGGACGGGTTGTCGCTGTGGTTCGTGCCGTTGACGGCCTTCATCACCGTCATCGTGGTGCTGGCCGGCTGGGAAGTCATCACCGAGCGCGTGGCCCAGTACATGGGCGCCTTCCTCATCCTCTCGGGCCTGATGGTGGGGGTGTTCAGCGCGCTGGACGGCCTGCTGTTCTACGTGTTCTTCGAGGCCACGCTGATACCGATGTACATCATCATCGGCGTGTGGGGCGGGCCGCGCCGTGTGTATGCGGCCTTCAAGTTCTTCCTGTACACGCTGCTGGGCTCGCTGCTGATGCTGGTGGCGCTGGCCTACCTGTACTTCGCCAGCGGCGGCAGCTTCGCCATACAAGACTGGCACCAACTGCCGCTGCCCATGACGGCGCAGACGCTGCTGTTCTTCGCCTTCTTTGCCGCGTTTGCCGTGAAGGTGCCCATGTGGCCGGTGCACACCTGGCTGCCCGACGCCCACGTGGAGGCGCCCACCGGCGGCTCGGTGGTGCTGGCGGCCATCATGCTGAAGCTGGGGGCCTACGGCTTCCTGCGCTTCTCCATGCCCATCGCGCCCGACGCGGCGCGCGAGTTCGACTGGGTCATCATCACGCTCAGCCTGGTGGCGGTGCTGTACATAGGCCTGGTGGCGCTGGTGCAGAACGACATGAAGAAGCTGGTGGCCTACAGCTCCATCGCGCACATGGGCTTCGTCACGCTGGGCTTCTTCATCTTCAACGAGCTGGGCATCACCGGCGGCATTGTGCAGATGATCGCCCACGGCTTCGTCTCCGGCGCCATGTTCCTGTGCATAGGCGTGCTGTACGACCGTGTGCACAGCCGCGAGATCTCGTCCTACGGCGGCGTGGTCAACACCATGCCCACCTTCACCGCGTTTGCGGTGCTGTTTGCCATGGCGAACGCCGGCCTGCCGGGCACCGCCGGCTTCATAGGCGAGTGGATGGTCATCCTGGGCGCCGTGCAGGTGAACTTCTGGATTGGCCTTCTGGCTGCCACCACGCTGATCTTCGGCGCCGCCTATACGCTGTGGATGGTCAAGCGTGTGTACTTCGGCGAGGTCGCCAACGACGACGTGCGCCAGCTCACCGACATCAACGGCCGCGAATTCCTGGTGCTGGCCATCCTGGCGGTGGCGGTGCTGGGCATGGGCGTGTATCCCAAGCCCTTCACCGACGCGATGGGCCCTTCGGTGGCCGAACTGCTGTCGCACATCGCGGCCTCCAAGCTGCCCTGAGATCACATGGACACGATGAACTGGAGCGTCGTCTGGCCCGAGCTGTGGCTGCTGGTCATGGCCGGCGTGGTGTTGCTGGCCGACCTGTGGAGCACCGACGCGCAGCGCCGGCCCACCTTCTGGCTCACGCAGGGCACGGTGGCGGTGTTTGCGCTGCTGCACCTGCAGCGCCTGGCCGCCGGTGAAACCGCCTACGGCATGAACGGCCTGATGGTCACCGACCCCATGGGCCACCTGCTGGCGGCCTTTGCCGCCATCGCGGTGATGGTGACGCTGGTCTATGCCCGCCCCACGCTGGCCTCGCGCGAGATGCTCAAGGGCGAGTTCTACCTGCTCACGCTGTTTGTGCTGCTGGGCATCTCGGTGATGTGCTCGGCCAACCACTTCCTGGTGGTGTACCTGGGCCTGGAGCTGATGAGCCTGAGCCTGTATGCGCTGGTGGCGCTGCGGCGCGACCACGGCATCGCCACCGAAGCGGCGATGAAGTACTTCGTGCTGGGCGCGCTGGCCAGCGGCTTCCTGCTGTACGGCCTGTCCATGATGTACGGCGCCACCGGCTCGCTGGAGATCCCGCTGGTGTTCGAGGCCATAATCGCCGGCGGCGTGCACCGCGAGGTGTTGATTTTCGGCACCGTCTTCGTCGTGGCCGGCCTGGCCTTCAAGCTGGGCGCCGCACCCTTCCACATGTGGGTGCCCGACGTCTACCAGGGCGCGCCCACGGCGGTGACGCTGCTGATAGGCGGCGCGCCCAAGTTTGCCGCCTTCGCCATCACGCTGCGCCTGCTGGTCGAGGGCATGCTGGGCCTGGCGGTGGACTGGCAGCAGATGTTCATCGTGCTGGCCGTGGCCTCGCTGGCCGTGGGCAACGTGGCGGCCATCGCGCAGAGCAACCTCAAACGCATGCTGGCCTACAGCACCATCGCGCAGATGGGCTTCGTGCTGCTGGGCCTGGCCGCCGGCGTGGTGGACGGCGACGCCAGCGGTGCCGGCGACGCCTACGGCTCGGCGTTGTTCTACATCGTTACCTACGTGCTGACCACACTGGGCACCTTCGGGCTGATCATGGTGTTGTCGCGCGACGGTTTCGAAAGCGAGCAGATTGCCGACCTGGCCGGCCTGGCACGCCGCAGCCCCTGGATCGCCGGCGTGATGACCATCTTCATGTTCTCGCTGGCCGGCGTGCCGCCCATGGTGGGCTTCTTCGCCAAGCTGTCCATCATCCAGGCGCTGGTGGCCACCGGCTCCACGGGCTACCTTGTGATGGCGGTGGTGGCGGTGCTGTTCTCGCTGGTGGGCGCCTTCTACTACCTGCGCGTGGTCAAGGTGATGTGGTTCGACGAGCCGGCCGGCAGCAACGCCGGCCCGGTGCTGCACAGCGCTGGCGTCGGTGCGCTGCTGGCCGCCAACGGCGCGGCCGTGCTGTTGCTGGGGCTGTTCTCCGGCGGGCTGATGGCGCTGTGCCGCGATGCCATCATCCTGACCCTGACCAGTTGAAGCCGCTCGTCCGGCACACCCTTGCATGAACTACGCCGTCGAAGTCTGGACGGTGCTGGTGGTGGCGCTTGTCACCGCCAACCTGCCTTTCATCAACGAGCGCCTGTTCATCGTGGGCCCGCGGCGCCAGCCCAAGCGCCTGGGCTGGCGGCTGCTGGAGCTGCTGCTGCTGGGCGGCCTGACGCTGGGCCTGGGCATCGCACTGGAGCAGCGCATAGGCCAGCGGCACGTGCAGAACTGGGAGTTCTATGCCGCGGCCGCCTGCCTGTACGTCACGCTGGCCTTCCCGGGTTTTGTCTGGCGCTATCTGCGGCGCTCGGCCGGGCGCTGAGGCGGCTGCGCCGGCTGTCGGCTTCGCGTTCTCGACATGAGCCAGCCCGAAGACGACCGCCACCTCGTGGAGCACCGCGTGGGCGGCGAGACCTTGCTGCGCGGCGGCTTCCTGGAGTTGCGGCGCGACACCGTGCGCCTGCCCGACGGCCGCGAGACCACGCGCGAGTACATCCAGCACCCGGGTGCGGTGGCGATCATCCCGCTGCTGGACGACGGGCGCGTGGTGCTGGTGCGCCAGTACCGCTACCCAGTCGCCAAGGTTCTGCTGGAATGGCCGGCCGGCAAGCTGGACGCTGGTGAAAGCACCTTCGCCTGCGCCGAGCGCGAGCTGCTGGAGGAAACCGGCTACACCGCGGCCGAATGGGCCTACGGCGGCGAGATCCACAACGCCTCCGCCTATTCCACCGAGAGCATCTGGCTGTGGTTTGCGCGCGGCCTGGAGCCGGGCACGGCGCGGCCGGACGACGGCGAGTTCGTCGAAACCGTGACGCTGCCCTTGCAGGCGCTGCAGGCCATGTCGCTGCAGGGCGAGCTGCCGGATGTGAAGACGCAGATCGGCCTGGCCTGGCTCACCGAATGGCGCGGCGGCCAGCGTGTTCTGCAATGGCTGGGCAAGGACGAAGCGGCCGCGCTACGATGACCGCCACATGAAGGTACTGAACCTGCGCTGCGCCAACGGCCACGGCTTCGAAGGCTGGTTTGCCTCCGAGGACGACTTCCTGGGCCAGAACGGCCGCGGCCTGGTGGAATGCCCCATCTGCGCCGACAAGGTGGTCACGCGCCTGCCCAGCGCACCGCGGCTCAACCTTTCCGGCGCACGCGAGCCTGCTGCGGCGCCGGCTGCCTCAGGGCCTGCGGCCCAGGAACCCGCAGCCCCGCCACCCGCCGAGCTGCAGGCCGCCTGGCTGGCAGCGGTGCGGCGCGTGGTGGAGCGCACCGAAGACGTGGGCGAACGGTTTCCCGAGGAAGCACGCCGCATCCACTACGGCGAAACGCCGCAGCGCGGCATACGCGGCCAGGCCACGCCCGAGCAGCGCGAGGCGCTGCGCGAAGAAGGCATAGAAACCATGGCCTTGCCTTTGCCCGCGGCCTTGAAGGGGCCGGTGCAGTAAGCCCGGCACGCTGCGCCGCGGCAGGAAGACAAGCCCCATGCAGCACGCCTGGCTGGCCGCACATCTGGGCTTGCGCCACCCCTTGGTGCAGGCGCCCATGGCCGGTGTGTCCACACCGGGCCTGGCGGCGGCGGTGTGTGAAGCCGGCGCGCTGGGCTCGCTGGCCCTAGGCGCCGGCACGGTGGCCCAGGCGCGTCAGGCGATACAGCAGACGCGGGCGCTGACGCGCGGCCCCTTCAACGTCAACGTGTTCTGCCACGCACCGGCTCAGCGAGACGCCGAGCGCGAAGCGGCGTGGCTGCGGCATCTCGCGCCCTTGTTCGAGAGCTGCGGCGCAGCGCCTCCGACGGCCTTGAAGGAGATCTACCGCAGCTTCGTCGAAGACGAGGCGTGCTTCGAGATGCTGCTGCAGGAGCGGCCGGCTGTCATCAGCTTCCACTTCGGCCTGCCGCGGGCCGAGTGGGTGCAGGCGCTGCGCGAGGCCGGCATCTGCCTGCTGGCCACGGCCACCAGCCTGCGCGAGGCGGCACTGGTGGAGCAAGCGGGCGTGCACGCCATCGTGGCCCAGGGCCTGGAGGCCGGCGGGCACCGCGGCATGTTCGACCCGCAGGCGCCGGACGAATGCCTGCCCACCGCCGTGCTGCTGCGGCTGCTGCGCCGGCACAGCCGCCTGCCCCTCATCGCCGCCGGCGGCATCATGGACGGGCAGGGCGTGCGTGCCGCCCTGGACCTGGGGGCCGACGCGGTGCAGCTGGGCACGGCCTTCGTCTTGTGCCCGGAGTCGGCCGCCGACGCCGGCTACCGTGCGCGGCTGAAGAGCGAAGCCGCCCACCGCACCCGGCTCACCGCCGTGTTGTCCGGCCGGCCGGCGCGCGGCCTGGTCAACCGCCTGATGCTGCATGGCGAGGCCGCGGGCAGCCCGGTGCCGGCAAGCTACCCGGTGGCCTACGATGCCGCCAAACAACTGCAGGCCGCGGCTTCGCGCCAGGCCAACGGCGAGCTGGCGGCCATGGCGGCGGCTCACTGGGCCGGGCAGGGTGCGCCGTTGGCGCGCGAGATGCCGGCGGCGCAACTGGTGCGCACGCTGGTCGACGAGGCCGGGCTGGGCGGGTGAGCGAGCAGCAGCCCGCGCGTTGAGCCCGCCAGCGCTACAGCACGCGCCCCGGGTTGAGCAGGTTCTGCGGGTCCAGTGCCGCCTTCACGGCGCGCATCATGCCCAGCGCCACCGGGTGTTTGCGCAGCGCCAGTTCGCCGCGTTTGAGCGCCCCTATGCCGTGCTCGGCGCTGAAGCTGCCGCCCCAGGCCTGCAAGGCGTCGAACACCAGCGTGTTGATCGCGTGTTCGTGCTCGGCCAGGAAGCCTGCGCCGTCGGCACCTTCGGGCGCCTGCACGTTGTAGTGCAGGTTGCCGTCGCCCAGGTGGCCGAAGTTCACCAGGCGCACGCCGGGAAAGTGCTGCTGCAGCAGCGCATCGGTGTGCGCCACGTAGTCGGCGATGGCCGACACCGGCAGCGCGATGTCGTGTTTGACGTTCAGGCCTTCTTCCGCCTGCGCCAGCGGAATGCTCTCGCGCAAATGCCACAAGGCCTGGGCCTGCGCGATGCTTTCCGCCACCGCGGCATCGGTGATCTGCCCGGCTTCCAGCGCGTCGCCCAGCAGCGTCTCCAGGCGCTCGCGCGCCGCGGCCTCACCGTCCAGGTCGGACAGCTCCAGCAGTACGGTCCAGGGCGTGTCGGCCAGGGGCTGCGGCAGCGCCGGAAAATGGCGTGCCACCAGCGACAGCGAAAACCGGTTCATCAGCTCGAAGCCGGTGAGGCCCGCGCCCAGACGTTGTTGTGCGCGCTGCAGCAGCGCCACCGCGTCGGCCAGCGTGGCGCAGGCCGCCAGCGCCGTCATCAACGCCGCCGGTTGCGGCGCCAGCTTCAGGGTGGCCGCGGTGATGACCGCCAGCGTGCCTTCGCTGCCTATCAGCAGGTTGCGCAGGTCGTAGCCGGTGTTGTCCTTGCGCAGGCCGGTGAGGCCGTCCCAGACATCGCCTTGTGCGGTGACGGCTTCCAGGCCCAGGCACAGGTCGCGGGCGTTGCCCCAGCGCAGCACCTGGGTGCCGCCGGCGTTGGTGGCCAGGTTGCCGCCTATGGTGCAGCTGCCCTCGGCAGCCAGGCTCAAGGGCAGCAGCAGGCCTTGCGCGGCAGCGGCCTGCTGCGCCGCCTGCAGCACGCAGCCGGCTTCCACCGTCATCGTGAGGTTGGCGGCGTCGATGTGGCGCACCCGGTTCATGCGCTGCAGGCTCAGCAGCACCTGGGTGCCGCTGGCATCGGGCACGCTGCCGCCCACCAGGCCCGTGTTGCCGCCCTGCGGCACCACCGCCACGCCGGCGGCGGCACAGGCGCGCACCACAGCGGCCACTTCTGCCGTGTTGCCGGGGCGCACCACGGCCAGGGCCTTGCCGCGCCAGCGGCGGCGCCAGTCCAGCTCCCAGGCGCTGAGGTCGCCTTCGGTGAGCACGTGGGCGGCGCCGACTGCGGCGCGCAAGGGGTCGAGCAGGGCGGATGTCATGATGCCGTGGCCTCGTCGCGCCGCGCGTTGCGCAGCCGCCAGCGTATGTACAGCGTGCAGGCTGCAAACAGCAGCAGCGTGAGTGCGGTCTGCCCCATCGCCAGCGCCTGCGAAAGGCCGGTCTCGGTGGTGGCGCGCACCACGCCTTCCATGAAGTACAGCCACACCAGCAGGCTCAGCCAGCGGTAGGTGTACATGCGGTGGCGCAGCAGGCCCACCGCGGCCAGGGTCAGCGGCAATACCTTGACGGCCCAGGTGCCGCTGCCGGTGGGCGCCAGCCACAGCTCCCAGGCCAGGCCCAGAACGATGAGCCCGGCCAGGCCGGTCAGTGCCAGGAGGCGCATGCTGCGCACCACGGCGTCCGGGGTGGCGGGCGGGGCGGATGCGGGCTCGGGAGGTGCCGGCGTCGCGACGGCAGGAGAGGGCGACGAAACCATGCTGGCATGATAGCCAGCATGAATGTGCTGACCGCGCAGGTGGCGGCCGGGCGCAGGCGCATCGCCGAGTTGGCCGAAGCCTTGCGCACCTGGCCCTGGACCGAGACGCTGCTGACCCTGCGCACCCGCTTCAAGGAAGACCGGCTGGGCCTGACCGCCGGCAGCCTGACCTTCACCACGCTGATTGCGATGGTGCCGCTGCTGACGGTGGCGCTGGCGGTGTTCAGCGCCTTCCCCATGTTCTCGTCGTTCCAGATCGCGCTGGAGCGCTACTTCCTGCGCACGCTGGTGCCGGAGAACATCGCGCGGCCGGTGCTGCAGTCGCTGACGCTGTTTGCGACCAATGCGCGCGGCATAGGCACCGCCGGCCTGCTGGTGCTGGTGTTCACGGCGCTGGCCATGGTGCTGACCATAGACCGCACGCTCAACGAGATCTGGCGCGTGCGGCGCCAGCGCTCGTTCACGCGGCGCGTGCTGGTGTACTGGGCGGCGCTGACCCTGGGCCCGCTGGTGCTGGGGGTGAGCCTGACGCTCACCTCCTACGCCGTGAGCGCCTCGCGCGGCATCGTCTCCGGCATGCCGGGCGGCTGGCGCTTTCTGCTGGGCAGCGTGCAGTTCGGCCTGCTGGCGGCCACCATGGCGGCGTTGTACCAGTACGTGCCCTACACCGCGGTGCGCTGGCGCCACGCCTGGGCCGGTGGGCTGTTCGTGGCCCTGGCCTTCGAGTTGGCGCGGCGCATGCTGGCCTGGTACGTGGAATCGGTGCCCACCTACTCGGCCGTGTACGGCGCCTTCGCCACGCTGCCCATCTTGCTGTTGTGGATCTACTGCGTGTGGGTCATCGTGCTGTTCGGCGCCGTGGTCGCGGCCTACATGCCCAGCCTGCAGATGCGTGTCACGCGCCGCGCCGGCGCACCGGGCTGGCAGTTCGAGCTGGCCCTGGCCGTGCTGCGCCGGCTGGACGGCGTGCGCGGCGGACCGCAGCGCGGCTTGAGCATGACGGCCCTGGCCGAGTCGCTGCGCCTGGACCCGCTGCAGCTGGAGCCGGCGCTGGAGATGCTGACGCAGCTGGACTGGGTGGTGCGGCTGGACGAAGGCGACCACGCCCGCCATGTGCTGATCTGCGACCCGGCGCGCACGCCGCTGGCGCCGCTGGTGCAGCGCACGCTGCTGGCGCCGGGCGAACACAGCGCCGGGTTTGTGCGGCACACGGGGATGGAGCAGGCCACCTTGGCGCAGGCGCTGGAGGGCGAGCCGGCCTGAGTCACGGTGCATGGCAGGCGCCCGCCGCCGCAGGCATGGCGGCTTCAGGCGCGCTGTATCAGCTCGATCTTGTGGCCGTCGGGGTCGTCGATGAAGGCGATGACGGTGCTGCTGTGCTTCATAGGCCCCGGGTTGCGCGTGATCGTCACGCCCGCCTCGGCCAGGTCGGCGCAGCTGGCATAGACGTCGTTGACCTCGATGGCGATGTGGCCCCAGGCGTTGCCCAACTCGTACGGCTCGAGCTGATCCCAGTTGTGGGTGAGTTCCAGAACGGTGGACGACGCTTCGGAGCCATAGCCCAGGAAGGCCAGCGTGAAGCGGCCGGTCGGGTAGTCCTGCCGGCGCACCAGTTGCATGCCCAGCGAGCCGATGTAGAAGTCCAGCGACCGCTGCAGGTCCAGCACGCGCAGCATGGTGTGCAGGATGCGCGTGGGCCGTTCAGCCAGGTCCATCGGCGGCAGGCTTTCATTGCGCTGCAAGGCGTCGAGTTCGTAGTCCATCGTGTGCCGCTCCGGACGGTCAGCGTGATGCGATGACGTCGATCTCCACCTTCCAGTCCGGCTTCACCAGGGCGCTGACGTAGACCAGTGTCGAGGCCGGCTTGTGACCGGCCAGCACCTCGCTGCGCACCGCGGCGAAGCTGGCGTAGTCTGCGGGGTCGGTGAGGAAGATGGTGGTCTTGACGATGTCCTTCAGCGTCATGCCGGCGTCTGCCAGGATGGCCTGTACGTTGGCCCAGGCCTGACGGGCCTGGGTGGCAAAGTCGGCGCTGGCGACGCCGGCGGCGTCTATGCCGATCTGCCCGGCCACGTAGACCGTGCTTTCCGGGCGGCTGACCTGGATGGCATTGGAGTAGGCGGCGGGTTCGCCGCCCATCGATGCGGGGTTGATGCGGGCCGTGGTCATGTCGGGCTTCCTTCTGGGTGGGGGTTCATGGGTGGGAGGCCGGCGATGCGGGCTGCCGCCTCGCCGCAAACAGGCCGACCAGCACGGCGGCCGAGCTGCCCGCAATGAGCAGGCTGCTGACCGTGGCGATGGTCGGGTCGATCTCGTCGCGCAGCGACGAGAACATCACCTTGGTGATGGTGGAGTTCTCCCCGGCGGAAATCATCATCGAGATCACGACCTCGTCCAGCGAGGTCACGAACGCGAACAAGGCGCCGGAGATCACGCTGCCCCGGATCTGCGGCAGCGTGACGGACAGGAAGGCCTCGGTGCGCGAGCAGCCCATGCTGCGCGCCGCCAGTTCCTGCGCGTCGTCAAAGCTGCGCAGGCCGGCCAGCACGGTGACCACGACGAACGGCAAGGCCAGCATGGTGTGCGCCATCACGATGCCGGTGAACGAGCCCAGCAGCCCCGCGCGGGCATAGATGTAGAAGATGCCGATGGCCAGGATGATGTTGGGCACCATCATCGGCAGCAGCAGCACCAGCTGGGCCGTGGCCAGCAGGCGGTGGCGGCCCCGGTGCAGGGCGTAGGCGGCCAAGGTGCCCAGCGGGGTGGCGATCACCGTGACCGCGGTCGCGATCTTCAAGCTGCTCAACAGCGAGCCCCACCAGGAAGGCGAGCTGAAGAAGCGCTGGTACCAACGCAGCGACCACTCGCTGGGCGGGAAGTCCAGAAAGCGCGACGCCGAGAACGACATGGGCACGACGATCAGCACCGGCAGCACCAGAAAGGCGGCCACCAGCGCGGCCAGGGCGTACAGCCACACACGGTGGCTGTGAGGAACCAGGTTCGGGTTGGGCATGGCGGGGCTTTCGGCGAGGCCTGGCGCTACTTCTGGAAGAAGCGGTCCAGCGGCATGAAGCGCGACACCAGCGCGAAGATGGCCAACACGCCCAGCACGAACAAGACCGCCGCGGCGCCGCCCGGGCCCCAGTTCATGTTGCGGCTGACCTCGTGTTCTATGGCGATGGCGACCACGATGGTGCGCCCGCCACCCAGCAAGGCGGGCGTGATGTAGAAACCCAGACTGAGGATGAAGACCAGCACCGCCCCGGCCGCCAGACCGGCGATGGACTGCGGGAAGAACACCCGCCAGAAGCTGTACAGAGGCGAGGCCCCCAGGCTGGCAGCGGCGCGCAGCTGGTCGCTGTCTATGCGTTGCAAGGCGGCAAACAGGGGGAAGACCATGAACGGCAGCATGATGTGCACCATGCCTATCAGCGCGCCGGTGCTGTTGTGCATCATGCGCAGCGGCTCCTCGATCACGCCCAGCTTGAGCAGCAGGTTGTTCACGATGCCGCGGTTCTGCAGCAGGATCAGCCAGGCGTAGGTGCGCACCAGCACGCTGGTCCAGAACGGCAGCGCCACCAGCGCCAGCATCAGCGTCGCCGCCCAGCGCGGCATCAGGGTCATGGCATAGGCCAGCAGGTACCCGGCCACGACGCACACCACGGTGGTGATGGTGGCCATCCACAGCGTCAACCACACGCTGCGGGCGTAGCCCGGGTGCGAAAAGATGTGGGCGTAGTGCTCCAGTGTCAGGCTGCCGTCGGGCCCGGTGAAGGACAGCCACAGCAGCCACAGGCACGGCACACCCAGCAGCAGCACGACGACCAGGGCCGCCGGCAGCGCATTGGCAGCCACGCGCAGGCCGTCGCGCCGACTGGCGGCTGCGATGTCGCGGGCCGGCGGCGGGTGGCCGGGCAGGGGTAGCGAGGCGCTGGGCATGGACATCAGTTGATGAACGGCGCCGAGGGGTGGGCGCGCGGAAACTGCCGCACGTAGGCGATGAAGCGCGCCAGCGAGCGGTCGGCCTTCGTCAACAGGCCTTGCCGGTAGTGGATGGTGTCGAGGATGTCCTTGTCCTCGCCTATGGTGCGGCGGCTGACCTTCAGCACGGCCTCGATCTGCTGCTCGGCCTCGGGGCCGGCCAGCACCAGGCTGCAGCTGAACACCTGATGCTGACCGGGCCTGGGCAGCCCGAACCCGGTGACGTTGCAGCGCCAGAAGCCGTCGTACAGGCCCCAGCGGTAGAACACGCTGGTGCCGCGTATGCCGGCGGTGTTCTCCATGGGCACGTCGCCCTGGTGGCGGGCGCGGTAGCTGAACTCCATGCCCCAGTCATGCCAGGTCACCAGGTCGTGCGGTTCGGCGGCCTCGAACCTGACCTTGTGCACCACCGTCAGGTGTTGCATGTCCGGCGTGTTGGCAGCAAAGACCCAGGGGTCGGCATGCAGCGTCTGCGGGAACCGGTAGGCCCGCATCAACAGCTGGTCGTCGGCGAACGGCAGCGTGGGCAGCTCGAACAGCGGCTCCTCGCCATTGAAGACCCAGATGATGCCGAACCGCTCCTGCACCGGGAATGAGAACAGGCAGGCCGAGCGCGGCGGCGGGTCGCCGACGCCGGTCTTCACGCACACGCCGTCGGCGTCGTACTCCCAGTGGTGGAAGGCGCACTGGATGTTGCCGTTCACGATGCGGCCCACCGAAAGGTCGGCGCCCACGTGCGGGCAGTAGGCGCTCATAGCGCGCGGCGTGCCGTCGGGCGCGCGGAACAACACGATCTTGCCGTCCAGAAACCCGCAGCCCATCACCTGGCCGGGCAGCAGATCGGCGCCCAGCGCCACCGGAAACCAGGACTGCGTGAACAGCCCGCCTTCACCCTCGGCAGGGACGGGTTGCGAGCGTGGCGGTGTGGCGCGCCGGCTGGCGGCCGTGGGGGGCATGCGTACGACGTGTTCCATGCTGCTTACGGGTTGGATGGCGGGTTCAAGCCCAGGCCGGAGGCGGATGGGTGCGGTGACGGTTTCATTTCAGGCCGGCACCACCAGGGTGGCTTCGGGCTCCACGCCCAGGTAGACGGTGTCGCCGCCGGCGGGCTGGGCGGCCAGGCGGCCATGGCTGTGAACAGGGCGGCGTACCGACAGCCGCGCGCCGGTACCCGGCACCTCGGCCAGCAGCAAGAAGCTGTCGCCCTGGTAGATCACGTCGCGCACCACCGCAGCGATGCGGTTG
Source organism: Burkholderiaceae bacterium (assembly GCA_037190565.1). Lineage (GTDB taxonomy): Bacteria > Pseudomonadota > Gammaproteobacteria > Burkholderiales > Burkholderiaceae_C > Rubrivivax. Next base: position 29,244 of record JBBCJV010000038.1, read on the forward strand.
CACTGGGCGCTGCACTCTTCGGGCATCAACAGGCGCTCGGCGCGCAACACCAGTTTCAACGGCCCGCCCTGCGGCACCGGCTGGCTGCTGCGCAGCGGCGTACCGTTGTCCAGCTGCACCCGCCCGTCGTCGCAGGCCGTCACGTCCAGCAGCGTGGTTTCGCCTATGAAACCGGCGACGAAGGCATCGGTGGGCGACTCGTAGATGTCGCGCGGGCTGGCGCACTGCACGATGCGCCCCTTGTTCATGACCGCGATGCGGTCGCTCATGGTCAGCGCCTCGCGCTGGTCGTGCGTGACGTAGATGGTGGTGGCGCCGATCTTTTCGTGCAGGTGGCGTATCTCTACCTGCATCTGCTCACGCAGGTTCTTGTCCAGCGCGGACAGCGGCTCGTCCATCAGCACGATGCGCGGCGAGAACACCACGGCGCGTGCCAGTGCCACGCGCTGGCGTTGGCCGCCGGACAGCTGTGCCACCGATCGCTCGCTCAGGGGGCCCAGCTGCACCAGGTCCAGCACCCACTGCACCCGCTCGGCGATGGCGGTGCGCGACAGGCGGCGTACCTTCAAGGGAAAGGCCACGTTCTGCGCCACGCTCATGTGCGGGAACAAGGCGTAGTTCTGGAACACCACGCCCAGGCCGCGCCGGTTGACCGGCGCCAGCGTCACATCCTCGCCGCCAAAGCTGATGCGGCCCGTGTCCGGCGGCACGAAGCCGGCGATGGCGTTGAGCAAGGTGGTCTTGCCGGAGCCCGAGGGGCCCAGCAGCGTCAGGAACTCGCCGGCCGTGACGTCCAGGTTCACATCGTGCAGGGCGACGAAGTCGCCGTAGCGCTTGTGCAGGCCGCGCACGCCTATGCCGGCAGGTGCCTGCGCCTGCTGGCCCGCCGGCGCCGCCGGCAGGCTGCGCGGCACGGCCAGCGTGGGCGTCAAGGCGGCGGTGTTCATTGCTGCAGGAAACGCACGAAGCGCTGCATGGTGGCGTCGGCTGCCGGGGACGCATACCAGGTCTGGTCGGCCCACAGCTGCTTGCCTATGTTCTGCGGCGCCGTGGGCATCCACTGCATCAGCTCGGGCTCGATGAGGTTCTGCTCGTACACGCTGAGGTTGACCGGCCCGAAACCCGAGGCCTTGGCGAACGCAGCCTGGTTCTTGGGGTCCAGTGCGGTGTTGAGCAGCTGCATCACCGCCCGGACATTGGTGGCCGTGTTGGGCACCAGGATGGCTTCGGTGTCGACGAAGGCCTGCTCCCAGGAGAAGCTGATGTCGGCACCGTCCTTGACCAGCGCCATGGCGCGGCCGTTGGGGATCATCGCCATGTCGACCTCGCCGTCGCGCATCAGCTGCACGGCCTGGCCGCCCGACTGCCACCAGACGGCCACGTGCGGCTTGAGCTGCTGCAGCTTGGCGAATGCGCGGTCCACACCTGCGGGCGTGCGCAATGTGCTGTAGATCTCGGCCAGCGGCACGCCGTCGGCGGCCAGGGCGGCTTCCAGGGCATAGGTGCCGTTGCCCAGCATGGAGCGGCGGCCCGGAAACTTCTGCACGTCCCAGAAATCGGCCCAGTTCTTCGGGCCCTTGCCGACGCCGAACTTCTTGTTCTGGTACGCGATGCCGTAGCTGAAGGTGCCCACACCCACGTACTTGGGCTGGGCCAGATTCGCGGGGATCTTGCTCTTGTCGACGATGCTGTAGTCGATGGCCTGTATCAGGTTCTCCTGCGCCGCCATCTCCGCGCGGGCGAAGCCGATTTCGGTCATGTCCCATCCCGGTGCCTTGGCCATCAGGTGGGCCTTGATGCCGGGCCAGGAGCCGCTGCGTTCGTCGCGAATGCGGATGTTCAGCTTGGCGGCGTCGGCGAACAAGCCGTTCACCACCGCTTCTTGCAGGGCGCCGCCGAAGCCGGCAAAGGTCAGCGTGGTCTGCGCCTGTGAGATCACGGGCGCGGCGGACAGGGTCAACGCCGCCAGCGAGGCGGCGAACAGGCGGCGGGAGGCAATGATCATGGTGAAGACTCCTGGTCTAGCGAGGGATGGACAGCGAGAGCCCGTCCAGCGCGGGCGTCAGCTGAATCTGGCAGGACAGCCGCGATGTCGGCTGGGTGTGCAGCAGGCCGCGCAACATCGCCTGTTCTTGCGGGCCGGGTGTGCCTGCCCGCGGGTACCACTGGGGCTCCAGCACGACGTGGCAGGTGCCGCAGGCCAGGCAGCCTTCGCACGAGGCCTCGATGTCGAAGCCGGTATCCTTGAGCACCTGCATCAGCGTGCGGCCCACGGGTGCTTCGAAATCGAAGCCGTCGGCAATGCAGGTGATGCCGAGTTCGGTGCCGGTATCGATGGACATGGCGCGCGCGCTCAACGGATGTAGGGCGCAGAGGGGTGCGCCCGCGGAAAGTCACGCACGATGCTCAGGTAGCGCGCCAGCGTGCGGTCGGCCGCGGTCAGCAGCCCCTGGCGGTAGTGGATGGTGTCGAGGATGGCGTCGTCCTCGCCTATGGTGCGTTCGGTGATGGCGCGCATGGTCTTCAGCCGCTCTTCCTGGCCTTCGCCCTTGAGCACCATCGCCGCGCCGAAGACCTGGTGCATGCCGGGCGACGGCAGGCCGAAGCCGGTGACTGCGGCGCACCAGATGTCGCCGTAGGTGCCTGTGCGCCAGAAGAATCCGGTGCCGCGCAGGCCCAGGTTCCAGTCGATGGGCACCCCGCCTTGGTGATGCGCCTTGACGTTGTAGTACAGGCCCCACGGGTCCCACTGGATGTGGTCGTGCGGGTCGTCATGGTCAAACTTGGCGCCGTGCACCGCCTTGAGGTGCTGCATGTCCGGCGTGTTGGCGGCAAACACCCACGGGTCGCTGTGGAAGGGCCGCGGGTACTTGTACGGCCAGATGTGCAGGTCTTCCTCGGGGTAGCCCATGTCCGGCAGCTCGAACAGGGGCTCCTCGCCGTTGAAGGCCCAGACAATGCCCCAGCGTTCCAGAGACGGGAACACAAACAGGCAGGCCGAGCGTGGCGGCGGGTCGCCGACGCCGGTCTTCACACAAACGCCGTTGCCGTCGTACTCCCAGTGGTGGAAGGCGCACTGCACATGGTTGCCCACCACCTTGCCTACCGACAAGTCGGCGCCGACGTGCGGGCAGTAGGCGCTGGTGACATGGGCGATGCCGTCGTCGCCGCGGAACACCACCACCTTGCCGTCCAGGAAGGGCACGCCCAGTACCTGCCCTTGCGGTACTTCAGTGGACAGGCACAGGGGGTACCAGGACTGTCGAAACAGGCCGTCCTGGCCTTCGGCGGGGATAGGCTTGCTTTGCACCGGCATGGGCCGGCGCTTCGCGGGCATGTCCATCAGGCTTCCTTCATGGCAGGTTGCGGGTCGGCGCATAGACGGCGCGCCGTTGTGGGCAACAAGTGCAGGAAGCGTGCGGGGAAGGGGGCTTGCAGGCGGACAAATAGTCAGCCTGGTCGGCAATAAAACTTGGTCTTGCGGCCCGCAGAACCGCCTGCCGGCCCGGCGAAGCAGGGGTGGGGCGTCCCGGTGGCCGGTGGGCTGACCGTTCAGGTGCGCGGCCCGGTGCATGCGCCGGGCCGGCGGCCCGGCTTTGGTGCGCGGGCCAGGCCGGACCGGCCATGGGTTTGGGCACGAAACCTGCACCGTTCACGCTGCAGAACAGCGATGGTGAACAACCCCGACAACCCCATGGCGCCGGCCCGCAGCCCGCGGCGCAAACGCCTGCCGCCCCTGAAGGCGCTCAAAGCCTTCGAGGTGGCAGCACGGCTGGGCAGCTTCGCCAAGGCCGGGCAGGAGCTGTACGTCACACAGACAGCCGTCAGCCACCAGATCAAGCTGCTGGAAGAGCATCTCGGCGGCCTTCTGTTCGAGCGCCGCGCCAACGGCCTGGTGCTGACGGCGATGGGCCAGACCATCTACCCGTCCGTGGCCGCCGGTTTCGAGCACTTCGAGAGCGCGATGGCGCTGGTGCCGCGGCCTGCGCTGCCGACGTCACAGCCCCTGGTGATCAGCGCCTTGCCGTCCTTCACGCAGGAGTGGCTGCTGCCGCGGCTGGTGGACTTCAGAGCCCGTTGGCCGGAGGTGGATGTACTGATACAGACCGACTACCGCATGGTCGACCTGGCGACCGACCCGGTGGATGTGGCCATTCGTTTCGGGCGCGGCGGCTTTAGCGCCGATCTCCGCGCGGACCTGCTCGCCAGCGAGACGGTGACGCCGGTGTGCAGCCCGCAGCTGTTGCAGCGGCGCCCGGGTGACTACGGGCGGCAGGACATCCTGCGGTTCAGGTTGCTGCACTCATCCGTGCGCATGGTGCACGAGCCCTGGATGGCCTGGGACCTGTGGCTGGAGGAACTGGGCTTGCACAGCGCCGACGCACCCGGCGGCCCCTGTTTTTCAGACCCCCTGCTGATACTGCGTGCCGTGATGGCCGGCGGCGGCATGGCGCTGGGCCGCAGCATGCTGGTGCGCGACCACCTGCAGACCGGGCGGCTGGTGGCGCCGTTCCCCGATTGGGTCAAGCCGATCTTGTCGTCTTACTACGTGGTGAGCACGCAGGACAAGGCCCATTGGGGCCCGGTGCGGCTGTTCAGGGACTGGATCCTGGAGACGGCAGCGCGCGAGGCCCGGGCCGAAGCGGAGGCCCGGCTCAGCGATGGAGCCGGGGTGGTGCAGGCGCCTGGCTAGCGCCGCCGGCGCTCAGGCCACCCGCCCGAACCACCACACCGACAAGCCCGCCGACAGCAGCGCCAGCAGGGCGCCCAGCGCGGCAAACAAGGCGCTGACCTCGGTTTCCTTGCGCTCCACCACCATGCGCGACGACAGCGACTGGTAGACCTTCTTCAGGTCTTCGGCCGTGCCGGCATAGAAGTACTCGCCCAGCGTGAGGGTGGAGACCATCTTCAGCGTCTCTTCGTCCAGGCGCACGCGCATGCTCCAGCCTTCGAAGCCTATGACCTCGCCGGCGGTGGTGCCCATGCCCACGGTGTAGACGCGCACGCCGCGTTCGGCCGCCATCTTGGCGGCGTCCAGCGGGTCGGGGCCGGTGGTGCGCTGGCCGTCGGTGAGCATGATGATGGCCGCCGAGCTGTGGCTGCCCGCTTCCACCGGCGTGAAGGCCGGGGCGTCGGGGCGGCGGCCTATGGGGGCGCCGGGGAAGTTGCGCTGCCCGGTGACGTGCTGGATTTCTATGCCGTGGTCAGGGAACAGCGTGGCCAGGCTGAGGATGATGCCGCTGCCGGTGGCCGTGGCGCGCTGCAGCTGGAAGCGGTCTATGGCGGCGATGGCGTCTTCGTGGCTGGTGGTGGGCGCCTGCACCACCGCCGCGGTGCCGGCGAAGGACACGATGCCCACCTTCACCTCGCGCGGCAGGTTCTGTATGAAGACCTTGGCCGCCTCTTGCGAAGCGACCAGGCGGTTGGGCTTGACGTCCTCGGCGCGCATGGAGCCCGAGACGTCCATGGCCAGGATGATGGTGCGCTCCGACAGCGGCAGCGTCACCACGGCCGTGGGCCGGGCGATGGCCAGCACCAAGGCCGCGAGTGCTCCCAGCAGCAGCACCGGCGGCACGTGGCGGCGCCAGCCCGGCCCCTTGCCCAGGGCCAGCTTGGCCACGTTGACGCTGGCCACGCGCACGGTGCTGCGGCGCTTGCGGCGCAGCAGCCACCAGTACAGCAGCACCAGCACGGGCAGGGCGGCCAGCAGCCACAACATCGAAGGCCAGATGAACTTCATGCCGCGGCTCCTTGCGCGGAGGCACTGGGCGCTGCCCCGGCGGCGGCCGGCGTGGCACGCCGCATCGCTGCCGGAAAACGCCGGGGGGTGGGCAGGCGGGCGCGCTGCCGGCGCATGTCGGTGAAGCGCATCAGCGCGTCCAGCAGGTCTTCGTCGGTGGCCAGCTCCAGCACGTCGGCGCCCGAGTGGGCCAGGCTGTCCAGCAGCGCGGTTTCCTGCTGCTCGGCGATCTGCGCATAACGTTCTCGGAAGTCCGGGTCGGCGGCGTCTATGAACAGCTGCTCGCCGGTTTCGGCGTCTTCCACGGTGACCAGGCCCACATCGGGCAGCGACATCTCCATGGGGTCGAACAGGCGCACGGCCACCACTTCATGGCGCTGCGTCAGCCGCCCCAGCGTGGCCTGCCAGCCGGGCGCGCTGATGAAGTCGGACACCACGAACACCAGCGAGCGGCGCTGCATCAGCGACTCGCCGGCGCGCAGCAGGTCGTCCAGCGAGGTGCCCTGGTCGCTGGCGGCCTTCTGGCCCTTGCTCTTGCTGCCTTCCGGCCGTTGGCGCTGGCGGCGCATGCGTTGCAGCAGTTGCAGCACATGCAGCCGGCTGGTGCCGGGGCGCAGCACGTCGTCCACCTGCTGGTCGTAGAACACCGCACCCACGCGGTTGCCGTGGCGCGTGACCACCCGCGCCAGCGTGGCGACGAAGCCCACCGACACCGCCAGCTTGGTGATGTCTGACGAGCCGAAATCAACGCTGCCGGACAAGTCCAGCAGAAACCACACCGTGAGGTCGCGGTCTTCGGTGAACTGGCGCACGTAGGGCTGCTGCAGGCGCGCGGTGACGTTCCAGTCGATGTGGCGCACGTCGTCGTGCGGCTGGTACTCGCGCAGGTCGGCCAGGTCCACGCCGGCGCCGCGCCACAGCGTGCGGTAGTCGCCGTGCAGCAGGCCGTCCAGGCGGCGCAGCACGGTCCATTCCAGCCGCCGCAGCAACTGCTCGGAGTCGGGCAGGGTGGGGGTGGCGGCCATGGGGCTTGCAGCGCCTCAGGCCGCGTTGCCGGGTGAGTGGGCCAGCGGCTTGTCCGGCGGCGGGATCTTCTTGAGCACCCGCTGCACGATGGCCTCGGCATTCACGCCTTCGGCCAGCGCCTCGTAGCTGAGCACCAGGCGGTGGCGCAGCACGTCGGGCACCAGGTCGATGATGTCCTCGGGCAGCACGTAGCGCCGGCCGCGCAGCATGGCCAGGGCCTTGGCGCCTTCGATCATGCCTATGGTGGCGCGCGGGCTGGCACCGAAGGTGAGGTACTTGCCCATGTCGGACAGGTCGTACTTCTCGGGCCGGCGCGTGGCGCCCACCAGCTTCACCGCGTACTGCATCAGCGCCGGGTCGCAGAACACCTCGCGGCATTCGCGCTGCAGGCGCGCCAGCTCGTGCGTGTCGCACACCGCGGACAAGTCCACCGGCGCACCGGTCACGCGTTCGGCGATGACGAACTCTTCTTCCTCGGTGGGGTAGTCCACCAGCACCTTCATCATGAAGCGGTCTACCTGCGCTTCGGGCAGCGGGTAGGTGCCTTCGGTTTCTATGGGGTTCTGCGTGGCCATCACCACAAAGGGGTCGGGCACCTTGTGGGTCTCGCCGGCGATGGTGACCTGGCGTTCCTGCATCACCTCCAGCAGCGCACTTTGCACCTTGGCCGGGGCACGGTTGATCTCGTCGGCCAGCAGCAGGTTGGCGAACACAGGCCCCAGGCTGGTGCCGAACTCGCCGGTCTTCTGGTTGTAGATGCGCGTGCCCACCAGGTCGGCCGGCACCAGGTCGGGCGTGAACTGTATGCGCTTGAAGCTGCCGCGCACGGTGCGCGCCAGCGTCTTCACCGTCAGCGTCTTGGCCAGGCCGGGCACGCCTTCTACCAGCAGGTGGCCCTGGGCCAGCATGGCCACCAGCACACGCTCTAGAAAACGGTCCTGGCCCACGACGACACGCTTGACCTCGTAGAGGATGCGTTCCATCAGCGTGGCGGTGGAGGCGGCTTGATCGGGCATCGGGTGGTCCGTGTGGGTGAGCCGGGCGTCTTCAGAACGGCGGCATGCCGGCGGCCGAAGCGGCGTTCTCTATGGGCACGGCAAAGCCTATGCCCACGAAGGTGCGCTGCTCGGAAGGGTTGAGGATGGCGGTGACGATGCCCACCACGTTGCCGTCCATGGTGACCAGCGGGCCGCCGCTGTTGCCGGGGTTGGCGGCGGCGTCGAACTGGATCAGGTTGCTCAGCGTGCGCTCGCCCTCGGGCGAGCGGAACTCGCGCTTCAGGCCCGACACCACGCCGTAGCTCACCGAAGGGCCGATGCCGAAGGGGTTGCCCACCGCCACCACGTGGTCGCCGGGCAGCAGGTCGGCGGTGGAGCGCATGGTGGCGGCTTCCAGCTCGGCCGGCGGGTTCACCGCGCGCAGCACGGCCAGGTCGTCCTCGGGCCGGGTGCTGACCAGCAGGGCGTCGGAATCGGTGCCGTCGTGGAAGCGCACGCGTATGCGCTTGGCGCCCCACACCACGTGCAGGTTGGTCAGTATGGTGCCGTTGTCGATGATGACCACGCCAGTGCCCAGGCTGCGGTCCATGGCCCGGCGCTCGGGCTTGTCCTCGCCGTCGTCGGCATCGTCCATGAGCCCCACCACGCGCACCACCGAACGCGCCACCGCGTGGTAGGCCTTGGTGGCCGCCGAGGGTAGCGGCTCCTTCTCCAGCGAGCTGCGCACGGCGCGGTCTATGTCGTCCTGGGTGATGACCGGCTGGCCGGGCCGCAGGCCCAGCACCGCCATGGCCACGGCCAGCGCCAGTGCCGCACCGGCCAGGGCCCACAACGGGCCTTGCAGGCGCCCGGCCAACCGCTGGCGGCGGGTGTTGGCCCGGGCCGGGGGCGCCCTCGGGGCGTCGGCCGGCTCCTGGGCTGCCGCGGCCTGCGGCTGCGCAGCCGGGCCTGCCACCCCAGGGCGGCGGGGCGAGCGGCTGTACAAGGGAACCTTGTTCATGGGCGCGGCGGCAGTGTTGCACGCACCGTATCACGTTGCGTGCCAGCGTGCACGCAGGGGCCGGGCCGGACCTGCGTCATCATCAGGGCATGTGGATAGATTCCCACTGCCACCTGGACGCACCGGAGTTCGCCGCCGACCGCCCTGCGGTGGTGCAGCGCGCCCGCGCCGCGGGGGTGGCGCGGCTGGTGCTGCCGGCGGTGGCCGCGGCCCACTTCGACACCGTGCGGCAGCTGGCTGCGCAGCACGATGCCGTCTACGCCCTGGGCATACACCCCCTGTATGTGGACGAGGCCGATGACGCCGACCTGGACCGCCTGTGCGACGCGCTGCGCCAGCACCGCGGCGACCCCCGGCTGGTGGCGGTGGGCGAGATAGGCCTGGACCACTTCGTGCCGGGGCTGGACCGTGCGCGCCAGCAGCACTTCTACCTGGCGCAGCTGAAGCTGGCGCGTGACGCCGGGCTGCCGGTCATTCTGCACGTGCGCCGCTCGGCCGACGAGCTGCTGGCCGGCCTGCGGCGGGTGCCGGTGGCCGGTGGCATCGCCCACGCCTTCAACGGCAGCGAACAGCAGGCGGCGGCGTTTGTTGCCCGCGATTTCGCCCTGGGCTTCGGCGGCGCCATGACCTTCGAGCGTGCGCTGCGCATACGCGCCCTGGCCGCCGGCCTGCCCGAGCAGGCGCTGGTGCTGGAGACCGATGCCCCGGACATCCCGCCCACCTGGCTGTACCGCACAGCCCAGCAGCGGCAGGCCGGGGACAGTGCCCGCAACGAACCGGCCGAGCTGCCGCGCATCGCGCAGACGCTGGCCGCGCTGCGCGGCTGGACGCTGGCGCACACCGCGGCGGTGACCCGCGCCAACACGCTGCGCGTGCTGCCGCGCCTGGCGGCGCTGGAGCAGCCAACGGCGCTGCCGGCCGCCGGCGCCGGAAGGGCCGCTGCTTGAGCGCGTTGCTGCAAGGCCTGCCGCCGGTCATCTCGCGCGGCGCGCGGCTGGTGGTGCTGGGCAGCTTCCCGGGCGTGGCCTCGCTGGCCGCCGGGCAGTACTACGCCCACCCGCGCAACCAGTTCTGGCCGCTGCTGTCGGCGCTGTTCGCCGTGGACCTGCCGGCCATGCCCTACCGCCAACGCCTGACCGAGTTGCGCCGCCGCGGCCTGGGGCTGTGGGACGTGTACGCCGCCTGCCGGCGCGAGGGCAGCCTGGACAGCGCCATACAGGACGCCCAGCTCAACGACCTGGCCAGCCTGCGCCGCCGCGCGCCGGGCCTGCAGGCGCTGGCGCACAACGGCGGCGAGTCGGCGCGCGCCATGCGCATCACCGCGGCACTGGGCCTGCCGGTGCTGCGCCTGCCGTCCACCAGCCCGGCCAACGCCAGCTGGAGCTTCGAGCGCAAGCTGGCCGCCTGGCGCGAGGCCTTCGCGGTGGCCGGGCTGTGAGCCGCACCACCACGAAATCTTCGCGCCAGGCGCAGGCGCTGCCGCCGGTGACGGTGTCGGAGCACGACGGCGTGCGCTACCTGCACCTGGGCTCGGTGTGGGTGCAAGGCGCGATGCGCCTGCGCAAGCCGCAGCAGGTGGAGCTGGACTACATACAGCGCATGCTGGCGGCGCTGCTGTGGCTGCCGGCGCCGGACGGCGAGGGCCAGGCGGTGCAGCTGGGCCTGGGGGCCGGCGCGCTGACACGCTTCACCACCCAGCAACTGGGCATGGCCACCACGGTGGTGGAGATCAACCCGCAGGTGGTGGATGCCAATACCGCCTGGTTCCGCCTGCCGGCGGCGGCCGACGTGGTGCTGGGCGATGCCCAGGACTGGCTGGCCCAGGCCCAGCCGGCCAGCGTGCGGCTGCTGCACGTGGACTTGTACGACGAAGAAGCCGCCGCCCCGGTGCTGGACAGCGCCGATTTCTACACCGCCTGCCGGGCGGTGCTGGAGCCCGGCGGCGTGATGGCCGTGAACCTGTTCGGGCGCGACGCCAGCTTTGTGCACAGCATCGAGCGCATCGCCGCCGCCTTCGGCGCCGACCAGGTGTGGAGCCTGCGCCCCACGCGCGAGGGCAACACGGTGGTCGTGGCCGGGCGCGGCGTGACGGTGCCGGGGCGCGACGAGCTGCTGGCGCGCGCCGCTACCATCGAGCAACGCTTCGGCAGCCTGGGGCTGCCGGCCCGCAAGTGGCTGCGCATGGTGCGGCCCTACCTGCCCCGCAGCCCAGCCCAGGACGCTCCCGACGCATGAACCGCAGCCGCAGCACCCCGGCGCCCACTCCCGGTTCCAGCCCCAGCCCGCTCGCGCCGCCGCGCAAGCTGCCCGTTGGCCGGCTGGACTGGCCGCTGCTGCTGCAGTGGTTGCAGGAAGACGCCTGGATAGACGCCGCCGACGCCGAAAGGGTGGCGGCGCGTTTTCGCGCCGGCGCCTCCAGCCTGCATGCGCTGGTGCGCCTCGGCGGGGCGGGGCTGCAGCGCCAGGGCACGGGCCAGCGGCTGGACGTGGAGGCGCTGACCGAGTGGCTGGCCGGCCGCTGCGGCCTGGCCTACCTGCGCATAGACCCGCTGCGCGTTGACGTGGGCCGCGTGGCCGACGTGATGAGCGTGCAGTACGCGCAGATGCGCCACGCCTTGCCGGTGGCCGTGGGGGCGGCGGAAGTGACCATCGCCACCGCCGAGCCGCTGGACAACGCCTGGGTGGCCGAGATCGAGGCGCACACCCGCCGCAGGGTCAAGCTGGTGGTGGCCAGCCCGGACGAGATACGCCGCTACACCACCGAGTTCTACGCCCTGGCCAAGAGCGTGCGCGCGGCGGCCAAGAGCGGCGAGGCCAGCGCCGGCGCCAGCTTCGAGCAGATCGTGGAGCTGGGCCGCGTCAAGGGGCCGCTGGATGCCAACGACCAGGGCGTGGTGCAGGTGGTGGACTGGCTGTGGCAGTACGCCTTCGACCAGCGCGCCAGCGACATCCACCTGGAGCCGCGGCGCGACATAGGCGCCATACGCTTTCGCATAGACGGCGTCCTGCACACCGTGTACCAGGTGCCGCTGACGGTGATGTCGGCGATGACGGCGCGCATCAAGCTGCTGGGCCGCATGGACGTGGTGGAAAAGCGCCGCCCGCTGGACGGCCGCATCAAGACGCTGCGCCCGGCCGTGGAGCAGCAGCCGGCGCGCGAGGTGGAGATGCGCCTGTCCACGCTGCCCACCGCCTTCGGCGAGAAGATGGTGATGCGCATCTTCGACCCCGAGGCCGCGGTCAAGGACCTGGTGGCGCTGGGCTTCGGCAAGCACGAGGAGCAGGCCTGGCAGCAGCTGATGGCGCGGCCGCACGGCATCGTGCTGGTCACCGGCCCCACCGGCAGCGGCAAGACCACCACGCTGTACTCCACGCTCAAGCAACTGGCCAGCGACGAGGTCAACGTCTGCACCATCGAAGACCCCATCGAGATGATCGAGCCGGCCTTCAACCAGACCCAGGTGCAGCCGGCCCTGGATTTCGGCTTTGCCGAGGGCCTGCGGGCGCTGATGCGCCAGGACCCGGACATCATCATGGTGGGCGAGATCCGCGACCTGGCCACCGCCGAGATGGCGATACAGGCGGCGCTCACCGGCCACCTGGTGTTCAGCACCCTGCACACCAACGACGCCGTGGGCGCCATCACCCGCCTGGCCGACCTGGGCGTGCCCGGCTACCTGATCGCCGCCACCGTCATCGGCGTGCTGGCGCAGCGCCTGGCCCGCACCCTGTGCCCGGCCTGCAAGCAGCGCGACGACGGCACCACGCGCGAGCTGCTGGACGAGGTGGTGCGCCCCTGGCGCCTGTCCGGCGGCGTGCGGCCTTGCAAGCCCGTGGGCTGCCTGGAGTGCCGCCACACGGGCTACCGTGGCCGCGCCGGCTTGTACGAGCTGCTGCTGATGAACGAGGCCACCACCGCGCATGTGCACCCGCAGGTGGACGCCGCCGCGCTGCGGCGCCGGGCGGTGAAGGACGGCCTGCGGCCGCTGCGGCTGGCCGGCGCCATGAAGGTGGCGGAGGGCCTGACCACGCTGGAGGAGGTGCTGCGAACCACGCCGGTGCTGGAGCACTGAGCGCGCGCGAGGCACCGCGCCGGTGCACAACCTGAACAGCAGCTTACGTGGAAACCACAGCCGGGGCCGTACAGGCCCGTCCCTAGAATCGCTGCGGTTGTTCCACCCAAGATGTCGAGGGGACAGAACTTGAAAATCAAGAGCGAAAAGGACTTCTGGTCCGGACTGATGTTCATCGTGGTGGGCGTGGCCTTTGCCTGGGGCGCCACCAATTACTCCTTCGGGAGCTCGGCCCGCCCGGGCCCGGGGTACTTCCCGTTCGGGCTGGGCATCATCATGGCGGTGCTGGGTGCCATGATCCTGTTCAAGTCCCTGACCATAGAGTCAGAAGGCGGCGACAAGATAGGCGGCATCGCCTGGAAGCCGCTGGCCATCATCGTGGGTTCGGTGGTGCTGTTCGGGCTGCTGCTGCCGCGGCTGGGCATGTTCATCGCGCTGCCGATGCTGGTGATCACCGCAGCGCTGGCCGGCGACGAATTCCACTGGGGCGAGGCGCTGGCCAATGCGGCGGTGCTGACCGTGGGCAGTTGGGCCGTGTTCATCTGGGGCCTGAACCTGACCATCCCTCTGTGGCCTTGGTTCATAGGCTGAGGACCTCATCATGCAGGACCTGATTGCCAACCTCGGGCTCGGTTTCCAGACCGCGCTTTCGCTGCAGAACCTGGCCTATGCGCTGTTCGGCTGTTTCATAGGCACGCTGATCGGCGTGCTGCCGGGCCTGGGCCCGGTGGCCACCATCGCGATGCTGCTGCCCAGCATCTATGCGCTGGACGCCACGCCGGCGCTGATCATGCTGGCCGGCATCTACTACGGCGCACAGTACGGCGGCAGCACCACCGCCATCCTGATCAACGTGCCGGGGGAAAGCAGTTCGGTGGTGACCGCCATCGACGGCTACCAGATGGCACGCCGCGGCCGCGCCGGGCCAGCGCTGGCCGCCGCCGCGCTGGGCTCGTTCTTCGCCGGCTGCGTGGGCACGCTGATCATCGCGGCCTTTGCGCCGCCGCTCACCGAAGTGGCCTTCAAGTTCGGCCCGGCCGAGTACTTCAGCCTGATGGTGCTGGGCCTGATCGGCGCGGTGGTGCTGGCCTCGGGCTCGCTGATCAAGGCCATCGCGATGATCCTGCTGGGGCTGCTGCTGGGGCAGATCAACACCGACGTGATCTCCGGCGTGCCGCGCTACAGCTTCGACATCCCGGAGCTGACCGACGGCATAGGCTTCGTGGCCATCGCCATGGGCGTGTTCGGCTTCGGCGAAATCATCATGAACCTGGGGCGCCCGGCGGAGAACCGCGAGGTCTTCACCAAGGACGTCAAGGGCCTGTGGCCCACCAAGCGCGACTTCATGGACGCCTGGCCTTCGGTGCTGCGCGGCACCAGCCTGGGTTCTGTGCTGGGCATCCTGCCCGGCGGCGGGGCGCTGCTGTCTTCGTTTGCGGCCTACACGCTGGAAAAGAAGATCGTGCGCAACCCCAGCGTGCCCTTCGGCAAGGGCGCGATCCAGGGCGTGGCCGGGCCGGAGAGCGCCAACAACGCCGGCGCGCAGACCAGCTTCATCCCCATGCTGACGCTGGGCATCCCGCCCAACGCGGTGATGGCGCTGATGGTGGGCGCGATGACCATCAAGGGCATACAGCCCGGCCCGCAGGTGATGACCAGCAAC
>JBBCJV010000039.1:0-56660 GCA_037190565.1 Burkholderiaceae bacterium
TGCTCAAGGCCCTGGCCGACCGCCTGGCCGAAGCCTTCGCCGAACGCCTGCACCAGCGTGTGCGCAGCGAGCTGTGGGGCTACGCGCCCGACGAGGCGCTGAGCAACGAAGAGCTGATCGCCGAGAAGTACCGCGGCATACGCCCCGCGCCAGGCTACCCGGCCTGCCCGGGCCACAGCGTGAAGTCGGCGATGTTCGAGCTGCTGCAGGCCGAAGAGATCGGCATGGGCCTGACCGAGAGCCTGGCCATGACGCCGGCTGCCAGCGTCAGCGGCTTCTACCTGGCGCACCCCGAGGCGCTGTACTTCAACGTGGGGCGCATAGGCGAAGACCAGCTGGCGGACTTTGCCTTGCGCGAAGGGCTGGCCGAGGGCGAGGCGCGGCGCTTGCTGGCGCCGGCGCTGGGCTGAAGGCGGCGAGAGCGGCTTTCAACAAGCATCGGCACACGGAGAGGCTGGGGAGGGCCGGCCTGCGCGCCTATGCCGACCTGCCCTTGGGATGCCCCGATAGATCAGGCCACCACGCGCCACCTCAGCCTATGCTCTCCACCTGCCGGCTTTGCTGGTAAGCGCGCCCGAAGCGGTTGGCCAGGAAGTCCGGCAGCGCCACCTGTTCCTGGCGTATGAAGCCGCTTTGCGGCAGACGGCCTTCGCGGAACAGGTCCACGGCGGCGCAAATGCCGGCGGCGGTGGTGATCTGTATGGCCGACAACGGGTGCTTCTCGTCGCGCTCGGCGAAGATCTTGCGCGCGAACACCTCCTGCACCAGGGTGCCGCGCTTCATGCCACTGACGGTGACAAACACCAGCACCACGTCCTGCATGGTGGTGGGGATGGAGCGGCGCATGATGGTCTTCAGCGTCTCCACGTCGTGCTTGAGCTGCAGTTCTTCCAGCAGCATCTTCATCAGGTCGCGGTGGCCGGGGTAACGCACGCTCTTGTAGTCCAGCGTTTGCACACGGCCGCGCAGGGTCTCGGTCAGCGTGCCCAGGCCGCCGCTGGTGTTGAAGGCCTCGTACTCGGTGCCGTCCAGGCTGAAGTGCTCCAGGCCTTCCAGCGCCAGCACCTCGATGTTCTGGCCGTCGCGTATGGCCTCGCAGGGGTGCACGTACTCGTTGATGAGGCCGTCCACGCTCCAGGTCAGGTTGTACTTCAGGCTGTTGGTCGGGAAGGCCGGCAGCGCGCCCACACGCATCTTCACCTCGTGCAGCGAATCAAAGCCCTGCGCCAGGTGGTGGGCGACGATGCCTATGAAGCCCGGCGCCAGCCCGCACTGCGGCATGAAGGCGGTGGGCGCCCCCTCGGCCAGTTCCTTGATGGCGCGCGTGGCGGCCACGTCTTCGGTGAGGTCGAAGTAATGGCAGCCGGCTTCGCGCGCCGCGGTGGCGGCGGTGGTGGCCAGGTGGTAGGGCAAGGCGTTGATGACCGCGTCCTGCCCGCGCAGCACCTCCAGCAGCGCGCCGGCGTCGGCGGTATCGGCCTGCCGCGTCTTGGCCGGATCGCCGGCCAGGCGCGCCAGCGCCTCATCGCTGCGGTCCACCACCGTCACTTCGTAGTCGCCGCTGCCGCCCAGCAGGCGGGCGATGGTCTGGCCTATGTGGCCGGCACCGAGCAGGGTGATGCGCATGGGAATCCTCTTTTGTCTGACCGTCCTGAGCAGCGGGCAGTCTAGGCGCGGTCGATGTCAGATGAAACAACTGTTCCGTCATATCAGCCGGATTGAATGACGATTCGACATAATTGTCGGACGATTTGTAGCTTCACCGTGCATGGCCATGACCCCCGACACCCTGGACCGCCGTCTGATCGCGCTGCTGCAGGCCAATGCCCGCGCCAGCGCCGCCGACCTGGCCCGCCGCCTGGGCGTGGCGCGCACCACGGTGCTGGCGCGGCTGACGCGGCTGGAGCGCGAGGGCGTCATCGTGGGCTACACCGTGCGCCTGGGGCGCGACGACACGCGCCCCGGCGTGGAAGCCTTTGTGGGCATCACCACCGAGCCCAAGGCCGGGCCGCTGGTCACGCAACGCCTGGCCACGCTGCCCGAGCTGCGCCAGCTGTGTTCGGTCAGCGGCGAGTTCGACTACATCGCGCTGCTGCAAGCCGAATCGCCGGCGCGGCTGGACAGCCTGCTGGACGAGATAGGCGCCATCGACGGGGTGCAGCGCACCACCACCTCGGTGGTGCTGGCCCGGCGCATCGATCGAGAGTGACTGGAGGCGGAGGCCGCAGGCGAAGCCGGCTCAGCCGGCCAGCGCCGCACGCATGCGCTGTATGACCGCGGCGTAGTCCGGCTGGCCGAAGATGGCGCTGCCGGCCACGAAGGTGTCGGCGCCGGCGTCGGCCACGCGGCGAATGTTGTCGGCCTTGATGCCGCCGTCCACCACCAGCCGCACGTCGCAGCCGCTGGCTTCGATCAGGCGGCGTGCCTGCTCGCACTTGCGCAGCGTGCTGTCTATGAAGCTCTGGCCGCCGAAGCCCGGGTTCACGCTCATCAGCAGCACCACGTCCACCTTGTCCAGCGTCCACTCCAGCACGTCCAGCGGCGTGGCGGGGTTGAACACCAGGCCGGCGCGGCTGCCGCCGTCGCGTATCAGCTGCAGCGTGCGGTCCACGTGCATGCTGGCGTCGGGGTGGAAGGTGATGATGTCGGCGCCGGCCTTCGCAAAGGCGGCGGCGATGGCGTCCACCGGCTGCACCATCAGGTGCACGTCCAGCGGCACCGGCGTGCCGTCGGCGCGCACGCAGTGCGGCTTGAGCGCCTGCGCCACCATGGGGCCTATGGTCAGGTTGGGCACGTAATGGTTGTCCATCACGTCGAAGTGGATCCAGTCGGCGCCGGCGGCTATCACGGCGCGCACTTCCTCGCCCAGCCGCGCAAAATCGGCCGACAAGATGCTGGGGGCGATGCGGTAGGTGGGCATCCCCACATTTTAGGCGGCTGCCTAGAATGCAGCCGATGGCCAAAGCCGAGTTCACTGTCACGGTGCGGGTGCAGTACCTGCCCGAACAATCCAGCCCCCCGGAAGGGCCGTTCGCCTTCGCCTACACGGTGACGGTGGCCAACACCGGCGAGGCCACCGCGCAGCTGATCGCGCGGCACTGGGTCATCACCGACGCCGCCGGCAAGGTGGAGGAAGTGCGCGGCCTGGCCGTGGTGGGCCACCAGCCGCTGCTCAAGCCGGGCCAGCAGTTCGAGTACACCAGCTGGATGCGCATCGCCACACCGCACGGCCGCATGCAGGGCACCTACTTCTGCATCAGCGAAGACGCGCGGTGGTTCGAAGCGCCGGTGGCGCCCTTCGAGCTGGTGTACCCGGGCCTGCTGCACTGAGCAGCCCGGCCCCGGCCCGCCACCGCCGCCCGTCACCCCTTACCCGCCGCCCCCCCGCCTTGGCCACCTGGGACCTGACCGCGCTGCTGAACGCGGCCGACGCCAAGGCCGGCCTGGCCGAGCGCCACATGTGGCTGGTGCGGCTGATGGAGTGGCTGCGCCATGCGCCCACGCCGCGCGGCACCGCGGTGGCGCCCGGCGACGCGGCGCCCACGCCTTCGCCGGTGCTGCGCCTGCGCCACCTGCTGGGCGTGCTGGACGCCCACCCCGAGCACCGCGAAAGGGTGCAGGCCATGCTGCGCAGCTTCTGGCGCGAGGTGGACGCCGCGGCGCTGTTTGCCGACTTCGGCTTTTCCACCCGGCTGGCGCTGCGCAGCGAGGTCACCAGCCGCATACGCCAGCGGGTGCTGCCGCGCAGCCCGGAAACCACCGACCTGGCCGAGCTGTTCCACCTGCTGTTCGAGCCGCGCGACGCCGGCTGGATAGAAACGCTGGACCCGCCCATGCTGGCGCGCCTGGCCGCGCTGCTGGCGCCGGGGCCCGAGCCCTGGGCCTGGCGCACGGTGATGCTGGACGCCATCACCATCCTGGTCAGCGCCATACACGCCGCCGGCTTTGCGCCGCCGCTGCGCCGGCGCATGAGCCCTGCGCTGCTGGAAGACGAACCCTTCCGCCAGTTGCCGCGCGCCGCCGAGGCCTTGCGCAGCGCGCTGGAAGGCGGCGCCGAGCCGGCGCGCGCGCTGGCCGAGGCGCGTTACCTGCGTGCGCTGCTGGACACCTGCCGCCGCGCCAGCGCCAGCATCACCGACCACCTGGAGGAATACGGCGTCTCGGTGGACATCGTCTTCGAGATGGACCAGCTGGCCTCGCGCTGCGAACGGGTGGAACTGCTGCTGCAGTGTGTGCTGGCGCAGAACCCGGACACCGAGCTGCGCCACCTGGTGGCCGAGCTGGCGCGGGTGGAAGGCCACCTGCTGGGCCTGCGCGACCTGCTGGCGCGCCACTACTCGCTGCTGGCGCGCCAGGTGGCCGAGCGCAGCGCCGAAACCGGCGAGCACTACATCACCCGCGACCGCGGCGAGTACCGCACCATGCTGCACCGCGCCGGTGGTGGCGGCGCGGTGATCGCCGGTGTCACCTTCATGAAGTTCGGCATCACGGCGCTGGGCATGTCGGCCTTCTGGGCCGGCATGTGGTCGGGCATGGGTTATGCCGCCAGCTTCGTGCTCATCATGCTGCTGCACTGGACGCTGGCCACCAAGCAGCCGGCGATGACGGCGCCGGCCATGGCAGCGCGGCTGCAGACCGCCGGCACCAACCGCAGTGATGAAGAGATCGAATCCTTCGTCGACCGTGTGGCGGCGCTGATCCGCTCGCAGGCCGCCGGCATTGCCGGCAACCTGGCGGTGTGCGCGCCGCTGGTGCTGCTGGTGCAGGTCGTCGCGATCAACCTGGTGGGCGCGCCGCTGGTGGACGCGGTGCAGGCCGAGAAGGTGCTGAACGAGCTGACGCTGCTGGGCCCCACCGCCTTCTTCGCCGCCTTCACCGGCGTGCTGCTGTTTGCCAGCTCGCTGGTGGCCGGCTGGGCCGAGAACTGGTTCGTGTTCAACCGGCTGGACAGCGCCATCGCCTACAACCCGCGCATCGTGGCGCGCCTGGGCGCTGCGCGCGCTATCCGCTGGGCCGCCTGGTGGCGCAACAACATCTCGGGCCTGGCCGCCAACGTGTCGCTGGGCATGATGCTGGGCCTGGTGCCAGCGCTGCTGGGCTTCATAGGCCTGCCCATAGAGGTGCGGCACGTCACGCTGTCCACCGGCCAGCTGGCGGCCGCGGCCGGCGCGCTGGGCCTGGACGTGCTGCGCAACAGCAGCTTCTGGTGGTGCGTGGCCGCGATAGGCGCGATAGGCCTGCTGAACCTGGGCGTGAGCTTCTGGCTGGCCTTCAAGGTGGCGCTGCGCTCACGCGGTGTGCGCGTGAAGGACCGCAGCCGCATCGCCGGCGCGCTGCGCCGCCGCCTGTGGCGCGAGCCGTTGAGCTTCGTGCGGCCGCCGCGCTGAAAGGCGCCGCCGATCAGCGGGGCGGCTCGTCGCGGCCGGCCTCGTCCTTGCCGCCGTCGGCGTTTTCGCCATCGCCCTCATCGCGCCGTCGGCCCGAGAACATGGTCCACCACACAAACAGCAGCAGCAGCGCCAGCGCCAGCAGCGCCTCCAGGATCAAC
Organism: Burkholderiaceae bacterium; assembly: GCA_037190565.1. GTDB lineage: Bacteria > Pseudomonadota > Gammaproteobacteria > Burkholderiales > Burkholderiaceae_C > Rubrivivax. The sequence continues at coordinate 5,549 of JBBCJV010000039.1, forward strand.
AACCACATCGCCTTGGGTACGTCCTCTTCTTGAAACAAGCCGCCGCCGCGGCCACCCGCCACGGGCTCATGCGGCGACGGCCAGGTGGCCCGGGCCGGCGGTCTTGGCCTCGCCCAAGGCCGCCTTGGCGCGCTCCAGCGTGGTGGTCACCGCCTCGCCGGCATGGTGCTCGGCCAGCCCGGCAGAGAGTGTCACCGCCACCGTGGTGTCGCCGTGCAGTATGCGCAACGCCGCCATGCGCTGCTGCAGGCGTTCCAGCCCACCGCGCGCCAGCGCCACGCGGGTGTCGGGCAGCATCAGCACAAAGTCTTCGCCGCCCCAGCGGGCCACCAGGTCGGCGCCGCGCACCTGGCGCTGCGCCTCCTGCGCCAGCGCGCGCAGCACCGCGTCGCCCACCGCGTAGCCGTGCTCGTCGTTCACGCGCTTGAAGGCGTCTATGTCCAGCACCGCCAGGCAGAAGGTCTGACCCGAGCGCATGCAGCGCTGCTGCTCCTGCTCCAGCAGCGACAGCATGTGGCGGCGGTTGATCAGCCCCGTCAGCTCGTCGCGTGTGCTCTGCTCGCGCAGCCGCGTCAGCGCCTGCGTCAGCTCGGCGCGCTGCGCACGCGCGCGGCGGCGCATCTCGGCCAGCCTGGCTGCCAGGCGCGACGCCACCGGCAGCATCAGCGCCAGCAGCAGGAAGTGGCCCAGTTCCACCGCCGGGTCAAACACCTGCGGCCAGCGCCAGGCCCCCAGCGCCATGGTCAGGCCGAACAGCAGCACCGCGTACACGCCCACCCGCCGCAGCTGGCGCGGCGTGGCGACGAACAGGCCGAACATCAGCACCACCATCACCACCGGAAACACCGCGCCACGGCCCGGCCCCAGCAGCAGGTAGGCCACGGCGGCACTGGTCAGCACGAACACCATCTGCGGCACGGCCAGCGAGGGGTCGCGAAAACGCCGCGACAAACCGCAACGAACCAGCAGAAACAGCCCCAGCATGCCGCCCCAGGTGGCCAGCGCCCACCAGCGCAGCGGCGCGGCCGGCGTGAGGCCGGCCCAGGCGAAGTACTGCAGCGCCAGCACCGCTGCGGCCAGCAGCAGCAGGGCCAACCCGATCTGCGCCAGGCGCTGGCGCTGCACCGGGTCGGTGCTGAGCAGAAGGTCGGGCAGCGGGCGCATGCGGCGTTACGAGAGGTTACCGCATGCGCGCAGGCCGGGCGGCTAAGGCCGCAGCACGCCCAGGTGCGCCAGCGGCAGCGCCGCGCCGGCCTTGACCTCGCCCAGCGAGAAGCTGGTGTGCAAGTCCTTCACATTGGGCAGCTTGAACAAGACGTCGCGTGACAGGCGCGAGTAGGCGTCCAGGTCCGCCGCCACCACCTGCAGCTCGAAGGTGCCGGTGCCGCTGATGTAGTGGCAGGCCACCACCTCGGGCAGCTCGCGTATCGCACGCTCCAGCGCCTGTGTAGCCTCGGCGTTGTTGCGCTCGGCGTCCACGCGCACGAAGGCCAGCACGCCCAGGCCGATCTTGCGGCGGTCGATTTCGGCGCGGTAGCCGGTGATGTAACCCTGCTGCTCCAGCCAGCGCACCCGCCGCCAGGTGGGCGCCGGCGACAGGCCTATGCGCGCCGCCAGCTCGGCGTTGGTCAGCCGCGCATCGGCCTGCAGCTCGGCCAGGATGGCCACGTCCCAGCGGTCCAGCGCCCCGTCGGAGCGTGGCGCGGCATCGCCGCCTTGGTCGCGGGTTTTCACCAATGCCTGCTTCTTGAGCGCCATTCTTTCTGCACACCCTTAGTGTGCGCAATTTTCTTTCTTGCAGCATGGCATATCGGGCATCAAAAGAAAAGACATGCAGGCGGTGATTGCCTACACTGTTCGGCGGCCCGCGTCGTTTTGCACCAGCCGTCGCCAGGAGTGAGACCATGAATGCCCCGCTGCCCGATGCCGTCCGCAAGGCCCTGGAAACGGCCTCTCTGGACGACAAGTACACGCTGGCCGCCGGCCGCGCCTTCATGAGCGGGGTGCAGGCGCTGGTGCGCCTGCCCATGCTGCAGCGCCAGCGCGATGCCTTGCAAGGCCTCAACACCGCCGGCTTCGTCAGCGGCTACCGCGGCAGCCCGCTGGGCGGCTACGACCAGGCCTTGTGGGCGGCGCAAAAGCACCTGGCACAGCATCATGTGGTGTTCCGCCCCGGCGTCAACGAAGAGCTGGGCGCCACCGCGGTGTGGGGCACGCAGCAGCTGGACCTGTACCCCGAGCACCAGCAGTACGACGGTGTCTTCGGCATCTGGTACGGCAAGGGCCCGGGCGTGGACCGCTGCTCCGACGTGTTCAAGCACGCCAACATGGCGGGCACCGCCAAACATGGGGGCGTCATCGCCATTGCCGGCGACGACCACGTCAGCAAGAGCAGCACCGCGCCGCACCAGAGCGACCACATCTTCAAGGCCTGCGGCCTGCCGGTGTTCTTCCCGAGCAATGTGCAGGACATCCTGGACATGGGCCTGCACGCCTTTGCCATGAGCCGCTTCTCGGGCCTGTGGTCGGGCATGAAGACCATCCAGGAGGTGGTGGAGTCCTCGGCCTCGGTGGTGGTGGACCCCGACCGCGTCAAGATCCTGCTGCCCGAAGACTTCCAGATGCCGCCCGGCGGCCTGCACATACGCTGGCCCGACGCGCCGCTGGAGCAGGAAGCGCGGCTGATGGACTACAAGTGGTACGCCGCGCTGGCCTATGTGCGCGCCAACCGGCTCAACCACAACGTGATCGCCGGGCCGAACGACCGCTTCGGCATCATCGCCAGCGGCAAGGCCTACAACGACACGCGCCAGGCGCTGAACGACCTGGGCCTGGACGACGACCAGTGCCGGGCGCTGGGCATACGCCTGCACAAGGTCAACGTGGTGTGGCCGCTGGAGGCCACCATCACGCGCGACTTTGCGCAGGGCCTGAGCGAGATCCTGGTGGTGGAAGAAAAGCGCCAGGTCATCGAGTACCAGCTCAAGGAGGAGCTGTACAACTGGCGCCCGGACGTGCGGCCCAACGTGCTGGGCAAGTTCGACGAACCCGAGGGCGATGCCACCGGTGGCGAGTGGAGCCGCCCCAACCCCAGCGAAAACTGGCTGCTGCGCGCCAAGGCGGACCTGACGCCGGCCATCATCGCCAAGGCCATCGCCAAGCGCCTGAAGAAGCTGGGCGTGCCGGCCGACGTGGCGGCGCGCATGGACACCCGCCTGTCCGAAGTGGCGGCGCGCGAGGCCGCCATGGCGGCGCTGAAGATAGACACCGGCGACCGCCTGCCCTGGTTCTGCAGCGGCTGCCCGCACAACACCAGCACGCGCGTGCCCGAGGGCAGCCGCGCCGTGGCCGGCATAGGCTGCCACTACATGGCCACGTGGATGGACCGCAGCACCAGCACCTTCACGCAGATGGGCGGCGAAGGCGTGCCCTGGGTGGGCCAGGCGCCGTTCACCAAAGAGCAGCACATCTTCGCCAACCTGGGCGACGGCACCTACTTCCACAGCGGCATCCTGGCCGTGCGCCAAAGCATCGCCGCGGGCGTGAACATCACCTACAAGCTGCTGTACAACGACGCGGTGGCCATGACCGGCGGGCAGACGGTGGGCGAACGCCCCGAAGGCCACACGGTGCTGCAGATCGTCAAGAGCCTCACCAGCGAAGGCGTGACGAAGCTGGTCATCGTGACCGACCAGCCCGAGAAGTACCAGGGCGTGGCATTGGAACCGGGCGTCACCGTGCACCACCGCGACACGCTGGACGACATCCAGCGCCAGTTCCGCGAGATCAAGGGCACCAGCGTCATCCTGTACGACCAGACCTGCGCCACCGAGAAGCGCCGCCGCCGCAAGCGCGGCAAGCTGGCCACGCCCGACAAGCGCGTGGTCATCAACGAGCTGGTGTGCGAAGGCTGCGGCGACTGCGGCGTGCAGAGCAACTGCCTGTCGGTGGAGCCGGTGGAAACCGAGTTCGGCCGCAAGCGCCGCATCAACCAGAACAGCTGCAACCTGGACTACTCCTGCACCAAGGGCTTCTGCCCCAGCTTCGTCACGGTGGAGGGCGGCACGCTGAAGAAGGCCAAGAAGGAAAAGAAGGGTTCGCTGGAGGGCCTGCCGCCGTTGCCCGAACCGGCACTGCCGCTGGCCGAGCGCGCCTGGGGCATCGTGGTGGCCGGCGTGGGCGGCACCGGCGTCATCACCATAGGCCAGCTGCTGGGCATGGCGGCGCACCTGGAAGGCAAGGGCGTGGTCACGCAGGACGCTGGCGGCCTGGCGCAAAAGGGCGGCGCCACCTGGAGCCACATCCAGATCGCCAACCGCGCCGAGGCCATTCACACCACCAAGGTGGACACCGCGCAGGCCGACTTGATCATCGCCTGCGACGCCATCGTGGGCGCCTCCAAGTACACCATGGCGGCGATGCAGCCCGGCCGCACCTACGTCGCGCTCAACACCCACGGCACGCCCACCGCGGCCTTTGTGCGCAACGCCGACTGGCAGAACCCCGGCGCCAACTGCACGGCGGCGCTGGAAGCCACGGTCGGTGCCGCTGGCCTGGGCGCCTTTGACGCTGAAGAGGTGGCGGTGCAGATGCTGGGCGACAGCATCTACGCCAACCCGCTGCTGCTGGGCTACGCCTGGCAACGTGGGCGGGTGCCGCTGTCGCGCGCCGCGCTGATGCGCGCCATCGAGCTCAACGGCGTGCAGGTGGACAACAACAAGGCCGCCTTTGAATGGGGCCGCCGCTGCGCCGAAGACCTGCCCGGCGTGCTGGCCCGGTTCCAGGCCAAGTCGGTCATCCAGTTTGTGCGCAAGCCCTCGCTGGACGAGATGGTGTCCACGCGCGTGGACTTCCTCACCGGCTACCAGGACGCCGCCTACGCCGCGCAGTACAAGGCCTTCGTCGACCAGGTGCGCGCGGCCGAGCAGCCGCTGGGCGCCGGCCAGGCGCTCAGCGAGGCGGTGGCGCGTTACCTGTTCAAGCTGATGGCCTACAAGGACGAGTACGAGGTGGCGCGCCTGCACACCGACCCGGCCTTCGTGAAGCGCATCGCCGACATGTTCGAAGGCGACTACAAGCTGGTGCACCACCTGGCGCCCCCGCTGACGGCCAAGAAGAACGCCAAGGGCGAACTCATCAAGCGGCCCTTCGGCCCCTGGATGCGCACCGCCTTCGGCTGGCTGGCCAAGATGAAGGGCTTGCGCGGCGGCGCGCTGGACGTGTTCGGCCGCAGCGAAGAACGCCGCACCGAGCGTGCGCTCATCCAGCAGTACCGCCAGACCGTTGAAGAGCTGCTCAAGACGCTGGACAAGGACCGCCTGGCGCTGGCCGCCGAGATCGCGCGCATCCCGGAAGAGATTCGCGGTTACGGCCACGTGAAGGAGCGTCACCTGGCCGCCGCCAAGCCCAAGTGGGAGCGGCTGATGCAGCGCTGGCGCAGCGGCGAAACGGCGCTGAAGCAGGCGGCCTGACCCGGCGTGCGCGCCCTGCCGCCGGCGCTGGCAGCGGCCAGCCGCGCCGAGCGGCTGCGGCGGCCGCTGTACCTGGGCCCGCACTGCGTGGGCTCGGTGGCGGCCGAGCACCTCGCGGCGCTGCGCGGCCTGGCCGCCGCGTTGGCCCTTGACGACCAGGGTGTGCGGCTGCCCGTGCAGCAGGCCACCGCCGTGTGGGCCGAGCTGAACCCGCGCCTGCGCGAAGCCGGCCTGGTGCAGGCCTGGCGCGACGAGGTGTTTGGTGTGCCCGACCCGGCCACGCTGCAGGTGCTGGCCACGCTGGAACGTGCCGCAGCCCGCTTCTGGGGCACGCTCACCTTCGGCGCCCATGCCAACGGCGTGGTGCGCGACGGCGCCGGCCGCCCCACGCACCTGTGGATTGCCACCCGCTCGCCGCACAAACCCACCGACCCCGGCCTGCTGGACAACCTGATCGGCGGCGGCGTGCCGTTCGGCCAGACGCCGCAAGACGCCCTGTGGCGCGAGGGCTGGGAAGAAGCCGGCGTGCCGCTGGAGCGCATGCAGCAGGCGCGGGCCGCCGGCGTACTGCGCCTGCACCGCGACATCCCCGAAGGCTTCCAGCACGAGTGGCTGTACGCCTACGACCTGGACCTGCCACCCGGCTGGCAGCCCTGCAACCAGGACGGCGAAGTGGCCGCCTTTGCCTGCCTGCCGGTGCAGGAAGCCCTGGCCCTGGCCTGCGGCGAAGGCATGACGGTGGACGCCGCGCTGGTGACGCTGGACTTCGGCCGGCGCCACGGCCTGTTGGCCGACGCGGGCCTGGCCCAGGCGCTGCTGGCCCTTCAGGTGACGCCGCCGCGCTGAAGCCCGGCGCCCCGCATTGGGCCGATTGGCAGCAGTTCGGCAGCAGGCCGGCACCCCGCGCCGCCGCCGCGCGCACGGGAAACCCCGCTTGCGCAGCATGCTGCGGCACGGAATATTGGCTGCTGGACCGCAGCGTCCGCGGCAGGCTCAAGACGGGTTGCATGGCCTGGTCGCTGGATGTCGCGCCCGGCCGCCTAGGCTTCTTTTGTCCATAGACACGCCACACCACAGCTTCTGCAGGAGACAACACATGACCGAAGCAAAGAAGACGCCGGCACCGCGGCGCCGTTTCCTCAAGACCGCCGCCGCCGGCACGGTCGGGGCCGGGGCGCTGGCCGCGCCCATGGTTTCGAACGCGCAGACCGTGAGCTTCCGCTTCCAGAGCACCTGGCCGGCCAAGGACATCTTCCACGAGTACGCCAACGACTTCGCCAAGAAGGTGAACGACATGGCCGGCGGCCGGCTGCGCATCGAGGTGCTGCCCGCCGGCGCCGTGGTGCCCGCCTTCCAGCTGCTGGACGCGGTGGCCAACGGCACGCTGGACGGCGGCCACGGCGTGGTCGCCTACTGGTACGGCAAGAACCAGGCGGTGGCGCTGTGGGGCTCGGGCCCGGCCTTCGGCATGGACGCCAACGCGGTGCTGGCCTGGCACAACTACGGCGGCGGCAAGGAACTGCTGGACGAGATCTACAAGAGCCTGAACCTGGGCGTGGTGTCCAAGCTGTACGGCCCCATGCCCACGCAGCCGCTGGGCTGGTTCAAGAAGCCCATCGCGCGCGTGGAAGACCTGCGCGGCCTGAAGTTCCGCACCGTGGGCCTGGCGGTGGACGTGTTCACCGAAATGGGCGTGGCCGTGAACCCGCTGCCCGGCGGCGAGATCGTGCCGGCACTGGACCGCGGCCTGCTGGACGCGGCCGAGTTCAACAACGCCTCCAGCGACCGCGTGCTGGGCTTCCCCGACGTGGCCAAGCACTGCATGCTGCAAAGCTTCCACCAGAGCAGCGAGCAGTTCGAGGTGCTGTTCAACAAGAGCAAGTACGACGCGCTGTCGACCGAGCTCAAGGCCATCATCGACTACGCCACGCAGGCCGCCAGCGCCGACATGAGCTGGAAGGCGCAGGACCGCTACGCCACCGACTACGCCGCGATGCGCAGCCAGCAGGGCGTGAACTTCTACAAGACCCCCGACGCCATCCTGCGCGCGCAGCTGGCGGCCTGGGACAAGGTCACACAGAAGAAGGCCTCCGAGAACGCCACCTTCAAGAAGGTCATGGACTCCATGCGCGCCTTTGCCGAGCGCAGCGGCCGCTGGAAGAACGACACCGAAATCGACTTCAAGATGGCCTGGAACCACTACTTCGGCCAGCGCCGCAGCTGATGCGGCCAGGCGGCGGCAGCCGCCTGCCTTTGGGACAAGGGCGCCCACTTGCGGCGCCTTTGTCGTTATGACCCCTGCCCGCCCCGACCACCGCTCAAGCGCCCCACCGCCCATGCAAAAACTGCTGCTCGCCGTCGATGCCATCTCGACGTTCATCGGCAAGACCGCCGCCTGGGCCGTGGTGGCGTTGACCGGCCTGATCTGCTGGGAGGTGTTCTCGCGCTACGTGATGAACAACCCGCACGCCTGGGTGCTGGACGCGCAGATCATGCTGTACGGCACGCTGTTCATGCTGGCCGGTGCCTACACGCTGTCCAAGAACGGCCATGTGCGCGGCGACGTGCTGTACGGCTTCTTCAGCCCGCGCGCGCAGGCCAGCGTCGACCTGACGCTGTACATCGTGTTCTTCCTGCCCGGCGTGCTGGCCATGACCTGGGCCGGCTGGAACTACGCCCAGGCCTCGCTGGCGATACGCGAGCAGACGTTTTCCGCCACGCCGCTGCCGCTGTACCCCTTCAAGTTCGTGATCCCCGTGGCCGCCGGCGTGCTGCTGCTGCAGGGCCTGGCCGAGATCGCGCGCTGCGTGATCTGCCTGAAGCAGGGCCAGTGGCCCAAACGCGGTGAGGACGTGGAAGAGGTGGACGTCGAGAAGCTCAAGGAGATGGTGCACGTGAAGGACAGCGACATGGAGGCCCTGGAGCGCGAACTGGCGGCCAAGGAAGCCGCGCAGGCGCAGGGAGGCCGGGCATGAAGCTGCGCAAGGAACTGTGGTTCGGCCTGGGCATCATGGCCCTGGTGGTGCTGTCCATCTTCTGGCTGCTGCTGGGCGTGGACGAGATCACGCACGGCCACCAGGGGCTGCTGATGCTGTCGCTGGTGGTGGTGGCCATCATGCTGGGCTTCCCCACGGCGTTCACGCTGATGGGCATGGGCATGATCTTCACCTGGCTGGCGTACGACCGCGACATCACGCGCACGCTGGACCTGATGGTGCAGGCGGCCTACAAGAGCATGGCCAACGACGTGCTCATCGCGATCCCGCTGTTCGTGTTCATGGGCTACCTCGTCGAGCGCGCCAACCTCATCGAGAAGCTGTTCCGCAGCATGCACCTGGCGATGGCGCGCATCCCCGGCTCGCTGGGCGTGGCCACGCTGGTGACCTGCACCGTGTTCGCCACCGCCACCGGCATCGTGGGCGCGGTGGTCACGCTGATGGGCCTGCTGGCCTTGCCGGCCATGCTGCGCGCCGGCTACAGCACGCCCATGGCGGCCGGCGCCATCACCGCCGGCGGCTGCCTGGGCATCCTGCTGCCGCCTTCGGTGCTGCTCATCCTGTACGGCGCCACCGCCGGCGTGTCGGTGGTGCAGCTGTACGCCGGTGCGTTCTTCCCGGGGCTGATGCTGGCCGCGCTGTACGTGGGCTACGTCATCCTGATGGCCAAGCTCAAGCCGCACTGGGCGCCGCCGCTGGCCGCCGCCGAGCGCGTGGTGACGCTGCCGCCCGCCACGCAGGCGCTGCCGGCCAGCAACGCCGAGTACGCGCCGCTGCGCCTGCTGACGGCGCTGAAAGGCAAGCGCAACGCCGACGTGCCGCTGTCCTATGTGGTGCGGCAACTGGTGCTGGTGCTGCTGCCCGGCCTGGTGTTTGCGCTGCTGGCCATCACCAGCTACCGCGCGGTGACCACCGTGCCGGCGGAGGTGCAGTACGACATACAGCCCATAGGCATGGAAAGCTCTTCCGGCGGCGGCTGGTCGTCGTCCACCGGGTTGCAGGAGCCGCCGACCTACGGCACCGGCCTGCAGGAACCCCCGCTGTCGGGCACCGGGCTGCAAGAGCCCCCGGGCAGCGGCACCGGCCTGGCCGAGCCGCCGGGCGCCGAGCCGGACACGCCGGCGGCCGGCGGGCTCAGCGAGCCGCCGCTGGCATCTGAATCTTCCGAAGCGGCCGAAGGCCCCGCCGGCGCCACCACGAAGCCGGCGCCCACCTGGTGGTGGGTGGGCTTCTCCATCCTGGGCGCGGTGGTGGCGCTGTTCTACGTGTTCCTCAGCTTTGCCCGGCTGGAAATCTTCAAGATGCTGCTGGGCTCGTTCCTGCCGCTGGTGGTGCTGATCCTGGCGGTGCTGGGTTCCATCGTCTTCGGCCTGGCCACGCCCACCGAGGCCGCGGCCATGGGCGCGCTGGGCGGCCTGGTGCTGGCGGCCGCCTACCGGCGGCTGAACATGTCGGTGCTGAAGGAGTCGGTGTTCCTGGCCGCCAAGACCTCAGCCATGGTGTGCTGGCTGTTCGTGGGCTCGGCGATCTTCTCAGCGGCGTTTGCGCTGCTGGGCGGGCAGGAGTTGATCGAACGCTGGGTGCTGTCCATGAACCTGACGGCGGTCCAGTTCATGATCCTGTCGCAGGTGGTGATCTTCCTGCTGGGCTGGCCGCTGGAGTGGACCGAGATCATCGTGATCTTCATGCCCATCTTCATCCCGCTGCTGGACCACTTCGGCGTGGACCCGCTGTTCTTCGGGCTGCTGGTGGCGCTGAACCTGCAAACGGCCTTCCTGTCGCCGCCGGTGGCCATGAGCGCCTTCTACCTGAAGGGGGTGGCGCCACCGCACGTGACGCTGAACCAGATCTTCCTGGGGATGATGCCGTTCATGGGCATACAGATCATCGCCATCGTGCTGCTGTACAACTTCCCGGCCATCGGCATGTGGTTGCCGGAGTTGCTGTACCGCAGTAATTGATCGATCCCCCCCGAAGCGCCTGCGGCGCTCCCCCAAAGGGCCCGAAGGGACCACGTTGTGGCCCCTGGGGCGCCGCCAGCGGCCCGGCAAAGCCGGTTCCGCGGCGGCCGCTGGGCTAGGGCGGGTCCGTGGGGAACGGGCGGCGCGCAACGGGCAAGCGCGCCGGGGCGAGGCTTCTCAGGCGTCAGGAACGCGCCAGCGAGCGGCCCAGCGCGAACACCGAGTTCGGCGCGGTGGTGCGCACCGGCTTGACCACCGGCTGCGGCGAGATCGCACGGCGCACGGGGCGCTGCTCTATGTTCACGCCGGCGGCCACCTGCTCGTCCACCAGGCGCTGCAGCGAAATGGTGGCCATGTGCTGCAGCATCACCTGCGACAGCTGCTGCCACAGGCCGCGGGTCAGGCCCTGACGGTCGGCCTCACGCTCGGTGTCTTCCAGCGGCTCGTCCACCGCCGACACGATGTCGGCCACCGAAATGTCGTTTGCCGACCGTCCCAGCGTGTAACCGCCGCCCGGGCCGCGGGTGCTCACCACCAGGTTGTTGCGGCGCAGGCGGCCGAACAGTTGTTCCAGGTAGGACAGTGAAATCTGCTGCCGCTCGGCAATCGACGCCAGGGCCACCGGGCCGGCGCTCTCGCGCAAGGCCAGATCGATCAAAGCGTTGACCGCAAACCGGCCCTTGGTGCTCATGCGCATAAAAATCTCCTTCTTCAGGCAGCCAGAACCAGACAACGGTGGAAAGACCATCCGCAGCGTCAGTTGTTCCGATAAAAAATGCAAAGCTGTGGATCAGCCGCTGCAACGCAGCCGGCCGGCACCGCAGCAGCCCCGCCTGGTCCGCCCGCACACCCTCATGTTCACTGAGTACTTTTGATAGTGAACGCTAACACCGAGACCTCCGCTCAGCTGTTCCTGGCAGGTGCGCCGTCGGCAGCGGTCGGTGGCCGCACGCATGCGCTGGCGGCACCGGACGCCTGGTTGCTGGCCTGGCTGGCGCTCGAAGGCCCCACTTCGCGCGAACGCCTGGCCGCGCTGCTGTGGCCCGCCAGCGACGCCGAATCGGCGCGCGGCGCGCTGCGCCAGCGCCTGTTCCGGCTGCGCCGCCAGCTGGGCATGGAGCTGCTGGCCGGCACCACCCTGCTGGCGCTGGCCGAGGGCGTGGACCACGACCTGGCCGGCGGCGCCACGCTGCTGGCCGACCTGCAACTGCCCGAAAGCCCCGCCGCCGACGCCTGGCTGGCCGAACGCCGCGCCGAACGCCGGGCGCTGGCGCGCCGCGCCGCCCTGGCTGGCGTGGACGCGCTGGAAGCCGCCGGCGACGCCGCTGCCGCGCTGCCGCAGGTACGGGCCCTGCTGCAACACGAGCCGCTGGCCGAAGACCTGCACCAGCGCCTGATGCGCCTGCACTACCTGGCCGGCGACCGCGCCGCCGCGCTGCTGGCCTTCGACCGCTGCGAGGCCTTGCTCAAGCACGAGGTCGGCACCGCGCCGTCGCCGCAGACCCTGGCCCTGCTGGCCACCATACAGGCCGCCGGCCTGCCCGCCGGCGCCCAGGCGCCCCCCGCGGTGCTGCCGGTGGCGGTGCTGCGGCCGCCACGCCTGGTGGGCCGCGATGCCGAGTTGCACAGCCTGCAGCGCAGCCTCGACCAGGGCGCGGTGGTGCTGCTGGTGGGCGAGGCCGGCATGGGCAAGTCGCGCCTGCTGCAGACGCTGGCCGCCGGCGCCCTGTCGGCCACCTTTGCCGGCCGCGCCTTGTACAGCGCAGCGCGGCCAGGCGACGCGCTGGTGCCCTACGCCACGTTGACCCGCCTGCTGCGCGCCGCCGTCGAACGCGCCCCCGACAGCGCCGACCCCGCGCTGCGCGCCGCGCTGGCGCCGCTGCTGCCCGAGTGGGCGCCCGGCGGCCTGCCGCCGGCGCTGGCCGCGCCGCCGCTGCAGCCGGTGGCCACCCTGCTGGGCCGCAGCGCGCCGGTGCTGCTGCTGGACGACCTGCACTTCGCCGACCCGGCCACGCTGGAGCTGCTGCCCGGCCTGGTGGGCGGCAGCGTGACCGGCGCCGTCGCATCACGCTGGGCCCTGGGGCTGCGTCCGCCGCCGGCCCACAGCCCGCTGCAAGCCCTGCTCGCGCTGCTGGCGCGCGACACCGCCCACCAGCAGTTGTTGCTGCAGCCGCTGACGCCGGCGCAGGTGGCCGAGTTTGTGGATTCGCTGGGCCTGCCCGGCGTCAGCGGCAGCGACTGGGCGACCAGCCTGCACCAGCGCAGCGGCGGCAACCCGCTCTTCCTGCTGGAGACACTGAAGCTGGCCTGGGCCGACGGCCGCCCGGCCACGCCCGAGGCCTTGCCGCGGCCGCCGTCGCTCACCGGCCTCATCGCCGAGCAGCTGGCCCGCCTGTCGGCCCCCGCCCTGCAACTGGCGCGCGTGGCGGCGGTGGCCGGGGTGGACTTCGGCATCACGCTGGCCGAGTCGCTGCTGTCGCGCAGCGCGCTGGAACTGGCCGACGCCTGGGCCGAGCTGGAGCAGCGCCAGGTGCTGCGCGGCACCGCCTTCGCCCACGACCTGGTGCACGACGCGGTGCTGCAAGGTCTGCCCGAGGTCATCGCCCGCCACCTGCACGGGCAGTGTGCGGCCTGGCTGGAAACCGGCGGCGGCGAGCCGGCGCGCATCGCCGCGCACTGGGAAGCCGCCGGCCAGCGCGCGCGGGCCGTGCCGGCGCTGCGCACCGCTGCCGAGCAGGCGCACCGTGCGCTGCGCGAAGGCGAACGCATCACGCTGCTGCTGCATGCCGCCGACATCGCCGAGGACGGCGGGCGCGGCGACGAAGCCTTCGAACTGGTGCGCCAGGCCGTGGAGGCGCACATGAACACCTTGCGCCAGACCGACGGCCTGCCGCTGCTGGACCGCCTGGATGCGCTGGCCGCCACGCCCTGGCAGCGCGCCCGTGCCGCCGCCGACCGCGCCTGGTACAGCGCCGTGCTGGGCGAGCTGGAGCAGGCCCTGGCGCTGGGCCGCCAGGCACTGGCCCTGGCCGAAGCCCTGGGCGACGAGGCGCTGCGGGCGCAGGTGCGCCAGCGCCTGGGCACCACGCTGGGCATGCTGGGGCGTTTTGAGGAGTCACTGCAGCAGTTGCAGGCCGTCGCGCCGTGGATCGCCCAGCACGCCCCCCGCGACGAACAGGCCGAGTTCGAGGGCAACCAGGCCGTGGTGCTGGACAACCTGGGGCGCCACAACGAAGCCCAGGCGCACCACCTGCGGGCCATCGCCCAGGCCCAGGCCGAGCCGGCGGCGCGGGCCACGCTGCTGGCCAACTACGCCGCCAGTCGGCTGGAAGCGGGCGACCTGGCGGCCGGCGCCGACCACGCCGCCCAGGCGCAACGCATCGTGGCCGGCTACGAGCTCGCCGGCAGCAGCGCCGGCTTCGTGGCGGTGTTGACGGCGCAGTGCGAGCGCGCCGCCTGGCGCTTCGGCTCGGCGCTGGCCTGGTGCGACCGGGCCGAGGCCATACTCACCGAGCGCAACCCCACCCGGCTGCCGGTGGCCCGGCTGCAACGCGCCGCGATCTGGCTGGACCTGGCGCAACATGCACGCGCCCTGCAACTGCTGGACGGCGAGGCCCTGGAAGCCGCCCTGGCCCTGCCTGCGCGTTACGCGGTGCGGGCGTTGCTGCTGCGCGCCCGCGTGCTGGAGCGCCTGGGGCAGGACCCCGCCGACGCGCTGGCGCAGGCCGCCGCCCGCGCCCCAGACCACGGCTGGCCGCAGCTGGCACTGCAGGTGCGCTGCGAACAAGCGCTGAACGCCCAGGACCTGCCGGCCTTGCGCTCAGCCGCCGATGACGCGGCCACGCGCCAGTTGCACGGCACCGAACTGGGCGCGCTGCTGTACGCCAGCGCCCTGGCCGCCGACCTGCGGCATGCCGACGCCGAAGCGCTGGCCCGCCGCGCCCTGGCCCTGGCGGCCCACACCGAAGCCTGGCACACCGACCGCGCGCTGCGCTGGTGGGCGCCGGCCCGCGCCCTGGCCGCGGCCGGCCTGGCGGACGAAGCCGCCGCGCTGGCCGACAGCGGTGTCCAGGCGCTGCGCCAGGCCCTGGCCGGCGAGGTGGCCGCGGAGTTTGCCGAGGCCTTCGGCCACCGGCACCCGCTGCACGCGGCCTTGCTGGGCGGTCGGCTGGGCGGCTGAAACGGCCGCAGCCGCGCGGCGGCGGGCGGGCACGGTGTGACGCCGCCCCGGCCCGGCGTAACGGCCGCGTAACGCCCCCCTGCATACAACTGCGGCACGGCGCCACCCTGGCTGCCGCTCGGAGCCTGAGATGTTTGCTCGCACCACCCACCGCCTGGACTTTGCCGACACGCTGGCAGCCCTGCCCCCCGCCCCGCGTGAAGCCGGCGACCCGCTGGAGCAGATGGCCCATGCCGAGCGCGCCGACCTGGCGCTGCTGCGCCTGGTGCTGTGCGCCGCCTTGGCCACGCTGGCCCTGGCACTGGCCAGCAGCCTGCTGGGCGCCTGAAGGCGGCGCCCCGGGCGGGGGCGGGCCCGGGGCGCGCTGCCGCCCATCGCGCAGGCCGGCATCCTGTCGCCACACCGCTGCGGCGCATCGGACAGCGCTTGGCCGGCCGCGCCGGCTGCGTACAGTGCGGGGCATGGCATGCAAACTCCCGCTGTCCCGCCTTCCATGAGCGCCGAAGCCTCTTCTCCCCCGCCGCCCGCCGACGCGGCCAGCCACTGGCAGCGCTTTTCAGCGGCGGTGCTGCGGGGCTACCACGCTTACGCCAGCTGGCTGGTGGGCATCAGCTGGCGGCGGTTTGTGGTGCTCTCGCTGGCCCTGCTCATCGCCGTGGCGATGGTGCACGACCTGCCGCCCTTCACCTGGACCACCACGCAGCAGGTACCCGACACACGGCCGCGGGTCATACGGGTGCCCAAGCCGCCGGCCGCGCCGGCGCCCCCGGCCGAGCCGCAGTCCGACAGCGGCAGCCAGAGCAGCAGCCAGCGGCGCAGCAGCGAGCCCAAGGTGCAGATCCAGACCCCGCGCCCCGGCGAAGGCGTGGAGATCAGCATAGGCCGCGACGGCGTGCGCATCATGCCGCGCGTGGAGGACTCCGAACGGGCCGCTTCGGCCGCGGAAGAGTCGGCCGAGACCGCCCAGCGCGCCGCCGAGGCCGTGGCTTCGGCCGGCCAGAACCTGCGCATCACGGTGCCGCCGGGCGCCACCGAGGCGGTGCGCGAGGCGCTGGAGGAAGCGCGCCGCGAGATCGAGGCCGCCACGCGCGACGCCAACCGCGAAGCGGCGCGTGCCGCGCGCGAAGCCGCCCGCGCGGTACGCGAGGCCGAACGCGCCCGCCGCGAAGCCGAGGCCATGGCCAGCGAACTCAGCGGCGAGCCGCGCATGCGCACCCGCACCGTGCGCTGGGGCATCGGCGACTACATGGTGCAGTTCACGCTGCTGTGGATACTGGGCTCGGCCATCCTGAAGTTCACCTACAAGGGCCGCATGCAGGCCGAGGTGCAGGCCAAGAAGGCCTCTGCCACCGCCGAGGCCGAATCGCTGAAGCGCCAGGTGGTGGAAGCGCGCATGGCCGCCATGCAGGCCCAGGTGGAACCGCACTTCCTGTTCAACACGCTGGCTTCCATAGACCACCTGATAGAAACCGACCCGGCGCGCGCCAGCCAGATGCAGAAGAACCTGATCGCACTGCTGCGCGCCAGCATGCCCACCATGCGCGAGGCCGGCGGTGGCAGCGGCAACGGCGTGCGCGAACTGGGCCGCGAGCTGGCGGTGATACGCCCCTACCTCGAAATCCTGAAGGTGCGCATGGAAGAGCGCCTGGCCACCACCATCGACGTGCCCGAAGGCCTGCTGTCGGCCGAGTTCCCGCCCATGATGATCCAGACCCTGGTGGAAAACGCCATCAAGCACGGCCTGGAGCCCAAGGCCGAAGGCGGGCAGCTGCTGGTGCGGGCCGAGATCGTGCACGGCAAGCTGCAGGTGACGGTGGCCGACACCGGCCTGGGCTTCGGCCGCGCAGCCACCGCCGGCACCGGCGTGGGCCTGGCCAACATACGTGAACGCCTGCAGCTGCTGTACGGGCCCAAGGCCTCGCTGACCGTGGCCGAGAACCAGCCCAGCGGCACCGTGGTGACCATCGTCGTGCCCTACCGGGCGCTGGAGGGCATGGCATGAACGCCAGCGCAAGCTTGAACAACCCGCCGCCGGCCGCACCGCCGCGCACCGGCCGCAGCTGGTGGCGGTGGCTGCTGGGTGCAGCGCTGCTGACCCTGCTGGGCACGGTCGTCTTGGCCATGGTGCTGTGGGGCCTGCTGGGCCCGCACCTGGCCGGCTTCGGTGGCGGCTGGGGCGGGGACTGGACCGGCCGCTGGCACGACGGCTGGCAGGTGATGATCGACGACCAGACCTGGGCGCTGGGCCCCGACGGGCCGCTGCAGTGGCTGGGCCTGCTGGTGGCCCTGGTGCTGGGCGTGCTGGCGCTGGTGGTGATCGTGCCGCTGTCGGTGTGTTTTGCGCTGCTGATGGCCGCGCTGGGTGTGGGCGTGGCCTTGCTGTCGGTGCTGCTGGTGCTGGCGCTGGTGCTCTCGCCGCTGTGGCTGTTGCTGCTGGTGCTGTGGCTGCTGCTGCGGCCCTGAGCACGCCGACTACCATCACGCCATGAACACCGAAGCCACCTCCCCCCGCGCCGTGCTGGCCGACGACGAACGCCTGATGCGCGAGCAGTTGCGCGCGCGCCTGGCCGAGGTCTGGCCCGAGCTGCAGATCGTCGCCGAGGCCCGCAACGGGCTGGAGGCGGTGGAACTGGTGCAGCAGCACCGGCCCGACATCGTGTTCCTGGACATACGCATGCCCGGGCTCACCGGCGTGGAGGCGGCGCGCCAGATCGCGCAGCTGCCGCCGGCCGAGGACGAGGACGACGAGCCGCTGCTGCCGGAGATCGTGTTCATCACCGCCTACGACCAGTACGCGGTGGAAGCCTTCGAACAGGGCGTGGCCGACTATGTGCTGAAGCCTGCCGAGCGCGACCGCCTGCAGGTGACGGTGCAGCGCATTCAGAAGCGCCTGGCCGCCCGCGAAGACGACGCCACCGAGGCCCCGGCCGGCCCGCACATGCAGCAGCTTTTGCACCAGCTGGCGGCCAAGCTGAACCCGCAGCACGCCGCGCAGCGCCTGCAGTGGATACAGGCCACCGTGGGCCAGGCCATACAGATGATCCCGGTGGCCGAGGTGCTGTTCTTCATCAGCGACGAGAAGTACACGCGCGTGCAGACGGCGCAGGTGGAAGCGCTGATACGCAAGCCCATCAAGGAGCTGGTGGACGAGCTGGACCCGCAGCAGTTCTGGCAGATCCACCGCAGCACGCTGATCAACGTCAACGCCATTGCCGGCGTCACGCGCGACTTCCGCGGCCGCCAGATCGTCAGCGTCAAGGGCCACGGCCAGAAGCTGGAAGTCAGCCGCAGCTACACCGGCCTGTTCAAGGGCATGTAGGCCCGGCCGCGGCCTGGTGGCGGCGCCCGAAGCCGCCAGCTGCGCCCGGCACATCGGTGAACGAAAGCAACAGCAGCGGCGGCGGCGCCAGCCCGCGCCGCGCGCTGCCAAGCCACCGCACCGCGCCCGCGGCGTGACATAGCACACGGGCTGCCCGGCCCGCCACCCACCCGCCAAGGCCCGCGCCTCGGCGCGGCCCGGCGGCGGCGCACACCGCGCAGAAGCATCTGCTCGCAAAGGGCCACGCGCCGTCACCGCGCGGGCCGCGCGCCGCCCCTACCGTGCGCAGCCATCAGAGCGCCGCAGACGAACGGCGCCTGTTTCGAGGCGTTACTCCATCCACTCAAGAGCGGCCCAGCGCGGCCGATGGCTGCCCATGCTCACTGCCGTCATGCACCCCTTGCAGCGCGGGTTCGACTTCGCCCGCCGCGCCGCGGCCACCGCGCCGGCCGGCTGGCTGAAGCGCGAGGAAGCCATCATGGGCACCGCCATCAGCGTGGAGCTGTGGTGCGACGAACGCCGTGCCGGCGAAGCCGCCTGTGCCGCGGTGATGGACGAGATGCACCGCATAGACCGCTGCATGAGCCCGCACAAGCCGGCCTCGGAGCTGTCGCGCATCAACCGCCTGGCCGCGCGCCAGGCGGTGCCGCTGTCGGAAGAGATGACGCGGCTGCTGGCGCGTGCCATCGCCTTCTCGCGCCAGTCCGCAGGCGCCTTCGACATCACCTATGCCGCGGTGGGCCGGCTGTACGACTACCGCCGCCGTGTGCGCCCCACGCCGGCGGCGCTGGCCCGTGCCCGCGAATGTGTGGGCTGGCAGATGCTGGAGCTGGACACCCAGGCCGGCACGCTGCGCTTCGAGCGCGAAGGCATGTGCATAGACCTGGGCGGCTTCGCCAAGGGCCATGCCGTGGACAACGCCACCGCACTGCTGCAGCAACGCGGCGTGCGCCACGCCTACGTGGCCGCCGGCGGCGACAGCCGCGTCATCGGCGACCGCCGCGACCGGCCCTGGAGCGTGGCCATACGCGACCCGCGCCGCGCCGGCGAAGTCATCGCCGTGCTGCCGCTGGTGGACACCGCGGTGTCCACCTCGGGCGACTACGAGCGGTACATTGATGTGCCCGGCAACAGCGAAGCGCCGCACAGCGGCACGGCCGAACGCTGCCACCACCTGATAGACCCGGCCACCGGCCGCTCGCCGCAGCACCTGCGCAGCGTCACCGTGCTGGCCGCCGACGGCCTGACCAGCGAGGCCTTGAGCAAGACGCTGTTCGTGATGGGCGCCGAGCGCGGCCTGGCCTGGCTGGCGGCGCAGCACCCCGATGTCGATGCGGTGCTGGTGGACGCCCAGGGCCGCCTGCACACCTCCGCCGGCTTCGCCGCGCCCTGAGCACCCCACCGTCGCCGGAGACCTCCATGCCCCAGTCCTCCACGATCTGGTTCCCCGCGCTGGCGGTGGCCGCCGCTGCCCTGCTGGCCGCCGGCTGCACCGGCGACGGGCCTGCCAAGGGTGACACCGTCACCGTGCACGGCGACGTGCCGGTGGCCTACGCCATGCGCAGCACGGCGCTCACGCTGAACCCGACGGACGGCACCAACTTCGCCGCCGGCGGCGACCTGATGCTGCGCGAGAAGTCCTCGGCCAGCGCGGTGGAACACAACCTCACCGCCGGCATCACGCAGGGCCGCGGCGATGTCTCCGACCCCGAGGTCAGCTACGACGGCAAGAAGATCGTCTTCTCGCTGCGCTGCCCCGCCAGCAACACCTCCACGGTGGACAACGGCCAGGGTGCCGTCGCCGCCTGCACCGGCCGCTGGAACCTGTGGGAATACGACAGCACCGGCGCACCGCACCTGGGCGCCGGCCGCCTGCGCCGGCTCACCCACAGCAGCAGCGACGACGACGTGGACCCGGTGTACCTGCCGGCCGGCCGCGGCCTGGTGTTTGCATCCAACCGCCAGACCAAGTCGCGCCACGACCAGGCGCTGGGCCGCGCCTACTTCGCGGCCGACGAGTACGAACGTGAACGCGTGCTGAACCTGCACACCATGGCCGCCGATGGTTCGGCCATCACGCAGATCTCGTTCAACATGAGCCACGAGCGCAACCCGGTGATACGCCCCAACGGCGACATCATGTTTGCGCGCTGGGAACACGTGGCCGACCGCAACCGCTTCGCCATCTTCCGCAGCAAGCCCGACGGCACCGACATGTTCGTGCTGTACGGCGCGCAAAGCCCGGGCAACAGCTACCTGCACCCGCGCGACATGGACCCGCGCGGCGCCTTCCCCGGCCACGTCATCAGCTCGCTGATGCCGCTGCAGATGACGCAGGAAGGCGGCTCGCTGGAAATCATAGACGCCGCCAACTACAGCGAATACAACACCCCGGCCAACACCGGCGTGCCGGCCCAGGGCGGCCAGCGCCAGGCCACGCAGCAGGCGCTGCAGAACGGGCGCGGCTTGTCGGAGTTCGGCCGCGCCACCACGCCCTACCCGCTGTGGGACGGCACCGACCGCGTGCTGGTGGCCTGGCGACCCTGCGAGGTGACACGCAACGGCGTGGTCGTCTCCTGCACCACGCTCACCGCCGAGGAGCGCGCGCAACTGGGCGACGAGAACCGCCCCATGGCCGAACGCGCCAACGACGCGGTGCGCGACAACGCGCCGGCGGCCTACGCCGTGTACATGTTCGACCCGGCGCAGCAGACCTGGCTCATCGTCGCCGCGCCGCCGCCGGGCTTCATGTTCACCGACCCGGTGGCGCTGCAGGCGCGGCCCGAGCCCAACGTGGTGCAGCCCACCACCGTGGACCCGGTGCTGGCGGCGCAGAACCTGGCGCTGATCGAGGTGCGCAGCGTCTACGACACCGACGGCCTGAACCGCATGGCCGAACAGATGCTGGTGGCCGCCGACCGGCCCGAGGGCTGCGCCCGCGCCATCCCGCTGACCCACCCGCACGAGCCCGGCGACACCCGCGCGCAAGTGGCCGACCTGAACCGCATGAAGGACCCCGCCGACCCGGCCTACCGCTGCACGCCGGTGCGCTGGGTGCGTGCCATACGCGGCGTGCCGCCGCCGGTGGGCGGCATGGGCGTGCGCCAGTCCATAGGCGAGACCGACTTCGAGCAGAACCAGATCCTGGGCTACGCGCCGATCGAGCCCGACGGCAGCTTCAAGCTGCAGGTGCCGGCCGACGTGCCGCTGGCGCTGTCGGTGGTCGACGGCGACGGCCGCGCCATACAGACCCACACCAACTGGATACAGGTGCGACCCGGCGAACGCCGCACCTGCGACGGCTGCCACAGCCCGCGCCGCGGCGCCGCGCTGAACAGCGGCCCGGTGGTCAACACGCTGCCCGCCGGCCTGCAGCAAGCCCTGGCCTCGCAGCACCAGAGCGGCGAGACGCTGGCCTCGCTGCGCACCCGCCTGGACCCGGCGGCGCTGCAACTGGCCACGCACCCGGTGTTCACCGACGTGTGGGCCGACACCGGCACCAACGGCGTGGTGGCCCGCGAAACCCTCTCGCTGCGCTACCGCGGCAACCCCGACGCCGCCGACGACCTGGCCACCGCCGAGCCGGTGAACGGCGTCATCAACTACCCCGAGCACATACAACCGCTGTGGGAGCGCGTGCGCGGCCCGGCCGGCGCCCACACCTGCGTGGCCTGCCACGCGGAAGGTGCCAAGCTGGACCTGCGCGGCACCCTGGCCGGCACCGGCCGCCTGCTCAGCTACGAAGAGCTGCTGGTGGGCGACCCGGCCGTGGACCCCGCCACCGGCCAGCCCGTCGTGCGCCTGCGCAACGGCATCCCCGAGGTGCAGCGGGCGCCCTCGCTGGTCAACACCAGCTCCGGTGACCGCAGCACCGCCGGCCAGGCGCGCAAGAGCCGCCTGACCGAGATCCTGTGGGGCCAGACCCTGCTGGCCAGTGCCGCGGCGCGCACCGAGTACCCGGCGCCGCCGGCCAGCGTGCCGGATGCATCCGGTAACCCGCAAGCGCCGCCCACCGTGATTCCTGACCACGCCACGCTGCTGAACAAGGCCGAAAAACGCTTGTTGGCCGAATGGATGGACCTGGGCGGCCAGTACTACAACGACCCCTTCAACCCCAACGGCAGCGTGCGCATCGTCAACACCCTCAGCGAGGCCAGCTTCGTGCAACAGGTGCAGCCGGTGCTGCAGGCGCTGTGCGCGGCCTGCCACCAGGCCGGCCTGGGCAACCCGCGCAACCGCCTGGTGCTCACCGGCAGCGCCGAGGGCGACTTCAACGTCACGCTCAGCCTGATCAACAACACCTGCAACGCCGCTGCCAACCCGCTGCTGGCGCGCCCGTCCACCGTGCCGCACCCGGCCGGCGAACTGGCGCAGACGCAGGCCTTGCTGCCGGTGGGCAGCGCCAACTACCAACGCATCGCCAGCTGGATCACGGGCGGCTGCCCCACGCCATGAGTTTCGGCAGAAAGCTCCCGACAGGCCTGGCCGCGCTGGCTGCCACGCTGCTGCTGGCGGCCTGCGGCGGCGGCGCCTTCGACAACCCGAACTCGGTGCAGAACCCGCCGGGCACACAGGGCCAGAAGCTGTCGTACGCCTACTTCCAGCGCTGCGTGAACCCGGTGCTGCTGCGGCCGCTGCAGATCAACATCAACGGCCAGCTCAGCGTCAACACCTGCGCCGCCGCCGGCTGCCACGACAACGGCACCGGCACCGGCGGCGCGCTGCGCCTGCTGGCCAATGCCGCCCCGGTGGACTTGTCGCTCGCGCCCGAGGCCATACGCGAAAGCGACATGTACAAGAACTTCTACTCGTCCATGGGCGAAAGCGTGGTGGGCCAGCCCGATGCCAGCCGCATGCTCAACAAGCCGCTGGTTCGCGGCGTGCTGCACGGCGGCGGCCTCATCTTCGAGAACCCCGACACGCCCGAGGCGCGCCTGATCCGCTACTGGATCAACCGCCCCATGCCAGCCAACCAGGACGAGTTCAGCCCCGCCGCGGCGGCCATGTTCACCCCGGCCGACCCGGCCACCGGCGAGTGCAACGTCGAATGAAGCGGCCATGCCTGCGCTCCTGGATGGCCGCGCTGTTGGCGCTGTGGCTGGTGCTGCTGGCCGGTTTGGGCAGCACGCCCGTGCACGCCGCCGACCTGGTCGAGAAGCTGCACGTGGCCGAGCCCTACCTGGAGATGCACACCGGCCCGGGCCGCGGCTACCCGGTGTTCTTCGTGGTCGAGAAGGGCCAGACGGTGGCGGTGGAACTGCGCCGCACCGACTGGTTTCGCGTGCGCGCCGAAGGCGGGCAAGTGGGCTGGGTGCCGCGCCGCGCGCTGGAACGCACGCTCACCGCCGCCGGCGAAGGCAAGACCTTCCGCGACCTGCTGCTGGACGACTATCTCTCGCGCCGGCTGGAGTTTGGCGGCGCCTGGGGGCAGTTCCGCTCCGAGCCCATGCTCAAGCTGTGGACGCAGTACCGCCTGGCCGACACGCTGGGCGTGGAGCTGGCCTTCGGCCAGGTGCAAGGCGCCTTCTCGGGCACCGACTACTGGCACCTGAGCCTGGTCAGCGAACCCTGGTCCGACCGCCGGCTGTCGCCGTTCTTCGGCGTGGGCCTGGGGCAGTTCCGCAACTTCCCCAACACCAGCCTGGTGGAGGCCGTGCCCACCGACGCGCGCCTGGCGCACGCCATGGTGGGCCTGCGCTGGCACATCGCGGAGCGCTTCGTGGTGCGCCTGGACTGGACTCTATACACCGCCTTCGTGGCCGATAACCGAAGCATCGAGTACCGCGCCGTCAGCGGCGGGCTCGCCTTCTACTTCTGAGCCCGCCCGCCATGCACCACGCCTTCACCTCCACCACCGCCCTGGCACTGGGCACACTGACCGCGCTGGCCGCCCTGGCCGCCCTGGCCGCCGCACCGGCCGCCGCGCAAAGCAGCGCTGCCGCCCCGCAGGCCATAGACCCGCAGGTGCAGCGCCGCGACGTGAAGCTGCCCAGCTACCCCTCGCGCGACATCGCCGTGGGCCTGTTCGCCGGCACCTACGCCACGCAGAACTTCGGCGCCAGCACCGTGGCCGGCGTGCGCCTGAGCTACCACATCACCGAAGACTTCTTCGTGGACGCCACGCTGGGTCAGACCAAGGTCAGCGACGAGAACTTCCGCCAGGTGCTGCCCGGCGGCATCTTCGTCAACGCCAGCGAAAAGCTGAGCTACTACGCCGTCTCGGCGGGCTGGAACCTGCTGCCCGGCGAGGTGTTCTTCGGCCGCAGCCGCGCCAAGGCCTCGCAGGGCTACATCGTGGGCGGCATAGGCAGCACCCGCTTCGCCGGCCAGCGCCGGCAGACGGTGCACTACGGCCTGGGCTGGCGCCTGATCTGGAACGACCGCGTGGCCCTGCAGGTGGACGTGCGCGACCACATGTTCTCGCTGGACCTGCTGGGCAAGCGCGAAAGCACCCACAACCCGGAGATCACCGCCGGGCTGACGCTGTTCTTCTGAAGGCCCTGAAGGGAGAGACCCCCATGCAACGCCGCCACCTGTGGCCCCCCGCCGCCGCCTGCGCGCTGGCCTTGTTCACCGCCTGGCCGGCCGAGGCCACGCTGGTGCCGCAGGCGCCGGCGCCGGACTTCCGCCTGCCCACGCCCGAAGGCCGCAACCTGCGCCTGGGCGAGCTGCGCGGCCAGGTCGTGCTGGTGAACTTCTGGGCCAGCTGGTGCGGCCCCTGCCGGCAGGAGATGCCGCACCTGAACAAGCTGTACGACAAGTACCGCAGCGCCGGCTTCGAACTGCTGGGCATCAACATCGACGACGACCCCAAGCACGGCGCCGCCACCGCGCTGCGCTGGGGCGTGAACTTCCCGGTGCTGCTGGACGCCAGCAAGACCGTGACGCGCCAGTACGACCTGGGCGCCATGCCGGCCACCGTGCTGATAGACCGCGACGGGCGCGTGCGCTTCCTGCACCGCGGCTACCGCGAGGGCATGGAGCGCCAGTACGAGCAGCAGATCCGCGAGCTGGTGAAGGAATGATGGCCCCCCCCCGAAGCGCCTTCGGCGCTCCCCCCCATGGGGGCGCCGCCAGCGGCCCGGCGAAGCCGGTTCCGCGGCGGCCGCTTGGCTGGGCAGTTGCGTACCTTAGCGTGGTGCTGCTCACCGGCTGCGGCGCGCTCAAGGAACCCTGGGTCAAGCCCTACGAACGTGAGCGCCTGGCCGACCCCATCATGTTGCCTTCGCGCGGGGCCATGGCCGACCGCCATCGCCAGCACGTGCACAACGTGCGCGAAGGCGCGCGTGGCGCCACCGGCGTGCAAGGAGGCGGCTGTGGCTGCCAGTGAATCCCGCGGCCGCTGGTGGCCGGCGCTGCGCCAGTGGCTGGGTCGCTGGCTGAAGCGCTTGTCACCCGGCGTGCTGCCCGGCCTGGTGGCCACCGGCAGCGCCGTGGGCGCGGTACTGCCGCAGGACAAGGCCGAGCTGATCTACCACCGCTACGAAGGCGGCGGTGTGGTGGCCGACGGCCCGGCGCTGCTGGTGCGCAAGAACCTGGCCGACCGGGTGTCGGTCTCGGCGCAGTACTACGTGGACGCGGTCAGCAACGCGTCCATCGACGTGGTCACCACCGCCAGCCCCTTCAAGGAAACCCGCAATGCGGTGGACGTGGGCGCCGACTGGCTGGTGCGCGACACGCTGCTGTCGCTGTCACTGGGGCGCAGCCGCGAGCCGGACTTCCTGGTCGAAGCCATGGGCGCCGACGCCACGCACGAGGTCTTCGGCGGCATGACCACCGTGAGCCTGGGCTTCGGCCGCTCGCGCGACCAGGTCGGCCAGAAGGGCACCGAAGGCTGGATAGACGAGGCCACGCGCTGGCAATACCGCGCCGGCGTCACGCAGATCCTCACGCCGCGCTGGCTGGCCAGCCTGAACGTGGAGGCCATGTCCGACCACGGTTTCCTGGGCAGCCCCTACCGCGCGGCGCGTGTCTTCGGTGCGGCGGTGCCCGAGCGCCTGCCGCGCACCCGCACCAGCCGCGCGGTCAAGCTGCGCGTGTCGGGCGACACCGGCAACCTGGTTGCACGCAGCGCGCTGTTCGCCGAGTACCGCTACTACTGGGACACCTGGGACATACGCGCCCACACCACCGAAGTCGGCGCCAGCAAGTACCTGGGCGAGAGCTTTCTCGTCGACGCCGCACTGCGCCTGTACTCGCAGAACAAGGCGCTGTTCTACAGCGACAACGCCGACAGCGAGACGCTGTTCGTCACGCGCAACCGCCAGCTGTCCACCTTCGATTCCAGCTCGTTCACGCTGCGCGCCACCTGGTCGCTGCCGGGCCAGACGCTGGGCATGGACCTCAAGCTCACCGGCGCCTGGGAGCTCAAGCGCTTTCGCTTCAAGGACTTCAGCGACCTGCGCACCGGCCAGCCCTACAGCTACGACGCCAACGTGTTCCAGGTCTTCATGAGCTCGACCTTCTGAACATGCACACGAAGCCGCGCAACGGAGCCTTCACGATGAACCGCCTGACTGCCTTGTTGTGCCACGCCGGCATCGCCGCACTGCTGGTGCTGGCGCCGCCGGTGACGGCCCAGGACACCGCCCCTACCACCGTGGCGGCGCTGGACCAGCGCGTGCAGGACCTCAAGGCCGAGGTCATGCGCCTGAACCGCGACCTGCTGGTGCTGGAGGAAGAACTGCTGTACCCGCCGGGCACCCAGGTGGCGCTGTTCGTGTCCATGGACGTGGGCAAGTTGTTCGAGCTGGAGTCGGTGCAGATCAAGCTGGGCGACAAGGTGGTGGCCACGCACCTGTACACCCCGGCCGAGGTGCAGGCGCTGCACCGCGGCGGCGTGCAACGGCTGTTCGTGGGCAACCTCAAGACCGGCGAGCACCGCATCGACGCCTTCTTCACCGGCCGCGGGCCGCACGAGCGCGACTACAAGCGCGGCGCCACGCTCAGCTTCGACAAGGGCAGCGAGGCCAAGTACATCGAGCTGCGCATCAAGGACAGCCAGGCCAAGCTGCAGCCCGAGTTCGAGGTCAAGGTCTGGCAGTGAACATGGCTGTGCGGCGCGTCTTCGCCTCTGCGGCGCTGGTGCTCACCGGCGCTCTCGGCAGCGGGCCGGCCCTGGCCCAGTCGCAGGCCGGCGAAGCCCCGTTCACGCCGCGTGCCGTGAGCGCACCGCATTACGGCGATGCGCTGTTCCATTTCTTCCAGGACCAGCACTTCGGTGCGCTCACCGCGCTGATGGTGTCGCAGCACTTCGGCCGCATGGCACCGCACGACGACGAGGCCGAGCTGCTGCGCGGCGGCCTGCTGCTGAACTACGGCCTGCACCAGGAAGCCGGCGCCGTGTTTGCGCAGCTCATCCAACGCAACGCACCCGCCGCGGTGCGTGACCGCGCCTGGTTCTTTGTCGCCCGCATGCGCCACCAACGCGGCCTGCCGGCCGAGGCCGACGACGCGCTGGCGCGCATTGCTGCGCCCCTGACCGCCGGCCTGGAAGGCGAACACCAGCTGCTGCGTGCACAGCTGCTGATGGCACGCGAAGACTGGGCCGCTGCCTCCGCCCTGCTCCAGACACTCCAAGAACGCAAGGACTTGCCGGCCGCTGCCGCCATGGTGGCGCGCTACAACCTGGGCGTGGCCCTGGTGCGCCTGGGCGAAGGCGCCCGCGGCGAAGCGTTGCTGGCGCAGCTGGGCCAAACCCCTTCGGCCGACGAAGAACAACGCGCCCTGCGCGACCGCGCCAACGTGGCGCTGGGTTTTGCGCAGCTGCAATCCGGCCGCCCGGCCGAGGCGCGCGAAGCGCTGCAACGGGTGCGCCTGCACGCGGCCAGCGCCAACAAGGCCTTGCTGGGCTACGGCTGGGCCGCGGCCGAGCTGAAGAACCCGCAGCAGGCGCTGGTGCCCTGGACTGAACTGGCCGGCCGCGACACCGCCGACGCCGCCGTGCTGGAAGCACGCATCGCCGTGCCCTACGCCTACGCCGAGCTGCGCGCCTACGCCACCGCGCTGAAGCACTACGAAAGTGCGCTGGCCGATTTCGAGGCCGAACACCGGGCCTTGAACGACTCCATCACCGCGGTGCGTGCCGGCCGCCTGGTGGACGCGCTGCTGGCCCACAACCCGGGCCACGCCATGGGCGCGGCCGTGGGTGTGGCGGCCCTGCCGCAGATGCCGCACCCCACGCACCTGCTGCCGGTGCTGGCCGGCCACCGTTTCCAGGAAGTGTTCAAGAACCTGCGCGACCTGCAGTTCCTGCAGCACAACCTGGGCTACTGGCAAGACAACCTGGCCGCCTTCGACGACCTGCTGGCCAGCCGCCGCCAGGCCTACGCACAACGCCTGCCGGCCGTGCAGGCGCATCCGCATGCCCAGCGTGTGGCCGAGTTGCGTGCGCGCCGTGATGCGCTGGCCGCCGAGCTGGCCCAGGCCGAAGCCGCGCGCGACGGCATCGCCTTTGCCGACGACCAGGAGCGTGCGCTGGCGCAGCGCATCACCCACGGCCAGGCCACGCTGGCGCGTGCGGCGCAAGACCTCGCCCAAGACCCGGCATCGGCCGCCGACCTGGGCAACCTGGGCGCGGCCGCCGAGCGCCTGCGCCGCGCCGCCGGCGCCCTGGGCTGGCAACTGGCCCAGGCCTACCCCGAGCGCGCCTGGACCGCACAGAAAGCCTTGCGCGACAGCGAGCGTGGCCTGCAAGGCGTGGACGAGCGCCAGGCCACGCTGGCCCGCGCGCAGCAGCAAGAACCCGCCCGCCACACGGCGTTTGCCGAACGCATTGCCGCGCTGGGCCAGCGCATCACCGCACTGCTGCCGCCGCTGGCCGCCACCGAAGTGGCGCAGCGCGCGCTGCTGCAGGACATCGTGGTGGCCGAGCTGCAGGCCCAGCAGCAACGCTTGGCCGTCTACACCGCGCAGGCCCGGCTGGCCGTGGCGCAGTTGCTGGACCGCGCCCAGGTGGCGCAGCACAGCCCGGCCTCGGAGGTGCTGCAGTGAAGCCGCTGGCGCAAACCTTCCCGCGTAGCGCAGCCGCTGTTGCGGTGTCTGCCCTGGTGGCGCTGCTGGCGGCCTGTGCCGGCCCCAAGACGCTGCCCGGCGACGACCAGCCCACGCTGGCCAGCCTGGGCCAGCGCCAGATCGCCGTGCCCCAGGGCGAGCGCCTGGTGGTGGCCGAAGAACGCGCCATCGCCGCCTACCGCGACTTCCTGGTCGCGGCGCCCGACGCACCGCAGCGCCCGCTGGCCATGCGCCGCCTGGGCGACCTGGCCATGGACCGCGCCGACCGCATCGCCGCCGAAGCCGATGGCGGCACGCCGGACTACGCCGAGGCCATCAAGCGCTACCAGGACTATCTCCAGACCTACCCGCAAGACCCCGGCAACGACCGTGTGCTGTACCAGCTGGCACGTGCGCAGGAACAAGGCGGCCAGCTGGAAGCCTCGCTGGTTACCTTGAACGGCCTGGTGGCGCGTTACCCCGACACCGAGCACGCAGCCGAAGCCCACTTCCGCCGCGGCGAGCTGCTGTTTGCCACCGGCAACTACCGCGCTGCGCAGGCGGCCTACGCCACGGTGTTGGCTGGCGGGCGCGACAACCCCTTCCAGGAGCGCGCGCTGTACATGCAGGGCTGGTCGCTGTTCAAGCTGGGCCGCCTGGAAGACGCGTTGCACCCCTTCTTCGCGGTGCTGGACCAGCAACTGGGCCACCTGAGCGAAGAAGACCGGGCGCTGACCGAACTGGCCGAGTTGCGCACGCTGTCGCGCGCCGACCGCGAGCTGGTGGAAGACAGCTTCCGTGTCGCCAGCATCGCGCTGGCCTCGCTGGAAGGCGCCGAGACCATCCCGCGCTACGTGGCCACGCCGCTGCGCGAGGGCTACCAGTTCCGCGTCTACCAGCAGCTGGCCGAGCTGTACATACGGCAAGACCGCATCAAGGACGCCGCCGACACCCTGGCCGCATTTGTGCGCCGCCAGCCGCTGCACGAACAGGCGCCGCTGCTGCAGGCGCGTGTCATCACCCTGTACCAGCAGCACGGCCTGCCCACCCTGGCCCTGCAGGCCAAGAAGGACCATGTGCTGCACTACGGTGCGGCCAGCGAGTTCCGCCAGGCCAACCCCGCCGGCTGGCAACGTGCGCAGCCGCTGGTGCGCCAGCACCTGGGCGAACTGGCACAACACCACCACGCCCTGGCGCAGCAGAGCAAGGCGCGCGCCGACGTGCAGGAGGCGGTGCGCTGGTACCGCGAGCTGCTCACGGCCTTCCCCGAAGGCGAAGAAGCGTCGGCCCAGCGTTTCCTGCTCGCCGAGCTGCTCACCGAAGACCAGCGCCATGCCGAGGCCGCGGTGGAGTACGAACAAGTGGCCTACACCGCGGCACCCGGCGCACGCAGCGCCGACGCCGGCTATGCCGCGCTGCTGGCCTATGCCCACATCGAGAAGGCCGCCGACGGCCGCGCCGGGGTGCAACGCCAGGCAGTGGCCAGCGCCCAACGTTTTGCCGGCCGGTTTGCCGGCGACCCGCGCGCCGGCGCGGTGCTCACGCACGCCGCCGAACAGTTGTGGACGCTGGGCGACGGCGAGCCCGCCGCCGCCGTGGCCCGCCAGGCCCTGGCCCTGCAACCCGCCGAGCCGCAGCGCCGCGTGGCCTGGACGGTGGTGGCGCATCAGGCCTTCGAAACCCGCCAGTTTGCCGACGCCGAACAAGGCTATGCCCAGGTCCTGGCCCTGCTGCCCGCCGGCGACGGCGGCCGCGCCGCGCTGGTGGAACGCCAGGCCGCCGCCATCTACCAGCAAGGCGAAGCCGCGCGCGAAGACGGGCGTGCCCGCGACGCCGTGGCCCACTTCAACCGGGTCGCTGCACTGGCCAGCCTGCCCGCCGGCAGCGCCGTGCGCGCCAGCGCGCAGTTCGACGCCGCCGCCGCGCTGCTGGGCCTGAAGGACTGGGCCGGCGCCGCCAGCGCGCTGGAAACCTTCCGCCGCGAACAGCCGGGCCATGCGCTGCAAGCCCAGGTGCCGCAGCGCCTGGCACTGGCCTACCTGGAACAAGGCAACAAGGCGCTGGCCGCCGCCGAGTTCGAAAAGGTGGCCGCCGCGGCCAGCGACGCGGCGCTGGCGCGCAGCGCCTGGTGGCAGGCCGCCGAGCTGTACCACGCGGTGGCGGCGCAGGCCGGGCCCGTGCCGGCAGCACCGGCGGCGGTCGCAACCAACACCCGCAGCCGCAACAACGAGCGCCGCGCTACACCCACCGCCGCTGCCACCCCCACGCCGCTGGCCACCGCCACACGCGCCTGGGAGCAATACCTCGCGCGCTACCCGCAGCCGCTGGAGCAGGCGGTGGAAGCGCGCTGGCAACTGGTGGCCCTGGCCCGCCTGGCGCGCGACGACGCAGGCATCGCCAGCGGCCTGCAGGCCGTGCAGCAGGCCGATGCCCAGGGCGGCAGCAAGCGCACGGCGCGCACCCGCACCCTGGGTGGCCAGGCCGCGCTGGCGCTGGTGGAGCCGCAGGCCGCGGCGTATCGCCAGGTGCGCCTGGTGGAGCCGCTGCAGCGCAACCTGCGCCTGAAGCGCACGCGCATGGAGCAGGCCCTGGCCGCCTACGCCGCGGCGGCCGAGGTGGGCATTGCCGAGATCACCACGGCCGCCACCTTCCACAGCGCCGCGCTGTACCAGGACTTCGGCCGCGCCATGCTGGAAAGCGAACGCCCCAAGCGCCTGTCCAAGGCCGAGCGCGAGGAATACGACGTGATGCTGGAAGAGCAGGCCTTCCCGTTCGAGGAGCGCGCCATCGCGCTGCACGAAACCAATGCGCAGCGCAGCACGCAAGGCCTGTTGGACGACTGGGTGCGGCGCAGCTTCGCCGAACTGGCGCGCCTGAAGCCGGCACGCTGGGGCAAGGCCGAACGCAGCGACGAGCGACTGCCGGCCGAGGTGCCCGCGCTGCAGGCCGCGCTGCAACGCCAGCCCGGCGACGCCGCGCTGCTCAACCAGCTGGGCGTGGCACAACGCCGCGCCGGCGACCTGGCCGCTGCACGCAGCGCCTACGAGGCTGCCATCGCCGCCGACGAGCAGGCGCTGGCGCCGCGCCTGAACCTGGCCATCCTGCTGGACCTGTACCTGGGCCAGGCCGATGAAGCGGCCGTGCTGTACCAGCAATGCCTGGAACGCTCACCCGCCGACGCCGCGCTGCTGGGCCGCTGGCTGGCCGAGATACGCACGCGCAAGCCCACCACCACGGCGGCGGTGTCGCCACAAGAGGAGAAGCCGCGATGAGCAAACCCCATGCGCTGCGCTGGCTGCTGGCCGCCATGCTCGCTGCCGCCGCCTGGCCGGCCGCTGTGCATGCGCAAGACCGCGCCGAGCTGGACCGCACCCAGGTCATAGGCAACCGCGAACTGCCCAAGGTGCTTTACATCGTGCCGTGGAAGAAGCCGCTGGCCGGCGAACTCAGCGGCCGCCCGGTGGCCAGCGTGCTGGACGAAGCCCTGGCGCCCATAGACCGCGACGTGCACCGCCGCGAGCTGGGCTATGCGCAGCAGCTGCAGGCGCGCGGCACACCGGCCCCCTCTGCCATGGCCCCGGCCACCGGCACCGCCGCCAAACCCTGACCCCTTGTTTTCTCTGCCCTGGTTTTTACCCAAGCCCACCCGAGAGCCCACCATGAACGCCTTCCAGACCGCCGTGAAGTTCCTGCAGGATTGCGGGCCCTTCCTGTACCCCAGCCTGACCATGATGGCCATTGGCCTGGCCATCGCCGTCGAGCGTTTCCTGTTCCTCAACCGCGCGCGGGCTCAGAACCGCAGCCTGTGGGCGCAGCTGCTGCCGGTGCTGCAGGCCGGCCGCTTCAAGGAAGCGGCGCAGATGGCGGCGGCTTCCGACAGCGCGGTCGGCAAGATCGTGGCCAACGGCATCACGCGCATGGCCAGCGCACGCCGCCGCGAGGACATAGAACACGCGATGGAAGAAGGCATGATGGAAATCGTGCCGCGCCTGGAGAAGCGCACCCACTACATCGCCACCTTCGCCAACGTGATCACGCTGGTGGGCCTGCTGGGCACCATCATCGGCCTGATCAAGGGCTTCACCGCGGTGGCTTCGGTGAACCCGGCGGAAAAGGCCGAGCTGCTGTCGGCCTCCATCTCCATCGCGATGAACAACACCGCGTTTGCGCTGATGGTGGCCATTCCCTTCCTGCTGATACACGCCTTCCTGCAGGCGCGCGCCAGCGAGATCGTGGACAGCCTGGAAGCCGCCAAGATCACCTTCCTGAACCTGGTGCAACGCCTCAGCGGCGAAGCCGGCAGCCTGCGTGAGGCGCGCGCGTCATGAAACGCCGGCGCCTGCGCAAGGAGCCGGCCGCGCTGGAGGTGATGGGCTTCATCAACCTCATCGTGGTGCTGGTGCCCTTTCTGCTGTCCACCGCGGTGTTTTCGCGCCTGGCGGTAATGGAGCTGCAACTGCCCGCCGGCAACGCCGTGCTGGACCAGGTGGAGCCCGGCCGGCTGCAGCTGGAGGTGGTGGTGCGGCGCGACGCGCTGGAAGTGGGCGACCGGGTGGGCGGGCTCATTCAGCGCATAGAGCGCGACGGCGCCGAGATCAAGGTCTTGTCCGGCTTGCTGGTGCAGATCAAGTCGCGCTTCCCCGAGCAGCGTGACGCTTCGCTGCTGGCCGAGGCCGACACCTCCTACGACGACCTGGTGCAGGTGATGGACACGCTGCGCGCCACCGTCACGGCCGATGGCGCACGCATCGTGCGCGCCGAGCTGTTCCCCAGTGTCTCCATCGGAGACGCGCCGCTGCGCGGTGGCGGCGACGCCGCGCTGCGCGCGGGTGCCTCGCGCCAGGCCGTCGCCACCGCCAAGGGAGCCAGCTGATGAGCGAGATGACGGCGATGGAACGCCGCAAGGCGCGTGCCGAACGGGGCGCGGGCACCGGCCTGGACATGAACCTCACGGCGTTGATCGACGTGTTCACCATCCTGATCTTCTTTCTGCTGTCCACCGCGGTGGGTGTGGAAACGCTGGTCAGCCCGCGTGCGGTGAAGCTGCCCATGGCCAACGCCGAGCAGCAGCCCAAGCAGACCGTGGTGCTGGTGATCGCCGGCGACGAGATCCTGGTGGACGGCCGCACCGTGGCCAGCGTGGCGCAGGTGATGGGCTCCAGCGAAGACCTGATCCCCGGTGTGCAGGCCGAGCTGGAACTGCTGGGCAGCCGCCAGGCGGTGCGCGCCGAGAACCAGGCGCAGCAGCAGGCGGTGACCATACTGGCCGACAAGGAAGTGCCTTACGCGCTGCTGCGCAAGGTGATGGTGTCCTGCGCCAAGGCCAACTTCGCCGACGTGTCGTTTGCGGTGCGCAGCCGCTTCGAAAGTTGAAACCATGACCGCCGCCGTGATGAGCTCTCCACTGGCCGGCAGCAGCGCGCCCGCGGCACGCCAGCGCCGCTCGCGCGCCGCTGCGGTGTCGTTCCGCTCGGCGCAGCTGCCCTGGTCGAAAGGCGGTGACGACGAACGCCGCTTCCAGCGCATCCTCAAGCGTGTGCTGGGCACGGCGCTGGTGCTGGGCCTGGTGATGCCCTTCGTGCCGCAGCCGCAGCAGGAACGCCGCAGCTTGCAACCGCTGCCGCCGCCCATGGCCCGGCTGCTGATGGAGCGGCCGGCCACGCCACCCACACCCGCGGCACCGCCGCAACGCACGGCACAGGCCGACACCGCGCCGCCGGTGGCCGACACCCGTCCCGCCCCGCGCGAGGCGGCACCACCGCCGCAGCGCCCGCCGCGCAACGCCGCCCCGGTGCCCGAGGCGCGCCAACCCGTCGAAGGCCGCCCGCCCGGCGAGGTGGCGCGTGACCAGGCGCGGCAGCGCGCCAGCGGCGTGGGCCTGCTGGCCATGAAGAACGAGATCGCCGAGATGACCGGCGCGCCGGCCGCGGTGCAGTTGCAGCAGAACGTGCGGCCCGGCCCCGGCGTGGGCGTGTCGCAAGGCCCGGGCGTGGGCGCCGGCACCGAGGCCGGTGTGCCGGTGCGTTCCATGATCACCTCCAACGCCAGCGGCGGCAGCGGCGGCATCAACACCGCCGCCTACAGCCGCGACACCGGCGGCGGCGGCCTGGCCGGGCGCGCCACCACGCTGGTGGAAGGGGTGGCCGGCGGTGGCGGCGGCGGTGGCCCGGGTGGCGGTGGCACCCGCGCCGGCGGCGGCACGGGTGGCGAGGGCCAGGCCCGCGGCGGCACCCTGGCGCGCAGCGGCAGTGGCAAGGCCAGCCGCAGCATCGAGGAGATACGCCTGGTCTTCGAGCGCCACAAGGGCGCCATCTACGCGCTGTACAACCGCGCGCTGCGCGACGACCCGGCCTTGCAGGGCAAGGTGGTGCTGGAGCTGAAGATCGCACCCTCGGGTGCGGTGGAAGCCCTGCGCATCGTCTCCAGCGAACTGCAGGCCGAGGCGCTGGAAAGCCGGCTGCTGGCGCGCATACGCAGCTTCGACTTCGGCGCCAAGGACGTGGAGGTGATGGTAGTCACCTGGCCGGTGGACTTCCTGCCTTCGTAGACCGCGGCGGCATGGACGCGGCCCATAATGCGCCGCGTCCATGCCCCCCGCAGTACCCCGCAGCATCACGCCAGCCCATGGGCTGCTGCTGGCCGTGCTCCTGTGCCTGGCCTGCTGCGCGGCGCTGGTCCTGCTGGCGGTGCGCCAGCCCTGGATGGGCCTGAGCCTGAAGGCCGATGCCGCCAGCAACCAGCTGCTGGTGGTGCGGGCCGAAGGCCCGGCGCAGGGCCTGCCGGTGCCCACCGTGCTGCAAGCCTTGGACTCCGTGGCCGGCGCCCCGTTCACGCCGAACGCGGCCGATGCCATCGAAGAGATGGACCTGCTCGACAGCTACGCGGCCATAGAGCAGTTCTACGACCGCCAGCAGCAGCTTCGCCGGCACCTGACGGCGCCTGAACTGGTGCTCACGCTGGCCGACATGGCGACCGCCGCCCACCCGCCGCCCGCCCGGCAGTTCACGCTGCAGCCCGCGGCACAGCGCCCCCTGGGCAGCCTGCCGGCGATGTTCTGGTTCCAGCTGCTGGTGGGCGCGGCCTCGCTGTCCATGGGCGTGTGGGTGCTGGTGCTGCGGCCGCAGGACACAGCGGTGCGCCTGTTTGCCGTGCTGGGCGCCATGCTGCCGCTGTCGGCCTGGAGCGCTGCGGTCTACAGCACGCGTGAACTGGCGCTGGAGCCCGGGCTGCTGCGGCTGCTCAGCGGCCTCAACCACACCGGTGCGCTGGCCTACGGCGCCTTGCTGGTGAACCTGTTCATGAGCTACCCCAAGCGCCTGCTGGGCGGGCGCCACCTGCTGTGGGCGCCGCTGGCGGCGGCGGTCTTCCTGCTGCTGGGTCAGGCCCAGCTGGTCGGTTCGCCGGACTGGGGCACCCGCCTGCCCATCGCGCTGGCCATGACCGCCACCTTGGCGCTGGCCTGGGCGCAGTGGCGCGCCACGCGGCAAGACCCGGCGGCGCGCGCCGCGCTGCGCTGGGTGGGCTTGTCGTCGGTGGTCGGCTGCCTGCTGTTCACGCTGTTCTACGCCGTCGCACCCATGCTGGGCTGGCTGCCGCCGCTGGCGCAGGGGTGGTCCTTCGGCCTGTTCCTGCTCATCTACATCGGCCTGGCGGCGGGCCTGCGCCGCTGGCGCCTGTTCGACATCGACGAGTGGGCTTACCGCCTGTGGCTGTGGGTGGCCGGCATGGCGCTGCTGATGGCGCTGGACCTGGTGCTGGTGCTGGCCTTGCGGCTGGACCCGACCTTGTCGCTGGGCGCCGCACTGCTGCTGACCGGCCTGGCCTACCTGCCGCTGCGCAACGCGCTGTGGGCCTGGCTGGTGGAGCGTCGCACGCTCAGCGAACAGGCCTTGTCCAGCGCCTTGCTGGACTTGTCGTTCACGCCCGGCCGCGAAGCGCGCACGGAACGCTGGAAGCAGCTGCTGCAACGCCTGTTCGAGCCGCTGCAGATCCGCCCGGCAGGCGCGTCCGACGGCGCGGTGACGCAGGTGCGGCTGGCGGACGACGGCCTGGTGCTGTGGGTGCCGGCCGTTGCCGGTGCCCCGGCCTGGCGCATCAGCGGGCTGCGCGGCGCGCGCGAGCTGTTCCGCCCGCGCCATGTGCAGCAGGTGAGCGAACTGGTGGCACGGCTGGCAGCGGCCGACGCCGGCCGCAACGCCTACCTGCGCGGTGTCGAGGCCGAACGCGCCCGCATCGCCCGCGACCTGCACGACGACCTGGGCGCGCGGCTGATGTCGGCCCTGAGCCAGCACGACCTGCAGCGGGCGCAACAGCATGTGCGCGCAGCGCTGGACGACATGCGCGGCATCGTGCACGCGCTGGCCGGGCAGGGGGCGCCCTGGCCGGACCTGGTGGCCGAGCTTCGCCACGAGTCCGGCGAGCGCCTGGCCGCCGCCGGCCTGGCCCTGGACTGGCCGCTGCCCGACGACGCTTCGGCGCCCCACGCCGCGCCGCTGCTGCCGCCACGCCATGCCGCGCACCTGGCTTCCATGGTGCGCGAACTGTTGAGCAACGCCATACGCCATGCCCAGGCCACGACGGTGGCCGTGGACCTGCGCTGGCAGGCCGGCCACATCCGCCTGCAGGTGCGCGACGACGGCCAGGGTTTGCAGGCTTCGGCAACCGGCGCCGGCCGCGGGCTGGCCAATCTGCGCCGGCGCGTGCAGGAGCTGCAGGGCCGTTGGGACGTGGCCGAAGGCGCCCCTGGAACCTGCATCACGGCCCTGTGGCCCTGCGAACCCGCCGAGACCCAGGCGCCGGAGCTGCTCACCGGCACCGCCGCAAGTGGCTGACACGACACTGCGCCAACGCACTTCATCCCCACACGCCATGACCTCGACGGCCCACCTGGCTACCCTGCCGCCCGCAACGCCACTGCCACAGCCACAGCCTGACCCTGGGCCGCCGTCAGCCGACGCGTGGACGGAGCAGCCCGGGGGCATGCTGACCGGGCCGGTGTTGCTCGTCGAAGACCAGGACGACGTGCGCCTGTGGCTGGCCGACACCTTGCGCGCCTGGTCGCCCGCGCCAACGGTGCTGACCGCCGTGGGGGTGACGGATGCGCTGGCGCAGGCGGGCCAGCAGCCGGACATCCGCCTGTGCCTGGTGGACCTGGGCCTGCCGGACGGCTCGGGCATCGAACTGATCAGCCAGCTCAGCACCCTGCTGCCGCAGGCCACCATCGTGGTCACCACGGTGTATGCCGACGACGCGCACGTCTTCCCGGCCCTGGCGGCCGGCGCGCACGGCTACCTGCTCAAACAACAAGGGCCGGAACTGCTGCGCTGGCAACTGGCCGGCCTGGGGCGCGGCATGCCCGCCCTGTCGCCATCGATCGCCAGGCGTGTGCTTGAGTACTTCCGCCAGCGGCCAGCCCTGCTGCCGGCCACCGCCGGCAGCTCGGTGCAACTGTCCCCGCGCGAGACCCAGGTGCTGGCCTCGATAGGCCGCGGCCTGCGGGCCGGCGAGGTGGCCCGGCAACTGGGCCTGAGCGAATCCACCGTCGTCACCTACGTGCGTGGCATCTACCGCAAGCTCAACATCTCTTCGCGCGCCGAAGCGGCCATCGAAGCCTCGCGCCGCGGGCTGGCCTGAGCACCGCGGCACCACACACCGAAGCACCACACACCGAAGCACCACACACCGCAAGGCCTGGCCCACAACTGCACGGCCAACACCGCGCAGTTCACGGCATCGTCAGCGTGATTTCGGCACACCTCGGCGCCCACCGCAGCCGACCCTCCAATTTTTGAGGATACCGAGCACGCCGCCGCCTTCCTAGAGTTTCCTGGTCCCGTCGGTCGCAGCGCGGCAGCGCAGGCGGCGGGCCATTCACTCACAGCTGCACCTGCATGGCGCAGAACGAAGGAACACCAGGATGTCGACAGGAAAGCGCTGGGCCACCGTGGCTCTGGCAAGCATGTGTCTGGGTCTGGCCGCTTGCGGCGGTGGCGGCGATGGCGCCACCGCTGCTGCGCCGCCGGCCGCCACACCGCCCCCTCCGCCGCCGCCCCCACCGCCGCCACCGCCCGCGGTGGCCGACGTCACCGTCGAGGGCACCGCCGCCGTCGGCGCGCCCCTGGTCGGGGCCACGGTCACTTTGCAGTGCAGCACACCGGTGGCTGGTGCGGCCACCACCACCGGCAGTGCCGGCGGGTGGACGCTGACACTGCCCTCGACGGCACTGCCCTGCGCGGTGCAGCTCAGCGGCGGCCAGCGCAGCAGCTCGGCCAACACGCTCACGCTGCACTCGCTGGCGCTGGCGGGCGGCGTGACCAACATCAGCCCGTTGACGGACCTGGCGCTGGCCCTGGCCACCGGTAGCGACCCGGCTGTCTGGTTCGGCAACCTCAGCGCGGCCACGCTGGGCAGCACCGCCACCGCGGTGGCGGCCGCCCAGACCCGCCTGCTGGCGGCGCTGAACGCCGCCGGCCACACCGTGCCCGAGACGCTGAACGTGCTGACCACCGCCTTCGAACCGGTGGCTGGCAATGCGTATGACGACCTGCTGGAAGCCCTGGCCGGCGGGCTGGCAGCCGCCAACCAGACCTACGCCGACCTGCTGGCCGCAGCCGGTGTGGCCGGCGGCAACGCCAACGGCAGCTTCACCGTGCCCGGCCCGGCGACCGCCGAGCCGCCGCCCGGCGAGGAAGACAGCGGCATCGTGTGGCCCGAGCCGCTGGACTTCACCGAGAACAGCACAACGGAGGCCTTCCTGGCCGCGGTGGCCGGCAGCCACGACGTGGTGATCTACCGTGCACCCGACATCGCCCACACCGGCCCGGCCGTGCTGACCATAGAGAAGGACGGCGACCGCCTGAAGCAGACGCTGCGGCTCAAGGCCGGCAATGTGCTGGTCTACGAGGCGGCCCCGCTGCTGGACAAGACCACCGAACGCGGCGGCGGCCTGGTGCTGCGCTGGATAGACAAGAGCAGCCGCTACCCGATGGCACCGGCCGGCGGCATCGACGTGCACCTGTGGAACTACTACAGCGAAGGCCTCACCGCCGGCTCGCTGCGCACGGCGGTGCTGCCCGACGGCCGCATCTGGGGTGAAGCGGGTGGCGGCTACGCCTTCCGCAACGCCATCCTCACCGGCCGGCAGCTGCCGGCGGTGCTGGCCGGCCTGGCGGGCAAGACCTTCGTCGGCCAGAGCCGCCTGTGCCACGACGCGGCTGCGCCGCTGACGGTGTCCTTTGCCGAGAGCGGTGCCGTGACCATCCAGGGGCGCGGCGGCCCCGTCAGCTTCAGCGGCGTGGACTGCCAGGCCATGGAGGTGGTCAACACCTGGGACGGCAACGACGATCTCATCGAGTTCGTGCCGGCCGGCGCGCTGTACGGCCCCGGCGCCGGCACCGGGCCGGCTGCCACCGAGGGCGCCTGGCTGATCAGCCTGGACTCGGCGCGCGGCCACGGCTCCATGACCGGCGGCGGCATCAAGCTGCGCGTGTCCACGCTGGACAACCCGCAGGAGATCCTGTGGCTGTACACCGGCGTGAGCGGCGCCCACAGCGGCATAGACACCGACGCGCAGCCGCCCATGACCTTGCGCGGCGACTGAGCGCCCACCTGCCCACGTTCAGGGGTGGCACAAGCCGCCCCTGAACGTCCAGGCCAGCGGCCTACAACCAGGCCTGCCCGCGTATGCAGCTCACGCTGTCGCCGCCCACCCAGATGTCGTCACCCACACGTTCCACGAACACGCGCCCGTCGCGGCCCAGCGCCGTGCCCTGGCGCGCCTCGTAACGGGCCGGTGCCAGGCCGGCGCCCATCAGCCACTGCGCCAGCGCGGCGTTCAGGCTGCCGGTGACCGGGTCTTCCGCGGGGCCGTTGGCGCCTGGAAAAAACGCGCGCACCTCGAAGGCAATGTCGCTGCCTGCGGGCGCCGGGCCCACCACGCCCAGCTCCAACCCGGCCAGGGCCACGCGGTCGGGGTCCAGGGCACGCACCTGCTCGGCGCTGTGCAGCAGCAAGGCCTGCCAGCCGGGGCCGTTGTCGCACCAGGCACCGGCCACCACGGCCTGGCGCGGCAGGCGCAGCGCGCGGGCCAGCAGGGCCATGCGCTCCTCGGGCAGCGGCCCGCCACGGCGCAGCGGCGGGGCGGCAAAAAACAGGCGCGGCGGGCCTTCGCTGCGCAGCTCGCGGCGCAGGCGCACCAGCCCCACGCCACACTCCTGCACCACCTGCTCGCCTTGCGGGCGGCCGCCGGCTTCCAGCCAGGCGTGGCAACTGCCCAGCGTGGGGTGGCCGGCAAACGGCAGTTCGCGGCCGGGGCAGAAGATGCGCACGCGGTAGTCGGCCCCGGCCTGCGTGGGCGGCAGCAGGAAGGTGGCTTCGGAGAGCTGCGTCCAGTCGGTGAAACGCTGCATGGCGGCGCTGTCCAGGCCTTCGCCGTCCAGCACCACGGCCAGGCCGTTGCCCAGGCCGGCGCGGGCCGTGAACACGTCCACCTGCGCGAAGGCGCGCGCACGCACGGCAGCCATCGCGTTCATGAGCGCGCTGCCCGCAGCACCCGCGCCAGGGCCGCCACGCCTTCTTCTATGCGCGGCGGCGGCACGGTGACAAAACTCAGGCGCAGCGTGTGCTGGTGCCCGCCCTGCGGGAAGAACGTGGTGCCGGGCACGTAGGCCATACCGGCTTGCACCGCCTGCGGCAGCAGGGCAGTGGCGTCCACATGGCCCTGAAGCTCCAGCCAGAAGAACATGCCGCCCACCGGCACCTGCCAGCGTGCCAGGCCGCTCAGGTGGCGCTGCAGTGCATCGCGCATGGCGTCGCGCTGCGCCTTGTACAGCGCGCGTATGGCCGGCACATGCTGCTGCAGGAAGCCGCCCTTGATGACCTCGTGCACCACACGCTGGTTGAAGCCCGGGGTGTGCAGGTCGGCCGCCTGCTTGGCCTGCAGCAGCTTGGGGTACAGCAGGCGCGGCGCCACCACGTAACCCAGGCGCAGGCCCGGCGCCAGCACCTTGGAGAACGAGCCCAGGTACAAGGCCTGGTCGTTCATCAACGAAGACACCGGCGGTGGCGGCGGGCTGTCGAACCACAGGTCGCCGTAGGGGTTGTCTTCCACGATGGGCAGGCCCAGCGCCAGGGCTTGTTCGGCCAGGGCCGTTCTTCGCTCGGCGCCCAGGCAGCGCCCGGTGGGGTTCTGGAAGTTGGGCAGCAGGTACAGGAAGCGCGCGCCCCGTGCCAGCGCCAGCGCCTGCGGCAGCGGACCTTCGTCGTCGCCTTCCACGGCGACGAACTCGGGCTCGTAGGGGGCGTAGGCCTGCAGGGCGCCCAGGTAGGTGGGCGACTCCACGGCGACCGTGCTGCCGGGGTCGAGCAAGACCTTGCCCACCAGGTCCAGGCCCTGCTGCGAGCCGGTGGTGATGAGCACCTGGTCGGGCGACACCTGCAGGCCCTGCGGTGCCAGCTCGGCCGCCACCCATTCACGCAGCGGCGCATAGCCTTCGCTGGCCGCGTACTGCAGTGCTTCGCGCGGGGTGTCGCGCAGCACCCGCTCGGTGGCTTCGCGCATGGCCTGCACCGGGAAGGTGTCGGCCGATGGCAGGCCGCCGGCCAGGCTGATGATGCCCGGGCGTTCGGTGATCTTCAGGATCTCGCGGATGGTCGAGGGGTTCAGCCGCTGGGCGCGGCGGGCCAGGGTCCAGGTCATGAGGTCTCCGAGGTCATCCAGTCCACGGCCGCCGCGGCGTGCAGCACGGTCGTGTCAAACACCGGCAAGGGGCTGCAGCTGTCGTCTATGAGCAGGCCGATCTCCGTGCAGCCCAGGATCACCGCCTGGGCGCCGGCCTGGGCCTGGCGCTGTATCAGCGCCACCACCTCGCGGCGCGAGTTTTCGTGGACCACGCCACGGCACAGTTCTTCGTAGATCACGCGGTGCATCAGCGCGCGG
Organism: Burkholderiaceae bacterium; assembly: GCA_037190565.1. GTDB lineage: Bacteria > Pseudomonadota > Gammaproteobacteria > Burkholderiales > Burkholderiaceae_C > Rubrivivax. The sequence goes on from JBBCJV010000039.1 coordinate 48,404, forward strand.
TCGTCAGGCGCCGGCACGCTGATGTGCAGCCCCTGTGCCCGCAGGCGCGCCAGCACGATGCGGTCGTCCTCCATCGTGAACCGCGTGCCCAGCAGGCTGGCGTGCTGCACGCCGGCGCGCTTCAGCGCGGCGGCGGTGGCGTCGGCGATGTGCAGCAGCGGCAGGCCCGGCGCCGCGGCTTCGATTTCCGCCGCCAGCTTGTGCATGGTGTTGGTGGCCAGCAGCAGGCCTTGGGCGCCGGCTCCGGCCAGGGCACGCGCCAGCGCCGCCAGCTGCGCGCCGGCCTCATCCCAGCGGCCGGCGGCCTGCAGCGCGGCCAGCGGCGCAAAGTCCACGCTGGCCAGCAGCAGCGGCGCGCTGTGCAGGCCGCCCAGGCGCGCCGCCACGCCCTGGTTGAGCAGGCGGTAGTACACGGCGGTGCTTTCCCAGCTCATGCCGCCCAGGAGGCCCAGGGTTCGGAGGCTTGTTGAACTCACGCCGTCTTTTCCTTGTGCAGGCCGGGCGCGGGCGAACCTACCGGCAGCCGCCGCCCCAGCATCACCACGCCCACCACGGCCAGCGTGAACAGCAGCGTCACCCCGTCCAGCGCCTCCCCCAGCACCGGCACCGCCAGCAGCAAGGCCAGAAAGGGCTGCAGCAGCTGCACCTGGCTCACGCGCACCACGCCGCCCAGCGCCAGGCCGCGATACCAGGCAAAGAACCCCAGCCACATGGACACCACCGACACATACGCAAAACCCAGCCAGGCCGAGGCCAGCACCGGCGCGGTGGGCCGCAGCCACAGCGCCAGCGGCAGCGTGAAGGGCAGGGAGCCCACCAGCACCCAGCAGATCACCTGCGAGGCCGGCAGCACGCCGCTGACCTGGGCCCCGGCCACATACCCGCCGGCCGCCGACAACACGGCCAGCAGCAGCCAGCCGTCGCCGGCCGACCAGCGGCCGCCGCCCTGCCAGGCGGCAAAGGCCAGCACCAGCGCGCAGCCGGCCACGGCGCAGGCCCAGAAGGCCGCACTGGGCCGCTGGCGCAGTGCCAGCGCGGCCACCACCGCGGTGGCCAACGGCAGCACCCCGGTGACCACAGCGGCGTGCATGGCCGGCACCTGGCGCAAGGCCAGCGCCAGGAACAGCGGAAAACCCAGCACCGTGCCCAGTGCACTGCAGGCCAGCATGCGCCAGTGGCGCCGCGGCGGCGGCGCGGCACGCTGCCAGGCCAGCCAGGCCAGGCTCAGCAGCCCGGCAACCGCGGCGCGGCCGGCGGTGACAAAGGCCGGGTCCAGCTGCGGGTGCGCCTGGTCACCCACGGCCAGGCGGGTCATGGGCAGCGTCATCGCAAACAGCAGCACGCCCAGCCCGCCCAGGGCCAGGCCGCGCCGCACGTCGTGATCGCTGGGCAAGCCGGTACTCACAACCAGGCCATCCAGGCCGCCGTGGCCACCAGCACGCCGGCCAGCAGCCGGTTGAACCCCAACAGACGCCGGCCCCGCCCCAGCCAGCCGCGCAGCGCCGAGCCCAGCAGCGCATAGGCCAGGTTGCTGGCCAGGCCGTAGGCCATCATCACCGGCAGCACCACGGCCACACGCGGCCAGAAGGCGGCGGCCTCCACGTTGCTGACCCAGCCGGCGCTGATCAGCAGCGCCGCCATCCAGGCCTTGATGTTGACGAACTGCAGCAGCACGCCCTGCCAGAAGCCCACGTCAAACCGCCGCGGGTCGGCCTGGCCCAGCTGCGCGCTGTGCGCCAGCCGCCAGGCCAGCCACAGCATGTAGGCCAGGCCGGCCCACTTGACGGCGCCGCGCAGCAGCGGCACCCCCTGCAGCAGCGCACCCAGGCCCAGCGCGCAGCCCAGCAGCAGCGCGCCCCAGCCCACCGGCACGCCGGCCACAAAACGCAGCGCATGGCGCAGGCCGCGGTTGGCCGCCAGCGCCGCCGCCAGCGTGGTGTTGGGCCCGGGCGTGAACGACATGGCCGTGGCAAACGCCAGCAGCGCAGTGAGTTCGGGCCAGGGCATGGTCGCCATGATGGGGCGGCAGTCTAGGCCCCCACATCGGTACAGACGCCATACACTTGGCCATACAGACGGCAAACTGTACTGGCCATGTCCACGATACAGACAGCGGTGGCGGACGGCAGCTGGCCCGCGGGCGCCACGCTCACCGAGCAGTTGGCGGCACGTTTTGCGCAGCGCATAGAACAGCGCCTGCTGGGGCCGGGCACCCGCCTGCCTTCGGTGCGCGACTGTGCGCGCCGCCACGGCGTGAGCCCCTCCACCGTGGTGGGCGCCTACGACCTGCTGCAGGCGCGTGGCCTGGTGTCGGCGCGGCCGCAGCGCGGCTACTTCGTGCGTGAGACGGCCTCACCGGCGGCGCGCATGCCGGCGCCGGGCACCCAGGCCCCACCTGCCCACCAGGCCGCAGCACCGCGCCCGGCCCCGGTGGACGCCACGGCGCTGATACGCAGCATGTTCCAGGCCCAGGGCGGGCCGCCGGCACCGGGCATGGGCACGCTGCCCGAAGCCTGGCTGGACGCCCCGCTGCTGCAGCGTGCGCTGCGCCGCGTGTGCCAGCAGCCCGAGGCCTGGCTGCGCTACGGCGAACCGGCCGGCAGCCCGCGCCTGCGCCAGGCTCTGGTGCAGCGCCTGGCCGACCTGGGCGTGGCGGCCACGCCGCAGCACATCGTCACCACCGTGGGCGCCACCCATGCGCTGGACATCATCAGCCGCACGCTGCTGCAGCCGGGTGACGCGGTGCTGGTGGACGAACCCGGCTGGGCCGTGGAGTACGCGCGGCTCACGCGCATGGGCATGCGCCTGCTGCCGGTGCCGCGCGGCCAGGGCGGCAGCGAAGGCGGCCCCGACTTGGGCGTAATGGCAGCGCTGCTGCGTGAACACCGCCCGCGCCTGTACGTGACGGTGAGCGTGCTGCACAACCCCACGGGCCTGAGCCTGACACCGGCACAGGCGCACCAGATGCTGCGCCTGGCCGACGAACACGACCTGTTCATCGTGGAGGACGACACCTACGCCTGGCTGGCGCCGCCGCACGCCACGCGCCTGGCGCAACTGGACGGCCTGCGCCGCACGCTGCTGGTGTCGGGCTTCTCCAAGGTGCTGACGCCGCAGTGGCGCGTGGGTTTCCTGGCGGCACCGGCCCCGCTGGTGGAGCGCCTGGTGGACAGCAAGCTGCTGGCCACGCTGAGCACACCGGGCCCGCTGGAAGACGCAGTGGCCTTGTGCCTGGAACAAGGCCTGATGCGCCGCCATGCCGAGCGGGTGACGGCACTGCTGGACGCGGCACGCGGGCGCGCGGTGCGCCTGGCGCATGCCGCCGGCTGCCGTTTCGTCACGCCGCCGGCGGGCCTGTTCGGCTGGGTGGACGTGGGCTGCGACACCGAGCCGCTGGCCCAGGCCCTGCTGGACGAAGGCTGGCTGATCGCGCCCGGCAGCCTGTTCCACGCCACGCCGCGCCGGACCACGCTGATGCGCATCAACTTCGCCACCACGCAGGAGCCGCGGTTCTGGCAGCGGCTGAAGGCGCTGCGCGGGGGCTGAAAGTGAACACGCCCGGGCGGTGGGGCCCGGGCGCGAAGGCTCAGCCGTGTGCGGCGTTCAGTGCGCGCGCCGGCGCCGGGCCAGCCAGCCCAGGCCCAGCAGGCCGCCGAGCATCAGCGCGTAGGTGCCCGGCTCGGGAATGGCCGACACGGTCAGGCCCGACAAGGTGCCGTTGAAGGTGCCCAGCGAGGTGGCCATGCCGGTCATCAGGTCGATGGTGTAGATGCCGGTGGTCAGCGAGCTGCCGGCGTCCAGGTTGAGCGCCGCGTAGGCCATGCCGTCGCCCAGGATCTCGAAGCCGTTGGCACGCAGCACGTCCACGCCCAGCGGGCCCACGGTGGTAATGGTGGGCATGTTGAAGGCGCTGGTGGCCACGGCCAGCGAATCCGTGTTGCTGTCTATGTAGTACAGCGCCGTGCTGCCCGGTGCGCCGCCCAGCGGGTTGGAGTTGGTGTAGGCCACGCCGCTGTAGCCCATGCCTATGGTGTTGGCGATGTTGCCCACGGTGCCGTTGCTGACGTCGATGGCGAAGTTGCCGCCGGCCGAGGACACGAAGCGCAGCGACGGTGCGCCGCCGAAATCGGCCACCGGGTTGAAGTCGATGCCATAGCCCAGCATGGAGCTGACCACCGGGGTGGACAGCGCGGCCACCCAGGTGGCGGCGCCGGTGAATTCGTTGACGGTGTAGATCTGGTTGCTCAGCGTGATGCCGTAGATCATGTTGTCGCTGGGCCGCAGGTCTATGCCCACAAAACGGTCGCCCTCGGCCAGGCCGGTGATGGCCGTGCGCGTGGCGCCGGCGATGTTGCCGGTGTCGAAGCGGGCGATCTCGTTGCTGCTGGTGATGCCCACCAGCATCGCGGCCTGGGCGCCGGTGGTGGCCAGCAGGGCCACGGCGGCAGCCAACGAACAGGCCTTGAGGTTCTTGCTGTGCATGCTCTCTCCTGGTTGGGTGTTGTGCAGCCGCCTGGACCCACCGGGTCTGCGCCATGCCTTGCAGTTACGAGGCGACAAGTCCCCTGGATCACCCCCCGTTCACGGGGGTGCTGGGCGGCGGTTGCTCGCCTGATGCCCCCGGGCCTGCCGCGGCACCATGCCCCCATGATCCAAAAGGCGCCGTGCTGCGTACGATGCGCATGTTGGCCGTCCGTCCGGAGTCCACGGGTGCCGAGCCGCGCTTCCCGCGCGGCAGCGGCCCATGGCGGGTCCGACACCCCCTGGCGGAAGGAGCCATGCCCGACGGCGACGAACTCAGCGGCTTGATGCAGGCGGTGGCGCGTGGCGACCGGCAGGCCTTTGCCGTGCTGCACAAGTGCCTGGCGCCGCAGGTCAAGGCCTACTTGATGCGCCTGGGCTGCAACGAGTCGCGCTGCGACGATCTGGTGCAGGAAACCTTCATCACGCTGTGGCGCAAGGCCGCGCTGTTCGACACCCGCCGCGCCGGCGTGGCCACCTGGGCCTTCACCATCGCGCGCAACCTGCGCGTGGACCAGTTGCGCCGCACCGGGCTGGTAGGCTTGTTCGACGGTGAAGACGACGACACGCAGCTTGCGGACACGGCGCCGCTGCCCGAAGACCAGGCCTATGCCCACCAGCGAGAAACGCAGCTGCGCGAGGCCATGTCGCAACTCTCGCCGGAGCAGGCCATGATCCTGCGCCTGTCGTTCTTTGAAGACCAGCCCCACATGCGCATTGCGCAGGACCTGGGCATTCCGCTGGGCACCGTGAAGTCGCGCGTGCGGCTGGCCGCAAGCCGCCTGCGCCGCCTGCTGGGCGACCCCGACACGCCATGACCGCACACCACCACCCTGCCGACGACCTGCTGCTGGCCCATGCCGCCGGCAGTTTGAGCGCAGGCGCGGCGCTGCTGGTGGCGGTGCACCTGGAACACTGCAGCCTGTGCCGCCGGCGCGTGCGGGCGCTGGAAGCGCTGGGCGGCCAGTTGATGCTGCAGTTGCCGCCGGCCACGCTGGCGCCGCAGGCCCTGGAGCGCACGCTGGCGGCGCTGGACCAGGCCCCGGCGCCGACACCGGCAACCACCGCCGCCCAACCCGGCCCCCGGCCGCCGTCCGGCATGGCCTGGCCCGCCGCCTTCCGCGGCTGCACGCTCACGCCCTGGCGTTGGCTGGGCCCGGGCATGCGCTTCAGCCGGGTCACGCTGCCGCAGGCCCCGGCGCAGCCCGACTACCAGCTGACACTGTTGTTCCTGGCGCAGGGTCGCTTCCTGCCGGAACACAGCCACGGCGACAGCGAGATGACGCAGGTGCTGTTCGGCGCGTACCACGACGGCCTCAAGGCCTTCGCCGCAGGCGACTTCGACCACGCCGACGGCGGTGTGCAGCACCGGCCCCAGGTGGTCAGCGCCCAGGGCTGCATTTGCCTGAGCGCGGTGCGCGGGCGGCTGCTGTTCAAGGGCTTCTGGGCGCGCAGCGTGGCGGCACTGACGGGGTTGTGACGGCGGCCCCGGCCCGGTGGCGGCCGCTCAGCGCGAACCCAGGTCCTCCCAGCGCTCCAGCGCCTGCATCAGCTCGGCTTCGATGGCCTCGCTGCGTGCCTGCAGCGCCGGCACGGCCTGGGGCTCCTGCGTGTACAGCTCGCTGCTGGCCAGGCGTTCGTGCAAGGCCTGCTGCTCGGCTTCCAGCGCTTCTATGCGCGCCGGCAGCGCTTCCAGCTCGCGCTGCTCCTTGTAGCTGAGCTTGGTCTTGGCGGCAGGGCGTTCGGCTCTTGCAGCAGCGGCAGCCGCTGCCGCAGGCGCTGCGATGGGCGCCGGCTCCACGCGGGCCCGTTCACGCTGCAGCTTCCAGTCCTCGTAGCCGCCTTCGTACTCGCGCCACAGGCCCGGGCGGCCGCCGTAAGCGGCGTCACCTTCCCAGGCGATGGTGCTGGTGACCACGTTGTCCAGGAAGCGCCGGTCGTGGCTGACCAGGAACACCGTGCCGGTGTAGGCCTGCAGCAGCTCTTCCAGCAGCTCCAGCGTGTCGATGTCCAGGTCGTTGGTGGGTTCGTCCAGCACCAGCACGTTGGCCGGCAGTGCAAACAGGCGCGCCAACAGCAGGCGGTTGCGTTCGCCGCCGGAGAGCGTGCGCACCGGCGAGTGCGCCCGCTCGGGCGCAAACAGGAAGTCGCCCAGGTAACTCATCACGTGTTTGCGCTGGCTGCCGGTTTCTATCCACTCGCTGCCAGGGCTGATGGTGTCGGCCAGCGTGGCCTCCAGGTTCAGGCCGGCCCGCATCTGGTCGAAGTAGGCCACCTGCAGCTTGGTACCGCGGCGCACTTCGCCGGCGCTGGGTTCCAGCTCGCCCAGGATGAGCTTGAGCAACGTGGTCTTGCCCACACCGTTGGGGCCGATCAGACCCACCTTGTCGCCGCGCAGCAGGGTGGCACTGAAGCGGTCTATCAGCGTGCGTTCACCTTCGGCGGTGGCAAAGCGCATACTGACGTCCTTCAGCTCCGCGACGATCTTGCCCGGCGGCAGGCCGCTGGCCAGGGCCAGCCGCACCTGGCCCAGCTCTTCGCGGCGTGCAGCGCGTTGTTCTCGCAGCTTCACCAGCCGCGCCACGCGGCCCACGCTGCGGGTGCGGCGTGCTTCCACGCCCTTGCGTATCCACACCTCTTCCTGCGCCAGCAGCTTGTCGGCGCGGGCACGCTCCAGCGCCTCCGATTCCAGCTCGCGCGCCTTGGTGGCTTCGTAGGCCGAGAAGCTGCCCGGGTAGCTGCGCAGCACGCCGCGGTCCAGCTCCACGATGCGCGTGGCCACGGCGTCTATGAAGGCGCGGTCGTGCGAGACAAACACCAGCGCCGCGCTCTGGCCGCGGCCCACCAGCAGCTCCTGCAGCCACTCGATGGCGCCGATGTCCAGGTGGTTGGTGGGCTCGTCCAGCAGCAGCAGCTCGGGCGCGGCCACCAGCGCGCGCGCCAGCGCCACCCGCTTGCCGGTGCCGCCGGACAGGCGGTCCACCACCGCATTGCCGTCCAGGCGCAGGCGTTGCAGCGTTTCTTCCACCCGCTGCTCCCAGGTCCAGCCGCCCAGGGCCTCCAGGCGCGTCTGCAGCGCGTCCAGGTCTTCGCCGGCGTCGTGGCGTTCAAAACGCTCGCGCAGCACGCGCGCTTCGGCCACGCCTTCGGCCACGGCGTCGAACACGGTGCCGCCGGGCGTGAACTGCGGCTCCTGCGCCACGTACACACGGCGCAGGCCGGTCTGCAGTTGCAGCGTGCCGTCGTCCACCTTCTCCAGGCCGGCCAGTATCTTCAGCAGGCTGGACTTGCCGGCGCCGTTGCGCCCTATGAGCGCGATGCGCTCGCCGGTTTCCATGGACAGCGCGGCGCGGTCCAGCAGGGGAACATGGCCGTACGCCAGCTGTGCGTCGGCCAGAGTGAGCAATGCCATGGGCCGGATTGTGGGGGGAGGCTCAGAAGGTGTGAATGAACCCGGCGTGGGCTAGCAGATCGTCCACGAGGTCTCAATCTAGGGCCTGTTAACGCTATGGGAGGGCTCGCGTGACTCAGCAAACGGCCTCCAGCAAGGCGCGCGGCGCTGCCCAGGCTGGCTGCCTGGGCAAGCCGTGCAACGCAGTTGGCGGCCGTTTGCTGAGATCACCCAAAGGGCCGCCGTCTGGCAGGCCCCAGGGCGTTGTTGCTCGTTCGTTGCGTGCCACAGGCACGCGGCCTCACTCGGGCCTAGCCCTGGGGCCTGCCAGACGGCGGCGCGAGC
>JBBCJV010000040.1:0-19164 GCA_037190565.1 Burkholderiaceae bacterium
ACAGTGGCGTGAAGGTCGTGGTCGGCCTGCGCAAGGGCGGGGCGTCCTGGGACAAGGTCGGCAAGGCCGGCCTGAACGTGCTGGAAGTCAACGAGGCCGTGAAGTCGGCCGACGTCGTCATGATCCTGCTGCCGGACGAGCAGATCGCCGAGGTGTACAAGAACAACGTCGAGCCGAACATCAAGCAGGGTGCCTCGCTGGCGTTCGCGCACGGCTTTAACGTGCACTACAACCAGGTGGTGCCGCGCGCCGACCTGGACGTGTGGATGGTGGCGCCCAAGGCCCCGGGCCACACCGTGCGCAGCACGTACGCCCAGGGCGGCGGCGTGCCGCACCTGGTGGCGGTGCACCAGGACAAGAGCGGCAAGGCGCGCGACCTGGCCCTGTCCTACGCCATGGCCAACGGCGGCGGCAAGGCCGGCATCATCGAGACCAACTTCAAGGAAGAGACCGAGACCGACCTCTTCGGCGAGCAGGCCGTGCTCTGCGGCGGCGCGGTCGAACTCATCAAGATGGGCTACGAGACGCTGGTGGAAGCCGGCTACGCGCCCGAGATGGCCTACTTCGAGTGCCTGCACGAGCTCAAGCTCATCGTGGACCTGATCTACGAAGGCGGCATCGCGAACATGAACTACTCGATCAGCAACAACGCCGAGTACGGCGAGTACGTGACCGGGCCCAGGATCGTCACCGAAGAGACGAAGCAGGCCATGAAGCAGGTGCTCAAGGACATACAGACCGGCGAGTACGCCAAGAGCTTCATCCTGGAGAACCGAGCCGGCGCGCCCACGCTGATGAGCCGCCGCCGCCTGACCGCCGAGCACAGCATCGAGGTGGTGGGCGAGAAGCTGCGCGCCATGATGCCGTGGATCAAGGCCAACAAGCTGGTAGACCGTTCGCGCAACTGAGCGGCGTTGCACGCAGCAAAGCCGCGCGGTTGGGCCGCGCGGCTTTTTTTGGTCGCCGCAGGTTGAAGCCGCCTTGCAGCGGTGCTGTTTGCGCGTCGTCGCTACTTGCGCGCCGTACCTATCAGGATCAGCCCGCCGGCCACGATGGCGCCCACGCCGGCCCAGATGGGCACGTTGACGCGGTTCTTCTGCTCCACCTTCAACTCCAGCGGGCCGATCTTGGCCGCGGTGTCTTCGGTGGTGTAGCTGAAGCCGCCGTACAGCAGCGCCAGCGCACCGGCCACGATGATCACGATTCCCACGATACGGGCAGTCGCCATGGTGCAAGCCTCCTCCGGTTGGGCGCGCCTGCCGGCTGTTGGCTGTCGGGTGATGCCGCGGCGGCGCTGGGGGACATTTCAGCCCAAGTCGCGGGCCGGCGCTGTAGGACGCCGCCGGCAGCCCGCGTAGGTCGCCGGCGCAAGCCGACTTGGCAGCGCGGCCCGTGCGCTATCCTCGCCGCTTGATGAAGGCTGAAGAGCGCACCACCATTCCCGGCGAGGACGGCGACACCGCCGACCTGGCGACCACCGGCGAACGCCGGCGCCGCAAGGGCATCTACGTACTGCCCAACGCCATCACGCTGGCGGCCTTGTTCGCCGGCTTCTACGGCATCGTCATGGCCATGGGCCAGCGTTTCGAGACGGCCTGCCTGGCCATCTTCGTGGCCGCGGTGCTGGACAGCCTGGACGGCCGCGTCGCGCGCATGACCAACTCGCAAAGCGCCTTCGGCGAGCAGATGGACAGCCTGTGCGACATGGTCAGCTTCGGCGCCGCGCCGGCGCTCATCATCTACGAATGGGCGCTCACCGGCATTGGGCGCTGGGGCTGGATCGCGGCCTTCGTCTACATCTCCGGCGCGGCGCTGCGCCTGGCGCGCTTCAACGTCAACATCGGCGTGGTGGACAAGCGCTTCTTCCAGGGCCTGCCCAGCCCGGCCGCGGCGGCGCTGGTGATGGGCCTGATCTGGGCCATGCACGACGCCGGCTTCCGCCAGGTGGCGCAGATCGACTGGCTGGCCTGGACGGCCTTCGGCGTGACCCTGTTCGCCGGCCTGTCCATGGTGACCAACGCACCGTTCTACAGCTTCAAGGTCTTCGGCGGCCGGCGCTCGGTGCCTTTCATCGTGCTGGTGGCCATTGCGCTGGGCATTGCGCTGATCGCGCTGGACCCGCCGCGCGTGCTGTTCGCGCTGTTTGCCGCCTACGGTTTGTCGGGCTACGCCGTCTATGCGTGGCGGCGCTCGCGCGGCAAACATGCCAGTGTGGTGGCGCTTTCAACCGACGAGCCCGACGAAAAAGGCCTGCACCAGTGAGGCATGCTGCGGCGCAGCGCTGTGCTACAGTGTGCGCCATGTCGACGCGTTTCAGCCCCATTGCGCTAGCCCTGCTAGGAGCCCTGCGGGTGCGCTGATCGTTTTCGCCTGAACCTTTTCCCCGATCAACGGCCCGCCAGCGCAAGCAGCGGGCCGTTTGTCTTTCCAGCTGCTGAACAACTGCTTGCGCCAGACCCACCCGCCCACCTTCTTGCCGCGAGAGCCCCGCCATGACTGACAAGCTCATCATCTTCGACACCACCTTGCGCGACGGCGAGCAGTCGCCCGGCGCATCCATGACGCGCGAGGAGAAGCTGCGCATTGCGCGCCAGCTGGAGCGGCTGCGGGTGGACGTCATTGAAGCCGGCTTTGCGGCCAGCAGCAACGGCGACTTCGAGGCCGTGAAGGCCATCGCCGAACACATACGCGAGTCCACCGTGTGCTCGCTGGCGCGTGCCAACGACCGCGACATCGCCCGTGCCGCCGAGGCGCTGAAGGGTGCGCAGCGGGCACGCATACACACCTTCATCGCCACCAGCGCGCTGCACATGGAAAAGAAGCTGCGCATGACGCCCGAGCAGGTGCACGAGCAGGCGAAGCTGGCGGTGCGTTTTGCGCGCAACCTGTGCGCCGACGTGGAGTTCTCGCCCGAGGACGGCTACCGCAGCGACGTGGACTTTCTCTGCCGCGTGCTGGAGACGGTGATCGCCGAAGGCGCCACCACCATCAACATCCCCGACACCGTGGGCTACGCCATCCCCGAGCTGTATGGCGACTTCCTGCGCACGCTGCGCGAGCGTGTGCCCAACAGCGACCGCGCAGTGTGGAGCGTGCACTGCCACAACGACCTGGGCATGGCGGTGGCCAACTCATTGGCCGGCGTGAAGATAGGCGGCGCGCGCCAGATTGAGTGCACCATCAACGGCCTGGGCGAGCGCGCCGGCAACTGCAGCCTGGAAGAGGTGGTGATGGCCGTGAAGACGCGGCGCGACTACTTCGGCCTGCAACTGGGCATAGACACCTCGCAGATCGTGGCGGCCAGCCGCATGGTCAGCCAGACCACCGGCTTTGTGGTGCAGCCGAACAAGGCGGTGGTGGGTGCCAATGCCTTTGCGCACGCCAGCGGCATCCACCAGGACGGCGTGCTGAAGGCGCGCGACACCTACGAGATCATGCGCGCCGAGGACGTGGGCTGGAGTGCCAACAAGATCGTGCTGGGCAAGCTCTCGGGCCGCAACGCCTTCAAGCAGCGCCTGCAGGAGCTGGGCATAGACCTGGAGAGCGAAGCCGAGGTCGCCGCCGCCTTTGCGCGCTTCAAGGACCTGGCCGACCGCAAGAGCGAGATCTTCGACGAAGACATCATTGCGCTGGTGGGCGACGAGAGCGTGACGCCGGAGCACGAGCACTACCGGCTGCTGGCGCTGTCGCAGCAGTCGGGCATAGGCCAGCGGCCGCAGGCGCAGGTGGCCTTCACCATGGGCCAGCGCCAGGTGGAAGCCCGCAGCGACGGCAACGGCCCCGTGGACGCCAGCCTGAAGGCCATCGAGTCCCAGGTGCAAAGTGGAGCCGAGATGCTGCTCTATTCGGTCAATGCCATCACCAGCGGCAGCACAGAATCCCAGGGCGAGGTCACCGTTCGTCTGCAGCATGGCGGCCGGGTGGTGAACGGGGTCGGTGCGGACCCCGACATCGTGGTCGCATCGGCCAAGGCCTACCTGTCGGCACTGAACAAGCTGCAGGGCAACCTGGACCGCGTGGCCGCCCAAGGCTGAAGGAAACAGCTACCGGGCGCTACACCACGACACATCTCGAGAGCACCGCAGGCGGCACTTGAGGAAAAAGACGCAAGTCGTTGATCTTGCATCTGTTCTTAAGGTGACGATACACTGGGCAGGTTCAGGCATGCGGGGTGCGTCGTGGTTTTGGCGGCAACGGGGGGCGAGACCGCGGGTCTCAGGCGTTGGAGGGCGGTGCTGCGCGCGCCTGTGTCGGTGCTGATGCTGGCCTGGGTGCTGGCCACCATGGCACCGTTGCTGGCGCATGCCTCGGCCACCGGCCAGCAGCGCAGCAGCAAACCCGCGGCCGAGGTGCGCAAGAGCAGCGCTGCGGCCAACAAGCCCAAGGCGCAGTCGTCGCAGCGCCCGGTCAAGAAGAAGGTGGTCAAGCGCAAGCCGCCGCCGCGGCCGCCGTCCTTTGGCATGCTGGCCGGGCTGCGTGCCACCGAAGACCCGCTGTCGCTGCATTCCAGCGTGGCCCTGGTGGTGGACCAGGAGACCGACCAGGTCCTGTTTGCCAAGAACTCCGAGGCGGTGCTGCCCATCGCCTCCATCACCAAGCTGATGACGGCCCTGGTGATCACCGAAGCCGACCTGCCCATGGACCAGGTGCTGACGGTGACGCAGGACGACGTGCGCGCCACCGCACGTGCCAACATGCGTTCGCGCCTGGTGCCCGGCACGCGCATGACGCGCGAGCGTCTGCTGCACCTGGCCTTGATGTCGTCCGAGAACCGCGCCGCCAATGTGCTGGGCCGCACCTATCCGGGCGGCATGCCGGCCTTTGTGCGCGCGATGAACGTCAAGGCGCGGGCGCTGGGTATGGGCGACACGCGCTACGTGGAGCCCACCGGCCTGTCGGCGGACAACCAGTCCAGCGCGCAAGACCTGGCGCAGCTGGTGCGCGCCGCCTTCCAGCACCCGGTGCTGCGCGAGCTGTCCACCATGCCCGCCGCCGCCTTGCCGGTGGGCCAAAGGCAGGTGCAGTACCGCAACACCAACGGCCTGGTGCACAACCCCGAGTGGGACATAGGCCTGCAGAAGACCGGCTACATCGCCGCCGCCGGCCGCTGCGTGGTCATGCAGACCGAGCTGGCGGGCCGCAAGCTCATCATGGTGCTGCTGGATTCCGCCGGGCGTTACTCGCGCATCGGCGATGCCGAACGCATACGCCGCTGGCTGGCGGAGAACGCCACGCTGGACGCGCTGCTGCCGGGCGCGCGCCCGGCGCCGACCTCCTTGCAGGCTTCCAAGCTGTTGCCTCTGCTGCAACTCGAAGCCGGCGAGTCCGACGACGATGCGACGGGCTCGGACGAAGACCCCACCAGCCGGGCCGAAGGCGGTGAGGCCGACCCGCTGGAGCAGTGGATCAGCGACTTCATGACGGCACGCGAAGCGGCGGCCTTGCCGGCGGCGGTTGCTGCCGCGGCCACAACCGTGGCTGCCGATGCGGATGAGCCCGTTCTGACCCTGGCGGTGACGCCGGTGGCCCTGAGCCTGACGGCCTCGCCGTTGACGGCTGCCGCCGTCCGCTCCTACGCCGAGTGAACGGCGGGGTCGCCGTGGGCCTGGCGTGCGGCCGGCTCAGCTGCGAAAGCCCAGCGCCTGCGAGATCTGCACCGCAGTGCCCTTGACCCGGTCCAGCCAGGACTCCTCCAGCCGGTCCGCCGGCGCCGAGACCGACAGCCCGGCCACCAGCTTGCCCTGGTCGTCGAAGATGCCGGCGGCCATGCAGCGCACGCCCAGCTCCAGCTCCTCGTCGTCGCGTGCCACGCCGCCGCTGCGCACCGTGGCCAGCTCGCGCTCCAGGCGCGACAGGTCGGTGATGCTGTTGCGCGTATGACCGGTCAGCCCCGTGCGCAAGGCGTAGGCGCGCACACGCGCCGGGTCGTCGTGCGCCAGGAACAGCTTGCCCACGGAGGTGAGGTGCAGCGGCGCGCGCCCGCCCACGGTGCGCACCACCTGCATGCCCGAGCGTTCGCTGTAGGTGCGTTCCACGTAGATGATCTCGTCGCCCTGGCGCATGGACAGGTTCACCGGCTGGTGCGTCAGCTTGTGAAGCTCGCGCATGGGGCCCAGCGCCGCTTCGCGCACGTCCAGCCGCGCCTTGACCAGGTTGCCCAGCTCCAGCAGCCGCATGCCCAGGCGGTAGCTGCCGGCCTGCGGACGGTCGACATAACGGCCTATGGCCAGGTCGTTGAGGATGCGGTGCGCGGTGGAAGGGTGCAGGCCGGTGCGTTCGCTGATCTGCTTGAGCGGCACCGGGTCGGGGTGCTCGGCCAGCAGGTCCAGCAGCGCGAACATGCGCTCCACCACCTGGATGGTGGGGGTGGTGTGAGGTTTGCTGCTCATGGGCGCGGGCCTGGGGGAACAAGTTTGTCATTCTGCATCGCGAAACCGCTGCTTGCATACCGAGAGTGCGCTCCAAAGTGGCTGAGTGGGGCCCTGGCCGGCGTGTTGTGGGGCCTGACAGCCTGCGCCCAGGGGCCGGCGGCCCCGCCCGCCCGGGCCGACCAGGCGGCAGCCGGCGATGCCGCGGGCCGCACGGCGCCGGCCTCACCGCAGGCCGCGCAGGCGCCGCTGGTGGCACAAGCCTCGCCGTCGTCAGCGCCGCCAGCCCAGCCTGCCGAAGCCGCGGCCCCGGCGCCCCGCTGGCTGCCCGCCCCGCGCGTGCTGGGCCGCCTGCGGGCCTCGGACATCGGCCTGGTCATCAACACTGCCGACCCGTACTCGGTGGCCGTGGGCGAGCACTACATCCAGGCCCGCCGCCTGGCGCCGGACCAGGTGCTGCGCCTGGCGCTGCCCACGCGCGCTACGCTCACGCCAGCGGAGTTCGAAACCCTGCGCAATGCCATAGACCGGCACTTCGGTGCGCGGGCCCAGGCCCTGGCACTGGCCTGGGTGGCGCCTTACGCGGTGGCCTGCAACGCCATCACCGGCGCCCTGGCCCTGGGCTTCGACAGCAGCCTGTGCCAGCAAAGCTGCAATGCGTCGCGGCCCTCACCGTGGTTCAACAGCGCTTCGCACCGGCCTTATGCCGACTTGGGGCTGCGCCCGGCCATGCTGCTGGCCGCGCCCGACGTGGCCCAGGCCCGCGCGCTGATAGACCGCGGCGTGGCGGCCGACCGCAGCCTGACCGGGCGCAACCGCGAGCCGGTGAGCGTGATGCTGCTGCAGACCAACGACAGCGCGCGCCGTGTGCGCCAGGCCTTGTACCCGCCGGCCGGCCCGGTGCGGGCCTTCGGCATCGAGGTGCAGGTGGCACCGGCCGCCGAACTCAACCGCGCCCCGCGTGTGCTCATGGCGGTGACCGGCAGCGTGCGCGTGAACCTGGAGCCGCGGCCCGACTGGGTGCCCGGCGCGCTGGCCGACCACCTGACCTCGGTGGGCGGGGCCTTGCAGGGCCAGCATGGCCAGAGCACGGTGCTGGAGTGGATTGCCTCCGGCGCCACCGCCAGCCACGGCAGCGTCAGCGAGCCTTGCAACCACCTGCAGAAGTTTCCGCACCCGCAGGTGATGCTGCTGCACTACCTGCAAGGCGCCACGGCCCTGGAGGCCTACTGGAAGAGCGTGGCCTGGCCGCAGCAAAGCCTGTTTGTGGGCGAACCGCTGGCCGCACCGTTCGGGCGCGATTGATCCCTGCGCGCTGTGTGCTGCGCTACAGCGCAGCGGCGGCGGCCTCGCCGGCGCGCACCGCGCCTTCCAGCGTGGCCGGGTAGGGGCCGGCCACGTAGTCGCCGGCGGCCAGCAGGCCGGGGGCGATGTGCGGCGACGGCCGGTCCAGCGCCGGGGTGCAGCGGAAGGTGGCGCGTTTGTCGGCCAGCACCCGCAGCACCGTGGGGGGTTGCGGCCAGGTGCCCGGCGCAAAGGCCGCCAGCGCCTGCTGCAGCACGGCCTGGCCGGTGGCCGGCAGGCCGGCGTCCACCCAGCGCCGCGCCCCACTGACGACAAAGGCGAACAGGCCCGGCACGCCGCCTATGGCGGCGTGGTCAAAGGCAAACTGCGCCGGTGCATCGGGGCCTTCCACCAGCGCCGTCATGGGCGCCGGCAGGCGGGCGCCCGGGCAGTGCAGGTACACGGTGACGATGGGCTCGTAGCGCAAGGCCGCTGCCCGTGCCGCCCAGGCCGCGTCGTGCGGCTGCGCCAGGCGGGCTGCTTCGGCGGCGCTGCAGGCCAGCACCACGGCATCGAAGGCCTCGCCATCCAGCGCCCAACCGCATTCCGGCGAAGCTGCTT
This sequence comes from Burkholderiaceae bacterium, assembly GCA_037190565.1. Taxonomy (GTDB): domain Bacteria; phylum Pseudomonadota; class Gammaproteobacteria; order Burkholderiales; family Burkholderiaceae_C; genus Rubrivivax. The sequence continues at coordinate 8,274 of JBBCJV010000040.1, forward strand.
TGGCCAGCCCGTGCACGCGGCGGCCCAGGTGCAACGTGGCGCCGTGGGTCTGCAGCCAGGCCACGGCCGGCTGCGGCAGCAGGGCGGCCAGCGACTGCCGCGGCAGCATCAGGTCGGCCGAGCCGCGGCCGCCGAAGATGGCGTCGCGCAGCACGCGCAGCATCACCTGGGCGCTGGCCTCGACGGCCGGCGTGTTCAGCGCGGCGACGCACAGCGGGTCGATCATCAGCTCGCGAACCGCCGGGCTCAGGCCGCGGCACAGCGTGGCCACGCTCAGCGAGGGTGCGCAACGAAATCCGCTGATCGACCAGCCGGCGGCGGCGCGCAGCAGCGACCAACGGTCAGCCCAGTTCCAGCCGCGGGTGCGCGCCACCGCCAGGCCAAAGCCCAGCCAGGCCGGGCCCCGCGGCATGCGCAGGCCGCGCCCGTCGGGGTAGCGCAGTTCCAGCGGACGGCGGTGCAGCAGGGCGCCGGCATCGGCGCCCACATCGGCCATCAAGGCCAGCGTGCGCTGGTAGGCGCCTATGAGGATGTGCTGGCCGTTGTCCAGCAGCAGGTCGCCGACCTCCACGCCGCGCGCGCGCCCGCCAGCGGTGGCGGCGGTTTCGAACACGCTGACGCGGTGGCCGGCCTGCTGCGCGCGCACCGCGGCAGCCAGGCCGGCCCAGCCGGCACCGACGACGGCAATGCGGCGGCCCATGCGGTGTGTCAGGCCTTCAAGGGCGCGCGACGGCCACTCACCGGCCGCGCAAGTGCGTGCGCGTGGCGATCCACAGCTTGCGCAACGGCGTCAAGGCCACGCGCTGGTGCAGCACCTGGAAGCCGCCGGCTTCGATCTCGCGCAGCAGCGTGCGGTAGATGTTGGCCATCATCAGCCCCGGCTTCTGCGCCGTGCGGTCGGCCTCGGGCAGCAGCGCCAGCGCTTCGTCGTACGCAGCATGGGCGCGTTCGGCTTGGAAGCGCATCAGGGCCGTGAAGCGTTCGCTGTAGCCCCAGGGCGCCTCGCGGCGCAGGATCTCGTGCGCCTTGACGTCAAACTGCTGAAGTTCCGATACCGGCAGGTAGATGCGGCCCCGCCGGGCGTCGTCGCCCACGTCGCGGATGATGTTGGTCAGCTGCATGGCCAAGCCCAGCTTGTGCGCGTAGGCGGTGGTGGCGGGCTGCGTGCGGCCGAAGATGTTGCTGGCCACCTCGCCCACGATGCCGGCCACCAGGTGGCAGTAGCGCATCAGGGCCGGGTAGTCCAGGAAGCGGGTCTGGTCCAGGTCGGTCTGGCAGCCCTCTATCACGGCCAGCAGGTGCTCGGCGCGTATCTCGTAGCGCGCGGCCAGCGGCAGCAGGGCTTGCATCACCGGGTGGCTGGGCTGGCCGGCGAAGGCCTGGCCCACCTCCTGGCGCCACCAGGCCAGCTTGGCGGCGGCCACCGAGGGGTCGGTCGTTTCGTCGACCACGTCGTCCACCTCGCGGCAGAAGGCGTAGAACGCGGTGATGGCGGCGCGCCGCGGCGGCGGCAAGAACAGGAAGGCGTAGTAGAACGACGAGCCGCTGCCTGCGGCCTTGTCCTGGACGTACTGCTCGGGGCTCACGGCGGCGGCGCTGACCATGGCATCAACCCCGCATGCGCAGCGCGCGCCAGGCCAGCGGCGCAAAGTCCAGCGCACCCAGGGCGGGGCGTTGGCGCAGCACGGCATGGTCCATGCGGGCGATTCTCTCAAGAACGCGCAGGCCGCCTTGCACCACCAGCCGCAGCTCCCATCCGGCGCGCCCGGGCAGGGTCCGCGCCAGCGGCGCGCCCTGGTGCATCAGCGTGCCGGCCCAGCCGCACAAGGAACGCAGCAGCGCCCGCGTGGCGGCGGTGTCGCGCTGGGTGGCCAGATCGGCGCGCGTGAGGCCGTGGGCCGCCAGATCGCTGTCGGGCACGTAGTGGCGGCCGCGCGGCAGATCGCGGCTCAGGTCCTGCCAGAAGTTGATGAGCTGCAGCGCGCTGCACACGGCGTCGGAACGGGCCAGCGACACGGCGTCGTCCACCCCGTACAGGTGCAGCAGCAGCCGGCCCACGGGGTCGGCCGAGCGGCGGCAGTAGGCCAGCAGCTCTTCGCGGTCGGCGTACACCGGGTTGTGGGTGTCCTGCTCGAAGGCGTCCAGCAGCGCGTGCAGCGGCGCGGCCGGCAACGCAAACTGCTGGATGCAGCGCGCCAGCGGCGTGAACACCTGGGCCCAGCGGCCGGCGGCCGGGCGGCCGGCCAGGGCGTCGTCCAGCGCGGCACGGTAGACGGCCAGGTCGGCGCGGCGCTGGGCAGCGGGGGCCTCGCCCTCGTCGGCGATGTCGTCGGCCGTGCGCGCAAAGTGGTACAGCGCCACCACGGCCGGGCGCAGCCGCGGCGGGCACAGCCAGGAGGCGACGGGGAAGTTCTCGTAATGTTCAACGCCCACGGACGCTGATTGTCGGGGTGAACACGCGGCAGGTGCCCTGCAGGGCCGGACTGCCGTGGCGTTGGCCACGGCGCCGCCTTGCATGCGTGGCGGGCCGCCTGGTCTCAGGCCGCGCGCCAGCGGCTAGAATCCGAGGTTCGCCGGGCGTCAGCGCCGGGCGGCAATACCACCCGCGCGGGTGGCGAAATTGGTAGACGCACCAGGTTTAGGTCCTGACGCCTTCACGGGCGTGCCGGTTCGAGTCCGGCCCCGCGCACCACGGCACCCGCCATCACTGTCGCAGTACCAGCCGCAAACCAACACCATGGCCGTCCAAGTCGAAACCCTCGAGAAGCTCGAACGCCGCATCACCCTGACGTTGCCTGCCGAGACCATCAACGGCGAGGTCGAGTCGCGCCTGAAGAAGCTCAGCCGCACGGTCAAGGCGGACGGCTTCCGCCCCGGCAAGGTGCCGATGAGCGTGGTCGCGCAGCGCTACGGCTACTCGGTGCAGTACGAGGTGGTGAACGACCGGGTGGGCCAGGCCTTTGCCGACGCCACCAACGAAGCCAAGCTGCGTGTGGCCGGCGCACCGCGCATCACACAGAAGGACGGCGCCCCCGAAGGCCAGCTGGCCTTCGACGCCACCTTCGAGGTGTACCCCGAGGTGAAGCTGGGCGACCTGACCGCGGCCGACGTGGAGCGCGTGGCCACCGAAGTGACCGAGGCGGCCATAGACCGCACCATAGAGATTCTGCGCAAGCAGCGCCGCACCTTCGGCCTGCGCGGCAAGGACGAAGGCGCTGCCGAAGGCGACCGGGTCACCATCGACTTCGAGGGCAAGATTGACGGCGAGCCCTTCGCCGGCGGCAAGGCCGAGGCCTTCCAGTTCGTCATCGGCGAAGGCCAGATGCTGGAACAGTTCGACCAGTCCGTGCGCGGCATGAAGGTGGGCGAAAGCAAGACTTTCCCGCTGCAGTTTCCGGCCGACTACCAGGGCCAGGACGTGGCCGGCAAGGAGGCCGACTTCCTGGTCACGGTCAAGAAGATCGAGCAGCAGAACCTGCCCGAAGTGGACGACGCCCTGGCCCGCCAGCTGGGCACCAAGGACGCCACCGTGGCCACGCTGCGCGAGGACGTGAAGAAGAACCTCGAGCGCGAGGTGAAGTTCCGCCTGCAGGCCCGCAACAAGGCCGCGGTGATGGACGCGCTGTCCAGGTCGGCCGAGCTGGAACTGCCCAACGCGCTGGTGGCCGGCGAGACCGACCGCCTGATCGAGCAGTTCCGCGAGCGGCTCAAGCAGCAGGGTGTGAAGGACGCCGACAAGGTGCCGCTGCCCACCGAGGACGTGCGCCCGCAGGCCGAGCGCCGCGTGCGCCTGGGCCTGGTGGTGGCCGAGCTGGTGCGCACGCACGGCCTGCAGGCCAAGCCCGAGCAGCTGCAAAAGCACATCGAAGAACTGAGCCAGAGCTACGAAAAGCCGGCCGAGGTGATGCGCTGGTACCTCAGCGACCGCCAGCGCATGGCCGAGGTGGAGGCCGTGGTGGTGGAGAACAACGTGACCGAGTACGTTCTCTCCAAAGCCAAGGTCACCGACAAGGTGCTACCGTTCGACGAGTTGATGACCGCTGCCTGAGCCAGCGCGAGGAGCCTTGTTGATGAGCGTGCCGGACACCGTTGGCCTGGGCATGGTGCCCATCGTGATCGAGCAGTCGGGGCGCGGCGAGCGCGCCTACGACATCTACAGCCGGCTGCTGCGCGAGCGCATCATCTTCCTGGTGGGCCCGGTGGTGGATGCCACCGCCAACCTGGTGGTGGCGCAGATGCTGTTCCTGGAAAGCGAAAACCCGGACAAGGACATCTTCCTGTACATCAACAGCCCGGGCGGCAGCGTCAGCGCCGGGCTGTCGATCTACGACACCATGCAGTTCATCAAGCCCGATGTCTCCACGCTGTGCATGGGCATGGCCGCGAGCATGGGCAGCTTCCTGCTGATGGCCGGCGCCAAGGGCAAGCGCAACGCGCTGCCCAACAGCCGCGTGATGATTCACCAGCCCAGCGGCGGCGCCCAGGGCCAGGCCACGGACATCGAGATCCAGGCCCGCGAGATCCTGAAGACCCGCGAGCAGCTCAACAAGATCTACGCCGACCGCACCGGCCAGCCGCTGGAACGCATCGCCGCCGACATGGAGCGCGACCGCTGGATGAGCCCGGCCGAGGCGCTGGACTACGGGCTGATCGACCAGGTGCTGGAAAAGCGCGGCTGAGCAGCCGCCCGGTTCGGCACCCGCGCACCAGGCCTGGGCGGCGCTGCGGTTCGGCCCCGTTTACGGGGTCTTTTCAGCCGGGTGACGGCCGGTGCCTTTGGTCTATCATGCGCTGACACCTGCGCGCAACTCTGTACGTTTCCTCATCCATGGCCGACAAGAAGGGCGCCTCCGGCGAAAAGGTTCTGTACTGCTCGTTCTGCGGGAAGAGCCAGCACGAGGTCAAGAAGCTCATCGCGGGCCCATCGGTCTTCATCTGCGATGAGTGCATAGAGCTGTGCAACGACATCATCCGCGACGAGGTGCCGGCCGAGGACAAGCCCGGCAAGGCACCCAAGAGCGAGCTGCCGGTGCCCAGCGAGATCAAGGGCAGCCTGGACCAGTACGTCATAGGCCAGGAGCCGGCCAAGCGCACGCTGGCCGTGGCGGTCTACAACCACTACAAGCGCCTGAAGCACACCGCGGCCAAGGACGAGGTGGAGCTGACCAAGAGCAACATCCTGCTGATCGGCCCCACCGGCAGCGGCAAGACGCTGCTGGCGCAGACGCTGGCGCGGCTGCTGAACGTGCCCTTCGTCATTGCCGACGCCACCACGCTGACCGAAGCCGGCTACGTGGGCGAGGACGTCGAGAACATCATTCAGAAGCTGCTGCAGAACTGCAACTACGACGTGGAGCGGGCGCAGCGCGGCATCGTCTACATCGACGAGATCGACAAGATCAGCCGCAAGGCCGACAACCCCAGCATCACGCGTGACGTGTCGGGCGAGGGCGTTCAGCAGGCGCTGCTGAAGCTGGTGGAAGGCACCATGGCCAGCGTGCCGCCGCAGGGCGGGCGCAAGCACCCGAACCAGGACTTTCTGCAGATAGACACGACCAACATCCTGTTCATCTGCGGCGGCGCGTTTGACGGCCTGGAGAAGGTCATACAGAACCGCACCGAGAAATCCGGCATAGGCTTTGCCGCCACGGTGCACAGCAAGAACGAACGCAAGGCCGCCGAGCTGTTCCGCGAGGTGGAGCCCGAGGACCTGATCAAGTTCGGCCTCATCCCCGAACTGGTGGGCCGCCTGCCGGTGGTGGCCACGCTGGGCGAGCTGACGGTGGAGGCCATGGTGCAGATCCTCACCGAGCCGCGCAACGCGCTGGTCAAGCAGTACCAGAAGCTGTTTGCCATGGACGGCGTGGAGCTGGAGATACGCCCCTCGGCGCTGTCGGCCATTGCCAAGAAGGCGCTGGCGCGCAAGACCGGCGCCCGCGGCCTGCGCTCCATCATGGAACACGCGCTGATCGACACCATGTTCGACCTGCCGGCCCTGGACGGCGTGGCCAAGGTGGTGATAGACGATCACATCATTGAAGAAGGGGCCAAGCCCTTGCTCGTATACCGCGAGCAGAAGGCCAGCGCCTGAGCTTCCTTCGGCACGGGCCGGTGCACCACGCCGGCTCACCCTTGCATTCCGGTCTGGCAGCCCCACGTGGGCCTGACAAGCCCCTTTCGAGGACCCATTGATGTCCGGACATCCCATTCTCCCTGCCGAACCGGTCACGCTGCCGCTGCTGCCGCTGCGCGATGTGGTCGTGTTCCCGCACATGGTCATTCCGCTGTTCGTGGGGCGCCCCAAGTCCATCAAGGCGCTGGAAGCCGCGATGGAATCCGGCCGCCAGATCATGCTGGTGGCCCAGCGTGCCGCCGGCAAGGACGAGCCCAAGCCCGACGACATGTTCGAGGTGGGCTGCATCAGCTCCATCCTGCAGATGCTCAAGCTGCCCGACGGCACCGTGAAGGTGCTGGTCGAAGGCGTTCAGCGCGCCACCACCCGCGAGATCAGCGACACCGAAGAACACTTCGTCGGCGAGGTCATGCCGGTGCAGGCCGAGGAAGACGCCTCGCCCGAGATCGAGGCCCTGCGCCGCGCGGTGACGCAGCAGTTCGACCAGTACGTCAAGCTCAACAAGAAGATTCCGCCCGAGATCCTGACCAGCATCTCCGGCATCGACGACCCGGGCCGCCTGGGCGATACCATCGCGGCGCACCTGCCGCTGAAGCTGGACGCCAAGCAGTCGGTGCTGGACCTGTTCTCGGTGTCCAAGCGCCTGGAAAAGCTGCTGGAGCTGCTGGAGCACGAGGTCGACATCCTGCAGGTGGAAAAGCGCATCCGCGGGCGTGTGAAGCGCCAGATGGAGAAGAGCCAGCGCGAGTACTACCTCAACGAGCAGGTCAAGGCCATACAGAAGGAGCTGGGTGACGGCGAAGAAGGCGCCGACATGGAAGAGCTCGAGAAGAAGATCAAGGCCGCGCGCATGCCCAAGGACGCGCGCAAAAAGGCCGACGCCGAGCTCAAGAAGCTCAAGCTGATGTCGCCCATGAGTGCCGAAGCCACCGTGGTGCGCAACTACATCGACGTGCTGGTGAACCTGCCCTGGGCCAAGAAGGGCAAGGTCAAGCACGACCTGGCCTTTGCCGAGGAAGTGCTCAACGAAGACCACTACGGGCTGGAGAAGGTCAAGGACCGCATCCTCGAGTACCTCGCGGTGCAGCAGCGCGTGGACAAGGTCAAGGCGCCCATCCTGTGCCTGGTGGGCCCCCCGGGCGTGGGCAAGACCTCGCTGGGCCAGAGCGTGGCGCGCGCCACCGGCCGCAAGTACGTGCGCATGGCCCTGGGCGGCATGCGCGACGAGGCCGAGATACGCGGCCACCGCCGCACCTACATCGGCTCCATGCCGGGCAAGGTGCTGCAAAGCCTGAGCAAGGTGGGCACGCGCAACCCGCTGTTCCTGCTGGACGAGATCGACAAGCTGGGCATGGACTTCCGCGGCGACCCCTCCAGCGCGCTGCTGGAAGTGCTGGACCCGGAGCAGAACCACACCTTCAGCGACCACTACGTGGAGGTCGACTTCGACCTGTCCGACGTGATGTTCGTGGCCACCAGCAACAGCATGAACATCCCGCCGGCGCTGCTGGACCGGATGGAAGTGATCCGCCTGGCCGGCTACACCGAGGACGAGAAGCTCAACATCGCGCGCCGCTACCTGCTGCCCAAGCAGCAGAAGAACAACGGCGTGAAGGACGACGAGCTGGAAGTCACCGAGGACGCCCTGCGCGGCATCGTGCGCTACTACACCCGCGAAGCCGGCGTGCGCTCGCTGGAACGCGAGCTGAGCAAGATCTGCCGCAAGGTGGTCAAGGGCCAGCAGCTCAAGACCTTCGAGGGGCGTGTCACCGTCACCGAGGACAACCTCAACGACTTCCTGGGCGTGCGCAAGTACGACTTCGGCCGCACCGAGAAGAAGAACCAGGTGGGCCAGGTGGTGGGCCTGGCCTGGACCGAGGTGGGCGGCGACCTGCTGACCATCGAGGCGGCGGTGATGCCCGGCAAGGGCAACATCATCCGTACCGGCCAGCTGGGCGACGTGATGAAGGAATCGGTGGAAGCCGCGCGCTCCGTGGTGCGCAGCCGTGCGCGCCGCCTGGGTATCAAGGACGAGGCCTTCGAGAAGCGCGACATCCACATCCACGTGCCCGACGGAGCCACGCCCAAGGACGGCCCCAGCGCCGGCATCGCGATGACCACCGCGTTTGTCTCTGCGCTCACCGGCGTGCCGGTGCGCGCCGATGTGGCGATGACGGGCGAGATCACGCTGCGCGGCGAGGTCACGGCCATCGGCGGCCTGAAGGAAAAGCTGCTCGCGGCGCACCGCGGCGGCGTCAAGAAGGTGCTGATACCCGAAGAAAACGTCAAGGACCTGCAGGACATCCCGGCCAACGCCAAGGACCACCTGGAGATCGTGCCTGTGAAGTGGATAGACCAGGTGCTGGAAGAGGCGCTGGAGTCCGTGCCGCAGGCCTTGCCGGACGACGAGGCGGTGCCTGCCGCGGCCGGGGCTGCGCCTGCGCAGCCGCCGGCAGCGGCGGCGGGCCCGGCTGGCGACGGCTTGCCGCATTGAATGACACAGCCTCGGCATTGGATATTGCAAAGCCGCATCGCGATGGCATAGAATGCAAGGCTCGACGCGATCGGGTGGCACCGGTCGGAAAACAGCGTCGAGGCATGCCAGCCCCCTGGGGCTTGACCTGAACAAGGTCCATGCGGGATTAGCTCAGTTGGTAGAGCGATACCTTGCCAAGGTATAGGTCGAGAGTTCGAGCCTCTTATCCCGCTCCAGATTTTTAAGACAGGGAAGCCCAGGCTTCCCTTCTTTTTGGCCGAAAATGTCGGCTTCCGCATACCGGCGCGATAGCAAAGCGGTTATGCAACGGATTGCAAATCCGTCTAGTCCGGTTCGACTCCGGATCGCGCCTCCAGCCTTGCCTTGGCACCTGACGATCTGAACGCCCGCGGTCTGCGGGCGTTTTTCATGGAGGCTGGGTGCGGGCCTGGGCCGGCTGGCCCCGCCTATCATCGGCGCGCGCCCGGATGGCGAAACTGGTAGACGCAGCGGACTTAAAATCCGCGGCCCCTCACAGGGTGTATGGGTTCGAGTCCCATTCCGGGCACCAGGGCTGCCGCTGGCAGCGCCACCAAGACAAGAGCGCGAGGTGCCCATGCCGCTGTTTCCCCAGGCCTCACTGAACCCCGGCGTGCAAAAGCGCGAGGTGCTCGGCTGGGCCTTGTACGACTTCGCCAACTCCGGCTACACCACGGTGGTGCTCACCGCGGTGTTCAACGCCTACTTCGTGGGGGTGGTGGCCGGCGGCGCCGACTGGGGCACGCTGGCCTGGACCTTGGCGCTGGGCCTGTCCAACGCCGTCGTGATGCTCACCATGCCGGTGCTGGGCGCCTGGGCCGACCTGCGCGCCGCGAAGAAGCGCCTGCTGGTGCTGGCCACCGCCGGCTGCGTGCTGGCGACCTCGCTGCTTGCCCTGGCCGGCCCGGGCGACCTGTGGCTGGCCATTGCCGCCATCGTGCTGAGCAATGTCTGCTACGCCTGGGGCGAGTCGCTGACCGCGGCCTTTCTGCCCGAGCTGGCGCGGCGCGAGGCCATGGGGCGTGTCAGCGGCTGGGGTTGGAGCTTCGGCTACTTCGGCGGCATGCTCACGCTGGGCCTGAGCCTGGGCTACGTGATCTGGGCGCAGGGGCAGGGCCAGAGCGCGGCGCAGTTCGTGCCGGTGACCATGCTGATCACGGCCGCGGTCTATGCGCTGGCCTCGCTAGGCACCTTCCTGCTGCTGCGCGAGCGTGCGGTGCCCCAGGCCGTGGGCACGCAGGCGGTGGCGCGACATGCCTGGCAGCGCCTGCGGCAGACCTGGCAGGAATCGCGCCGCTACACCGACTTCTCCTGGCTGCTGCTGTGCTCGGTGTTCTACATGGCCGGCATCGCGGTGGTCATTGCGCTGGCCGCGGTGTATGCCGAGCAGGTGCTGGGCTTTGTGCAGACGCAGACCATGATGCTGGTCTTCCTGGTCAACATCGCCTCGGCGCTGGGCGCCTTCGGCTTCGGCTACCTGCAAGACCGCATAGGCCACCGCCCGGCGCTGACGCTGACGCTGTGGGGCTGGGTGCTGATGACGGTGCTGGCGGTGCTGGCCACCACCCATGCGGTGTTCTGGGCCGCGGCGGTGGTGGCGGGGCTGTGCATGGGCAGCAGCCAGTCGGCCGGGCGCGCGCTGGTGGGCCTGTTTGCGCCGCCGGCACGGCTGGCGGAGTTTTTCGGCCTGTGGACCTTTGCCGTGCGCCTGTCGGCCATCGTGGGGCCTATCACCTACGGGCTGGTCACCTGGCTGACCGGCGGCAACCACCGCCTGGCCATCCTGGCCACCGGGGTGTTCTTCATCGCCGGCATCGTGGTGCTGCGCCGCGTGGATGTCGCCCGCGGGACCTCGGCGGCGCAACAGTCGGTTTAAAATCGAACGGTCGTTCTTTTTGTCGGCTGCCCATAGGGGCGGCTGGAAGGGCCGCGCCTAGAATGCGTCGGTCAAGTTTGAGTCATCGGAAAACCAGGAGCAGACAGGCATGAAGGTGCTGGTCCCCGTGAAGCGGGTGGTGGACTTCAACGTCAAGGTGCGGGTGAAGGCAGACGGCAGCGGCGTGGACATCGCCAACGTCAAGATGAGCATGAACCCGTTTGACGAGATAGCGGTGGAAGAAGCGGTGAGGCTGCGCGAGAAGGGCGTGGTCACCGAAGTGGTGGCGGTGTCCTGCGGCGTCACGCAGAGCCAGGAGACCCTGCGCACCGCCATGGCCATAGGCGCCGACCGGGCCATCCTGGTG
>JBBCJV010000041.1:0-9671 GCA_037190565.1 Burkholderiaceae bacterium
CCCGGAGGCGCCGAACATCAACTTCGGCGTCACGCTGCCGCAGCGTTATGCGTACCGGTATGCGCAGATGGGCGGTGGCGGCATGAACGGCTCGGTGCCGGGGCTGGCGGGTGCGGGCTACAACAACCGCGGCATGGCCACCGCAGGCAGTGACTCGGGGCACTCATCGGGCAACGCCTGGTCAGTGAACGACGAGTCCATCAGGAACTTCGGCTACATGCAGATGAAGAAGACCTACGACGCTGCGAAGGTGTTGCAGCAGCGTGCGTATGGCGGTGCGGCCGAGTTCAACTACTGGTTCGGCAGCTCGCAGGGCGGGCGTGAAGGCCTGACCGTGGCGCAGCGTTACCCGCAGGACTTCGACGGGGTGGTGGCCACGGTGCCGGTGCTGAGTTTTTCCAACCTGGCGCTGAGCCGTGCCGCCCAGCGCATACAAGAGCTGGCACAGGCCAACTGGGTGACGCAGGCCAAGCGCACCGCCATCACCACCGAGTTCATACGTCAGTGCGACGGGCTGGACGGCCTGCTGGACGGGGTGGTGAACAACTACCAGGCCTGCCGCGCCGTGTTTGATGTGCAGCAGGGTGAGCCGGGTCGCCAGCCCTGGGCCGCCAAGCGCTGCCCGGACGGCATAGACCCGAACCCGGCGGACACCTCGGCCAACGCCTGCTTCACCGACGGGCAGATCGAGACACTGCACTTCACCTACACGCGCTACCTGTTCGCCACGCCGCTGGTGCACGGCACCACCAGCTTCGGCATGTACCTGCCCGGCACCGACCCGGGGGGCAACGGCATCATCGTGCCTCAGCGCTACCGCGGGCAGGAGGGTGCGGCCGAGAACGCGCCCATCTATAGCTGGCTGGGCGGCCCGGCGGTCATGGGCTTCCTGTTCCAGGACTTGAGCGCCAACCCGCTGGACTACGTGGAAGGCGGTGCGTTGAACGACCGCCGCATAGAACTGTCGGGCTGGCTGGACTCCGTCAACCCGGACCTCAGCGCCTTCAAGGCACGCGGCGGCAAGGTGATCGTCGTGATCGGCACCAACGACACCCTGGCCTCGCCCGGCGCGCAGCTGGACTACTACCAGGCCTTGCTGGACACCATGGGCCAGGACACGCTGGACGACTTTGCGCGCCTGTGGGTGCTGCCCATGGCAGGCCATGGCCTCAGCGGCAATGCCTACAACGTGAATGGCGCCGGCCAGCCCAACCCCACGTTCGCCATCCCCAGCAACCACGACCGCCAGGGCATGATCCAGAACTGGGTCGAGAAGGGTGTGGCGCCGCCGCAGGTTCCCATGGTGACGGCGGGTGTGCGGTCGCTGCCCATGTGCCCTTACCCGCTGTACCCGCACTACCGGGGCAAGGGCTTGCCCGAGACCGACGCGACCTCCTACGTGTGCATGGGCGACAAGAGCCCGGCCCGCCGCTGAGGGCGGGCCCGCCGCACGCCCGGGCGTGGGTCGGTCAGGCGCCCGGCCCGTCGCCCAGCGCCTGCACCAGCAGCCGGTGGAAGTGGTGCACGCTGGCTTCATGCTGCGGCGAGTAGCGGCCGTTCTGGTACAGGCGTGAACGCAGGCCGCGCTGCACGCTGCACACGGCCGCCTCGTCTTCCATCTCCACGGTGTCCAGCGCACCGCCGGCGCCCTGGCCCAGCAGCGAGGCGTCGGCCACGAAGCTGCGGAACAAGACGCGGGTGCGGGCCGGCCCCAGCGGCTGCACCACGTTGACCGACAGGCCCCAGGGGTAGAAGTTCAGCATCAGGTTGGGAAACAGCCAGAAGTACCAGGCGGCGATGCGCCGGCCGTGGTCGGGGTGGCCGGGGGGCGGTTCGAAGGCGGCTTCGCCTTCGCGTGCATCGGCCACCTGCAGCACCGCGTTGGCCCCCAGCTCGTAGCGGTAGCCGCTCATCTGCAGCGTCTGGTTCAGCGCCGGGTGCAGGAAGGGGATGTGCAGGCCTTCCAGGTAGTTCTCCACGTACAGCGCCCAGTGCGCGTCGAACTCGTAGTCCTGGCTGCGCGACGGGTCGGGTGCGAAGCGGGCCAGGTCCAGGTGGCCCACGCGGGCCAGCACCTCGCCCGCGTGTTGTTCAAACGGCAGGGCCGGGTCCAGCGAGACGAAGTGGTGGCCGGCCAGGTCCGCCAGCGCGAGCTGCGGCAGGTGGTCGCGCTCTGAAGGGAAGTCGCAGGCGCCCTCAAACCCCGGCATGAAACGCATGCGGCCTTGCAGCGTGAAGCGGCGCGAGTGGTAGCCGCAGCGAATCTCCTTCAGCCGCCCGGGCTGCTCCACCAGCCGCATGCCGCGGTGGGTGCACACGTTGGACAGCGCGCGCAGCGTGCCGGCTTCGTCGCGCACCAGCAGCAGCGGTTCGTCCAGCAGGCCGGGCAGCAACTCCACCGGTGCCACCGAGCCGGCCTCGTGCACGGCGGCTTGCGGCCCCAGCCATTGCCAGCTGCGTACGAACACACGCTCGCGCGCCAGGGCCCAGGCCGCGTCGTCCAGGTAGAAGCTCTTGTCCAGGGTGCGCGCGCTGCGCACGTCGGGGTCCAGGTGGAAGCGGGGCATGGGGTTCAGGGCGGCATGCGCAGCACAAACGCGGCCTCGGCCAGCGGCTGCCCGTTGATCTGTACCGACACACCATGCCGGCCGGCGTGGTAGCGGCGGGTGGTCACCTCGCGCATCGAATGTGCCTTGACCAGCGTGAGCGTGCCTTGCGCTGGCAGCTCGACCTGCCAGCCCTTGAACACCTTGGGGCTGGTGCTGCCGTTGGCCTTGACGTGGTGCACCGCGTAGTCGATGGCCAGGCGCTGCGGCTGTCGGCTGGTAGAGCGCAGATGCAGCGTCAGCGTCACGCTGTCGCCCAGCGCCACCTGCTGGGGTGAGAGTCGCAAGTCGGCCTCGCCGCGCAGCTTCTGCCCCAGCCCCCAGGCCTTCAGCGTGGGCCCGTCGCCGGCCTTGATGAGGCTGCGGCTGGCGTGGCGCAGCAGCGCGCGCCGCGGCTCACTGGCGCCGGGCAGGTGCTGCTGCAACCAGGCCGCCACCACGGCCGGGTGGTCCTTGGCGATGTCGTTGAGGTGGTTGGCCACGCTGCGGCGCACGTACTCGGCGGGGTCGTCCTGCAGGCGCCGCAACAGCGGCAGCGTAGGCGCGGGGTCTTGCACCAGCGTCTGCAGGCGCAGCCCCCAGGGCAGGCGCGGGCGGCTGCCTTCGCTGACCAGGCGGCGCACATGCAGGCTGGGGTCGCCGCACCAGCGCTGCAGCGTCTGGAACACCATGGCCGGGTGGTGCACGATGAAGGGCCGGATGGCCCATTCGGCGGTGAAGCGCTGGGTGAGGGCGTGCAGCGCATTGAGCGCGCGCTCGGGTTGGTCCATGCCGCGGCGGGCGATGAACTCGCCGGCCGGCCACAACATCCAGCCGCGCAGGCCATCCGCCAGGCCGGCCGGGATGGACTCGGTGGCCACCGGCGGTGCCATGGCCGCTTCCAGCACACCGGCGGCGGCGTCAAAGTTCGCCGGCAGCGTGGCCTCCAGCGCGTCGGCGATCCGCATCGCGCGCGCCTTCATCTCCAGCGTGTCCAGCCCGGTGGTGGCCAGCTGCGTGAAGCGGCGTGCGTCGAAGCCGCGGTGCACACGGCTCAGATGCTGTGCCGCCTGCTGCGCCAGCCCGGCGTTGATCAGGTTCTTGAACGGTTCGGCCATGGGTGGGCAGGTTCACGCGTTCAGTGCAGTTGCACGGGCAGGTGGCGCAGGCCGCGAAAGCGCAGGCGGCGGTCGCGCTCGGGTGCACCGGCCGCAGCCAGGCGCGGGTAACGCGCCAGCAGGCGGCCGATGGCGATGCGCGCCTCCAGCCGCGCCACGTTCATGCCGGAGCAGGCGTGCGCCGCCTGGCCAAAGGCCAGGTGGTTGTTGGGCTTGCGCGCGATGTCCAGGCGCTCGGGTTCGTCGAACACCGCTTCGTCGCGGTTGGCCGCGCCCAGGCACAGCGTGACAAAGGCGCCGGCCGGCAGCTCGCGGCCGTCGGGCAGGGTCATCGCCGCGGTGAGCAGGCGGTTGTTCAGCTGCAGCGGGCTCTCGAAGCGCAGCAGTTCTTCCACCGCCGTGGCCAGCAGTTCGGGCTGGCCCACCAGGCGTTCGAACTGGTCGCGGTGCGTCAGCAGCGCGTGCATGCCGTTGCCTATCAGGTTGGTGGTGGTCTCGTGGCCGGCGTTGAGCAGGAAGATGCAGTTGTGCAGCAGCTCGGTTTCGCTCAGGCGGCCCTGGTCGTCGCCGCGCAGCAGGCGGGTCAGCACATCGGCCTCGGGGTCGCCGGGCTGGCGTTCGCGCTGGGCCACCAGCGTGCGCAGGCAGTCGAGAAACGCCGTGGTGGCGGCGTTGGCGCGGGCCAGGCGCTGCGCATCGGGCGCGGGCTCCAGGGCCGAGAGTATGGCCAGCGACCAGTCGCGTAGCGGGCCGCGCTTGTCGCGCGGCATGTCCAGCAGGTTGCCTATCACCTCCACCGGGATCAGCGCGGCGAAGTGTTCTATCAGGTCCGGCACCGCCTGGTCGGCCAGGCCGTCCAACAGCCCATCGACCAGCGTCACCACGCCGGCTTCCATGCGTGCAATGGCGCGCTGGTTCAGCGCGCCCATCAGCAGACGGCGCACGCGGGTGTGCAGCGGCGGGTCGTTGAACACCAGGCTGCTGGTGTGGTGCTCGTAGATGGGCGTGCCGCGCCCTAGCGGCGCCGCGAAGGCCTCGCGCTTGTCGGAACTGGCGTGCGGGCTGCGGTACACGGCCAGCACGTCGGCATGGCGGCTCAGCAGCCATTGGCCGGGCGCCATCGGGTGCACCGGCGCGTGCCGGCGCAGCGCCGCGTACACCGGGTAGGGGTCGTCCATGAAGCCCGGCGGCGGCTCGGCCAGGCTGAAGGCCAGGGCGCTGGTGCGCAGCGTGTCGGTACTCATAGGGAGGAAGGCCGGGGGAGGGCCAGGAAGAAGGCCAGGAAGACTGTCAGGAAGAAGGCGCTGGGCCGGGCGGGGCCGGAAGGCCCGCATCGTAGCCGCGCCGGCCGCAGGGGTTGCGGGGCGCCGGCGCGCGCAGCGTGTTCCCGCATCGCGCCGGGCCGCAGCTTGGGGGGCGTGGTCTGCAGTTCGTCGTGCCGGCCTGGCAGGTGGCGCGGCCGGCGGGCAAGCTGTCGGCGCATGCAGCGCACGCGCTGCGATCGACAACGAGGTGAACCATGAAGACAAGTTTTGTGGCCAGGCTGTGGGCCTGCTGCCTCTGGCTGTGCCTGGGCATGACGGCAGCAGCAGCGCAGGGCGGCGCGGCGGCGAGTGAAGCGTCGCGCGAGGTGCCTCCTGGCCCGCTGGTGCAGGCTGCGTGGTTGAAGCAGCAGCTGGGCCGTGACGACCTGGTGCTGATAGATGCCTCGCCCGGCGGCCTGTACGCCCGCCAGCACATCCCGGGTGCCGTGCATGCCGACTTGTTCAGCTTCGGTGGGCGCGAGCAGCCGCCGGAGTTGATGCAACGCCAGGTGCAGGGCTGGGGCGTGAGCCCCGACAAGACCGTGGTGCTGTACGACCAGGACGGCCTGATGTGGGCCACGCGGGTGTTCTTCGACCTGGTGCAGCTGGGCTTTCCGGTGCAGCGGCTGCGCATCCTGGACGGCGGCATCCTGCAGTGGCGCGCCCAGGGCGGCGCGGTGGCCACGCAGGCGACAGCGGGGGCTGCGCCGGCCGGCGGCGTGTGGCCGCTGAACGTCCCGCGCGAAGATCTGCATGTGCGGCTGCCCGAGTTCCTGAACGCCACGGCCGACCCGGCCGCGCATGCCATCGTCGAAGCGCTGGAGCCCAGCTACTACTACGGCGGCAGCCGCTTCTTCAGCCGCGCCGGCCACGTGCCCCACGCCAAGATGCTGCCGCGGGCGCATCTGTTCCAGGCCGACGGCCGCTTCAAGCCGCCGGCCGAGCTGCGCCGGCTGTTCCAGCACCTGGGCATAGGCCCCGAGCAGCGGGTCATGACCTACTGCGGCGGCGGTGTCGCGGCCACGCTGCCCTTCTTTGCGATGAAGTACCTGCTGGGTTACCCGGACGTGCGGGTGTACCTGGGCTCGCAACTGGAGTGGACGCGCGACGAGCGCGGCCTGCCGCTGTGGACTTACGCCGCACCCTACCTGCTGCGCGACGGCGAGTGGCTGGCGGCCTGGAACAACCCCATGTTCCGCGCCACAGGCGTGGCCGGGCTGGGGGTGGTGGACCTGCGGTCCGATGCCGACTACCGCCAGGGCCACGTGCCCCATGCCCTGCCGCTGCCGGCCGCGCTGTGGCGCGAGCACGCTGCCAACGCCGCCGCGCTGCAGGCGCTGCCGGCCCGCCTGGGCCCCGCCGGCCTGGACCCGGCGCACGAGGCGGTGATCGTGGCCGATGGCGGCGTGACGCCCGATGCCGCGCTGGCCTTCCTGGTGCTGCAGGCCTTGGGCCAGCAGCGGGTGTCGCTGCTGATGGACAGCGTGGACGAGTGGGCACTGGCCGGCCGGCCGCTGGCCAAGACGCCCACGGTGGTGGGCGCGCGGCACACACCGCAGGACCTGGTGGTGCCGGCGGCGGTGTTCAACGCCGCGCCGCGCCGCGGCCGGCTGGTGCACGCGCTGCCGGCGCCGGCTGCAGGCGACGCCGGTTTCCCGCGGCTGTTCCTGGCCGCGGGCCGCACGCCGCCGTCCCAGCCGGTGCCCGGGCCGTTGGTGCACCTGCCCTACACCGAGCTGTTGACGCCCCAGGGTCAACCCCTGCCGGCCATGGCCTTGTGGAACCGGCTGGAGCAGGCCGGCGTGGAGCGCTATGCGGAGATCGTGTGCGTGGCCGATGCCCCTGGCGACGCGGCGGTGAGTTGCCTGTTGCTGCAGCTCATGGGCTTCCCCGACACCAAGCTCTGGGTGCGCTGAAGGCGGCCGCCGCCGGCCGGTGCCCGGCCATGCCCGGCACCGGCAGGTGCTGCGCCGATAATCCGCGGCATGTTCACCGGAATCGTGCAGGGCGTGGCCCGCGTCAGCAGCGTGCAAGAGCAGCCGGGCCTGCGGCGGCTGGTGTTGCAGGGGCCGCCGGGCCTGGCCGTCGGGCTGCAGGTGGGTGCCAGCGTGGCGGTGGACGGCACCTGCCTCACCGTCACCGCGGTGGACGGCGACGCCATGTGTTTCGACGCCATGCAGCAGACGCTGGCGCTGACCACGCTGGGCGCGCTGCACGAGGGTGCCCGCGTCAACGTCGAGCGCAGCTTCGTGGTGGGCGCCGAGGTGGGCGGGCACATCCTCTCCGGCCACGTGGACGTGCAGGCCCGGCTGGCCGAGCTGCGCACGCCGCAGAACAACCGCGTGCTGCGCTTCGAGCTGCCGGCACCTTGGATGCGCTACGTGTTCGCCAAGGGTTTCATCGCCCTCAACGGCGCCAGCCTGACCGTGGCCGAGGCGCAGCGCGCGGCCGACGGCAGCGGCTGGTTCGAGGTGTGGCTGATACCCGAGACCCTGCGCCTGACCACCTTCGGCGACAAGCAGGTGGGCGACCACGTCAATGTCGAGATCGACCGCCAGACGCAGGTCATCGTGGACACCGTGGAGCGTGTGCTGGCCGAACGCGGCCTGGCCCCGCGCTGAGCCATTGGGGGTGGCGGGCCTTGCGTGAAGGGGCCGCCCACGCCAGCATCGGCCCACCTGCAGGCCCTGGCGTGACGTGAAGCTCTTCCTGTCCTACCCCTCTGCCGAGCGTGCGCTGGCCGAGCGCCTGGCGCTGGCGCTGGAGGCCGAAGGGCACGACGTCTTCTTCGACCGGCACGACCTGCCCGAGGGCGGCAACTTCCACCAGCGCCTGCGCGAGGCCCTGGAAGGCGCCGACGCCATGGTCTTCCTGGTCACGCCGGCCGCGGTGGCGGCGGGCAGCTACACCCTGGCCGAGCTGGATCTGGCGCGTCGGCGCTGGCGCCGGCCCGGCGGGCACGTGCTGCCGGTGATGGTGCAGGCCACGCCCATGGCCACCTTGCCGCCTTACCTGTCGGCCGTGACGGTGCTGCAGCCACAAGGCGAGACGGTGGCCGAAACCGTCGCGGCGGTGACCCGGCTCGCGCGGCTGCAGCGGTCGCGCTGGCGTGGGCGCAGGGGCTGGATGTTGTTGCTGTTGGCCTTGGTGCTGATCGGCGCCGTGGCCGCGGGGTGGCTGGTGCACCGCCAGCGCGCCCAGGCCGCGGCGCTGGCGGCCGATGCCGCTGCCGCCACCCAGGCCTTGCAGTTGTGTGAGGACGGCCACCACGAGGCGGCCCTGGCCCGCCTGAACGCGCTGGTGCAGCGCCAGCCTGCGCTGCCGGCCGTCGCTGCGGCGCGGCAGGACTGCGCCATGGCGTGGATGCGCGGCATGCGTGCCGTGGCCGGCCCCGGCGGCCGCAGTTTCGACGACCAGGTGGCGCTGCTGGTGCCGGTGCTGGTGGAAGGCTTGTCCGCCGCCGGCGCCCAGGCCCACCCACAGCGTGCGGCGGACCTGCGTGCCCACCTGGGCTGGGGCGAGGCCTTGCGCCGCCGCGAAGGCGCCGGTGCCGGTGACCCCTTGCCGCACTGGCAGCGCGCGCTGGCCGACGACCCGGGCAACGTCTATGCCCACACCATGTGGGGCCGCCACCTGCTGCCGGGGCGGGTGGACGAAGCGCGGCCGCACTTCGAGCAGGCCTTGGCCAGCGGCCGCGAGCGCCCCTGGGTGCGCCGCATGCAGCTGGGCGGCAGCCTGGGCGGCGGTGTGGCCGCCACGGTCTACGCCATCGAAGTGGCCGACGCCATGCGCCAGGGCCAGGAACCCATGCCGCTGGAACTGGCGCCGCGCCTGTGGACCTACGGCTACGCCGGCTTGCTGGACGCCGAGCTGCGGGATGCGCTGTTCGCCGCGGTGCCGCCCGCTCAGGCCCTGGCCACCTACGACCAGCTGTTCGCGGCCGACCCGGCTGCCGCCTCGCCGCCGGCGCCCACGCGGCGCCTGGTGCGCGCCCTGCTGCAGGCCCGCGCCGGCCAGCAGGACCAGGCCCGTGCGGCCCTGGAAGCGCTGCTGCAGCAGCACGCCCGCGACGGGGCCTTCTCGGCCCGCATCGTGGCCGAGGCGCGCCGCGAGCTGGCCTTGTTGACCCGCGCCCGCTGAGGCGGTGCGCTCCTGGGCACGGCGCCCGGGCAGCCCCCCTGGGTGGCTGCGGTTCTATTATTTGGATCAATCAATTTCTCACCCCCGCGTTCAGGGGGTGTGGCCGCTTTCCAAGGGAAACTGGTGCAAACACGGATTTTTGCGGCAATTGGTTAGTTATAAAAACTAAATAATGGCTGGGCAGAAGGCTGCACCATCTGTGCCGTGAGAGGCCCTGGGCTGGATGCCGGGGTGCTTCGCGATGCGGCGGGCAGCGCTGCCTCGGCCAGGGGCTGAAATCAACGAGGAGACAAACGATGAATGCGGTTACGAGCAGGACGGATCACAAGGCGGCACCGCTGATGAAGCGGCTGGCAATCGCCTGCGCCTGTGCGGCGGCGCTGGCAGCCGGCACGGCGCAAGCGGCGTCGTTCACGCTGAGCGGACAGTTTGTGCAGGACGACGACATCACGTGGATACCGTTGTTGCTGGAGACGGCGGACACGGTGAACGTGCGCAGCATCGGCTACGCCGGTGGTGTGGAC
>JBBCJV010000042.1:0-13013 GCA_037190565.1 Burkholderiaceae bacterium
ATGAAGGCGGTGGACAAGTTCGAATACCGCCGCGGCTACAAGTTCTCGACCTACGCCACGTGGTGGATCCGCCAGGCCATCACGCGCTCGATCGCCGACCAGGCGCGCACCATCCGCATCCCGGTGCACATGATCGAGACGATCAACAAGATGAACCGCATCTCGCGCCAGCACCTGCAGGAGTTCGGCTACGAGCCGGACGCGCCCACGCTGGCCGAGAAGATGGAGATCCCCGAGGACAAGATCCGCAAGATCATGAAGATCGCGAAAGAGCCGATCTCCATGGAAACGCCGATCGGCGACGACGACGATTCGCACCTGGGCGACTTCATCGAGGACACGAACAACACCGCGCCCATAGAAGCCGCCATGCAGGCCGGCCTGCGCGACGTGGTCAAGGACATCCTGGACAGCCTGACCCCGCGCGAAGCCAAGGTGCTGCGCATGCGCTTCGGCATAGAGATGTCCACCGACCACACGCTGGAAGAAGTGGGCAAGCAGTTCGACGTGACGCGCGAGCGCATACGCCAGATCGAGGCCAAGGCCATACGCAAGCTCAAGCACCCGAGCCGGTCTGACAAGCTGCGCACGTATCTGGACAACCTGTAAGGCCTGTCGGAGCAGCCCGCTACTACACTGACCCGCGCCATGACGCGCATTTCAGACCGCACCTTGCTGTTCGCCGACTTGCGCGGCAGCACGGCGCTGTTTGAAACGCTGGGCAATGCCGAGGCCACCTCGGTGGTCACGCACTGCATACAGGCGCTGGCGCAACCGGTGCCGCGGCACCAGGGCCAGGTCGTCAAGACGCTGGGCGACGGGCTGATGGCGGTGTTCGACGACCCGCCCGACGCCCTGGCCGCGGCCATACAGATGCACGACGTGCTGGACGGCATCGTGCAGCGCGGCAGCGAACGTGGCGCCTCGTCGGGCCTGCGCGCGCTGCGGCTGCAGATAGGCCTGGCACGCGGCGAAGTGGTGGAAATGGCCGGCGACTGCTACGGCGACGCGGTGAACGTCGCCGCACGGCTGCTGGACCATGCGGGCGACAACGAAACCCTCATCACCGCCGAGGTGGTGCGCGGCCTGGCCACCGACGTGGTCACGCGCCTGCGCTGCCTGGACCGCCTGACCTTGCGCGGCCGTGCCGAGCCGGTGCAGGTGTTCGTGATAGGCGGCCGCCGCGGCAGCGGCGATGCGGCGGTCACCCAGTTCGGCGGCGCCGACGTGGGCAGCCGCGTGCTGGAACCCGACGGGCTGCGCCTCACCTGGGCCGGCACCACCCGCGTGTTCGCCAGCGAACAAACACCGGTGGTGCTGGGGCGCAGTGTGCAGGCCAGCTTCTGCGTGGACGACTCGCGCGTCTCGCGCTCGCACGCGCGGCTGGACTGGCATGGCGGCGCCTTCCAGCTCACCGACCTCTCCTACAACGGCACCTACGTGCGTTTTGCCGACGGCGAGATCGTCAGCCTGCGGCGCGGCAGCTGCACGCTGCACGGCAGCGGCACCGTGGGCCTGGGCGGCTCGCCCAGCGACCCCGGCTCGCCCTGCGTCAGCTTCGACGTGCTGCGTTTTGCCGACACCCAGCCGCAGGTGCCGCTGGAGCTGCGCTAGTGAGCCCCGCGAGCCGTCCGCTGCGCGTGCTGATCGTCGATGACGACCGGGTCAACGGCCTCATCTTCACCGAGGTGTGCCGCCACGCCGGCGGCATCGTCGTCGAGGTGGCCGGCGACGGCGCCGAAGCGCTGGAACTGGCCCAGTCCTGGCGGCCGGACGTGCTGGTGCTGGACATGCGCCTGCCCGACACCGACGGCGTGAAGCTGTTGCCGCTGCTGCGCCAGCGCTGCCCCGGCGCGCCGGCCTACCTGTGCAGCGCCGACGACGGCTGGGCGGTGATGGACGCCGCGCAATCGGCCGGCTTCGACGGCTGCTGGACCAAGCCGGTGCAAACCGACCTGGTGGTGTCCGACCTGCGCCGCCACAGGCCGCTGGACTGACACCCTGTCGATGCGTTCTGCAACCCCGCAGCCGCCGCAGCCCACCCAACCCGCAGGCCGCGACCGCGTGGCCGTGCTGCTGGTGGCCCTGGGCACGCCGGACGAACCCACGGCCCCGGCGCTGCGCCGCTACCTGGCCGAGTTCCTGGGCGACCCGCGCGTGGTGGAGATCCCACGCCTGCTGTGGTGGCCCATCCTGCACGGCATCGTGCTGCGCGTGCGACCGGCCAAGTCGGCCGCCAAGTACGCCAGCATCTGGACGCCCGAAGGCTCGCCGCTGGCGGTGTGGACGCAGCGGCAGACCGCGGCGCTGGCCCGGGAACTGGCCGGCCGCGGCCACCAGCTGCTGGTGCGCCACGCCATGCGCTACGGCCGCCCGGGCATGCCGGCGGTGCTGGACGAGCTGCAGGCTGCCGGCGCCACGCGCGTGCTGGTGCTGCCGCTGTACCCGCAGTACGCCGGCGCCACCGCTGCCAGCGTGGCCGACCGCCTGGCGCAATGGCTGCAAGCCACCCCCGGGGCGCCGGCACACCGTTTTGTGGCCGACTTCCACGAAGACCCCGGCTACATCGCCGCGCTGGCCCAGCGCCTGCACAGCCACTGGCAGGCCCAGGGCCGCGGCGAGCGGCTGGTGCTGAGCTTTCACGGCATCCCGCAGCGCAGCGTGGACCGCGGCGACCCCTACCAGCGGCAATGCCTGCAGACCGCGCGCCTGCTGACGCAGCACCTGGGCTTGACGGAACAAGAGGTGCTGGTCACCTTCCAGAGCCGCTTCGGCAAGGCCGCGTGGCTGCAGCCCTACACCGAGCCCACGCTGTGCCGGCTGGCAGCCGAAGGCGTGCGGCGGGTGGACGTGATGTGCCCCGGCTTTGTGGCCGACTGCCTGGAGACGCTGGAAGAGATCGCCCAGGAAGCGCGCGACGCCTTCATCGCCGCCGGCGGCCAGGCCTTGCACTACGTGCCCTGCCTGAACGACGACCCGGCGTGGATCAGCGCCCTGGCCACCCTGGCCGAAGGCCAGCTGCAGGGCTGGCCCACGCGGCCCGCGGCGTAGGCCTTCGCGGCGCGCGGGCGTTCAGCCGCGCCGTGCCGCCGCCCGGCGCCGCCAGGCCATCAGCCGCGGCAACACCAGCACCAGCGCCACCACCACCAGCAGCGTCAGCGACATGGGGCGCTCCAGGAACACGCTCCAGCGGCCCTCGCCTATGGCCAGCGCATTGCGCATCTGCGCCTCGGCCAGCGGCCCCAGGATCAGCCCCACGATGACCGGCGCGATGGGGAAGTCGAAGCGCCGCATCAGCACGCCCGCCAGGCCCAGCCCCAGCATCAGCCACAGGTCGAAGGCGCTTTGCCGCATGCCGTAGACGCCCACGGTGGCGAAGATCAGGATGCCGGCGTACAGCGGCGCCTTGGGGATGGACAGCAGCTTCACCCACAGGCCCACCAACGGCAGATTCAGCACCAGCAGCATCACATTGCCTATGTACAGACTGGCGATCAGCGCCCACACCATGGTGGAGCTGGTCTGGAACAGCTGCGGCCCGGCGTTGATGCCGTAGTTCTGCAGCGCAGACAACAGAATGGCCGCGGTCACCGTGGTCGGTATGCCCAGCGTCAGCAGCGGCACCAGCGTGGCCGTGACGGCGGCGTTGTTGGCCGCCTCGGGGCCGGCCACCCCTTCGATGGCACCGCGTGTGCCGAACTCCTGCGGGTGGCGGCTGAGCTTGCGTTCGGTGGCATAGCTCAGGAAGGTGGGTATCTCGGTACCGCCGGCCGGTATGGTGCCGAACGGGAAGCCTATGCCGGTGCCGCGCAGCCAGGCCGGCCAGGAGCGCCGCCACTCGCTGCGCGTCATGTGCACCTTGCCCAGCGCGTTGAGGTCGCCCGGGGGCGAGCGGCCTTCGTACAAGGCGTTGTACAGGCACTCGGTCACCGCAAACAGGCCCACCGCCACCAGCACCGCCTCGATGCCGTCCATGAACTCCGGCACGCCGCCGGTGTAGCGCACCGCGGCGGTGATCTGGTCTATGCCCACCAGGCCCATGGCCACGCCCACGAACAAGGCCGTCAGCCCGCGCAGCGTGCTGCGCCCCAGCACCGCGCTGACGGTGGTGAAGGCCAGCAGCATCAGGCAGAAGTACTCCGGCGGCCCCAGGCGCACCGCAAACTCGGCCATCAGCGGCGCAAACAGCGTCACCAGCAGCGTGCCTATGGTGCCGGCCACGAACGAGCCTATGGCGCTGGTGGCCAGCGCGGCGCCGGCACGCCCGCTCTTGGCCATCTTGAAACCTTCCAGCGCGGTGACCATGGTGCCGGTTTCGCCCGGCGTGTTCAGCAGGATGGAGGTGGTGGAGCCCCCGTACATGGCGCCGTAGTAGATGCCGCAGAAGAAGATCATGCTGGCGGTGGGCTCCACCTGCGCCGTGATGGGCAGCAGCATGGCCACCGTCACCGCCGGCCCCAG
Organism: Burkholderiaceae bacterium; assembly: GCA_037190565.1. GTDB lineage: Bacteria > Pseudomonadota > Gammaproteobacteria > Burkholderiales > Burkholderiaceae_C > Rubrivivax. The sequence goes on from JBBCJV010000042.1 coordinate 4,462, forward strand.
CCCCGGCAGCACGCCTATGGCGGTGCCCACGGCGCAGCCCAGAAAGGCCCACAGCAGGTTGATGGGCGTGGCGGCGGTGGCGAAGCCGCCCAGCAGCTGGGTCCACAAGTCCATGCCGTCGCCCCGCTACAGCCAGCCGGTGCCGGTGAGGCCCGGCAGGTTCACGCCCAGCACCTTGGTGAACAGCCAGAACACCGGCGCGGCGATCAGCGTGCCGGTCACCGCGTCCAGCAGCACCTTGCGCGGCCCGCCCCAGCGGCGGCCCTCGGCGCTGCGCAGGCCGTGCACCGCCAGCGTGTAGCACAGCGCGCAGGCCAGCACGAAGCCGGCGCGCTCTATCAGCAGCGCATTGGCCGCGATGCCCGCCGCCACCCAGGCGCCGGCCGCCCAGTCGCCCCGCGGGGCGCCGGAAGGCGGCTCCATGTCGCGAAAGCCGCCGCTGAGTGCCTCGTACAACAGCCAGCCGCCGCACAAGGCCAGCGCCAAGGCCAGCACCCAGGGCAGGAAGTTGGGCCCCACCCCGGCGTAGCCGGCGTGGGAGGAGATGCCGGCGGCGCCATAGGCCAGCAGCGCGGCAAGCACGAGCGCGCCGGCGCCGATGGCGACCTGCGCGCCCCGCGACGGGGCGGGTGCGTTCATGGGGAAGCGTCGTTAAGTAGGCGTCGCCCGGCCTCAGACCATGCCGGCCTTGACCATGGTGGCGCGCAGCCCGGCGAATTCGCGGTCCACGAAGTCCTCGAACTCGCGGCCCGACAACACCGCCGGCGTCCAGTTGTTCTGCGCCAGCGCGTCGGTCCAGCTCTTGTGGCGGGCGGCCTTCAGCACGCGCTCGGTCAGCGCGCGGCGCTGGGCATCGTTGATGCCGGCGGCGCCGTACACGCCGCGCCAGTTGCCTATCACCACATTCAGGCCCTGCTCCTTCAGCGTGGGCACCGGGATGCCGGCCAGCCGCGCCTCGGAGGTGACGCCTATGGGCTTCATGCGGCCGGCTTCTATGTACTGCTGGAACTCGCTGTAGCCGCTGCCGCCCACGGTGACATTGCCGCCCAGGATGGCCGCCACCGCCTCGCCGCCGCCGCGGAAGGGCACGTAGTTGATCTTGCTGGCGTCCACCCCGGCTTCGCGGGCGATCATGGCCGCGGCGATGTGTTCGGTGCTGCCGCGCGAGCCGCCACCCCACTTGACGCTGCCCGGGTCCTTCTTGAGCTGCTCCACCACGTCGGCCAGGCTCTTGAACGGCGAGTTGGCCGGCAGCACGAACACGTTGTATTCGGTGGTCAGGCGCGCGATGGGCGTCACCTGCGTCACCGACACCGGCGGCTTGCCGGTGATGATGCCGCCCAGCATCACCGCGCCCATCACCATCAGCGCGTTGCCGTCGCCGCGGCTGGCGTTGAAGAACTGCGCCAGGCCTATGGCACCGGCGGCGCCGCCCTTGTTCTCGTAGGTCACCGACGCGGCCTGGCCCGATTCCATCAAGGCCTTGCCCAGCGCGCGCCCGGTGGTGTCCCAGCCGCCGCCCGGGTTGGCCGGGATCATCATCTTCAGGTTGACGTTGGCCCGCGCCACGGCCGGCAGCAGGCCCAGGGCGGCCGACGCCGCCAGACTCTTCACAAAGGTGTCGCGTCGCATCTTGTCTCCATGTTCTGGTGGCTCGCCTGTAGGTCGGCGTGCGTCGCATCATGGTCAGCGTGGCTGTCGGCCGGCTGTCGACGGCCCCCGGGGAATCCCCAGGCCGCCGCGCGCCGATAATCGCGCCCCGCACAGGCACCATGAAGCTGCTGCTGATAGAGGACAACCCGGCGATGCAGACCACGCTGCAGCGCAGCTTCGAACGTCGTGGCCTGCAGGTGGTGGTCTGCGGCGACGGCGCGCGCGCGCTGGACCGCTGGCGCGCCAGCGTGCCCGACGTGGTGCTGCTGGACCTGAGCCTGCCCGGCCGCGACGGCCTGGCGGTGCTGGCCGAGGCACGCGCCGAGGGCCTGGCCACGCCGGTGCTGATACTCACCGCCCGCGGCACCGTGGGCGACCGCATCCTGGGCCTGAACACCGGCGCCGACGACTACCTGGCCAAGCCCTTCGACCTGGACGAGCTGGAAGCCCGCGTGCGCGCCCTGGCCCGCCGCGGCCAGCCGGCGCGCGAGGCCTGGGCCGCCGCACCGGCCTTCTGCGGCCTGCGCGCCGACAGCGACAGCGGCGCGGTGTACCTGGACGGCCAGGCCATGGACCTCACCGGTCGCGAGGCGGCATTGCTGCGCGCGCTGCTGGCGCGGCCAGGCCACGCGCTGTCCAAGGAGCGCCTGATCGAGCTGGTGTTCGTGGGCGAGGCCGAGGTGCAGACCGACGCCATCGAGGTCGTCGCCTACCGCCTGCGCAAGAAGCTCTCCGGCACGCGCGCGCAACTGGTCACGCTGCGCGGGCTGGGCTACCTGCTGAAGGAGGCGGGCTGATGGGCGCGGCGGCCGCCAACGGCGCCAGCGGCGGCCTGTCGCTGCGCCGCTACCTGCTGGTGGGCATCCTGGTGCCGGTGCTGGGCTTCGTCACCCTGGGCTCGCTGGTGCTGTACCGGCTGGCGCTGGCCGCGGCCGACACCGCCTACGACCGCACGCTGCTGGCCTCGGCCAAGGCCATTGGCGAGATGCTGGAGGTGGGCGGCGACCCCGGCCGGCCGCAGCTGCGCTCCACCCTGGTGTACAGCGCGCTGGAGGCCTTCGAGGCCGACAACCGCAGCCGCATCTACTTTCGTGTGCGCGGCTTCGACGGCGAGTCGGTCACCGGTTTCGAAGACCTGCCGGCGCCGCGCAGCGCCGGCGACGAGCGCAACGTCTACGCCGCGCTGGTGCACTTCTACGACGACCACTACCGCGGCGAGCCGGTGCGCATGGCGGTGCTGTTGCAGCCGGTGGTCAGCGTGGCCGGCCAGGGCATGGCCACCATACAGGTGGCCGAAACGCTGGAGCTGCGCCAGGCCCTGGCGCGCGAGCTGCTGCTGCAGACGCTGGTGCAGCAGGCGCTGCTGCTGGCGCTGATCGCCGCCGTGGTGGTGTTCGTGGTGCAACGCGCCACACGCCCGGTGCGGGCGCTCAGCCAGCGCCTGCGGGCGCGCGCCGGCACCGACTTGTCGCCCCTGCCCAGCGAAGGCGCGCCGCGCGAGCTGCGGCCCATCGTGGAGGCCACCAACGCGCTGATGGCGCGCCTGGCCCACCTGCTGGAACACCAGAAGCGCTTCGTGCGCGACACCTCGCACCAGCTGCGCACCCCGCTGGCGGTGCTGAAGACGCAGGTGCAGTCGGCCCGCCGCGGCGACGTGGAGCCGGCCCAGGCGCTGGACGAGATCGCCCACACCGTGGACCGTGCCACCGAGCTGGCCAACCAGATGCTGGCGCTGGCCAAGGTGGAACAGCTGCGCCAGCAGGGTGACGCCCCGGTGTGCGACTGGGCCGAGGTGGTGCGCGCCGTGGCGCTGGATCTCTCGGCGCTGATTGCCGAGGCGCAGCTGGACTTCGAGCTGCAGGCCGTGCCGGCGCCGGTGCGCGCCCACGAATGGGCCTTGCGCGAGCTGACGCGCAACCTGCTGCACAACGCCATCAAGCAGACGGCGGCCCGGCACGGCGACACGCTGAGCGTGCAGCTGGCGCACAGCGGCGACGGCCGCTGGGCACGCCTGCAGGTGGCCGACAGCGGCCCGGGCATACCGCCGGAGCTGCGCCAGCGCCTGTTCCAGCCGTTTGTGTCCGGGGCCGCCGGCGCCGCCGGGGCCGGTCTGGGCCTGGCCATCTGCCACGACATCGTGCAGTCGCTGCGCGGCCGCATCACCCTGGACAACCGCGAGCAGGCCGGCCGCATCACCGGGCTGGACGCGGTGGTGCTGCTGCCGCTGCACCACCTGCCCCACGACACCCTGCCCCATGAAGCCGGCTGACGCCCCCAACGACGACGCGCGCCGTGTGCGCCTGGACAAGTGGCTGTGGGCCGCGCGCTTCTACAAGACGCGGGCGCTGGCGGCCGAGGCCATCGCCCAGGGCCGGGTCAGCCTCAACGGCCAGGCGGCCAAGTCCTCGCGCGAGCCTCGCCCGGGCGACCGCATCGAACTGCGCCAGGGCGAGCTGCGGCGCACCGTGGTGGTGGTGGCGCTGTCGGCCGTGCGCGGCCCGGCCCCGGTGGCGCAGACGCTGTACCAGGAGACGCCCGACAGCATCGCCGCCCGCCAGGCCGCCGCCGAGCGCCGCCGCCTGGCGCCGGAGCCGGCCGCCAGCCTGGAACAAGGCCGCCCCACCAAGCGCGACCGCCGTCAGATCGCCGACTGGCAGCGCTGGAGCGCTTCGCTGGACGAGGACTGAACCCCGCAACGGCCAGGCAACAGCCCGGCAACAGACCGGTGAAAGCCCGGCGCCCCACGCGGGGCGACCTGGCGGCCGCAACCCGCAGCAGCCATGCGACATTTTTTGCGCAAAACCCTCTTGAAAGCGTGGCAACCCACCCCACGTGCCTGCAAGACCCCGTCGTTTCCGAGAGACATGAGCACGCAACCCGAGACCCCCGACACCGATCCGGCCACCGAAACGGCGGCCGACACCGCCGCCCCCGCCGACGCGCCCTCCGCCGAAGACCAGCTGGCCGAGTTGCAAGCCCGCCACGCCGAGGTGTCCGACGCCTACCTGCGCGCCAAGGCCGAGGCCGAGAACGTGCGCCGCCGGGGCGAGGAAGAAATGGCCAAGGCGCGCAAGTTCGCCGTCGAGGCCTTTGCCGAGAGCCTGCTGCCGGTGGCCGACAGCCTGGAGGCGGCCATCGCCATCCACAACGCCACGCCGGAGCAACTGCTGGAAGGCACGCACGCCACGCTGCGCCAGCTGCTGCAGGCCCTGGAACGTAACAAGGTGCTGCCCATCGCGCCGCCCGCAGGCACCCGGTTCGACCCCCACCAGCACCAGGCCATCAGCATGGTGCCGGCGGAACAGGAAGCCAACACCGTGGTGGCCGTGCTGCAGAAGGGCTACCTGATCGCCGACCGCGTGCTGCGGCCGGCCCTGGTTACCGTGGCCGCGCCAAAGTAGCGCCGCCCACACCCGCACGCCCTTGAAAGGCGGCGACTTATCCACAACTCGAGAGCAACTGCACATCCTTTTCAGGAGCCACAGACAACATGGGCAAGATCATCGGCATAGACCTGGGCACCACCAATTCGTGCGTGTCGGTCATGGAAGGCAACACCACCAAGGTCATAGAGAACAGCGAGGGCACGCGCACCACGCCGTCCATCGTGGCCTACCAGGAAGACGGCGAGATCCTGGTCGGCGCCAGCGCCAAGCGCCAGGCGGTGACCAACCCCAAGAACACGATCTACGCTTCCAAGCGCCTGATCGGCCGCAAGTTCACCGAGAAGGAAGTGCAGAAGGACATCGACCTGATGCCCTACAGCATCGTCGCGGCCGACAACGGCGACGCCTGGATCGAAGTGCGCGGCAAGAAACTGGCGCCGCCGCAGGTGAGCGCCGAAGTGCTGCGCAAGATGAAGAAGACGGCCGAGGACTACCTGGGTGAAGAAGTCACCGAGGCGGTCATCACCGTGCCGGCCTACTTCAACGACAGCCAGCGCCAGGCCACCAAGGACGCCGGCCGCATCGCCGGCCTGGACGTCAAGCGCATCATCAACGAGCCCACCGCCGCGGCCCTGGCCTTCGGCCTGGACAAGCACGGCAAGGGCGACCGCAAGATCGCCGTGTTCGACCTGGGCGGCGGCACCTTCGACATCTCCATCATCGAGATCGCCGACGTCGACGGTGAAAAGCAGTTCGAGGTGCTGTCCACCAACGGCGACACCTTCCTGGGCGGCGAAGACTTCGACCAGCGCATCATCGACTACATCGTCACCGAGTTCAAAAAGGAACAAGGCGTCGACCTGACCAAGGATGTGCTGGCCCTGCAGCGCCTGAAGGAAGCCGCCGAGAAGGCCAAGATCGAGCTGTCCAACAGCACGCAGACCGACGTGAACCTGCCGTACATCACGGCCGACGCGTCGGGCCCCAAGCACCTGAACATCAAGCTCACGCGTGCCAAGCTGGAAAGCCTGGTCGAGGAGTTGATCACGCGCACCATGGAGCCCTGCCGCATCGCGATCAAGGACGCGGGCGTGAAGGTCAGCGAGATCGACGATGTCATCCTGGTCGGCGGCCAGACCCGCATGCCCAAGGTGCAGGAGAAGGTCAAGGAGTTCTTCGGCAAGGAGCCGCGCAAGGACGTCAACCCCGACGAGGCGGTGGCCGTGGGCGCGGCCATCCAGGGCCAGGTGCTGGGCGGCGAGCGCAAGGACGTGCTGCTGCTGGACGTCACGCCGCTTTCCCTGGGCATCGAGACCCTGGGCGGTGTGATGACCAAGATGATCAAGAAGAACACCACCATCCCGACCAAGTTTGCGCAGACCTTCAGCACCGCCGACGACAACCAGCCGGCCGTGACCATCAAGGTGTTCCAGGGCGAACGCGACCTGGCTCAGGGCAACAAGAGCCTGGGCGAGTTCAACCTGGAAGGCATCCCGCCGGCGCCGCGCGGCCTGCCGCAGATCGAGGTGGCCTTCGACATAGACGCCAACGGCATCCTGCACGTCAGCGCCAAGGACAAGGGCACGGGCAAGGAAAACAAGATCACCATCAAGGCGAACTCGGGCCTGTCGGAAGCCGAGATCGAGAAGATGGTGAAGGACGCCGAAGCCAACGCCGCCGAAGACCAGAAGAAGCTGGAACTGGTACAGGCGCGCAACCAGGCCGACGCCACCGCGCACTCGGTGAAGAAGAGCCTGGCCGAGCACGGCGACAAGCTGGACGCCGGCGAGAAGGAAAAGATCGAAGCCGCCATCAAGGACGTGGAAGAAGCCTTGAAGGGTGACGACAAGGCCGCCATCGAAGCCAAGACCGAGGCGCTGATGACCGCCAGCCAGAAGCTGGGCGAGAAGATGTACGCCGACGCCCAGGCCGCAGCGGCGGCAGCCGGCGAAGCGCCCGGCGGCGCGGCCCCAGGCGGCGACGATGCACGCCCGGCCGGCAAGGCGGCGGCCGACGACAACGTGGTCGACGCCGAGTTCAAGGAAGTCAAGAAGTGATGCGGGCGCGCGGGCCAGCGGCCCGCCGCCTCTCTCGCCGCGTGCACCGCCGGGCCTGGCCCGACGGCCCACGCGGCGGCTTCGTTTTCACCGCACGGACTGTTTGAATGGCCAAGCGCGACTACTACGACATCCTGGGCGTGCCCAAGAACGCCTCGGACGACGACATCAAGAAGGCCTACCGCAAGCTGGCCATGAAGTACCACCCGGACCGCAACCAGGGTGAGGCGGCCAAGGCGGCCGAGGAGAAGTTCAAGGAGGCCAAGGAAGCCTACGAGATGCTCTCCGAGCCGCAGAAGCGGGCCGCCTACGACCAGTTCGGCCATGCCGGCGTGGACCCCAACATGGGCGGCCGCGGCGGCCCCGGGCCGGAAGGCTTCGGCGGCTTTGCCGAAGCCTTCGGCGACATCTTCGGCGACATCTTCGGCGGCGGTGGGGCCGGTGGCGGCCGGGCGCGCGGCGGCCAGCAGGTGTACCGCGGCAACGACCTCAGCTACGCGATGGAGATCTCGCTGGAGGAAGCAGCCTTCGGCAAGGAAAGCCAGCTGCGCGTGCCCAGCTGGGAGAACTGCGAGACCTGCCACGGCAGCGGCGCCAAGCCCGGCACCAGCGCCAAGACCTGCCCCAGCTGCAGCGGCACCGGCACCGTGCACCTGCGCCAGGGTTTCTTCAGCATCCAGCAGACCTGCCCGCACTGCCACGGCAGCGGCAAGATCATCCCCGAGCCCTGCACCACCTGCAGCGGCCAGGGGCGCATCAAGAAGCAGAAGACGCTGGAGGTGAAGATACCGGCCGGCATCAACGAAGGCATGCGCATACGCTCGGCCGGCAACGGCGAGCCGGGCACCAACGGCGGGCCGCCGGGCGACCTGTACATAGAGATACGGGTCAAGCAGCACGAGATCTTCGAGCGCGACGGCGACGACCTGCACTGCACCGTGCCGGTGGGCCTGACGACCGCGGCACTGGGCGGCAGCATCGAAGTGCCCACGCTGGGCAACAAGGCCGAGATCGAGCTGCCCGAAGGCACCCAGCACGGCAAGACCTTCCGCCTGCGCGGCAAGGGCATCAAGGGCCTGCGCAGCAGCTACCCGGGCGACCTGTACTGCCACATCGCGGTGGAAACGCCGGTGAAGCTCACCGAGCACCAGCGCAAGCTGCTCAAGGAGCTGGAAGACTCCTTCCGCAAGGGCGGCGACCGCCACTCGCCCAACGCCAAGAGCTGGACCGACCGGGTGAAGGACTTGTTCAAGTAGCCGAAAGCGGCCAGGCGCGGGCTGTACAAGTCGCTGGCTTCAGCGCAGCTGCTCCAGATAGCGCTGCGCGTCCAGCGCCGCCATGCAGCCGGTGCCGGCGCTGGTGATGGCCTGGCGGTAGACGTGGTCCTGCACGTCGCCGGCGGCGAACACGCCTTCGATGCTGGTCATGGTGGCCATGCCGGCCAGGCCCGAGCGGG
>JBBCJV010000043.1:0-30256 GCA_037190565.1 Burkholderiaceae bacterium
GTGGCCGGGGCAGTCAACGTGCGCGTAGTGGCGGTTGGCGGTTTCGTACTCGACGTGCGCGGTGTTGATGGTGATGCCGCGGGCCTTTTCTTCCGGTGCCGCGTCAATCTGGTCGTAGGCCTTGGCCTCGCCGCCGAACTTCGTCGACAGAATCGTCGTGATCGCCGCCGTCAGCGTCGTCTTGCCATGGTCCACGTGACCGATCGTGCCCACGTTCACGTGCGGCTTCGTACGTTCAAACTTGCCTTTTGCCATTTCTCAACTCCAGATAAAGAACAGAGCCAGTGTTTGTTTAAGGTCTTCGCGCATCGCACCGCCACTGGCAGCGGTGCCCCGAGGCGCGAAGACCAATCCGTCAGCGAGCCTTACTTGCCGCGCGCCGTGATGATGGCGTCAGCCACGTTCTTGGGCGCTTCGCTGTAGTGCTTGAACTCCATGGTGTAGGTGGCGCGGCCCTGCGACATCGAACGCAGCGTGGTGCTGTAGCCGAACATCTCGGACAGCGGCACCTCGGCCTTGATGATCTTGCCGCCGCCCGGGATCTCGTCCATGCCCTGCACCATGCCGCGGCGGCTGGACAGATCGCCCATCACGCCACCGGCGTAGTCTTCCGGCGTTTCCACTTCCACGGCCATCATCGGCTCCAGGATCACCGGGCTGGCCTTGCGGCAGCCGTCCTTGAAGCCCATGCTGGCGGCCATCTTGAAGGCGTTTTCGTTGGAGTCCACCTCGTGGTACGAACCGAAGGTCAGCGTGACCTTCACGTCCACCACCGGGTAGCCGGCCAGCACGCCGTTGGGCAGCGTGTCTTCGATGCCCTTCTTGACGGCCGGGATGAACTCGCGCGGCACCACACCACCCTTGATGGCGTCCACGAACTCGAAGCCCTTGCCCGGCTCCTGCGGTTCTATCTTCAGCACCACGTGGCCGTACTGGCCCTTGCCGCCGGACTGGCGCACGAACTTGCCTTCCACGTCCGACACTTCCTTGCGGATGGTCTCGCGGTAGGCGACCTGCGGCTTGCCCACGTTGGCTTCCACGCCGAACTCGCGCTTCATGCGGTCGACGATGATTTCCAGGTGCAGCTCGCCCATGCCGGAGATGATGGTCTGGCCACTCTCTTCGTCGGTGCGCACGCGGAACGACGGGTCTTCGGCAGCCAGGCGGCCCAGCGCGATGCCCATCTTTTCCTGGTCGGCCTTGGTCTTGGGCTCCACGGCCTGGCTGATCACCGGCTCGGGGAAGATCATCTTTTCCAGCGTGATGATGGCTTCCGGATCGCACAGGGTTTCACCCGTGGTCACGTCCTTCAGGCCCACGCAGGCGGCGATGTCGCCGGCCAGAATTTCCTTGATCTCTTCGCGCTGGTTGGCGTGCATCTGCAGGATACGGCCGATGCGCTCCTTCTTGCCGCGAATCGGGTTGAACACCGAGTCACCGCTCTTCAGAACGCCCGAGTACACGCGCACGAAGGTCAGCTGGCCGACGTAGGGGTCGGTCATCAGCTTGAACGCCAGCGCGGCGAACTTCTCGCCGTCGTCGGCCTGGCGCACGACTTCCTTGTCGTCCTCGTCGGTGCCGCCCACCGGCGGGATGTCCACCGGCGAAGGCAGGAACTCGATGACCGCGTCCAGCATGCGCTGCACGCCCTTGTTCTTGAAGGCGGTGCCGCACAGCATGGGCTGGATCTCGGTCGCGATGGTGCGCTGACGCAGGCCGAGCTTGATCTCGTCCTCGCTCAGTTCACCCGACTCGAGGTACTTGTTCATCAGGTCTTCACTGGCCTCGGCGGCGGCTTCGACCATCTGCTCGCGCCACTTTTCGCAGTCGGCCTGCAGATCGGCCGGGATGGGGCCGTACTCGAACTTGGTACCCTGGCTGGCCTCGTCCCAGATGATGGACTTCATCTTGAGCAGGTCCACCACGCCCTTGAAGTTCTCTTCGGCGCCGATGGGCACCACGATGGGCACGGGGTTGGCCTTCAGGCGCGTCTTCATCTGGTCATAGACCTTGAAGAAGTTCGCGCCGGTGCGGTCCATCTTGTTGACGAACGCCAGGCGCGGCACCTTGTACTTGTTGGCCTGGCGCCAGACGGTTTCCGACTGCGGCTGCACGCCGCCCACGGCGCAGTACACCATGCAGGCGCCGTCCAGCACGCGCATGGAGCGCTCCACCTCGATGGTGAAGTCCACGTGGCCCGGGGTGTCGATGATGTTGAAGCGGTGCTCCGGCAGGGACATGTCCATGCCCTTCCAGAAGCAGGTGGTGGCGGCGGAGGTGATCGTGATGCCACGCTCCTGCTCCTGCTCCATCCAGTCCATCGTGGCGGCGCCGTCGTGCACCTCGCCGATCTTGTGGTTCACACCCGTGTAGAACAGGATGCGCTCGGTGGTGGTAGTCTTGCCAGCATCGATGTGTGCGCTGATGCCGATGTTGCGGTAGCGCTCGATGGGGGTCTTGCGGGCCATGATGGACTCCAAATGCAGGCGCCGCCTTGCGGGTTGGTGTTAACCCGTAAGGCGGCCGAAAGACGGGTTTAGAAGCGGAAGTGCGAGAACGCCTTGTTCGCTTCGGCCATGCGGTGGACTTCGTCGCGCTTCTTCATGGCGCCGCCACGGCCTTCGCTGGCTTCCAACAGCTCGTTGGCCAGACGTGCGGCCATGGACTTCTCGCCACGCTTGCGCGCGCTTTCCTTCAGCCAGCGCATCGCCAGGGCCTGGCGACGCACCGGGCGCACTTCCACCGGCACCTGGTAGTTCGCACCACCGACGCGGCGAGACTTCACCTCGACCATCGGCTTGATGTTGTTCAGCGCGATCATGAAGATTTCCAGCGGGTCCTTGCCCGCCTTCTTCTCGACCTGATCAAACGCGCCGTAGATGATGCGCTCGGCAACCGCCTTCTTGCCCGATTCCATGATGACGTTCATGAACTTGGACAGCTCGACGTTGCCGTACTTCGGGTCCGGCAGGATCTCGCGCTTGGGTACTTCGCGACGACGTGGCATGGGAGTCTTCCTTGTCTACAGTTTCAGTCGGCACCCCGGAAAGCCATTTCCCGGGTACCACGAAGGGCCATCAAGGCCCTTCACTTACTCAGCGCGCCGCCCACCTTTGGTGGGGCGGCGAACCGTCGAACGGCCCGAGGCAATGCCCCAGGCCGGGTTGCGGCGCAAAGCCGCCGGGCCGCGAGGCCCGTCAAGCCTTCTTGGGCCGCTTCGCGCCGTACTTGGAACGCGACTGCTTGCGGTCTTTCACGCCCTGCAGGTCCAGCGAGCCGCGCACGATGTGGTAACGCACACCGGGCAAGTCCTTGACCCGGCCGCCGCGCACCAGCACCACGCTGTGCTCTTGCAGGTTGTGGCCCTCACCACCGATGTAGGAGATGACCTCCTGCTGGTTGGTCAGCCGCACCTTGGCCACCTTGCGCAGCGCCGAGTTCGGCTTCTTGGGCGTGGTGGTGTAGACGCGGGTGCAGACGCCACGGCGTTGCGGGTTGCCCTGCAGGGCCGGCGACTTGGACTTGATGGTCTCGGTCTGCCGGCCTTGGCGCACGAGCTGGTTGATGGTTGGCATGGGTGTGTAACTCGTTCCCGGGTTGTGGCCTTGAGCACTTCTCGGCCCTGGAGCTGACGGCAGCCTTGGTAGGCCCTGGCAACCGACTTGCGGCTCACCCGGGCGGACCACGGCCTGCAGCCAGCCTGTCCGAGGCGCCCGTCGCAAGCGGCCTGTCACAAAGCCCCCACTCGGCCCGCCGGGCACTCCGGGTTGCGGAGTTTCCTGGGCAGGTTCAAAAGCGGGGCGCAGCGCCCGGCCACGGCAAAGTTCGCCGAAAAGCTTTCCATTGTAGCTTGCGGCAGAAAAGGCGGCAAGGTGGCCACCCAAGCGGTTGTTGCAGGGGCGGTCCGCTCGCCCGTCAGCCTCTTCCGTCAGCCTCTTCCGTCAGCCACTTCCGTCAGCTCATCTGGCAGCTCAGCTCGTGCGCCTGCACGCGGGCGAAAGCCTGGGCGGCGGGCTGCCAGTCCCAGCGCTCGACGCGGCAGCGGCGAGTTGAGGCGGCGAGCCGGGCACCGCCGGCTGCTGACGCCGCAGCGTCGGGCACACAGACCAGGTTCACCGAATTGTCCGCCTCGTGGCGTATGCGCCTGGAAATGGCGGTGCCGGCCTGCAACACCCACAGGCGGCGCGCCAGCGCCGGCCGCCGCTCGTGCAGGGGCAGCAGGTAGGGCAGGTGGATGTGGCCGCCCAGCACCAGGTCGACACCGGCCGCGGCCCAGGCGTCCAGGGCCAGTTCATGGTTGCGTGCCAGGTGCAGCCGGTCCTGCGTGCGCAGCACGGCCAGTGGGTGGTGGGCCACCACCACCCGCAGCTGCTGCGGCGTGGCCTGCGCCAGGCGGGCGCTGACGGCGCCGATCTGCGCCGGCGACAGCTCGCCGTGGCGATGCCGCCAGGGGCGCGTGCTGTTCAGCAGCGTGAGCTGCAGCGTGGGGGCGTCCCAGGCGCTGCGCAAGGCCGGCCCGAAGGCATCGTGCAGGCGGCGGTAAGGCCACAGCGCCCGCGCCAGCGGATTGAACAGCGGGATGTCGTGGTTGCCGGCCACCGCCAGCAGCGTGGCCGGTGGCTGGTCGCCCTGTGCCCGCCGTGTCAGCGTGTCGCCGAAACGACGGGCCTGCTCGAACTGCGCCGGCGTGGCGCGCTGCGTGATGTCGCCGCTGAACAGCACCACGTCAGGCCGCAGCGTTTCGGCCAGGCGCACCAGGCCGGCGGCAACGGCCGGCCGCTCGGCGCCGAAGTGGGTGTCGGACACCTGCAGCAACCTCATCCGGCCGTCTCGGTGGCGCGGGGCTTGAGCAGCTGCAGCCGCTGCGGCGCCACCTGGAACACCAGCGGCGCCCGCATCAGGCCCACCTCACCATCCGTAGCCACCTTCATGCGTGCGCGGCCGAAAGGCGCCGCGGGCTGCACCCGCAGGTGCTGGCAGGCGAAGCTGTGCACGCTGGCGGCTTCGCCCAGCTGCCCGAAGGCGCCGCGCAGCATCAGGCCCAACAGGGCCAGCGTGCCCAGCGGCTCCAGCGTCACCGCCACCAGCGAGCCTTGCTCCAGCGCCGCATGGGCCAGGCCGGTCTGCTCCAGCTGCAAGGCGTTGTTGCCCACAAACAGCGTGGGCGTGCGCACCTGCTGCGTCTGCCCACCCGTCTGCAACGCCAGGCGCAACGGCCGGTGCGCGCTGCACAGCGTGACCAGCGCCGCCCACAGCGCCACCAGCCGGCTGCGGCCGTATTCGCGCTTGAAGGCCTCGCGGTCCTCCAGCAGCTGCGGGTACAGGCCCACGCTGGCATTGACCAGGAAGATGCGCTCGTTCACCTGCCCCACCTGCGTGGGTTCTATCTGCGCGTCCAGCAGCGCGGCCACCGCGGCCTGCGTGTCCTCGGGCACGCCGTGTGCGCGGCCGAAGTAGTTGAAGGTGCCCTGCGGCAGCACGCCAAACGGCAGTTGGTGGCGCAAGGCCGCCTGCGCCACGGTGTTGAGCGTGCCGTCGCCGCCGGCGGCTACCAGCGCGCCGCCGGCGGCCTGCGCCTGCTGCGCCGCCTGCTCGGCAATGGCGGCCAACTGCGCCGGGCTTTGCACGCGCAGCAGCGTGTGGCGCCGGCCGGCGTCTTGCAGCACGGTTTCTATCGTGCGCTGCACGTCGTCGGCGTCGCCGTGTCCCGAGCGCGGGTTGAAGACGATGAACAGCGGCAGCGCTTGTGTCACGCCGCCGATGATGGCCGGCTGGCGGCCAAGTGCTGTACGCCGCCGGCTTGAAGCGTTGTCGGACGCCGCCGACAGCGCCAGCCAAAGCCGACGGCGCCCGCAACCACGCCGCCGGCGCCACGCCCCTGCGTACCGCTTTGGGGCGCCGACCGCGGCGCAACGCCAGCCCGGTGCAGCCTGCGGCATGCGGTGGTGCACCACGCGCCCGGCCGGCGTCTGCAACCGATTTTTTTCGTCCGGCATCCCCCGCAAGGCGCTTGCGCCACCACCGGCCTGGGCCTAAAGTAGTCCCACGTTCATAGAACGATGTTCCAAATACTGGAACCAACCACCAACGACCCGAGACACACAGGAGCGACAGGCATGCCCAAGGCAAAGGGATTGCGACAGGTTTCTTACTTCGACATCACCGGCGGCGGGCAGGTCTATGTCCAGGGCAACTATTGCTACATCGCGCACATGGACTCGCCTGCCGGCACGTCCATCCTGGACATCAGCGACCCCAAGCACCCCAAGCAGGTGGCGCACATCGCCATCCCGCCGGGCGTGCACACGCACAAGGTGCGTGTGGAAAACAACCTGATGCTGGTGAACTGGGAGTGCCCGCCGCCCTACGTGTACGACGAAGGCTTCCAGGGCGGCTTGCTGGTGTACGACGTGTCCAACCCGGCCAAGCCCAAGCAGCTGTGCTTCTGGAAGTCGGCCGGCGCCGGCGTGCACCGCTTCGACTTCGACGGCCGCTACGCCTACATCACGCCCACGGTGGAGGGGTACCACCTCAACATCGCGATGATCCTGGACCTGAAGGACCCCACCAAGCCGCAGGAAGTGGGCCGCTGGTGGATGCCCGGGCAGTGGGTGGCCGGCGGCGAGACGCCGCACGAAAGCTACCGCCACACCTGGTGTCACCACGTGCTGCGCCGCGGCAACCGCCTGTACGTCGCCTACTGGCACGCCGGCATGGTCATCCTGGACATCGAGGACATGTCCAA
Organism: Burkholderiaceae bacterium; assembly: GCA_037190565.1. Classification (GTDB taxonomy): domain Bacteria; phylum Pseudomonadota; class Gammaproteobacteria; order Burkholderiales; family Burkholderiaceae_C; genus Rubrivivax. The sequence continues at coordinate 6,746 of JBBCJV010000043.1, forward strand.
GCCGAAGCTGGTTTCCAAACTGGCCTACAGCCCCACCTTCGGCCACCCCACCCACACGGTGCTGCCGCTGCCGTTTGAGGTGGCGGGCCGCAAGATCGCCATCGTGGCCGACGAGGACGTGCGCAAGGTGCGCCCCTCGCCGCCGGCCTTCATGTGGCTGGTGGACATCACCGACGAGCGCCAGCCGGTGCCCATCTCCACCTACCAGATCGAAGGCCTGGAGAACCGCAACATGCCGGAGTTCTCCGGCTGCCACGAGCCGGCGGAGCAGGTCTACGGCACCGAGATCCCGGTGGCCTGGTTCGAGTTCGGGCTGCGGCTGGTGGACGTGAAGAACCCGCACGCGCCCAAGGAAGTGGGCTACTTCGTGCCGGACACGCCCTCGGGCTTCGACCGCCCGCAGACCAACGACGTGTTCCTCACCGACCAGGGCCTGATGTACGTCATAGACCGCAACCGCGGCCTGCACATCCTGGAACGGGAGTAAGCCGGAGCTGCCCGCCATGGCCCACGCAGACCAATTGCCCGTGACGCTGCTGACCGGCTACCTCGGCGCCGGCAAGACCACGCTGCTCAACCGCATCCTCACCGGCGACCACGGCAAGCGCTACGCCGTGATCGTCAACGAGTTCGGCGAGATCGGCATAGACAACGACCTCATCGTCGAGACCGACGAAGAGATCTACGAGATGAACAACGGCTGCATCTGCTGCACCGTTCGCGGCGATCTCATCGAGGTGATGGAGAAGCTGTTGCGCCAGCCGGGGCGCTTCGACGCCATCGTGATCGAGACCACCGGCCTGGCCGACCCGGTGCCGGTGGCGCAGACCTTCTTCATGGACGACGGCGTGCGCGCCAAGACGCGCCTGGACGCGGTGGTGACGGTGGTGGACGCCCGCCACCTGCCGCTGCGCATGAAGGACAGCCGCGAGGCCGAGGACCAGATCGCGTTTGCCGACGTGGTGCTGGTCAACAAGACCGACCTGGTCTCGCCCGCCGAGCTGGCCCAGGTGGAAGCGGTGATACGCACCGTGAACCCGTATGCCGAGCTGCACCGCACGCAGCGCGCCGACATCGCGCTGGACAAGGTGCTGGACCGCGGCGTGTTCGACCTGCAGCGCGTGCTGGACCTGACGCCCCAGTTTCTGCAGCCCGAAGCGGCGCACGACCACCACGGCTGCCACGAAGGCTGCACGCACGAACATCACGACCACGACCACGGTCATGGTCACCACCATGCCGCGCCGTCCGCGGTGCACGACGTGACCGTCGGCTCGGTCTCGCTGCGCACCGGCGAGCTGGACCAGCACAAGTTCTTCCCCTGGATACACCAGCTCACGCAGCAGCAGGGGCCGCGCATCCTGCGCATGAAGGGCATCCTGGCCTTCCACGACGAGCCGCGGCGGTATGCGCTGCAGGGCGTGCACATGATCGTGGAGGGCGACCACCAGCGCGCCTGGAAGCCCGGCGAGGCGCGTGAAAGCCGGCTGGTGCTGATAGGCCGCCAGCTGGACGCGGACGGCCTGCGCCTTGGCCTGCAGGCCTGCCTGGCGGAAGAAGCCAAGGAAGCCAAAGAAGCCGCGGAGGCCGAAGCGCCGTGACGACGCTGGACTTCGACAGCCACTGCGTCGCCGCCACGTTCATCGGCGGCCAGGCCGTCTTTGCGCTGGCCGACGGCACGGTGCGGCGCCTGCAGGAGCCGCAAGCGCCGGTGCGTGCGCACGCGGCGCTGCTGGCGGCACAGCGCATGGACGCCGAGGACGCGCTGCTGACCAGCGGCGAGGACGGGCGTGTGTGCCGCCTGCTGCCCGATGGCGCCCCGCAGGAAGTGGCCTGCGTGCCGCGCAAGTGGATCACCTCGGTGGCGCAGGCCGCCGGGCGGCTGGCCTACGCCACCGGCAAGACCGTGTGGCTGCACACGCCCGACGGCGTGCGGCAGATCACCACCCGGCGCAACGTCAAGGGCATCGCCTTCAGCGGCGACGGCAGCCGGCTGGCCGTGGCCCAGCAGGACAGCATCGCCCTGCACCACTGCGCGCCCGGTGCCGATCAGCCAGCGGGCGATGTGCTGGAACTGGCGTGGAACGACATCCACCACGCCTGCAGCTTCTCGCCCGACGGCCGCTTCCTGCTCGTGGCTTCGCAGGACAGCTTCCTGCACGGCTGGCGGCTGCAGGACCGCCAGCACTTCCGCATGCTGGGCTACACGGCGCGCGTCACCGACTGGGCCTGGAGCGCCGACGGCCACCGGCTGGCCACCGCCGGCGCGGCCGCCGCCATCGTGTGGCCCTTCGACGGCGAAGCCGGCGCCATGGGCCGCAGTGCGGTCGAGCTGGCGCGGCGCGACGAGGCCGTGGTCAGCGCCGTGGCCTGGCACCCGGGCGGTGAGCTGCTGGCCTTGGGGTGGTCCGACGGCGCCGTGTCCTGCGCATCCCTGCAGGCGCCCGACACCGCCCGCCTGCTGCGCCCTCCGGGCCGCGCGCCGCTGAGCTCACTGGGTTGCGACCCCCAGGGCCGCTGGCTAGCCTTCGGCACCGCCGCTGGCGAATGCGGCGTGTTGGAGATGCAGCCATGACACCCCCCCCGAAAGACAAGCTGGACGACCTGCCCCCCGGCCTGGACAAGACCGTGGTCAAGAGCCTGGCGCTGTTCGAGCGCCTGGTGGAACTGGGCCGCCCGGTCGGCGTGACCGAGCTGGCCGTGGCCAGCGGCCTGCAGAAGAGCAACGTGCACCGCATCCTGTCCACGCTGCGCTACATGGGTTATGTGCGCAGCTCGCCCGACGGCCTGTACGAGCCGGCGCTGCGGGCCTGGGAGCTGGGCCAGCGCATACACGCGGCCATAGACATCGCCGAGGCAGCGCGGCCCATACTGCGCCGGCTGGTGCAGGACACCGACGAAACCGGCCACCTCGCGGTGTTCGACGACCACGAGATCGTCTACGTCGACAAGGTGGACTGCTCGAACCCCGTGCGCGCCCACACGGTGCTGGGCGGGCGCGCACCGGCGCACTGCACCGCCTCGGGCAAGGCGCTGCTGGTGGGCCAGGCGCCGGCGGTGTTGAAGGAAGTGATGCGGCGTGCGACACGCCACAGCCCTTCGACCATCACCAAGCTGGACGAACTGCAGCGCGCCGTGGCCCAGGCCCAGACCCAGGGCTACGCCACCAACATCGGCGAGTTCCGCAGCAACGTCGGGGGTGTGGCCGCGCCGGTCACCAACCGGCGCGGCGAGGTCATCGCCTCGGTGGGCATCGCCGGGCCGCTGGAGCGGCTGCAGCCGGCCCGCATACGGCAACTGGCCCCGGTGGTCATCGCCGCTGCCCAGGCCATCTCCGCGGCCCTGGGCTCGGGGCGCTGAGCCGGAACCAACGAGGCACCTCCCATGTGCGGCAGCAGCGCCATCGACAACATCTACCGGCCCTACGTGCCACCGGCCCAGGAGGTGGTGGCGCGCACGCGGGAAGCCGAGGCACAGATGGACGGCGGCGCGTGGGTGCCCGAGTCGTCCTGGCAGGCCTTCTTCAGCGAGGGCTGCGCGCCCATACCGCCGGAGCACTTCATGCGCATGTTCGCGGCGCGACAGGCGGCGGTGAGCTACCTCGCCGTGCATGCCGCCACCCGGGTGCGCCCGCGGCCGCCCACGCCCTTTCGCTGCGTCGTCGACTAGGCGAGATCGACGACACCCGGAGCCATTTCGCCCACTGACAGGAGTCTCATCATGCAGTTCCGAAAGTTCCTAGGCGTCCTTGTCCTGGCCCTGTGCGCGGCGCTGCCGGCCGCAGCGCAGGAGTTCCCCTCCCGACAGGTGACGCTGGTCGTGCCCTTCCCGCCCGGCGGCGGCGCCGACCTGCTGGGCCGCCTGCTGGCGCGCAAGTTCCAGGAGGCCTGGGGCCAGACGGTGATCGTGGTCAACCGGCCGGGCGCCGCCGGCACCATAGGCGCCAACGAGGTGGGCCGCGCCGCGGCCGACGGCCACACGCTGCTGATCGCCGCCAGCGGTGCCGTGGTGCCGGCCAACCAGGCGGCGCTGGCGCCCATCTCGCTGTTGAGCGCGCCGCCCTACATCGTGGCGGTGAACGCCGCCACGCCGGTCAACACATTGGGCGAGCTGGTCAGCTATGTGAAGGCACGGCCGGCCGGCGAGGTGTCGTACGCCTCGTCGGGCGCCGCCTCGGCGTCGCACCTGTCGGGCGCGCTGTTCGAGGGCCTCACGCAGACCCAGCTGAACCACGTGCCCTACAAGGGCATGGGGCAGGCGGTGCAAGACCTGCTGGGCGGCCAGGTGGTCATCATGTTCGGGCCGCCGCCGGCCCTGCTGCCGCACATACGCTCGGGCAAGCTTAAGGGCCTGGCGGTGACCGACACGCAACGCTCGGCGCTGTTCCCCGAGATCCCCACCGCGGTGGAGGCCGGCGTGCCCGGCTTCGAGGCCGGCGCCTGGTACGGCATCTTCGCGCCGGCCGGCACGCCGCCATCCGTCGTCGCCAGGATCAACGCCGACGCCAACAAGATCCTGGCCGCCACCGACACCAAGGAAACCCTGGCCGCACAAGGCGCCACGCCCAGCGGCGGCACGCCGGCCGAGTTCGCCCGCTTTCTCAGCGCCGACCTCGCCAAGTGGGACGCGCTGATGCGCAAGGTGGGCATACAGCCCCAACAGTAGGAAGCTGTGCACATGCTGTACGAGTTGCGAACCTACCAGGCCGGCGGCGGCCGCATGGCCGAGATGGAACAGCTGATGGCACACGGCTGCACGCCGGTGCTGCAGCGCGCCGGCGTGCCGCGGCCGCTGGGTGCCTGGCACGCGCTGGCAGGCCCGCGGCTGCCGGGCTATCTGTGGATACTGGGCTGGGAGACCTTGCAGCAGCGCAATGCCGCCTGGGCCGCCTTCGGTGCCGACCCCGAGTGGCAGGCCTTGCGCAAGGCCGCCCATGCGCAGACCGACCTCACGGCCCGCGTGGACACGCAGTTCATGGCCGCCTGGCCCACCCCGGCCTTGGCCCCCGGTGCCGAGTTCACCGACCGCGCAGCGGCCTACCAGCTGCTGGTGCTGCGCGCCCAGGCGGGGCAAGGCGGCGCGGCGCGGGCGGCCTTCCTGGGCACCGACAAACCAGCGCTGGAAGAAGCCGGCGGCCGGGTCGAAGCCGGCTTCGACTGGCTCAGCGGCGACGACCTGCCGGTGGCTGCGGTGCTGGTGCGCTGGGCCGATGCCGCAGCCTGCGCCCAAGGCCTGCGCGCCTACGATTCGAACCCGCGCGTGCAGCAGGCGCGCGCGGCCGAGCGGGCGCAACTGGGCTTCGACCTGTTCAAGGACGGCGACCGCTACCTGATGGTCAGCGCACAGCGCTTCGGCAGCTGAGGGCCGGCGGACCGGCGGGCCTGTTGCCCATCCAGCAGGCAACAGGCCCGCTGCGCGCAGGGGCGCGGCCGAGGCGACTATGCTCGCGCCGGCCCCGCCACCGGCCTGCCCAGGAGCCTGCCCATGGACCAGCCCGACCCGCGCCGCCTGCCCATCAAGCTCGACAGCACCTCCAACGGCGAGTTCGCCCCGGTGCCGCTGGCCGCGGCCGCGCGCCAGGCCCGCGCCCAGGCCCAGCAGGCGGTGGACGAAGCGGCGCGGCGCGTGGCCTTGCCGCGCCGGCGCTACCTGGCCTCGCTGCTGGGTGCCGCCGCCACGCTGAGCGCCTTCGACCGCGCCTTCGCCGCGGCCGGCCACCGCGGCGGCGGCTACGCGCTGCCGGCCGAAGCTCCGTTCGAGCTGGCCGCCGCGGCCAGCGCCCTGGCCGGCGACGAGTTCATCTTCGACGTGCAACTGCACCACGTGAACCCCCAGGGCGCGTGGCGGCAGCGCGCCGGCCCCAACGCCTTTCGCAACCTGCCCAACGCGGCTTGCGGGCAAGCCGACTACCTGGACTGCCTGAACGCCGACACCCTGCTCAAGGACGTGTTCCTGGACAGCGACACCGCCATGGGCGTGCTCAGCCACGTGCCCGGCGGGCTGGACCACAACCCGCTGGACTTTGAAGCCGCCGGCGCCACGCGCCAGGCCGCGCTGGCGCTGGACGGCAGCGAACGCCTGCTGCTGCACGGCCGCTGCTCGCCCACCCTGCCCGGCGAGCTGGAAGGCATGGACGCGCAGGTGGCCCGGTGGCCGGGCGGCCAGCTCGCCGCGTTCAAGACCTACACGCAGTTCGGCCCGCCGGACGGCGCCGAAGGCTTCTTCCTGGACGACGACCGTTTCGGCGCCCCGTTCATAGAGCGTGCGCGCCGGCTGGGCGTGCGCCGCATCGCCGTGCACAAGGGCCTGGCCTTCGGGCCGCGCGGCTACGAATACTCCAGCGCGCGCGACATGGGCCCGGCGGCACGCCGCCACCCGGACATGCAGTTCCTCGTCTACCACGCCGGCTTCGACACCCAGGTGCGCGAAGGCCCGCACGACCCGCAGGCCCGCTTCGGCGTGGATGCGCTGGTGCGCTCCATGAACGAAGCCGGCCGGCCCGGCAACGTCTACGCCGAACTGGGCAGCACCTGGCGCTTCGTGATGCGCGACCCCGACCAGGCGGCGCACCTGCTGGGCAAGCTGCTGCTCACCTTCGGCGAGGACCACATCCTGTGGGGCACCGACTCCATCTGGTACGGCAGCCCGCAGGACCAGATCCAGGCCTTTCGCGCCTTCCAGATCAGCCGCGAGTTTCAGGAACGTTTCGGCTACCCGGCACTGACGCCGGCCATCAAGCGCAAGATCTTCGGCCTGAACGCGGCGCGTGTGTACGGCCTGGCGCCGGCTGCGATGCGGGAAAGGCTCAAGAAGGACGGCGTGTCGCGCCGCCGCGCCGAGTACCTCAACGACCCGCGGCCCAGCTTCGGCACCTACGGGCCGCGCAACCGGCGCGAGTTCGCGGCCTTTCGCGCACTGCACGGCGACATGCCCTGAGCCGGCGCCGCCGCAGCGGCGCGCGGGTTGGCCACAATGGCCACATCACCACCCCCGCGCCGGAGCGCCCTTCGATGACCACCCGCCACGACGCCGCCTTGCCTGCGCTGCCGCCGCAGATTCCGCTGCGGGACTTCTTTCGCAACGTGGACCGCGCCTACTACCGGGTCTCCGGCGACGGGCAGATGCTGTCGTACATGCAGCCGGCCCGTGGTGACGGTGCAGGCGTTGACGGTGACAGTGGCAGCGATTCGCCGCGCATGAACATCTTCGTGCAGCCGCTGCAGGGCAGCCGTCTGGCGGGCACGCCGCGGCAGCTGACACGGGAAAGCGCACGCGACATCGCCCACTACTTCTGGAAGGGCGGTGACACGCTGCTGTACAGCAAGGACTTCGGCGGCGACGAGAACTTCCACGTCGTGGCGGTGGACGCCGCCAGCGGCGCGGTGCGCGACCTGACGCCGTACGACGGCGTGCGCGCCGACATCGTGGACCCGCTGCTCGAAGCGCCGGAACACATCCTGGTGCAGCACAACCGGCGCGACGCGCAGGCCTTTGACGTGTACCGCGTTCACGTCAAGACCGGCGACGAGGAACTGGTGGCCGAAAACCCGGGCAACGTGGTGGCCTGGCAAAGCGACCACGCCGGCTGCGTGCGCCTGGGCGTGGCCAGCGACGGCGTGAACAACACGCTGCTGTACCGCGCCGGCGAGGGCCAGCCCTTCAAGCCGCTGCTGAGCACCGACTTCCGCACCCAGGTCGCGCCGCAGTTCTTCGACGCGCAGGACCAGGCCTTCTACGCCATCAGCAACCGCGGCCGCGACAAGGCGGCGCTGGTGCTGATCGACCCCGCCAAGCCGCAGGACGAGACCCTGGTCTGGGCCCACCCGCAGGTGGACCTGGACGGCGCCGCCTGGTCACGCGTTCGGCGCACGCTGGCGCTGGTGGAGTACCACGTGGACAAGCCCGGCCGCCACTGCTTCGACGACAGCACGCAGCGCCTGTTCGAGCGCCTGCAGGCCCGGTTACCCGACAGCCACCTGATGCTGCAAAGCGAAACGCTGGCCGAGGACAAGCTGGTGGTCGCCGCCTTCGACGACCGCACCGCCGGCGCACGCTACCTGTACGACGTGGAAAGCGACGCGCTGACGCTGCTGGGCGAGGTGTCGCCGTGGTTGCCGCGGCAGCACATGGCGGCCATGCAGCCGGTGCGCTACACGGCGCGCGACGGCCTGGAGATCCACGGCTACCTCACGCTGCCGCCGGGCCGCGCACCGCGGCAGCTGCCCTGCATCGTCAACCCGCACGGCGGCCCCTGGTACCGCGACCGCTGGGGCTTCAACCCCGAGGTGCAGTTCCTGGCCAACCGCGGCTACGCGGTGCTGCAGATGAACTTCCGCGGCTCCACCGGCTACGGCCGTGCCTTCTGGGAGGCCAGCTTCAAGCAGTGGGGCCTGGCCATGCAGGACGACGTGAGCGACGGCGTGCGCTGGCTGGTCGAACAAGGCATTGCCGACCCGCAGCGCATCGCCATCTACGGCGCCAGCTACGGCGGCTACGCCACGCTGGCGGGCATCACCAAGACGCCCGAGCTGTACGCCGCGGCGGTGAACTTCGTGGGCGTGAGCAACCTGTTCACCTTCATGAACACCATACCGCCGTACTGGGAGCCCATGCGCCAGCAGATGTACCAGATGGTGGGCAACCCCGACGACCCGGCCGACCGCGAGCGCATGACCGCCACCTCGCCGGCGCTGAACGCCCAGCGCATACAGACGCCGCTGCTGGTGGCCCAGGGCGCACGCGACCCGCGGGTGAACCAGGCCGAGAGCGAGCAGATCGTGCAAGCCCTGCGCCAACGCGGCGTGGACGTGCAGTACATCGTCAAGGACAACGAAGGCCACGGCTTTGCCAACGAGGAAAACCGCTTCGAGTTCTACGAGGCCATGGAGCACTTCCTCGCGCGGCATCTGAAACCCTGAGCCGGGCGGCCTGGCCGCCAAAAACGCCACACCCCCTTCTGCGGTACGCCTGCGGCGCCCCCTTGCTTGCGTTGGCGGAACGGTGGGCGCAGACCATGCGCCCCGTCAGCCCGCACTGCGGCCCCGCCGCAGTCACCGCAACCACCAAGGAAGGGGACCATGCTCCGTCATCTCATCATCAAGTGGACGCCGGTCGTCCTGCTGGCCGCCCTGGCGGCCTGCGGCGGCGGCAGCTCCGACAGCGGCCCGCAGACCCCGGCACCGCCGCCGCCACCCCCGCCGCCCACCCCCACGGTGACGCTGGCGGTGGCCCCGGCCAGCGGCACCGTGGTGGCCGGCAACAGCGTGACGGCCACCGTCACCATCACCCGCGGCGGCGGCTTCACCGGCGACGTGGTCATCGCCGCGGCCGGCGCCCCGGCCGGTGTCACGGTCACCGGCGGCACCGTTGCGTCCGCCGCAAGCACCCAGGTGCTCACCATTGCCGCCGAGGCCAGCGCCGCAGCCGCCACCGCCAGCCTCAGCATCAGCGGCACGGCTGCTGGCGTGACCATCGCGCCGGTCAACTACGCGCTGACCGTGCAGGCCGCCCCGCCGCCGCCTTCAGAGACGGTCGCCAGCGTGACGGTGGCCATGCCGCCTGGCCTGTTGCTGATGGAAGACGGCAGCGCGGCCCTAACGGCCACCGCACGCAACGCCGACGGCGAGGCCATGCCCGAGGTGGACGTGGTCTGGACCTCGTCCAACGAGGCCGTGGCCACGGTGAACGACCAGGGCCAGGTCACCGCCGTCGCCGCCGGCGGGCCGGTGACCATCACCGCCACCGCCGAGGGCGTTTCCGGCACCGCCACGCTCACCGTCACCAAGAACTTCGCCGCGCTGGTGGAAGAAGTCCGCCTGGCGCGCGGCCTGCCGGCCCTGGGCGGCGCGGTCATCACACGCGACGGCATCAAGGGCCTGGGCGTGGCCGGCACCCGGCGCGCCGCCGGTGGCGCCGCGGTGACGCTGGACGACCAGTGGCACATAGGCTCCAACCTCAAGGCCGTCACCGCCATGCTGGCCGCCGTCGCCGTGCAACAGGGCGCCATCACCTGGGACACCACGGTGAGCAGCGCCTTCCCGGAACTGGCCGGCCGCATACGCGCCGAGTACCAGAGCGTGACGCTGCGCGAGCTGCTGTCCATGCAGGCCGGCCTGCCCGGCAACCCGCCCAACAACAACTACAACGCCGGCGGCTCCACCGCCAAGGGGCAGCGTGAGTGGGCCGTGGGCTGGGCGCTGAGCCAGGCGCCGGTGGCGGCCAAGGGCAGCTACTTCTACAGCAACCTCTCCACCGTGACCGCCGGCGCCATGGTGGAGCGGGCGCTGGAAGGCACCTACGAAGACCTGATCGCCAGCCGCGTGGGCACGCCGCTGGGCGCGGCGAACATTGGCTGGGGCCCGCAGACGGCGCCGGGCGCCACCAACAACCCGGTGCCGCACACCTGGAACAACAACGCCTGGGTGCCGTGTGAAGGCTGCGACAACCCGCCCGGCCTGTCGGCCGCCGGCCGCTCGCACATGCCGCTGGCCAGCTGGGGCCGCATCATTGCCGAGCTGATGCGGGCCGATGCCGGGCTGTCGGACTTCCTCAACGCCACCGACGCACGCACGCTGTTCACCGGCGTGACGCCCATGCCCAACGCCGCCACCGACCGCTACGGCCTGGGCTGGATCATGACCAACCGGGCCTGGGGCGGGCGCACCGCCACGCATTCCGGCTCCAACGTCAGCAACCACTCGGTGGCCTGGCTGGGGCTGGACACCGGCGTGGCCTTCATCGCCGTCACCAACGCCTCCAGCACCACCACCGGCGCCGCGCTGGACGCGCTGGTGGGGCGCATGATGAGCTGGCACCAGACGGGGCAGTAAAGCCGCGGCAGTAACCGGGCGGGCCGGGGCGCGGCAACAGCCGCGCACCCCGCGCCCTCCCGGCAAACACAAAGGGCGGCCTCTCGGCCGCCCTTTGTTCTTCCAGCGCTTCACAGCGCGGGAGAAGACGCTTACTCGGCCGGGGTGTCCCCGCCGGCCGCTGCATCCACCTGGGCCAGCTGCACGGCCGCCAGTTCCTCGGCTTCCTGCAGCGCAATGGCGCGGCGCTCGCTCTCGTCCATGGCTTCCTTGACGCGGCGTGCGTCGTGGTAGGCCATGCCGGTGCCCGCCGGGATCAGGCGGCCCACGATGACGTTCTCCTTCAGGCCCCGCAGCTCGTCGCGCTTGCCCATGATGGCCGCTTCGGTCAGCACGCGCGTGGTCTCCTGGAAGGAGGCGGCGGAGATGAACGAATCGGTGGACAGGCTGGCCTTGGTGATGCCCAGCAGCACGTCGGCGTGCGTGGCCGGCACCTTGCCGTCGGCACGCAGCTTCTCGTTGGTGTTGAGCAGCTCGCTGCGCTCCACCTGTTCGCCGCTGATGTAGCTGCTGTCGCCGGGGTTGGTGATCTGCACGCGGCGCAGCATCTGGCGAACGATCACCTCGATGTGCTTGTCGTTGATCTTCACACCCTGCAGGCGGTAGACGTCCTGCACCTCGTCGACGATGTAGCGCGCCAGTTCCTCGATGCCCAGCAGGCGCAGGATGTCCTGCGGGTCTGCAGCGCCGTCCACGATCAGTTCGCCGCGGTTCACCACCTGGCCTTCGTGCACCAGGATGTTCTTCTCCTTGGGCACCAGCTCTTCGTAGACCTTGCCGTCCGGGTCGGTGATCTGCAGACGCACCTTGCCCTTGGTCTCCTTGCCGAAGGACACCGTGCCGGTGATCTCGGCCAGCGTGCCCACGTCCTTGGGCGAACGCGCCTCGAACAGCTCGGCCACCCGCGGCAGACCGCCGGTGATGTCGCGCGTCTTCTGGCCTTCCATCGGGATGCGCGCCAGCACTTCGCCGGGGGCCAGGTCCTGGCCATCGCGGATCTGCACCAGCGCGCCCACCGGGAAGCCGATGGTCACGCTGTGGTCGGTGCCGGGGATCTTGACTTCCTGGCCGGCGCTGTCCAGCAGCTTGACCTGAGGGCGCACCACCTTGGCCGCACCGCGGCGCTTGGGATCGATCACCACCAGCGTGGACAGGCCGGTGACCTCGTCCACCTGCTTGGCGACGGTGACACCTTCTTCCACGTTCTCGAACTTCGCACGGCCGGCGAACTCGGTGATGATGGGGCGGGTCAGCGGGTCCCAGTTGGCCAGCACGGTGCCGGCCTTGACCGACTGGTCGGGCTTGACGTTCAGCGTGGCGCCGTAAGGCAGCTTGTGGCGTTCGCGCTCGCGGCCGTGCTGGTCGCTGATGACGATCTCGCCCGAGCGGCTGATGACCACCAGCACGCCCTTGCCGTTGGTGACATAGCGCATGGTGGCGTTGAAGCCGATGATGCCGTCGCTCTTGGCTTCCACGCTGCTGGCCACCGCGGCACGCGAAGCGGCACCACCGATGTGGAAGGTGCGCATGGTCAGCTGCGTACCCGGCTCGCCTATGGACTGCGCGGCGATCACGCCCACCGCCTCGCCCACGTTGACCAGGCCACCGCGGCCCAGGTCGCGGCCGTAGCACTTGCTGCACAGGCCGAAGCGCGTGTCGCAGGTCAGCGGCGTGCGCACCTTGACTTCGTCCACGCCGGCCGCTTCCAGCGTGTCCAGCGTCTCTTCGTCCAGCATCTGGCCGGCTTCCAGGATGGCCGCCTGCGTCTCGGGGTGCAGCACCTCGATGGCGGTCACGCGGCCCAGGATGCGGTCGCGCAGCGATTCGATGACTTCACCGCCTTCGACCAGCGCGCGCATGTTCATGCCGTTCTGGGTGCCGCAGTCGTCTTGCGTGACGACCAGGTCCTGCGTCACGTCCACCAGGCGGCGCGTCAGGTAGCCCGAGTTCGCGGTCTTCAGCGCCGTGTCCGCCAGGCCCTTGCGGGCGCCGTGGGTGGAGATGAAGTACTGCAGCACGTTCAGGCCTTCACGGAAGTTGGCCGTGATGGGCGTTTCGATGATGCTGCCGTCGGGCTTGGCCATCAGGCCGCGCATGCCCGCCAGCTGGCGAATCTGCGCCGCCGAGCCCCGCGCGCCGGAGTCGGCCATCATGTAGATGGAGTTGAACGACTCCTGGTCCACGGCCTTGCCGTTGCGGTCGGCCACCTTCTCCTTGGACAGCTGCGACATCATGACCTTGCCGACTTCGTCGCCGGTCTTGCCCCAGATGTCCACCACCTTGTTGTAGCGCTCGCCGGCGGTCACCAGGCCCGAGACGTACTGCTGCTCGATTTCCTTGACCTCCTTCTCGGCGCGCACGATCAGGTCGTGCTTCTGCGCCGGCACCAGCATGTCGTCGATGGCGATGGAGATGCCGGCCCGCGTGGCCAGGCGGAAGCCGTTTTGCAGCAGCTTGTCGGCGAAGACCACCGTTTCCTTCAGGCCGCACTTGCGGAAGCTGACGTTGATCAGCTTGCTGATCTCCTTCTTCTTCAGCGCCTTGTTGATGTTGCTGAACGGCAGGCCCTTGGGCAGGATCTCCGACAGCAGCGCACGGCCCACCGTGGTTTCCACCAGCTTGGTCTCCGGCGCGAACTCGCCGGTTTCCTTGTGCTTGGCCCACTCGGTCAGGCGCACGTTCACCTTGGCGGTGATCTCCACCACGCCGTTGTCCAGCGCGCGCTGCAGCTCCTGCAGGTCGCTGAACACCATGCCTTCGCCGCGGCCGTTGATGCGCTCGCGGGTGGCGTAGTACAGGCCCAGCACCACGTCCTGCGAAGGCACGATGGACGGCTCGCCCGAGGCCGGGAACAGCACGTTGTTGGAGGCCAGCATCAGTGTGCGGGCTTCCATCTGCGCTTCTATGGACAGCGGCACGTGCACGGCCATCTGGTCGCCGTCGAAGTCGGCGTTGAAGGCCGAGCACACCAGCGGGTGCAGCTGTATGGCCTTGCCCTCGATCAGCACCGGCTCGAAGGCCTGGATGCCCAGGCGGTGCAGCGTGGGCGCGCGGTTCAGCAGCACCGGGTGTTCCTTGATGACTTCTTCAAGGATGTCCCACACCACCGGCGTGCCGCTTTCCACTTCCTTCTTCGCCGCCTTGATGGTGGTGGCGATGCCCATCGCCTCCAGGCGCGAGAAGATGAAGGGCTTGAACAGCTCGATGGCCATCAGCTTGGGCAGGCCGCACTGGTGCAGCTTCAGCGTCGGGCCCACCACGATGACCGAACGGCCCGAGTAGTCGACGCGCTTGCCCAGCAGGTTCTGGCGGAAGCGGCCGCTCTTGCCCTTGATCATGTCGGCCAGCGACTTTAGCGCGCGCTTGTTCGCGCCCGTCATCGCCTTGCCGCGGCGGCCGTTGTCCAGCAGGCTGTCGACCGCTTCCTGCAGCATGCGCTTTTCGTTGCGCACGATGATTTCCGGCGCCTTCAGCTCCAGCAGCCGCGCCAGGCGGTTGTTGCGGTTGATGACGCGGCGGTACAGGTCGTTCAGGTCGCTGGTGGCGAAGCGGCCGCCGTCCAGCGGCACGAGCGGGCGCAGGTCCGGCGGCAGCACCGGCAGCACTTCCAGCACCATCCAGTTGGGCTTGATGCCGCTCTTCTTGAAGGCTTCCAGCACCTTCAGGCGCTTGGAGTTCTTCTTGATCTTGAGCTCGGAGCCGGTTCCATCGTTGCGGATCTTGTCGATCTCCGCATCGATGTCCATTTCCTCCAGCAGGCGCTTGACGCCCTCGGCGCCCATCATCGCGGTGAATTCGCCGTCACCGTACTCGACGACCTTCGCCTCGTAGTCGTCCTCGGTCATGATGCTGAACTTCTTCAGCGGCGTCATGCCCGGGTCCACCACCACGTAGGCTTCGAAGTACAGCACGCGCTCGATGTCGCGCAGCGTCATGTCCAGCACCAGGCCCAGACGCGACGGCAGGCTCTTCAGGAACCAGATGTGGGCGCAGGGCGCGGCCAGGTCGATGTGACCCATGCGCTCGCGGCGCACCTTGGTCTGCGTGACTTCAACGCCGCACTTCTCGCAGATCACGCCGCGGTGCTTCAGGCGCTTGTACTTGCCGCACAGGCACTCGTAGTCCTTGATCGGGCCGAAGATCTTGGCGCAGAACAGGCCATCACGCTCCGGCTTGAAGGTCCGGTAGTTGATGGTCTCGGGCTTCTTCACCTCACCGAACGACCAGCTGCGGATCTTCTCCGGGGAAGCCAGACCGATCTTGATGGCATCGAAATGCTCATCGGGGGTGAACTGCTTGAAAAGGTCGAGCAAGCCTTTCATGGTCTCTATCCTTTCCTGTCTCAGTTGCGTTCAAGTTCGATGTCGATGCCCAGCGAGCGGATTTCCTTCACCAGCACGTTGAAGGATTCCGGCATGCCCGCTTCGATCGCGTGCTCGCCCTTGACGATGCTCTCGTAGACCTTGGTGCGGCCGTTCACGTCGTCGGACTTCACCGTCAGCATTTCCTGCAGGATGTAGCTGGCGCCGTAGGCCTCCAGCGCCCACACCTCCATCTCACCGAAGCGCTGGCCACCGAACTGGGCCTTGCCGCCCAGCGGCTGCTGCGTCACCAGGCTGTACGGGCCGGTGGAGCGCGCGTGCATCTTGTCGTCCACCAGGTGGTGCAGCTTCAGCACGTGCATGTAGCCCACGGTGACCGGGCGCTCGAAGGCGTCGCCGGTGCGGCCGTCGTGCAGCGTGGCCTGGGTGCGCGTGGGCGTCAGGCCCTTGCGTGCGGCCACGTCGTCCGGGTAGGCCAGCTCCAGCATGCCGCGGATTTCGCTTTCCGCCGCGCCGTCGAACACCGGCGTCGCAAACGGCACGCCCAGCTCCAGGTTGGCCGCCATCTCGACGACCTCGTCGTCGCTCAGCGCGTCCAGCTTCTCGCTGCGCCCGCCGCTCTTGTTGTAGAGCTGTTCCAGGAACTTGCGCAGCTCGGTCGCACGCGAGTGCTGCTGCAGCATGTGGCCTATGCGCTGGCCTATGCCCTTGGCGGCCCAGCCCAGGTGCACTTCCAGCACCTGACCCACGTTCATGCGCGAAGGCACGCCCAGCGGGTTCAGCACGATGTCCACCGGCGTGCCGTCGGCCATGTAGGGCATGTCCTCGACCGCGACGATCTTGGACACCACGCCCTTGTTGCCGTGGCGGCCGGCCATCTTGTCGCCGGGCTGCAGGCGGCGCTTGACGGCCAGGTACACCTTCACCATCTTCAGCACGCCGGCCGGCAGCTCGTCGCCCTGCGTCAGCTTCTTGCGCTTTTCTTCAAAGGCCAGGTCGAAGCTGTGGCGCGTCTGGTCCAGGCTGTTCTTGATGCTTTCCAGCTGGTTGGCCAGGTCTTCGTCGGCCGGGCGTATGTCGAACCAGTGGTACTTGTCCACGCTGGCCAGGTACTCGCGCGTGATGGCCGTGCCCTTGGCGATCTTGTTCGGGCCGCCGTTGGCCACCTTGCCGGCCAGCAGCTTCTCGATACGGTCGAAGGCGTCGGCCTCGACGATGCGCAGCTGGTCGTTCAGGTCCAGGCGGAAGCGCTTCAGTTCATCGTCGATGATCTGCTGCGCACGCTTGTCGCGCTGAATGCCTTCGCGGGTGAAGACCTGCACGTCGATGACCGTGCCGTTGGTGCCCTGGTCCACACGCAGCGAGGTGTCCTTCACATCGGAAGCCTTCTCGCCGAAGATGGCGCGCAGCAGCTTCTCTTCAGGTGTCAGCGTGGTCTCGCCCTTGGGCGTGACCTTGCCCACCAGCACGTCGCCGGGGTTCACCTCGGCGCCGATGTAGACGATGCCGCTTTCGTCCAGGCGGGCCAGTTGCTGCTCGCTCAGGTTCGGGATGTCGCGCGTGATTTCTTCCGAGCCCAGCTTGGTGTCGCGCGCCATCACCACCAGCTCCTCGATGTGGATGCTGGTGTAGCGGTCGTCGGCTACCACCTTCTCGGAGATCAGTATCGAGTCCTCGAAGTTGTAGCCGTTCCAGGGCATGAAGGCGACCAGCATGTTCTGGCCCAGGGCCAGTTCGCCCAGGTCGGTGCTGGCACCGTCGGCCACCACGTCGCCGGAGCCGACCTTGTCGCCACGGCGCACGATGGGGCGCTGGTGGATGTTGGTGCTCTGGTTGCTGCGCTGGTACTTGATGAGGTTGTAGATGTCCACGCCCACTTCACCGGCCACCGTCTCGTCGTCGTTGACGCGGATCACGATGCGGTTGGTGTCCACGTAGTCCACGATGCCGCCGCGGCGTGCGGTGACCACGGTGCCCGAGTCCACCGCCGCCACGCGCTCGACGCCGGTGCCGACGAAGGCCTTCTCGGGGCGCAGCGTGGGCACGGCCTGGCGCTGCATGTTCGCGCCCATCAGCGCGCGGTTCGCGTCATCGTGCTCCAGGAAGGGCACCAGCGAAGCAGCGACGGAGACGATCTGCGTGGGCGCCACGTCCATGTACTGCACCCGCTCGGGCGACAGCAGCACCGACTCGCCCTTCTCGCGCGCGCTGACCAGCTCGTCGATCAGGCGGCCGCTTTCGTCCAGGCTGGCGTTGGCCTGGGCGATGACGTACTTGCCTTCCTCGATGGCCGACAGGTAGTCGATCTGGTTGGTGACCTTGCCGTCCTCGACGCGGCGGTAAGGCGTTTCCAGGAAGCCGTACTCGTTGAGCTGCGCATACAGCGCCAGCGAGTTGATCAGGCCGATGTTCGGGCCTTCAGGCGTTTCGATCGGGCACACGCGGCCGTAATGCGTGGGGTGCACGTCGCGCACCTCGAAGCCGGCACGTTCGCGCGTCAGACCGCCCGGGCCCAGGGCCGAGACACGCCGCTTGTGCGTGATCTCCGACAGCGGGTTGGTCTGGTCCATGAACTGGCTGAGCTGGCTTGCGCCGAAAAACTCCTTCAGCGCCGCGCTGATGGGCTTGGAGTTGATCAGGTCGTGCGGCATCAGCGGCTCGGCCTCGGCCTGGCCCAGACGCTCCTTCACGGCCTTCTCGATACGCGCGAGGCCCGAGCGGTACTGGTTCTCGGCCAGCTCGCCCACGCAGCGCACACGGCGGTTGCCCAGGTGGTCGATGTCATCGACTTCGCCATTGCCGTTGCGCAGGTCCACCAGGATCTTGACGACGTTCAGGATGTCGTCGTTGGACAGCGTCATCGCGCCTTCGGGCGTGTCGCGGCCCACGCGGGCGTTGAACTTCATGCGGCCGACACGGCTCAGGTCATAGGTGTCGGCGCTGTAGAACAGGCGGTGGAACAGCGCTTCCACGGCGTCTTCGGTCGGCGGCTCGCCGGGGCGCATCATGCGGTAGATGGCCACGCGCGCAGCCAGCTGGTCGTTGGTCTCGTCGGAGGCCAGCGTCTGGCTGATGTAGGCGCCCTGGTTCAGCTCGTTGGTGAAGATGCAGGGCAGGTCCTTGATGCCTGCGCCGCGCAGCTTCTTCAGCAGCGTGTCGGTGAGCTCGTCGTTGGCCTTGGCGACGATCTCGCCGGTTTCGGCGTCCACCATGTTGCGCGCCACCACGCGGCCCACGAGGAAGTCCTCGGGCACGGAGATGTGCGTGGTGCCGCTGGCTTCCAGCTGCTTGACGTGGCGCGCGGTGATGCGCTTGTCCTTCTCGACGATGACGTTGCCGCTCTTGTCGGTCAGGTCGAAGCGGGCCACTTCGCCCTTCAGGCGCTCGGGCACGAACTCCATCTGCGCGCCTGCGTCCATCAGGCGGAAGTTGTCGTTGTCGAAGAAGTGCGCCAGGATGGCTTCCGGGTTCAGGCCTATGGCCTTGAGCAGGATGGTCACCGGCATCTTGCGGCGGCGGTCCACGCGGAAGTACAGGATGTCCTTGGGGTCGAACTCGAAGTCCAGCCACGAGCCGCGGTAGGGGATGATGCGGGCGCTGAACAGCAGCTTGCCCGAGCTGTGCGTCTTGCCCTTATCGTGCTCGAAGAACACGCCCGGGCTGCGGTGCAGCTGGCTGACGATGACACGCTCGGTGCCGTTGACGATGAACGAGCCGTAGTCGGTCATGAGCGGCACTTCGCCCATGTAGACCTCTTGCTCCTTGATCTCCTTGACCGCCTTGGCCGGATGGCTCTCGCGGTCGTAGATGATCATCTGCAGCTTCGCGCGCACCGCGGCGGCGTAGGTCAGGCCACGCTGCTGGCACTCCCGCACGTCGAACGGCGGCTTGGCGATGTTGTACTCGGTGAACTTCATCTCCACGAACCCGTTGTGCGACGTGATCGGGAACGCGGAAAGGAAGGCAGCCTGCAGCCCCTCGGGCTTGCGCTTGGCGGGCGGCACGTCCTTTTGCAGGAACGCGACGTAGCTTTCGCGCTGCATCGTCAGCAGGTAGGGCACGTTCAGCACGCTTGCGCGTTTGCCGAAGCTCTTGCGGATACGCTTGCGCTCGGTGTAGCTGTAGGGGGTTGCTTGCGCCATCGAGAAATCTCCGTGTCGAGAGGGCTCACCGGGCCAAGGCGGGCACTCGTCGGCGACTGGCTGGCTGGTGCTGCGGGCGTCTCCCGCAAGCCACAAGCCGACTCAGGCCTTGCGCCTGAGGTCTGGTGGCAGGCCACTACCTGCCGCTGGCGGACAACCCCGGCCTTGCACCGGAGTCCGACCAAACCCGTTCTCTGCAGTCGGATCAGAGAACACTGGGAAGCCCCCCTTCTTCAGGGTCGGCAGGGCTTCCCGGTGTGCTCGACCGGGGGCACGAGGCCCCCGCGAGATCACTTCACCTCGGCCTTGGCGCCGGCTTCCACCAGCTTCTTCAGCGCGGCTTCGGCGTCGGCCTTGGGGATGGCTTCCTTGACGTTCTTGGGCGCGCCATCGACCAGGTCCTTGGCTTCCTTCAGGCCCAGGCCCGTCAGTTCGCGCACGGCCTTGATCACCGAGACCTTGTTGGCGCCGGCTTCCAGCAGCACCACGTTGAACTCGGTCTTCTCTTCGGCAGCAGCGGCAGCACCGCCACCACCACCGGCGGCCGGGGCGGCCATCGCGGCGGCGGACACGCCAAACTTCTCTTCAATGGCCTTGACCAGGTCATTGAGTTCCATCACGGTCATGCTGTCCATCGCGGACAGGAATGCGTCTTTGTCGAATGCCATTTGGGGTTCCTCGAAACAGTAGATTCGTTGCAGTCAGCAGAGGTTCGGTCAGGCTGCGGGTGCCGCTTCTTCGGCGCCGCCGCCCTTCTTCTCGGCCAGCGCGGCCAGCACACCGGCCAGGCGCTGTATGGGCGACTTCAGCAGGCCGGCCACCTGGGCGATCAGCACTTCGCGGCTGGGGATGGACGCCAGGGCCTTGACCCCGTCGGCGTCCAGCGCCTTGCCGGCGTACGCGCCGCCCTTGATGACCAGCTTGTCGTTGCCCTTGGCGAAGTCGGCCACGACTTTCGCCGCTGCCACCGCGTCCTCGGAAAAGCCGTAGATCAGCGGGCCGACCATGGCTTCCGAGGCCACCTCGAACGGGGTGCCCGTCACGGCGCGGCGAGCCAGCGTGTTCTTCAGCACATGAAGGTACACGCCCTGCTCGCGCGCGTCGCGGCGCAGCTTGTTCAGGTGTTCCACGGTGAGGCCACGGTACTCGGCCAACGCCAGCGTCTGCGCACGTGCCGCTTGCGCGGCGACGTCCGTGACCACGGCTGCCTTCTCGTTGCGATTGAGACTCAAGGTCTGCTCCTCACACAAAACGTGTCCATGGGTGCAAAGCACCGCCGGACACACCCGGGTTCAGCAGCCATCTGTTTCCGGAAGACCTCATCAAGACGAAGCATCCTTTGCAGCGGGGACTGCCATCTGCGCTGGCCCGGGCCCTGACACGGGGTCAGGTCCCGCATTAAGGGTGCCGGTTGCCCGGCCCCCGCCAGCGGTCTTGGATGACCCGGCAGCGCTTGCGCACCACCGGCCCACCAAACTCTTTCACCGCGGCGCGCCAGACTCGCGCGCCGCCGTACTCACATCAAACTCAGGCCGCGGCCGGCGCGGCGATGGACGAGGTGTCCACACGCACACCCACGCCCATGGTCGAAGAAACCGCCACCTTGCGCAGGTACACACCCTTGCTGCTGGCCGGCTTGGACTTGTTCAGCGCGTCGATCAGCGCACGCAGGTTGGAGACCAGCTTGTCGTTGTCGAACGAACGGCGGCCGATCGTGCCGTGGATGATGCCGGCCTTGTCCACGCGGAACTGCACCTGACCGGCCTTGGCGTTCTTCACCGCGGTGGCCACGTCGGGCGTCACGGTGCCGACCTTGGGGTTGGGCATCAGGCCGCGCGGGCCCAGGATCTGGCCCAGCGTACCGACCACACGCATGGTGTCGGGCGAGGCGATCACGACGTCGAAGTTCAGGTTGCCGGCCTTGACCTCGGCGGCCAGGTCGTCCATGCCCACGATGTCGGCACCGGCGGCCTTGGCTTCCTCGGCCTTGGCACCCTGGGCGAACACCGCCACGCGCTTGGTCTTGCCGGTGCCTTCGGGCAGCACCACGGCGCCGCGCACCACCTGGTCGGACTTCTTGGCGTCCACGCCCAGTTGCACGGAGACGTCGATGGACTCGTCGAACTTCGCGGTGGCGTGTTCCTTGACGATGGCCAGGGCCGCGTCCAGCGCGTACAGCTTGGTGCTGTCGATCTTGCCTTGTTGGGCCTTGACCTTCTTGGTGAGCTTGGCCATGGTCAGACTCCTTCGACGATCAGGCCCATGGAGCGGGCCGACCCGGCAATGGTCTTCACCGCGGCGTCCATGTCGGCGGCGGTGAGGTCCTTGATCTTGGTCTTGGCGATTTCCTCGAGCTGCTCGCGCGTGACCTTGCCCACCTTCTCCAGGTGCGCCTTGCCCGAGCCCTTCTCGATCTTGGCGGCCTTCTTCAGCAGCACGGTCGCCGGCGGCGACTTCAGCACGAAGGTGAAGCTCTTGTCCGCGTAGGCGGTGATCACCACCGGCAGCTTCAGGCCCGGCTCGTAGCTCTGCGTCTGGGCGTTGAACGCCTTGCAGAACTCCATGATGTTCAGACCACGCTGACCCAGCGCGGGGCCGATGGGCGGCGAGGGGTTCGCCTTGCCCGCCGGGACTTGCAGCTTGATGAAGCCGACGATTTTCTTGGCCATGATGGCTCCTACCGAGTTCCAGCGACCGCCTGGGCGGTCTCCTCGTCACTCAACCCTGCAAACAACAACGGCATGCCGGGGTTGCGGCGGCATGCCCCGGATTCACACCTTCTCGACCTGCGCGAAGTCCAGTTCCACCGGTGTCGCACGGCCGAAGATGGTGACGCTGACGCGCACCTTGGACTTCTCGTAGTTCACTTCCTCGACCGCACCGTTGAAATCGGTGAACGGGCCTTCCTTGACGCGCACCAGTTCGCCCACGGTCCACTCGACCTTGGGCTTGGGCTTGTCCACGCCTTCCTGCATCTGGTTGACGATCTTGGCCACCTCGGCTTCCGAGATGGGGGCCGGGCGGTTGCGCGCACCGCCCACGAAACCCGTGACCTTGCTGGTGTGCTTCACCAGGTGCCAGGTGTCGTCGGCCATTTCCATCTCGACCAGCACATAGCCCGGGTAGAAGCGGCGCTCGGTGACGGCCTTCTTGCCGTTCTTGAGCTCCACCACCTCTTCGGTGGGCACCAGGATGCGGCCGAACTTGGCCTGCATGCCGGCGCGGTCTATGCGCTCGCGCAGGTTGCGCTCCACAGCTTTTTCCATGCCCGAGTAGGCATGCACCACGTACCAGCGCAGCGCGCTGGACGCCGGCGCGGCGGCGGTATCGGGAGTGGTTTGTTGTTCGCTCATCGTTGCACCCTCTTCAGCGCCAGCCGAGGATCAGGTCGTACAGCACCCAGCTCACGGTCTTGTCGGCCAGCCACAGGAACAAGGCCATCACGAACACGAAGGCGAACACATAGCCGGTCATCTGCATGGCCTCCTTGCGGGTGGGCCAGACGACCTTCTTGACCTCGCGCGCCGAGTCGCGGCCGAAGGCGGCCAGCTGCTTGCCCGGCTCGGACGTGAAGAACAGCGCCACCGCCGCGGCCATCAGCACCAGCAGCGCGATCACGCGCAGCCACAGGTCTTGCGCGCCCAGCGTGTAGAAGACGGCGACCGCCGCCGCCACCAGCGCGGCAGCGCCAGCCAGCTTGGCCTTGTCGGCGCCGGAGGTGACGGTTTCAACCTGGGGTTGGGTGGACATCGCTGGTCTTGACTGGGTAGTCGCCTATGGGTGCTCGCCATTCAGCGGCAAGGCCCGCCGGGGCTTTTGCCCCGCGGGCCGGGTCTGGCACACCCTCCGCGCCAGCGGAGGAATGGAGGCCGCCCGCGTCAGCGGGTGGCAGGGGCAGAGGGAATCGAACCCCCAACCTTCGGTTTTGGAGACCGACGCTCTGCCAATTGAGCTATGCCCCTGCGGCCGAAAACTGTTTACTCGATGATCTTGGCCACGACGCCGGCGCCGACGGTGCGGCCGCCTTCGCGGATGGCAAAGCGCAGGCCTTCTTCCATCGCGATCGGTGCGATCAGCTTCACGGTGATGCTGACGTTGTCGCCCGGCATGACCATTTCCTTGTCCTTGGGCAGCTCCACCGCGCCGGTCACGTCCGTGGTGCGGAAGTAGAACTGCGGC